>NZ_JBQFUL010000005.1:0-240404 GCF_056539165.1 Ruegeria sp. BC7 | reverse complement strand
CAGTCTATTCACTCTTGGAGCTGGCCCATCCATGTCTGGAGCTACAAATTCGTGCATTGCCGCGCAGCGGCGAACGACCAGTTTGTCCGCAGAGCCGATATTCAGGCCTGATGCAGCGAACGGACGCTCTGAGCCCGAAGCGGACTATCAATCCCAGTCGCTAACGGGCAATGCGTGGCACAACTCCAAGGAAAAATTGGGTTTAGGTCCGGCATTTAGCGTTCGACATAAATAGAGAGCATGGATCAATGGACATGTTGCCATATTTGCGAACGTGTTGACCCGTCTTCGCTGCTATTACAGTGTGTCGTTATGAAAAACCTGCCTGGTTATACCTTTCGTACGGAAGCTCTATCTAAGGTGTACGGGGAAGGGGAAGCCGCCGTTCACGCTCTGCGGGGTGTTGACTTTGAAATCCCGAAAGGTGAGATAGTCGTCTTGCTCGGTGCATCCGGCAGCGGGAAGTCCACTTTACTGAACATACTCGGAGGCCTCGATCGTGCATCGGGCGGGCACGCGTGGTTTGATGGTACAGAGCTAACAAGCCTTTCGGATCGCGACTTGACGCTATACCGGCGCCATCATGTCGGGTTCGTGTTTCAGTTCTACAATCTCATGCCCAGCCTTACAGCCGAAGAGAATGTGGAATTGGTCACCGAAATTGCACAGAACCCGATGCGACCCGCGGATGCACTGGGCCTTGTCGGGCTGGACGCAAGGAAGGATCACTTTCCAGCGCAGCTTTCAGGGGGTGAGCAGCAACGCGTAGCCATCGCGCGTGCCATTGCGAAAACACCCACTGTTTTGTTCTGCGACGAGCCGACTGGAGCGCTCGACAGCCAGACAGGTCGGGCCGTGCTTCGGGTGCTGAAAGACGTCAATGAACGACTGAATACTACTGTTCTCATTGTAACACATGCGGCTGCAACAGCAGATATGGCAGACCGGGTAATAAAGTTTGCAGACGGCATGATCCAAGACGTTCAGGTCAATTCCGAAAAGCTCACACCTGACGAGATCAACTGGTGAGTCCGCTTGACAAGAAAATAGTTCGGACTTTGCGCCGCTTGAAAGGGCAAGCCGTCGCGATAGCCAGTGTTATCGCATTGGGTGTAATGACCCTCGTGATGATGACCGGTTTGGTTGGTACGCTTTCCGAGACACGCAGCACGTATTACGAACGCTACCGCCTTGCGGATGTCTTTGCTCCAGCCACGCGCGCGCCGCAAACGGTGCTGCAGCATTTGGCCAATCTGCCCGGCGTTACGGCGGTTGAAGGGCGGGTGATTGGCGGGGCTCTGATTACGTTGGAAGAGGCTGGCAGACCCGTGCGCGCCACGGCACTTTCAATACCGCGGGATGCTCGTCCGCTCCTCAACAACTTCATGCTTACACGCGGTCGCGCGCCCCGTGTCGGGCGCAATGACGAAGTCTTGCTGTTGCAGAGCTTTGCAGACGCCGTTGGTCTGGCACCTGGTGATAGTCTGTCTGCGACAATGAACGGCGCTCGCAGAACCTTTGTTGTTGTCGGATTGGCGCAAAGCCCGGAGTTCATCTACATCGCCGCTCCGGGAGAAATTGTGCCGGACGACACACGCTTTGCCGTTTTGTGGATGTTGGAGGATGCCATGGCAGCAGCCTTCGACATGAAGGGGGCTTTCAACGAGGCGCTGCTCTTGCTCTCAAGAAATGCCAATACGCAGGAGGTGATCGCCGGGGCAAACCGCCTACTCGACAAATATGGAGGTTTGGGCGCTTACGGATTGGAAGATCAAGCGTCCAACAGGTTCGTGACAGAAGAAATCGCTGGTCTTCGCGCAACAGTTGGGGTGGTGCCGCCGATCTTCCTGGCTATCGCGGCGTTCCTGCTCAATATCGTGATTGCCCGAATGATCCAATCCGAACGAGAACAAATAGGAATACTAAAAGCCTTCGGGTACACCAGCCTTGAAATAGGCATTCACTATTTCAAACTTGTCTTGGTGATCGCACTGTGTGGTGCCGTTTTCGGCGGGGCGCTTGGGATCCTGTCGGGGCGCCTATTATCGGGTGTTTACCAGACGTACTACAAGTTTCCGTTCCTCGTTTTCCAGATCAGTGCGGGTGCCTTTGCTCTTGGAGTGTCAGTAAGTGTCTTGGCGGCGTCAGCAGGCGCAATTCTCGTTCTTAGATCGGTATTCAGTCTCACACCCGCGATCGCTATGCGACCTCCCGCGCCTGTGGATTACAGCAAGACTGGGGCCTTCGGTCCGCGCATGAAAAGACTATTGGACCAGCCAACCCGAATGGTGATGCGTCGCATTGTGAGGCAACCCGGCCGTATCCTCGGCGCGATCGTCGGAATTGCCTGCGGGATGGCGCTGTCTGTTGGTATGGTTAGCATTCTGGCCGGCTTCGACAAGACCATTGATATGACGTTTTCCGTAATTGACCGCAGTGATGCCATGGTGAGCTTTACACATCCGCTCTCCGATACGGTTCAGTATGAGCTTGCATCGCTTGACGGCGTTCATGCCGTTGAGCCCGTTCGTGTGGTGCCTGTGGAGTTTCGGCATGGATTGCGCCAGTATCGTGGTGCCGTAAACGGGCTGCAAGAAGGCGCGCGTTTGAACCGAGCTTTGAAGTCAGACTTGGAACCGGTAGAACTTCACACGAATGGCATTGTGCTTTCGACTGCTTTGGCGAAAGTCCTGAATGCGGAAATCGGTGATACCATCGAAATTGACGTGCTGGAGGGGCGGCGACCGAACTTGACTGTACAAGTTACGGGTGTGGCGGAAACTTTGCTTGGATCTCCTGCGTATATGTCCCTCGAAGGGCTTAACCGGATACTCAAAGAACCGGGGCGTGTCTCAGCAGTCTATTTGTCGGCGGAATCCGATCGGCTTAAGGCCTTGCAGCTTTACTTTGCAGAACTGCCGCGGGTGGCCGGGATCTCGGTCAAGCGTGATGCGGAGCAAGCGATGCAAAAGATCATGAACGAAGGCGCAGGGTCCACCCGTTATTTGATGGCGCTCATCGCGGCTGTGATCACCTTTGGGATCATCTATAACACCGCGCGCATTTCATTTTCTGAAAGCATGCGTGATCTGGCAAGCCTGCGCGTCATCGGGTTCACGAAGGGCGAAGCATCTTATGTGCTTTTGGGGGAGTTGGCGGTTGTCGTACTCGTTGCTTTGCCTCTCGGAGCACTCATGGGTTACTTTTTGTCGTTTGCGATATCGGCAGGTTTTAGCACCGACATTTATCAGGTTCCAAGCGTGTTTAATCCCAGCGGGTATGGCACTGCGGTGCTGGTGGTTCTGGCCGCTTCAATAGTTTCTGGGTGGATTGTAAAGCGAGATGTGGACCGGGTTGACCTGGTCGAAGCGTTGAAAATTAAGGAGTAGTCCTGATGGCGCAACAAAAATCACGGTGGGTGCTTTCGATCGTCACCATTGTGATAATTGCGATCGTGTTGCTTGTAGCGTTCTGGCCTCGAGCGGTGGCGGTGGATCTGGCTCAGGTTGAAGTTGGGGACCTAATCGTCACGGTTGATGAAGAGGGGCGCACGCGTGTGCACGATTCATATGTTGTGGCGACACCAGTTGCCGGACGACTGCTCCGCGTTGGTGTCGAACCGGGTGATCCGGTTGTCGCGGATCAAACGGTCATCGCACGCATGTTGCCCACCAATCCCTCCATGCTGGATGTACGGACGCGCGAACAGGCCCGCGCGGCGGTCACTGCTGCAGAAGCTGCTCTCCGCGTGGCCCGCGCCGATCTAAACAAAGCGGTCGCAGATCTGGCGCTGGCGGAAGAAGATTTGGAACGCGCGGAGTCGCTGATGAAAAACGGCCGCATCAGTGAGGCGGCGCTGGCCCGCGCTGAGCGCGAAGGCCGAGTCGCACAGGCCGTAGTCGACAGTGCCGAGGCTGCCATTTCGGTTCGAACAGCGGAACTGGCGAATGCGCGTGCTCAGCTGATCGGATTTGACGACCGCGGCATTGCGTCGGCACTTATATCACACTCGGACGAAGTGATCCCGCTGCTGGCGCCTGCGACTGGGCGGGTTCTGCAAGTAATACAGCAAAACGAAATTACGCTGCCTGCGGGGGCTCCCATCCTGGAAATCGGCGACATCGACGGAGACCTTGAGGTCGTTGCCGAACTTTTGTCTTCTGATGCTGTTCAGGTGTCCGTGGGCGATCGTGTTATTATTGACGAATGGGGCGGGGGGAAGCCGATTGACGGAACGGTAGAGCGCATAGATCCGCTTGGATTTACAAAGTTCTCGGCCTTGGGGGTCGAGGAACAGCGCGTAAACGTTGTGATTTCAATGGAAGCACCCGATGTATCCAACGGCCGTTTGGGCCACGGGTACCGGGTAGAAGTACGGATCGTAATTCAGGAAGATCCGGAAGCGTTGATTATTCCTGCCAGTGCAATGTTCCGGGCACACAAGGGCTGGTCTGTGTTTCTCGTCGAAGATGGAAAAATCTTCGAACAACCGATCGAAATCTCTGCGACCAATGGCGTGCATGCCAGCGTCGCCAGTGGTTTGAACGCGGATGACTTAATTGTGCTCTACCCATCTGCAGGATTGGTCGACGGAACGCGGATCACAAAACGGTTGACATTTCACTAACCCGACCCACTCAGCTCAGTTGATTACGATGATCATGTCACCATATTGAGGTGCACAGATCTGTTAACATTGTTCGGAATCTACCGCCTTGGCACGAGGAAAGTCTGAGTTCGGTGGTTCTTGTGGTGAGCAGTGAATGACTCAGATTGCCTCCTATCAGCTAGGGACCTAGGGTGTTGAGTGCTCTACGAATGACGCGCGAAAATTAAACTTCGGAGTTTGCTGCCGAACGGTTGGTTTGTCCGCATGGCAGGCGTTAGACTTAATTGCAGCGAAGGTCTGCTTCGAGCCCAATGCGGGCGTTCAAATGCAGCACACAACCAGTTACTGTTCAGCGCAAAACAGTGAATGTGACTTCAACTGGAAACACGTATAACGCTACATTGTTAAGATCATCACGTTATCCAGTTAGCCTGAAAATTAGACGCTCCTTCAAAAGGCAGCTTCCAACCAAGCCTGAATGACTTGAAAAATCTGATCTATGCGTAAAACTTAAAGCATGAGTGAGTATTTTGATGAAATGTTCAATGGCGATGGATCACTCAGAGGTCCATACGAAGAGATCGGCCGCTGGTTCAACGCGGAAGACGTATCACGACTGAGGGCGAAACAGCGCGAAGCCGAAAAAGTTTTTAGGCTGACGGGCATCACTTTTAACGTATATGGCAAAGCCGAGGCCGAAGAACGTCTGATACCTTTTGATATCGTGCCACGAGTTATTTCAGCGCGGGAATGGCAGCGGTTGGAACGCGGTATCGAACAGCGGGTGCGGGCAATCAACGCATTTCTACATGACATTTACCACCGTCAAGAAATTGTCCGGGCCGGGCGTGTACCAGCTGAGATGATTGCCGGAAACGAGGCCTTCCTGCCGCAAATGCTTGGGGTCTCACCACCCGGTCAGGTCTATACGCACATTGTCGGCGTCGATCTGGTGCGAACCGGCCCAGACGAGTTTTTCGTCCTGGAAGACAATGCTCGTACGCCATCCGGGGTCAGCTATATGCTGGAGAACCGGGAGACGATGCTAAAGATGTTCCCCGAGCTTTTTAGCGCGACCAATGTTCGGAATGTTTCCGACTACCCCCGCAATCTGAGGCGGTCTCTTGCGGCCTGTGCGCCAGCTTGCGCAGGCGGAGAACCCACTGTCGCGGTGTTAACCCCCGGCATCTATAATTCAGCCTACTATGAACATGCGTTTCTTGCTGATCAAATGGCCGTGGAATTGGTCGAAGGCCACGACCTTCGCGTTGTCGACGGGCGCGTCTGCATGCGCACCACCAGAGGCTATAAACCCATCGACGTGCTTTATCGCCGGGTTGATGACGACTTCTTGGATCCATTGAATTTCAACCCTGATAGTGCATTGGGCGTGCCAGGCATTCTGGATGTTTATCGCGCAGGCGGCGTCACGATCGCGAACGCACCCGGAACGGGTATTGCCGATGACAAGGCGATCTATTCCTACATGCCCGAGATCGTCGAATTTTACACGGGCGAAAAGCCTCTGCTTCAGAATGTTCCAACCTGGCGATGCAGCGACCCTGTCTCGCTGTCTTACGTCATGGACAACCTGTCCGAGCTTGTTGTGAAAGAAGTGCATGGGTCTGGCGGTTACGGTATGTTGATTGGCCCGACCGCCAGCAAAAAAGAGATTTCTGCTTTCCGGGACAAGCTCAAAGCGCGGCCAGCGAACTATATTGCTCAGCCGACACTGTCTCTTTCAACGGTTCCAATCTTCGCACGTTCGGGGCTGGCCCCCAGACATGTCGACCTAAGGCCGTTTGTTTTGGTGTCTCCCGACGGGATCAAAATCACACCCGGTGGATTGACCCGCGTAGCGCTGAAAAAAGGCTCGCTGGTCGTAAACTCGAGCCAGGGCGGCGGGACCAAAGACACCTGGGTTCTGGAGGACTGACCATGCTGGGAAAAACTGCTGGCGGGTTGTTCTGGATGTCCCGATACCTGGAGCGCGCGGAAAACACGGCCAGGCTGCTGGAGACAGGTCAAAGGATGGCGTTGACCCGGACTAAGAACTCCGCCGAGGAATGGGGGTCAGTTCTGAAAACGGCTGGAGTTCTGGATGGATACCACGCCAAGTACGATGATATTACCAAGGACAACGCTGTTGATTGGGTGCTTCGGGATGCGGACAATCCATCCTCGATCAAGTCGGTTATCAAGCAGGCACGAGACAACGCGCGCCTTGTTCGGACAGCACTGACCCACGATGTGTGGAGTGCTGTAAACGCTACTTGGATGCAGATTGACGAGGTCATGAAGCGCCGCGTGAATGAGCGGGATTTGCCTGCGACGCTGGAACTCATTCGTCAACAGGCGGCTCTGGTTCGCGGTGCCACCTTGGGGACCATGCTGCGCAATGACATTTTCGACTTCACCCGCATTGGCACATTTGTCGAGAGGGCAGACAATACCGGGCGCATTCTGGACGTTAAATACTATGTTCTTCTGCCCACAGCCTTCTCGGTCGGCTCGTCACTGGACAACATCCAATGGGAAAGCATCTTGCGTTCCGTCGGCGCTGGTGGAGGGTATCGAATGACCCATGGTGAGAAAACCCGGCCGTCTGACATTGCCCAGTTTCTAATCTTGGATCAGCGGATGCCTCGCAGCCTTCACTTTTGCTGCAGAAAGATTCAAGAGAACCTGTCATACCTGAAGAAAGACTATGGCTTTGCCGGGCCTTCGTGCGAGGCGTCTAATGCTCTCTACGAAAAATACCTGGATCAGAAGATCTCGAATATCTTTGAAATCGGACTTCACGAATACATTCAGGACTTTCTAACCGACCTCGGCAACTTAAGCCGTCAGATCGAGATTGATTACCGGTTCTACGAGTAGACAATGAAACTGCACATTCGACACGAGACACGATACGATTTCGACGCACCAGTTCCCTTCGGGTTGCAACAGCTGAGGAAGACACCAAAGTCCTTTCGCAATCAAAGCATTGAAAGTTGGAACACAGAAATCACCGGCGGGCGAAAAGAACTGACGTTTGAAGACTACCACCGTAACACCGTGGAATTGATCAGTTTCGACGCAAACACCCAAAGTATTTCGTTGATCTCTGAAGGCGTTGTTGAGGTGGAAGACACCCACGGCGTCTTGGGGCGTCACGAAGGGTCGACACCCTTGTGGCTGTTCAATAGGGGTACCCCGCAGACAACGCCGGGGAAAGGGGTTGCCGAACTGATAGGCGCGTTACCCAAAAGCGAACCGCTGGAACAGATGCATGCCCTGTCCGAAAACATTCGAACTCAGGTCGCGTATGAAATTGGAAGTTCGCACCCGGGCTGGGGCGCAGAAGATGCCCTCAAAGCTGGGCGCGGCGTGTGTCAGGACCACACTCATATCTTCATTACGTGCGCGCGACAGATCGGAGTGCCAGCACGCTATGTATCGGGTTACTTGATGATGAACGAAACGGAACTGCAGGACGCGACCCATGCCTGGGCCGAAGTGCATTTGGACGGGCTTGGCTGGGTCGGGTTTGACGTTTCAAACGGGATCTCGCCTGACGATCGATACGTCCGCGTCGCAACCGGGCTGGACTATGCCCAAGCCGCACCGGTAATAGGGAATAGAATTGGGACAGCGGGCGAGCAATTGACAGTGCAGTTGCAGGTCGCACAGCAGTAACGGAGAAATTGATGACCTATGCTGTGGGCATGCGGCTGAATCACGGGCTGGTGTTTATGTCCGATACGCGCACGAATGCAGGCGTGGACAATGTTTCGACCTTCAACAAGATGTTCAATTGGGCGGTAGAAGGGGACCGTTCGATCACAATCCTAACTGCCGGAAACCTTGCGACCACTCAGGCCACAATAAGCCTTCTGGAAGAACGAACAAAAGCGCCGGCAGATCGTTCACCATCGATCTTAGAAGCACCGACAATGTTTCAAGTTGCGCAACTGGTCGCGGCTACGCTGAACGACGTCATCGAGGAGCATGCCCGGTCCGGTCAGCAAGCTGACAGCACTTTTCACGCGACGCTCATTGTTGGAGGCCAGATCAACGGCGGCCCGTCTCGCCTGTTTTTGATCTACCCTGAAGGCAATTTTATCGAGGCAGGCGACGACACCCCGTTCTTTCAGATCGGTGAGACAAAATATGGCCGTCCTATTCTGGTGCGAGCCTACGATCCGGAAATGAGTTTCCCAGAAACCGTGAAACTCTTGCTTGTCAGTTTTGACTCCACGATTAAGGCCAATCTGTCTGTCGGTGCTCCGCTCGACCTGCTTCTCTACGATGAAGACAGCCTTGACGGCGGTACGCGGTCAAGATTCGAGTCCGACGACCAGTACTTTCGCGTTGTTTCCGACGGATGGGGAGACGCGTTGAAGTCGGCCTTGGCCAAACTTCCAGAATACAAATCGGGGCGAAAATCAAAAGATTGAGCGTCCGCTTTGTCCGCAAAGCAGACTTTCATGCCCGACGCAGCGAACGACCGCTTCGAGCCCAAAGCGGACTTAAATGTGCTCGCCAAAATGAATTGCGGCGATAGACATTCTCTTGAGCGGTCTAACCCATCACTAAATGCATTCACCGCCATCGATAACCAGGGCTTGCCCCGTCATAAAAGCGGATTCATCTGAAGCTAAATAGACGATCCCATGGCCAATCTCTTCAACTGTCGCCCATCGACTCATGGGGATCGCCTGCTCGATGTAGCTTTCCAGTTTGGCACGGCCTCCCATCTGCTTTTCGAAGCCTGCATTGAAAGGGGTGTCTACAAATCCTGGACATAGGGCATTGAAACGGATTGCATGGACAGCGTAGTCGGCTGCCATCTGCCGGACCATCGCAACAGCAGCGTGCTTTGTAGTCGCATAGGCGATCATACCCCGGTCATATTGAACCCCAGAATTGGAGGCCGTGACGATCACGCTGCCTCCACCTTGTGATTTCATATGGGCGACGGCTGCACGCGCGGCAATGAAGTGAGCGCGGACATTCAATGCCCAAGAAGCATCCATTCCATCTGGTTCCACTTCTTCCAGCGTTCCTTCGATCTGCAACCCAGCGTGAGAGTGCAACACGTCAAGCCGACCGAAGTTTTTAACTGCTTCGTCTATGGTTCTGGTAAGGGCATCGTCATCGGTCACATCAAGCTGTATGGCAGATGCTTGATTTCCCTGCGCTACGATCGCGGCCACAGTGGCTTCAGCAAGGGTTGCATCGCGATCGGTTACCACAACATGCGCACCCTCTTGTGCCATTGCCATTGAACCCGCCCGACCAATTCCTGATCCCGCGCCCGTCACGAGCGCGACCTTACCTGCAAGCCGCATGTCACTTGGCTCCTTTATTTAATTATTCGATTTTGAGGCGCCTCGGCGCAAAAGCAGCTGCGCTGCTACGAGCAACAAGAGCGACGCGCCCATAACCATAGTGCCGATGGCATTGATCTCGGGTGTTACGCCGCGCCGGATGGATGAGAATATGTAGATTGGCAGGGTTGTTTCTGAGCCAGCTACGAAGAACGCGATGATGAAATCATCAAATGAGAAAGTGAAGCTGAGCAGGAAGCCTGCCAAAATTGCCGGTGCTATCAACGGCAGGGTCACCTGTCGAAAGGTGCCCCAGGGCGTCGCAAAGAGGTCAGCCGAAGCTTCCATGAGCGCGCGGTCCATACCCGATAGCCTTGCACGTACGATGATTATGACCAGCGCCATTGTGAACATGGTGTGTGCGGCGACAAGCGTGGGCATCCCCATGGAAAGTTGCGGGGGATTTGCTCCATCGGGCCATAGGCTTGCAAGAAGCGGGTTTAGCCAGCCGAATACGGTGACCAGGGCAATGAGTGTCGCGATGCCGATGACGATACCGGGTATCATTATTGCAATATAAATCATCGCATCAAACAAAGTTCGGAGCCATCCCTTAACCCCTTGTAAAGCGATGGCCGCCATGGTTCCGAGAGTGGATGCGAGGCAAGCAGTTATGAATGCCGCAAGCAGACTGGTCTCGAGCGCGTCCATTACAAATGGGTTGTTCAGCGCTTTACCATACCATTGGGTCGAGAACCCCATGAACTGGCTTGCGTGTCGTCCGGCATTAAAGCTGAAAAGCGCGATGATGCCGATTGGAATATAGAGAAAAAGGTAGACGCAAATCGCGTATAAGCGCATCGGACCCTCACATCAGCGAGACATCTTCGCGCTGGCCACCCAGGCGCGAGATGAATTTCATGTAAATTGAGACAGTGACAAGCATTACGACAACCAGAGTCATTGCGACCGCCGATCCGTACGCCCAGTTCCGAGACTGCAGGAACAGGTCCACCAGCGCATTTCCGACGAAAAAGACCTTTCCGCCGCCCAAGATCGCTGGGATCAGAAACTCGCCCATCAGCAAGATGAAGACCAGCATGCAGCCAGTTGCGATACCAGGTACCGACAAAGGAAGTGTCACCTGACGGAACGTACGCCATGGGGTAGAGCCGAGATCAGCCGATGCTTCCAGAAGGCGTTTATCCAGTTTGTCTAAGCTTACAAAAATCGGGAAAACCATCAGAGGTAGATACCCATAGACAATCCCGACAAGCACAGCGAACGGCGTATTTATCAGGCGGATATCATCGATGCCGATCGACCCCAGTAAAGCGGGCAAGCCACGCCCCCCAAGGATGAAAATCCAAGCGTATGACCGGATCAGGATCGATGTCCAGAACGGCACGATCACTAGGATCAACAGCGAAGTTCTCCACTTTGGTGAACAACGCACCGCAAGAAAGTAGGCGAGCGGGTAGGCAATTACCAACGCAGCGATAGTCCCCAGAGGTGCAAGGATCAAAGTGTTCTTAAACGCCGTCCATCGCGCAGGAAGGTTGGCATATTGTTCCAACGTGAACGCTGGAACGTAGCCTCCGGCGGCACCCCGTTCGCCAAAGGAAAAGACGAAGACGACCAGCAGAGGAAGGGCTAGCATTACCAAAAGCCATATTCCTGCTGGAGCCAGCAACAGTGCTTTTCTGCCTCGTTCGGTCATTTTGTCCTCGTCTTTTCCGATATTGGCGGCCTTGCCGCTTAGGCCGACTTGAAGCGGGCGAGCAACTCGGCACGGTTTGGATCGGTTAGTGTAGCCGCCGCGCCGAACTCGAGTGCATTCAGAAGGTCAGCTGCCGGATAAAGGATCGGATCTTCCAGTAGTTCCTTCGGCAGCAACGCATTGGTGCGAGCATCAGCCGATGGATAGCCGTGAGCGAGGACTTCTTTCGCATTAACTTCCGGGTTCAGCAGGAAGTCGATCAAGGCATAAGCGGCATCCATATGGGGTGCGCCCTTAGGAATAGCGTAGTAGTCGGACCAGAGCTCACCGCCCTCAGTTCCCAGAACGTAGGCGATTTCAGGCATGTCGACATTCATCTGCTTGCCGTCACCTGTCCAGCACATCGTCATCCAGGCGTCACCGTTACGCATCGGTGGCTGATAATCCGACGAGATTGCAAACAGATGCGGTTTGGCATCCAGCAACAATTTCTCGGCATCCGCCAGTTCCTTCTCATCGACCGAGTTGAAGGAGTAGCCGAAGTATTTCAGGGCATTACCGATGGTGGTGAGTTGGTAATCATGCACCATTGTCCGGCCTGAGTAACCTTCCATAGTAAGGTCCCAGAACTCTTTCCATGTGGTTGGAGTCGGAGCGCCGTCAAGCTTGCTGGTGTTCACTGCAAAGCCAGTCGTGCCCCAGTTTTTTGGCACCGCGTAAAGCTGGCCATCGACAGAACCGGCATCGGAAAAGCGCTGTTCGAATGAACCTGCGTCGTAGTTTGGCAGTTTGGAAGTATCGAGCGGGATGATCAGATCTTCACCCACATACGTAGTGATCGTGTAGTTGGTTGGAACGAAAACGTCCCAGCCAGACCCTCCAGCCTGTAGTTTTGCCAACATCTCTTCGTTCGAGCCAAAAACATTGACCTGAACATGGGCGCCAGTGGCTTCCGTGAAGGCTTCGAAGTTCATCTCGTCATGGTAGTTCGGCCATGTGGCGAGGATCACTCGGTCGCCAATGTCCCCGGCAGCAAATGCCGGGCGTGGACGCAACCCAGGAATGGCCGTGCCCAGAACGGCCGTTGCCATCCCAAGACCTGTCACGCCTAAGAAATGTCGCCGTGTAACCGAACCCTTTTGGTACCGGCGAAGCTCTTCCATGAACTTTTGCTTGGAAATAGTCCCATTATCCTTGGTCATTGTGAACCTCTCTGTTGTTGGATTGCGGGATTTGTTATTTTTCCAGGATCAGCAGTGCGCCTTCGCCCCATGAAACAAAGGCCTGCTCTCCTGCATTGAACGTCCCCTCGTTCAATTCCGCTTGCCTTGGCACAAGTACGTGGAAATCACCCAGTGCTTCGTTGCGCGCAAGGTATTCTGTGTGCTCCCCAAGGAAGATCCGATTTTGAATGGTAACTGGCAGAGCGATTTCAGCTGTGGGTAGCGCGCGGGTCAGCGTGATCTGTTCAGGACGGATACTAACGCACACTTCCTGCCCTGCATCTATTGGAATCTCCGGAGTTCCGCGCACCTTTTGGCCACTCGCTAAACGCACAGTGATTTGGTCGGCTGCTGAGTCAGTCACAGTTGCATCAAAGAAATTTGAGGTGCCTACAAATCCAGCCACGTAGCGGCTGCGGGGCATGTCATAGAGTTCGCGTGGGCTGCCAACCTGCACAATACTGCCGCCTTCCATCACACAAATTCGGTCGGACATTGAAAGCGCTTCTTCTTGGTCGTGCGTGACGAGGACAAAAGTTATTCCCAGTTGTCGTTGCAGGTTCTGCAGTTCAAACTGCATTTCTTTTCGAAGCTTTCGATCCAGAGCAGCCATTGGTTCATCAAGCAGCAAAAGCTTGGGCTCGTTTACGATCGCACGCGCCAAAGCGACGCGTTGCTGCTGACCACCAGACATCTCCCAGATGCGACGTGGGCCAAACCCACCAAGACGGACAGTTTCCAGCGCTTGCTCAACCTTTGTCGCGATTGTTTGTTTGTCTACGCGTGGTCGTTGTTGGCGCAGGCCGTACGCGATGTTGTCGAACACGCTTAGGTGAGGAAAAAGAGCATAGTGCTGAAACACCATGTTGACTGGGCGATGGTGCGCATCCAAGTCGTTGACGACTTCTCCATCGAGCAACACCTGACCTTCGGTTGGCTTCTCGAAACCTGCCAACATTCTAAGCGCAGTGGTTTTGCCGCAACCAGATGGGCCTAAGAACGACAGGAACTCTCCTTTCCCAATGGAAAGATTCAGGTCTTTGGCGGCGACCACATTCCCGAAGGTCTTGGTCACTCCTCGGAGTTCCGCAATCGTCTGCATGGTGACGCTCATGTCAAAGCTCATATACTGCCGTTTTCCTTTTGCTTGATTTTTTGGCATTTGTTGGCATACCACTCAAACAAAGAAAAAGTAACAATAACTCGGAATAACTGTATATACCACAATTGGGGTATAGAGGTGCTTTTCGAAAATCTGGAGCGGCGCGTGTACGATTGGATGGAAGAGGCCGGCAGGGTCGTGGAGAAGATCGGAACCCCAGAATTTCCATGTGCTTTGGCAGATGGCTTGCGGCAGGTCGCACCATTCGATTTTACGGTGGTGTTTGGCCATGTCGGAACCGAAGCGCCTATAGACCTTCACGACGATTTTCCCAAAAGCAAACGGCGTATTTTTGTTGAGGATTACCAAGCAGGGCCCTACGTACTTGATCCATTTTTTTTGGCCGCGACAAAACCGATAACACCGGGTCTGTACCGCATGCGCGATATCGCACCGGACAGGTTCTATCAGGGCGAATACTATCGCAGCTATTACAAAAGGACTGGGTTAGCAGAGGAGATTGGCTACTTTATCGATATCCCGAGCACTGGGATGGTTGTGGTCTCGCTCATGCGATCAGTGAAGCCTTTTTCAGCCAAGGAAATTCGTCATTTGCACGCTCTATGGCCGCTCGTTCGGGCAGCCTGTTGCAAACATTGGAGTGACTTTCCAACACTGGCCCGCGGCGCCGCAGCGAATGGCGTTAGTCGTCGCGTCGATCTTGCTTTCCAGGCATTTGGCGATGGCGTTCTGACACCACGAGAACGCGAAGTCGTTGAGTTCACGTTGAAGGGCCATTCGGCAGAAGCTGTCGGCACAATTCTCGGCATCTCTCCAGGCACAGTCCGCATCCACAGACGCAACATTTACGCGAAACTTAGGATCAATTCGCAGGGTGAGCTTTTTTCAAAGTTCATTGAAAAGGCACTTTAAAAGGTTCCTTGAACACCCACTTTATCCGTTTTGCCGACCTTGCTACCTTGTGACCCGGAAAACACCAAACATTTGGACGGCACTGTCTGATAGCCAAGGAACCCAAAGGGAGAGGGTTGGGACGCCCGGGACCCATGTTGGGCTAAATTAATACCCGAAAACGCTTTCGGGCCATTGTCTATCTAACCGGATCAGCCGTTTTAAAAATGGCGTCAAGATACGAAAGGCAAAATTTCATGGACGCACCAGTTATCCAGTTGATTTTTATGCTCATCTTGCTGGTTGTCGTGATCTGGCTTTATATCCTGCCGATCACGATGGCAGGGCGGCGCAACCGGTCTGGTTTGATCTGGTTCCTGATCGGTCTGGTTGGATCACCCCTTTTGGCTATTCTTTTGCTGCTGGCTCTGGGTGATGCACCCGAACAACCAACAACCTAATTTTGGGACGATACCATCTGACACTCAAAAGGGCTTAACCGGAGGGTATCTGGACGCTCGTGAGCCATAACGTCCTGCTCAGCATGCAATAAGGGTGCCAATTGAGACACTATACTTCCGGAAGTGAAGACAACTAATCCTTCTCACTCTCCACAACCGTGTACTGTAAACCCAAGGTCGGCCGATTTGATTGGAGAACCACAGACCGCTTTGTCCGCACTGCGGTCACTGATGCACTGCGCAGCGAATGGCTGTTCCGAGCCCAAAGAAGACCTTGGATTTGTAAGTTCAGGCGGCGAGCTTCGAGCTTCACGAGTGTTGTCTCTCAACTGACTTAATTGGCTGGTTGAAGTATTGCGGATATTTGATTTGCCTCGCAATCCAAGGCATCGACGGAAACCGAGTCAGAAACGCCAAGTGATCCTTAAGCCGCCACCGAATTCATCGCCGTTTGTATTTTTTTGGAAGACAACCCCCGCAGAAGCATCGACGGACGCGTTCACGGTCGTTGCAAGACCCAAGCCGACGGAGATTGCGTTCTCGCCTCGATGGGTGCCGACAAAAGACTGAGAAATGCCCGGGGACGTGGCAAAGGTCGCGTCAATTCCGTGTGTCTCGTCGGATGCAGCAAGAAAATCGTGTTCATAACGCATGAAGCCAAGAGGTATTAGACCACCAGCAAATGCCGGCCCAGTCACGTTGATGCCTACGCTTCCGATCAGACTATCCGCAGTTGCATTGTCTACCGCCAATGCGGTTGCCAAGTCGCCATCTTCAGTAAATCCGTTTTGTTCATAGCGAGCGTAACCCAGACCGACCTCCGGTGCTAGATGCCAACCACCACGTGATGGCAGGGCAGTGTATTCCGCGCGCGCAGCAATCTCGTATGTTGTATGATCATAGTTTGCCGTATGACGATTTACGCTTGAGCCAGTAACCGCGTCCCGGGTCGCGTCTGTGTCACCCCATGATACACCAGCCATTCCTGAAAAAGACCAATTCGTCGACTCCACCACGCCGTACGCGCCGATGCTGAACGCGTCAGAGGAAAAGTCGAGCGTATCGGTCGAGGTTGTGTGATCTGTCATCGAATAGGTGCCGTAACCAAGATAGGCGCCAAAGCGGCGACGATTGTCTGCCCAAATGTCGGCTCCGAGGATGAACTGGTTAAGATCATAATCAAACCCTGCTAGCCCGCCATCGGCATCGACTTGCCCTCTGGTCAGACCAGCATCGAACCAGACATTCCGGCCTTCGTCGGTCAATCCCTCGATACGGCCATTGCCGGTGGCGCGCCCATTGGCGTTCGAAAGAACCATGTTGCGGCGCAGATCGCTGTGCTCCAATGCGACAGTCATAAAAGAGGCATAGGCTTCCGGGTGCAGCGTGCTGACCTGTTGCAGGGAGTTGTAAGGAAGGCTTTGACCATTGGACGAGACCAACTGTCCAAGGTTTTGGGTATTTGTCGTCCCAGTTGCGGGTCCCAAGGTGTTTGTCACCGTGTTCGTGGAAATCACCCCACCGCCGGGTGCTGTGATCGTTGTGGTTACAGTTTGGGTCGCGCCGCCGCCCGACGGCGTGGTAACGACCGTAGTTGTTGTCTGATTGCCTGTATTTGGATTGGTGGCAACGGACGTGGTTGTTTGAGGTGTGTAGGTGGAGGTGATGAATGGGTTATTTGTTAATCCGACGTCTATGAACGCTATGTCCACCTGATCGTCTGCGAGCGGGTCGTTCACGATGGAATACAATAGATTTGCCGGGAGCGTTGAACCGGCGGATGCCAAGTCCGTAGCCGTTGGAGTGCGCGGCCTCGCATCGTAGGCTGCGGTGGTGCCCGGAAGTCCGATTGCCGGATTATTCAAGGCAACAGTGTAGATGCCGCTTACGCCGCCGGTCACATAATCTGCGGCACCGGCATTTTGGTCAGTTGCGAGTGGCACGAAAAAGACAGTGTCGAACCCCGTCAGACTTGGTGCAGTTCCTGCCACATTGGTGATCAGTTGCCCACTGTATCTCGTTGTTCCCGGAATGCAGCTACCCCCAGAGACCGAGCACTCGCCGGAGGGACTAATCCCGATGCGTACATTGTTGTCACCCGAGAACTGCGCTTGTTCTGCGTTCAGTCGTAAGCTTGCCAAACCCGGCGCGATGCCAGACGCAGGAGGCAATGCCCCAAAAAGGTCGATCGTGCTGTCGTTTAGTTGTGCGGCCATTGGCCCACTCGGGCCAGAAAAAGACCCAAATGTGGCCAGCGAGCGCAATGTGCCGCCATCGACGTTCAGAGTATCGAGGCCAGAGTATACCTGCGATCCAGCGTCCAGGAACGTTCCAGCATTCTCCACAGAAAGCGCAGACAAGTTGTCATAAAAGTCGCTTTGAGCACTCAGGCCGGAGATGTCCAACGTCCCTTGATTTATTGCAATGTTGCTTGCGCGCAAGCCTGCGCCTACATCCATCAGCGTTGACGACGAAACGACTGTCGTGCCCGCGCGCACGTTCACCGTTAAATCGTCCGGCCCCGTCACAGAGCCGGCAACGGCAGAAGCCCCACTTTCGAAGCGCAGTGTGCTGTTTCCTGCGAATGTCAACGCGCTTGCGGCATTGTTGGAGTCCTGAACACGAAACTTGGCGCCCGTTTCAAGAAGGATAGAGCCGTCAGTTATCTGAGGATCGGTCAATTGTAGCTCCGTCCCCGCACCTTCAAGGCGAAGCGTACCCCCCGTGATCTCAGAGGAAGGCGTAGCGGAGCCGTTCGACTTTGTTAAACCCAGAACTGAGTTGGATCGAAGTTGTAGCTCCGCACCCTGACCAACGGTCAACCAACTATCAAGAAACGGCTCGATGGTGGTGCCGACCAAGTCAAGGCGCGCCCCGTCTGCAACGTCGACAGTAAGCGGCACACCAAATATATGGTTGCTTCCCAAACGCAATTCGTTTGTTCCGCGTTCGGCTCTGATGAACGCAGGTCCGCCATCCGGCGAGTTCATTGAAAGGCGGGTTCCATCCCGAAAAATCAAATCGCTATTGCGAAGCGTAAGTCCACCGCCACGCCCGATACCGGCTGCGCCAAAGCCGAGACTCAGGTTGACGATCTGACCGGTCTGAGTACCAGCAGAACTTACCCCGTCCCGGATCGTCAAAGAGGTGTTCTCGAGCGTTAGTCGATCAAACAACAAAGTCGCTTGAACGTTTCCGGGGCCCGAAGGCGGATCGCGGAATGCAAACACGTCCAGGGCCGTTTTCCCTCCGTCGGTTCTCGTTGACCCAAAGAAAACATTCTCCCAAGAGCGATATACTGATCTGGAAAATGCAATTGATTCACGGGTTCGGAACCCCCCAAGTGCAAGCCCTGACATCGTGTCTGAGTCCCAGACCAGACCATCAAAGCGGCCAATGACGGGGTCCACAAAAACATCTGCAGCGCCGAGTGTACCGGTTGAGGTATTGGCGAGCGTCTCCGCGCAACCAAGGTTCAATCCTGTACCAGTGACGGCACTGCAATACCCTTGCGCCGCGGCTTCGCCACTAACACTAAACGTCAGGTAAAGCGCTGTTGTGCACACTAAACAAGCCTTGCGTCGCGGTG
Organism: Ruegeria sp. BC7; assembly: GCF_056539165.1. Lineage (NCBI taxonomy): Bacteria > Pseudomonadati > Pseudomonadota > Alphaproteobacteria > Rhodobacterales > Roseobacteraceae > Ruegeria > Ruegeria sp. BC7. Next base: position 221,473 of record NZ_JBQFUL010000005.1, on the reverse strand, counting down.
CGAGTTGTTTGTTTTTCATATTGCCTACCTCTGCCAGCGATGCGTGCGTGGCGCTAGTTACCCTCAGGAACCCAACCGCAATACGTATAAACCTGATAGATCGAAGTTCCGTCATCAAGCCCGTTGACAACCAACATGCGATTGTTGCTCAGGGGTGACAGCACCTGACGGTATTCATACGACGAGCCGTCGTAAGAACACTCAAGATCGACAATTTGCAGAGATGTCCCGCGCAGGGCCTGAACTTGCGCATAGGCGCAATCCGCGTCATCCGATTTACGACCTTCATCGTCATAGATGACATATCCTGCTCGAAGATCGCCATACTCTTCAGAGATTTGTGCACCATCTTCGCAACTCAGGCCTTCTGGCACGTACAGGCCTGAAAAATGAACACCATCTGCGTTCGTTGGGCCGCACAGGCAAACCAGACAAAGGATAATCACGGCTTGGCTTTTAGTGTTCATTCGGAGGTCGTCCTCTGCTTCATGAACTTTGAAACGAGCGATCCCATTAGAGCAACAGCCCCTGCGAAGGTGAAAACCCAACCAAGGGCAAGGAGGTGGAAATGCTCCTGCAACACGCCATCTTCATCGACATAAGAGCCCTGAACCGCATATCCGGCCCAGAGCGCAAGGCCCAAGCCAAGCAATAAAAGGGAGATGAGTGTCAGCTTTCTCATGTGGCCTTACTCCGTTGGCATAGTTTGGGTGGCGCAAATCATTGCAGCGCTCTGGCGATGTTTCTCACGCGGGTCACTCCCACTCAGCGGCAGTTGTTCGCCATTTTTTCTCTTCGCTGTCCCAAATGCTGGCTGCCGCACAAGGTGTCGGATTGATACCGCCGCATTGCGAACCGTGGACGTCCGCTAGAAGGACCTTGCTCGGTCCCAGATCTGCCAAGTCCCAGCCCTGGTTCAACAAGGAATAGACTTTATCATGCACGAGAAAGTGCGACATGCATCCACCTGTTCCACAGTAAAGCGATGCGGCTGTCGAACAGGCGAACCCCCGCTCGTTCAGCACCCAATCGAGATATAGATCGCCGTCCAGATCGACCCGGTCAACGGCCTTCCATTCGAGGTAGAAGGTGCCATTGTCGAACTCTGCGCAAGCTTGTCGGGCGGATTGTACTTTTTCCTGCAACTGTTCAGGCAGATCGGACACATCGGCGGCCCTTGCCGGTGTGATTAAGGCAAGCCAGACTGCGATCCAAACCCCGAGACTCCTCAAGACTTTGGCCGTTCGTTTCTGCGAGCGTAACTCTGCCAAAGCATCAGTTACACTTGTCATAACGATAATCCCCGTATTCCAACCAGTCCGCTCCCGCATCCCGGAAAATCAGGGCTTCTGATCTGTCCTCACCAAGAAGCGCAACAACGAACCCTTTCGGGGCTTCTGCATTGCCAAAGTAACTGTAGGCGGTCATGGCCCGCGTCACCTCACCATTCACGGTGAGCAATGCATCCCATTCACCGTCCGGAGAGTTCAGGATCACGTATTCGATCTGGCGTTTCACGGCGCCGCCACCGCAATAGACTACGCCCTCCGGAGCCTCGGTGCTCGCTGTCTGCTGTGTCGCCCCGCCACAGGCAGACCTGAGCGACTTGATGGCCGCGCTCGAACCCGCCAAATCGAAGATCCCATAAGTGATGTCCTGATCGATCATAGAAAGATTGACCGAGGCATTTGCTGCCAATTGATCCAGAACGAAGCCGTAATCCTCCGCACTGTTGAACAAGATCTCGACGGGGTAGTTGTCGACGATCTGAGTGTTGGCGTTCTCTGGTCCGATCTGGAAGGCACCTGCTTCTGTCGTTCCATCCTTCATGAAACGGATCGATAATCCCTGCTTGGCCACAATGTCTTCGCTATCCTCATAGCCCGCGGGCACAAAACGGATACGGTCACATTGAAGTTCAAGAGTTGAGTCGCTGGATTGAATGAACGCATTTGCCGTCGGTCCGGCGACGAAAGTCCACTCTGCAAAGACTGGCGAGGCGATGAGGCAGGCTACCGCAAGGGCCAATGATATCTTACGCTTCATTCCTGTTTCCTCTCTGTATCAAAAGCTAGCTTGGCAAATGTCCTACGCCGCCGGCGGACCATACGCGTTGTCCCCGTCTTGCGACGGCCGGGTCAGCCACCAGATCATCATGACCGTCAAGACCAATTGCAGCGCCCAAACCACCATCATACCGGTCGCTCCGAGAAACGCCGCTGGTCCGCGTAGCACCTCTGGATCGTCAACACCACCTTCCAGTACGGTGAAGACCGCAACGCCGCTCAGAAGCGCAATCATGGTCGCAAACCCCAAGGCCATTGGTAGAAGAAGATACCATCCGGGGCGCCCGCTGTCGTGCAATCGGCGCCAGCCAGCAGCCAGCATTGGCAAAAAAATCGCAACTTGAAACAAGGGATTAAAGATACCCGTGCCTTCGCCGGTTTCTGGGTTGATGCCGAAAATTGCCCCGTCCAGGATCGAAAAGATGATGTTGCACAAGATAACGAATAGCACGAACCACCAGTATTCCGAACGAGTCGCCCGCCCCGAAAAAACGACATACTTCGAGAGACAGACCTTTATCGATTGTACAAATCCCATATCAAGCGTCCTTATCAGTGGCTTTGCTCATGTTGCCCCGTTATTCTTTAGTTATTTGTTTACGGGTCAAGCCATCGGCCACGGATTGTTCCGTCGCCTGACGCGGCTAATCAGACGGAAAATGCCGATGTTTTCAACGCGCAATACGTTGACCTTCGCCATACTCATTGTGGCCGGAATCGCATTCTGGGCTGGTTCTGAGATACAGAAAGCCACCTATGTCGACCAATGCCTTGATCTGGGAGGGGGGCGAAACCCCGGCAACCATCCGATATGCGTGATCAATGCCTCAACAGCGCCGCTTCAGCTTGGTCCTATCCTCGTAACAGCGCAGGAAGTGATTAGGGGCGAAATACGCGAAGGTCCGGATGGCCAGTCTCTTGTCGAGCTAAGCCTAAAGCCAGGCGCTGCCGCTGCCCTTGCTGCATTCACCAAGGAATCTGTGGGTGGTTCGCTCGACATCAGAGTGGATGGAAACCTGCTTCGCTCGGTGAACATCATCGAAGGCGTCGAGGGAGACCAACTGATCATTCCTTTGACCAACGCAGACGCGCAGTCACTCTTCAAAAACCTTGGGCTGGTCGGGCTGTGAGCCAGGATTTGCATCTAAGTGGAGACCGGCGATTGGTCCAAAGTCAGCTGAGAAGCGCCAAAATGCTGCTGGACCCGGGGAGAGGATCGGCGGCTGTGTGATGTCGAGGTGTAAGTCTGGGCCAAGATCTGCGCAGTCCAACTGAATGGACTTCGAACAACCCTCAAATATTGCACGCGCGGCGAAAGTCCGGTTTCACAGGCAATAGCGCAGCAACGCGCAGAGCAGTTGAACGGCAGGTTTGGGTTCAGTGCGGTCAGTGCCTTGTGCTAAGTGGATGGCGGCTCTGTCCGCAGAGCGGTCACAGCTCAAATTAGGTCGAACGTCCGCAATTTGGTGTGAAGCTGCAGTTGAAAATATGCTTATTTTTAGGTCTTGCCCCCAGAGTGCACAAAAAATTGTGTCGTAGACGAACCGAGCCGCCGCCGATCTAACCGCCAAGCTGCACAATCTTGCTTTCGGCCTGGGTTACGAAATTGGCCCATTTCTGCATGAGGACGCGTCGCTTGTCCAGCAGATCCGAGCGCGCATAGGACCGCTCCACCTTATTGCCGATGGAATGACCTAAGGCCGTTTCCGCGACTTCGAAACTTGCCGTTTCATTATCCTGAATCCACATTCTTAACGACGACCGAAAGCCGTGTATTCGACCCTCTTCATTCAGGTGGTTCAGTACCTTCGCCATGGCAACGTCGCTGACGCCTTTGTTCGTCCTCGGGCTTGGAAACAGGAAGTCATTGCGGCGTAGTTCGCGGCATATATCAACCACGTTCATGGCTTCAGTCGATAGAGGGATACGGAAATCCTGCACTTTGCCTCGTTCGCCTTTCATACGCTCTTGTGGGACCGTCCACACGTCGCCGTCAATCTCATGGAATCGAGCCCCGCGAATGGGCATCCCGCGCGCTGCCGTCAGGATCGCAAATCGCAGAGCCAGGTAGGAAGGGTGTTCCTTGTCCAGCCGCGAATACAGATCCGGTATTTCTTGCCATGGTGTCGCTGGCAGGGGCTTTTGAACGCGCTCGACGTAGCCCAGCATGTGACGTGCTGCGTCACAAATGAAGGGTTCAGCTTCATAGCCCATCAACTTCGCTTGTCGCAGCACCATGCGCGTTCGATACATCGCCTTGTCTGCCGTTTCGTGTTTGGTGCGCCAGATTGGTTTCAGAGCGTCGTGAATGTCGCGCTGGTGCAGGGTGCTGATCCTGCGATTGCCGATCTTAGGTATTACGTGGTTCTTGAGGGGTGAATACCACATGCCGCGCTTTCCATCGCCTTGCAGACGCTCCTTGCGCCCTTCAAATACCATTTCGGCCATTTCCTCGAACGTCGGGTCGTTCTGGCTTTTCTCTTCCTCTAGGCGCTGGCGCTCACGTTCCACAATCGGATCTTCGCCGCGCTCCGCGAAGGCGGCCCACTTGGATCGTTCTTTGCGCGCATCTGATAGGGACATGTTAGGGTAGGAACCCAAACCCATATCTCGCCGCTTTCCATTGATCTGGAATCTGAATGTCCAACGGCCACCGGTTTCGGATCGTTTAAGTGACAGGCCGCCTCCGTCCTGCACGACGCTTCCGGGCGCGGCGTTCTTTACTTGAGTTGCGGAAAGACGGTTATTGCCTCTTGCCATATCTGCTCCACATTCTGCCCCACACTTGCGGTGGGGTTATTTGCAACAAGTTTACAAAATCCGATACAGGTCGAATTTTCAAAATGCAATAAGTGTTGGGGTGGTGGGTCAATTTGCAACATGTTGCAACAGCAACATGATGCGCGCTACCCGCTCCAATCACTCGGGCCGACGTGCCTGAAACAGGTTGATGAGCGCGGGTACTTTGACCAAATCTCTTGCCTGATAGGGCTGGAATTCACCTGCTACTGCGTCCCGAATGGCAGCGACATCTTCGGGGCTGCCGTCGAAATGGGCGATCACCCGAGCCGCTGGGCCTACGCGGGTACAGAGTGCAGCGCAGTCCTCTAGCGTGCCGTGTACCGGCAAGGTCAGATCAACTGCGTCGACCTTGATGTCAGTCAGCCCGGCGTCTTTCAGCAAACCTGTAACGCGATCCTGATCGTGAAAGGCCAAAGGTCCGGGCGCGTTGCGATCCACCTTTGGCGGAGTCCCGAGGCGCGCGGTGGCTGCAACGTGCGGGATAAAGAACCAGGGGTTGCCAGAAAGCGGGCCCCAAGCGGCAAAGGTCATTTGTCCGCCGGGCTTCAGGGCGCGGGACATGTTTGCAAAGGCAGCAACCGTATCATCGAAGAACATCACGCCAAAGCGCGAGATCATGGCGTCTCGATCGCCTTCGTCAAATGGGTGGGTCTGCGCGTCTGCGTATTGAAAACCGACATTAGAATGCCCGGCAGCCCGGGCGCGTTCAGCCGCCCGATCCAGAAACGGCTGTGAAAAGTCGGCAGCCAGAACGTGCCCGTTTGGGCCAACGACCTGAGCGACCTGTACCGTGCTTGCCCCGGTGCCACAGCCAATGTCCAACACGTGATGGCCCGGTTGAAGGGCGGCGCGATCCAGCACCAAATCCAAAACCGGAGCCAACAGCGTGTCCATCTGGCTCTCATAGGTTAGCCATTTCGCGCCCGATGGCGAATTCGCCCAAAACTCCGCCTGTTCTTCGTTTGCTGTTGCCATGTCGCCTCCGATCTATGCGGGGACTATGACCTGCGGCGACGGCGACGGCCAGATTTTTCCTCATCCCCGCCGCCCGTGTTGAATGAAGGCGAGGGCAACGTGACCACCTGCGCCAGTTCTGGGAACGGGTCGGTCTTATGCGGGATCGCGTTGGCGGCGACGAAATGGTCCTGAAATTTAGGCTCGATGGCAGTTTCAACCTTGGTGATCTCGCGCACGACACGCTCGATTTCTTTGCGCGCGCCGATGTTGCACAGCGCTATCCGCGCGCCGGTTCCCGCGGCATTACCCGCGCTTGAGACCTTGTCCAGCGGCGCATCCGGGATCATGCCCAGAACCATCGCGTGTTTGGTCGAGATATGCGCGCCAAACGCCCCGGCCAGAACCACGCGGTCAACGGTGTCGACCTCCATCTCATCCATCAACAGGCGCGCGCCAGCGTATAGCGCCGATTTCGCTAGTTGGATGGCGCGGATGTCGCCCTGAGTCACGGTGATACGCGGGCCGCCCTCGGCGCTGGCATCGTGGATCAGAAAGGCGTGGGTGCGGCCTTCGGGCACGCAACGGGTGGTGCCGGTTTGCGCGGCTGATCCGATCAGGCCGCTTTCGTCCAGCAGCCCGGCGATGCGCATTTCGGCCACGGCCTCGATAATGCCCGAGCCGCAGATGCCGGTGATCCCGGTGGTGGCAATGTCCTGATCGAACCCGTCCTCATCGGACCATTTGTCCGACCCGATGATACGGAAGCGGGGTTCCTTGGTGGTGGGGTCGATCTCGATCCGTTCAATCGCGCCGGGGGCCGCGCGTTGGCCGGAGCTGATCTGCGCGCCCTCAAACGCGGGGCCGGTGGGCGACGAGCAGGCCAGTACGCGGCTGGTGTTGCCCAGCAGGATTTCCGCATTGGTGCCAACATCCACGATTAGCACGAGGTCTTCCGATTTGCCCGGCTCCTCGGACAGGGCAACGGCGGCACAGTCGGCCCCAACATGCCCCGCGATACAGGGTAGGATATAGACCTGCGCGCGGGGGTTCATTTTGGTCAGGTCCATCTCACGCGCGGGTAGGGACATACTTTCCGAGGTCGCTAGAGCGAACGGAGCCTGCCCAAGCTCAACCGGGTCCAGTCCCAGAAGCAGGTGGTGCATGACCGGGTTGCAGACAAAAACCGTCTCGATGATCAGCGCGGCGTCAATCCCGGCCTCATCCGCGATCGAGGTGGTCAGGTCGTTGATCGCCTCGCGCACGGCTTTGGTCATTTCCTGATCACCGCCGGGGTTCATCATGGCGTAGGAGACACGGCTCATCAGGTCTTCGCCAAAGCGGATCTGCGGGTTCATCAGGCCCGAGGACGCCTTGACCTCGCCGGTTTCCAGATCGGTCAGATGGGCGGCGATTGTGGTCGACCCAAGGTCGATGGCCAGACCGTACAGGCCACTTTCATGCAGGCCGGGCCAGATTTCCACGATCCGCGCGACCGAGTCGTTGTGGCCTTTGTGGACGGCTACGGTAACCTCCCACTTACCTTTGCGAAGAACTGGTTGCAGCTTGGCCATCAGCGACAGATCGGCGGTGACGGCGTCGATCTTCCACTGCTCGCGCAGGGCGCGTTCCAGCCGCTCCAGATCGCCGGTGGGCGAATGCATGTCGGGTTCTTCGACCACCACGAAATACAGCCTTGTGGCCGGGTCCATGGTGATGGCGCGCGCGGCAGCGGCCTTGCGCACCACCTGACGGTGGACCTGAGATTCGGGCGGCACGTCGATCACCACGTCACCCTGAACGGTTGCCTGACACCCCAGACGGCGACCGGGCTTCAACCCGCGCTTGTCTTCATAGCGTTGTTCCACCGCGTTCCATTCGCTCAGCGCGTCCTCGGACACGGTGACGCCATGCTTGGGAAACTCGCCATAGCTGGGCGTGATCTGGCATTTCGAGCATATCCCGCGCCCGCCGCAGACCGAGTCCAGATCGACGCCCAACTGCCGGGCCGCTGTCAGTACCGGAGTACCAACTGGGAAATGCCCGCGTTTGCCCGAGGGGGTAAAGACGACAAGGGGGTCGGTGGTCATATCTGGCCTGCCTTTTGTATTCGCGCGTGTTCCGCGCAAGATATGGTTTTAAGCGCAAAGGGAAAGGCCATTCAGCGGCACGTTTTGCATGTCTAGCGTCGTTTTTTGCCGCGGCATTGCCCCGCAGGGCCAAACTAGTTCAGGTCAGGGGCTTTTCCTTGCCTTAAATCCATGTAATAGGGTCACCGCCAAACGGGGTTTTGCATGGGGTTAATAGATGCAGATTCGTGAGGCACTTACCTTTGACGATGTTCTTTTGGTTCCGGCGGCGTCGTCGGTCCTTCCTGCGACGGCAGATACGGCAACGCGTGTGACGCGCGAAATCACCATGAACATCCCGCTGCTGAGCTCGGCGATGGACACTGTGACCGAGGCGCGCATGGCCATCGCGATGGCGCAGGCCGGTGGGATCGGGGTTATCCACAAGAACTTGACGACTGAAGAACAGGCGCGTGAAGTGCGCAGGGTCAAGCGGTTTGAATCCGGTATCGTCTATAACCCCGTCACACTGCGCGCAGAACAGACTCTGGCAGATGCCAAGGCTCTGGTCGAGCGTTACAACTTCACCGGCTTCCCTGTGGTGGATGAGGCAGGTCGCGTGGTCGGTATTGTGACCAACCGCGACATGCGCTTTGCAACATCGGACGACCAGCCGATCAAGGCCATGATGACCACGGACAATCTGGCGATGCTTCAGGAACCAGCCGATCTGGAAGAAGCCAAAAGCCTGATGAAGGCGCGCCGAATCGAGAAGTTGCTGGTTGTTGACGGTGCGGGCAAGCTGACCGGTTTGCTGACTTTGAAAGACACCGAGCAAGCGGTGCTGAACCCCACCGCGTGCAAGGACCGTCTGGGCCGCCTGCGCGTTGCGGCGGCGACCTCGGTCGGGGACGCGGGGTTTGAGCGGTCCGAGCAACTGGTGGATTCGGGCGTAGACATTATCGTTGTGGATACCGCGCATGGTCACTCGCAAGGCGTGTTGGACGCAGTGAAGCGGGTTAAAACCCTGTCGAACGAGGTTCAGATCATCGCCGGCAACGTCGCCACCGGTGACGCGACCAAAGCGCTGATCGACGCAGGCGCGGATGCGATCAAGGTCGGTATCGGGCCGGGCTCGATTTGCACCACGCGGATGGTGGCCGGAGTTGGCGTGCCGCAACTTACAGCGATCATGGATTGCGCTGCAGCGGCTGGGGATGTGCCGGTGATTGCCGATGGCGGCATCAAGTTCTCGGGCGATTTCGCCAAGGCGATCGCGGCGGGGGCGTCTTGCGCGATGGTCGGTTCGATGATCGCGGGCACCGATGAAAGCCCGGGTGAGGTGATCCTGTATCAGGGACGTTCGTTTAAATCCTATCGTGGTATGGGCAGCCTGGGCGCGATGGCGCGTGGCTCGGCGGATCGGTACTTCCAGAAGGACGCGGCGAATGACAAGCTGGTGCCCGAAGGGATTGAGGGGCAGGTGCCCTACAAGGGTTCCGCCAGCGCGGTTGTGCACCAGTTGGTCGGCGGTCTGCGCGCCGCGATGGGCTATACGGGCTGTGCATCCGTCGACGAAATGCGACGCAACTGCAACTTTGTCAAAATCACCGGTGCCGGGTTGAAGGAAAGTCATGTGCATGACGTTCAAATCACACGTGAAAGCCCGAATTACCGCGTAATGTAACCCGCATCGTTTGGCATTGCGGCGCCCGGACAAGGGCGCCGTATTGCGTTCAGCGTGGTTAAGTTCAGCAATCTGGGAAAGTCCCATGACACCTGCCGCACGTATTCAGGCTTCGATCGAAATTCTCGATGACATACTCGCTGGTGTGCCCGTTGAAAAAGCCCTGACGGGCTGGGCCCGTCGCAGCCGCTTTGCCGGGTCCAAGGACCGTGCTGCGGTGCGCGATCATGTATTTGGCGCGCTACGTTGCAAACGATCTTTTGCAGCCTTGGGTGGTGCAGAAACCGGTCGCGGTCTTATGATCGGCGCGATGCGTGCGTCAGGTGCTGACCTCACCGAGACTTTCACCGGCGCGCGACACGCTCCATCTCAGGTTTCTAATGAGGAGGCCGCGCGAGACTTTGCTTCGGACGCCGAGCGGTACGACATTCCGGATTGGCTGTGGCCCGGGTTCAATGCGTCGCTGGGTGATCAGGCGGTTCCGGTCGCGATGGCCCTGCAAAAGCGTGCTCCGGTCCATTTGCGCGTCAACTTGTTAAAATCCGAACGTTCCGCAGCAGTTGCCTCTTTGGCGGCCGAGGGCATCGAGGCTCAACCCCATCCTGCCTGTGAAACTGCTTTGGAGGTCGTCGAGGGCGCTCGCAAGATCGCTCAGAGTCGCGCTTATGCGGATGGGCTGGTTGAGCTACAGGATGCTGCGAGCCAGGCAGTTGTATCAGCGTTGGATTTGAAGCCGGGTATGCGTGTTCTGGACTATTGCGCCGGTGGAGGTGGGAAATCTCTGGCCTTGGCCGCATACCCCGGTATCGAGGTTTTTGCACATGATGTGAATACGGGCCGGATGCGTGATTTGCCAGCAAGAGCAAAGCGAGCGGGTGCGCGTATCCGGGTTTTGTCCACCGACGAGGCGCTCCAGAAGGGTCCGTTCGACGTGGTGTTGGTTGATGCGCCGTGCTCAGGCAGCGGCGCGTGGCGGCGTGCGCCTGCAGGGAAATGGGCTTTGTCATCGCAACGACTGGCAGAATTGTCTTCGTTACAGGGCGAGATACTGGAAAAAACGTCTTCTCTGGTCGCTGAGAAAGGCGTGCTGGCTTATGCGACATGTTCGATGCTGCAAGAAGAAAACGGAGCGGTGGTGGACCATTTCAGGAAAGCTCACTTGGAATGGGATGAGGTTTTCCGAAAAACGTGGCTTGCAGCACACGGCACTGATGGGTTCTTTTCGGCACACTTGACGCGATAATATCTGCGCGAATAACAACTAAAAGGAGAGTGTTCGCGAGAATTAAGCGGGCGTTAACCTTATTTGGGCTGATTGTCTAAAAGTCCATTGATCTGAGTTGTTTATGCCCGAAACAGCAGAATTAATTTTTCGCCCGCCCCTCAAGAAAATGCCCGCTGGCGCGCGATTGGCGTCGTTGATAGCGCTTGGAGCGGCGCTCAGCTTGGCGCCGCTTGCCGTTGGGCTTCCGGTTACTTTAGAGGCCGGTATGTCGGTCGCTGGGGCTACACTTTTGGTTGTTGCCTTCGTGGTTGTCGTCAGGGGGTGGATTGCGGATCAATCTACGCGGCAGTCCGTCGAAGTGATGGCATTGTTTGCAGAACAAGACATGTTCCCGTGCTTGATTGCGGATGCAGAAGGCAACGTGTTGTCGGCCAACTCTAGGGCCAGAGCACGGTTTCACGCTTTTCCGGGCGTCACGCTTGATAAATGCTTGGCGTCGGTGTTTGCAAATCCATCGGCGATTCTTCTCCGCCTGCAATCTCTTACTGAAATACACGGCCGGGCACGCGAGGATGTGGTCACCGTCGGCTCAACAGTTCCGGTGTCGGTGTTTGGCGTCGGACATGCCCTGTATTGTTGGCGATTTCATCTGGGTGAGCAGGGCCAGTGGGACGACGCCAACGTTCCGGTTTTGACACATGGGCGAAATGGCACCTTGTTGCGTGTAAACGGCGCGGCCGAACATTTGTTGGGGTACAAGCCGGAGAATGTGCAGCAAGTTTTTTCGACCGAGGTTCCTGAATCCGGCGATGTCATAAGGGCGGAAACGTCAGACGGCCCACTGCCAGTGACGGTCTGCGACGTTTCTCGATCGGGGTCCGTTCGCGATACGCTAGTTCTTCCCGTGAACGTGGCGATCAGCCAGATACCCGAAGCTCCGTTTGCTGACTTGCCCGTGCCGATTATGTGCCTTTCTCTTGATGGCCTGATCTTGGATGCGAACCGTCTTGCGGTGCATTTGGTTGGCGATATACGGCCCGGGGAAACGAATGTGGCCCAGATCATGCAGGGGTTGGGCTATCCAATTCACGATTGGCTGTCGCAGTCGGCAGCGGAAGACGCAGTGCCACGGTCTGAGTTTTTGCGCCTTTCACGGCGCGACAAGGAAGTTTTCGTTCAAGTTACGCTAAGCAAGGTAACAACGAACGGAGATGTCTGTCTGGTCGCCGTGCTGAACGATGCCACCGAGTTGAAGACGCTTGAGGCCCAATTTGTTCAGGGGCAGAAGATGCAGGCCGTCGGGCAATTGGCTGGTGGTGTTGCCCATGACTTCAATAACTTGCTGACCGCGATTTCCGGCCATTGCGACCTGTTGCTGTTGCGGCATGACCAGAACGATCCCAACTACGGCGATTTGGTTCAAATTAACCAGAACGCGAACAGAGCGGCAGCTTTGGTTAGTCAATTGTTGGCGTTTTCGCGCAAACAGACCCTGCAACCCGAAGTATTGGATCTGCGCGACACGATTTCAGATTTGATCCATCTTTTGAACAGGTTGTTGGGTGAGAAGGTCAGGCTGAGTCTAAGTCACGACCCCGTTCTAAAGCCTGTTCGCGCGGACAAAAGACAGCTTGAACAGGTTTTTATGAATCTGGTCGTCAATGCACGGGACGCGATGCCGGAAGGTGGAGAAGTGCGGATCGAGACAGAAGTCGTCGCGCTGTCCGAACCCTATCGGCGGGATCGCGCAACCGTTCAACCCGGCGAGTATGTTACCGTGAAGGTCATAGACAGCGGTGTCGGAATCCCGGCGGACAAAATGCAAAAGGTGTTCGAGCCGTTTTATACGACCAAACGGACTGGCGAGGGTACAGGTCTGGGTTTGTCGACCGTCTACGGCATCGTCAAGCAAACCGGAGGGTTTATCTTTGTCGACAGCCTTGTCGGGCGCGGAACCGAGTTTACAGTGTTCCTTCCCGTGGCAGGCGATGCCCAAAAAATCACCCCTGATGAGGTCGTTGTGCCAGACTCGGGAAGTGCGCGGCAGGGTGAGGGAGTCGTTCTTCTGGTCGAGGATGAGGCTCCGGTCAGGGCGTTCGCGACACGCGCGCTACGTCTGAAGGGATACACAGTGCTCGAGGCGGCCTCAGCAGAAGAAGCACTGAAGTTGCTGGAGGATGGCTCACTGAATGTGGACGTTTTTGTTACAGATGTTGTGATGCCGGGGATGGATGGCCCGACTTGGGTGCGTCGGGCGATTGAGGATCGGCCCGATGTCAGAGTGATTTTCATGTCGGGGTATACCGAAGGTGCATTTGGAGAGTCCGAACCCGAGATTGCGAACTCGACGTTCCTGCCAAAACCGTTCTCTTTGAATCAACTGACCGAGGCCGTGTTCCAACAGATCAACTGACCGCTTCAGAGCGCGGCGTCATGACACGCGAATTCTGAGGCGTAGTTTTGGCGAAACGTCTTTTCCGTTTCAGCCGCCAAATTCAACTCGCGCGGCGGAGAGACGTTTTCCCGTTTCAACGAGATTTCCATGTCCAGCCGGTTCTGTAGGAAGTCAAGTATCCCGGTCTGGTTTTCATATTTGAAGATGTGACTTGCCCCGAATCCGTTGCTGCGCGTGCGGAAAAACTGGCTCTGGCTGCCAACATCAGCAAACTCGGGCCGGGGGGATTGCATATATGCTTGTACAAATTCATCAAAGCTCATGCCCTGTGTCGAATGGGGGTGGCCCACACGTTCCTCTCGACCGCGAAACTTGTACCAACTGCCAAGCCAATCAATTGGTTCACGGACAACGGCCATGACTTCCATCTCGGTGTCGTACATTTTCCGAAATATGTTCTGAAAAAACCGGTCGTACCGCCGAACTGGGGCGTGTTTGAGGTCAGGCGGCCCTGTCACAACTATGTCAGCGCGATCTCGCAGTGCCGAGTGATACGCTGTGCTGCCGGTCTTGGGGACGGCTAGAAACGCGAGGCGTTCTTTATAGAAAACAAGCAATTATCCGGTCCTTGGCCTCGTTTCTCACGAGGGCAGAGTGTCGTAAACGACTCTTTAACACAATTGCTGAACAGTAATTTCTGTAAGTTTTTATTGAAATGTTCTCTTTTTGGTCTCATAAGGAACAAGAGGCGAACAAAGCAGCGATTGCCGCCCGTTCAAGGGTGTGACAAAAGAGAAGGCGACAGGACAATGGCGGATCTTCTAACCATGAGCGACAAGAAAAACGCAGACAAGCAAAAGGCGCTCGACAGCGCGCTGGCACAGATCGAACGTCAGTTCGGCAAGGGCTCGATCATGAAGCTGGGCGAAGATGCCAAGCAGGATATCGACGCCAGTTCGACTGGTTCTCTGGGGCTGGATATCGCGCTGGGAATCGGTGGTCTGCCGATGGGCCGGATTGTCGAAATTTACGGACCTGAAAGCTCGGGCAAAACCACACTGACGCTGCATTGCATCGCAGAGCAGCAGAAACGCGGCGGTGTCTGTGCGTTCGTTGATGCGGAACACGCGCTTGATCCGCAATATGCCCGCAAGCTGGGTGTTGATCTGGATGAACTGCTGATCTCGCAGCCCGACACCGGTGAACAAGCGCTTGAGATCACCGATACGCTTGTACGGTCCGGCGCGGTGAATATGGTCGTGGTCGACTCGGTTGCTGCGCTGACCCCGAAGTCGGAACTGGAAGGCGATATGGGCGACAGCAATGTCGGCGTGCAGGCCCGTTTGATGAGCCAGGCGATGCGCAAGCTGACCGGCTCGATCAGCCGCTCGAACTGCATGGTGATCTTCATTAACCAGATTCGGATGAAGATCGGCGTGATGTTTGGCAGCCCGGAAACCACCACCGGGGGCAACGCTCTGAAGTTCTACAGCTCGGTCCGTCTGGATATTCGCCGTATTGGTGCGATCAAGGACCGCGACGAGGTTGTCGGCAACCAGACCCGCGTGAAAGTCGTCAAGAACAAGGTGGCGCCACCGTTCAAGCAGGTGGAGTTCGACATCATGTATGGCGAAGGCATCAGCAAGATGGGCGAACTGTTGGATCTTGGCGTCAAGGCCGGTGTGGTCGAGAAATCCGGCTCGTGGTTCAGCTATGGTGATGAGCGGATCGGGCAGGGGCGTGAGAATGCCAAGCAGTACCTGCGAGACAACAGCCGGATTGCGTTTGATATCGAGGATAAAATCCGGGCCGCGCACGGGCTGGATTTCGACATGCCGCCAGGCGCGGCCGAGGATGACGATATTCTCGAGGCCTGATCTTACCCATAATTCTAACAGACGGGCGGTCCTTTGGGGCCGCCTTGTTTCGTTTGGGCCTCCAATCCTGTGGACTATCCCAAGGGACAGGGATAAACCCATCTGGAACAAGATGATTGCGCGCTGAGAGAGCCTTATGCCCACGCTGAACGATATCCGATCGACCTTTCTGAACTACTTTGCCAAACAAGGGCACGAAGTGGTGGCGTCCAGCCCTCTGGTGCCCCGCAATGACCCGACGCTGATGTTCGTGAACTCGGGCATGGTGCAGTTCAAGAACCTCTTTACCGGTGTCGAAACCCGCGACTATCAGCGCGCGACGACGGCGCAGAAATGCGTGCGTGCAGGTGGCAAGCATAACGATCTAGACAATGTGGGTTACACCGCGCGGCACCACACATTCTTTGAGATGTTGGGGAACTTCTCGTTCGGGGACTACTTCAAACATGACGCGATCCCCTTCGCGTGGGAGCTGATCACCAAGGAATTTGGCATCGACAAAAACCGCCTGCTGACAACGGTTTACCACACCGATGACGAGGCGTTCGAGATCTGGAAAAAGGTCGGCGTTCCCGAAGACCGGATCATCCGCATCTCCACCAGTGACAACTTCTGGCAGATGGGCCCGACCGGGCCATGTGGTCCGTGCACCGAGATTTTCTATGACCACGGCGATCACATCTGGGGCGGCCCTCCGGGTTCGGCCGAGGAAGATGGCGACCGGTTCATCGAAATCTGGAACATCGTTTTCATGCAGAACGAGCAGTTCGAGGACGGCTCGATGGTGGAACTGGATATGCAATCCATCGACACCGGCATGGGGCTGGAACGGATCGGCGCATTGCTGCAGGGCAGCCATGACAACTATGACACCGACCTGTTCAAAACGTTGATTGAGGCGTCGGCTGAGGCGACCGGAGTTGATCCCTATGGCGATCAGAACGTACATCACCGCGTGATTGCGGATCACCTGCGTTCGACCTCGTTCCTGATTGCCGATGGCGTGATGCCCAGCAATGACGGGCGCGGCTACGTCCTGCGCCGCATTATGCGCCGCGCGATGCGCCACGCGCACCTGCTGGGTGCGAAAGATCCGGTGATGCACCGCCTTGTGCCCTCGTTGGTGCAGTTGATGGGCGCGCAGTATACGGAACTGGGACAGGCGCAGGCTCTGATCGAAGAGACTCTGCTGCTGGAGGAAACCCGTTTCAAACAGACCCTCGATCGTGGTTTGAAACTGCTGGACGACGAAGTCGCGGGCTTGACCGAAGGGGCTGCTTTGCCCGGTGATGCGGCGTTTAAACTCTATGACACTTATGGCTTCCCGCTGGACCTGACACAGGACGCATTGCGTGAAAAAGGCCGGACGGTGGATACTGATGGGTTCGACGAAGCCATGGCTGAACAAAAGGCCAAAGCGCGGGCTGCCTGGGCTGGGTCCGGCGAGGCGGCGGATCAGGCGGTTTGGTTTGACGTTCTGGACAGTGCCGGGGCCACTGATTTTCTGGGCTATGACACTGAAAAGGCCGAAGGGCAGGTTGCTGCTCTGGTCGTGGATGGCGCGTTGGTTGACACCATCGAGCAGGGCGGCACCGGTTGGGTCATCGTGAACCAAACCCCATTCTATGGAGAAGCCGGCGGTCAGGTCGGCGATACCGGCGAAATTCGGCGGCTTGAGAATATGCAGGATGTGGCCAAGGTCGAAGACACGCGCAAATTTGCCGAAGGCATGGTCTATGCGCACAAGGTGACGGTCAGCCAGGGCAGCCTGTCCAAAGGCGACGGCGTCGAGCTTGCGGTCGACCACACTCGCCGCAGCGCGATCCGGGCCAATCACTCGGCCACGCACCTGCTGCACGAGGCGCTGCGCGAAACGCTGGGTGATCACGTGGCGCAGCGCGGATCGCTGAATGCGTCCGACCGGTTGCGGTTCGATTTCAGCCATTCCAAGGCGCTGAGCACCGAGGAATTGCAAAAAGTCGAACGAGAAGTGAATGCCTTTATCCGTCAGAACTCGACCGTTGAAACCCGGATCATGACGCCAGACGATGCGCGCGAACTGGGCGCGCAGGCTCTGTTTGGTGAGAAATACGGCGATGAGGTGCGCGTTGTTTCGATGGGCAAGGCACCGACTGGAAAAGGACAGGATGGTGAGACCTGGTCGATCGAACTCTGTGGGGGCACCCATGTCCGTCAGACCGGAGATATTGGAACCTTTGTCGTTCTAGGCGACAGCGCCAGCAGCGCCGGTGTGCGTCGCATTGAGGCGTTGACCGGGGATGAGGCGTTCAAGCACCTGACAGCTCAAGATCAGCGTCTTGGGCAGATCGCTTTGGAGCTCAAGGCGCAACCGGATGACGTTGTCAGCCGCGTCAAGGCTTTGCTGGACGAACGTAAAGCACTTCAAAACGAAGTCGCGCAGCTACGCCGCGATTTGGCGATGGCCGGCGGCAGCGGGCAGGGCGGAGCCGAGGCCAAGGGCGTGAACGGGGTTCAGTTCCTTGCGCAGGCACTGACCGGAGTTTCAGGTAAGGATCTGCCTGCTCTTATCGACGAGCACAAAAGTCGATTGGGCTCAGGCGCTGTGTTGTTGATTGCGGATACGGGCGGCAAAGCGGCCGTCGCCGCCGGAGTCACGCAGGATTTGACGGATAAAGTGTCAGCCGTCGATTTGGTGCGCGCAGCAGTCGCCGAGCTGGGCGGCAAGGGCGGCGGTGGTCGCCCGGACATGGCGCAAGGCGGTGGCAAGGACGCCTCGAATTCCGATGCGGCAATCAAGGCCGCCGAAAATATACTAGGAGGATAAGATGACCGCTCTTTGGATTGCGCATGTCACTGTGACGGACGCCGAGGCTTACGGGAAGTACGCTGAGTTAGCTGGCCCCGCGATTGCCAAGCATGGTGGCGAGTTCATCGCGCGCGCGGCGCGCTACGTGCAGCTTGAAGGGAAAGAACGGCCTCGGAACGTGGTTGCCCGCTTTCCTTCCGTCGAGGCCGCGGTCGAGTGCTATAATTCGCCCGAGTATCAAGAGGCCATGGATCACGCGCGTGGTGCAAGCGAGCGTGAACTGGTGGTTGTCGAGCTCACCGAGTAGAATCAATTTGGTTGCCGGGTTGCGATTTACCCGGCAGCCGATCTCATGCGCGGAATTCAGCCAACGTCCAAAAAAGTAATTGTGGCCGTTTCTGCGTTTGGACTTTCCTCCCGCGAATTTAGTTTTTTCAAAGACTTGGCCGAGAACTCGCCCGCTATCGCTGGCTTCCCGCGCCTTAATTGTGGCCGAGTTCGCGCATTTCTTGCCTGAAATGGTCATATTGAGTAACGAAATTCCGCCTCTTTTCCCTCGCACCTTCGCGTCTGATTGTACAGGAGTGCCCGTTTACCGATAGTTTCGGAAATCGGAATACGGTCCCCTCTGTCGGCAATCGCTCGGAGAGACAATGATCGAGGGACAGGCATGAAATCGATTGGCATCGTACACAGGGCTTTAGCGGGGAAAACTGCCTTGGCGATTGGACGGTTCTTTGGGGTTTCCGCATTGGCCTGCGCGTCAATGTTTAGTGCGTCCAGCGTCACCGCGAGCGAAGGAAGCTTTATTCGGGCTGTGGTCGCATCACCTCCACCGGCGGGGGCGCGGCAATTGTGCAGACAATATGCGTGGGCGTGCTCTAATAAACCGTCAATTTCTTTGACGAACCAGCAAGAGATGCAGATCGTCAAACGTGTCAATCGACAAGTCAATGCGACAACGCGAGAGGTCGCGGACCAGACGCAATACAGAACGGTCGAGCGGTGGGCTTTGCCGACCTCGCGAGGTGGAGACTGCGAAGATTTTGCCCTGTTGAAGAAAAGGGACCTGATCCGAGCTGGCATCGACCCCAGCAAGCTTTTGATTGCGACAGTTTTGGATAGGCAAAGACAAGCCCATGCAGT
The DNA here is from genome assembly GCF_056539165.1 of Ruegeria sp. BC7. Lineage (NCBI taxonomy): Bacteria > Pseudomonadati > Pseudomonadota > Alphaproteobacteria > Rhodobacterales > Roseobacteraceae > Ruegeria > Ruegeria sp. BC7. Next base: position 202,464 of record NZ_JBQFUL010000005.1, on the reverse strand, counting down.
GTTGGTTTATCGCTCGGCGGGTGGAGATCTGGTGTTGGACAATTTGACCAACCGCATAAAACCGTGGTCGGCGACACGCTATCTGTTTCTGAGAATGCAGGATCCGCGAAAACCCAGTAGCTGGGTCGGTGTTTACGGTCGAAGCTGATCAGGTAACTCAACGAACATGTTGATGTCTTGATCTAAAGAAAAAAGGGCGACTTGGAGGTCGCCCCTTGGTGTTTTCAGGAATGTGGCAGAAACCTCTGCGGCTGCCTGAACCTTGGATCAGTCGAACACGCCGCCTAAGCCCGCACCGCGCGAGTTGCCTCCGCCGCCGTTACGGTTGCTACCGCCCTGGCCGTTCCCGCCGAAAATATCAACGTTGTTATTCCCGCCGTTGCCATTGCCGTTCCCGTTGTTTCCGTTGTTATTCCCGCCGTTCCCGTTTCCGCCAGTGCCGCCACCGCCGGGGTTAAGTGTGCCGGACGAATTGTTGGTTTGGCCACCAGGGTTGGTTCCGTCGGTATGACCGGAACGGTTATTGCCGTTTCCACCGCCGTTGCCGTTTCCGTTGTCGTCGCCGTCACCGTTGTCGCCGCCGTTACCATCGCCGTTGTCGTCGCCGTCGCCATTGTCGCCGCCGTTTCCATCGCCGTTGTCGTCGCCCTCGCCATTGTCGCCGCCGTTACCATCGCCGTTGTCGTCGCCGTCACCGTTGTCGCCGCCGTTACCATCGCCGTTGTCGTCGCCGTCACCGTTGTCGCCGCCGTTACCATCGCCGTTGTCGTCGCCGTCGCCGTTGTCGCCTCCGTTACCATTGCCGTTGTCGTCGCCGTCACCGTTGTCGTCGCCGTTACCGTTACCGTCGTCGCCATTGTCGTCGCCGTTGCCGTCGTCGCCTTCGTCGTCGCTGTCACCGCCCCCTCCAGGAGCGCCGCCACCTGGGGTGCCGCTGGTTGGAGTGACGCCGCCGCCTCCGCCGGAACCGCCGCCGTTGCCACCGCCGGACGAATTGGAACCGAACTGTGTATCGCCTTCATTCGCCGATCCGTCGCCGGACCGCTGTGACACGCCGATCGACGCTGTTGGAATGTCGGTCAATACTGCAGCAAAGGCAGGACAGCTTTCCAATGTACGTGCAAGGATGTCCTCAAAGTCTGGGCGGCGCTGGATATAGCGCAGCATGCGCGCGTCCACGACTTGGCAATTACAAAGAGTTTCCGTCGACACGGATTGCCGTGCGGTACTGACCGTACACATTTCAGATGCTTGGGCTGTGCCTACTGTCGCAAATGGAAATGTCGCAGAAACGAATACAATAGATAACAAACGGGATTTTACGCGCATAGCGCCACTCCTTTAAACTCTTTAACACGTCACTGTTTGACACAGTGGTGACACACTTTGGCCACAAATACATCCATCCCTCGCCACATTTTCAAGATGTGTGGGTGAAAGAAAACAAAAATTAATTCACGCTTAGGTAGAAAGATTATTAAAAACAAAGAAAAAGCCCACCTCTCTGGTGGGCTTTGTTAATGTGATTATCCCATTTCGGGGCGCAAAAATGTCACGGGCGCATTATTGTTTCCCGTGAGTGAACTGCGTCGCTTTTCTCTTTATGCAGACTTCGCCATGCGCTTACGCTCGTGCGGATCGAGGTAGCGTTTGCGCAGCCGAATGGCGTTTGGAGTAACTTCGACCAGCTCATCATCATCGATATAGGCAATCGCTTCTTCCAGCGAGAACTGAACATGCGGTGTCAGACGAACTGCATCATCCGAGCCACTGGCGCGCACGTTGGTCAGCTTTTTGCCTTTTAGCGGGTTTACTTCCAGATCGTTGTCGCGGGAATGCTCTCCGATCACCATGCCCTGATAGACATCGGTTTGCGGGGCCACGAACATGCGCCCACGCTCCTCGAGGTTCCACAGGGCATAGGCCACGGCCTGTCCGTTCTCCATCGAGATCAGAACGCCCGCGCGACGACCCGGAATTGGCCCCTTATGCGCGGCCCAACCGTGGAAAACGCGGTTCAGAACGCCGGTGCCGCGTGTATCAGTCAGAAATTCGCCGTGATAGCCAATCAGACCCCGTGACGGTACATGCGCGATGATGCGGGTTTTCCCGGCACCTGCGGGGCGCATCTCAACCAACTCACCCTTGCGCGCGCCGGTGACTTTTTCGATCACCGCGCCCGAGAACTCGTCGTCGACGTCAATGGTGACTTCTTCGATGGGCTCCATACGCTGGCCGTCTTCCTCGCGGAACAGGACCTGCGGGCGCGAGATGCTGAGCTCGAACCCTTCGCGGCGCATGTTTTCGATCAGAACACCCATCTGCAATTCGCCACGGCCTGCGACCTCGAAGGCTTCGCCGCCGGGGGTGTCGGTGATGCGGATTGCGACGTTTGATTCGGCCTCTTTCATCAGGCGGTCGCGGATAACGCGGGATTGGACCTTTTTGCCGTCGCGACCGGCCAGAGGCGAGTCGTTGATACCAAAGGTCACGGTGATGGTCGGCGGGTCGATCGGTTGCGCAGGCAGCGCTTCTTCCACCTGCGGGGAAACCAGCGAATCCGCAACGGTCGCCTTGCTCATCCCTGCGATGGTGACGATGTCGCCGGCTTCGGCCACGTCGATGGGTTGTTGCGCCAGGCCGCGGAACGCGAGGATTTTCGAGGCGCGGAAGTTTTCGATCAGCGTACCGTCGCGCGACAACGCCTTGAGGCTGTCCCCGGCTTTCAGCGTGCCGCTTTCAACTCGGCCGGTCAGGATGCGGCCAATGAACGGGTCGCTGCCCAGTGTGGTTGCGAGCATACGGAACGGCTCGTCTTTCTTGTCTGCCTGCTTGGGGGCAGGGACGTGGTCGACAATCAGGTCGAACAGCGCGGTCAGGTCTTTGCGCGGGCCATCCAGCTCCATATCCGCCCAACCGGACCGGCCCGAGGCGTACATGGCAGGGAAATCCAACTGGTCGTCGTCGGCTCCGAGATTGGCGAACAGGTCGAAACACTCGTCCAGCGCGCGATCAGGTTCAGCGTCAGGTTTGTCGACCTTGTTCAGAACGACGATCGGGCGCAGGCCCAGTGCCAGTGCCTTGGCGGTGACGAACTTCGTCTGCGGCATCGGGCCTTCGGCGGCATCGACCAGCAGGACCACTCCGTCCACCATGCTGAGGATCCGCTCGACCTCACCACCGAAATCGGCGTGGCCGGGGGTGTCGACGATATTGATCCGCGTGCCCTTCCACTCGACGCTGGTGGCCTTGGCGAGGATGGTGATCCCGCGCTCGCGCTCAAGATCGTTGCTGTCCATGGCGCGTTCCGCCACGGCCTGATTTTCCCGGAACGCGCCGGATTGTTTAAGCAGCTCATCCACCAGGGTCGTCTTGCCGTGGTCCACGTGAGCGATGATTGCGATATTGCGCAGGTCCATGAGGTCAGCCTTTGAACGGGAAGTTGCCGCGCGCATAACGCGGATTGACCAAATAGACCAGCCCTAACCGGCGGTCAGTGGCCTGCGGTCTTTGAAAACAGGTGAATGACAAGGATTCCAGTCAGGATCATGGTCAGGCCAAGAACGGCGGGCCAGTCCAACCTTTGCCCAAAAACGATGAACCCGATGATCGCGATCAGAAAAATGCCAAGGCCGGACCAGATCGCATAGACGATTCCAACGGGCATGTATTTCAGCGTCAGACCCAGTAGGTAGAAGGCGATGCCGTAAGACACAACGACAAGCACTGATGGCCAGAATCGGCTGAATTGCTGGCTGGCTTGCAAGGAAGTCGTGCCAACGGTCTCAGCAATAACTGCCAGAAGAAGAATCAAATACGCTTTAGGCACGGCAGGTCTCGCGTTGAGTGTAAGTCACTTTGTTGAGCACGGAACTTTGCGCCACTGCAAGAGGTTTTTGCAAGACCGGCAATCTTGCCTCCGCCGGCTGAATGTGACGCGGTGAGGGTCTGGTTTACCTTACTGTTTATTAAAGAAAATATGTGGCACTAGACCCATGTTTGTTAGTATTTTTTTGCGAGTATTTTTATGACGAAGTTTGCAATTTCCGTCATCGCTGTATCGGCTTTGATTGTGGCGCTGGGGTGGCTAGCTGACGGGGGATCCGTCAAGAACAGTGTGGCCAGGAATGTTGAATGGTTGAGTGGTACTGAAACCTAGCGTCTGCCGTTTGCGAGAAAAAAGGGGTGTTGCAGCCCCTTTTTTCGTCAGTGGTTCAGGTTTTCCGAGAAATACCGGTCCAACTGCGGCCGCAGCCATGACCACAGCCGGGGGGCACCCCGTGAGATAGGTTTGCCAACACGCGTTTCGATTTGGGCAAAGGTCACGTTGTAGTCCACCCATGAGCCGCCACCGGTTTCAAGGTTTCCGATCGGTGTCTGAAACCGGTCAATCGCCTTGGCAAAACGCGCATCAGGCGTTTCAGCGGCCTCGAACTCCTGCCAAAGCGAGTAAAACATTTGATTCTGGTCCGACGGGAGCAATCCGAACAATCGGGTCGCCGCAGCCTGTTCCTCGGCTTCTTGCGCGGCATGGTCAACATGGCCGTGAATCGGGTGATCTCCGGCATCTATTTCGACGATATCATGCAGTAGAAGCATTTTGAGGACGCGGTGGATTGAAACACTCGGGTCGGCATACTCGGACAGCACCCACGCAAACAGCATGATATGCCATGAGTGTTCGGCAGAGTTCTCGAACCGCGCGCCTGACAAAAGCCGAGATGCCCGTGACACGGATTTGAGCTGGTCGGATTCGGCCAGAAAAGGAAGACGCCTAGCGAACGGCGTGTCTTGGCCTGCCGTTTTTTCAAGCATTGCACGGGCAAGCCGGAACGCGTCGGGGAAGTCTGTTTCCAGATAAGCCGCACGTCCGCCGCTCAGGTTGTTGCGGACAACATCCAAGTGATCAGAACGCGGTTCAGGCGCGCACAGCACTTGGAACATGGGCTGGCACCGGTCGAGGATTTTGGCGAACCGGGCGTCGGCTGATAAGTCCGCCTCAAACTCTTGCCATAGCGACAGGAATTCCTGCGATTGGTCGTTGGGGAGCAATCCGAATAACTCTGCCGCCGCCGCGCGTTCCGCGCGTTCAACGGCCTGCCAATCTGTCGCAAGGTGGATCGGGTGATCCCCTACGATGATCTCGACCAGATCATGCAGTAAAAGCATACGGATGACTCGGTCGATATTGACCTCATCACCAGCCAAGGGTTCCATGACCAAGGCCCAAAGAGCCAGTTGCCAGCTATGCTCTGCCGCATTTTCCGGGCGGGACTGATCCAACAAGGCGTTGGCGCGATCAACCGATTTCAGTTTGTCCGCGCATTTAAGGAATTGGACTTGCGCGGACAGTCTCTCAGTCATTGTTTTTCAATCGCCTTTATTTTCTTGCGATGTTCCGACAGACGTTGAATCACAAACTGACGTGCCTTGCGTTCCGCCAGCCGCACCCGAATCTCGGTCAGAAACGCCTCCTCCAGCGTTTGAGAGGATGCGCCAAGCAATTCACCAACCTCGACAAAAAAGCGGTCTTCACCGGTTTCGTCCATGACTTTCAACGTGTCCTCGGCCAGTTTTGCCGCGAGGGTGTTGAGGGAATCGGACATTAGCGCGTGGTCTCGGTTAGTCGACGTTTCACATAGTCACTGACATCGGTGATCAGAGTGTCCATGTGGCGATCCTGGAAGAAGTGGTCAGCGCCCTCAACCTCGTTATGGGTGATGGTGATGCCCTTTTGCTCGTGCAGCTTGTTGACCAGCGCTGTCGTGTCCGCAGGTGGTGCGACTCGGTCTGCCGAGCCATTGATGATCAGGCCGGACGACGGGCAGGGGGCCAGGAACGAGAAGTCGTACATATTGGCCGGGGGCGAAACGCTGATAAAGCCGGTGATTTCGGGGCGGCGCATCAGCAGTTGCATGCCAATCCACGCACCGAACGAGAAACCGGCAACCCAACAGTGTTTCGAGTTGTTGTTCATCGACTGCAGATAATCCAGTGCCGAGGCTGCATCGCTTAGCTCACCAACGCCCTGATCATACTCGCCTTGGCTACGACCTACACCACGGAAGTTGAACCGCAGAACGGTGAAGCCCATGTTGTAGAACGCATAGTGAAGATTATAGACCACCTTGTTGTTCATGGTCCCGCCGAATTGAGGATGCGGGTGCAGCACGATGGCGATCGGTGCGTCTTTTTCCTTTTGCGGGTGGTAACGGCCTTCCAAGCGGCCTTCTGGTCCGGGAAAAATCACCTCGGGCATGTGTGCGTCGGTCCTGTCTTTTTCTTCTGGGGGCCCGGATATACTTGACGGTTATCGTCGGGCACCTTAGAACGGTTCTAATTGTGATGTGCGCTTGTGGGCGCTGTCAGTCGGAGATACGCACTGGCAGCGGCGGCGTCAATGTTTTCGCGTGTAACCTGCCAAGAGGGAAAGACAATGAAGCTGTCGACCAAGGGTCGTTACGCGATGGTAGCGTTGGCCGATATCGCACTTCAGCCGTCCAACGGGTTAGTAACGCTTGGCGAAATCTCGGAAAGACAAGATATTTCTTTGCCGTATCTGGAACAACTGTTCGTCAAGTTGCGCCGAGCCGATCTTGTCTCGTCGGTTCGTGGTCCTGGCGGTGGTTATCGGCTTTCCCGACCCGCGGCAGAAATACGCGTTGTCGAAATTCTGGCCGCAGTTGATGAAACGGTTGATGCAATGCAAAAGGGGGCCGGAGCGTCGGGCGCTTCATCCGGTAGCCGTGCGCAATCCCTGACCAATCGCTTGTGGGAAGGTCTGAGCGCTCATGTCTACGTGTTTCTGCACCAGACCCGGCTTTCGGATGTCATCAAGAACGATCTTGCCCCGTGCCCCGCGGTTCCGAGCCTTTTCGCGGTTGTGGACGAATAAGATGGCGGTTCCTGTAATTGCGGCGAATGGACGACTTGCTGGCTCGGCAAAGGTGTATCCATGAGTCGTGTTTATCTTGACCACAATGCGACCTCTCCGCTGCGGCCCGAAGCGCGCGAAGCGATGATCGCCGCGATGGTGGTTTGCGGGAACCCATCATCGGTGCACGCGGAAGGTCGCGCAGCCAAGGCTCTCGTCGAACGGGCGAGGGCACAGATCGCGTCTGCGTTTGGCGCGGACGGTTCGGATATTGTTTTCACTTCGGGTTCAACAGAGGGCGCAGCGCTGGCACTGGAGGGTCGCGGTCTGAGTGGAGCCAGCATCGAACATGACGCCGTCCGAGCGTGGATAGAGGAAGATCTGGCTGTATCAGAAGTCGGTCTGGTCGAAGTCCCGGCCCCTCAGAAATCAACACTCCAACTTGCGAACTCGGAAACGGGGATCATTCAGTCGCTGCCAGCGGGACTGGCGGTCACGGATGCGACTCAGGCTTTTGGCAAGTTGCCTGTTGCTTTCAACTGGCTGGACACGCAAATGGCGCTGATTTCGGCGCACAAGCTGGGTGGGCCAAAAGGAATCGGTGCGGTCGTGATGAAGCGGGGTACTGATTTGCCTGCGCGGATAAAGGGCGGCGGACAGGAAATGGGGCGTCGTTCGGGAACGGAAAACGTCATTGGAATCGCCGGGTTTGGCGCTGCGGCCGAGGCTGCAGCGCGCGATTTGGCCAATGGTGTTTGGGAGCGGGTCAAAGAATTTAGAAATATTCTAGAAAAGACCCTTGAGGCTGGTTCTAAATCTACTATTTTTGTCGGAAAAGGTCAGGAGCGCCTGCCCAACACCCTTTGTTTCGCGACCCCTGGTTGGAAAGGCGAAACTCAGGTCATGCAGATGGATTTGGCAGGATTTGCGGTTAGCGCGGGCTCGGCCTGTTCCAGCGGCAAAGTTCGGGCAAGCGCGGTTTTGACTGCAATGGGATTTGATGAGGCAACGGCGGCCAGCGCAATTCGCGTATCGCTTGGCCCTCATACGAGTGAAGAAGATGTGCTGCGTTTCGCGGAAACGTGGCTGGAAAAAGAGAAAAAGCATCGCGCGCGTGCCGCGTGATCTGACGGAGGGTGTCTTATGGCCGCTTTGGACCAGACCCAGGTAAAAGAAGGTGTCGATCAGGAAACCGTGGATGCGGTGCGCGAGGTCGGAACCTATAAATACGGTTGGGATACCGATATCGAGATGGAATACGCGCCCAAGGGCGTGAACCCGGATATCGTCCGTCTGATCTCGGAAAAGAACGAAGAGCCCGAGTGGATGACCGAATGGCGTCTGGCCGCGTTCGAACGCTGGACCCAGATTGAAGAGCCCAACTGGGCGATGGTTAACTATCCTAAGATCGACTTTCAGGACCAGTATTATTATGCCCGTCCCAAGTCGATGGAAGAAAAGCCCAAGTCCTTGGACGAGGTCGACCCGAAACTGCTGGCCACTTATGAAAAGCTGGGCATTCCACTGAAAGAGCAGATGATTCTGGCAGGCGTCGAGGGGGCCGAAGATGCGCCCGCCGAAGGCCGCAAGGTCGCTGTGGATGCCGTGTTTGACTCGGTCTCCGTTGGCACGACTTTCCAGGCTGAATTGAAGAAGGCCGGTGTGATCTTCTGCTCGATTTCCGAGGCGATCCGTGAACATCCTGAATTGGTCAAGAAATACCTTGGCTCAGTGGTTCCGGTCTCGGACAACTTCTATGCCACGCTTAACTCGGCCGTGTTCTCGGATGGATCGTTCGTTTACATCCCGCCGGGTGTGCGCTGCCCGATGGAGCTGAGCACCTATTTCCGCATCAACGCGGAAAACACCGGTCAGTTTGAGCGCACTCTGATCATCGCCGACAAGGGTTCGTATGTGTCTTACCTTGAGGGCTGCACCGCACCCCAGCGCGATACTGCGCAACTGCATGCCGCTGTGGTCGAGATCATCATCGAGGAAGACGCCGAGGTGAAATACTCGACCGTTCAGAACTGGTTCCCCGGGGATGAGAATGGCAAGGGCGGTATCTATAACTTTGTGACCAAACGCGCCGATTGCCGGGGGGATCGCTCCAAGGTGATGTGGACGCAGGTTGAAACTGGCTCGGCCGTGACATGGAAATACCCATCCTGCATCCTGCGCGGCGAGGAAAGCCAGGGTGAGTTCTATTCGATCGCGATCACGAACAACTACCAGCAGGCCGATACCGGCACCAAGATGGTTCACCTTGGCAAGAACACCAAGTCGCGGATCGTGTCCAAGGGCATCAGCGCGGGTAAGGCGCAGAATACCTACCGAGGGCTGGTCTCGATGCATCCCAAGGCCAAGAACAGCCGGAACTACACCCAGTGTGACAGCCTGCTGATTGGCGACAAATGCGGGGCGCATACAGTGCCGTATATCGAGGTCAAGAATAACTCGAGCCGGGTTGAGCACGAGGCGACGACATCGAAGGTGGATGACGATCAGCTATTCTATTGCCGTCAGCGCGGCATGGACGAGGAAGAAGCCGTGGCGCTGGTCGTCAACGGGTTCTGCAAGGACGTCCTGCAGGCGTTGCCGATGGAGTTTGCAATGGAAGCACAGCAGCTTGTTGCGATCAGCCTCGAAGGGTCTGTCGGGTAATCCCGAACTCTCTCTCTTGAATTCAGAACATATCGGGGCCGGGTGGTCCCTTGCGATACGCTAAAGGGTCAAAAAATGCTGGAAATCAAAAACCTGCACGTGAAACTCGAGGAAGAAGAAAAGCAAATCCTCAAAGGCGTCGACCTGACCGTCGAGGCAGGAAAAGTGCACGCGATCATGGGGCCAAACGGCTCGGGTAAATCGACGCTCAGCTATGTGCTGTCGGGCCGCGACGGGTACGAAGTCACCGATGGCTCGGCCACTCTGGATGGTGAGGATCTGCTGGAGATGGAGCCCGAGGAACGCGCCGCTGCCGGTGTCTTCTTGGCCTTCCAATATCCGGTTGAGATTCCGGGTGTAGGCAACATGACCTTCCTGCGCACCGCTGTGAACGCGCAGCGCAAGGCGCGCGGCGAAGATGAGCTGTCGGCGGCTGACTTTCTGAAAGAGGTTCGTGCCAAGGCGAAATCCCTGAAGATCGACGCGGACATGCTGAAACGCCCCGTCAATGTCGGCTTCTCGGGTGGTGAGAAAAAGCGTAACGAGATCCTTCAGATGGCGATGCTTGAACCCAAGATGTGCATCCTGGACGAAACGGATTCGGGCCTTGATGTCGACGCGATGAAACTGGTCGCAGAAGGCGTTAACGCACTGCGGGATGCGGGGCGCGGCTTCCTCGTGATCACCCACTACCAGCGCCTGCTGGACCATATCAAACCGGATGTCGTTCACATCATGGCAGATGGAAAGATCGTAAAAACCGGCGGTCCTGATCTGGCGCTTGAAGTGGAAAACAACGGTTACGCTGACATTCTGGCCGAGGTGAACTGATGGCGCTGCCCGAAGTGAAACAAACCGCAACCGAGGCGCGGTTGGCCAATCTGGTTATGCCCGACGCAGGTTGCACGCGTGCCGCGCGCGAAGACGCGTTGGCGCGGGTATTGGAAATGGGTCTGCCCGGTCGCCGTGATGAGTATTGGAAATACACGCGGCCCGATACGCTCACATCACCGGATGCACCCCGTGCGGCGTTGTTCCACCCGGATGAGGCGATGCTGTTTGATGAGCTGGATCGCCTGAAAATCGTGTTCGTCGACGGTGTGTTCAGCCCAGAGGAATCCGACGATCTGAGCCTTGAAGGTGTAACGATCGACAGGATCGAAGATATCTGCTGCAAAGATATTCATTGGGCCAAAGAACTGTACGGAGTGCTTGAGTCGCGCGGGCAAGTTCCGGTGCCGCGCCCTCTGGCTGCGCTGAACACCGCGTTTGCTGCTGATGGCATTGCTATTCACGTGACTGGAAAGCCGTCCAAACCGATCAGTTTTGTCTATCGCCATGCGTCCGAAACCTCGGACGCAATGCTGCACCATATCATTCGCGTTGAAAGCGGCGCAGAGGTGACGATCCTTGAAAACGGTCCAGCAGCCTCGCGTTTCAACAAATGCATGGAAATCGACATCGCTGATAGTGGCACATTGCACCATGTTCGCGCGCAAGGTCGTGACCATGAGCGCAGGGCGGCCACCCATATGTTTACCCGCTTGGGCAAGGAGTCGGTCTACAAGTCCTTTACTCTGACCGTGAACGGCGTGCTGACGCGCAACGAACAAGTGGTCGAGCTGACTGGCGATGACGCCGTGGCGCATGTGGCGGGTGCTTGTGTTGGTGATGGAGATTTTCACCACGACGACACTGTTTTTGTCACCCATGATGCTGTGAACTGCGAAAGCCGCCAGGTGTTCAAGAAGGTGCTGCGCAATGGCGCAACCGGCGTTTTCCAGGGCAAAATCCTTGTGAAAGAAGGCGCGCAGAAAACTGACGGGTATCAGATCAGTCAATCGTTGCTTTTGGACGATGACAGTCAGTTTCTCGCGAAACCCGAGCTTGAAATCTACGCCGACGACGTCGCCTGTTCTCATGGCTCGACTTCGGGCGCGATCGACGAGACGGCCCTTTTCTACCTGCGTTCGCGTGGAGTTCCGGTCAAGGACGCAACCAACATGTTGACGTTGGCGTTTCTGGCCGAGGCAGTAGACGAGATCGAGAACGAGGCTCTGGCCCAGGCAATCGTGGACCGGCTGGAAGGCTGGTTGTCGCGGCATAGCTGATGCCGGTGACGTCCGATATTGTGGCCACGTATCGGGGGCCGGGCCGTGTCGTGCGCCGGCTTCTCGAACTGGGGCAACGTGAGGATCGTGCGTTGGTCTTTGTCATGGCGTTCTGCGTCGTGGCCTTCATTGCGCAACTGCCCAGCTTGTCCAGGCGCGCGCATCTGGAAGGGCTCGAGCTGAATATGCTCATGGGCGGTGCGCTTTTGGGCACGGTGATTATCCTGCCTCTCTTTTTCTACCTGCTTGCATTTTTATCCTACGGTGCGGCGCGTTTGGTTGGTGGGAAAGGTTCGGCTTATGGGGCGCGGGTCGCGTTGTTTTGGGCGCTCTTGTCGTCAACACCGTTGGTATTGCTGAATGGTCTGGTCGCGGGCTTCATAGGGCCGGGGCCGACACTTTCGGTCGTCGGCCTGGTATGGGTTGCAGTCTTCCTGTGGTTCTGGTTGTCCGGTTTAAGGCAAGCGCAGAGGTATCCTGAATGAAGGGCTTGTCGCTCAGCGAATTGGCGGTGCTGACGTTAACCAACCCGGCAGAAGCTGCCCGCAACCTGTTGGCCCTGCGTCCGGGGCGCGAGGTTTTGTGGTTGGGTTTTTTTCTGGCCGTTGTTCTGAACGGTCTTGTCCAACTAGGCATCGACCACTTTGTGCCGGTTCCCGAAGGCGAACCGGTTTTGCCGCCCGAGCCTGTGCTTATGAATCTTGTCAGATCTGCAGGCGCAATGCTGTTGAGCATCGCTGCATTTCTGTTCATTGGGCGGCTCATGGGGGGCGTTGCTTCGTTTGACGACGTCATGATCCTGACGGTTTGGCTGCAGTACCTTCAAATCGCCGCATTGCTGGTTACGCTTGTAGTGTCGCTGGTGCTGCCATTCCTGATGGTCATGTTTCTGTTGGCGACTGCGATAATCAGCCTTTACGTCACACTGCATTTCCTGAACGAAGCGCATAAGTTCGGGTCAATCTTGAAATCCTTTGGGGTAGTTGTGCTGTCTGCTTTGGTGGCCGTGCCCTTTGTCCTCGTGTTGAGCCCCGTATAGGGAAGAAGAACTATGTATGACGTGCAGAAAATCCGCGCTGACTTTCCCATCCTGTCCCGAGAGGTAAATGGAAAGCCGCTGACTTATCTGGATAACGGCGCCTCGGCACAGAAACCTCAGGTGGTAATCGACGCGGTAACGCGCGCCTACGCCGAGGAATACTCGAATGTCCACAGAGGTCTGCATTTCCTGTCGAATCTGGCCACTGAAAAATACGAGTCAGTCCGAGGCACCATAGCCCGCTTTCTGGGCGCGGCTGACGAGGATGAAATCGTCCTCAATTCGGGCACGACCGAGGGGATCAACCTCGTTGCCTATGGCTGGGCGATGCCACGTCTTGAGGCCGGGGATGAAATCGTTCTGAGCGTCATGGAGCATCACGCCAACATCGTTCCCTGGCATTTCCTGCGCGAGCGGCAGGGCGTTGTCCTTAAATGGGTCGACATTGACCCGGACGGAGGGCTGGACCCGCAGGCGGTGATTGATGCAATAGGACCCAAGACCAAGCTGGTTGCTGTAACGCAGTGTTCAAATGTTCTTGGAACTGTCGTCGATGTAAAGGCAATCACCCAAGGTGCCCACGCCAAGGGTGTTCCGGTTCTGGTGGATGGAAGTCAGGGTGCCGTGCACATGCCGGTGAACGTGCAGGACATCGGGTGCGATTTCTATGCGATCACCGGGCATAAACTGTATGGCCCGTCCGGGTCAGGTGCGATCTACATCAAATCTGAACGCATGGCCGAGATGCGCCCCTTTATCGGAGGTGGCGACATGATCAAAGAGGTCAGCAAAGATCAGGTGATCTACAACGATCCGCCCATGAAGTTCGAGGCCGGTACTCCGGGCATCGTTCAGACCATCGGGCTGGGGGTTGCACTGGACTACATGATGGATTTAGGGATGGAGAACATTGCCGCGCATGAGGCCGGACTTCGCGACTATGCGTTCGAGAAACTGGCGGGCCTGAATTGGCTTCAGGTTCAGGGCACCCGACCAGACAAGGCTGCGATCTTCAGTTTCACGCTGGATGGGGCCGGTCATGCGCATGACGTTTCGACCATTCTCGACAAAAAAGGCGTCGCGGTTCGTGCAGGACATCATTGCGCCGGGCCACTGATGGACTTCTTCGGCGTTACCGCAACTTGCCGCGCGAGCTTCGGTCTGTACAACACGACCGATGAAGTCGACACGCTGGTCGAGGCGCTAGAACTGGCGCATGATTTGTTCGCGTAAATGCGGGTCTTTCGGGGACGATTTGCAGTTGCACCCGGATCAGATCAAGGTTAGCTAACGACCAAGGCACCTGTAGCTCAGCTGGATAGAGCGCTGCCCTCCGAAGGCAGAGGCCAGAGGTTCGAATCCTCTCAGGTGCGCCATTCTTTCTGGTAAAATTATGTAAATACAATACCTTAGATGAATATTGCGCTCTGATAGGTGACACATTAGGTGACACATGTCGAACAACTGGTTCCAGTATGGTCCAATGAAAGTAAAGATCGAAAACGTAGAATGGCGTAGTGGCACGGCGTATTATCGTCGCAGAATACCCGCTGACGTTCAGAGGTACTACAAGGGTAAGCACTATCTATTCCAATCCCTGAAAACCAAAGACCCATCTGAGGCGGTTAGAAGATCACAGGCTGAAACAAAGAGGCTAGACAGGGAATGGAGCCTGTTGAGGTCGCGGGAAGGAACCGACCTTGAGGTCCGTGAACAAGGCATGGCAATCCTCCGGAAATACGATCTTAAACCGGGTCAAGCGACAGAGTACGCCAAGCATGACCTTGAGCCGGATAAGTTTATTGACGAACTCCTTGTTCATTCTCAGGACCGATACGACACTAATCCCGGCATCGTTAGGGAGCGGCTACCAGATGACCTGAGAATGGCCGCTGACCTGTTCTATGCTGAAAGGGGATGAACTGAACAAACTCACTTCTCCAAGCTTCTCAGAAGTTAAAGGCAAGCATCTGTATTTTCACCCAAAACGCGCAACTGATCCGCAGTTTGAACGAGCCGTCCAAAGGTTCGTAAAGGTCAACGGGGATATGCCGATTGATCAGTATCGTAGGTCGCACGGGAACGACTATGTGAAGGACTTATTGGAGGGTGGAGCAAAGGCGGCAACGGTCAAAAGGTAGGGGTGGTGAATGGCAAGTGTCACAGATTCAAAGAACCCTTCAAAGGCTTGTGGACAAGTAGAACCCTAAAAATCGACGCTCTGGACATGTTGGTATTTATTAACAATCTCCGCCTTAGGAAAACCAAAATGAAGGCGCTCCCTTTCCTCACTCGCGTAGTTTTTAAGGGCTAAAACGTCTTTTGACCTTCACCTTTGGAGAGCTGTGATTTTCCCGATTTAAGAGTTTGTCAATTCGACAATTTGGTTCTGCATCGTCAAAAACGTGATCATAGTCGCTTAGATCGGGAACTGAATCACCTAGAACACCTGCCAAACACTCAACGACGCTGTGTAGAACGGAAGCTCTTTTTTGCGCATTTAGGGCGGTTGTCGCCCAATGATAACGTCCTTCCACAGCCCAGGAATAACTAGGTACCCAGACTGCCATTGCAACGGAGCAAAAGGTCAAAAGCTCGGGCAAATTATTGGTCAATACGAAAGGGAGACCAATTCCATGAAAGAACGAAGTGTATCCAACTAGACTGTCTAACCATCTAAGGACTGTTAGAGAGACAATTCCTGTTACCAGAGCAAAACCGATTGTTAATCGCGGCAATGCGGGTGAACCGACGATTTCTTCTTTTGCCGATTTCGGCAGACGCAGCTCGTCGATAAATTTCTCTGTTCGGGCCACTTCCTCAATACAGTGCCTCTCAATTAAGAGCTTTTCTTCTTTAGTCAATGGAATTTCGCTTAGCACCTTCGATCCTCGTCTTTAAGTTGTGGACGCATAGATGCAGCATCCTCTATCTTGTTCAAGCGGAATTCTGTAGCGATCAACTTGAGGCGAGAAGTAATATTGAATGTGGGACAGATCGGCTATTCTGGTTTGCAGCCTCCAAGTGATGACACATAGAGTGACACGTACAATTTTGATTTTGACATAAGTTATTGAAAATAAATAAAATAGTTCCTATTGATATCGTCAATTAGTCCTCTCAGGTGCGCCATAATCACGACAGTCTCGGGGTCAAAACCGTTTTCGGGGAATTGGCTCGTTTGGTGCTCGATGTGGATTGTGCGTCTAATTGCGCCCCTCCAAAAAACAAAGAGCGCCCAGGGGCGCTCGTCGTTTTGAAGTGATGCCGGGCTGTTATCCGCCCCAGCTACGGATCTCACCGCAATCCATATGAACGAAGTTTGAACGGGAGTATTTGCCCACGCCACCGGCGCGGCAGGATATTGCGGCCTTGGCCATTTGCGAGACCGAACGTGACGACAAGCGAAGGTCAGCGGCCTGACCTTTCATATGCAGTGAATTCTTCGCAACACGACGCGAGCGGGACCGCAACATCGCGTTTGTCTGCGGCGAGCGATAACCCGACAGCAGCATATAGGGTTCGTCAACGTCCAGCAGGTTGTGAGAGGCAGCCATGATGTCGATGGTACGCAGGTCCATGGATTTGACCTGGTCCGTGCGCCAGTCACGCATGAAGTGGTTCACTTCCTTGACGGCGTCCTTGATGTATTTGCCGTCGACCCAATAGATCATATCGATCCGTTCGCCGGTGCGACCCGAATACATGCGAATACGCCGGATATCGCCACCGCCGCGGAGAAATCCTGCTGCATTGGAATAAGTAGGTGCCGCGACAACTGCCGTAGCTGCAAATGCGCCCAATAGGGCACGCCGGGTCATGCCCGAAGTACTGCTCGTAGTCATTATTGTTTCGTCCCGTACTGTTCCTGCCTGCGCACGATGTTACGCGCGCATTCTTAATTTTTTCCCATCCCAGATGCGGGATTTATGACACAGACGCGAAAGCCCGCCAAGAAGTCTTTCATATTCATCTTTTATAGGGGGAATTTTCGGCAGTTTTTTGCGCAGGTGATGTTTTTCGGTATATTCTTTAAGCAGATGGGTTATGCCGGACTCTTGCCGATGCAAACGGGCATCACGCAATGGAAGAAGATTTAAGGTGATGTATTTGTGAATGGACAAGGGGTCCTGCTCAAAACCATATTTGTTCGACGTGAACACTGAAACGTCCAAGTTATTGAATAATCAGGGTCATCTCATGCGAGCCTTATTTCGTGCGTCATCCAGCCTTGTATTTGCGGCTTGTTTTGCTGCCTCAACGGCTTTGGCGAGTGCCGAAAACAAACCTGCGACCGCGTTTCAAATGGCTGTCGCCGAGTATTTGCCCTCGGGCTCAGGTGTCGCTGAATTTTACCGCTCCACCGGGTTTTCACCGGTTTGGGTTGGGGACACGCCTGCTCATGAAGACCGCAGGGCGGGGTTGATCCGGGCTTTGTCCGGGGCTGATATGCACGGTTTGCCCAACGGGGCATACGATGTTCAGCGATTGCTTACTCAGATGCAGGACGCCCGATCCATGCGGGATTTGGGGGCGGTCGAGATTTCGCTAACGAAAGCATTTCTTGCTTATTCAAACGACCTTTATTCGGGTGCGCTTATGCCTGCGGAAATTGACAAAGGGCTTGTGCGAAAGGTCGACCGTCGATCTGCCGAGGATCATCTTCAAGGCTTGCTTGCCCACGATGCGGCTTATTTTGAGCGGCTTGCACCACAGACGGCCCAGTATAGGGCGCTGATGAAGCAGAAACTCGCCTTGCAGAAAACGATCGAGCAGGGCGGTTGGGGCGGGAGCGTTCCAGAAGGCAAGCTCGAATATGGTGACACCGGACCTGCCGTAATCAAGATGCGTAACCGGCTGATCGCAATGGGGTATTTAAAACCCACAGCGGCCCCCAGTTTCGATGATGCGCTGCTTGCCGCCGTTAAGAAATTTCAGTCCGATCACGGTCTTGCACCGGACGGGGTCGCAGGGCCGGGCACGATTTCCGAGTTGAATCGCAGTGCATCCGACCGACTAAAGGTGGTTTACGTCGCGTTGGAGCGTGAACGCTGGTTGCCAAAAGAGCGGGGCGATCGGCACATTCTTGTAAACCAGGCGGACTTTTCTGCGAAAATTATCGATGACGGTCTGGTCACGTTCGAGACGCGCACGGTGATTGGGAAAAACACGCATGACCGGCGCAGTCCCGAGTTCTCGGACGAAATGGAACATATGGTTATCAATCCAAGTTGGTATGTTCCGCGCTCGATCATCACAAAGGAATATTTGCCCAAGCTGCAATCCAATCCAAATGCCGTGGGTCATATCCAGATTACGGATCGCAGTGGTCGGCAGGTAAACAGAGGGGCTGTGGACTTTACGCAGTTCAATGCCCGGAACTTCCCTTTTGCCATGCGACAGCCGCCGAGCCAGAGCAATGCTTTGGGGCTGGTGAAGTTTATGTTCCCAAACCAGTACAACATTTATCTGCATGATACGCCGCAAAAAAGCCTGTTCGCTCGTGAAGTGCGGGCTTTCTCGCACGGATGTATTCGTCTGGCGCAACCGTTCGAGTTTGCTTACGCGTTGCTGGCAAAACAGGAAGAAGACCCAAAGGCGTTTTTCCATCGCATTCTTGCGACTGGAAGGGAAACCACTGTGCCCTTGGAAACGCATGTGCCAGTACACCTTATCTATCGTACGGCCTATATCGGCCCGAAAGGAGAGGTTCAGTATCGGCGCGATGTCTATGACCGTGATCGGAAGATCTGGGAGGCTCTGCAGAAAGCAGGGGTAGCCCTGCCGGACGTTCAGGGGTAATCACCGGGTTAGGACCTTAACCCGGGAAGCCCGACATGCAGTACACAATTCAACAGATCGCCGAAGCTCTGGGTGCAGAAAGCCAGGGTGATGATAGCTTGACTATCGTAAGGGCCGCAGAGCCTGGCGATGCCGGACCGTTGGATCTGGCGATGGCAATGTCGCCGAAATATGCCGAGGCGCTCAAACCGGGATCGGCAAGGGCCGCAATTCTGTGGGAAGGCGCGGACTGGCAAAGTCTTGGGCTTGAGGCGGCCATATTTGTGTCTCGCCCACGTATGGCAATGGCCGGGGTCACCTCGATGCTTGACCGGGGGCAGGGTGTCGAGCCCGGAATTCACCCGTCAGCGGTTGTCGACCCCACGGCCGAGCTGGGCGACAATGTTTCGATCGGTCCTTTGACAGTCATCGGTGCCAGGGCAAAAGTTGGCAAAGGTTCGGTGATTGGGGCGCATTGTGTTGTCGGGATGGATGTCGTTCTAGGCGAAAATGCGTTCCTGCGAGAGATGGTCAGTATTGGCGCCCGCGCCCGGATCGGGGATCGGTTTATCGCACAGCCTGGCACCCGGATCGGGAGTGATGGGTTCAGCTTTGTGACCCCCGAAGTTTCCGGTGTTGAAAATGTACGAAAAACTATGGGTGATCAAGGGGATACGCGGGCACAAAGCTGGTTGCGTATCCACTCGTTGGGTGCGGTTGAGATTGGCAATGATGTCGAGATTGGCGCAAATACCACGATCGACAACGGGACGATCCGCAACACGTATATCGGTGATGGCACGAAACTGGATAACCTTGTGCATGTTGGGCATAACACGCGTATCGGCAAGGATTGCCTGTTGTGCGGACAATCCGGCATTTCCGGCTCGGTCGAGATTGGCAACAACGTGGTACTGGGCGGACAGTCCGGCGTTTCAGACAACATTTTCGTTGCGGACGGTGTGATCGCTGCTGGAGGCACGAAGATTCTGTCCAATGTGCCCGCCGGTCGTGTGATCATGGGGTATCCGGCGGTAAAGATGGAAACTCATACCGACATCTACAAGGCGCAGCGACGCCTGCCGCGTATGGCCCGTGACGTAGAGGCGCTCAAAAAGGCTGTTTTCAAACAGGCTCCGAGCGATTAAATCATCCTCAACGTGAAAATCAGAGGTTCGACATGAGCATCACCGACCGCGTCATCGCCATCATCGCCGAGCAGGCAGTGTTGGAACCTTCGGATGTGACGCCCGAAAGTACGCTCGAGGATCTTGGGATCGACAGCTTGGGTTTGGTTGAGAGTATTTTCGCCATCGAAGAAGAATTCGACATCACCGTTCCGTTCAACGCCAATGAGCCAACGGCCGGTGATTTCGACATCTCGAACGTTGCTGCGATCATTGCGGGCATCGAGAAACTTGTGTCGGAAAAGGTCTGACGCAATCTCATGAAACGCGTTGTTATTACCGGGGCCGGGACGATCAATTCGCTGGGCCATTCTGTGCCAGCCACTCTGGAAGCGATGCGCGAAGGTCGCTGTGGTATTTCTGAGCTTGAGTTCCGCGACGTTGAACGTTTGGCGATCAAAATCGGTGGTCAGGTTCGGGGGTTTGAGGCTGAAGGCCGGTTTAACCGTCAGCAAATGACTTTATATGACCGTTTCACGCAATTTACGCTGACCGCTGCGAAAGAAGCGATCGAGCAGTCAGGTATCGAGTTTCACGGTGATCTGGCGGCGCGATCCGGTGTTGTGTTGGGCACGGCTGGGGGCGGAGTTTCAACGTGGGATGATAATTATCGGTCTGTCTACGAGGATGGAAAGAACCGGGTCCACCCGTTTGTCGTGCCAAAGCTGATGAACAACGCGGCTGCCAGCCATGTGTCGATGGAGCATAACCTCAAGGGGCCGAGCTTTACTGTTTCGACCGCCTGTGCCTCGTCCAACCACGCGATGGCGCTGGCGTTTCAGATGGTGCGCAGTGGTGCCGCGCCGACCATGCTGACCGGTGGCTCGGAATCCATGCTGTGCTTTGGTGGCGTCAAGGCATGGGAAGGGTTGCGCGTCATGTCCAAGGACGCCTGCCGCCCGTTCAGCGCGAACCGGAATGGAATGGTTCAGGGCGAAGGCGCTGGAGTTTTCGTGTTCGAGGAATACGAACATGCCCGCGCACGTGGTGCGGATATTTTGTGCGAAGTCGTCGGGTTCGCGATGTCATCGGATGCCTCCGATATCGTAATGCCCAGCAAACAAGGGGCCGCGCGCGCTATGTCTGGCGCTTTGACGGATGCTGGACTGAACGCGGATCAGGTCGGTTATATCAATGCGCACGGCACAGGCACCGCAGCCAACGACAAGACCGAATGTGCTGCCGTGGCCGATGTGTTCGGGCCCCATGCAGACGAACTGATGATGTCCTCCACCAAATCGATGCACGGGCACCTGATTGGCGGAACCGGAGCGGTGGAACTGCTGGCCTGTATCATGGCTTTGCGAGACGGAGTGATCGCTCCGACTATTGGCTACGAAGAACCTGACCCCGAATGCGCATTGGATGTGGTGCCAAATGAAGCACGCGACGCCAAGGTTGAAGTCGCCTTGAGCAATGCGTTTGCGTTCGGTGGCCTGAACGCGGTCTTGGCGCTGAAAAAGGTCTGAGCGGTACTCAGTCCGGCAGAAAAGGCGGCCGCTGATTCAGCCGCCTTTGGACATTTTTATTGGCTTTGCTCTGCGCTCAGGCCATCAAACCCTGCGGTAAACCCGGCCAGAGACATGTCCATTGCAAGGACCTGATCCGGAAAGCGCGCTGGAACCAGTGATAGAACCGCTTTGGTGCCAGCTTTCATTGCGTCGATATCGGCTTGGCTCAAGCCCAGTTGGGCAACACAGCCAACAGGAACGCAGTGGTGATAGTTGTAGAGTTTGCGCGGCGCGCCATCGATCGACAGGGCAAGTTGCGCCTGAAGCAGGGTTTCAAGAGGAACGATCACGCTGGCCCATGCAACAGCCGCGCCGCCAGCAGGCAGTTTGCCGATGGTTACTTCGGCAATGGGTTCCCCTTGCTGGCCGTTCAGAATTTGGACCAAAGCACAGGGATCTTCACCTTCTTCGGCCTTGATGCACGAAACCTCCCAATCGCCCGACGTTTCCTTGACGAATTGTTCGCCAACACGCGGTCCCGACTGCCCCAGGTCAAGACCACTGTCGGCTTGCGATGGTTGAGAATCGTTTGACTGGGTTTCCTGGGCTGTCACCGCACCAGACAAAAGCACAGCGCCAACAATGTTGAGTGAGAGAAGTTTCTTGAGCATGAATGCCTCGGCAGATTGGTTTAGCTTTTTGCCCGGTCTAGCATCCTTGCAACTAGGTGTCAGGCATTAAGCTACTTAAATAAGTGGAAGTGATCGGATTCTTGCCGGTTAAACGTAGAAAAGACCGCCTTTCACAACGAAAAAGGGAGCCGGTGGAGCGGCTCCCTTCACTTGAATTTTCTCCCCGTCGGACTGGCCGACTTAGTTATGCGCAGACGTTACGAAAGGGGAACGCGTCGGTCAACTGCAAACCTGAAAATTTAATGACATAGGCGGAAAACTTAAAAAAGCCGCGCTCGAAAGCGCGGCCAGTCGACAGGGAGGAATATGTTGCCTCGCACCTCTCACCGCAGAGGCAACGATTAGACTATCGCAGTTAAATGTTAACTTTGTATGCTTGGGTCAGACCGGTGGAATTGGGGACGTTAATTTAATGACAAAAGGCATTTTTCTAGGCGGCGCGGGTGAAGCCTATGACCAGCCGCAGAGTTTGACGCTAAAATACGCCAATCGGCATGGATTGATTGCTGGTGCCACCGGGACAGGCAAAACGGTGACATTGCAAATTCTGGCCGAAGGATTTTCGCAGGCAGGCGTTCCGGTGTTTTTGTCGGACGTAAAGGGTGATCTGTCGGGCTTGGCGAAGGCAGGCAGTGAAACGCATAAATTACACGAACCCTTTCATGAACGCGCCAAGAAAATTGGTTTCGCAGACTATTCTTATGCCGCGTGCCCGGTTGCGTTCTGGGACCTGTTCGGAAAACAAGGGCACCCCGTCCGCACAACGGTAACCGAGATGGGTCCGCTGCTTCTGTCTCGTCTGATGGACTTGAGTGAGGCGCAAGAAGGTATTCTGAATATCGCCTTTCGTGTGGCGGACGAAGAAGGGATGCCGCTGCTGGATCTCAAGGACCTGCAATCGCTGCTGGTTTGGATCGGCGAGAACCGCGCACAACTCTCATTACGTTTTGGCAACGTGTCGACGGCTTCGATTGGCGCTATTCAGCGGCGGTTACTGGTCTTGGAGAACCAAGGCGGTACCAACCTGTTCGGTGAGCCTGCTCTGGAACTTGCGGATCTGATGCGTGTTGACGAAAACGGGCAGGGCGTCGTGAATATCCTTGCCTCTGACAAGCTGATGGGCGCTCCGCGTCTCTATGCGACTTTCCTTTTGTGGTTGCTCAGCGAATTGTTTGAAGAACTGCCTGAGGTCGGCGATCCGGATAAACCAAAGCTGGTGTTTTTCTTTGATGAGGCCCACCTGCTGTTTGAGGATGCCCCAAAGGTTCTTGTGGACAAGGTCGAACAGGTCGCGCGTCTGATCCGCTCGAAGGGGGTGGGCGTCTATTTTATTTCGCAGAACCCAGCGGATATTCCAGAAGACATCCTGGGTCAGTTAGGAAACCGGATTCAACACGCACTCCGCGCTTTTACGGCGCGGGACAGGAAGAACCTGCGCCTTGCGGCCGAGACATATCGCGAGAACCCGGCGTTTGATACCGAGGCCGCAATACGTGAAGTCGGCGTGGGCGAGGCTGTAACCTCGATGCTTCAGAAAAAGGGCGTGCCGGGTATTGTCGAGCGGACATTGATCAGGCCACCCGGTTCACAGCTAGGCCCGGTCACAGAGGCCGAGCGTCAGGCTGTGATAGATGCGTCACCGATGAAAGCGAAATATGACGTTCTGAAGGATCGAGAGTCCGCCTTTGAGATTTTGAAATCCCGTGCCGAGGCCGCCGCAAGCGCCGCAGCCGAAGCCGAAGAACAGTCGGAATCGCAATCCGTGGCCGAACGGGAGTTTGCGACTGCGCGACGCTATTCCGGCAGCAGGGTCGGGCGGTCTTCGTCCCGTGTCACACGCAAAAAGGACACGTTTGCAACCGCCATGAGTGAGGCTGTCATCAAGGAACTGAAAGGCACCACCGGGCGCAGGATCGTTCGCGGTATCCTCGGCGGTCTATTCAAAAACAACTAGGGCAGCGCGCCGGGTAAAATAGGCCCGGCGCGATCCCATTCCCGCTATTTCAACCGACGCTGGCCTTCCTGCTTACAGTAGGCGTCTGCCTCTGGCACCGACATCTTGTCAGCCGGGAAATCAATGGCGCGATCCCAGACAACGCGATCCGGGCGGTAGAGCTGGCAGGTGACTACGCCCTGAGAGGTCTGGACTTTGACTGGAGTGCTTTCCAGGTCTTCGGGGGACGGAATACATCCGGCCAAACCAGCAACAAGTGGAAGAAAAAGAACTTTTTTGGCTATCGAGGGTGTCATGTGAACTCTTTTCATACTCATCAGGATGTCCGCATCATTCAGACCGGGCGGAGCGGTTGCCCGAACCAAAGCGGCTCTTTTTCGTCTAAACAACCCAAGAGGTGAAATCAACAAACCGCGCCAAACAGTTGGCGCGGTTTATAAATAGATTTCAGACGGTCCTATTTTTCGGGGATCAGTCCTCGTGGGCTGAACCTAAGCACGATGAGAAGGATCAGACCCATGGTAAACAGACGCATATGCGCGGCACTTTCGATCAGGTGGGCCTTGAGCGCACTGCCATCAGGCATTCCGGCCGTAATCAGGTTCATCATCCACAAGCCGATCGGTTCGACCTGAACCCACAAGAACCAGATCAGGAAGGCGCCCAGAACCGCTCCGAAATTGTTGCCCGATCCGCCGACGATAACCATGACCCAGACAAGGAATGTAAACCGCAACGGTTGATACGCGCTTGGAGTCAACTGACCGTCCAGAGTGGTCATCATAGCGCCCGCGATTCCACAGATTGCAGAGCCAAGCACAAATATCTGAAGATGGCGGCGGGTGACATCCTTTCCCATCGCCTCGGCTGCGACCTCATTGTCACGAATGGCACGCATCATGCGTCCCCACGGACTCTTAAGCGCCATCTGCGCCATCCACAACAGTGCCACCAAGACGATCAGGAACAGCAGCGAATACCCCAGCTTGACCGAGAGTGTCGACGCCGTGACGGGATCCAAACCAAGCCACTCGGCCCGCGCAAGGAAGCTCGGATCAGCTTGCAAGTCCACCTCATAGCCAACCACCGGAGCAGGGCGCGGGATGCCGTAGACGTTCTTGACGCCACGGGCCAGCCAATCCTCATTCTTCATCACTGCTATGATGATCTCGGCGATCCCAAGCGTGGCGATCGCCAGATAGTCCGACCGCAGACCCAAAGCTGTCTTACCGATAAGCCAAGCCGCACCTGCCGCAAGCAAGCCGCCCGCGGGCCATGCCAACAATACGGGCAGGTTCAGGCCGCCAATATTGCCGGCGACTGCGGGGTCAATCGCCTCGACCGCTGCGATGCTGGGATCGAATACCGCGCGATAGATAAAGAACCCGGCGATGAGAATGCCGATGATAGATAGGGTCTGCACCCGCCCTTTTGGCATTCGCGTAGCGACCATCACAGCAGCGACCACCGTTGCAGCCCCCAACAGCAGGGCCAACAGGATGCCGTACCCTCCGGCTGACCACGCGCCCGGTGTGGGCGGGGTCGAGATCAGCACCACCGCCAATCCGCCCAGCGCGACAAATCCCATGACGCCCACGTTGAACAGCCCGGCAAAGCCCCATTGCAGGTTCACCCCGATAGCCATGATCGCCGAGATCAGCCCCATGTTCAGGATCAGGATCGCCGCGTTCCAGCTTTGCGTGAAGCCGGTCAGCAGGATCAAAGAGCCGACCGCTATGAAAAGCAGCGTGTTTTTGACGGACTCGCTCATACCGCTTTCCCCTTGAACAGGCCCGTGGGCTTAAACAGAAGCACGATCAGCAGGATCACGAAGCTGACGGCGAATTTGTAGTCGGTGGACAGGAATTGAACGAGGCCTGACGGCTCCAAACCTTCGGGTGCCAGATAGGTCAGCACCTTTTTCCACGCATAGGTGATGGTCACTTCGGAAAACGCGATGATAAACCCGCCCGCGATGGCACCAATCGGATTGCCAAGACCGCCGACAATGGCCGAGGCAAAGATCGGCAGCAGAAGCTGGAAGTAGACGAAGGGCTTAAAGCTCTTGTCGAGGCCATAGAGCACCCCTGCCGTGGTCGCCAGCGCTGCGACAATGATCCATGTGATCATCACCACGCGCTCGGGGTTGATGCCGGACAGCAGCGCCAAATCCTCGTTATCGGAATAGGCGCGCATCGACTTGCCGGTGCGTGTCTTGTTCAGGAACCAGAACAACAGCGCCACAGCGACAACGGCCACGATCACGGTAATGCCCTGAGAGGTCTTGATGGCCAACCCCTCACGCAGGCCGGTCATCGCCTTGAAATCCCGCGCCGAGACGATGAACCGCGCCCCGTCCGAGAACCGCTGATCGTCCGGCCCAATGATAAACCGCACGAGGCCGTTCATGATGAACATCACGCCCATCGACACGATCACCAGTATGACCGGCTTGGCCTTTTGTTCGCGGTAGAACCTGTAAACCAGCCGGTCGGTGATCAGCACCAGAACGATGCAGCCCAGAATGGCAAAGGGCAGGGCCAGCAAAGCGGTCGGCAGCGGCCCGAAACTGACCCCGGCGGCTTGCAGGCCCCATGTGACCAGAACGGCGATCATCGCGCCAAAGGCCATCGTATCGCCATGGGCAAAGTTCGAGAACCGCAGGATGCCATAGATCAGCGTCACCCCCAAAGCGCCCAGCGCCAACTGGCTGCCATAGGCGATTGCGGGAACAAGAACGAAGTTGGAGAGCGCCACAAGGGCGTTGAGGAAGTCCATTAGTTTTGTTTCTCCGCTTCGCAGAAACCTTCGACTGTCTTTGTCAGAAGTTTGTCTCGACCAACAAGTGTTTCACTTATGATCGCAGTCCCTAGTTCGTAGTTTGGTTTGTCCGAATGAGTGACGCCTTGAAAGATATCAAGCCTTGGGCTGCCGATGCCAGGTCCATAAGCAAACACCGTTAGTATGGGGTCATGCGTAATCCGAATATCGGTCCAATCTTTGGTCGAATACTCGACACCATTTTCGTGCCAGACCACTTGGCTTTCGGTCGCAATCAGACTGACCTTTCGTTCGCCTTCAAACATACAACGCAAGACAAACTCAGTTTCGCCCTGTTTGGCTACGAGGGCGGTAGTGCCGGCAAAAAAGGTTGCGCCAAAAAGACATACAAAAAAAGCGGCGAGATAGTAGGCTTTTCGCATCCTCACCCCCCCAAGAAACTCTTACGCACTTCGGGATCGGCCAGCAGTTCCTTGCCCGTGCCGGTATAGGCGTTGCGCCCCTGAACCAGCACATATCCCTTGTCCGCGATCTCCAGTGCCTGACGCGCGTTCTGCTCGACCATCAAGATCGGCAGCCCGGTGCGAGAAACCTCGATGATGCGGTCGAATAGTTCATCCATCACGATGGGCGAGACACCGGCGGTGGGTTCGTCCAGCATCAGCACTTTGGGTTGAGTCATCAACGCGCGGCCCACGGCGACCTGTTGGCGTTGACCACCCGACAACTCTCCGGCGGCTTGGTTGCGCTTGTCGCGCAGGATGGGGAAGAGGTCATAGACCTGCTCCATCGTCTCAGAAATATCGTCGCGGCGGATGAAAGCGCCCATCTCAAGGTTCTCTTCCACCGTCATTGAGGTGAAGATGTTCGAGGTCTGCGGCACAAAGCCCATTCCCTTGATCACCCGATCCTGCGGCGACAGGGTGGTGATATCCTCGCCGTCCAGCCGCACCGCGCCAGCGCGGACGTCCAGCATCCCGAACACGGCCTTCATAGCAGTGGATTTGCCCGCACCATTGGGGCCGACGATCACGGCAATCTCGCCTTTGTCGACCGCGATGGTGCAGTCGTGCAGGATGTCCGGGCCTTTGCCGTAACCGCCTGTCATGGTGTCCCCAATCAGGAACGGGCCGCCCTCGACCTTATGCGTCTTACCGCTTTTGCGATGAGCGGGGGTCATGGTGCCGACGCCGTGCGTGTTGGTGATCGAGGCGTCCTTGTTGCCCTTGTCGTCGTGATAAGGATTGTCGCTTACGCCAGCGGTCATGTTTGGGCCTCCAGCTTGTCTTTGTTTTTCAGGCCGGTGCCCAGATAGGCCTCGATCACGTGCTCATTCGCTTTGATCTCGTCCAGAGTCCCCTCGGCCAGAACTTTCCCTTCGGCCATACAGATGACTGGGTCGCAGATTTTGCCGATGAAATCCATGTCATGCTCGATGACCACAAAGGTATAGCCGCGTTCCTTGTTCAGACGCAGGATCGTGTCGGCGATGGTCATCAGCAGGGTGCGGTTCACACCCGCGCCGACCTCGTCCAGAAAGACGATCTTGGCGTCGACCATCATGGTGCGGCCAAGCTCTAGCAGTTTCTTTTGACCGCCCGAGACCTGACCCGCCTTGTGATCGGCTAGATGTTCGATAGTCAGAAACTCCAGCACCTCATCGGCCTTGGCGCGCAGCGCGCGTTCCTCATCGGCGATGCGCTTGCGGCCGAACCATGTGTTCCACAGCGATTCACCCGATTGCGCGCCCGGCACCATCATCAGGTTTTCACGGCACGTCATCGAGGAAAACTCATGCGCGATCTGGAAGGTGCGCAGCAGACCCTTGTGGAACAGCTCATGCGGGGGAAGGCCGGTGATGTCCTCACCATCCATATGAACCTTGCCGCTTGTCGGCGGCAGAACGCCCGCGATCACATTGAACAGAGTGGTTTTTCCGGCCCCGTTCGGCCCAATCAGACCGGTGATCGAGCCCTTCTGGATTTCCAGCGATGCCCCGTCCACCGCGTGAAACCCGCCGAAATGCTTGTGCACGTCTTCGACGACGATCATTTTTTCCCCTAGCCGCCATTTTCGGCGCTCTTATCGCATCCCCGTTGGCCGGGGTGCGGCCTTTTTTCATTGAAACAGCCCGGGCACAAGGCCCGGGCTGCTTGTTCTTATGACCTAATAAGTCTGATCAACGGAAGTTGACGGTCTTGTTTTCGCCGTCGGTGACTTCGATCTCACGATACGAACCCGCGCTTTCACCGGGGCCGATCAGTTCAACACCCGACGCGCCGACATAATCGACGTCCTGACCAGCGGCCAGCAGTTCCAAGCCCTTGGCCAGCTCACCGGGATAGATTTTCTCACCCGGAGCGTTGGCGACGTCCATGATCTTGGCGCCATAGTCAGCAGGGTTGGTGGACCCGGCGGCCTGCATTGCCAGCATGAACAGCGCTGCGGCGTCATAGCTTTCAGGCGAATAGGGCGACGAGCCGTCGAAACCAGCGGCTTCGGCCATGGCAAAGTACTTCTCGGCACCTTCACCACCCGAACCGGCGATCTGACCGAACGAGCCGTTCAGGTCGGGGCCGACATTGGCAGGCAGCGAGTCTCCAATCATGCCACCGGGCAGGCCGAACGTGTCGAACGCACCGCTGTCCAGTGCCGACTGAATGATGCCCAGGCCGCCTTGATCCAGATAACCAGCAACGACCAGAATGTCGCCACCGGCCGAGGCCAGTGCACCAACTTCGGCCGAGTAGTCGGCCTTGCCGTCTTCGTGCGCGGCGACGATGGTGACTTCGCCACCCGATGCCTCGAACGAGGACTGGATCGCGTCCGCCAGACCTTTGCCGTAGTCATTGTTTGTGTAGGTCAGAGCGATTGAGCTGATGCCACGGTCGTTCAGGATGTCGGCCATCACCTGACCTTCGCGCGCATCCGATGGTGCGGTGCGGAAGAACAGGCCGTTGTCTTCCATGGTCGACAGGCCGGGCGAGGTTGCCGACGGCGAGATCATGACCATGCCGTTCGGGATAGCGACGTTTTGCAGGATCGCGCCGGTCACGCCCGAGCAGTCGCCGCCGATGATGCCAGCAACACCGTCTGCGATCATGCGTTCGCCATTCGAGGTGGCCAGACCGTTGTCGATGCAGCCAGTGTCAGCGCGGGATGCCGACACGGACGAACCGTCCAGCAGTTTTCCGGATTCGGTGACTTCGGCCATTGCCAGTTCTGCGCCCGATCCCATTGCGGGGGCCAACGATTCAATCGGTCCGGTAAAGCCAAACAGGACGCCCAGCGTCACGTCTTCGGCCATTGCGGTGCCGGACAGCAGAGCGGTTGCTGCAGTTGCTGTAAGCAGCTTTTTCATATGGTTACTCCCTATTGTGAACGTATTCGTTCTGGGCATGACCCTAGGCAAGCTGTTCCGAAAAGAAAAGTCCTAACGCAAACGTGTTTTTGCGGCCCATAATCCTATTTGTTTTTCTTAGGTTGTAGCGGTGTCCCAAAGGTGGAGTTCATGATGTTTCGGTCAATTGCGATTCTGGTTTTGTTGCTGAGTGCGACGACGGTCAGTGCTGACATACTCAAGACTTCGGTTGGTTCTGTAAGGGTGTCGCCGCTGGTCGAAGGGTTGGACACGCCTTGGGCGGTCGGAGTGTTGCCGGATGGTTCATTCCTTGTCACCGAGCGGGACGGAGAGCTTTTGCATGTCGCTGACGGCAGGGCCGAGCGCGTCCGCGGAGTGCCGGACGTGGTCGCCAAAGGGCAGGGCGGCTTGCTGGATGTGACTGTCGCTCGCGACTTCGCCCAGACTCGCGAGGTGTTTCTGACGTTTTCCAAGCGTCAAAAAGGTGGTGCGGGCACCGCCGTGGCGGTCGCGCGCTTGTCAGAGAATGAAAAGCGCCTCACGAACGTGCGGGTCATCTTTGAAGCTGTTCCCGGAGGCTCAGGCGGTCGGCATTTTGGTTCTCGGGTCGTGGAAGCGAATGACGGAACCTTGTTTGTCACGATTGGTGATCGTGGTGATCGGCCACAGGCTCAGGACAGGTCGAACCACATCGGCTCGGTCGTCCGAATAAATCGGGATGGCTCGGTGCCCTCTGACAACCCGTTTGTCGGTCAGCCCGATATCAGGCCAGAGATTTGGTCTTTCGGGCACCGAAACCCACAAGGCGCGGGTCTCGATGCGCGAGGGCGTCTGTGGACGTCAGAACATGGTGCGCAGGGCGGAGATGAAGTGAATCTGGTCCGGCCGGGCCGTAACTTTGGCTGGCCGGTGATTTCATACGGAAAGCACTACTCAGGCAAACCAATCGGCGAAGGCACCGCAAAGTCAGGGATGGAGCAGCCAGAGCTTTACTGGGACCCTTCCATCGCACCGTCAGGATTGATGGTCTATTCCGGCAAACTCTGGCCCGAGTGGAAAGGTGACATCTTCGTAGGTTCGCTCAAGTTCAGCTATATCGCTCGGCTTGAAGGATCGCCCCTAAGGGAAGTCGAGCAGATCAAAGGAGCCGAGACCGAGCGTGTCCGGGACATCGTCGAAGCGCCCGACGGTTCTATCTGGTTTATTTCCGTGGGGCAGGGTGCGGTTTATCGAATGTCGCCAGACGGTTAAACCGACAAGCGACCACCTTGCGCGCCACGCTCTCTGTATGGTGTGGTGTTGTAATGCGCGCGGTAGCATTTCGAGAAATGCGAGGGACTGGCAAAACCACAGGCCAGCGCCACGTTGATCACGCTCATATCCGTCTGCATCAGCAGGTTACGCGCTTTGTGCAGGCGCAGTTCCATATAATACCGTTTGGGTGACCGGCTGAGATAGCGCCGGAACAGGCGTTCCAACTGCCGGGTCGACATGCCCACATCCTTAGCGAGGATCGAGGGCGAGATCGGTTCCTCGATGTTCTTTTCCATCATCAGGATGACCTGGCTCAGCTTGGGATGGCGCACGCCGATGCGGGTGGGCGTCGACAGGCGCTGCGTGTCCTGATCGGTGCGGATCGAGGAATAGATCATCTGGTCGGCCACCGCATTGGCAAGGTCTTCGCCGTAATCGTCCGCGATGATTTTCAGCATCAGGTCAATGGATGAAGTCCCGCCCGCCGTGGTCATACGATTGCCGTCAATCTGAAAAACGGACTTGGTTAGTTCGACCTCGTCAAACTCCTCAATGAAGCTGTCCGAGTTTTCCCAATGGATCGTGGCGCGTTTTCCGTCCAGTAGCCCGGCCTTGGCCAGAGTGTAGGCGGCCGTGCACAATCCGCCGATACGCAAGCCGCGCCGGGCTTCTCGGCGCACCCAGTTCAGAACCTTTTTGGTCGTCGCGGCCTGAACGTCGACACCGCCGCATATCAATATGACATCATCACGTTGAAGCTCGACCAAGTCGCTGTCCAGCTTGAATTCCGTTCCAGCCGAGCAGTTTACGGTGTCTCCGCCTTCACCCATGAACGTCCATGAGTAAAGTTGCTTGTCTGCCATTCGGTTTGCAATACGCAGACTGTCCAGCGCCGAAGCGAAGGACAGCAGGGAAAACTTGTCCAGCAGGACAAACACGAAGTTCCGAGGGTTAGCCGCAGTGTCTTCCACCGTGACAACTTGGCGTTGCTCTTGCATGGCGAGGTGTCCTTGATTCGGCGCCTTATGACGTTACGTCGGCGACAGATTTGACAGCCACCATGATCAAAGCTTGTTTCCCACGTCAAGAGGCGCAAATCGGATATGGTCACTCTTCCTTGCTTTTTGTATAGAGACGACCTGAGTACTTCAGCGGAGATCAAAGCTATGACCGAGTGGCAAAAAACGAACTGGCGCAACAAGCCCCGAGTTCAGATGCCAGATTATACCGACGCGGCCGCGCTGGCCAAGGTCGAGGCCCAGCTTTCGCAGTATCCCCCGCTGGTTTTTGCGGGCGAAGCGCGGCGCTTGAAACAGCATCTGGGCGCTGCTGGACGCGGTGAGGCGTTCTTGCTGCAAGGCGGCGATTGCGCTGAAAGCTTTGAACAATTCAGCGCGGACGCAATTCGCGACACGTTCAAGGTGATGCTGCAGATGGCGATGGTGCTGACATATGGCGCCAAAGTGCCGGTGGTCAAAGTTGGCCGGATGGCAGGGCAGTTTGCCAAGCCGCGCAGCGCCCCGACCGAGGTGGTCGATGGTGTGGAACTGCCAAGCTACCGTGGCGACATCATCAACGAGCTGGCTTTTACGCCAGAGGCACGTATCCCGAATCCGGGCAAGATGCTGCAGGCCTATACGCAGGCGGCCGCGACACTAAACCTTTTGCGCGCCTTCTCGACCGGTGGTTTCGCCGATATGAGCATGGTGCATTCGTGGACTTTGGGCTTCACGGATGAACAGGACGTTCAGAAATACTCTGAGATCGCGGACCGGATTCAGGACACGATCGACTTTATGAACGCCGCAGGTATCACAGCCGACACCACGCATGAGTTCTCGACCGTGGAGTTCTACACCAGCCACGAAAGCCTGCTGCTGGAATATGAAGAGGCGCTGACGCGCCTGGATTCAACTTCTGGCAACTGGCTGGCCGGATCTGGCCACATGATCTGGATCGGCGACCGCACCCGTCAACCCGACGGTGCGCATGTAGAATTCTGCCGCGGTGTGTTGAACCCGATTGGTCTGAAATGCGGTCCGACCACGACGGCGGAAGACCTGAAGGTTCTGATGTCCAAGCTGAACCCCGAAAACGAAGAGGGTCGCCTGACCCTGATCGCGCGTTTCGGAGCAGGTAAGGCCGGTGAGCATCTGCCGCGTCTGGTCAAGGCCGTGAAAGAAGAAGGTGCCAAGGTGACATGGGTCTGCGACCCGATGCACGGCAACACCATCAAATCGGCAACGGGCTATAAGACACGTCCGTTTGATTCAGTCCTGCGCGAAGTTCGCGACTTCTTTGGCGTGCACCAGGCCGAGGGCACAATCCCCGGCGGTGTGCATTTTGAGATGACCGGACTGGACGTAACCGAATGCACAGGTGGTGTTCGGGCCGTGACCGAAGAGGATCTGTCGGATCGTTATCACACTGCTTGCGACCCCCGTTTGAACGCGTCGCAATCGTTGGAATTGGCCTTCCTTGTGGCTGAGGAACTGACGAACCTGCGGCGCGACCGCGGAAAACGAGCCGTGAGCTAACCCAGAAAAAA
The DNA here is from genome assembly GCF_056539165.1 of Ruegeria sp. BC7. NCBI lineage: Bacteria > Pseudomonadati > Pseudomonadota > Alphaproteobacteria > Rhodobacterales > Roseobacteraceae > Ruegeria > Ruegeria sp. BC7. The sequence goes on along the minus strand of NZ_JBQFUL010000005.1, from coordinate 168,767 downwards.
GCGAGCTACGGCTCGCTTTTTTTGTTTCAGGCGGCGGAGTCAGTCTTCGCGTGATACAACCAGTCGCAAATGTGGCTTCTGCTGTTTGAACTCTATCGGTTTTTCAGCAAATCCAGCCGCGACTGGTTCACGGGTCTGCGTCGGCATGTGAGGTGTCGTTGCCGCTCGAACCTTTTGTCCGGACACTTCAAATCGCCTTGGCGTTGCCCCTATTGCTCCGTCGCTGACCAAAACCCCAAAAGCACGGCTTACATCGCCGAGATCGCTTTTGAGCGGCAAGAGGATCATGCGGGCTTGCAGGCGCGTGCGTCCCGGTTTTCCACCGGACTCCAGCGTGAGTTCGGCAATAGCGGGTCCGGCAAAAACCTGTTCCAGAGTGTCGGTAACCTGCGATCGTGCCGAGGGTTCAAAGAAGGTTGTCAGGGGCATGCCGCGAACCTCCATGCCCGCTAGATTGTTCAAATGGCTGCCTGCCAGCCTGTACCGGGCCAGGCCGGGCGCTATACGTTCAAGGATGAAGGTGTATTCCAGAATGTTCTCAAGCCCGCGCGGATCAATCTGGGATCGCATGGGCACTCCGCGACCTGTCAACAGTGCGGTCCAATATGCTTCGGCTTGGCGGATGGGCGAAACGCTGCGCCCACTATCAAAGCGATCCATCGAGACGATCTTTCCAAAACTTGACCCGGAACCGTTTCCGAAAAAGGTTTTCATTTCATAACCCTAGCGCCAATTGACCCTGATTTGTTTAAAATGCCAGATAGCGGGGACATATTTGAATAACCAGCCCTGACACGGGCGAGATTGACATGGGTTACGCCAATCTTGGAGGAATTCTTTAATGAATGGTTAACCTGCCATCGGCAGTGACCAAATCAGCAAACTCTTGCCCTGCGTGCTGTGATGGCATTAGGTGCGGTCAAGAAATTAGAGACGAGCAGCGACGAAAGGGCGGGCATGATCAGATCCATGACTGGGTTTGCCTCGGGCAAAGGGACATTTGGGCCGCATAGCTGGACGTGGGAGTTGCGCAGCGTCAATGGCAAGGGGCTGGACATGCGCGTGCGTGCTCCTGAATGGTTGACCGGCCTTGAGGTTGCTCTGCGTGCGCAAATGTCCAAGGCTCTGAGCCGGGGGAATGTCACGCTGTCCCTGCGATTGAGCCGTGATGAAAGTGCTCCGGACCTTGTTTTGAACGAAGCTGCGATGGCTGCGGCTCTGGATGCTGTGGTCAAGACACAGCAAATGGCTGCTGCTCGGGACTTGAGCCTGGCCACGCCAAGCCCCGCCGAGCTGATCGCCCTGAAAGGCATGTTGGACGCAGGCAGTGACGTGGATGATCCAGCGCCGTTGGTTAGCCATCTGAGCGCCGAGTTTTTGGGGCTTTTGGCCGAGTTTATTGCGATGCGTGAGGCAGAAGGTCAGGCGCTTTCAAAGATTCTGAACGGTCAGTTAGACCAAGTTGCAGAGTTGACGATTCAGGCCGCAGATTTGGCCGAACAGCGCAAGGACAAGGTTGCGGACTCATTGCGTGAGAACCTAGCGCGCGTCATGGATAACGCGCAGGGTGCCGACCCGGACCGTGTGGCACAGGAATTGGCCCTGATCGCGGTCAAGGCTGATATAACGGAAGAAATCGACCGCCTGAAAGCACATGTCTTAGCAGCGCGGGATTTGCTGGAACAGGACGTAGCGGTCGGCCGAAAGCTCGACTTTCTGATGCAGGAGTTCAACCGAGAGGCCAATACCCTGTGTTCCAAGGCGCAAAGTGCTGATCTGACTTCGGTGGGGCTTGAGTTGAAGGCCGTAATAGATCAGATGCGCGAGCAAGTTCAGAACGTAGAATAACGACAGGAGCGCCAAATGGCGGATCGACGCGGCCTACTCATCATTTTGTCCTCGCCATCCGGTGCAGGGAAATCCACCTTGGCCAAGCGGCTGATGCAGTGGGATACCGATCTGGAGTTTTCGGTCTCGGCCACGACGCGCGCCCCTCGTCCCGGCGAAGAACATGGCCGCGAGTATTTCTTTCTGACAGAGGATGCGTTCAAACAGCAGGTTGCCGAGGGCCAGATGCTGGAACACGCGCATGTTTTCGGAAACTTTTACGGCTCACCCGCCGGGCCGGTCCGCGAGTCGATCAACAGCGGCAAAGACGTTTTGTTCGACGTGGATTGGCAGGGTGAAGTTCAGATCCGTAACTCGGACCTTGGCAAACACGCGCTTTCGATCTTTATCCTGCCGCCATCGATCCCCGAACTGCGCCGTCGGTTGGAAACCCGTGGGCAGGACAGTGCGGACGTGATCGCAAAGCGGATGCTGAAAAGCTGGGACGAGATCAGCCACTGGGGATACTACGATTACGTTCTGGTCAATGACGATCTGGCGTCGACAGAAGAAAAGCTGAAGACCATCGTCAGCGCCGAACGAATGCGGCGCATCCAACAACCGAGCCTGCAAAACCACGTTCGCGCGCTACAAAATGAATTCGAGGGCCTGTCATGACCGTTTACGCACTTGGTGAGCATACGCCGCAAATTCACGATGACACATGGGCGGCGCCGGATGCCAACCTGATCGGCAAAGTGGTGATGGAGCAGGGTGCCTCGGTCTGGTTCGGCTGTACCCTTCGCGCCGACCACGAAGAAATTCGCGTCGGTGAAGGCAGCAACGTGCAGGAAAACTGCGTCATGCATGTCGATCCGGGTTTTCCGCTGACCATCGGCAAGAATTGCACCATCGGCCACAAGGTCATGTTGCATGGCTGTACGATTGGCGAGAACTCTTTGATCGGAATGGGTGCGATCGTCTTGAACGGGGGGAAGATCGGCAAGAACTGCCTGATCGGGGCAGGGGCTTTGATTACGGAAGGGAAAGAGATCCCCGACAACTCACTTGTTATGGGATCGCCGGGTAAGGTCGTCCGTCAGTTGGATGATGCGGCCGCGCAGAGACTGACCCTAAGCGCCCTGCATTATCAGAGCAACATGCGCAAATTCCGGGACACCATGAAAGCGGTCTGATCGCCGCCAAGGGATTGTTTCCATGTCCAATGACAAACTAATCGAATTTGTCGCGGCCATTCCAATGCCGGCTTTGATGGTTGATCAGACAGAGCGCATTATCGCTGCCAATACAGACGCCAAGACGTTGCTTGGTCCGGGTATTGAGGGCAGGCATTTCGCCACCATTCTAAGGCAGCCTCAGGTCATCGAAGCCATGGAGCAGAGCCTGCGAACAAGAGGCCCGGCAAAAACGCGTCATCTGGCGAACGACGTTGCTCAGGACACGACTTTTGAGGTTCAGTGCCGGTATATGAAGGGTGTCGGTGCGGTTTCCGGCGGCGCGGTGCTGTCGATCTTTCAGGACGTCACCCATCTGGAACAGGCCGGACAAATGCGCCGCGATTTCGTTGCCAATGTCAGCCACGAGCTGCGCACCCCGCTGACCGCCTTGATGGGGTTCATTGAAACGTTGCGAGGACCCGCCCGTGACGATGCCGTCGCGCGTGAGCGGTTTTTGCAGATCATGACCGATGAAGCCAACCGCATGAACAGGCTGGTCGGTGACTTGCTTTCGCTGAACCGGGTTGAAAGCGAGGAGCGCGTTCGCCCGAAAGAGCAACTAGAGTTGACAGGGTTGTTGCAGTCGATCCTGAACTCTTTGCGTCCGCTGGCCGAAGATGCCGGGGTCGAATTGACACTCGCCGCGACTCAGGGTCCAGTTTCGTTGCCGGGGGACAGCGATCAACTGCGTCAGGTGTTTACCAACCTGATCGAAAACGGCATCAAATACGGCGGCAGCGGTGGCGTGGTCGAAGTGCGCATCACGTCCTCAGAGCGAGATACCGCGATACGTGGCCCCGCTGTGCGGGTACAGGTCATCGACAAGGGGCCGGGAATCGATGCGACGCATCTGCCGCGTCTGACTGAGCGATTCTATCGCGCCGACAGTCACAGATCGCGCGAACTGGGTGGAACCGGTCTGGGTCTTGCGATTGTGAAACATATCGTAAATCGCCACCGTGGTCGGCTGCGCGTTGAAAGTGACCTTGGAAAAGGTTCCGTGTTTACAGTGATTTTGCCGCGTTAATCCAATCCGTTTGCTGAATCCTGACCGCAAAATTTGGTTCTGAAGCCTGCGTTATTTTCCGCTACGTCACCTCCGAACCAAGCAAGGTGTCATAAAAGCGTTACATACCTGTCACAAAAGGCTTACGCGACGCACTTAGGGAAGCGCGCAGGATCATCATGGGGTGATCAAAATCTATCTTTTCAGGGAGACTGAAATGTCCTTTGTAAAACTGTCGGCTTCTGCGCTGGCTATTGCTGCTGTCTCGGCTACAACTGCTGCTGCTCGTGATCAGGTTCAGGTTGCTGGTTCGTCAACCGTCCTGCCTTATGCCTCGATCGTTGCTGAAGCCTTCGGTGAGAACTTTGACTTCCCGACGCCGGTTGTTGAATCGGGCGGTTCGTCGGCTGGCCTCAAGCGTTTCTGCGAAGGTGTTGGCGAAAACACCATCGACGTTGCCAACGCATCGCGCGCCATCCGTGAAAAAGAAATCGCGGCCTGTGCCGAAAATGGTGTAACCGACATCATCGAAGTTCAGATCGGTTATGACGGCATCGTTTTCGCATCCGACATCAACGGCAACTCGTTCGAGTTCACGCCGGAAGACTGGTACAAAGCCCTGTCCGCGCAGATCGTTGTTGATGGTCAACTGGTCGACAACCCGAACAAAACCTGGGCCGACGTGAACCCCGCGTTCCCTTCGCAGCCGATCGCAGCCTTTATCCCCGGCACCAAGCACGGCACTCGTGAAGTGTTTGAAGACAAGGTGATCCTCGCCGGTTGTGAGCACCTGGGCGATTTCGACGTCTACAAAGCCGCAAATGGCGATGACAAGAAAGCGGCCGAGAAAGCCTGTATCGCTCTGCGCACCGACGGTGTGTCGGTCGACATCGACGGCGACTACACCGAAACTCTGGCCCGTATCGACAGCAACAAAGACGGCATCGGCGTCTTTGGTCTGGCGTTCTACGAGAACAACACCGACAAGCTGCAGGTTGCGACCATGTCCGGCATCGTTCCCTCGACTGAATCGATCGCTTCGGGCGAGTATCCGGTTTCGCGCCCGCTGTTCTTCTACGTGAAGAAAGCCCACATCGGCGTGATCCCCGGCCTGAAGGAATATGCTGAGTTCTTCGTCGCAGACGAGGTCGCTGGACCCGACGGCCCGCTGGCCGAGTACGGTCTGGTCTCGGATCCTGAGCTGGCAAAAGTACAGGATACTGTCGCGAACGAAACCGTTCTGGGCGGCGGTTCCTAATCTATCTTACGAACGGAACCGGGGCGTATAATTCGCGCCCCGGTTCTTTTTGACTCCACACCTAGCGATACCATCGGAGTTTTCATGGCGTTATCCTGGCTGTTACTTATCCTGCTTGCGCTGGCAGTGATTGGATATTTCACGGGTCGTTCCCGTGCATTGGCAAGTGCGGGCGGAGACGCTCGCGAACTTCATTCACTGCCCTCCTACTATGGCTACAATGTCGCTTTGACAGCATTGGTCCCCGCTTTGGGAGTCCTGATTATCTGGCTTCTGGCTCAGCCGATGATCGTGAACAGCACGGTTTCTGGTCTCATTCCCGACCAGGCAATCCCAGAGGGTTCAGATCGCGGCCTCATCATGAGCGAGGTGCGGCGCGTCGCTGACGGGCTGGAAGGTGCCGTTGCGACCGGTGCAATGACCGAGGCAGAAGCGCAGGACGCGAACACGGATATTGAGGAACTAACCTCTACGCTGAAGAACGCCGGGCAGGTTTTGACGCAGGATATCTCTCAGCCGATCCTGATCGCTGCGCAGAAGTATCGCAGTATGACAACCGCCGGTTCTGTCGCCATGCAGATCATCGTTCTTGCTGTTGCGCTGTTGGGTGCGGCCTTCGCCTATATTCGGACGCACAAGGAATTCCGCGCCCGAAACGTGGTCGAGCAAGGGGTTTTGGCGCTGCTGTTGCTGGCTGCGTCAATTGCTATCCTGACGACCGTGGGCATCGTACTGTCGATGTTCTTTGAAACGCTGAACTTCTTCCAACTGCATTCGTGGAAGGACTTCTTTTTTGGCAGCACGTGGGCACCGAACTTCCGTGGCGGGTCCGAGCTGTCGATCCTGCCGCTTTTGTGGGGAACGCTGTATATCTCGGTAATCGCGCTGCTGGTGGCGGTGCCGATTGGCTTGTTTGCGGCGATCTACCTGTCGGAATACGCCTCGGGCGCGACGCGTGCGGTGGCGAAACCGCTGCTTGAGATCCTCGCCGGTATTCCAACCATCGTTTACGGTCTGTTTGCCCTGTTGACGGTCGGCCCCGCGCTGGTTTCGATGTTCGGCGAAGGTGGCGCGCTGGGGGTTGGCTGGATGGCCAGTTCGAACGCGGTGCTGACCGCGGGTCTAGTGATGGGCATCATGCTGATCCCGTTTGTCTCGTCCTTGTCTGATGACATTATCAACGCGGTGCCGCAGTCGATGCGCGATGGCTCGCTTGGGCTGGGTGCCACCAAATCCGAAACCGTGCGTCAGGTGGTTCTGCCTGCCGCGCTGCCCGGGATCGTCGGTGCGATCCTGCTGGCCGCCAGCCGCGCCATTGGCGAGACGATGATCGTGGTAATGGCCGCCGGTGCAATCGCCAAATTCTCGGGTAACCCGTTCGAGGCGATGACAACCATCACAACGCGGATCGTCAGCCAGTTGACCGGTGATACCGATTTTGCCAGCCCTGAAACGCTGGTGGCCTTTGCGCTGGGTCTGACCCTGTTCATCATTACGCTGGGGCTGAACATCTTCGCCCTTTATATCGTGCGCAAATACCGGGAGCAGTACGAATGACCGATATTTCCCAAACCCCAGGCGCTGCTCCTGCTGCGAAGCCCAAAGGTGGCTCGCTGTTTGAAAAAGACGCGCGCACCAAACGCCGCAATGCGGCCGAGGGACGGTTCAAGCTGTATGGGATTGCCGCCATCGGGATCGGTGTGCTGATGCTGATCGTTTTGGTTACTAACATCGTGACCGCTGGTACGGGCGCGTTCCAGCAGACCTTCCTTGAGCTGAATGTCGAACTGAAAGAAGACAAGCTGGACAAGAAGGGCAACCGCAATATCGAAGACATTAAAAAGGTCTCGACCTTCGGATATGCCCCGCTGATCGCCTCGGCGATTGAGGCCGAAGTGCAAGAGCTGGGTATCCAGACAGACCTAAAGCCCAAAGAGATGGGCAAGATCCTGTCCAAGTCGGCGCAGGCCCAATTGCGGAGCTATGTCCTCGCCAATCCCGACGAGATTGGAAAAACAATCAGCTTCCGCTTTCTGGTTAACAGTCGCGTGGATGGCTACATGAAGGGCCGTGTAACGCGCGAGTCCATCGCGAATGACAAAAGCATCACCACCGCGCAATTGGATTTCGTCGATCAACTGCGGGACGCCGGCGTGCTGTACAAAGCGTTCAACCCCGATTTCATCTTCGGTGCTGATGCCTCGGACCAACGGCCCGAGGCTGCGGGGATCGGTGTGTCGATGCTGGGCTCGCTATTCATGATGTTCGTGGTGCTGGCGCTGGCGCTGCCGATTGGCGTGGCAGCCTCGATCTACCTTGAGGAATTTGCGCCGCAGAATCGTCTCACGGATATCATTGAGGTGAACATCTCGAACCTGGCCGCCGTGCCGTCGATTGTGTTCGGTATTCTGGGTCTGGCCGTGTTCATCAACTATATGCATCTGCCGACCTCGGCACCGTTGGTGGGTGGTCTGGTGCTAACGCTGATGACGCTGCCGACGATCATCATCTCGACCCGCGCGTCGCTTAAGGCGGTGCCGCCGTCGATCCGCGATGCAGCACTTGGGGTAGGGGCCTCGAAAATGCAGGCGGTGTTCCACCATGTGTTGCCGCTGGCTGCGCCGGGTATTTTGACCGGGACCATCATTGGGCTGGCGCAGGCGCTGGGGGAAACCGCGCCGCTGCTGCTGATCGGGATGGTGGGCTTTGTCGCCTCGAACCCACCCGACGGTCTGGTGGCGGGCTTCCTGTCGCCGAACTCGGCCATGCCAGCGCAGATATACGAATGGTCCAAACGCGCTGACCCGGCCTTTTACGAACGTGCTTGGGGGGGGATCATCATCCTGTTGATCTTCCTCGTGACAATGAACACCATCGCGGTCATCCTGCGCCGCCGCTTTGAACGCCGCTGGTAAGGGGCTTATTATGAACGATATGACACGAGTGGAGAGAACCGTGGACTCCAAAGCTATCAAGATCGCCGCGAACAAGGTTCAGGTCTATTACGGCGACACTCACGCCATCAAAGACGTGAATGTTGAGATCGAAGAAAAGACCGTGACTGCATTCATCGGCCCGTCGGGTTGCGGCAAGTCCACGTTCCTGCGCTGCCTGAACCGGATGAACGACACAATCGACATCTGCCGGGTCGAAGGCGATATCCTGCTGGATGGCGAGGATATCTATGACAAGCGCGTTGACCCCGTGCAACTGCGCGCCAAGGTGGGCATGGTGTTCCAAAAACCGAACCCGTTCCCCAAATCGATCTACGACAACGTAGCCTACGGTCCGCGTATCCACGGCCTTGCCAAGAACAAGGCGGAACTGGATGAGATTGTTGAGAAATCCCTGCGCCGTGGTGCGATTTGGGATGAGGTCAAAGACCGTCTGGATGCCCCCGGCACCGGCCTTTCCGGTGGTCAGCAGCAGCGTTTGTGCATCGCCCGCGCCGTGGCGACCGAACCCGAAGTTCTGCTGATGGATGAGCCATGCTCGGCCCTAGACCCGATTGCAACCGCGCAGGTCGAGGAGCTGATAGATGAGCTTCGCTCGCGCTATTCGGTGGTGATCGTGACCCACTCGATGCAGCAGGCCGCGCGGGTCAGCCAGAAAACAGCGTTTTTCCACCTTGGGAACCTCGTCGAGTTTGGCGAGACCGGGCAAATCTTCACTAACCCCGAAGATCCCCGCACCGAAAGCTACATCACCGGCCGGATCGGTTGAGGACAGGTATTAGAGCATGACCGAACAACATATTGCATCCGCTTTCGACCGCGATCTCGAAGCGATTCAGGCCCATATCATGAAAATGGGCGGGCTGGTCGAAGCTGCCATCCTGGGCGCCGCACGGTCGCTGGAATCCCGGGACGAGGAGCTGGCCCAACAGGTGCGTCAGGGCGACAAGGCCATCGACGCTCTGGAAGAACTGATCGACGAAGAGACCGCGCGTCTGATTGCTTTGCGCGCGCCCACGGCCAGCGATCTGCGTTTGGTCCTGTCAGTCCTGAAGGTGTCTGGCAACCTTGAGCGCATCGGTGACTATGCCAAGAACATCGCAAAGCGGACCACTGTCATAGCCAATGCGGGCGAGATCAACGGCAGCGCTGCGGCTTTGCGCCGAATGGCGCGTGAGGTTGAACTGATGCTGCGGGACGCGCTGGATGCCTATATTCAGCGCGACGCTGAACTGGCCACGGACGTCATCAACCGGGATGAAGAAGTGGACCAGATGTATAACGGCCTGTTCCGCGAATTGCTGACCTTTATGGCGGAAGATCCGCGCAACATTTCATCCTGTATGCACCTGCATTTCATTGCCAAGAACATTGAAAGAATGGGCGACCATGTGACCGCAATCGCCGAGCAGGTCGTTTACCTCGTGACCGGCGAACGCCCGGCAGAGGCGCGGCCGAAGGCTGATATCACTTCGCAATCCGTTTAGGAGTTTTGAGACATGTCCGCTGATCAACCAACCGTGCTGGTTGTCGAGGATGAACTGGCTCAGCGCGAAGTGCTGGCCTACAACCTCGAGGCAGAAGGATTCAAGGTGTCCAAGGCCGCCAGTGGTGACGAGGCCATGCTTTTGGTCGACGAGGACAACCCGGACATCATTGTTCTGGATTGGATGATGCCGAACCTCAGCGGGATCGAGGTGTGTCGAAGGCTGAAATCCCGCCCTGATACGCGGTCAATTCCGATCATTATGCTGTCTGCACGCTCGGAAGAGGTCGATAAGGTGCGCGGCCTGGAAACGGGCGCGGATGATTATGTGGTCAAGCCGTATTCGGTTGTCGAGTTGATGGCCAGGGTCAGAACTCAGCTGCGTCGGGTACGCCCCGCGACGGTGGGATTGCGGCTGGAATACGACGACATCATTCTGGATTCCGAGACCCACAAGGTCAGCCGCGACAACATGCCGTTGAAACTGGGCCCAACAGAATTCCGCCTGTTAAGCACTTTCATGGAAAAACCGGGTCGTGTCTGGAGCCGTGAACAACTGCTGGACCGTGTCTGGGGGCGCGATATCTATGTCGATACCCGTACGGTTGACGTGCATATCGGTCGGCTACGGAAGGCTTTGACGCAACATGGCGGCAAAGATCCCGTTCGCACGGTGCGAGGAGCAGGCTACGCCCTGGGATGACGTCAGGGCAGGGGGTGCACTCATAAACGTATGAGTTGAACTCATAACATATTGCGAATCTCTTACTGTCATTTCGGCGACCGACAGGTTAGTTTGCGCCCAAGAAAATTGAGCGGAGACAGACCATGAACGCCCCTGATACAAAGCCGACCCTGCGTGCCAAAGATGCTCCGGACTTGGGTCAATTCGCTTGGGACGATCCGTTCCGTCTGTCAGATCAGTTGACAGAAGACGAGCGTATGATCGCGGCAAGTGCACAGGCATACGCACAAGAAAAGCTTCAACCAAGGGTTACAAACGCGTTTCAAAACGAAGAAACCGATCCTGAAATCTTTCGGGAAATGGGTGAAATGGGCCTTTTGGGAACCACTATCCCCGAAGAATACGGTGGATTGGGCGGTGGATACGTGTCGTATGGATTGGTCGCCCGCGAGGTCGAGCGCGTGGATTCCGGTTATCGGTCGATGATGTCGGTCCAAAGCTCGTTGGTCATGTACCCGATCTATGCGTATGGCAGCGAGGAACAGCGCCGGAAATACCTGCCCAAACTTGCCAGCGGAGAATGGATTGGTTGTTTTGGTTTGACCGAACCGGACGCTGGTTCTGATCCGGCGGGCATGAAAACCCGAGCCGAGAAGATTGACGGCGGCTATCGGCTGACTGGCAGCAAAATGTGGATATCGAACTCTCCGATTGCGGATGTCTTCGTGATCTGGGCCAAGTCCGATGCGCACGATGGTAAAATTCGTGGTTTCGTTCTGGACAAAGGTCTCAAGGGACTGAGTGCTCCGAAAATCCAAAACAAGATGAGCTTGCGCGCGTCGATCACTGGCGAGATCGTTTTGGATAGTGTCGAGGTGGGCGAGGGCGCGTTGCTCCCTCATGTTCAAGGTTTGAAAGGCCCGTTTGGGTGTCTGAACCGCGCTCGGTACGGAATTAGCTGGGGTGCCATGGGCGCGGCCGAAGCGTGCTGGCACGGTGCACGTCAATACGGGCTGGATCGGAAACAGTTCAACAAGCCTTTGGCCCAAACTCAACTGTTCCAGCGCAAGCTGGCTGACATGCAGACCGAGATTGCTTTGGGCTTGCAAGGAAGTTTGCGCGTTGGCCGTCTGATGGATCAGGCCGAAGCAGCGCCCGAGATGATCTCGATTGTCAAACGCAACAATTGCGGCAAGGCGCTTGAAATTGCGCGCATGGCCCGAGACATGCACGGCGGCAACGGTATCTCGCTGGAATTCCAAGTGATCCGGCACATGGTCAATCTTGAAACTGTGAACACCTATGAAGGCACCCATGACGTTCATGCGTTGATCCTGGGACGGGCACAGACCGGATTACAGGCGTTTTACTGATCCCGTCAATAAGTCGTGTAATCGGTATTATGGTAAAAAATGTGATTAGCTAACTTTAGCTTTTCACGTTTTACCAGTGCTTTAGGATTACTTCCTGACCACAATGCCGAGGTGAAAAATGGAACTGCGCGGAAAAACGATTGTTGTCACTGGCGCCGCTGGAGGCATCGGCAAAGGTCTTGCAGAACGCTTTGCTCGTGAAAACGCGACTGTAGTTTGCGCGGACATTGATCAAGCTGGTGCAGATGCCATAGCCCAATCAACCTTCCGCATCCCCAAGTTCTGAACTACATGCAGGTCAAAGCTGGCGACTACGAGCGCTGGCTAGGCGGGATGTGTTTGTTAAATCAGAAGTTTATTGAAGGAACTTAACGGGATTTCTGCGTTTTCCGCATCAACCCTTCCTGGGCGACCGATGCGACCAGAGTTCCGTCTTCCGAGTATATCGAGCCACGGTTAAAGTTGCGCCCTCGTCCGCTCCAGGGTGCATCCATCGCGTACATGTGCCATTTCTCAAAACGTACCGGCGCATGAAACCATAGCGCATGATCCAGGCTCGCGCCGTTGACATCCCCCGAGAACCAGCTCAGCCCGTGTGGGCGCAAGCCAGAGCTTAGCAAGTACATGTCCGAGGCATATGTCAAAAGCAATTGTTGTGTAACTTCATCAACTTGTGATGCGGAGTTCATGCGAAACCAGATTTGATTGCGGTCATCTGATTGTTCGGGTGTCAACGGGTGTAAATGACTGACTTCGCGAACTTCTATTGGTCGTTCTCGTTTCAGTTCGCCGTGCAGTTTGGCTGGGACTTCGTCAAGATACCTGTCGCGCAGCTCGTCTCGAGAAGGATATTGTTCGGGCTTTTCAAGGCTTGGCATAGCGTGCTGATGATCCCAGCCTTCATCCATCACATGAAACGAAGCGGACATGTTCAGTATTTGTTTGCCATGCTGTATCGCAACAACACGCCGGGTCGTGAAGGAGCCTCCATCTCGTGCTCTATCAACTTGATAAATAACGGGAATAGATGGGTCGCCGGGTCGAATGAAATACGCGTGCAAAGAGTGGCACAACCGGTCGTCAACGGTACGGTACGCAGCCGCAAGCGCCTGAGCGACTACCTGCCCGCCAAAAATTCTCGTGGGGGTTTCACCGCCTGAACCGACACCGCGATACAGGTCAACTTCCAGCCTTTCGACGTTCAAAAGGTCAAGAAGGATGCGTTCTGCCTCAGTCATGCGGTGTCTCCGGCTGTGTGTCGGAAGGGGCCTATCAGCACAGTCCGGGTCATTCAATCATTGCCCCATGAACAAGAGCCTTCAATTCGGAACGCGATGGGTAAGAACTGGAAGGTGACAGTTGGGTGAAAAATACGACGGTCAGGTCATTTACCCGATCAATCCAAAAGAAAGTCGAGGCCATACCACCCCAACTGAAATCTCCGATGGACCCCGGAGTGCGTGTCCTGCCGGGGTTCAACACGACCGCTCCACCAAGACCGAAACCCATCCCCTCCATTGGTTGTTCGGCAAAACTCTGAGGTCCCATGGATGCAATGTCTCCGGGCAAGTGGTTTTGCAGCATGTAATCGACGGTCTTTGATCCCAGTAAGCGGTGACCGTTGCCCTGCCCCCGATTACGAAGCATCTCGGCAAACTTGGCGTAGTCGTCGATCGTTCCTACCAGCCCTCCACCGCCTGAAAAGGTCGTTGCATGCTCGAAAGGGGATTTGCCGAGGTGATCCACCAAGCGCAGGGTTTGGGCACCCTTCTCGGCCGAGTTCAGCGCCATCGCGTCCCCGGACAGCGGCGTGTAGAGGGACGCAAACCGATCCCCTGCCCCGACAGGCACCGAAAAGTCTGTTTCATGCATCCCCAACGGTTCAAATATCTGCGTGCGGGAGAACTGGTCGAGTGTCTGGCCGGACACGACTTCGATAACGCGGCCCAATACATCAATTCCAACGGAGTATTCCCAGCGGGTACCGGGCTGAAACGCCAATGGCAGCTTTGCAAGATCGATGACGCGGTCCTTCAAAAGCCCCTGCCTTGGTCCGAAGATCATATCCTGATCATCCATAGCCGCAGGCAGCACTCCGGGATTGAAAGGATAACTGAAGCCGCTTGTGTGGGTCAGGATTTGATGCAGCGTCGGAGGTGTCGATGCCTCAGTCTGATCTATCCGCGACGCGCCTTTGACTAAGGCGCGTGAATTTTTGAATTCAGGAATAAAATCAGATATCTGCGCGTCCAAGTGAAACAAGCCACGCTCGGCCAGCATCATAAGGGCGACTGATGTCACAGGTTTTGTCATCGAGTAGATGCGGGCGATCGTATCGCGTTCAAATGGCAGTTTGTTTTCAACACTTCTGAGGCCCGCCGAGTGGAAGAACACCTCAGATCCACGATGCAGAACCAACAATGAACTACCCGCGTATTTTTCTTCGTCAACATAGCGCCGCATCCAATCACGGATGCGGTCCAGCCGCGTTTCATCAAATTTCATCTGACTGCCCATCGGTTCTTGAAAACTTTGAATGTATCGAAGTGACTTTGCGATCCCTTGAGCCAAAATGACAGAGAAAACGGCGTTTTCTCCCATTGTCGTACTTTGATCGCGCCCGCCTGCTACAATGTTAGAGAAAGAGAATCGGTTCGTCGTGGCGAGTGTGTGGTTGAAAACTGCCATTTGGGGAGAAGAAGATGCCGCAAGCTGTAGATTTCTTTTATGATTTTTGCAGTCCCAACGCGTTTCTGGCGCACAAGGTCTTGCCTGACGTTGCTGCTCGGCACGGGGTCGAGATCAACTATGTTCCGGTGCTCTTGGCTACGGTTTTCAAGGCAACGCATAATCAGAACCCGTTTCAGGCGTTTTCAGAAATCCGCCAAAAGTCTGCTTATCTGACCCATGATCTTCATCGGTATGCCAGACGCCGTGGGCTTAGCTTCCATATAAGTCCGCACCATCCGGTCAATACCAAGTTTGCGATGCGCGGCGCTATATTCGCGCGTGGAAAAGCATGGGAAAACAATTATGTAGATGCCATATTTGATGCAATCTGGGTTCACGGTCAAAAAGTTGATGAGATCAATGTTCTCGCAGATATCCTGCAAGAGAACGAATTGCCGGTTCGTAAGCTTCGAGAAGCTATGACTGGAGTTGAGGTGAAACAGCGGCTCAAGGATCAGACGAAAGCCGCTGTTAGAAAAGGCGTATTTGGCGTGCCTACCTTTTTCGCAGGTTCCGAGATGTTCTTTGGCAAAAACAGCCTTGGGAACTTGGAGCTTGAGCTGCCAAGTTCATCCTGATCAATCGTTTTCAGCCGAAACCAGAGCGGCGAGACCGTACTGAGCGAACATTGGGACGAATGCCCCTAACCTTTGCGCGCGCTTCGGATCAGAAGCATTTCCATCCAGCGACCGTTTAAAAACTCCCTGTAGGATGGCGGCCATGCGGAAGAAGTTGAAGGCCAGGTAGAACCCGAAGTTATCGATCCCGGAAATGCCCCTTCTTTGACAATACCGATCGATAAACTCTTGATCTGACGGCAAACCCAAAGATGCCCGATCAATGCCGGCCAGCCCTCGTCCTTCTTTTCCCGGTGGCATCTGCCATTGCATTATGACGGCTGCCAGATCGGCGTAAGGGTGGCCGATGGTCGACAATTCCCAATCCAGAACACCGATGCAGCGGGTTCCGTTTTGTTCAAACATCATGTTGTCGATCCGATAGTCACCGTGAACCAGAGTTCGCTGACCGTCATCTGCGGGGATCGCGCTTTCCAACTTTGTGATTAGCGTGTCCATTTCCTCAATGGTTCTGGTCTCCGAGGCCCGGTATTGCTTTGTCCACCGTGCGACCTGACGCTCAAAATAGTTCCCTGGCGGTCCGAAGTCCGACAGCCCGACAGCATCAATGTCAACCATATGCAACTCTGCCAACACGCGGTTCATCTCATCAAACACGTCAGTTCGGGTCTGATTTGTCTCACCGTCCATGGTCGGCTCAAGGAAACTGCGCCCTTCAAGTCGTTCCATTATGTAAAATGCAGAGCCGATGACGCTGTCATCCTCGCACAGAAGATACATCTTTGGCACGGGCACGTTGCTTTCGGCAAGCGCACTTTGAACGCGAAACTCGCGATCAACCGCGTGGGCTGATTTCAGCAGAACCCCTGGTGGCTTGCGGCGCAGAACGTATGACTTCGCCGGTGTCCGCAACTCGAACGTTGGGTTAGACTGTCCGACGTCGAACTTTGTTGCGTCCAGCGGCCCTTGATAGCCCTCAAGATGAGCGTTCAGGTAGCTGTCCACCGCTGCCAGGTCCAGATTTGCTTTGTCCGTCATTCCTGTTCCCATTGCAGCGCGTTCCTATTGTGCCCCGGCAAAAATATTTCCAGCCGTCACGACATTGATGCCGCCCGAAACCGGTATGACAGCGCCGGTAACATAGCTTCCGCCGCGGCCGCACAGAAACAGCATGCAGCCAGCAATATCTTCATCGCAACCAACGCGGCCCAGAGGGACGGTTTTGCCTACTTTTTTCCGCAGCGTCTCATCCCCTGTCGCAAACGCCGTCATACGAGAGACAAACGGACCCGGTGCCAGCGCGTTTACGGTGATATTATAGGGAGACAGCTCTTTCGCCATGATTTTTGTCAGATGCAGCACAGCCGCCTTTGAGGCCGCGTAACTGTAGGCACCGTCACCCATCGGGACCTCACCCATCACCGACCCGACATTGACAACGCGCGCCGGATCGTCTGCGGAACCTGACTTCATAAGTATGGGCAGAAGTTTCTGAGTTAGATCGAAAATTCCGGCGACATTGACGGACATCACTTTGTCCCAGGCTTCGTATGGAAACTGGCCCATCGGCGCACCCCACGAAACACCAGCGTTATTCATCAGAATATCAAGGCGATCTGTCCGGTTGTTAATCTCGGAAACCATGGCCTCTACGCCTTCTTTGGTTCCAACGTCCCCTCCGAAACCTTCGGCGCTGCCAGGAGCATCCAGTGCGTTCAACTCGTCGGCCACTGCTTCGCAGGCTTCGCTTTTACGAGAGGCAATCAGAACATGCGCGCCTGCCCTTACCAGAGCTTCAGCGGCCATTCGACCTATTCCGGTTGCACCGCCAGTGACGAGTGCGGTTTTACCCTGCAGCGAAAATAACGTTTCGGGGGTCATGGTTTTTACCTCGGTGTTTTCTGTATGGCGCGCATAGGTCGAGATCCCCTCCAGCCTTGCACCCTTCACTAAAGTGCGCGGAGTTGGTTTCTTGACAACAGTTTCTGCAGCGCCAAAGTTCCTCCTGACCGAATAACAGGGATAACGGAACCAACATGCAAGCATTACTCAGCGTCGCTCCTGGGGGACCAGAAACTTTGGAACTGACCACCCTGCCCGACCCGGAACCCAAGAAGGGTGAATTGCTGGTTGGGATTCGGGCCGCAGGCGTGAACTTTCCTGATACCCTGATGATCCGGGACCTGTATCAGATTAAACCACCCAGACCATTTGCACCGGGCGGAGAGATCGCGGGCGAAGTGCTGGCGGTCGGCGAAGGTGTTACCGGATTCGACGTTGGTGATCGTGTTTTGGCGCTGACTGGCCACGGAGGGTTTGCAACTCATCTGCGGATCAAAGCCGCCACTGCGGTCAAATTCCCTGCGTTGATGCCTTTTGAGGATGCGGCGTGTTTCATTTTTACCTACGGCACGTCTTACCACGCGCTCAAGGACCGCGCGAACGTTCAGGCGGATGAAACCGTCCTGATACTGGGCGCTGCCGGTGGCGTCGGAACTGCCGCCATCGAATTGAGCAAGGCTATGGGCGCCAGGGTGATCGCCGCAGTTTCATCTGACGAAAAAGCAGAGTTCTGCCGCCAGATCGGAGCGGATGAAACCATCGTGTATTCGCACACGATGGACCGGGATGCGCAAAAGGCATTGTCTGCTGAAATCAAGACATTGGCCGGACCTAACGGAGTCGATATCGTCTACGACGCTGTGGGTGGAGACTATGCCGAACCCGCACTGCGCAGTATGGCGTGGAATGGCCGGTATCTGGTTGTTGGGTTCCCGGCAGGTATTCCCAAGATTCCGCTTAATCTGCCACTGCTCAAAGGCTGTCAGATTGTTGGCGTTTTCTGGGGCGCTTCGGTATTTCGTGACCCGTCCGGGCACGCAGAAAATGTCAAAGAATTGTTCGACTTATACGGCAAAGGCGCGATCAGACCGCAGATCAGCGCAAAATTTCCACTGGACCGTGCCGCCGAAGCGCTGACGATGCTGGCGGATCGAACAGCCCTGGGCAAAGTGGTGATTTCAATGCCGGAAAGCTCGTGAGATCGAAACCTGAGTTGAACGAAGACGGCGTGCGGGGTGTTTCTCGTGCGCCTGAAATTTGCACCGGTGGTAGACATCCCCACCTTTTCGCGTTTATGAACCTGTAAACGGGAACAGTGAGAAAATGCACAAAGCTCTGATTTTAAACGGCCCGAACCTCAATCTTCTGGGTACTCGGCAGCCAGAGGTTTACGGCAGCACGACACTGGAGATGGTCGAGCATTTGTGCGTGAAACACGGCAAATCTGTTGGTCTGGACGTGTCTCATTTTCAATCAAACCACGAAGGTCAGTTGATTGATGCAATTCACGTGGCCAAGGACACCCAACACGGCATCGTCCTGAACGCCGGGGCGTACACGCATACGTCTATCGCGCTAATGGACGCCATTGCGTCGGTGGAGTTGCCAGTGGTGGAAGTGCACTTGTCCAACATCCACGCGCGTGAGAGCTTTCGACACACCTCGTATATTGCGCGCGTGGCGATCGGGCAAATTTGCGGTTTCGGGGCGCAAAGCTATGTGTTGGCTCTGGATGCGTTGTCCGCTCATTTGAACGCAAGGGCTTCTGCATGAAGCTGCATGAGTATCTCCATTTCCTCAGTTACACCAAAACGCTCGAGGAACTTTGGGATGCTCATTGCAGGCAAATGGCCGAGTATGGTTTTCATCGGCTGCTCTACGGTTTCACACGCTTTAGGACTGAAACGTCGCTGGGCGATCCAGAGGACTTTGTAATTCTAACCAACCACGGCAAGGACTATTTGGATGGGTTCCTGCGGGACGGCCTGTATTTCAACGCTCCGATGTTGAAATGGGCGCTGCAGAACGAAGGTGCCGCTAGTTGGAAAATTACACAGGACATGATGGTGGACGGAACCCTTACGGAACACGAACGCAAAGTTGTCGAGTTCAATCGTTCCAAGGGTGTTGTGGCTGGCTATACCGTCAGCTTCAATTCGGTCTCTATGCGCTCGAAGGGCGCGATTTCACTGTCTGGCTGCGGTTCGCGCACTCAGGAAGAAGTTGACGAGGTGTGGGCCGAGCATGGCGAAGACATCCTGTTGATGAACAACGTCGCGCATCTCAAGATTTTGACCCTGCCCTACAATGCCCCTAACCGTGCGCTGACCAAGCGGCAGCGCGAGGCGCTGGAATGGGTCGGCGACGGAAAGACGACACAGGACATTGCCCTGCTGATGGGGCTGACTGCAGCGACGGTTGAAAAGCATCTGAGGCTCGCGCGAGAGTCGTTGGCGGTGGAAACGACGGCTCAGGCTGTGCTCAAGGCGTCATTGCAGAACCAGATGTTCATCATGGAAGCGTAGCCCGCCAAATTTTGACGCTGCTCTGCGTCAATTTACCTTAGGTAAGGAAAACATGACTTCCCGAATCTGAGCATTTGGTTGCACAGTGTTAATGTTCCGTGAGTGGTGGCTTTAGCCTGGGAACGTTTGGTCGGATCTTTGCAATAACAAAGCTCTCTGATCGCTCTGGCACAGGGGCGTCTATTCGTCCACGTACCTTTGTCGGAAATCATGGGGGGCCTCGACCATCCCCATCATGCGGGGCCCCTCATTCTATCCAATGAGCATTGGACACTTTGGTGTCCTTTTTTATTTGCGCAAACAAAAGGCCGGCTACGCAGTGCGTGGCCGGCCTCTGTAATGAACTCAGAACCCAAACGGGATCTGAGATCGAATTTAGCCCTGAGCGGCTTTGGCAACTTCGGCTGCGAAGTCTTCTTTTTCGACAACGATGCCTTCGCCAACTTCCAGACGGATAAAGCCGGTGATGGTTGCGCCTGCTTCCTTCGCTGCCGCTTCAACGGTCAGATCAGGGTTCACAACGAACTGCTGGTTCAGCAGGGTCGATTCCGCCACGAATTTCTTCATGCGGCCTTCGATCATCTTCTCGATCACCTGCTCCGGCTTGCCGGATTCGCGGGCGATGTCCATTTGAACCTGCTTTTCCTTTTCGACAACAGCCGAGTCCATGTCCGCCTCGGACAAAGCTGCCGGGTTCACAGCCGCGATATGCATCGCAATCTGCTTACCGATCGCTTCGTCACCACCGGTCAGAGCAACCAGAACGCCGATTTTACCCATGCCGTTGGTTGCAGCATTGTGGACGTAGGACACAACGGTGTCGCCCGACAGCTTGGCCATGCGGCGTACCGACATGTTTTCGCCAATGGTTGCGATCTTGTCGGTCAAAGTGTCCGCGACGTTCTTGCCGCCCAGATCAGCAGCCAGCAGAGCTTCGACATTGTCGACGCCTTCGGCTGCGTATGCGATCTTGCCTACCATTTCCTGGAATTCGGCGTTTTTCGCGACGAAATCAGTTTCCGAGTTTACTTCGACTGCAACACCGTTGCCGCCATCGACGTGGACTGCAACCAGACCTTCGGCTGCGGTACGACCCGATTTCTTGGCTGCTTTTGCAAGACCCTTGGTGCGCAGCCAGTCAACGGCTTCTTCCATGTTGCCGCCGGTTTCGGTCAGCGCTTTTTTCGCGTCCATCATGCCTGCGCCGGTCGAGTCGCGCAGTTCTTTTACCATTGCTGCTGTGATTGCCATCTTTTGGCTCTCCTCAATTCAAACGGAATTGGGGCAGGTCATACCCTGCCCCATATGTCATTTACGTGACGGGCAGCTTACGCTTCGGCAGGAGTTTCTGCGTCGGCGGGCGCTTCTTCTGCAACGGCTTCTTCAACCGGAGCTTCTTCAAACTCACCCAGGTCAACACCTGCGGCGCCCAGCTGCGCGGTCATACCGTCCAGAGCGGCACGAGCGGCCAGGTCGCAGTACAGCGAGATCGCGCGGGCTGCGTCGTCGTTGCCAGGGATGATGTAGTCAACACCATCGGGCGAGCAGTTGGTGTCGACAATAGCCACAACCGGGATACCCAGCTTGTTGGCTTCGGCGATGGCCAGTGCTTCTTTTTTGACGTCGATGACGAACAGCAGGTCAGGAACGCCGCCCATCTCGCGGATACCGCCCAGCGAGGCTTGCAGCTTCTGCTGGTCACGCTCCATGCCCAGACGCTCTTTCTTGGTCAGACCTTCTGCGCCGGATTCCATGGCTTCGTCGATCTGGTTCAGACGGTTGATCGACTGGGAAACGGTTTTCCAGTTGGTCAGAGTGCCGCCCAGCCAGCGGTGGTTCATGTAGTACTGAGCCGACTTTTCAGCCGCTTCAGCGATCGGGCCAGCGGCCTGACGCTTGGTACCAACGAACAGAACGCGGCCACCTTTTGCGACGGTGTCACGAACGGCCTGCAGAGCCTGATCCAGCATCGGAACGGTCTGGGTCAGGTCCATGATATGGATGCCATTACGCGAGCCGTAGATGAACGGGCCCATGCGGGGATTCCAACGCTGTGTCTGGTGACCAAAGTGAACGCCAGCTTCCAGCAGCTGACGCATGGTGAACTCGGGAAGAGCCATGCTATTTTCCTTTTCCGGTTTACGCCTGGGCGGGGGTGAAAGAAGCGGATGCTCCAACCGGCGGTCTTGATGAGGATGTCTCCCTCAAAAAGGCCAAACCCCGCCTGCGGGTTTTAATGGCGCGCGTATACGGCAGGTTTAGAAGCAGCGCAAGAGGCTTTTGCCCTTATTTTTCAAGCTGCGCCAGACTATGCGCATGACGGACCGCTGCTTCGCAATGAGCAGCCAGCTCCTTGCGGTTGGCAAAATCGCTGACCTTTGCCGGAGCGTGATAGATCAGCTCGATCGACCCCTGTCGCCGTGCCCCGAGTGTTTTCAGCAGGTGCGGTCCAAAATCCATGTCGCCCCACCATCCGTAAAACCTGTTCGGCTCGCCTTGAGGTGCATGATAGACAACTGAAACCGGCTGCACGTACATGAAATCACGCAGTTCATCGGTAAAGAACGCGGCAAAGAGCGTTGTTTTGAAAGGTAAAACGCGCAGACCATCCGTCGAGGTTCCTTCCGGAAAGAACAGCAACTTGTGACCGGCGGCCAAACGTTCTTGAAACAGAAGAGTCTGTTCGCGCGCTTTCTTGCGATCCCGTTCAATGAAAACCGTGCCGGTTGCGCGGGCGAGCCATCCGATACCGGGCCATTTTGCGACCTCTGCTTTCGACACGAAATACACTCTTTTGCGCGCATTCAGCGAAAAGATGTCCAACCAGGATGAGTGATTTGCCACAACCGCCCCGCGTTGCGTCATCAACTCACCTGATGTTTCAAAGCCAATGCTAAGAATACGCAGTGCATTTCGGCAGACGAACTGCGTGATGAACGGAGTTACCGGGCGGCGCAGTCCAAAGAAGGGAATTTCAATCAGACGAATGACAAGCAGGATGGTTAAACCACCAAGCAGCAAAACGATCAAAGGTACACCACGCAGGATCGCAAGTGCCCAGCCCGAAATGCCAAGCTCGATGGGGTCTGGGGCATCTTCGCTGTGCCAGGACGAGTCACTCAACGCTTTAAGCTCCGCTATAAATACGCCGTTGGCGTTCGTTCATGCGCGCCGTATCGAGGATCAGGCACACGTCTGTAGTGTTAAAGGCGTGGTCAATGAACGCCCCCTCGCCCACGAACCCGCCCAGCCGCAGATAGGCTTTGATCAAGGCGGGCACCTGAACCATAGCCGCGCGGCGGTCCAGCGCGTCCGGGGCGACCAGATCCATCGACTCAAACACTTCGGGCTGCGCCCGGACCCTTAAGTCTGGCGGGGCGAGATGGTTGTGATGCAGCATGGACAGAGGCTGCGCCAGAGCCTGCACATCGGTGCCGTGAAAACTGGCAACACCGAACAGCACCTCGATCTGGCGTTCTGCCACATACGTCGCCAGACCATTCCACAGATGATACATCGCCGTACCGCCGCGATAGTCGGGATGAAGGCAGGACCGCCCCAGTTCCAACAGCTTGCGCCCGCTGTCTTTCAGGACAGTCACATCATATTCGTCTTCGGAATAAAATTGCCCCAATTCTGCGGCACGTTCGCCCGGTAACAGCCTGTAAACGCCCACAGTTTCGCCTGTCTGGTCGTCGATCGCCAGCATGTGGTCGAAATAGGGATCGAACTTGTCGCGCTCCAGTCCGGCGTCGTGATCCACCATCTCTCCGCCGCCGCCCAGCTCGCGCACGAAAACGTCATAGCGAAGCCGTTGCGCTGCGTGCAGTTCGGCGTCGGTCTCGGCGAGTTTGACGGTGAAGGATGGGCCTGCGTCCGGCATCTGAGGTTCCGTGTTGTTTCAGGGCTGATACCGCAGGTGCCGGGGGGATGGCAACATAAGGCGCGAGCGACCGCGCGTTAACCTTTCCTAAACCAGTTTCACGGATCAAAGACAGGCATCAGGGCGATGCGCGATCCGTCAATCACCACTTTCCCCTGCTCGCGGAAGTTTACGGTGATCTTGCCGCCGATATTGGACTGCACCTGTCCAATGCCCCAATCGGGGAAATCAGGGTGGCGGACATACATGCCCGGTGCAAGAATGGTATTGAGGTCTGACATGACTGGGCTCCGGGTCCGGCGGCAGATACAGCAGGAGGTACGCATGAGCGCCACAGACGTCAACCTGGCCGAGCTGATCGGCTCGCGCATCTGTCACGATCTTATCAGCCCAATCGGGGCGATCACCAACGGTCTGGAACTGCTTGAGATGGTTGGCGGCACCCAAGGTCCCGAGATGGAGCTGATCGCAGGCAGTGTCGGAAGCGCCGGGGCGCGGATACGCTTTTTTCGAGTGGCCTTCGGGTCCGCAGGTGAACAGCCCCTTGGACGTGCTGAAGTGGCAGAGCTGCTGAAGGATGTGGAAAAAGCAGGCCGAGTACTTGACTGAGGCGGTGCCCCGAAATCAAGTCAAATTGGCGTTTTTGGCCTTGATGTGTTGTGAAAGCGCAATGCCATTTGGTGGAGACGTGACCATCTTGGGTGATGGCCGCAACTGGTCGGTAACTGGCGTCGGCGACAAGTTGAACCTAGACAGCGATCTTTGGAAAAACCTGCCGACGGGTCGTTTCTCAAACAAAGTAACCCCGGCACATGTGCAGTTCGCCCTTCTACCGGACGCAGCGGTTGCAATGAGGCGGCGGGTTGCTGTGGATACCACCTCAACCCGCATCGTGATCCGGTTCTAGCCGCGGACAGTCCCGTTCCCGCGGACCAGATATTTGAAACTGGTTAGCTGAGCCGCACCAACTGGGCCACGCGCATGCATTTTGCCTGTGGCAATCCCGATTTCGGCGCCCATTCCGAACTCCCCTCCATCGGCGAATTGGGTCGAGGCGTTGTGCATCAGAATCGCGCTGTCGAGACGTTCAAAGAACCGATCTGCAGCGGTCTGATCCTCGGTGATGATGCAATCCGTATGGTTCGAGCCGAATTCACGGATGTGAGCGATTGCAGCATCGATGCTCTGTACGGGTTTGGCGGCAATGATGCTGTCCAGGAACTCTTTGCCCCAATCCTCAGCGGTTGCGTCAATAGTGCCCGGGGTAGCCAGAGAGCCCTCTGCGTGAACCTCGACACCTGCCGCCAGTAGTGCTTGGATAACGCTTTGACCCAATGTCTCGGCGATATCTTCATGAACGAGCAGGCATTCTGCAGCACCGCAAATTCCAGTGCGCCGCGTTTTGGCGTTCAGGACAACATCCAGTGTTTTCTGCAAATCCGCAGCTTTGTCGACATAGATGTGCACGATCCCCTCGAGATGCGCAAAGACGGGTACGCGGGCTTCCCGTTGCACCAGCCCAACCAGCCCTTTACCGCCGCGCGGGACAATCACGTCGACATAGTCGGTCATCCGCAATAATTCCTGCACAGCCGCCCTGTCCCGTGTGGGGACCAACTGAATGGCGTCTTCGGGCAGGTTTGCGGCCTTCAACCCTTCGACCAGACAGGCATGGATTGCGCCCGAAGAGTGAAAGCTCTCGGACCCGCCGCGCAGGATCACGGCATTCCCTGATTTCAGACACAGGGCACCGGCATCTGCTGTCACGTTCGGGCGGCTTTCATAGATCACACCGATAACGCCAAGCGGTGTGCGCACACGCTGAATGTTGAGGCCGGACGCCATGTCCCATTCGGAAAGAACCTCACCAACCGGGTCAGTCTGATCAGCCACTGTGCGCAGCCCTTCGACCATGCCCTGTACGCGGGCTTCGTCCAGCATCAGGCGGTCCATCATGGCAGGGCTCAGACCCTTTTCGCGCCCGAACTCAAGGTCTTTCTTGTTGGCCTCGATGATGTCCGCACGACGCGCCCATACAGCGTCAGCCGCAGCGATCAGGGCGGCATGTTTACGCTCGGCACTCGCAAAGGCCAGTTCGGACGACGCGGCCTTCGCCCGCGCACCGAGATCAGCCATCAGGGCGGGAATGCTGTCAAAATCCTTCATCTTTCGTGCCTTTCTTTTCTTACAGCGCCAGATCGTCCCGGTGGATCAGAACGGCGCGGCCCGGATAGCCTAGCGTCGCCTCGATCTCGGAAGACTTGCGCCCCTTGATTGCATCCGCCTCTTGCGCGGTATAGCGGCTGAGCCCTTGCGCCAAGCGTCGCGCCTGTGGGTCGATGATCGCCACTGGGTCACCGCGTCCAAAATCGCCGGTCACTTCGACAATACCCGCCGGAAGCAGGCTTTTGCCATTGCCAAGGGCCTTCGCTGCACCCGCATCCACCACGATCTCACCGCGCGGTTTCATCGCCGAAATCCAGCGTTTGCGCGCCGCGTGCGGGTCAACTGTTGCCGTGAACCATGTGCAATTCGCCCCGCTTTCCAGCATTTTCAACGGGTTCAAAGGTGATCCTTCGGTGATCGCCATGCCACAGCCTGCCGCCGTCGCCATCTTAGCGGCCAGCAGTTTGGTCTTCATACCACCTTTGGACAGACCCGAACCGGCATCACCCGCCATCTCCTCAATCTCAGGAGTGATTTCCTCGATCACGTCATAGCGCGTGGCCGAGGCATCCTGAACCGGGTTGCCGGTGTAGAACCCGTCAACGTCCGATAGCAGGATCAGTTGATCCGCGCCGACTGTGACAGCGATCTGGGCGGCAAGGCGGTCATTGTCTCCATATCGGATCTCATCCGTGGCGACTGTATCGTTTTCGTTGACAATCGGTACGACGCCCAGCCCCAATAGGGTTTCAAGCGTGGCGCGTGAGTTCAGATAGCGGCGGCGATCTGCACTGTCCTCAAGGGTAACCAGAACCTGTGCAGTTGTAATCTTGTGCGGCGTCAGCGCCTCTTCATACGCGCGGGCAAGGCGAATTTGACCTACCGCAGCGGCTGCCTGAGATTGCTCAAGCGGCAACGTATCCATCGGCAGGTCCAATACACCCCGACCCAAAGCGATGGACCCAGAGGACACCAAGATAACATCCGTCCCCTGCCCTTTGAGCCACGCAACATCCTGCGCCAGTGAGTGAAGCCAGTCTGACCGTAGCAAACCAGTGGTGCGGTCCACCAGCAAAGCAGACCCGATTTTCACAACAAGACGTTTGGCGGCACTTAGGGTTGCCAAGGCTGCGCCTCCTCAGCGGGTTTCTGGCGCACCCGATTGTCGTCAATCTGCGCACGCAACGCGCGGAGAACCTCGGTCACGCCCAGATGTGCGACACCCGACATGGTCATGACGGGACCACCGACAGCTTCTTCCAGCGCGGCCTTGGCCAGCGCGCGTTCCTCATCATCCAGCGCGTCGACCTTGTTCAACACGGTGATCCGAGGTTTCTCGGCCAGTTCACCGCCGTATGCCTCAAGTTCATGAATGATGGTGCGGTAATCTTCGGCCACGGTTTCCGAGGTGCCGTCGACCAGATGTAGCAACACGGCGCAACGTTCGACATGGCCCAGAAAACGGTCGCCAATGCCGCGCCCTTCATGCGCACCTTCGATCAAGCCGGGGATATCAGCGACAACAAATTCGACGTTATCAACGCCCACAACGCCCAGATTGGGGTGCAGGGTCGTGAAAGGGTAGTCCGCAATCTTCGGTCGCGCGTTCGAGGTGGCCGCCAGAAAGGTTGACTTGCCCGCATTGGGCATCCCCAGCAGACCCACATCAGCGATCAGCTTCAGCCGCAGCCAGATTGTGCGGTCGATCCCCGCTTGCCCTGGATTGGCGCGGCGCGGTGCCTGGTTGGTGGCCGATTTGAAATGCAGGTTACCGAACCCGCCATTGCCGCCCTTGGCCAGCAACACGCGCTGCCCAACCTCGGTCAGGTCGCAGATGACGGTCTCTTCGTCCTCATCCAGAATCTCGGTGCCGACGGGCACGCGCAGGACGATGTCATCACCATCCTTGCCCGTGCGCTGTTGACCACGACCCGGCTGACCGTTCTTGGCAAAGAAGTGCTGCTGATAGCGGAAGTCGATCAGGGTGTTCAGCCCGTCCACAACTTCGGCCCAGACCGAGCCCCCTTTGCCGCCGTCTCCGCCATCGGGTCCGCCGTATTCAATGTACTTTTCACGCCGAAAGCTGACGCAGCCGCCACCTCCGGCCCCGGACCGGATGTAGACCTTTGCAAGATCGAGAAATTTCATGACTGTCCCCTAATGCAAAGGCCCCATCGACCACAAGTCAGAGTTTTTTACTGTACGTCCAGGTGGGCACGTTCGCATCACGCGCCACCGAATAGCTTTCTGCATCGCCAAGGTATTCAAACCCGCAATGCGTGAGTACCCGAGCCGACGCCGGATTGTCCTGAAACACACTTGCGAACATTGATGTGTTCTCCAACGGGTTGGCGTCGACCAGAGCTTCAACTGCAAGGGACGCGATTCCGGTGTTCCAGTAAATTGGCGCGACCCAATACCCGACTTCGGACTGGTTTCGATCCAAACGTTTTAAAGAGATTAGGCCGATCAGTTCAGGGCCGTCATCCTTGATGGCGTCCATGACCCAGACATCTTCCTCCCGATCGTCTGCCATGGAACGTGTCACAAACGCCTCGACCGAGCCGGGCGCCAGCGGGTGCGCGATGCTGGTTGTCATCCGCGCCACGCGCTCATCACCTGCATAGTGTTCAATGAGACCCATATCCGACCGGCGCAGTGGGCGCAGGTCGAACCGCTCGGTTTCAATGACCGGCTGATTTATAATTGTCTCAAGCTTCATAAGTGCGTTCCTCCTCCGAACAACACGTAAACCACGGACGCGACAGCAAAACCGACGAACGTCCACATCAGATATTTTCTGCCCAGACCAAGTTCAACCGCATGGGCAATCCGGTCTTGGGCAAGGCTTGGAATATTGCTTGTCGAGTTGGTCATCCGGGTCACTGGTCAAAACTTCGTAAAAACGAGAAAGGGGACCGGCATTTTCTGCCGGTCCCCCATTTATTTCTAAACCTTTAGGGTTTCGGCTTACTCTGCGGCCTCCGCCACTGGCAGGACCGAAATAAAGGTGCGGTTCTTGAGTCCCTTGTGGAACTTCACGGCGCCATCAACAGTTGCAAAGATGGTGTGATCTTTGCCCATGCCCACGCCTTCGCCCGGCCAGAACTTGGTGCCGCGCTGACGCACGATGATGTTGCCTGCGATGGCTGCTTGGCCACCATAGAGTTTCACGCCAAGGCGGCGACCCGCTGAGTCGCGACCGTTACGGGAGGAACCGCCAGCTTTTTTATGTGCCATTCTCTCTCTCCTTAGCCTTGAGCCAGCTCTTTGGCTTGCTCAACCCATTCGGGCTTCACTTTGATGGTGTCGATAGCAGCAATCTGTTCGTCCGACAAGGCGGCCAGAGCTGCAAAGCTCTCGATACCTGCGTCGTTCAGCTTTTTGGCAGCGGCGGGGCCGACACCGTTCAGCTTGGTCAGATCGTCAGCGGCAGCAGCAGCGGCGGGTGCCTCTGCTTTGGCTTCAGCTTTCTTGGCAGGCTTTTTCGCTGCAGGTGCAGCTTCGCCAGCCGGTGCCGAACCGGTTGCAGCCTTGATGCCCGACTTGTCAGCGCCCGACGACAGGATGTCGGTGATCTTGACCAGAGTCAGTTTCTGACGGTGGCCAACGGTACGCTTCGAGCTGTGCTTACGACGGCGCTTGACGAACTTGATGACCTTGTCACCTTTGATCTGTTCGATCACTTCGGCCTGTACGCCTGCGCCTTCAACGAAAGGTGCGCCAACAACCGGAGCGTCGCCGCCCAGCATCAGAACATCGTTGAATTGAACTTTTTCACCTGCGTCGGCAGCCAGCTTTTCAACGCGGAGCACGTCGCCCGCCTGAACCTTGTACTGCTTGCCGCCAGTCTTGAGGACCGCAAACATTGCGTCTTTCCTTTGTCTAACCGCGTTCTGTGGTCCCCTTGCGGGTGTTTTGGCTTTCGCCACCTCGAACAGCGCGCCCTTTTCGGGCTGTGTGACGACCCTTGGGATCAGTCCCTTGGGTCAATAATAACGAGACCCGGCGCGGAAAATCCGGCCGGGATGCGCGCTTATCCATAGAATAGCTGTTAAAGTCAACATCAAATACGCATCAGAGGTCTGATCCGTTCAGAACCTGAAACGCAGCGCGACCAAGGCGGTAATAAATCTCATCGTACATACGGTCAAAGCCAACAAAAAAAGCTTCGTTCACGGCTCGGCCTGTTTCGGTTCTCGAGAACGCAATATTCTCACGCATTTGCGTTTCGGTAAGCGGCTGATAGGCCATGAGCAAGAAGGAATACAGCCAAGTCTCAGTTTCCCGACGTACGTTATCCTTCTCAGTCAAAAGTTGCGCCAAGAATTCGCCGTCATCCAGGCCGGTGTCTTCGCCAAGACCGCGGAAGAAGTTGTAATCGGCGCTGAGCGTGCTTTGAACGTTCTTTTCGATCAGGTCATTAACCTCAATATACTCGTCTATCAGCCGATATGATTGAGATGTCTTGTCATCTGAGGAGTAGCTGTCCTGCGCCATCTCTTTGATTGTTTCGTCCTGAAACGCCAACCGTGCCGAGTTTTCCAGAGCGACTATGGTTTGGCCCAACTCACTCTCGAAAAACAGAATTGCGCGGTCAAGCTGGCTGTCCGTCAGACTTTCTTTGAATGCCCCCGTTATTTGGTTTCGCATCCAGTCGGGGTCGTAGATTTCTTCCAGCCGGGTTTCAAAATAGTCGCCACCGGCACCGCCCAGGAACGTTTCGTTCAGCTCACGTGCCTGCCCCTTCCCTTCTTGCTGTAAAATTTCGACAACTTCAGACAGCCGCAGCGCGTCCATTAGGCGATCTATCTTTTCGGCAGCGCCTAGAGGGGCGGACCAAAACAACAAAGACAGACAAGCGGCAAGCAAACGCATCAGATATCCTGCGCAGGATGGAGGTCCGCCATGCGTGCAGCCAGAATTTCAAATTTCATAGCCATTATTTCGTATTGAATTGCATTGAGCAGTTCGTAGACCTCTTGCATCAGAGGTTGCTCTAACGCCTCGGCATAGGCGACGATTTCTGCGTCCGAAAACCCTTGGTATGTGTAAGCTGCGCCAGCCAAGGCTGACAATTGCAGCGCCTGCCGCATACCGGTTTCGTTCTGTTGCAGCATTAGCCTCAATTCATCCGCGTTTAGCTGCAAGTCGATGATGCCAGACGCGCTGGCTGCCAATAGAAACCTAAGTTGAATTTCCTGAAGCGCGCGCAACGCTGTTCCGCTGGCGTCAATCGCTTTGTTCATGCGTTTGATGCTCTCAACCCGGGTCGACCCCTCCTGTATCAGACCGGCCACGATTTCCTGGCCTTCAAGCTGTTTGGCGTCGTCATCGTCATTCATATGAGACGCGTTTTCCGCCTCGACCAGGCGTTGTCCAAGGTCAGAAGCGTAAAACTCGACAGCATGGTTCAGCGCGTCTTCACTGAGCGTTTGTTCCAGTATCGCAACAGCGGTTTCATGCATGTCCTCGGTGTCGAACACTTCATCGGTCAGGCGCGTCCAGTCTGAACCGAAACCGTCGGGGTCGATGCCCAGCATCTCGGGCGCAGAGGCCGAGGCCAACGCAATGCTTTCCAGCGCAACGTCAAAGCCGGTTGTGGTTAGAAAAGCCTCAATTCGGTCACGATCCGCGGCGGCTGCGGGTAAGGTCAGAGCGGACAGCGTCAGCAGCACTGCGGACACAGGCAGAATAAGAGAGCGAGCGATGTGTAACATGGTATCAGAGCCTAGGTGATTTACGCCGTCAGGCAATGGAAAATCCAGTCTTGGTGAATTTTGGGAATTTTCCGCTTGCACCCCCGCTCGTTCCTCACTAAATCCCCCCCTCACAGACCCCCGCGGAGAGGTGCCGGAGTGGTCGAACGGGGCGGTCTCGAAAACCGTTGTGGGTGCAAGCCCACCCAGGGTTCGAATCCCTGTCTCTCCGCCACTAATTTGGGACAAGATATTGATTTTAAATATTATACCTGTGTAGGGGTTTTTATATCCCCCATTTAATCCCCCTATATATGGTAAGCCTCACTTTTGAATTTTGGGCAAGTTACAGTTACCGCCCACTCTTTAACTGGGGTGGCCGAATTTTGAGCCTAGCCCCACACCGGACCTTCGTGCAATGCGCGGCTAACGTCGGGTCAGAGCCCTAACCTGCTCGTTCTGCGATTTACATAAATGTCTGCTTCCGTGATGCTTTCTGGAATGGCGCAATGTCAGATTTGTTTCAGCTGAGAATTGGCGTCACAGTATCTTCAGCAAAAATCTCTACAAAAGGCAGCAGGTTAACAACAGATCAAAGGAACCCGGCGCGCATATAAGCAATGATCTTCCAGATTTCTTCTTCACTCAGCGTTTGTTCAAAGGCTGGCATGTCTGTTCCGAAGCGTTCGCCGCCCTCGGAAACCGCCCATAGAAGGTACTCGTCCCCCGACATCGGCATCTGAACGAACCATCTGAGTAGGGCTGGAGAGGGAACGAGCGAACGTCCGGCGTCACCGTCTCCTAAGCCTTCCGCTCCATGGCAACTCGCGCAGTTTTCCCTGTAAAGAGCCTGACCCTCAGCAACATTTTCGGGCGTAGCGCGAATGGTGCTTCTTGCCCCCCGATATTCTACGGGAACTCCCTCGTTCATATACGTCCAGTGTCGTTGCATGCGCTGTTGCTGACCAGGCCCCATATTGCCGTGCCCCCAACCACGCATATGATCGGACCTCATGTGGTTAGATCCCATTGGCCCGTGACCCCACCAACCTCCTCGTTGTTGTTGAGCGCAACCCACTGTAGCAATGGTGATTGACAGGATGCTCAAGGCAAAAACGCGTAATCCAAGCTGTGTCATTTTCTCCTCCTTACTGTTTCCGCTCGATGAATGTCGCCTCAGGCCGCTTCGTAACTCGTAAACACCTCGGTACTACGGTCCCTAAGGATCAAAAACACGTCGTAGGCCTCACGACGATCTTCCGGCCCCATCCCCGGCGAACCGTAGGGCATGCCGGGAACGGCAAGTCCGATAGCATTAGGTCGCTCCTCCAACAGGCGACGAATATCGGCGACCGGCACGTGCCCCTCGATCATATAGCCGTCGATCTCGCCTGTGTGGCAGGAGATCATTTC
Organism: Ruegeria sp. BC7; assembly: GCF_056539165.1. Taxonomy (NCBI): domain Bacteria; kingdom Pseudomonadati; phylum Pseudomonadota; class Alphaproteobacteria; order Rhodobacterales; family Roseobacteraceae; genus Ruegeria; species Ruegeria sp. BC7. The sequence continues at coordinate 136,104 of NZ_JBQFUL010000005.1, read as the reverse complement.
TTCGGGGATGCCGTTGTCCAGTTTATGCCGGATGAGCTGTGTTCCAAGGCTGCGCTCCTCGGTAACGCGAAAGCCTTCCTGCCGCAGGATATCGATCCAAACCCGGCAACAGCCGCAATTTGGATCCTTCAGAACATGGATGGAAGGTGCGTTTTGCCCAAACGCGGCAAACGGTACTGTGCCGGCAAAGCCTGCAGCGTAAGTCAGAATTTGGCGGCGTTTCAGGTGCATAGCGAGAGTCCTTTGTAAATATTCCTCATTTGAGCCAATTTCGCATCATTCGAGATCGAAAGTCGTGATCTACGTCAAACATGCTGATGTTCGCCAACTTCCCGGCGCTCGGCGACTGCTTGGCGCACAATATGGAAGGCCGAGGAGAGGAACAAAGAGGCCATGACCGCAGCAACAAGCAGGTCAGGCCATCCACTTGCCGTGCCCCAGACGCCTAGAGCGGCAAACATCACCGCCACGTTGCCGATGGCGTCGTTCCTTGAACAGAGCCAAACAGAGCGGACGTTTGCATCACCGTCTTTATAGCTGACAAGCAGCAACACACTGGCAAGGTTCGTCGCCAGAGCCAAAGCTCCGATGATGCCCATGATTTCCGCTTCTGGGACGCCGACATAGAAGACGCGGTACACCGTCGATCCGAATACCCAAAGACCCATCAAGAACAAGCTGATCCCCTTGGCCAAAGCCGCATTCGTGCGCGCGCGAATTGAGGCACCGATCACGGCGAGCGAGATACCATAGGTCAACGCGTCTCCGAGAAAGTCGAGTGCATCAGCCTGAAGCGCTTGAGACTTTGCGTAGTGGCCGGCGGTCATCTCAACGACGAACATCGTCGCGTTCAACGCGATGACGATCCATAGCCGTCGTTTGTAATCATCCGATACGCCGTCGAACTTGGCGTCATGCCCGCAACATCCTGACATTGGAAAGCCCTTTTGAGTCCGCATCAGACATAGTGTAGTGTCTCTAGTGACTAGAGGTTCAAGAGGTATTTTCATGTTTTCTATCGGGGAACTTTCAAAGCGCACGAAGGTCAAAGTTCCGACTATCCGCTACTATGAGGAGATGGGCCTGCTTGCCGCACCAGAACGCACAGAAGGCAACCAACGGCGCTACGACATGGCAGGGCTAGAGCGTCTCAGTTTCATCAAACATTCGCGCGATCTTGGTTTCTCGATTGAAGCAATTTCCGATTTGATCGAGCTTCAAGGCCACCCGGATCGTTCATGCCAAGAAGCGACGGACATCGCCGTCTCACAACTTTCCGACGTTAGGGCAAAAATTAAACGGCTACGCGCTCTCGAAAAAGAGCTGGTTCGGATTTCGAAAGGCTGTGGTGACGAGCGGGTGTCAGAGAACTGCTATGTACTCGCGTCTCTTGCCGATCATAAGCTCTGTCACCAAGATCACTAAACTATGAGCGGACATTGCTTCAGCCGCAGCAAATGACTGTTTTGTCCGCAATGCGGTTACTCACCACAATTCGACGAACGACCGCACCGAGCCCACAACGGACTACAGGAACTAATTACTTTGTGTGCTGGCTTGAACCCAGAACGCTGGCATCAATGCATTGCGCCATCATCCATTCCGTGTCCACCACACCCAGCTTTTGGCACAGCTTTTGGGATGGAACGTTGTCGCTTCGAACTCCTGTGATGAAACCGCGAGCGCCATTGTTCTCCCACATGTGTACAATCGCCATTGCCCCCAGATAGAGCGCAATCCCTTGGCCACGCCTGTCGGGTCGTGTTGCCAATGCACCCCAGAAAACGTCAGTGCCACGGTCAAAACTTGCCTCGAGCATCTGATGGCTTGATGCGCTGGCTACAGGTAGACCACTTCCGTCAACGGCAGTGAACACAATTCCGGGTATTGAGACGCCTCTCATGATTGAGCCCGGCACTGGCGCGACCCCCTCGTTCTCACACAAAGCAACGACCGATTTAAGCAACTCCTGTGGGGATTTTTCATCAATTCGCATAACTCGAAGGTCTTCTGGCAGCGAGCGATCTTCGAGCAATTGCTTCGCATGTTCGTAAGAAGCCGGACCTCCGCGATAGTGTTCATGCCTGTCAGTTTGAAGGCCTCGCGCTGAGAGGTTCGCGAATAGTTCGCGGTCAAGTTCTTTCGGACAATAGTAACAAATGCCTACGCCTTGAATGCGAGCGAGGGCCGCCATCAATTCGGCGGTATTCTCTACCGGACCATTCAGGCCGATGGCTCGCCCATAATACCGATAATGACCGCTAGATCCGAGTAATTTCCAAAGTTCGGCCGCTTGTCGCAGGGCAGCTATCCTGTCCGGGTTTCCGAAAAATTCATCCTCAGCCATTGATCTTTTCCAGTTGTATTGGCTGCGAATAATTATTGGCAGAAGTCCGTTGTCCCAGCAACCATCAACGGCAGCAAAGTCCGCATCTGTGTCCTTGGAAACGGATGCAGCGAAGGTTCGCAACCCGTCTGACCTGCAAGAACAAGGCCTGACAAAACCGACACAACCGACAAAACCCCTTTGCTTGGCGGTTCTGTCAGTTTTGTCGGTTTTGTCATTGCGCTGTTCACGGTGGTTCCTGATGGATCATCGGATTGACGATGTACAGTCGAGAACGTCGCCCGCCTGCTGCGCCTGACGGTTGTTCCACCAATCGGATAATGTCTCCTTCTTCCAGTGTCTTGAGGGCCGGATTTAACTCACTGGCGGTGGCCAACCCCGACCGGTCCAGGCGCAAGACCTCGCGGGATGTGAAGCGCTCCCAGTCTTGTTCCCGGATTAAAGCCACCAACCGCCGTGCGGCCCGTTCAGTCTTGGACAGCGATGCACTTGCGTAAGCGCGCTGCGCCATCGGCAAAGCGTGGGATGTGACAAACAATGCTGCCCGCTCAAAGTCCGCCTCAGTTACCTGGTGCGCCTCGTCTTCGATCCCCGTTGCCCAGTCCAGATACGACAACACCAGGGCAAGTCGAATAGTCATGCCGGGGAGCTTCCCTATATACGAGAGCAACAAGCCATCTGCTTTTGCCTCCAAGTCCCTTACGTAGCTACGTAACGTATCCAGGCGGTCGCGGGCGCCTTCCGTAAACGAAATGAGCCAAGGCCGCGTGACGTCGAATTCGTCCGTTACCATACGTAGGGATAGGAGCCTGGTGAGCGCCCGATCAATAAACGCATCATCAGGAATGGATTGCGGGCGCTGTATCGGAACGGGATCAGGCCAGATCGGTATGAACCGCGCCAACAAGCCATCATCGTCAGAGTTGATCAGCAACCCGTTCAGCTTGTCCGGCTGGATGCCTCCCACCACGCCAATAGACAGCCGGTCTATGTATACGGGATCACGTCCCATACGTTCGACCGTATACGCACGACCGCCATAAGCTTCGAGCCAGAAGGGTCGATCCGATCCGCCGCCGGAGTAGCGTGTCATGCCTTGCAGCCACCCCGCCAACTCATCCCGTGCCGCCAAAGTCCCGCGCGCCTGCTTTTCCAGGATCACGGCTAGGCGTTCTACGGTGCCGTCAGCTACGCAGAGACGCGGTAGGAACGGTTCTTGACCAGGATTGGCTGCGTCTGGTCGTTCGGGGGGCGTGGACCCGTCCCTAATCGCGGCTTTGGTCGCTTCCTTCCAGGTGTTTTCGGCAATCTTGGCAATCTCTGCCGCCTCGCGCCATTGAGCGAGTTCGTTCTCGGATATTTTCCGGAGTTCCCGCTCAGCTTTGCGAAGTGGTGTCAACCGTTTTCGGCAGTATCGAGAAAGGCAGGGATTGCTCTAATTCCTAACTTTCCGTCGGTTCCGGTGTTGGCGCATCGGAGCCGACACGAAGCGCTAACTGCCAGTAAGCGCCGCGTAAGTCCGAATAAGCACAGCAAGATTCACCTGCCAACACACCCCCGGAGAGGTTGCAAAACCTATTTATTACAGTGCCTTGCGTAACGACCTGGGGGACTGCGTAGGAAATTCATAGAAAATGCAGGTTTTTTGGACGGAAATCCTAAGTATCTGATTTTACGCTATTCTTTTTTCAAGAATTTTTCCCAGGCAACCATCATCTTACGGCGGCGCTCCAAGGCATCCGTTCTGCGGTAGGCGCGCACAACCATACTGTCTACATTATGCGCAAGTGCCAGTTCCGCCATGTGGTGATCGTAACCTTCCTCAGCCGCCCAATCGCGGAAGGTGGAGCGTAGCCCATGCGGAACGGCAGGTGATCCGCTTTTGGCGTCAAAATAGCCAGGGCCGTCTTTTGCGAGGTCAGCCTTGTGCATCTTCCGCATGACGGAAGACAACGCCATATCTGAAAGCATGCCGCCCTTGGCTCCAAAGAACACGTAGGGCGAGCCTTCGAGCCGAGGAAGCTCTTTCAGCATAGCAATCATGGAAGGGGTTAGCGGAACGCGATGCTGCCGCCGCGCTTTCATACGCGCCGCCGGTATGGTCCAGTGACCCGCCTCAAAGTCGACTTCATCCCAGACCATGCCTCTTACTTCGCCGGATCGCGAGACCGTCAGAGCCGCAAATTGTAGCGCCTTGATCGACATACCGTCCCGGCTTGAAAGGTCAGCCCACCAGCGCCCGATGTCATTCTGCGCTAGCGCAGGGTGGTGCTTCACGGTCGTGACCTTACTTGGCTTAGGCAGGACTTCAGACAAGTTGCCTTTCCACCGCGCCGGATTGTCGCCAAAGCGCAATTCGTTCACGGTTGCCCAGGACAAGACCTTTTCGATGCGCCCGCGTAGGCGGCTGGCGGTTTCAGTCTTCTCTTCCCAGATCGGTTTAAGAACCGAGACAATGTCAGTGACCTCGATAGCTGCCACTGACCTATGGCCGATCACCGGTATCGCGTAGGTGTCCAATGTCGCGCGCCATTGTTTCTTGTGCTTTTCGCTGCGGAATTCCGCGAGTTTGGCTTCCAAGTACTTTTCAACAACGCTGGTAAAGTCCGTGTCCATTTTGGCTTTGCGCTTTTCAGCCAGGGGATCACCACCCAGATAGGCCTTTCGCTTGTTCTCAACCGCTTGTTCTCGCGCCATCGACAATGTGACTAGAGGGTAGTTCCCAAGGCCGATTTCACGGCGCTTACCAGAGATCATCATCCGCTGGACCCAGTACTTGCGACCCTGTTTGTCTATTCTTAGAAACAAGCCATAGCGGCTGTTATCGAAGTATTTCCCTGGCTTGGTGATGTTCTTTACAAAGGCTGCTGTCAGAGGTTTGCCTGCTGCCATGAATCTGCTCGTTCCGTATTTTTGTCCGTCACTTTATCCCCCATTTGATGCTGGATTTCACCGGAACTCACAAGACCTCATTGGATGCTAAAGCGGAAATTAACTGTTTAAAATATTGATCTTATGGGCATCCCGTGGATCACATCGGATCACTGCATGGCTGCCTGTCTCTCCGCCACTATCCTTCGGATTCAGTGATCTTGGACGTTGCAGTGGCGTGATGTCGCCGCTGGTTCAGTGTGGATAGGCGCGGCGCGGCTCAATCCGGGTTAATGCAGAGAACACGCAGGATTTCCCCTTGGAAAATCAGTAGGGTTAGGCCATCTCGGTCCCACGTATTTAAAGGAGATTCCCATGTCGCGTACAATCTTGTTAGGTGCAGCTATCGCCGCTATTGGCGCAGGTGTTTATTTTTATCTAAACCAACCCGAACCTACGCCGGCAGAGCAGTTGCAGTCCGCCGCTAAGGACGCGGGCGATGCCGTCAGCGATGCTGTGCAGTCGGTTGCGGAGCAGGCATCCGACGCGACTGAGCAAGCTGGCCAAGCCGCGGCGGACCTTGCCAATCAAGCTGGTGAAGAAGTGGCCGCCCTGGCCACTCAAGGGCAGGATTTGCTGAATTCCTGGATCGAAGAAGGCACTCTGACGGTTCAGAATTTCGACTATGACGCAATGGTTGCCTCGATCGAAGAAAGCGCGCTAGCTCAAGACTTACAAACACAGGCAATCGCCATTCTGGACGAGATCAAGGCATCGCCGGACCTCATCGTGGAAAAACTTCAAGAGTTGCGGGCACTTTTGACCGCACAGTAAACAGATAGGGGCCGCCGATTTTTCTGCGGCCCTTTTCTTTTGGTCTGGGTTAGCTCTCGCTACGTCAGGTCACTGTCAAGTTGACGTTGGGCTAACCATTTGTTTGGCTGGCAAAAACCCAACTACGTTGCAGCGTTTTTTAGTGCGAAACAGGCTTATACCTGCCATTTTTTCGCGCTGGCGCCAACCGACTGATAGGAACACCTATGACCTCTCTGCCCTCTAACATGTTCGCCGTTATTCAAACGCAGGATGGTTATTCTGATGCTGCGACGGGTCCATTTATCAACAACGCGGCCGATTGGCTTGCCGAAGCAGAGATCCCTGTGCCGTCGCCCGGTCCGGGACAGGTGTTGATCAAATTGCGCGCGTCTTCGGTGAACCCGTCGGATATCCATTTTATCAAGGGTGAGTACGGTCAGCCTCGGGTCAAGGGTGCACCTGCGGGGTTCGAGGGCTGCGGTGACGTTGTGGCTGCCGGGAAAGGTGCCGAAGCGCTGCAGGGCCAGCGTGTCGCCTTTGTCGCTGCTGGTTCCGGGGCTTGGGCCGAATATGTCGTGACGCAGGCGCTAATGTGTATTCCGCTGCGCTCAGAGATCACGGACGAGGATGGGTCAGCCCAGATCGTGAACCCGATGACTGCGATGGCGATGGTTGATATCGCCAGAAACGCAGGCGATGCCTTTATCGTTTCTGCAGCAACAAGCCAGCTTGGAAAGCTGATGTGCAGTTTGGGGCGCGATCTTGGTCTTAAACCGATCGCGCTGGTGCGTCGTGCCGATGCTGTCGAGAATTTGAAGGAATTGGGTGCGCATGAGGTTTTGGTGACGTCAGATCCCGATTTCATGCAGAAGTTCTCGGCGCTCAGTACCGCGTTGAAACCGCGAGTGTTCCTTGACGCAGTGGCCGATCAGATTTCGGAGCAGGTATTTTGTGCGATGCCCAACGGCGCGCGTTGGGTGTGCTACGGTAAGCTCAGCCCCGAGCTGCCCAAGCTGACACAGACAGGTCAGTTGATCTTTATGGACAAAAAGATCGAAGGGTTCTGGCTGACGAAATGGATGACGTCGACCCCGCCCGCCGACCAGATGCGCGTTGTTGGTGAGGTCCAAGCCCGGTTCGCCGACGGTCGCTGGAAAACCGACGTTTCCGAAAGGCTTGCTTTGAAGACCGTAGTATCAGGTTTGGCCGGAGCACTGAAAAAGAGTGACGGAAAGGTGATAATCACGCCATAGTAGAACCAAGCCCCGAACAAAGGAGGAGGTTCGGGGCGTTAAAAACGCCGGGCAAACCGGCAATGGGAGGTGAACTTGGATAACGCTCAGCTGTTAATCAGCGGGCTGGCGAATGGCTGTGTTTACGGCCTGATCGCGCTTGGCTTTGTTCTGATCTACAAGGCGACCGAAGCAGTGAATTTCGCCCAAGGTGATTTCATGATGCTTGGCGCGTTTGTGACCATCGGGCTTACGAACACCGAGTATATGGGGCTGCCGTTTTGGATGGCTCTGCCGATCTCATTGGGGATCATGGGTGTCTTGGGGTATTTGCTGGACCGTCTGATCATCCGGCGCCTGTTCGGAGAAAGCCAGACTGCCGTTGTCATCCTGACTATTGCTTTGGGCTTCGTGATCCGTTTTGTGGCTGGATTGATCTGGGGTCATGAGCCGCAAACCCTGCAAAACCCTCTTGCCGGTAAAGAGGTCCGCTTTGGCGGGCTTGTGCTGGGGATGGAAGACGTGGCCGTCATTGTCGTTACCGTTCTGCTGACCTGGGGGATGTACGTATTTTTCAGTCGCACCAAGCTGGGATTGGCGATGCAGGGTGCATCCCAGAACCAGTTGGCGGCATATTACATGGGTATCCCGGTGAAGCGCGTGCAGGGCTTTATCTGGGGGCTTGCAGGCGTAGTGGCCGGGATCGCTGGTATCTTGTTCGCGGCCAAGGGGTCGGTCGACCCAACGACCGGGCTTATGGGGATCAAGGCATTTGCGGCAGCAGTTATCGGAGGATTTGGTAGCCTTCCAGGAGCATTGGCCGGAGGATTGATCGTTGGTGTGATCGAGCCTTTCGCCAGTCGCTATATCGCTGCGGGTTACAGCCAGATCGCGCCCTATGCTCTGTTGCTGGCCGTGCTGATCTTTCGCCCGAACGGGCTATTCAGTCAGGTTCGGATCAAAAAGGTCTAAGCATATGAGGATCATTTTCAAAACTGACTACATGCAGGATATCCGTCCCTGGAAGGATAGCTATCAGCTTGGTCTCTATCTCGTTTTGCTAGCCGTTGTAGCCGCGTCTCCTTGGTGGCTGGACGATTTCTATCTGGGTGAGCTGACGAATGTCCTGATCTGGGCCATCGCCGGTTTGGGTCTGATGATCCTGACGGGGCACACCGGGCAGGTCAGTCTGGGACACGCCGCGTTTCTGGCCTTTGGGTGCTATGCCAATGTCACGCTGATCGAAGCCGGAGTTCCATTTCTGATCGCATTCCCTCTGGCCGGTGTTCTGACCGGAATTGCCGGGGTCACGGTCGCTGTCCCTGCCCTTCGTCTACACGGTATCTATCTGGCAATCTTCACAATGGCGCTTTCGATCCTGATGGACGACCTCATTGTTCTGGCCGAACCGATCACCGGTGGCGTTGCTGGCAAGTATCTGGGTGGGGTCGAGATTTTCGGCGTGTTGGTAGACCGCTGGGGTACGCCGGTACAGTTCTTTTGGCTGGTTCTTGCCGTGGCCGTGTTGGTGACGCTGGGCTATATCAATCTGCTGCGTGCACCGCTTGGGCGCAGCTTTATAGCCGTGCGAGACTCCGAGGTTTCGGCGCAGGCGATGGGTGTTGATATTGCGCGCACCAAGATGATTTCGTTTGCCTTGTCCTGCGCTGTCACGGGATGGGCCGGTGCGTTGATGGGGATGTATGCGGGCGCGTTCAACAATGAGACATTCAGCGTTGTAATCTCCATCCAACTGCTGATGATGATCGTCATCGGTGGACTGGGCTCGATCCACGGTGCTTTCCTGGGCGCTATTATCATCGGCTTCCTTCCGCAATTCCTGTCGATCTCAAAGGAATATGTCGGCGCATTGTTCGGCGGCAGCACCGTCGCCATACCGGGGCTGGAATTCGGCATCTTCGGGATGATCTTGATCGCCTTTATCCTGTTCGAGCCGATGGGCATGTATGGCCGCTGGCTGAAGATCCGCACGTGGTTCGAGCTGTTTCCGTTCTACCGCAAGGACATGTTCAAACGTCAGAAGTCCTACCTCAAGACGGAGCGCCTGAGATGAGCTTGCTTGAGTTCCAGAATGTCACCCTGAAGTTCGGCGGTCTGACGGCGGTGAATGACCTGTCCTTTTCGGTCGAAGAAGGCGAGGTCTTTGCCATCGTCGGCCCCAATGGTGCGGGTAAGTCGACGGTGTTCAACCTCATCTCGCGGTTTTACGACCCTTTTACCGGGTCAATCCGCTTCGACGGCCACGATCTGCTGCAGGTCAAACCCTCGGGCGTGGCTGCCTATGGGGTGGCGCGGACGTTTCAGAATATTGAACTGTTTGAGCACGCCACCGTTCTGCAGAATCTGTTGGTGGGGCGGCATCGGCACCGCAAAACAAACGTGCTTTCCGAGGTGTTGTTCCTGCCCTCGGCTCGGCGGCAGGAAATCGAAAACCGCGAGAAGGTCGAAGAAATTATCGACTTCCTTGACCTGCAAGCCTATCGCGACAAGATGATATCGGGCCTGCCATATGGTGTGCGCAAAGTGGTCGAGGTCGCCCGCGCACTGGCCACAGACCCCAAACTGCTGTTGCTGGACGAACCGGCCTCGGGCCTGTCGGTCGAGGAAACGACGGACATGCGCTGGTGGATCGACGACATCCGGCGGCAGATGGGGATTACCGTCTTGATGGTCGAGCATGACATGGGGCTGGTCTCAGGGGTGTCCGATCGGGTTTTGGCAATGGCAGACGGAGCAATGCTGGCGCTTGGGACGCCCTCTCAGGTGCAATCCCATCCGGCTGTTGTCGAAGCGTATCTGGGGAAGGCCTCATGAGCGCGCCTATCCTGACCATCCGCAATGTCGAAAGTTTCTATGGCCCGATCATGGCCATCCGGGGTGTTTCGCTGGACGTGCATCCGGGGCAGATCGTTTCAATCCTCGGAGCTAACGGCGCGGGAAAGACCACGCTGATGAAGACGGTCTCAGGTGTGATGGACCCGGAAAAGGGCAAGATCACGTTTGAGGACGAGGAAATCCAAGGCTCTGAGCCGCACAAAGTGGTTCAAAAAGGTATCGTTCATGTTCCCGAAGGGCGTGAAGTGTTCCCTCTGCTGACGGTTGATGAAAACCTCACCCTCGGCGCCTACACCTCGACCGACAAGGGGCAGATCGATCATGACCGCGACCTTGTATTCTCATACTTTCCGATCCTGAAAGAGCGTCGCAGCCAAGAGGCCGGGACCCTGTCCGGCGGGCAGCAACAGATGCTGGCCATCGGGCGCGGGTTGATGGCGAACCCAAAGATCATGCTGCTGGACGAACCCTCGCTGGGCCTGTCGCCTTTGCTGGTACAAGAGATTTTCGGGATCTTGAAACGCCTGAACGACGAGCAGGACATGACCATGATGCTGGTCGAGCAAAACGCCAATGCTGCGCTGGAACTGGCCCATCATGGCTATGTGATGGAGGTTGGACGCATCGTCATGGATGGGGACGCGGACGAGTTGATGAAGTCCGAAGACATCCAGAATTTCTATCTGGGCGTTCAGGAGGAAGGCGCGCGAGAAAACCGCCGCTGGAAACGCAGAAAAACGTGGAGGTGAGTCAGATGAACATCAGCACCCTGCCCCCTCAGACCAAGATCAACGGCATTCAGTTCAACGCGACCCCCGGACAACGGCCCGTTTTGGTGGATGAGTGCGTGACAATCAGCCAGCTTTTTCAGAAGCGTTGCGCGGCTTTGGGTGATCGTACTGCGCATCGCGAAAAGGATTTCGGAATCTGGAAGTCGTATTCATGGACCGATTACTGGCAGCACGCGAAATGGATCGGCCTCGCCCTGCGCAAGCTGGGTCTTCAACGTGGCGAGGTCGTCTCGATCCTGTCCGAAGACCGCAAGGAATGGGCCTGGTTCGATATGGGCATCCAATGCGTCGGAGGTATTGCTTCGGGCGTCTATACCACTGATTCAGCCAGTCAACTGAAGTACTTGGTCAATGACAGCGATAGCCGCTTTCTGGTGGTCGAGAACGAAGAACAACTGGACAAGTTTTTTGAGATCGAAGGCGAAATACCCAGTGTTCTGAATGTCATCATCCTTGAAGACGAAGGTCTGCACGACCTTGATCATGCGAGATGCATGATGATCGACGACCTTTACGCGATCGGCCAGCAGGCGGAAAAGGATGCGCCTGACAGTTTCGAGGACGAGATTGCGTTGTCTTCGCCGCAAGACACGGCGCTGCTGGTTTACACCTCGGGCACGACTGGGATGCCAAAGGGCGCGATGCTGAGCCACGAAAACATTCTGGCCGCCATCGAATGTGGCGCGCATTCCCTGCCGACACTGGAAACAGACGAACAACTATGCTTCTTGCCCCTCTGCCATATTCTCGAGCGCGATGTGTCGGTCTACTTCCCGCTGGCCGCGAAATGCGTCGTTAACTTTGCGGAAAGCCCTGAAACAGTTTTTGCAAACCTGCAGGAAGTCTCGCCCACTACTTTTACCGCTGTGCCGCGTGTATGGGAAAAAATATATTCGCAGGTTCTGATCATGGCTCAGGACGCAACCCCGATTGGCCGCGCCGCTTTCGGATTGGCGTTGAAAGCCGGACTTTCGAGGGCAGAGTACATTCTTGCGGGTAAACCTGTGCCCGCCGGAGTAGCTGCCAATTTCTGGTTATGGGATCGCTTGGTGCTGCGCAATTTGCGGCGGATGCTGGGGATGGACAAAATGCGCCGGGGCGGAAGCGGCGCGGCTCCGATTTCGACCGAACTGCTCAAGTGGTATTGGGCTATCGGCGTGCCGTTGGTCGAAGGCTTCGGAATGACTGAGACCTCTGGTTTGGCAACGCTGAACACGCTTCAGAACAACAAGTTAGGTACGATCGGAAAGGCCGTCCCAAGCAATGACGTTCGTATCGCGGACGATGGTGAAATTCAGATCAAGGGTCTGAACATCTTTCAGGGATATTGGCGCAATAATGCAAAAACGGCCGAGACGTTCACAGCGGATGGTTGGTTGCGGACCGGTGACATGGGGCGGATCGACGACGAAGGTTATGTCACCATAACCGGACGCCTGAAGGACATCATCATTACCGCGGGCGGCAAGAACATTACTCCGGCGGAAATCGAAAGCAGATTGAAGTTCAGCCACTATATCTCGGACGCAGTCGTGATCGGGGACAAAAGGAAATACCTGACGGCCCTGATTATGATAGATCAGGAAAACGTTGAGAAATTCGCGCAGGATCGGAAAATTCCTTTTTCCAATTTCGCGTCCCTGTGTGCTGCGACCGAGGTCAAGGATCAGATCGCGTCCGAAGTCGCGGCCGTGAACAAAGAGTTCGCGCGCGTCGAGCAAATCAAGGACTTCCGCCTGATCGACGTCTTGCTCACTGCGGATGACGATGAGCTTACCGCGACCATGAAACTTAAGCGCAGCTTTGTCGAAAAGAAACACGGACATCTTATTGAAGACATGTACAAATAGATAAGGGATTACCCAAAGGGAGGAGAAATATGAGGAAACTGATCAAACGGCTGGCCACAGCCACCGCTTTGACGGCTTCGGCGACACTTGCCAGCGCCCAGACGCAAGGCGTCACGGATGACGAGATCGTCATAGGCTCGGTCAACGACCTGAGCGGAATCTTCGCCGCCGTCGGAGTTCCTGCCACCAAGGGAGCAAATGTCGTGTTCGACCGCGTGAATGCTGAAGGCGGCGTGCACGGTCGAACGATCCGCTTTGTGGTTGAGGATAACGGCTATCAGATGCCGAGGGCGATGCAGGGCTATAACAAGCTACTGAACCGCGACAAGGTTTTTGCAATGCTGCAGTCGCTGGGAACCCCGATGAATCTGGCGGGTTTCAAGCTGCTGGACCCAAAGGGTATTCCCAATGTCGCCCCCCTGACCGCCGCGCGGCAAATGCTGCAAGAACCGATGAGGAACAAGTTTACGTCCTTTTCGACCTATTTCGATCAAAGCCGCATCGGGGTGAAGTACCTGGCAGAGCAGTTCGGCTCGCAAAAGGTGTGCACGATGTATCTGCCGACGGATTTCGGTGAGGAGATCCTGGAAGGCAGCAAGGCGGGCGCCGAAGAAGCTGGGATCGCGTTCGCGGCCGAAACGACGCATAAACCTGATGAAACCGATTTTGTTGGCTCGCTCAGCAAGCTGAAAGAGGAAGGCTGCGACATTGTCACGATGGCTCTTGGTGTGCGTCAGGCGATCACGGTCGTAGGAACAGCCAAGAAAATGGGCCTTGAGGATATGAAGTTCCTCGGAACTTCGGCCAGTTTCCTGACCGTGGTCGCTCAGGTGCCGGGCGGCGTGACTGATGGGTTTTATGCCGCAGCTTCGTGGCAGGATCTTTGGGCTCGTGCGGATGATCCCGTTCCCGCCGCATTCATCGAAGAATATAAAGCGGCAACCGGCGAAGACCCTGTGGGCTTTTCTATGCTTGGATATGCTGCGGCCGATATGATGGTCAAAGCGCTTGAGGCAGCCGGTCCCGATCTAACGCATGACAGCTTTATCGCAGCGATGGAGTCTTTGAACTACACCGATGAACTGGTGGGGAATGAGATAACCTATGGTCCTGATGACCATCAGGGCGCAGATACCGTCTACGTCAGCGTTGTTGAAAATGGGGCGTGGAAGAAAGTCCACGAAGAATAACCCGAACAACAAAAAAAGGGCTCGCGGATGCGAGCCCTTTCCAAATTCGGTGTCCGTAGCGATTAACGCTTCGAGAACTGGAACGAACGACGCGCTTTGCGCTTACCGTATTTCTTACGTTCCACAACGCGGCTGTCGCGGGTCAGGAAGCCAGCGGCTTTCAGAGCGCCACGCAGCGACGGATCATAGAGTTGCAGCGCTTTCGAGATGCCGTGCTTGACCGCACCGGCCTGACCGGTCAGGCCACCGCCTTTGACGGTTGCAACAACGTCGAACTCACCTTCTACACCGGCAACCTGGAACGGCTGGCGCAGGATCAGCTGCAGAACGGGACGTGCAAAATACTTGTCCTGATCCTTGCCGTTCACGGTGACCTTGCCGGAACCCGGCTTGATCCAAACGCGGGCAACAGCGTCTTTACGCTTGCCGGTGGCGTAGGAGCGACCCAGCTCGTCACGCACGGGTTCACGCGCGATGACTTCTTCAGCCACGGTTTCAACGCCTGCAACGGCGCTCAGCTCTTCGAGAGTATTGATCTGATCAGCCATCGGTCATTAGCTCCGGGTGTTTTTCTTGTTCATGGACTTTACGTCCAGAACTTCGGGCGCTTGCGCCTCGTGGGGATGCTCGGCACCGGCGTAAACGCGCAGGTTGGTCATCTGCTGACGTGCCAGACGGTTGCCCGGCAGCATGCGCTTGACCGCTTGGGTCACGACGCGCTCGGGGTGTGCACCCTCGAGGATCTGCTGCTTGGTGCGCGACTTGATGCCGCCCGGGTGACCCGTGTGCCAGTAGAAGTTTTCTTCACGCTTCTTGCCGGTCATCTGGATTTTGTCAGCGTTGATCACGATGACATTGTCGCCCATGTCCATGTTCGGGGTGAACGACGCTTTGTGCTTGCCACGCAGACGCATGGCGACGATCGAGGCAAGACGGCCCAGAACAACGCCCTCGGCGTCGATCAGGATCCATTTCTTGTCGATGTCTGCAGGTGTTGCAGAAAAGGTTTTCATGGCAGGATAGTCCTGTTTGATGTGAAAGACCGCCCCAAGACAGAGCGGCCCGAATTCGATGGAGCGTATTTAGATTGGGTGGGCGTGCAGGTCAACAACGCTTTGGTCTTTTTTATAATTCAAAAACAATGAGTTAATAAATAGGTATTATTTTACCCCACGCCTAGACGCTTATTTGCTCGGGTGGATTGTCAAGCAGCCGTCTTAATTGATGCATGGCGTCTTCAAACCGTTCCAGTGACACATGCCCGTTCATAGCAATGCGCACGGCGTTGGGTGCCCTGCCATCACGCAAGGCAAACTCATCGGCTGACCGTAGTTGTATGCCCTCTCTTTCTGCGGCCCTGCTGAACGCGGCCGCGCGCCAGCCGGATGGAAGGTTCAGCCAGACAAAAGGAACGTCCGGTGCCCAGTTCAGGTCAAACCCACCAAGGGCATTCACTGCAATTCGGACGTAGTCACCCATGCGAACCCGGACATCTCTGGCAATCTGGCGGGTTCGTGGGTCAGACAACATCAACCGGGTTAATTCCGCCAGAGGTTGGGCCAGTCCGAAATACCCGTATTCGGCAGATCGTCGTAAATCCACGCTACGCTCGCGTGGTGCAATGGCAAATCCAACTCGCAACGCCGGGGTCAAGACCTTTGAGATCGACGACACGTGCCACCCTCTTTCCGGCGCAAGGGCACGATAGCTCGGCTCACGCGCATCTCCCATCCGATAGCAGTCGTCTTCAATGATCTGAACGTCAAAGCGCCGTGCAATTTCGACAATTTCTTTGCGTCTTTCCAACGGAGTGTGCGATCCGGTCGGGTTTTGAACTTCCGGAGACACGCAAACTGCCTGGGCTGGAGTGTGCCGCAATACCTGCTCCATCGAGTTCGGCTCGATCCCCCATTTATCCATTTTCACGCCTATGACCTCGGCCCGCATGAGTTCCCCTGCCCGACGGAAACCGGCATAAGACAGGTCTTCAACCAGAACGGCTGGTTTTGGTCCGCGTAGGATTGTCTGAAACACCAGGCACAATCCATTCTGACCGCCATGAGTCAGCACGATGTCCTCTTGGGTCAATGCGCCAAGTGGAAGGTCTGAAAGCCATTCCACAACGGCTTGTCTGGTCGGTAGATACGCGTCGCGGGTTGGGTAGTTCATGAACAGGCCAGGATCAGACTGCGCTACTTTTTGCATGCACTCTCGGATTAATGCCACCTGCCCCACGTCCGCCAGTCTCGGGCTGAACAGGCTGACATTGGCGTTGTATTTGTCGTCTCGCAAATGCAGTTGCCGCGCCCAAACATCGTCCAACAAGGGGGACTTGGGGGCGGCAACGAATGTACCACGCCCCACTTCGGCCTGTAGCAACCCTTCATCGGTCAGAATCGTATAGGCTCGGGCTACTGTACCTGGCGTGATTTGCAGCCTGTACGCAAGCTCCCGTACCGGAGGAAGCTTTGCGCCAACTTCCAGCATTTTGTTATCAATGGCTTTTCTGATTGTGTCGGCCACCAGAGTGTATTTTGGCCCCTTTGATTTGGGCAGAGCCTCTGGCCAAATTGTATCCATTACAATTCTTCCTTTGATTTTGACACAATGTGGAATGTATCAATCAATCGTACCGAACATGTTACGTTTGTGTCAATACAATTTGAAAGGATACCCAAGATGACACGCGCAATGCACACCCCCGCCCTCATACTGCTGAACGACAGCCCCCGGCTGCCGCTGATCGCTGTGCTGGCCCTGCGGTTTGCGGCGACTGTCACTAAATGGGAGCGTCAACGCCGCAGTAGGGTCAATTTGTCAAAGCTGGACGACCGCATGCTGCGTGACGTCGGGCTGACCCGGCATCAGGCTAACCGCGAAGCGAACCGTCCCTTCTGGCACGGATAAGATTTCCCCAGTCCCATTCGGGACATCTTCCTTGGCCGGGTTCTCCCGGCCATTTTTTAACCGAATTTCGCAGCCGCTGATCCCTCGGGCGGCAAGGAATAGGTCATCGTTGCCCGTGCGACGGGTTCGTCCTTTCCCTCCGAGTACATCAAGACATCGCCAACCGCCAACGTCTTGCCGAGTTTCAGCAACCGGCAATGGGCAATCACGTCCTTGTTCCCATCTGGCTTTCGCATGAAATCCATCGAACAGCCTGTCGTTACGGCGAGGGAAAGCCGCCCCTTCCGCGCCAGTATGAGCGCGTAAACGCACACATCTGCCAGCCCGAACATCGAAGGTCCCGCGACAGTTCCGCCCGGCCTAAGGTGTCTGTCTTCAACAACCAGACGCATAACGATCGTATCTTCTGTCACGCTTTCAACGACAAAGTCCTCGTGAACCTGTGGAAACACCATCCCCAAGTACTCTGTCAGTTCTTCGCGGTTCAAAACCAACGACATACTTCCCCTCCTCGAATTGCCGACCTAGAGTTGGCCTCACATCGGAACGGAGGGCAAGATGGGAATTCTGGAACGTAGCGACACCGGCGCAGTTGCCAAAATCAAAATGAATGCGCCGGACCGCCTGAACGCCCTCAGCGACGAGATGCTGGCCGCGCTTCAGGCGGAACTTGACGCGCTACGCGACGACAAAAAAATTCGCGCTGTGATCCTATCTGGAGCGGGAAAAGGATTTTGCGCCGGCCATGATCTCAAGCAGATGACCGCCGGCCGCCAGAGCGAGGATGGCGGCAAGGCATATTTTCAGGATTTGTTCGCCAGATGCACCAAGATGATGCTGTCCATCCAGTCTTTGCCGCAACCTGTGATTGCTCAGGTCCATGGCATCGCGACTGCGGCGGGGTGTCAGCTGGTGGCCACGTGCGACCTTGCCGTCGCGGCAGAAGGGACGCGGTTCGGGGTAAACGGGGTGAACATAGGATTGTTCTGCTCGACGCCGATGGTTGCGCTTAGTCGGAATATTCCCCGCAAACGCGCGTTTGAAATGTTGACTACTGGCGATTTTATCTCGGCAGAACGGGCAGCCGAGTTGGGGCTGGTCAATCGGGTGGTGCCCGAGATGTTATTGGACCATGAAACGCAGGCGCTGGCGGATCAACTGGCGACCAAACTCAGCTCGGCCGTGAAGATCGGAAAGCAGGCATTCTATCGGCAACTGGATATGCCGATAGAGGAAGCCTATGCCTTTACAGGTGAAGTTATGGCCCAGAACATGCTGCATCGCGACACCGAAGAAGGCATCAGCGCCTTTATCGAAAAAAGACCACCCAACTGGGAACAATAACGTATTTGTATTGGCTTTTTTGCCAATGTTCGCATTTTGGGACTTTTCAAAAGGGCGACACTGTGTCAAAGCTGAGACAAGGCTGCGGCCTTGGATACACTTTTGGGTCGCTGTAGGCGGAAGGTCCCTCCAAGCTGGTTTCTCTCACCGGCGTTGACATTCCCGCAGCGGCGACCCCAAAACTCCCCCTCCAAAGTGAAGTTTTAGCCAACAGTCGTTTGCGTTGCTGCGCACTCTGCCCTATGTGGCAGCGCATGACACAGAAATTGCATATCATAGGCGGCGGCATGGCCGGGTCCGAGGCGGCCTGGCAAGCAGCGGAAATGGGCGTCGACGTGGTGATCCACGAAATGAGGCCCAAAGTTGGCACATTTGCGCACCAAACAGGAAATCTGGCCGAGATGGTGTGCTCTAATTCATTTCGTTCTGACGATGATGAACAGAACGCTGTTGGTTTGCTGCATTGGGAAATGCGCGCGGCAGATGGCCTGATCATGAGCACCGCCGACGCCCATCGCCTTCCCGCCGGTGGCGCACTGGCCGTTGACCGAGACCCGTTTGCCGAAGCCGTTACTGCGAAGCTACACGCCCATCCCCGCGTTGAGGTCACAGCAGAAGAGGTCACCACCCTGCCCGATGACGGCAAATGGATCGTTGCAACCGGTCCTTTGACCTCGACCTCTCTCGGGGCTTCCATCGGTGCTGAAACTGGCGCCGAGTCACTGGCTTTCTTCGACGCGATTGCCCCCATTGTTTATGCCGACAGCATAGACATGAGCAAAGCATGGATGCAGTCGCGGTATGACAAAGGCGAAACCGAAGAAGAACGCACCGCCTATCTGAACTGTCCGATGGATCGTGATCAGTACGAGGCGTTCATTGATGCGTTGCTGGCTGCGGACAAGACCGAGTTTCACGAGGGTGAAACCGCAGGCTATTTTGACGGCTGCCTGCCGATCGAAGTGATGTCAGAGCGTGGGCGCGAAACTCTGCGACACGGACCGATGAAGCCCGTGGGCCTGACAAATCCGCACCAGCCGGATGTAAAACCCTATGCTGTTGTTCAGTTGCGGCGAGACAATGCGCTTGGAACGCTTTTCAACATCGTGGGATTTCAGACCAAGATGAAATACGGCGCGCAAACAGAAGTGTTTCGCATAATCCCGGGCTTGGAAAACGCCAGTTTCGCGCGACTGGGGGGGATACACCGGAACACATTCATTAACTCTCCTACGTTGCTGGATTCGCAGATGCGGTTGAAGTCCAAGCCGAATATCCGCTTTGCCGGTCAAATAACCGGTGTCGAGGGATATGTCGAAAGCGCAGCAATGGGCTTGCTCGCCGGGCGCTTGGCTGCAGCAGAAATCCTTGGGCAGGTACTTCCAGACGTACCGCAAGACAGCGCTATGGGCGCATTGATACACCACATTACCGGCGGTGCAGAGGCAAAGACCTTCCAGCCCATGAACGTGAATTTCGGCTTGTTTCGCCCGGTCGAAGGGCTGAAAGGTGGCCGTCGCGGACGAAAAGACCGCTACAAAGCCTACACGGATCGGGCCAAGGCCGAGTGGTCGAACTGGCTTGCGCATTGCTGACTGGACGATGTGTGCATCGTCGGCCTAACATGCGCTCATGAGCGACAAGTACCTCAAGGACGCTTACGGGTTGGACACCCCTGAAGCCACACGCGCGCACTATCAGAAATGGGCGGGTACGTATGATGCCGAGGTCGCAGCTCATGGCTACGCGACGCCCGGGCGCGTGGCCCAGGCGCTCTGGTCAAAAATGCCAGAGCCGAAGACTCCGGTTTTGGACTATGGGTGCGGAACAGGCCTGTCGGGGGAATCCCTGCACGCAGCGGGATTTCGCATTCTGGACGGAATCGACCCCTCACCCAAAATGCTTGAGGGGGCCGCGACCAAGGGTGTCTACAGGCACCTGTCGACTTTTGATTTGGACGATCCAAACCCACTTGAACAGGGCGCATACCAAGCGATTGCGGCGATCGGAGTCATCAGTGTTGGGGCCGCGCCACCCGAGACTTTCGATCTGCTGATGAATGCACTGCCAAAGGGTGGATTGCTGGCGTTTTCCTTCAATGATCACACACTGGAGGATCAGGCTTATACCTGTAGGTTGAACGATTGGCTGGATATGGGGGCTGCGCGTTTGTTGTTCCGCGAATATGGCCCTCATCTGCCCGGTATGGACTTGAAGTCTGACGTCTATATTGTTGAAAAAACGTGACATTTATTACTAGGTTTGCGCCCTCTCCGACGGGCCCACTTCATCTGGGACATGCGTATTCCGCACTATTGGCAAGCGACATGGCGCGGGCGGAGAATGGCGTGTTCCTTCTTCGGATTGAGGACATTGACCAAGCGCGCTCACGACCGCATTGGGAAGAGCAGATTTTCGATGATCTGCGTTGGCTTGGGCTGGATTGGCCCACCCCGGTATTGCGGCAATCGTCGCGGCTTTCTGAGTATACGCAAGCGCTTGAAACGTTGTGGTCACAAGGTTTGCTGTATCCCTGTTCCTGCAATCGTCGGGATATCGCCGCAGCCGCCAGCGCACCTCAAGAGGGCGCACCGCTGCACGGACCGGACGGTATTATCTATCCCGGCACATGCCGGAATTCCTCAAGCAGAACGGGGCCAATGCCAAGGGACATTCCTTTGAGGTTGGATATCGAACTTGCCGCAAACTCTGCAAGCAGTCTGTTTCAAAGCACAGGTGCGAAAGGCGATAAACCCGCAAAATTTCAAGAGGATGGAGAAGGTTCTTGCGGTCAATCCGGCTGGATCGAATTCACTGGGTCAGAGTTGGTCGATACGATTGGGGATGTGGTTTTGTCCCGGCGCGATATGGGTACGTCCTATCACCTGTCCGTCGTTCTGGATGATGCTGAACAAGGTGTGACCCATGTTGTACGCGGTCAGGATCTATTTGAAGCGACCCGCATCCACGTTCTTCTTCAATCTCTACTTGGGTTGCATACGCCAGTTTATCGTCACCATCGATTGATCCGGGATGACACCGGGAAAAGGTTGGCCAAGCGTGATGATGCGAGGGCGATTTCTAAGTATCGCGCCGACGGCCTCAGCCCTGATGACATCAGGGCTTTGGTCGGGTTAAGTCATAGGTGACATCAGCTCGGTCTCCTGCCCGTCCCGGACGGCGGTATAAAAACAGCTACGCCGGTTTGTGTGACAGGCTGGGCCGGTCTGTTGGACCAGAACCAGCAAACAATCGCGGTCGCAATCTATACGCAAGTCTACCAACTCTTGAATATGCCCAGAGCTTTCACCCTTGACCCAGAAGGACTGGCGCGAGCGAGACCAATATGTGACGCGCCCAGTTTCAAGCGTTCTTTCAACGGCTTCGACATTCATCCAAGCCATCATCAGAACCTCTCCGGAAGTAGCGTCCTGAGCGATGGCCGGGATCAGACCGGCGTCGTTGAACTGCAAGGTCGAGGGGTCGAATGTGGCGTCAGCTGACATGATAAAAACCTTTTGCATCCCGGTGGATGCCCACTATGTATGGGGAACAGTCAACGAGGGAAAGCCATGTCTGGTGAGAATGACTTGATCAAGCTATATTCCGGCCGGATTCTGGCGCTGGCGGCTGATATCCCTCATTTGGATCGGCTCGAAAATCCCGACGCCACCGTGAAAAAGCGCTCGCCGTTATGCGGATCTACCGTGACCGTCGACGTGAAAATTCGCGATGGCCGGGTCTCGGAATTTGGTCAGGACGTGAAAGCCTGTGCGTTGGGCCAGGCTTCGGCGGCTGTTGTTGGGGCTGCCGTCATCGGTGCGACCCGCGCGCAGATTGAAACAGCGCGCGACCAGTTATCCCTGATGCTCAAGAAAGATGGTCCTGCCCCCGACGCCCCTTTTGACGGGCTTGAGGTTCTGATGCCTGCACGCGATTACAAGAACCGGCACGCGTCGATTCTGTTGGCCTTGGACGCGACTGCCGAGGCGATGGAGCAGGCTGAGCAGGCAAACTGCGCCTGACCATAGTTTTTTTTGACGATCCGGTCTAACCTCCTGGGAATTAAGGGGGAGCCGTTATTTTGAACAACCTATTGGAACATTTCGTAACGCTGTGGGTTGTTATTGACCCCATTGGAACCATTCCGGTTTTCATAGCTGTGACCGCTGGTCTGGAAGCGGCCGCGCGTCGAAAGATGGCACTGTTGGCCGCCGTCATTAGTGCCGGCATATTGCTGTTTTTCCTCGTTTTTGGACAACTTTTGATCGAGGCGCTGGATATCGGTCTCAATTCCTTTCAGGTCGCGGGCGGGATCATTCTGTTCCTTTTCGCGCTGACAATGATCTTTGGCGAAAGCAAGCAGGACATAGAACAACGTGAGGCCGAGGAAGACATCAAGGACACGATGCACCAGCACAATCCGGCCATTTTTCCTCTTGCGGTGCCGTCACTTGCCTCGCCCGGCGCGATGCTGGCTATTGTGATTTTGACGGATAACAACCGATACAGTGTCGTTGATCAGGGAATAACGGCTTTGGTTATGATCTCAGTCGTCGCGATTGCATTCGTGCTGATGTTGCTGGCAGAGCCCATTATTCGCCTCATCGGTCACTCAGGTGCCGCCATCATAAGCCGTGTGATGGGGATGATCCTCGCTTCGGTCGCTGTGAATTCCGTGCTTTCAGCGATGCTAGAAATCATGAAAACCGGCCAATTGTAAAAAAACCGCCGCTCCTTTCGGGCGGAAAGGGCGGCGGCAGGCATTGCGTTTCTCACGTGGGGTCCGGATATCCGCGCGGGGCCGAGGCATGGCCCCTTCAAGGGAATTAGGACAGGCAGGTCACCCTTGACTGAGATGGGGATGACAGCGCGGTTTGATCGGCGCGAGATCGCAGGCAGAAAAGGGTCAGAACGTTCCGGGCAGGTGCAGGGCAACCATCAGCATGACCGCCAAGGAAACTGCACCAATCGCGTCCTGCAACAGAGTCGATTGCGAGCGAGCGATGGCGGTCTTTATCTGGGTCAGCATTTGTCACCTCCGGTCAGGGTTTTAATCCTTTGTTGACCTTTTGTTCTCATATTTTCCCGAGTCGGTAAAGAACTTTTTGAGAACATTCGTGAACATAATTCCTAACCAACTGATATTAAACGGATTGCCTGATCCTGTTTCATCAGCCAGAGTAGAACACGAACTGCTTGTCCTCTTTCCGAGCTAAGTTGGGGGTCTTTAGCAAGCAGAGCCCTCGCGTCGGTTTGCGCCGTTGCCATCAATCCGGCCTGTGTTTCCATATCTGCGATCCGAAATTTCGGCAGCCCTGATTGAGCGGTCCCGATCAAGTCGCCGGCCCCACGCATTTGCAGGTCTGTTTCGGAAATTTTGAACCCATCTTCGGTCTCACGTAGAACTTCTAACCTTTTCCGCCCGTTTTCGCTCAGCAGTGGCTGATACATCAGCAGACAAGTAGAGTCAGCTTCGCCGCGCCCCACTCGGCCGCGTAATTGATGCAGTTGTGCAAGTCCGAATATCTCGGCCCGCTCGATCACCATAATCGTTGCGTTGGGGACGTTCACCCCGACTTCAATGACAGTGGTCGCAACCAGTACCTTGGTTTGCCCTTTCTGAAATGCCTCCATTGCTGCGTCTTTGTCTGACGGCGGCATTTGCCCATGCACAAGGCCAACCACGCCCTCGCCCAACACCGCGCGCAGACGTTTGAACCGTTCCTCCGCGGCGGTGAGGTCCGAAACCTCGGATTCGTCAACCAAAGGGCACACCCAATAACACTGACGACCGTCCGCGATAGCGCGGCGTAGATGAGTAAAAACCTCGTCCATACGCTCGGTACTGACGACCGCGGTTTTGATTGGCTTGCGACCGGGTGGTTTTTCATCCAGCACCGACACATCCATATCGCCATATTGCGCAAGCGCCAAACTTCGCGGGATCGGGGTCGCGGTCATGACAAGAACGTCGGCGCCCTGCCCTTTTTCCGAAAGCTCCAACCGTTGCTTGACGCCGAACCGATGCTGTTCATCGACTATGACCAGCCGCAAATCATTGAATTCAACGTCGCTTTGAAACACTGCATGGGTGCCTACCAGAATGTGAATGTCGCCATTTCTCAAGGCTTGCAACTTGCTGCGACGCTCGGCCCCTTTGTCGCGGCCTGTCAGAATTTCCAGAACGATTCCAGCATCTTCAGCCAGTGGCCGCAGACCTTCCAAATGTTGCCGCGCAAGTATTTCGGTCGGAGCCATCATGACACCCTGACCTCCAGCCTCAACCGCGACCAGCAATGACATGAAGGCCACCAGTGTCTTTCCAGCCCCAACATCCCCTTGCAACAAACGGTTCATCCGGGCATCTGACGCCATATCCGCAGCGATTTGATCAATTGCTCGCATCTGTGCCTTGGTCGGTTTGTACGGCAAGCTGGTCAATACTTTGGATTGCAGCACTCCCGAGGCCACGCTCACAACGCCCCTCGCCTTGCGTTCGCGTTGCCGTGCAAGCGCTAGCGTCACCTGATGAGCAAAGAACTCATCATAAGCAAGCCGTTCGCGTGCGGGTGCATGGCTTGCGACGTCGTCCGCCCCGCGAGGCATGTGGGATGAGGTGATCGCCGTCGCCCAGTCAGCCCAATTCTGTTTGGCGACCTGAGCGGGGTCGATCCATTCGGCCAGATCGGGGGCTCGGGCCAGTGCGCTCCGGGCCGCTTTGAACGCAGTTTTTTGCGTAAGACCTTGGGTCAAATGATATACGGGCTCGAATTCCGGGATTTCCCGCGCGTTTTCAACCGGCAGGATGTGGTCCGGGTGAACCATCTGAGCCATTCCGTCGAACAGCTCTAACTTGCCGGAAATGACTCTACGCGAACCTTCAGGAAGGACTTTCTTAAGGTAGTCACCGCGCGCATGAAAAAAGACCAGTTGGAAGTCTGCCTGAGAATCCTCGACATGAACCCTGTAAGCTCCTCCCTTGTTGCGGGGTGCGCGATGCACGCCCACCGTTACCTCAACCGTCAACGTTGTCGGCAAATCTGCGCCTTGGATGGTATCGCGTCGGCGGCGGTCAATGACCGCGTAGGGTAAGCCAAACAGAACGTCGCGTGGGGTTTCGATCCCGGCCTGCACCAAGGCTTGAGCAGTCTTGGGCCCAACGCCGTCGAGTGTTTCAAGACGGGCGAACAGCGGAAAAAGTATTTCAGGCCGCCCGGTCATAACGTGCCGATCAAGGCCAGCCAGCCGTCTTCGTCCAACGTCTCGATACCGAGTTCAGCAGCTTTTTTAGCTTTGGATCCAGCTCCGGGACCGGCGACCAAAAGATCCGTTTTCTTGCTGACCGACCCGGACACCTTTGCCCCCAGCGATTCGGCCCGCGCCTTGGCCTCAGCCCTGGTCATTTTCTCTAGCGTGCCAGTAAATACGACGGTCTTGCCTGCCACCGGGCTGCTGGAGGTGTCGGGCCGAATTGCGTCCTGAATGTCCAACTGCGCCACCAGCGCGTCGATGCTGTCGCGTTCCGCATCCTGGGCAAAAGCGGAAACCAGTGCGCGCGCCATGATTTCACCTATGCCATCTATAGCCAACAGGTCTTCCCATTCGGCCCCTTCAAACTGAGCAGAAGCAGTTACAGCGCGTTCAAATTCCTCCCACGCGCCATAATGGTTCGCAATCAGGTTAGACGCAGCTTCACCCATGTGACGGATACCCAGCGCAAAAAGAAGGCGACCCAGAGGAATTGCGCGTTTCTCGTCGATCGCGGCCCAAAGGTTCCCGGCACTTTGCGACCCCCAGCCTTTTCGGTTGGCGAGCTTGTTCAAATTTGCCGCGTCGCGAGCCTGCAAGGTGAAGATATCGACCGGGGTTCTAACAGGAAGGTCAGGGTCATCGTAGAACATTTCGATCTGTTTCGCGCCAAGCCCTTCAATGTCGAACGCCTTGCGAGACACAAAATGTTTCAGCCTTTCAATCGCCTGAGCCGGGCAGATTATCCCGCCAGTACAGCGTCTGACGGCATCACCTTCCTCTCGTACCGCGTCGCTATGACACTCGGGGCACGAGGTGGGAAACTCATATGGTTGCGCTTCGGTCGGGCGTTTCGAGATGTCGACATCCGCCAGCTTCGGGATCACATCACCGGCGCGGTATACCTGAACCCAATCCCCGATCCGAAAATCCTTTCCGTCGCGGATGGTTCCACCCTTAGCGTCACGCCCGGCGATATAGTCTTCGTTGTGAAGCGTCGCGTTCGAGACGACAACCCCGCCAACGGTCACCGGATGAAGCCGTGCGACGGGGCTCAACGCTCCGGTGCGACCAACCTGAATATCTATCGCTTCAAGCCGGGTCCACGCGAGTTCGGCCGGGAATTTATGGGCGATTGCCCATCGGGGCGTTGTGGACCTGAACCCAAGACGGGCTTGCAGGGATAGGTCGTTTACTTTGTAGACAACCCCGTCAATGTCATAGCCAAGTGTTGCGCGCTGCGCCTCAATACTCTGGTAGTGCTTCAATATTTGATCAGTGGTGCGGCACACGGCGGTCAGCGGGTTGGTCACAAACCCATACGCAGCCAAACGATCGATTGCGCCCATTTGCGTGTCGGCCAACGGCTCTGATAACTCACCCCAGGCATAGGCAAAAAACCTGAGCGGTCTTGAGCGGGTTATCGATGAATCCAGTTGCCTCAAGGATCCGGCTGCAGCGTTGCGCGGATTGGCAAACGGTTTGTCACCCTGTTGTTCCTGGCGCGCGTTCAACCGTTCAAAGTCTTCATGCGACATATAGACTTCGCCCCTGACTTCTAGAATTTCAGGCGCATTCTGTATGACTTGTGGGATATCCGAAATAGTGCGCGCGTTGGCGGTGACGTTTTCACCGACTTCACCGTCCCCTCTGGTTGCGGCCTGCACAAGCGTTCCGTTTTCGTATCTGAGAGAAAGCGAAAGGCCGTCAATCTTTGGTTCGGCCGTAAACGACAATTCCGAACTTTCGGAAAGACCAAGATACTTTCGGATGGAGCGTTCAAAGTCAGCTACGTCCTCGTCACTGAACGCATTGCCCAATGACATCATACGAACAGCGTGGGTAACCTTGGAAAATCCGTCCGCAGGTTGGGCGCCAACTCGGTCAGATGGGCTGTCAGGTCTTTTGAGGTGCGGGAAAAGGCTCTCGATTTCCGTATTGCGCCGCTTTAGCTCATCGTATTCCGCGTCAGAAATTTCCGGAGAGTCTTCTGCATGATACTGCGTGTTGGCACGCAGAATCAGATCAGCCAGCCGCGCCAGTTCTCTTTGGGCTTCTTCTTCTGTCAGGTCTGATACCAGTATTGAATTGCTCATGCCTCGCCCCGTCACATATTCTTGCGTGTCAGTGATAGGGCGAGGTCAATCGTAGGTCCAGATGTGCTGTTCATAGAGTGAGGGAGTCGCCCTGAACCCGCGGCAACATCCAATTGGTCGTTCTATGCGCCGACAGCGATGCGCCTTTCATCAATACTGTTGCTTTGCGGGTCACGTAGAACGTACCCCCTGCCCCAAACTGTCTCGATATAGTTTTCGCCACCGGTCGCGTTGCTGAGCTTCTTGCGCAGTTTGCAGATGAAAACGTCGATGATTTTAAGTTCCGGCTCATCCATGCCGCCGTAAAGGTGGTTCAGGAACATTTCCTTGGTCAGAGTCGTGCCCTTTCGCAAGCTAAGCAACTCCAGCATTTGATATTCCTTGCCGGTCAGGTGCACCGCCTTGCCTTCGACCTCTACCGTCTTGGCATCCAGGTTCACAGCGACGCGTCCGGTATGGATAATAGACTGAGAATGCCCCTTTGATCGACGAATGATCGCGTGGATACGGGCCACCAGTTCCTCTCTGTGGAATGGTTTGGTCATATAGTCATCAGCACCGAACCCGAAACCCTTGATTTTGCTTTCGGTATCGTCAGCGCCGGACAGGATCAGGATTGGCGTTTCTACCCGGGCTATGCGCAACTGCCGTAGAACTTCATGGCCGTTCATGTCCGGCAGGTTCAAGTCCAGAAGGATCAGGTCATAGTCATATAATTTCGCAAGATCGATACCTTCTTCGCCGAGGTCTGTCGCATAGACATTGAGATTGGCGTGGGTCAACATCAACTCGATGCTTTTCGACGTGGTTGGATCATCCTCAACAAGAAGTATACGCATTTACTGCTCCAATTCGGTTCAATTTTGCAATTAAATCGAGCCTGCTTAAAAATGGTTAATCTGACGTTACCGTTGAAACATTTATTCCGTCTCATCTTTGGGTTGTCTATATTTTTTTAATGCCGTTGCCTTCAGCGCGTCCATTCCATGTTCTGCAACCGCTGAAACCCATGAATTGAACTCTTCATCGCTTAGGCCATACCGGGATTTTGCATCAGACAGGGAAATCAGCCCGTACAATACCCCCTCACCACAATGGCCTTTCGCGAGGCAACCCATCTTTTTGTATTCTCCGGGGGCAGGTCGGCCCGCGATAAAATCGTTCCATCAGGCAAGGTTACTGACCTTGGCCCCTCAACTTTGTGCAAATACATCTTTCATACCTTTTCCTGCTGCGACAAAGCTGACACCAGCCTACTTAATGAGCGGTGAAACCACCCCTTGAGAGTGTCTAGAATTTTCCTATATTCTGCCGGTCTTTCTTAACCCGTACTGGAATCGTCATGGCCCTCGATACCGAGACCCCGCTGAACTCGCTTGGCTTTGCCAAACCCCCGTCCGAAACACGGGTCGTCGTGGCGATGTCCGGGGGCGTGGACAGTTCCGTCGTAGCCGCGCATTTGGCGGATCAGGGGTATGACGTGGTTGGTGTAACCTTGCAGCTTTACGACCACGGTGCTGCGCTGGCCAAGAAAGGTGCTTGTTGCGCCGGGATCGACATCCACGACGCGCGCCGTGTAGCTGAAGAGCGCGGGTTCCCGCATTATGTTCTGGACTACGAAAATATCTTCAAGGATGCCGTAATCGACGAATTCGCCGACAGCTATCTTGCCGGTGCGACGCCGGTTCCGTGCATCCGTTGCAACGAGCGCGTGAAATTCAAGGATTTGCTTGAAACGGCCAAGGATCTTGAAGCCGATTGCATGGCGACCGGCCACTACATCCAGCGCAAGATGGGCCGAAATGGGCCAGAGCTGCACAGCGCCGAGGACGCGAACCGCGATCAGTCCTACTTCCTGTTCTCGACCACGCCCGAGCAGCTTGAGTTTCTGCGCTTTCCTCTGGGGCATCTGCCTTCAAAGGATGCGACGCGGGAAATGGCCGCGCAATATGGACTTGCCGTGGCGGACAAACCCGACAGCCAAGACATCTGTTTCGTGCCAAATGGCAACTACGCCAGTGTGATTGAAAAATTGCGTCCCGGCGCGGCCGAGCCCGGAGAAATTGTGCATGTAGACGGGCGCGTTCTGGCGCAGCATGAAGGTGTGATCCACTACACGATTGGTCAGCGCCGCGGCCTTGGTATCGGGGGTCTTAGCGAACCGCTGTATGTTGTAAAGCTGGACGTGGACAAAAAGCAGGTTGTGGTCGGCCCAAAAGAGATGCTGGCCACCCGCACGATACCCGTGCGCGAGATCAATTGGCTGGGCGATGAGCCATTCACGTCCCGAGACGAATGGCATGTCTCGGTCAAGGTCCGCTCGACCCGCCCCCCGCGTGAGGCGATCGTCCGGCCCCTGACTGAAACCACTGCCGAAGTTGAATTGCTGACACCAGAGGAAGGCGTTTCACCGGGCCAAGCCTGTGTGTTTTACGCAAGCGAAGGCAGCCGCATTTTTGGCGGTGGCTGGATCTGGCGCGGCTATTGATCCGCAGAGTTCAAACCATGTCCGTCGGGCTGTTGACTAGAATGTAGAGACCTACGGACACCATTATATAGGGCGCGATCCGGTCCAGACGTGCGATGCGGGGTCCAAGGCTTTGTGCACGTGGAGCGCCCCAACTGGCCAGTGTTGTCAGACCCGCAAGAGCGCACACGGCTCCGACCAGCGCTGCGACCCGAAATGCGGGCGTCGAATCCGCCAACAGCGGTGTCATGGCGGCGAGGGTATCAATGGACAGGCTCAGGAACAAAACAACCACCGACGTGACTGCCCCTCGCTCGGGTATTTTCCGTTCCTCCGCGCCGGAAAGCTGATGCCATATACCGCGAAGCCCCAATGTCAGGGGGACAATGCCAAGATAGCCGACCCAATTCAAAAAGCCGGTATGGTCAAGGCCGCTGGCGACCACAAGCGAGAGTGACAGGATCAACGCCTGAGCAACGGCAAATCC
The DNA here is from genome assembly GCF_056539165.1 of Ruegeria sp. BC7. Lineage (NCBI taxonomy): Bacteria > Pseudomonadati > Pseudomonadota > Alphaproteobacteria > Rhodobacterales > Roseobacteraceae > Ruegeria > Ruegeria sp. BC7. The sequence goes on along the minus strand of NZ_JBQFUL010000005.1, from coordinate 105,599 downwards.
GACTACGGCACGCCTTGTCTGCATCACCATCACCAGACCAAACAGGACGACAAGATTGTCGAGATTGGTCGAAATCGTCACAATCCCGGCTGAAATGGCGAAAATGATGTGCTCGGTCATGATGCTGTGGGAAGTCTGTCCAACACGGCTTTCGCCGCCCGAAGCCCCGGAGCCTCTCCTCCTCGGCCCAGTCGATTCATCGTCAGATCCATGGCCGCTTGCTGGGCCTCAGGATCACGAACAACCCCTGTCAAAGCTTCAGCTATTTGATCCGGTGTACAATCATCCAACAAACGCTCGGGTACTGCGCGTGTGTCAGAAACAAGGTTTACCAGCGTAACGGTTTCCAGCTTGACCATCCGCTCGGCTATTTTCTGGGTCAACCAGCTTAGCTTGTAGGCAATAACCATCGGAGTATTTTGCGCGGCGAGTTCCAGCGAGACCGTTCCTGACGCCGCAAGAGCCACTTCAGCGGCCGAAAACGCAGCCCGTTTCTGGGCGACCGCCTGTGCCGCAGGCAAGTTCCGCGGGTCTACAACCACGGGGTCACCTGGCCAGTCTTTGACGTGTTCGCGGACCGTATCGACTATATGCGCAACTGTGGGCACCACCACGCGCATGTTTGGTCGATCCTGCAGAAAAATCGACAATGCTTGCCCGAAAACAGGTGCAAGCCTCTCAACTTCGCCCCGGCGCGAACCAGGTAAAGCCAGCAAAACCGGAGCGTCCCCCAAACCATGAGATGCACGGAAATCTTCGACCTCTTGTAAAGTCGCCTGCGGTTCACTGGCAACCGGATGGCCGACGAAGTCGCACTCCATTCCCGCGCGCCCCATGTATGGCGGCTCGAACGGTAGCAGTGCCAGTACGTGGTCAATGACTTTGGCCATCTTGTCCGCTCGTCCGGGCCGCCATGCCCAGACACTGGGTGCCACATAGTGAACGGTTCGGGTATCGCTTTGCGCCTTTACCAGCTTGGCGACGCGCAAGGAAAAATCGGGACTGTCGATGGTAATCAGAACGTCGGGCTTTGTGTCCAAAACGGCTTGCGCTGTTTCCGAGATACGACGTTTCAGGTGGAAAAACTTGGGGAGGACTTCCACCAGCCCCATCACCGAAAGCTCGGACATGGGAAAGCGGCTTTGCAAACCTTGCGCCTGCATCAAAGGCCCGCCAACGCCGTCAAATACCACATCGGGCACCAAGGTTCGCAAGCCTTCCATCAGGGCACCGCCCAATCGGTCTCCCGATGGTTCACCGGCGACCAGAAATACGCGCATCAGTTTGTCCGCTCGCGTATGTACAAGAACAGGCCAAGGCGGTCGCAATCGGAAATGACCCGTTCTTTTTGCAGAACAAGCACCCCGCCCTTTTCGATCACAATACCGGATAGACCCGCGGCGACTGCGCTGGCGACAGTATCGGGACCGATCGCAGGTAGGTCAGCACGGCGATCCTGATCCGGTTTTGGCGCTTTGATGAGCACGCCGCCACCAGCGTCCGGCCGCTGAGTCAGCGATTGCAGCATCCACGCGGTTCCGAATATGCCCTCTACGGCCAACGCCTGTCCTTTTAACACGACGCAGGCTTGACCAATGTCGGCAGCGCCCATAGCCCTTAAAATTCCGGCCCCTCGGTTCGCGTCGGACAAATCGGAGTCTGAAGGTTCGGCTTTGGTCAAACAGCCCAAATTTGGCAAGAGATTTGGTGCTATTTCATGCGCGGCGCGCACAGCAAAGCCAGCGTTTTCAAAGATGCCTATTACCGCCCGCAGCGCACCGTCGTCCCCGGCCATGATCGCCTGTTGCAGAATAGGGACCAATGGCATGGTTGCAGCGTCAATGCGGGACGGGTCGACAGCAGGTCGTTGCACCGCACCAGCCATGCACACTTCTGTGACGCCCTGCGCCTTCAAATCGTTGATAAGTGTCCCAAGCTGTTCAAGCGGGAACACGATATCCGCGACCAATGGCGCCGGGTCAAATCCTTCCATCGCGCAGATTATCGGGCGGTCCGACAGTTGTTCGACTACTTCACCCGGTAAAGAGCCGGTACCGGCAATCAGCGCCAACATGGTGTTACTTCCCCGGAGTCAGGAACGAGCGATCGGAATGGCCAGTGACGAATTCGACGATTTGCCTTACGTACTCGCTTTCGTGATCGTCACCCAAACGGTGGGCGCGCTCCATAAAGGTGCCCTCGCCTGCCGAAAGCTCACGGAACGCTGCACGCAACGCCGAGATATCGGCTCTGGAAACACCACGCCGCTTGAGCCCAACAAGGTTCAATCCGTCAAGCTCACCGCGGGGCGCTTGTACGAGGCCATAAGGGATCACGTCGTTTGCCACCATTGTCAAAGCGCCGATGATTGCACCGCGACCGACACGCACCCATTGATGCAAGCCAGAAATGCCGCCAACGATCACGTCGTCCTCGATGATGCAATGTCCGGCCGCGCCTGCGTGGTTGACCATGATAACTCGGTCGCCGATCTGGACGTCATGTGCGACATGTACACCTGCCATCAGCAGGCAATCGTCGCCAATTCGGGTCACGCCGCCGCCGCCCTCGGTCCCGGTGTTCACGGTGACATGTTCGCGAATACGGTTGCGTTTGCCGATCTCCAGACGCGTATCTTCCCCCCCGAATTTCAGATCCTGCGGGATTTCACCGATGACCGAGAAATTGAAAACGACGGTATCTTCATCAATCGAGGTATCGCCCGTGACAACAACATGAGACTTGAGTTCGACACGGTCGCTCAATTTCACCTTGGACCCGACATAGCAGAACGGGCCGATGATACAGCCCTCGCCGATCTGCGCGCCGTCTTCGATTATTGCGCTTGGGTGGACACCGTTCATGTCGTTTTTTCCATGTCCCAGTCAACGTAGGCCGAAAACTCGGCTTCGGCAGCGACTTCACCTTCGACCGTTGCGCGACCGCTGAACTTGAAGATCTTGCCACCCTTTTTGCCGCGAACGGTTTCAACATGCATTTCAAGCACGTCGCCGGGAACGACTTTTCGGCGGAATTTACACTTGTCGATGTTCATGAAGTAGATCAGCAGCTCGCTGTCGATCACGTCCATGCCCACTCCCAGCATTACCCCTGCGGTTTGCGCCATCGCCTCGACAATGGTGACGCCCGGCATGATCGGCGTTCCGGGGAAATGGCCCTGAAAGTGCGGCTCGTTCATCGTGACGTTCTTGATGCCGACGGCGGATTGATAGCCCGAGATGTCAACGACCTTGTCCACCAACAGAAACGGATAGCGATGTGGCAATATCCGCTGGATCAGCTGAATGTCTGCACTCTGGGTTTCCGTGGTCATGATGAAGGTGTCCCGTTCTGGATTTCTCTTTGCCGAGTGGTTAACAACACCGCGACCCAAGGGCAAGCAAACCTATTCGTCGGAACCGTTTTCGATGGTACTTCCATCGCCGATAACGGCGTCTATTCGCGCAATCGCAGCCTCGGTAACATCGGTACGGTCAGAACTTAGAAAAACGCTTGAACGTTCAATAATGACCGTAGCGCCGGATTCGCGAAGCAAGTCGATCAAAACGGGCTGTATCAACTCATAGAATGTCTGCTGAGCATCCTCACTTTTTCGCGCCAGCGCGTCCAACTTGGCGCGCTGTCCGTCCCGATGTGACTGAACTTTCATGTCGAACGCTTCGGCCAGTGGTCGAAACTCGTCAGGCTGAAGGTCGCCGCGTTGATCAGTCAGGTCTTTTTCTTCCCTGCTAAGCTCGGCGACGATCCGTTCATTTTCCTCGGCCAGCAGAGTGCCTTCGGCTTCGATCTCGCGCAGGACACGCTGGCCAAATTGAGAATCTGCGAACAGACGCTCGCTTGAGATCGTTAGAATTGCCGTTTGTGGGACACCCAACTGCTGGGCGTGAACCGGAGCGGCAAAAACGACTGTCAGAAAAACACACAGGGCCCGGAGAGGGCCCTGCAGTTTTGGCATGAAAAAGCTCATCATCTCTTTGTCAGAACTGCGCCTGAATGGTCAGGTCGAAATTCTGCTCCTGGTCGAAATCTTCTTTCTTCAGGGCTTTCGAGAAGTTGAAGCGCAAGGGACCGAACGGTGTTTCCCACAGAACGGACACCCCGACAACATGACGAATGGAGCCATCTGCGCCCACGATGTCCGCTCCGGCTGTGTTTACATTGTCAATGTTATAGAGGTTGCCAACGTCATAGAACACACCGCCGCGCAAACCCAGTTCTTCGGGCAGACCCAGCGGGAAGTCCGACTCGAACCGAGCGACCCAGTAGTAGTTGCCGCCGATCGCGTCATCCTGACCATTGGAAAGGTCGCGTGGGCCTAGACCTGCGGGTTCAAATCCCCGGAACGTGTTGGGGCCAAGAACGAAACGGTCGAGTGTCCGGCTGAAATCGTCACCTCTCCAGTGTAGGGCACCCATTTCCAGCGTGGCGCGCAGAACGACTTCCTCGCTGAGCACCCGAGTTTGAGCGATCGCCCTGGCGGTCGACTTATAGAACTCGTTGTCGCCGCCCAGCCCTGCGGCATCAAGGCCAACTTCAAACAGAACACCAGCATTTGGGTTCAGACCACCCAGTCGGCTGTCATACACATAAGATACGCCCAACGAGCTGGTTGTCCGTTTACCCTGGTCAATTTCCGAGGAAATGACCGCACCGTTGACTTCATTGTCCTGCTGCGTCATCTCGCTGCGGTCCCAGCCGTAGCGCAGTCTCAGGGCCGACAATTCACCGATCGAGTAGCTGAGTTGCGGGTTGAAGAACACTCGCTCGGTATCATAGCTGGCAAAGCTCGAGTTCGTGGACGCAAGTCCAAGACCCAGGTCAAAACGCAGCCTGCGCCCCAGCAGATAAGGTTCAGAGAAGCTCAGAGTATATTGCTCTGCATCCTGGGCGGTCGAGAGCGTGATGCCAAGGTTCTGCCCGCGGCCAAGGAAGTTCGACTCGTTCAGACCAATTGCAATCCCGAAACCATCAGAAACCGAGTAGCTACCGCCAAGGCTTAACGACCCGGTGGGCTGTTCTTCCACGTCCACGTCGACGATCACCTGACTCGGCGATGAACCTTCGCGTGGCTCGACATCCGCAACCGCAAAGAACCCAAGTGCGCGAATACGCTCGGCCGCTTGCCGGATTTCACGAGGGTTGAATGGGTCGCCTTCAACGGTATCGAATTGGCGACGGATCACTCGGTCAAGCGTCGTTGTGTTACCTTCAATGTCGATCCGTTCAACGAAAATCCGCGGTCCCTTGGTCAGGACGAACTGCACATCCAGTGTCAAGTCTCGTGCGTTTCGCGTAACCCGAGGTTCAACCCGCAAGAAGTCCACGCCCTGTTTGATGCCAAGACGTTCCTGACGCGCGATAGAGTTTTCGATCAAGGAAGGAGAGTACGTGACCCCGGGCTTGATTTTCAGTGCGTTTTGATAATCGGCGGCGTTGACGCCGGGTATCTCGCTGACTGTCGAGATTTTTCCGAACGAGAATTTCTGACCTTCCGTGATATTCATCACAAGGAAGAACGCATCACGCTCGCGGGTGAATTCGACGTTTGCGCTGTTGACGCGGAAATCGACATAGCCACGGGACAGGTAGAAATCCCGGATAACCTGTTTGTCGAACTCGATCCGATCAGCGATGAAAGTGTCACTGCGCAGGAACGTCCGCAGGAAGTTGGCCTGCTTGGTCTCAAGCACCCGACGTAGACGACGGTCCGAGAAGGCGCGGTTTCCGACAAAGCTGACACGCTCGACCTCGATCGTGGTGCCCTCGGCAATTTCAAACACCAGATCCACGCGGTTGTCGCTGCGACGAATGATGCGAGGGATAACGGTGGCGGATACCCTGCCCTGCGCCGAATAAATCTCGGCGATCAGATCGGCGTCTGCCTCTGCAACCTGTGGGGTGAAAACACGGCGCGGCTGTGACGAGATCGCTTCGATCAGAACATCATCCTTTACGCGGCGGTTTCCCTCGATGCTGATCTGGTTGATCGTCGGATATTCCTGAACTTCGATCTGCAGAGTCGTTCCGCGTGGCGTAAGTTCAACTGTCTCAAAAACACCACTGTCAAGCAAACGCTGAAAGGCGTCGTTCAATTCGCCGGCAGTAACTGTCTGACCCGGTTGGATGCCAGTGCGTGCGATAATCGTAGACGTTTCGATCCTACGGTTTCCGTCAACATCGAAGGAATTGATGGTGTAGCTTTGCGCCTGCGCAACCTGCGGGACAGACACTAAACTCACTAAAAAAATAAGGGAAAAAATGGATAGCGTTCGCCACAAAATCTTGTTTGTCAGCTTCTGCCCTCCGCAGGATGTGCCTGCGCCTCGCCTATCAGTCATATTTTTCTCTACCCAAAATTTCAGGACTTTAAGTTTGAGTAGCGGGATTAGGAAACCTTGTCAAAAGCCCAAAAAGCAAAGCGACCCAGAAGGTCGCTCACTGTAGTATTTTTACGGAAAGCAAGAATCACATATTGATCAGATATGCGCAGCCTAGCATTGCCAAAGCGGTCGCCATGAAGAACAGGATCGTGTCCCAGTTCAACAGGAAAAGAAAGCTGAAGCTCTTGTACGACTTTTGCAGCGCCCGTGTCATAGCACCCTCTGATGCAATTAATTTACATCAGAGATCATATGCTAAAAATACGGCGCAATTGCGGCCTTTCCGCGCCACCTTCGCCACAATCAGCAGAACAGGTCGTTGGTCACCGAAAACAGCATCAACCCAAGGATTGCGGTAACGCCGATCCCCATCAGAACCCGAAGCACGGCGTCACTTGGTGGTTTGCCTGCGACGGCTTCGTAGGCGTAGAAAACCAAGTGACCCCCATCAAGTGCGGGAATGGGAAAGAGGTTGAGCAAACCCACGGCCGTGGACAGAACAGCTATGAAGAATATGAAGTTCTGCGCCCCTTGGCTTGCCATTGCGCCTGATGTTTCGGCAATTCCGATTGGGCCCGACATGTTGCAGGTGCTGATTGCTCCTGTAACCATATGCCAGATTCCTGACAATGACCCCTCGATCACGCGCAACGTCTGCCTTACTCCGCCGGAAAGGGAATCCAAAACGCCCGCTGGTTCGGTCGCAGGGTCAAGCATCATGCCCCCAACGATTCCGATACGCCAGTGTGTGACGTAGCCGCCGTCGGGTTGAGGTTCGTCCGTTCGGCGCGGCGCCAGGGCAAACTCAAGCTCGGCCCCATCACGCCAAACATCCAGCATCAGTACTTTGCCGTCAGAGCTTTCCACGTGTTCTTTCAATTGCTCGAACGCGAAGATCGGGTCGCCGTCAACGGCGGTTATGACATCGCCCTTCTTCAGATCAATGTCCATCGCAGCGCTACGAGGAGCAACCTGCTGGATCAGTGGCGGCATCAACCAAGGCGCGGACACATCAAGGGTCTGCCCGTCCCTGAGAACCGTGTAATTCAAAGTCGGTTCAACGGGTAAGGAGTCGGTAAATTCTTCCCAAGACCCTTCCTGATCGAAATCGGGCAGTTTGACGCCCGCGATCGCGATGATTTCGTCCCCTTCGCGAAGCTCTTGAATTGTGCCGGGCAATGGCGAGAGAGTACCGACGGTCAGCGGCTCCTTGGTAACGCCCTGAGACAGAAAAATAAGCCCAAACACCACGATAGACATGGCGAAGTTGAAAACCGGTCCGGCAGCGACTGTTGCAGTGCGCGCCCAAAGCGGGGCCCCGTGCATGGTTCTTCTCAGATCTTCTGGGCTTTGTTCGGAGATTTCCGACATGGCCCCCTCGTCCTTGCCGGACGCCGCGTTCGCGTCACCCATAAATCTAACGTATCCGCCAAAGGGTAAGGCCGCGATTTGCCAACGCGTCCCGCGCTTGTCCACGCGGCTCCACAGAACGGGGCCGAAGCCGATCGAGAAAACCTCAGCATGAATCCCTGACCAACGCCCGACAATGTAGTGCCCGTATTCATGCACCGCTACGATCACCGAAAGCGCAATCACAAAAGCGACGATGGTATACAACAAGTTACCGAATTGGGGGATCAGCGAAAGTAAGTCCAAAATTCTATCCTGCGCGTTGGGCTACGGTTTCATCTACCCACTTACGTGCCAAATGGTCCGTATGCAGTACGTTATCAAGTGTTAAAGGGGCATCAATAAGGCCGCTTTCGGCTTCGGATTTGTTCAACACGGCTTCAACGATATCCGCCATAGCCAAGAATCCGATCTTTCTGTCTATGAAGTGGTCCAGTGCGCGCTCTTTGGCGGCGTTGAATACCGCACCTGAGAGCCCTCCTCGTTCCATCACGCCGCGCGCCAGGTCCAAAGCTGGATACCGCGCCGTGTCGGGCTCGTGAAACCTTAGCTGACCCAGCTTGGCCAGGTTCAATCGGTCAACCGGCAGATTTCGGCGGTCCGGCCAGTTCAAGGCGTAGCCAATCGCATGGCGCATGTCCGGTGCGCCCATGTGAGCCATGACAGCCCCGTCATTGAACCCCACAAGCGCATGAACAATGGATTCCGGGTGAACCAGAACTTCGATTTGATCCGGTGAAACGCCAAAGAACTCTTTTGTTTCAATCAGCTCAAGCGCTTTGTTGAACATCGAAGCGCTGTCGATTGTGATCCGTTGGCCCATGTTCCAGTTAGGATGGCTAGACGCTTGTTCGACCGTCGCACTTGCAAGATCGCTGAGTGACCAATCGCGAAATGCGCCGCCGCTGGCCGTGATGATGACCCGTTCAACGGCACTCATGTCCTCACCGACCAAAGCCTGAAAAACGGCTGAATGTTCACTGTCAACCGGTAGCAACCGTGCTCCGTTCTTGCGGGCGGTTTCCAGTACCAGCTCACCTGCACAGACCAGTGTTTCCTTGTTGGCCAGAGCCAGCGTTGCGCCCTGTTTCAAGGCTTCTAACCCCGGAGGGAGGCCCGCAGCACCAACAATGGCGGACATGACCCAGTCAGTTGGGCGCGCAGCAGCCTCTTTGATCGCCTGCGAGCCCGCAGCGACTTCGATACCGGTTCCTGCTAAGGCATCCCGAAGATCGCTCAGGCGGTCTTCATGGGCAGTGACGGCCAATTCAGCACGCAGACGTCGGGCATCCTTGGCCAATTGCTCAATGTTGGAGCCACCAGTCAGTGCCACGACATCGTATTTGTCAGGATCGCGGTCAATCAGATCAATCGTGTTCTGTCCGATTGAACCGGTCGCACCAAAAATTGAAATTTTGCGCATTACATTGCACCCGGAGCGTAAATCAGTCCGGCAATCAGCACGAACAGAGCGGCCCCCATCATCCCGTCAAACCGATCAAGGAATCCTCCGTGTCCAGGGATCAGGTTCGAGCTGTCCTTGACGCCGAACTTCCGCTTGGTGGCGCTTTCGACAATGTCGCCGGCCTGGCTTGCCATGGACGCAAGTACGGACACTGCGACAAACAAAACTCCAAAACCGGCGTGCAGCGCGAAAATAATACCGACCAAAGCGGCAGCGGCCCAACCGCCAGCGGTTCCAGACCAAGTTTTCTTTGGGCTAACTTTCGGCCAGAACTTAGGACCACCAAAGGTTTTTCCGACGAAGTAACCAGCCACATCCGTCGCCACGACGACCGAGATCAGCCACACCATCCAGCCAAAGCCCATATTTTCGCGTATGGAAATAAACCCAAGACCCGCCGCCGCAATCCAGGCGGCAAACAAGGCATAAGTTCCCTTGGCGCGGCTTACCTGCCCTGCGCCGACTAAAGCGGGCGCCAACAGCAGCGGCAACTTGTAGAGAGGTGGCACGTGATAGCTGAGGACAACGGCAACGCCAGTCAGTATTGCCAATTGCACCGCGACTGCGATCCGATCCGGGTCGATCATCCGGACCAGTTCCCACGTCATCAGGCCGCACGCAATGGCGATAAAACTTTCAAACCAGAGACCGCCCAGCCAAACCTCGACCGAGCCAATAGCAACGAGAACCGCTGCTGACAGAACGCGCGCTGTCAGGTCAGACCATCGGCCTTCACTCATGCTGAAATTGCTCCGAACCGACGCTCTCGTGTTCCAAAGTTCCGGCAAAGCCGCTCAAGTTCGGCAGCCGTGAAATCGGGCCAGAGCGTATCGATGAACTCGTATTCGGAATATGCGGACTGCCACAACAGAAAGTTGGAAATCCTCGCTTCGCCACTTGTTCGGATGACGAGGTCAGGGTCAGGAAGAACGTGCGTGTCCAGATACTTGGGCAGGGTTTCTTCATCCACATCTTCGGGCTTCAAACGACCCTCTGCGACGTCACTCGCCAGTCGTTTTGTGGCACGCGCAACCTCGTCCCGGCCGCCATAGTTGATGGCGATGGTCAAGTGCACCAGATCGTTGTCCTTGGTGGCATTTTCCAGCGTATCCATCAGATCGATCAACTTGGCGTCCAGACGAACACGATCACCGATAAAGCGCACGCGCACACCGTTGCTGGTGAGATTCCGCGTTTCCTTGATGATATAGCGCCTAAACAGGCTCATCAGCCCGGCGACTTCGGCCTGTGTACGTTTCCAGTTTTCGGTCGAGAACGCAAAGACGGTGAGATATTTGATACCGAGACTCGGGCACGCCTCTACCACATCGCGTACGCGGCGCGCGCCTGCCTGGTGTCCGAACAGGCGTGGCCTGCCCCGCGCTTGCGCCCAGCGGCCGTTACCATCCATGATTATGGCGACGTGGCGAGGGCCATCAACTGGCGCGGTATGAGCGGTGTCGGGCATTATAGCGTCAAACCTGCATGATTTCTGACTGTTTCGTCTCAAGCGCGGCGTCGACGGTCTTGATCATCTCGTCGGTCAGGTCCTGAACTTCACTTTCCCAGAATTTCTGGTCGTCCTCGGACATCCCGTCAGCCTTGGCTTTCTTGATCTGATCCATACCATCGCGTCGCACATTGCGGATCGAGACCCGCGCGTGTTCGGCATATTGCCCCGCGACCTTGCCAAGCTCGCGACGGCGTTCTTCGTTCAGCTCGGGGATCGGCAGCATGATGATCGTGCCGTTTAGCTGAGGGTTGATCCCCAACCCGCTTTCACGAATGGCTTTTTCGACTTTGCCGACCAGCCCTTTGTCCCACACGTTTACCGTGACCATACGCGGTTCGGGAACATTAACCGTGCCAACTTGGTTAATCGGGGTCATCGAGCCGTAGGCGTCCACCATCACCGGCTCGAGCATCGAAGCCGACGCGCGCCCGGTGCGCAGCGACGCAAACTCGGTTTTAAGGTTGGACATTGCGCCCTCCATGCGGCGCTTCAGATCGTCTGTGTCCAGTTCGAAATCGTCAGACATGCTGCTCACTCCCCGTCTTCAGGTGCTGTTTGCTAGGCTCATAAGCCATCGCAGTTGGGATGTATAGCAATGATGATGGGGAATTGCGCCAATGACCAGAGTTGTTTCTGGCATTTTGGGGTTCTTTAAAGGGCAAAAGGACCGGCCACCCTCGCAGCCGACCGGTCCCCTGAAAATCTTTGAGGTCAGGCGTTTAGGTCAACGACCACACGCCCCTTTACCTGTCCTTTAAGGATTTCAGTGCCCAATTGCGGCAGATCACCCAAGGTTGCGGGCTGAATCATCGCTTCGAGCTTGTCCATCGGCAGGTCTGTCGCCACCCTCTGCCACGCGCGCACGCGGTTGTCATATGGCTGCATGACACTGTCGATACCCAAAAGGTTCACTCCGCGCAGCAGGAACGGAATGACCGACGCGGGCAGACCCGCGCCTCCGGCCAGACCAACCGCGGCGACGGAAGCGCCATATTTCATCTGCCCCAAGACGCGGGCCAGCATCTCTCCGCCAACCGCGTCGATGCATCCGGCCCATGTTTCGCTTTCCAGTGGTCGCTTAACCGTCTCATTCAAATCTTCACGGGGCACGATGGTGGTCGCGCCCAGTGATTTGAGGTATTCGCCTGCTTCGGGGCGTCCGGTAACAGCCGCGACTTCATAGCCAAGATTGGCCAAAATCGCTGTCGCGACGGACCCAACACCGCCCGCAGCGCCCGTCACCAATACGGGGCCGCTATTCGGTTTCAGACCGTGATCCTCCAGCGCCATCACGGATAGCATCGCGGTGAATCCCGCCGTTCCGACCGCCATTGCCTGACGCGTGTCCAACCCGTCTGGCAAGGGCACCAGCCAGTCCGCCAAAGCGCTGGCTTTTTGGGCGTACCCGCCCCAATGCGCTTCGCCGACGCGCCAGCCTGTGGAAACGACCTTGTCACCGGGCTTGTACCGATCGTCCGTTGATGCCTCGACCGTGCCGCTATAGTCCACGCCGGGCACATGAGGATAGTTTCGGACAAGCCCGCCGCCTTTAGGTGACATGCAAAGGCCGTCCTTGTAGTTCACCGTCGAATACTCCACCGCGATTGTAACTTCGCCGTGCGGCAAGTCTTCGAGGGAAAGCTGCTTTAGCGAGGCGCTCGCCAGGCCGCTATCCTCGTCCTTTTCCATGACCAAGGCATTGAACATCTAACTTTCCTTTCATTTACAACGGGTAAAAGATCGGTCTTGATCCGATCAAATCCAAAAATTTTCCTGCACCACAGCCCTTCGCATGCCTGCGGGAGTTTCGACTTCGACTTCGGTTCCGGCGTCCCAATGACTCAATCTCAACATCCCAATGGAAACGTTGGTTGAGAAATCAGGCGACCATGCTGACGAGGTGACCTGCCCAACGCGCTTGCCGCTGGCAAACACCGGCCAGGGGCGGTCGCAGGCTGGCACAGGGTCCCCATCTATCGCGATAGGACGTATCTGCTGAACCGGACCTTCCTTTGCCACGCGCAGCAAGGCGTCGCGTCCGATACAGCCGATGGCAGTATGTGTGTTGCAGAACTTGCCCAATCCACATTCATGAGGAGTATTGTCGTCGGTCATGTCATTTCCGTACGACAGCAAACCCCCTTCGATCCTTTCGATCAGGTTCGGGCATCCTGCACGGACATTGAGGTCTTTACCTGCCTCAAACAGCGCGTTCCAAAGCGGCATTCCAATATCAGCGCCTTCGACATAGATTTCAAAGCCGCCCTGCTTTGAGTAGCCCGACCGTGCAACCGCCAGATCGCGCCCCTGAAACTCGAACATGTCGAATTTGAAGAAACGAATATCCTTAACACGGTCACCGAAGACTCTGGACATCAGCTCGTCCGCCTTTGGCCCTTGAACGGCAAGCGGAGATACGTCGGGTTCGTCAACCAGCACGTCCAGCCGGTACCCATTGGCAATTCCTTTAACCCACAGCAACAAGTCACTGTCCGCAATGGAAATCCACCAACGATCATCTGAAAGTTTGACGGCCACGGGATCGTTCAACATGCCGCCCGTCTCATCGACAATCGGCACGTAGTAACATTGCCCCGGCAGCATGCCCCGCAGGTCACGCGGTGTCAGCATCTGCATAAGTCGCGTTGCATCCGGCCCGCGCAATTCCACTTGCCGTTCACACGAAACGTCCCACACCTGAACATGAGACTTCAGATGCCGATAGTCGGCCTCGACAGATTCAAAAACGGTGGGCAATAACATACGGTTATAGACCGTAAATGCCTTGGCTCCGGCAGCCTCTACGCCTTCGGAAAATGGGGTGCGGCGCAAACGGCGGGAAAACGAAATCTGAGCCATCAGATGTCCTCGCTACTTTGGGCCGTGCCAGTCGATTGGGCAAATTTCGGCAGATTTTCCACCAAAGTCCCAGACACGGCCATAGTCGCGAACCTTGGACTTTGTTCCGCGCGCAACGATGATGTCCGGCCCCATCCAGTACTTGGAGTTGGAAACCATGACTGGATGATCAGCATCTTTGCCAGCCATCATTTCAATTTCGCCCTGAATTTTGCGGCCAATCATGATGCGGCGCTTGTTCCCGTCACGCTCGATCTGGACCGGAGCACGCTCGGCACCGATGATTTCGCTGACCAGCATGGTGAAAAGACCCGTTGTGCCCCCGGCCTGTCCGCTGAATATCTGCAGCAAACCGTTGTAGGCTTTGCCGCTTGCGCGTTCGTCTACATACGCAGCGACCTTCCACTGGCCTTCACCCATCCGCCCCGGAATATCGACCAACAGCCCGACGTTCAGTCCTGAAAGGTCTTCGCCTTCGTAATGACCTTCGTCGATGATCACGCCCATCCAAGCGTGGCAATGCCCTTCCGTCGGAGGGTGCGCCCCCAATGAAACGACGCACGGGCAAAACACATCGCACGAGCAGTTTAGGATCAGCTCACCCTTGATTGCCCAGTCTGTCGGGCTCATTTCGCGCCGTTTCGGATTGGGCATACGGCTGTCGATGCGCTGACTGATCGGCAAGCGGTCCGATTCCGGTTTTCTGTTTTTCGCCATAGGCTTATCCTCCGTAAGCAAAGGGATACACGAACAGCACAAGACCGCCCGCGATAAGAGCAAACCCCAGCGGCCGCGTTACTGCGTGCCCGATCTGAGGGAGTTTTTCGAGAACCATGAACAGGGTCGCCAGACCCATCCACAAAAGGCTCATCACGCCGCCAACAAACCCAAGCGCCATGAAGCCCCAGCAGCAGCCCACGCAAAACGCGCCAAGTCCCAGCCCCATGCGCAAACCGCCCGAAAACCCGGTTTTCCAGTGTCCAAGGAAATAGGTCATCGGGGCGTGGCAGACACCGTGGCAGACTTCTTTCGCGCGGGTGAACTGAAACGCGCCGACGGCGATCAGGAGCCCTGCGGCAAGTATATTGGACTTGGAAATGCCCAGCATATCGACCACGCCACCATACAGAAGCACAAGCTGCACGCCGGTAATGACTGCCGCAAATCCGACCCAGACCAGGAAATAGCCGCTCAGAACACCAACCCACCCCGCACGCGTTCCATCGGCGCTGCGGATCAGGTCATCGTAACTGCGTAGGGTTGGAACCAGTGTGGGCAACATCATGGCTGCCATCATAATCGCCCACATCCAAAACAGAGGGCCAAACTCGGCCATGGGCATGTACATGTCCATGCGTGGGTCCATGGCCGCCATCGCCTGACCCATCGGACCCGGACGGCCAATCCAATCAACATCCATGTTGCGGCTCATGGTGAACATCATCCACCACGCCCACAGGATCAAAGCATAAAAGCCCAGCCAAAAGCCGTTACGTAGAACTGCGCGACTCACTTGTTCCTCCCGACTCAGTCCTTGCTTTTCAAATGTCAGACTTTTAAATGTCAGACAAATAAAAATTCGCCAATGGTCCCCGATTATGAAAATCGACCCCCAAAAACCTGCAGATCTGTCCGCGCAGATCGCTCAGGCTATCCGTGACGCAATCATCTCAGGGCAGTTGATCGTGGATGAGCGTTTGCCGTCCGAAGCCGAACTTGCGGATCAATTCCAAGTCTCACGCCCGACCGTTCGCGAAGCCTTGAAACGCCTTGCGGCTCAATCGCTTATCCGAACGCAGCGCGGCGCGACTGGCGGGGCATTTGTCAATCGTTTGAGCTTTGAAGACGCTTACACTCAGCAAATCACAACATCGACCTTATTGCTATCCATGAACGCCGTGGCCTTTGATACGGCTTGTGAGGCGCGCTATGCGCTGGAACGTGCCTGTGCGCCTTTGTCGGCGCAGCGCCGAACTGCGGATCAATTGGCAACGATGCGAGCCGAGATTTTCAGGCAGGCGCAGCCCGGCCTCACGGATGAGGCGTTCTGCGCGTCGGATGTGGCTTTCCACCGTGCGCTGGTCGACGGCGCGGGAAACCCGGTCCTGTCCTATCAGTTGGCTGGTGCAGTCGAGGCGATGCAACCCTTGATGAACATGATCACCTTTTCGGCCAGATCGCGCGAGGAGATTATCTCACTCCACAATCAGATAGTGGATGCCTTGCAGGACCGAGATTCCGTAGCTGTTGATGAAACGCTTGTTAAGTTGGAAAGCTACACTCGAAAACTGGCGCAGGATGTTGCGGACCAGCGCAGAAAAACTGTTTGATGAGGGCATGATGACCACAGGACTTAATGTAATAGCAGCCATCCTGACCATTGGTTTTGGCTTGTTTGGGTTCCTGGCCCCCGCCTTCACCGCGGCCTCGCTGGATCTGGCGCCAACCGACAGTACTATGGGGCTGAGCGAAATGCGCGCCTCGGTCGGAGGGCTGTTTGTCGTGACCGGAGCCGTGGTTCTGCTGCTGAATAATCCGATGGGTTATGTGATGTTGGGCGTTGTCTATGCCGGTGCCGCGCTGGGGCGGTTCGTATCGGTCGCGCTGGACAATCCGCCGCTGATCAAAGCGCTGACCTTTGGTGGAATCGAATTGGTCTTGGCGTTGTGGTTGATACTCGCGAACTTCAATAAAGTCACTTAAATAATTAAAAATAAACGATAATACTGCGTGCGTTTCCCCGTTTGCATCCGCGCGTTTGCTCACCTATATAGAGAGTGTCCTTCGGGACTATGGACATAAACGCGCTCGTAATAAGCGGATCGGACCCGGGGGCGGTACCCGGCGGCTCCACCAATATCTCTCGTTTGGGGATCATGGGGCCGAAACAGGATCGACGAACGTCTAAAGGGGTTAGCTTTGTCTCGGCTGTCTGCCACCGTTATCGGCGAAACTAGTACAATTGCAAACGACAATCGTGCTCCGGTTGCAGTTGCTGCGTAAGCAGTAACAAGACCGAAACTTAAGCCCTTGCGCCTAGCCGCGTAAGGCGGGGTTCGCAGGTACCTGGCAACAGAAACCTGCATTTTCCCCGCGTCATACCGAAAATCCCTTGCTGGAATTTTCAGAGTTTGTTCACTCATTGCGTCCATGTTCTGTCCACGAAGACAGGAGAACTGAGATGTCACACGCAGAAGTGCTCAGAGAGTGGTATTCCGAGGTCTGGGAAGACGGCAATACCGATGCAATCGACAAGTATTTTGCCCCTGAAGGCATGGCCGAAGGGCTTATCCCCGAAATGCAGGTTGGTGCGGATGAATTTCGCGATCTGGTCATGGCATTCCGGCATATTCTTGGCGACATTAAAGTCGAAATCCCGAAAATAATTGAAGAAGGTAACTGGGTTTCCGCGATCCTTCACGTGAGAACAACCCGCGCCGACAATGGCGCACCCCTTCAGGCCACAGGCAGCCTGATCGGGCGCATAAAGGATGGCCGCGTTGTCGAGGCGTATAATCAGTTCGACTTCGTTTCCCTGTTCGAGCAACTCGGCCAATTTCCACAGGACACCCTGCCCGTCTGCATGACAGGCCAACGGCTGGATTGGGCCTGAGCTACTCATGAAATCTTGACCCCCTTGTCCCATGCGCTGTAGCAAGGGGCATGGGGTAAGATTGCGAACGCCCCGTGAGGCGTAAGCCCAAGTTTCGCATGTATCCGCTTGAGACAGGAAACATGCTATGCCCGCGCCCAACTCGATAACGCCCAAACAACTTTCACGACTCATCGGAACTCCAACCGCGCCTTTGTTGGTCGATGTGTGTCTAGACGCAGACTTTGACGCGGACCCTTTCCTTATTCCGGGTTCGTGCCGACATCCCGCAAATGATCTTGCCAGTCTAAGGAAAATGATCGGAGATCAGGCCGCGGTCATCATTTGCCAGAAGGGAAAGAAACTTAGTCAAGGTGTGGTTTCATGGCTGCGAAGTGACGGTGTGCACGCCGAATACCTAGAGGGCGGGATGTTCGCGTGGAAGGAAACGCCGGATGCACCCCGCATACCTGCAGCAACCCTTTCCGCGTTGGGGTCGCAAGGATCCCTATGGGTAACACGCCACCGGCCAAAGATAGATCGCATCGCTTGCCCCTGGCTGATACGCCGGTTCGTGGACCCCAAAGCACAATTTCTTTTCGTCGCTCCGGGCGAGGTTGAAAATACAGCCGAAGCCTTCAGCGCGACGCCCTTTGACGTAGAAAACGTGTTCTGGAGCCATCGCGGGGATCGCTGTACTTTTGACACGTTGCTGGATGAGTTCGCCCTGCACTCTCCTCCTCTTGATCGGTTGGCGACTGTTATTCGCGCTGCGGATACCAATCGTCACGACTTGTCGCCCGAGGCAGCGGGGCTTTTGGCGGTGTCCGTCGGCCTATCGCGGCAATACCGAGACGACCATCAAAACCTGGAGGCAGGGTTGCACCTTTACGACGCTCTTTATCGATGGGCGCGTGATGGGTTCGAGGAACAGCACGATTGGCCAACAGGTCGCAAATCATGATCCCAACATTTGCAGAGTTGTTCCGCGTTTTCGGGCGCATCGGATTGCTGTCTTTTGGCGGTCCTGCGGCTCAAATCTCGCTCATGCACCAGGAGTTGGTCGAAAAACGTTCCTGGCTGGACGAACAGACATACCTCAGAGCCTTGTCCCTGTGCATGATGCTTCCTGGACCAGAGGCGATGCAGTTGGCGACCTTTGCGGGCTGGCGGATTCGCGGGCTGCCCGGCGGCCTCATCGCTGGTGGACTGTTTGTTCTGCCGGGCGCAATCGTGATTTCGGTTCTGGTCGGACTTTACGCGGCCTACGGCGACTTGCCTCTTGTTCAGGCGGGGTTTCTGGGGGTCAAGGCAACGGTGATTGTCATCGTGCTACAGGCGCTATTCAGGTTGTCGCACAAGGCGCTCACGGATGTTGAGCACCGCCTCGTCGCAGGACTGGGGTTCCTGTCGATATTCGCGCTGAACCTACCTTTTCCCCTCATTATTCTGGCAGCAGCGGCCTGGGGTTTCGCTCGGTTCAATCAGGTTGGCGTGCCCCCTCAGCCATCCCCGCCCCCGCCTGCCATTAAACCAGTCAGAACCTGCGCGCTTTGGCTGATCCTTTGGCTAGGGCCATTGTTCACCTTAGGGGCTGCAGGACAAAAGCTACTGAGTGATCTGGGCTGGTTTTTTGCGCGACTTGCGGTCGTCACCTTTGGCGGTGCTTACGCCGTGCTGGCCTATATGACGCAGACCGTTGTTGAAAAGTACCAATGGATCACTACGGATCAGATGATCGACGCGCTTGGGTTGGCGGAAACGACACCGGGGCCGCTTATTCTGGTTACACAGTTTGTTGCCATGCTGACAGGTCAATCAGAGGGAGGAGCTGGCCTGGCAATCGCGGCCGGAGCGGTCGCTCTTTGGGCAACGTTCGTGCCCTGCTTTTTGTGGATTTTCCTTGCCGCACCGTATTTAGAGCATTTGGCGGCGCGCCCAAGGCTGTCGGCAGCACTGCAAGGCATAACCGCAGCGGTCGTAGGTGTGATTCTCAACCTGTCAGTCTGGTTTGGTCTTAACGTTCTTTTCACCAACATCCCTGACAAACACTGGTGGATCATTTCCGTACCGTGGCCTGACTTTTCTTCGGTAAATCTGGCGGCGGCAATGCTGACTTTGCTGGCTGGAGTGTTGATATTTAAGTTGAAATTTGGCATGGGGCTGACGCTGGCTGTTATGGCCGTCGCCGGTATCGGGCTTCAATTTCTTTGAACAATCATGGTGCGCCCGGCCTTTCGTTTCCGAGGGAATCCCTTATGCTTGGGGCAACCACTTTTGAGGATGACAAATGTCGCAGGACATCGACTATGGGAACTTGATGCACACAGCCATGCGTGGCTTAATCAAGACCGTTTTGACAAATGTTTCCGAAAATGGCCTGCCTGGGGCGCATCATTTTTTCATCACCTTTGACATCGGCCATGACGGAGTCGAAATCGCCGATTGGCTGCGCGAGCGGTACCCGGATGAAATGACAATCGTCATGCAGCATTGGTTTGAAAACCTTGAAGTGGGCGACAACGGCTTTGCCATCACGCTCAATTTCGGAGATGCGCCAGAACCGCTCTATATCCCTTACGGTTCGATTAAGACTTTCGTGGACCCTTCGGTCGAATTTGGCCTTCGATTTGAAAGCCCAGATGACGACGAAGAACCCGCCCAGATCGTCGAAGAAACGATCGAGGTGGACGAGCAAGAAGACCAGCATGATGCTGATGTCGTCTCGTTGGATAGTTTCAGAAAATAGCCCTTACGGGATCACTGTTTTTCCAGGAAAGTTTCCACGGAACGGGATTTTATTCCGTTTCGGAATCTTGAGAAAGACAGGTTCAATCCGCCTTCGGCAAGTGTGCGATCAAACTGCTGTAATTCATAGCCACCGTCCTCGTCTATGAACAGCGAGAAAACAGTCAGCGTGTCTCCGACAATTCTGCCCCAGACAAAAGGCTCACCCCGCATGGGATCCAAAGGAACTTCGTGACCGAAGACATTCCGTTTCATTGCAGCGGAATACACGTCTGACCGCTCAGATTCCTTGAAATCAATCGAGAATGACTGCTCTTTCACCCGACCATCCAGTTTGTAGGTCGTGGTTTTCCAACTGACATTGAAACCGTCTTTGGTCTCTTGGATCGAGACACTCATGTCCCGAGGGGTTTCAGTTCCATCCTGATCTATAACTTTGGCCGAGCCTACGTAATCGCCGACAAAAGAGCCAATATCTGCGGCGTGGGCCGGAACGTTTGAAAGAGCCACACAAAAGAGTACACCCATTGATAAGGCGAACAGTTTTAGTGAGTTAATCCTTGCAGATTGGGGCACGTTAGCCTCCAAATTGATGACCCTCGCAGTTTAGCCAAGCCGTCGTCACTGACAATGGTGCGAATTGTCATTCGATCAAGAAAAATGACGCAGCTACTTATCTATACCTTTCCATTCGGTAAGTTTAAGGTGCGCGAAACTGGCCGATTGCACGGCAGCAATGCTGCAGGTAAACGGCAAACGACTGCTTACACGACGGAGTGACCGATGTCTCAGACCCGCACCGAATCCGACAGCTTTGGCCCGCTGGAGGTTCCTTCTGACAAATATTGGGGCGCGCAAACTCAGCGTTCGATTATGAACTTTCCGATTGGGTGGGAAAAGCAACCTGTCGCCATCGTTCGTGCGCTTGGTGTGATCAAAAAAGCCTGTGCGATGGAAAACAAGGCGATCGGCAAACTTGACGCCAAGATCGCAGATGCGGTTATTCAGGCTGCCGGCGAAGTTATCGAGGGCAAGTTTGACGACAACTTCCCGCTTGTCGTCTGGCAAACTGGATCGGGCACACAGTCCAACATGAACTCGAACGAGGTGATCGCGAACCGCGCGATTGAGATTCTGGGCGGTGTGATCGGGTCAAAAGACCCGGTTCACCCCAACGATCATTGCAATATGGGTCAATCGTCCAACGACACCTTCCCGACCGCGATGCACATTGCCACCGCCATGAGCGTCCGCGACGTTCTGCTGCCCGGGCTGGAAAAACTGGCGTCGGGGCTCGAAAAGAAATCCGATGAATTTGGCGACATCATCAAAATCGGGCGCACGCATACACAAGATGCCACGCCTCTGACACTGGGTCAGGAATTCAGTGGGTATGCGCATCAGATCCGTCAGGGTATCGAACGGGTCAAAACCGCGATGCCCGGAATTTACGAGCTGGCCCAAGGCGGTACGGCCGTTGGAACCGGTCTGAACACGCATGACGGCTGGAGCGAGGCTGTCGCCGCTAACATGGCGGAAATTACTGGCCTGCCCTTCGTCACCGCCCCCAACAAGTTCGAGGCTTTGGCGTCGCATGATGCGATGGTCTTCCTGTCCGGCGCTTTGGCGACCATTGCGGGAAGCTGCTATAAAATCGCGAATGACATCCGCCTGCTGGGGTCCGGTCCCCGCTCGGGTCTTGGGGAACTGATCCTGCCGGAAAATGAGCCGGGATCGTCTATCATGCCGGGCAAGGTAAACCCGACCCAGGCCGAAGCGATTACCCAAGTTGCCGCCCATGTGATGGGCAACGACGCCGCGATCAAATTCGCGGGCAGCCAGGGCCATTTTGAACTGAACGTCTATAACCCGATGATGTCCTACAATCTGCTGCAGTCCATTCAGTTGTTGGGCGACGCCGCCGACAGCTTTACCGAGCGCATGTTGATGGGCATTCAGGCCAACGAGCCGCGGATCGAAAAGCTGATGAAAGAATCTCTGATGCTGGTGACTGCTCTGGCCCCCACGATCGGGTATGACAACGCGACAACCGTCGCGAAAACGGCCCACAAAAATGGGACGACCCTCAAGGAAGAAGCGATCGCCCTTGGGTTTGTCGATGAAGAAACCTTTGACGCCGTGGTCCGTCCTGAACACATGATCGGACCCAAAAGCTGATGGGGAAACCGGTTAACCTAAGCCGGTATCGAAAAGAAAAAGCGCGGGCTGAGAAAAAAGCCCGCGCGGATCAGAACTCTGTCGCTTTTGGGCGCAGTAAGGCTGAGAAAGAAGTCCTGCAAAAACAACAGGACAAGCAACGCTCTGACCTCGACAATCACGAGTTGGACAAATGAGCGGCCGCCCTGTCAAACGGTCACTGACACTCAAAGGGCATCGAACCTCCGTTTCGTTGGAGGATGAGTTTTGGCAGGCATTTAGGGATATTGCCAAGTCAAAGAATACTCCGATCAACGCGTTAGCAGCAGAAATTGATGTGGCGCGTGATCCAGAAGTTGGGCTTGCTTCGGCCATCCGCGTTTTCATTCTGAACTGGTATCGTTCCTGACGGAAAACAGTTGTGTTTTTCGTGCAAACTTTACTAAAATTCGTGAGAACAAATAGGGTACAAGTGATGAGCAAGACCGTAGTTGGACCAGACGGAAAACCACGCTGCGCATGGTGCAGCTCTGCGCCAGAGTTTTTTGATTACCATGATCAGGAATGGGGTTACCCGGTGGCGGATGACCAGCGGTTGTTTGAAAAACTGTGTCTTGAGAGTTTTCAGTCCGGCCTAAGTTGGCGCACGATCTTGTCCAAGCGCGAGAACTTTCGGAAAGCGTTTAAACATTTTGATTTCAATCAGGTGGCCGAGTTTGATGAGGCTGACGTCGAACGCTTGCTCAAGGACGAAGGGATCGTTCGCCATCGCGGAAAAATCGAGGCGGTCATCAATAATGCCCGGCGTGTTCAAGAGTTGGTTGCCGCCGAAGGGTCCCTTGCTGCTTACGTCTGGGGGTTTGAGGCTGAAATGCCTGAAAATCCGCAGACGGCTTCAACTTCCCCGGAATCCATTGCGATGTCGAAAGACCTCAAGAAACGCGGGTGGAAATTTGTGGGGCCAACCACGGTATTTGCCTTCATGCAGGCAATGGGTCTGGTAAACGACCACGCTGTTGATTGCGTCATGCGCGAAAAAGCGGCGCAACTGCGCCGCGATTTCACAAAACCAGTAAGCTAGCGAACCTTAGACAGACGCCTTGAAAATCTTGTCGATGTTCCCACCCAAAGCGGTGTTGAACTCTGCGTCAGACTGTTGTTTTGACAGACCTTCGGTCAAGGCGCGTGAGAAAGACGCGATCATCTTGTCATTCTGATCCAGCAGGTCGCAGGCTTGTTCGGTCGAGTATCCACCCGACAAGGCCACAACACGGACCACCCGCGGGTGATCGGCCACTTCGTCATACAGGTTAGCCTGGCTGGGAATGGTCAGCTTCAGCATCACATCCTGCCCGTCCTGCAGTTGATCCAGGTTCTTCAGGATTTCAGTTTTCAGAATGTCTTCGGCTTCGGCTTTGGTTGCAGAGTTAATGTTTACCTCAGGCTCGACAATCGGAACCATCCCGGCGGCGACAACCTCACGGGCAACGTCGAACTGCTGGGCGACGACTGCCGCGATGCCTTCGGCGTTTGCTTCATGAATGACCGAGCGTTCTTTGGTGCCAAAAACACCCTCAGCTTTGGCTAGTGTGTCAGCAAGGCCCGGGATCGGCTTCATCATCTGAACGCCGTTCACTTCGTCTTCCAAGCCTTTGTCAATCTTAAGGAAAGGAACGATGCCTTTGACCGACCACAGGTAGTCGGCAACGGGTCGACCGTCGATTTGTTCGGAAAGTGTACGTTCAAACAGGATTGCGCCAATCACCTTGTCCTTGGTGAAGTCAGTGCCCAAAATGATGCGCGCGCGCATCTTCTGAATCTCACCGAACATTTCTTCATCCGAGGAATAGTCCGATGCCTCTACCCCATAAAGCGCCAGTGCCTTGGGGGTTGAACCGCCACTTTGATCCAGCGCAGCAATGAAGCCCGCACCGTTAGACATTTGTTCGCGCTGTTCAGATTTGGACATAAGGTTTTCCCGTTTGAAATGATTCCGCTGTTTTGAACCGCATACATCAAGGCGCAAGGCGATGGTAGTTGTTTAGCGCTCACCCACGCGCAACCAGATGCCATCTTTCGACCGGACGGTAAGATGTGCAACTGGAACAGGCACTCGGTCCTTCACCAACTCAAAGCGAAAAGACCGCAGCAACACGGACAGCAACAACGGACCTTCTGCCATCGCGAATCCAGCCCCGGTGCAAACACGTGGCCCAGTGGAGAATGGAATAAACGCATTGCGTTGGCACGATTTGCCGTTCTCAGTCTCCCACCGAGATGGATCGAATGCGTCGGGTCGATCCCAAAGGCGCTCGTGCCGGTGTAAATGCCAAGGACTGATGACGATCTGCGAGCCCCTATCGATTTTTCGATCTCGAAACGTTTCTGGGCAGGTGTTTTCGCGAACCATCATTGGTACTGGTGGGTAAAGCCTCAGCGCTTCTCGAAACACATCCCGGCTTATCTTTAATCGAGACAATGACGAGAAACGCTGCTCGTCGAACGCTTGCGCCTCGGCCGCCACTTTGTCTTGCCATTCCGGATACAGCGCCATCAAATAAAGGGTCCACGCCAAAGCGGAAGCACTGGTTTCGTGACCCGCCAAAAAGAAAATAGCGACCTGATCCACCATCTCGCTGGTATCAAAACACTTTCCGGTCTCTGGGTCAGGCGTCGTCATGATCTTGGTTGCAAGGTCATCCGGCGCCTTGTTCTGGGCTATCTGTGATGCGCGATCAGCGGTTAGGCGTTCAATTAGAGATCGAATTTCTCTGGCATTTCTTCGTGTCACAGCCGAATGAAACCGCGGGATCCATCTTGGCAATGGTACGAACGCAGCGATGTTCACCAATGGCTGAGCACGCTGATAATTTTTAAACTTTTCAGAAACTTGCGCGGCGATCCTGTGTTCTATTGGAACGGAAAACAGGGTTCTGAAAATCACATCCGCCGCGGCGTGGCTGGTGAATTCCTCAATTTCAACGCAGGTGCCCGAAAGTGGCCGCATGCGTTCGACTGCCGCCTTAGAAGCATCCAACATTGCGGGATACGTGTCCTTTAGGCGACCGCCTTCAAATGCGGGGTCAATGATACGGCGTTGCCGTTTCCAGGTTTCTCCGTTCGTCAGGAATACAGACTCGCCCAATAAGGGGCGCAACCCTTCGCTGATCCGGTTTGATTTTGGGAAGTCGCTGGCCTTGTTTTTCAGCACCTTCTCAATGAGATCGGGCTGATTGATCAAGTATGACCTGAAGAAAAACGTTCTGAATTCGGCCATCCAAGCCCGGTAGAGGCGTTGTGGTTGCGCTGACAGGATGTCCTTGCGGAATAGCTTGAGATACTGCCACAACGATACTTTGTCCGGTCGCGCAGCAGGCTTTGGTGGCGTCATGCCTGCACCGAACGAAACTTGGATACGGGTTCGGCGATCCGAGACTTGGAGGGCGCGCGTCCCTCGAACCTATCGGCCAAGGTCAGCGGCCCCGCCGTGATGCGGAAATAGTCATACGTTCCTACTTTATCAAAAGCACACAAGTATTGGAAATGTAGTCGAAAAAAGCGCCACCTCAGCTCTTTCCAGCGATTGGCTGAAAGGGTCTGGGTGAAAGCTGCCGATAGAACAAGGGGCCATTTTGACCCCTCGGAACTGACACCGGAAACCGCCACCGGATCGCACAAAGCGAACGAACATCCGTCTCCTGGGGCGGAAACGTCAACCCACGTCAATTCGTTCTGCTGGGATAGATAACGTAAATCCGCGCGTAGGTCATGCGCGTTGGGTAGGAACGATACCATGGGAATGACCTGGCCCAGCGTCAGAAAAGACAACACGGGACGGTTTGCGGTGCCAGGGACGGACCGAAGAACCTCGGCCAAGACACTCACCCCAAGATGCGCGCCAGAACTGTGGCCAACGACCAGGACTTCGTCTGTATCGCCCTCAAGCGCGTCGAGAATTAGTTTAGTGAAATCTGAAAGGCGATGCCTTAGTGGTTCAGGAATTCCCCCCTTATTTTCAGCCGAGTACGCATAGTCATGCATCAAGTAATACGCAAAAAACCTGCTATCAGCCTGTCGAAACCAGCGCAGGATAAAATACGCGACAATCGCCGCAGGCAGGATGGCAGACCAGCCAACAACCGCATACAGCAAAGCCGCCACACACCAGCCCAGAAACATGGCAATCAACAGTTGTGCGAGCAACATGGCAACAGGATAAAGCGCTGCAATAACGGGCCCTTTTCGCAGTTTCATCAACCTCCAAAGAGTGCCGGTCGAAATGTATATCCAAGCGGTTTGGATCAGTTGCCGATACGTAGCGACGATAGAGTTGGACATACTGTCGCGAACAATATCCGACCAGTGAAGAACCTCTATGTCGCTAGTGACCTCGGTTCCGTCCTGAATCGAGCGCACGTGCCATCCATACGGACCGTCTCCTGATTTGGCTGAGACCGAAATCTCATATCCCGAGATCTCGGCCTGTGCGCGACTTTCCTTGCGGTATAGCTCACGATACCTGCGGGGATGGATCGGATCGTAGCCGGGAATGTAAAATACCCGGCGGCGTCGCACTTTGGACTGACTTGCGTGACTGCTCATAACCCAACCTTCTACCACGCAAGTTAACGCAGCATTTCCGACAAGGTAAGCCAGTTCTGGGGGCTATCCAAAATTCGCCAGCATGGGAAAGGTTTCCAGTAACCACCAGCTAAACTCTGTAAACAGGCCAGTAATCAGCATTATGCCGACGAAAAGGAGCAGACCGCCCATCACTTTCTCGATTGCGCCCATATGGGGCTTGATCCGGTTCATCAAAGTCATTGAGCGATTCAGGAACATCGCCGCCAATAGAAACGGAATACCAAGACCCGCGGCGTAAACACCCAGTAGCAATGTTCCTCGTGCCACTGAGGCCTCAGACGCTGCGAGAGACAGGATTGCGCCCAGCTGTGGACCGATACATGGCGTCCACCCAAAGGCAAAGGCCAGCCCCAGAATGTAAGCGCCGAAAACTGAGCCACCGGATTCACCGGTGTCGATACGAGCTTCGCGATCAAGGAACGGAATTCGGAAAACGTTCAGAAAATGCAATCCAAAGACAATTACAACCGCGCCCGACAGCTTCGCAAACAGCACCTGGTTTTTCAGCACAAATGCGCCAAAGGCCGAGGCTGTAAATCCTAACAACAGGAAAACGGTCGACAGTCCCAGTACAAAGAATAGCGCCGTCAGAGTCGCCTTGCGCCGTGCTTGCGCCTGATCCTGCATGTCGTTGATCGAAACACCGCTCATATAAGCCAGATATGGCGGCACGATTGGTAGGACGCAGGGCGAAAGAAAACTGATCAATCCACCAAGCAGAGCGATGAACATGGCAGGCAGAAGGCCCGCGTCTATGATGTCAATTCCGAACATGACTCAGCACATATGATATGACTCTGTCCGCGTCACGGGGCCATTCGGTCACATCCTCGTGGTTGCAAGCTGGACACTTGTCCAAACTGGAAATATTTGGTCCTTATGTCAGATTCATCCGAAACCCTTGATGCGCTGGGGCTTCTGTGCCCCCTGCCCGTTTTGAAGGCGCGCAAACGCCTAAAGTCTATGCCCGCAGGCGCGTTGCTGCGCGTTTTGGCGGATGATCCCGCTGCAATCATAGATGTACCGCATTTTTGTGCCGAGAGCGGCCATTTGCTGATTTCCCAAGAGGATGCCGACGGGCACCAAGTCTACGTTATTCAAAAAACGGGGTGAAACCGGACACGGCAGGACAACGAAAAAGGCGGGCTGAGTTGCCCGCCTTTACTTTTATTGCCCTAACGACCACCAGCCGCGTCTTTTTGGTTTGGCCGGTTCGCTTGGCTTCTCAGGTTCTTCAGCCACCGCTTCCAGAACAGGTTCCGGGACAGATTGTTCCGCTTCCACTTCTGGCGCGGGTTCCGGCTCTGCAACTGGTTCTTCCACTTGTTCAGTCTCTTCAGGCGAAATTGCTTCTGAAACTTCCTCGGCAACAGGTTCCGCTGCAGGTTCGACTTCGACTACAGGTTCGGCTTCCTCGGCGACCACGGTTTCGCTGGCCTCAGATACCGTTGCTTCGGGTTCCGCAGCCTCTTGTGTGGTTTCCGTCTCTACCGCGTCGCTGGTCGCTTCGACCACTTCGGCATCTTTTTTCTTGCGGCGCGGAGACCGGCGGCGTTTAGGCTTGACCGGCTTTTCTTCTTCGGTCGCGTCATTGCCTTCGGTTGCTACATCGGGCTGATCTGCTGTCTCAACAGCGGTAGGTTCGCTTTCCTCGGTGCTAACTTCGGTCGCCTCACCCGAACCATTGTTCTTCTTGCGGCGACGACGGCGACGCTTGCGTTTGGGTTTATCTTCTTCCTCGGACTGAGGGGCATCTTCCTCAACCTGCACGTCTTCATCAGCATCCACCAAATCCATCAGCGAAGCATCTACCGACACGACCGGGGCGCTGGCTTCGGGGACGATCCGACTTGCTGTCTTGAACTTCTCCAACGAGAAGTCCGGGCTGACCAGGTGCACGTCACCTTCGATCCGCACGGACAGACCATACCGAGCTTCAATCTGCGCGATATGCTCACGCTTTTGGTTCATCAGGAAGTTGGCAATGCTTACAGGGCACCGCACGAGAACTTCGCGCGACCGGCGGCGCGTGCCTTCCTCTTCGATCTGGCGCAGAATCGTCAGCGCCATGTTGTCGTCAGACCGGATCAGGCCTGTTCCGTGGCAGGATGGGCATGGCTGCGTCGTCGCCTCAAGCATGCCAGGACGCAGACGCTGGCGGCTCATTTCAAGCAGTCCAAAGCCAGAAATACGACCCACCTGGATACGTGCGCGGTCCGTTTTCAGCTTATCCTTCAGACGCTTTTCTACGGCGGAATTGTTCTTCCGCTCATCCATGTCGATAAAGTCGATAACAATCAAACCCGCAAGATCCCGCAGGCGAAGCTGACGCGCAACTTCCTCGGCGGCCTCAAGGTTGGTCTTGAGTGCGGTTTCCTCGATCGAGCCTTCCTTGGTCGCTCGGCCCGAGTTCACATCGATCGCAACCAACGCCTCGGTCACGCCAATCACGATATAACCGCCGGACTTGAGCTGCACGGTCGGGTTGAACATCCCGGCCAGGTAGCTTTCGACTTGATAGCGCGCGAACAGAGGCAACGCGTCCTCATACCGTTTCACGTTCTTGGCGTGCGACGGCATGATCATCTTCATGAAGTCCTTGGCGATGCGATAGCCCGCCTCGCCTTCAACCAGAACCTCATCAATATCACGGTTATAAAGATCGCGGATCGACCGTTTGATCAGGTCGCCTTCTTCGTAAATCTTGGCGGGCGCAATGGACTTGAGCGTCAACTCGCGAATCTGCTCCCACATGCGCTGTAGATATTCATAATCGCGCTTGATTTCGGACTTGGTACGCTTGGCTCCGGCCGTCCGAATAATAAGACCAGCGCCGGTAGGCACGTCTATGTCGGCTGCAATTTCTTTCAGCTTCTTTCGGTCCGGCGCATTGGTGATCTTGCGGCTGATCCCGCCACCGCGCGCCGTGTTTGGCATCAGGACGCAATAACGACCAGCCAAGGACAAGTACGTCGTCAAGGCAGCGCCCTTGTTCCCGCGTTCCTCTTTTACGACTTGAACCAGCAGAACTTGGCGAACCTTGATGACTTCTTGAATCTTGTACCGACGCGGGCGCGGCTTACGCGGAGGACGGATATCTTCGCTGTCATCCTCATCCGCGACGGATTCGATCGAGTCGTCTTTGGCCGCCGCATCTGCGCGGGCTTCCGCTTCGTCCGTCTCTTCCTTGGTCTCACCTTCGGCCGGCACGTCCTCGGCTTCTACGGCGGCAGCCTCAGCGACGTCACCGTCAGAGCTTTCTTCGACGGCACTTACTTCGTCCGGCGTTTCGATTGTCGCATCTGTTTCCTCGGCCTCCGAAGTCTCATCAGACTTGGTATCAACGCTTTCGTCCACAGTGTCTTCGGATGCTTCAGGCGCATCGTCGATGGGTTCCTCGACAGGCGTCTCGGCTACGCGATCCGCAGGAGATGTCCCTTCCGGTACTTCAAGATCGGGATTTTCGTCACTGTCGTCCAGATCAATTGTTTCCATGCCGGTGGGTTCCGACGAAACTTCGACCGACTCAACGACGTCATCAGATTTTACATCCGCTGCCTTGGTGCGCGAGCGTGAGCGACGCTTCTTGGGCTTTGTTTCCTCGGCCTCGTCACGCGCTTTCATCGCCTCGGCGTAAGCGCGCTCCTCCTCCATCAGCGCCTCACGGTCAGCTACCGGAATCTGGTAGTAGTCCGGATGGATTTCCGAGAACGCAAGAAACCCGTGACGGTTGCCGCCGTAATCCACGAAAGCAGCCTGAAGGGACGGTTCGACCCGCGTTACTTTTGCCAGGTAGATGTTGCCAGCAATCTGGCGTTTGTTCTCGGATTCAAAATCGAACTCCTCGACCTTGTTTCCGTCAACCACCACAACGCGGGTTTCCTCCGCGTGGGTGGCATCGATAAGCATTTTCTTAGCCATGTGTCCTTGGTGCACCGCGCCAAACGCGTTGTCCTTACCCGTCCGGGGGGACAGGCGCTTTTGGGGTGGTGTCTTGTCAGGGCGATTTCGGACGGCGCGCGGCAGGGTTTGGCGCTTTGGCCCCCTGCCCGTAAAGTCAATCGTTGCGCGCGCGTCATCGCGGTTCTTCTCCGACAGGCGCGACCTTGCGCTGCCTGCCCATTTATTCCTTTCGCCCGCAACCACGGGCTCAGGCGTTCAACTGCCCCAAAAAGGGGCACAATCGGTCTGCGCAGCCTGCGTGGGAGTAGGTCACCACCTGCGGCATTGCAGCGAAACTCAAAGATTCGGGTCTTAAAAGCGCAATAACGGCTCGGCCCGCTCGGTTACAATAAAAGCAGTCCTGTGGAAAAGACAATGGGCAAACTGCACGACAGCGCCTCTAGGCACGCATCCACACCTTCTTCTGTTCAAAAATACTTCGGGGGTGAATTGAGCCAAAGGCTCAAGAGGGGGCTGGCCCCCTCCTCGCCCCTACAGGTAATCGGAACGCTGAAGGCCGTACTTGGCCATTTTCTCGTTCAGAGTCCGTCGCGGCAGGCACAATTCATCCATTACCGAAGCGATCGAGCCCTTGTGACGCCGCATGGTGTTGTCGATCAGCATACGCTCGAACGCTTCGACATATTCCTTCAAAGGTTTCCCTTCGGTCGTCATGACTGGCTGCATTTCTTCATGGTCCGACATCAGCAACGAGGCGATGGTTCCCGACCCACGGCGCGACTGCAGCACCGCGCGCTCAGCAATATTGATCAACTGACGTACATTGCCCGGCCAAGGAGCTTGCAGCAACTGCGCTGCTTCCTGGGCGCTGACCTGCGGCGCATCACATCCATATTCTTCGGCAAATTGTTCGCTCAGACGGGTGAACAGGGTCAGGATATCCTCACCACGCTGCCGTAGCGGAGGCATGGTTATCCGCAACGCCGCCAAACGGTAGAACAAGTCAGGTCGCAGCACGTCCTCGCTCGTTTTACCTGCTTCCTGAAGGTTTGAAATCGCTATGATCCGCGTTTCGGCAGGCGTACCCTGATCGTTCATCACGCTCAGCAGCCGCGCCTGCAACGTGTCGCTCAGGGCTTCTATATCTTCCAAAACCAAAGTCCCGCCACGCGCTTCTTCGATCGCAGGCAGTTGAGCGTCTTCTGGCATCATCGGCCCGAACAGACGTTTCGAAAGCGCCTCTTCCTCCAGCGCTGCACAAGACACCAGAACGAACTTCTTACCTGCCCGGCTGCCAACGGCATGCAGAGCGTGGGCCACAAGCGTCTTGCCTGTGCCCGTTTCGCCGTCAATCAGGACGTGACCATCGGCCTGACCCAGATCCAGAATATCTTCGCGCAGACGGTCCATCACCGGGCTGGCGCCGATCAGCTTGTTCATGATCTGCGTGCCGTCCGACAGTTCCCGTCGCAGGGCACGATTGTCGAGCGTCAGACGTCGCGCGTTGCTGGCGCGCTTGGCCAGTTCAGACATCCGATCCGGATTGAACGGCTTCTCAAGGAAATCGAAGGCTCCGACCCGCATGGCCTCGACCGCCATCGGCACATCGCCGTGGCCGGTGATCATGATCACAGGCAGAGTGCTGTCCGCCCCCATCAGCTTTTTCAGTAACTGAATACCATCCATGCCCGGCATCTTGATGTCTGATATGACGATCCCGGGGTATTCAGGCCCAAGAACCTTAAGCGCATCTTCGGCGCTGGAAAAAGTTTCCGTGTCATATCCAGACAATGCCAACCACTGACTGATCGACTGGCGCATGTCCTGTTCGTCGTCCACGATGGCAATTTTCATGGCTTGTGCCATAGTCTTTCCCCGTTATTCCGCGGCCTCAAGGCCGTCGCTTCCTAGTGTCGGCAGCTTCATCTCAAACACGGCGCCCCCGTTCGGGCTGTTGCGCGCGGTCAGCCGTCCGCCATGGTCGTTTACGATCCCGGACGAGATGGCAAGCCCCAGACCTACACCGTCGCCGGGCTGTTTGGTGGTGTAGAAGGGCTCGAACAGATTTTCGATGTCCTCGATCCCATGACCGTTATCCCTTACAGTCAACACCGCCATGTCGCCCACGGCCAGAATTATTTCGACGTCTGGCTCAGTTACAGATTTGGTGGCGTCGAGCGCATTCCGCAAGAGGTTCACCATCACCTGTTCAATCCGCATCCGATCCCCCATCACAAACACAGGTTCTTCCGGCAGAATCTGAGTGATCTTAACATGGCGTTGACGCAATTGCGGTTCCATCATCGACAGGGCCGAGGCCAGCGCTTCGCCAAGGTTTACAGGGGAAAACGCATCCGCGCCCTTGCGCGCGTAGGACTTGAGCTGCCGGGTGATTGCCCCCATCCGCTCGATCAGACCATCGATGCGGCCAAAGCTGGCCAAAGCCTCCTCGGGGCGGTTTCGACGCAGCAGTAGCCGTGCGCCCGCCAGATAGGTTTTCATTGCAGCCAAGGGTTGATTCAGCTCGTGACTGACGGCCGCCGACATCTCGCCCAAAGCCGCAAGTTTCGAGCTTTGTGCAAGTGTTTGTTCAGCCACTTCCAATGTCTTTTCAACCCGCTCGCGTTCAGCAATTTCCCGCTGCAGCCGGGTGTTCAGTGCGCGAAGCTCTGCCGACTCGCGTTGGAACAGGGCCATGCGCAACGTCGCCCGGCGGCTGAGCGCGTAGAATGCAAGCGCCAGAAGAATCGCAAAGCCCATAATTTCCAGCGCAATGACGCTGTTCACCTTGTCCCGGATCGACGCGTAGGTCGTGAACGAGGTCATTTGCCAACCCCTGAACGGAATCCGCGTATCCATGCGCATGACACCTTCGCCTTGCAGATAGGCATCCGGTGGCAAGGCCGTCCAATCCGTGGTCGCGCGAATGGCGCGCTCGATTGCGCCTTCCGGCGGCTGGCGAACAAGCGCTGCGCTCTCCTCTAGACCGCGCCATTTTGGTTCCGTCGACAGGATGATCGTGCCCGTGCTGTCCGCCACCATCACAGCGTCGGAAATCCCGGCCCAAGCCCGTTCAAATTTATGAAGGTCGACCTCAACGACGATTACCCCAAGAATATCCGAGCCTGCATCCATGCGTCTGGAGTACACAAAACTATATCCACCGGATTCGTTCTGGATGACCGTGAAAATCGTAGAGTTCGCGCGAACCGCATCAACGTAATACGCCGAGTTCCGATGCGCTTCGCCCAGCCGGTTCCGGTCGGTGGCGGCTACGGTTCGTCCGTCACTGTCCAGCAACATCAACGAAGCAGCGCCGATTTCTTCGACAAAAGAGATAAGCCGCTGCGTGGACAGTGAAAAATCACTGGATTGCAATGCCGAGATCAGAGTGGGATCGCGTGCCAAAAGTTGAGGTACAATGGCGTTCCGCCGCAATTCGCTCAGCAAGTTGCCCGAGTACAACGCAAGGCGCAGCTCAGCCCTGTTCCGCGTCGATTCAGTAAAACGATCCGTAAGCAGCCGGTTGGTGACCCAAATCGTTGCCACCGTCGCAATCAGCAGGATCGAGACGGCAACACGCAGGCGCCAACCCAATGGCGCGCCGCGGAATGGTTTTTTCAAAGAAGACCAGCCAGAACGGTTGTCGGAACTCATACCCGGAAACTACGCGGGCTTGGCATCGACCTCAAGTCATGCGGGTGTCAGCACACCTGACAATGCGCGGAACAATGCCGTTCCATCAGTCCCACCGTGGCCTTCATCGGCCGCGCGCTCGGGGTGCGGCATCATTCCAAGTACTCTGCGGTTTTCGGAAAGGATACCAGCGATTTCACCGACCGACCCATTGGGATTCTCGGTATAGGTGAACGCAACGCGGTCTTGGTCTTTCAGCGTCGCAAGAGTGTTTTCATCCGCGAAATAGTTGCCGTCGTGATGGGCTATGGGAATTCCGATCACGTCGCCTGCATTGTAGCCTTCGGTAAAGGCACTATCGCTGGTTTCAACCTTTAGGCCAACGGTGCGGCAGATGTATTTCAGACCGGCATTGCGCAACAGCGCGCCCGGAAGAATTCCGGTTTCGGTCAGAATTTGGAAACCGTTGCAGATTCCCAAGGCATAGCCGCCGCGCTGCGTGTGATCCACGACCGCCTTGCAGATAGGCGACTGCGCGGCGATTGCACCGCAACGCAGGTAGTCGCCGTAAGAGAAACCGCCGGGCACACCAACGATGTCCACCCCATCGGGCAGCGCGGCGTCTTTGTGCCAAACCATATCGACCTGAAAACCCGCCTGCTCAAAGGCTACGGCAAGATCCCGGTCGCAGTTTGATCCGGGGAAAACGATGACTGCTGCGCGCATGGCGGGCCTCCGGATAAAGGGTCAGACCAGTTCGATTTCGTAGCGCTCGATGACCGTGTTGGCCAACAGCTTTTCGCACATCTCGGTGATGTCGGCTTCGGTCGCGCCGTCGGCCAGCTCAAGGTCGATCACCTTGCCTTGGCGAACGCCTTCGACCTGATCAAAGCCCAGGGCGCCCAATGCGTGACGTACCGCTTCACCCTGCGGGTCCAGAACCCCGTTCTTGAGCATCACATGCACCCGTGCTTTCATTCCTGCAACTCCAGTTGAGGGCCAGCGCGTGCGGCCCGTTCCGTTGCGCGGGGGGATAACGCGCGAAGAGCCGTTCGACAACCCTTGTCCGCAAGCAGTTTGCCGCAGGATCGTCGATAAACAAAAAACGCCGCAGTAAGGTGCGGCGTTTCATGGTCAAGTCCAGAGCTATCAAATCAATTGATGAGCGTCGGCTTGGTCACATTGCTTTTGGGCAGAACCCCAAGGCGTCGGGCAACTTCGGAATACGCATCTGTCAGATTGCCCAGATCACGACGGAACACGTCCTTGTCCAGCTTCTGACCTGTTTCGATGTCCCACAGACGGCAGCTGTCTGGGCTGATTTCGTCAGCGACGATCAAGCGCTGGTAGTCACCTTCAAACACGCGGCCAATTTCGATTTTGAAGTCGACCAGCCGAATGCCAACCGCCAGCATGAGACCGCTCATGAAGTCATTCACGCGCAGCGCCAGGCTCAGGATATCGTCCATGTCCTGCTGACTGGCCCATCCGAAGGCGGCGATATGTTCTTCGGTGACCAGCGGGTCGCCCAGAGAATCGTCTTTGTAGCAGTATTCGACGATAGGTCGCGGCAGTTGCGTGCCCTCGTCTATGCCAAGTCGCTTGGACATCGATCCGGCAGCATAGTTCCGCACGATCACTTCCAGCGGCACGATCTCGCAGCTACGTACCAGTTGCTCGCGCATGTTGAGGCGGCGAATGAAATGGGTCGGAACGCCAATCTGGTTGAGGCCGTTCATGAAAAACTCGCTCAGGCGGTTGTTCAGGACACCCTTTCCGTCGATGACATCCTTCTTTTCCGCGTTGAAGGCGGTGGCATCATCCTTGAAATACTGCACGATGGTGCCCGGCTCTGGGCCTTCATACAGAATCTTGGCCTTGCCTTCGTAGATTTTCTTGCGACGCGCCATAAGCGACCCTTCCAGACTGTTGAGCCGGGGATTTCCCCTGCTTCTTGGCGCTCTCATAGTCCAAGCCCCTCTTTCCCGCAAGTTCGACGACCCGAGGGGCTTTGACGCAGCGCAAATACCTTGCGTCCGGGCGCGGCTATAGTCATATCATCAATTAAGAAGATGTAATCCAAGGGGTCCCCAACCAATGACCACGTTTGACGAACGCGAAAACGCCTTTGAAGCCAAGTTTGCGCATGATGAAGAAATGCAGTTCAAGGCTCAGGCGCGCTGCAACAAGCTTTTGGGCCTCTGGGCCGCGGAAAAGCTGGGTAAGTCCGGTGCAGAGGCAGATGAATACGCGAAAACCGTAGTCATCGCTGATTTTGAAGAAGCTGGCCACGAAGACGTTGTTCGCAAAGTTTCCGGCGATCTGGGATCGCTTTCCTCTGATGAGGAAATCCGCGCCAAAATGGCGGAGCTTTTGCCCGAAGCCAAAGCACAGGTTCTGAGCGAGACTCAGTAAGGGCAATGCCCTCCTCATGATCTTCATGAGATTTATGGATTTGATTTGATGCCCCGCCCATGAGAGACGGGGCATCTTAGTTTTTCTCGGCCTTGCCGACTTTTGGGAAGCCCAAATGACAAACGCGCTCAACAAACTTCTGGAAACCAAAGACGCAATTCTGGCTGACGGTGCCACAGGAACGAACCTGTTCAACATGGGTTTGCAATCTGGCGACGCGCCCGAGTTGTGGAACGTGGACGCGCCTGAAAAGATCATCGCGCTGTATCAAGGCTCGGTCGATGCAGGCAGTGATCTGTTTCTGACCAACACCTTCGGTGGAACATCGGCGCGGCTGAAACTGCACGATGCCCAAAACCGTGTGGCCGAACTGAATCGCGCAGGCGCTGAGTTGGGTCGCGAGGTCGCGGACAAGGCTGGACGCCCCGTAATCGTCGCAGGTTCGGTCGGTCCGACTGGTGAGATTATGGAACCCGTCGGCAGCCTGTCTCACGCTGGCGCTGTTGAGATGTTCCACGAACAGGCAGAAGCGCTCAAAGAAGGCGGTGCCGATGTTCTGTGGCTCGAGACGATCAGTGCCCCGGAAGAGTTCCGGGCCGCAGCCGAAGCCTTTGCAATGGCTGACATGCCCTGGTGTGGCACCATGAGCTTTGATACCGCTGGGCGGACCATGATGGGTGTCACTTCGGCTGATCTGGCTCAATTGGTGGAAACGCTGCCGAACCCGCCTGTTGCCTTCGGCGCGAATTGCGGCACCGGTGCATCTGACATTCTACGCACCGTTCTTGGCTTTGTGGCCCAAGGGACCGAACGTCCGGTCATCTCAAAAGGTAATGCGGGCATCCCGAAATATGTCGATGGCCACATCCACTATGACGGTACGCCCGAATTGATGGGTCACTACGCCGCGATGGCGCGCGACTCGGGTGCGACCATTATCGGCGGCTGCTGTGGGACAATGCCTGCGCACCTTCGCAAAATGCGCGAAGCGCTGGACAGTACGCCGCGCGGATCTCGCCCGACATTGGATCAGATCACCGATGCATTGGGGCCGTTTTCCTCAGCCTCAGACGGCACCGGAGAGGACGCCGCGCCCGAACGCAGGACGCGCCGCCGTCGCCGCGCTTGAGATTTAGCGCCCCTCGAATTTCGGGGGGCGTTTTTCCAGAAAGGCCACTACGCCTTCGGCAAAGTCGCGTGAGCGCCCACATTCACCTTGCAGATGCGCCTCAATCTCTAATTGCTGGCTTAGCGACTTGTCGTAGGTTCCTCGGATAGCCTGCTTGATAGCGCCGAACCCTGCGGTCGGGCCCTTTGCAAGATACATTGCACGCTTGCGCCAATGCGCCTCGAACGCGTCGTCCGGCACTGCCTCCCAGATCAGACCCCAGTCGTCGGCTTGCCGTGCGCTGATCTTGTCAGCGAACAGGGCCGCGCCCATTGCCTTTGCGAACCCCATTTGGCGCGGAGTGAACCAGGTTCCTCCGGCATCCGGCAGCAGGCCGATACGCGCAAAAGCCTGAAGGAAATAAGCACTTTCGGCTGCAATCACTACGTCGGCGCAAAGGGCTAGGTTTGCTCCGGCACCCGCAGCCGCGCCGTTTACGGCCGCAATGGTCGGGACCGGACAGTTGTAAATCGTTTCAAGCATCGGCTCGTATTCGTCCCGCAACGTGCGCTCCAGGTCGATTTTGCCAGTACTCGACGAGTCACCCAGATCCTGACCGGAACAAAATGCACCGCCCGCTCCGGTCAATACGATCGCTCGAGCGTTGCGCGCCGAATGTTTCATCGCATGGGTGACCTCTGCGCGCATCTGCGCGGTCATTGCGTTCATCTTGTCCGGCCGGTTCAAAGTAACCACTGCCAAATCATCGGCGATGTCCAGCAACAGAGTTTCGTAGTCCATATATTCCCCCCAAAAAAGCGCAGTGCTCGTCAGAACCCTGACTCAAATGCGCAACGAGGAAAAGGCCAACGAAAGATCAGTCTTTAAGAATCTGTTTCAACCGCTCTTTTTCAGCGTCGGTCAGGGTATCGCTACCTCCGGCCGGTTGTGCCTGGGACCGTGTTCGCAGAAAGCTCCACCCCATACCTGCAGCGATCAGCAACATGACAGGTCCGGCGAGCCACAGCATCAAGTTTGCACCTGATGTTGTCGGTTTCAGCAGTACATACTCTCCATACCGCTCTACGATGAATTCGATCGCTTCGTCATCGGTATCACCGGCGACAAGCCGCTCTCTCAGCAGGATACGCAAGTCACGCGCAAGTTCGGCATTGCTTTCATCAATGCTCTCGTTGCGGCAGACAAGGCAGCGTAAACCGGTGCTTAGATCGCGTGCGCGCTGTTCAAGCGCGGGATCATCAAGAACTTCGTCCGGTTGGACCGCCCAAAGCGGAGACGCGCAAACCACGAGGATCAGAAGAAGCCGCTTCATTCTGCTGGCACCCCGCCTGTTGGTGCCTTGCGCGCGCCTGCCGCAACGCGGAACCGCCGGTCCGACAGGCTGAGAAACCCGCCAAGAGCCATGAGAATGCACCCGCCCCAAATCCAGTTGGCCAGCGGTTTAATGTAAGTCCGCATGACCCAACCGCCATCCTCCTGCCGGTCTCCGATCACGACGTAGACGTCACGCAAAAAGCGATAGTCGATCGCAGCTTCGGTGGTCGGCGTTCTGGCCACCGGATAGTCTCGTTTTTCGGGGTTCAGAGTGGCGATTGGTTGTCCGTCCTTTTCCACCAAGACATCCGCCATCGTGGAAAAGTAGTTCGGCCCCTGAACGCGTCGGACGTTTTCCAGCGTGAAGGTAAACTGCCCGACGTCAAAGGGTTCACCGGGTTGGGCGACGCGAATGTCTTCGACCTCCCACGCGGTCAATCCAGCGATTGCAAACATCGTTATGCCAAGCCCTGCGTGAGCCGTCGCCTTACCCCAGTCGGCCCTTGGAAGTCGAAGCAGCCGCGCAAAGCTACGCTTGCGTCCGGTGCGGCTCCACAAATCCATGGCAGCGCCAAAGGTAATCCACGCGCCAAGAAACAGACCAACCGGCCCCAAGGCGCTGCGTCCTGTCTGCATCGCCCAGACCACCAAGGCCAACGCCACGGCCAGCACGAAGGCATAGCGCAAAGAATACGCCGTTTTTCCCAGCTTTCCGCGTTTCCACGGAAGCATGGACCCAACAGGCAGAGCAATTCCCAAAGCGATCATGAACGGCGTGAAAGCCGCATTGAAGAACGGAGGTCCAACCGAAAGTTTCCGGTCGAACGCCATTTCCGCCACCATTGGCCACATGGTTCCGAAGAAAACAACAAAGCAGCTAACAGCCAACAAAATGTTGTTTAAGATCAGGGCGCTTTCTCGGCTTACCATGCCAAAGACGCCCTTTGCCTCCATCGCTTGGGCACGGGCAGCAAAAAGGGTCAGCGCTCCGCCGATAAAAATCACCAGAATGAACAGGATGAATACCCCGCGTTCCGGGTCATTCGCGAAAGCGTGGACTGATGTAAGCAGGCCGGACCGAACGATAAATGTACCGATAAGCGAAAAGCCAAAAGCGATAATGGCCAGCAGAATCGTCCAGCTCTTGAGGGCTTCTCGTTTTTCGACAACGATGGCTGAATGTAGCAGCGCGGCAGCCAGCAGCCACGGCATGAACGAGGCATTTTCCACCGGGTCCCAGAACCAGAAACCACCCCAGCCCAGCTCATAGTACGCCCACCACGATCCCAGCGCGATACCAATGGTCAGGAAAATCCACGCTGCCAAAGTCCAGGGTCGGACCCAACGGCCCCAAGCTGCGTCAACCCGCCCCTCAATTAGTGCGGCCACGGCAAAACTGAACGCCATGCTCAGGCCCACATAGCCCAGATACAAGAACGGAGGGTGAAACGCGAGGCCCGGATCTTGCAGCAATGGGTTCAGGTCTTGGCCGTCGAAGGGCGCGATTGCCAACCGGTCGAACGGGTTAGATGTGAACAGGATGAACGCATAAAACGCGACACCAATCGCGGCTTGAACAGCCAAAACGCGGGCCTTCAGCGTCGGCGGTAGCCCGGCGCCGAAAAACGCGGCCATTGCTCCGAAAATCGCAACGATGAGAACCCACAGCAGCATCGAGCCCTCGTGGTTGCCCCAAGTTCCGCTGATTTTGTAGAGCATCGGCTTCAGAGAATGGCTGTTTTCCACCACAATGCGCAGTGAAAAATCCGATGTTGCAAAGGACCAGACCAGCGCACCAAAGGAAAACGCGACCAGTGCAAATTGCGCGACTGCGGCCGTTTCGCCAAACTTCATCCAACCAGTCCATCGGTTGGCAGCGCCGATCAGAGGGAAAACCGTCTGAACGATCGCAACGAGAAACGCGAGGATGAGAGCGAAATGACCGAGTTCTGTAATCATGACGTCGCATATAATCCTGATGCGAGACAATCACCAATCACTTTCATGGCCCAGAGCCGAACATAGTGTCGCGGTCAGCGCATATTCTGGCGTCTCCAATCCTCAAGCGCGCGGTTGGGTTCGGGAACCAGCGAACTATCGGTCAAATTGGCATCGGTGCCGGGGTCTGCAGCACCAAGCTGCTTGCTGCGCAAATCACCAAGAAGCGTCAGGTTGTCGACGACCTTCGGAGCGCGGAGCACCGTGGCCGAAATCTCGCGCTGCAGATCCTGAGATTTGGCCTGATGACGTGCGCCAAAGTAGAAGGATACAATGACCCTTAGCAGCCACCACAACGGTTCGGGGACAAGCGCGATCCCCTGCATTCGCGCAGCAAACCAAAGGGGATCGATCATCGCGGAAATAAACAGGCCAAGCGTGCCAAACGCCAAAGCTGGCCTTGGTAGGCGATTGAGGCCATCAATAAACTTATCGTATGCGCCCTTCCGAGAAGGGGCGAACTCGGAACCGAATTGAATCATCGCCTGTTTTTGCAGGGTTAGATCCCTTGCTGCACCATTTTCAGCATTCTCGCGAAACACCTCGGCAGTTTCGCGCACGACGTTCCGGCCACTTCCAAACAAGAATGTCAAAATCTCCGAGATCAGCCCCATGACGACACCCTTTCCTGGAATTCCCGTTCACTCAGGTGGTATCTCGGCGAAAGAAATTCCTCGGCTCGTCGTATCCAACCGCCTTTTCCTCCCGCTCTGGTCTGCGCATATTTTCTGGCAGACGGTCGTTGGTCAGCGACACGGAAATAATAGTTGCGCCGGGCCACACCATAGGCATTTCTCAGCACAAGGGGTGACGGGTCCGCTGCCTTGTGGGACGCTTGCGCGGTTTGAGGGCCAATCACGCCGTCAACAGAGACGGTGAACCCCATTTCCCTTAGCAAAATCTGTAGAATCTTAACGGCTTGAGGGCCTGCGTTTACGTACATATCGAATACCGAAGACTGCAAGTCCGAGGGCAACAAGGCCAGCCTCGGCTGGTCAAAGTAGTGAGAAACGAAGATGTCGATGGCCTTGGACTTAGTCAGCATTTTGACATCCATCCGGTTCACCATCCCATCACCGGACACATCCAACCCTAGGCGACGCAGGGTATGTATTGTCACGCCATACTTGGTTGCTCCGCCCGGGTCGTCTGGGTCATCAACAAATCCGCCCTCTCGGGCCACGATTTCTGCTGCAATCTCTCGAACTGTCTGCACTGAACCCTCCGTTTGTGGACGGAGAAACGGTCAGACAAAATCGTTAAAGCAGTAAAACGAGAAAGGACGCTACCTGCATGATACAGGCAACGCCCCGTGGGAAAATCAGCATTGGATAGGGGTTCAGCCCTCGTCGGCGTGTTGGTAAACGCCTTGCTCTTTGAGCGCGTCCACAACCTCTTTCGGCATATATGTTTCGTCATGTTTCGCCAGAATTTCAGTGGCTTCAAAGACACCGTTCACGTAGCTTCCGGTGCCGACCATGCCTTGGTTTTCAGAAAATAAGTCAGGCAAAACGCCCGTAAAGGCGACTGGAACGCTTTCTCCGCCATCGGTAACGACAAAGCGCACGGTTTCACCCTGTCCCCGTACGATCGAGCCTTCCTCAACCAAACCGCCGATCCGAAAAACCTCCGTCGGCTTCGGGGGCTCTGCAATCACTTGGCTTGGAGACCGGAAAAAGTTGATGCCATCCCGCATCGCGTATCCAATCAATACCGTCGACAGAGCCAGAGCAACAACCGTCAGCAGTAAGATTTGAACGCGACGACGTTTCTTGAGCGTTTTCATGTCATCCTCACGGGAACAACGGGGCCATCAACAGGCCAGAGGTTTCGTCTTCACCTAACATCAGGTTGGCGTTCTGCAAGGCTTGGCCGCTGCTACCTTTTGTAAGGTTATCCAAAGCACCAATAACGATTGCGCGACGCTCAATCCGGTCGGCCACTACCCCGATATGGCAATAGTTCGACCCACGCACGTGATGGGTCGATGGCGTTTCGCCAAAGGGCAGCATTTGGATGAACGGCTCGTCCGTATAAGCTTTGACCAATGCCTCATAGACACTAGCCGGATCGCCCTTGACGTAAGTGGTCGCCAGAATTCCCCGGTTCGCCGGTATCAGGTGAGGCGTGAACTGCACGTGCACGGGACGTCCGGCCAAGGCTGAAAACTCTTGGTCGAACTCACCAAGATGCCGATGCGTGCCGCCGACAGCGTAGGCGTTGTACCCCTCGCTGAGTTCCGCGTGTAGCAGATTTTCCTTGAGCGACCGCCCTGCCCCCGATACGGCGCATTTGAGGTCCAGAACGATGTCGTCCAGATCAATCACCCCGGCCGAAATCAGCGGACGCAGTACATATTGCCCCGTTGCCGCATTGCACCCGGTGCCTGCCACCAAACGGGCACTGCGAATGTCATCGCGGTAGAACTCGGTCAGGCCATAGACCGCTTCGTCTTGCTGTTCCAAAGCCGCATGCGGATTGCCGTACCACTTTTCGTATTCGTCGGGGTCACGCAGACGGAAATCAGCGGACAGATCAATGATCTTCAAATCTTTTGGGAGATCGCGAATGACCTCTTGGCTGGTTTTGTGCGGCAGTGCGCAAAAACACAGGTCGATCTGCGAAAAGTCGATTTCCGATATTTTGCACAAGTCCGGCAGGTTCATGTGGCGCAGATGAGGAAAGACCTGCGCCATAGACTGCCCCGCCTTACGCTCGGCGGCGAGAGCGGTGATTTCCATATTCGGATGTTCGGCGATCAACCGAACCAGCTCAGCGCCAGTATAGCCCGAAGCGCCCAGAATTGCGATTTTATGGGTCATCTGAGACCTCTTGTTTCTGAATGTCACATATCATGACCGCCGATGCGACGGCCTTTGAACTAAGGCAGCAGCCTGGAACAGTCCTTGACCTAAGTCAGACAGACTCGAAGGTGATTTGTCGTCGGAGGAATTGAGTCGCCCGATCGCTGACGAAATCCGGTTTGCCTGTGGTCAGGAAACCGCCCTTGCCCCCTCCCATCATATTGGGATGACGATGAAGGTAGTCGGCCAGACTTTCGGCGACCAGATCACCTTGGCTATAGACCTGCACGTCAGAACCCAGAGCTTGCTGAAACGTTTCGGCCATCAACGGATAGTGTGTGCAACCAAGAATAGCGGCTTGCGGTTCCGGCATTTTGCGTTTCAGCGCATCGACAT
This sequence comes from Ruegeria sp. BC7, assembly GCF_056539165.1. Lineage (NCBI taxonomy): Bacteria > Pseudomonadati > Pseudomonadota > Alphaproteobacteria > Rhodobacterales > Roseobacteraceae > Ruegeria > Ruegeria sp. BC7. The sequence continues at coordinate 61,215 of NZ_JBQFUL010000005.1, read as the reverse complement.
GGCTGCGTACCAGTGCTTCGGCCAGGATCATGTCGCCATCCTCGATCGCATCTACAACCCCGCCACACGCCTGAGCCTCGACGTCCACACCGATCGCCCGGAAAGCCAGTTCGCGCTGAAATGCCCGACTGGACACGGTTGCAGGGGTTGCAAACAGGGCGACATGTTTTACGGCGACCTCGCGCGGGGGGCTGTTGTCGCCCCACTGACGCTCTGTCAGCGCCTCAATCAAGGGAACAAAAACGCCCAGAACCCGCTTGCCTTCCGGTACGCCTTCTTCCTGCATCCGGCGCAGCGCGGCAGCGCTTGCCGTGTTGCAGGCCAGAATCACTAGATCGCAGCCGCGATCCCACAGATCGTTCACGGCGCCGCGTGTCAGATCATAGATGTTTTCGGCATCCCGCACCCCGTAAGGCGCATGCGCGCTGTCTGCGTAATACAGAAAATCCACGTCGGGCAGACGTTTCTGCGCGGCGTCCAGAACGGTAAGACCGCCCAAACCAGAATCAAAAATACCTACTGCCATTTGCCCCTTCAGGCGCGATGCCGTTCCTCGAATTCATAGCCGTAGTCATAGGACTTTAACGGCTTCGGAGACAGCTCATACGTGGCTTTGCGCAGGAAATCCATCATCTTGCGCGTATCCTTTGCCAAAGGGTCCAGAACGTCGCGGCCAATCGGCTCTCCGACGACGACTTTGACCGGTGTATCCACGCGTTTTTTGAACTCTTTGATCAGCAAACCCATGCGCAAGGTGCTGTGCAGATGGCTGGCGATCTGGAACAGACGCGAGGTGTGGCCGTCGAAAAAAACGGGCACCACGGTGGCATTCGACTTGGCGACCATCCGCGCAGTAAACCCGCGCCATCCCGGATCCATCGGGTAAGAGAACGGCTTTGCGCCCGTGCTGACGGTACCACCGGGAAAAATGCCGATTGCGCCACCCTCACCCAGATAGTTCAACGCCGTCTTCCGTGTTTCGAGGTTAAGCTTCATTGCCTCCTTCGTCGCATCGAAGGAAATCGGCAGGACGATGCGGTTCAGGTCCTCTGCCTTGCGAAATACTCTGTTGGCAAGAATGCGGAAATCGCCCCGCGTCTGGGAGAGGATGTGGCCCATCATCATCCCGTCCAGAATGCCATAAGGATGATTGGCAATCAGGATCAGTGGCCCCGTCTTTGGAATATGCGACAGAGACCCACCGACCACATCCAGAGAAAGCCCATACCGATCCACCATGACCGACCAGAAATCGCGCCCGTTGGCGACGTCCTTTTCGTACCCGTCGGCCCGCTTGATCAGCCGCATCCGGCCCGTGGTATTTTCCATCAACTTGATGACCATGCGTCCGCTTTTGGTTTCGGCGGAATAGGCATACGAAATGTCACGAGCGACATGGCGGCGCGAGGGCATGGACGTCTCCGGGGTTAGTTGCCTGCTATTTATGTGCAGGCAACAAGTTTGCCTAGAGATCGTGACAGGGCTGTGACGATTTACTCGGCTGCTGCGCGTAAGTCTGGCCCTCCGCTGCGGATCGTTGCCAACAGTTCTTCGCGGCGCTTGGCGGCCTTGGCCTCGTTTTCCTTCAATACCGCTCCGAACCCCCGAATATCCAGCGGCAACTGGGCCAGCGCAACAACGGCGTCTTTTGTCTGCGGTGTTATCAGCGAAGAAATCTCTTTGAAATCGCGCTCATATTGCTTGATCAAGGCACGCTCCATACGCCGTTCCGCGCTGTAGCCAAAAATATCCAACGGCGTACCGCGCAGGAACTTGAGCTTGCTCATCATCTTTAGCGGACCCAGCATCCACTCGCCAAAATCCCGTTTGCGCGGGCGTCCGTCAGGTCCGGTCCCACCTAGCAACGGAGGGGCCAGATGGAATGTCATCTTGAAATCCCCGTCGAATTCAGCAGCGGCCTTTTCGCGGCTGGACAACAACAAGCGGGCAACCTCGTATTCGTCCTTATAGGACAACAGCTTGTGATAGCCTTTTGCGGCGGCCTCTTTGATTTCCGCATCGTCAAGCGAGTCAATCAGTTTCCGATATCGTTTTGCCAGCCGAGCACTTTGGTACTCAGATAGATGGCTCGCCCGGAACTCGATGAGTTGATCCAGGGTTTTAGGCAGTTCAGCGACCTTGGGGCGTAGAATTTCACTGACCTTTTCTGGATGCAAAACGGCCCAGCGTCCAATGTCGAACGCCCGTTTGTTACGCTCAACCGCTGTTCCATTCAGCTCGATGGCCGTCAAAACGGCCTCATGGCTGATTGGCAGCAACCCGCGCTGCCACGCAGCCCCAAACACCATCATGTTGGAATAGATCGAATTCCCCATCACCGCACGCGCCAGTTCCGTGGCATCAAACAAGGAAACGTCGTCTTTCAACCGCGCCTGCAATGCCAGTTCCAGCCTGTCACCCGGGATGCGGAACTTGGTGTCTCGGGTGAAATCACCCGTGACCGTTTCGTGGCTGTTCACCACCGCCCCTGTCTGGCCTGAGCGGGTCAGACCAAGTGTCTTGGACCCGGCGGACACGACAAGGTCACCACCAATCAATGTATGCGCTTCACCTGTGGCCACGCGGATCGCGCTGATGTCTTCGGGCCGATCGGCGAGACGACAGTGAATGTGGACTGCGCCACCTTTTTGCGCCAGCCCCGCCATCTCCATCATTCCGGCACCTTTTCCATCGATCTGAGCTGCCTGTGCCAGCACAGCGCCCAAGGTAACGACGCCAGTTCCGCCAATACCGGTGATCACCACATTATGGGTGCCGTGGATCGTTGGCAGAGTGGGCAACGGCAGGTCGGGAAGATCAATCTCAGTCGTGGCTTCCTTGCGGATTTCCGCCCCTTCCAAGGTAACAAAAGACGGGCAAAACCCTTTAAGGCAGGAAAAGTCCTTGTTGCAGCTGGATTGGTCAATCGCGCGCTTGCGCCCCAATTCCGTCTCTTGGGGCACAATCGACACACAGTTCGACTGAACGCCGCAATCCCCGCAGCCCTCGCAGATATCGGTGTTGATGAACACCCGCTTGTCCGGATCGGGAAAAGTACCGCGCTTGCGACGCCGACGTTTTTCGGCAGCGCAAGTCTGTACGTAGACGATGACGGAAACGCCTTCTATGTCACGGAATCGTTCCTGAACCTGCATCAGTTCCGCGCGTTCAAATGTCTCGACCCCGGCAGGCAGAGCTTTGAAGTTCACGTCCTCTTTCTCATCATAGACCAAAGCGACATCTTTCACGCCCATCGCTTTGACTTCGGCCACGATCCGCTCGGCGGTCAGGTCGCCTTCATTTTCCTGCCCGCCGGTCATGGCAACGGCGTCATTGAACAGGATCTTGAAGGTGATGTTTGTTCCCGCAGACAATGCCGCACGAATGGCCTGCACCCCGGAATGGTTATAGGTGCCATCCCCAAGGTTCTGGAATACGTGCTGCGTGGTCGAGAACGGTTCTTCGCCGATCCAGTTCGCGCCCTCTCCGCCCATTTGGGTAAAGCCGGATGTATTCCGATCCATCCACTGAACCATATAGTGACATCCGATACCGGCATAAGCACGGCTGCCGTCAGGCACTTTGGTAGAGCTGTTGTGCGGACAGCCCGAGCAGAAATACGGAAGGCGGGTCGCGATCTCTTCGGCGTTGTCGGCACGGCGCGCTTCGGACAGCTTGGCGAGACCACCGAGAATGCCGTCTGTCTCACGACCTTCCTCAATCAGAATCTCACCCAGTTTCTCGGCGATCATGATCGGATCAAGCGCGCCACGGGTCGGGAAAAGCTCCTCCCGGTGCAGCGTACCTGCCCCACCCTTGTACCAGCCGTAGACACGGCGGCCCCGGCGATCGTCGAAAATGGCCTCCTTGACCTGCACCTCGATCAGCTTGCGCTTTTCTTCGACGATCACGATCAGGTCCAGCCCCTCGGCCCATTCGTGGAACCCGGTCATGTCCAGAGGGAAAGTCTGCCCCACCTTATAGGTCGTGATCCCAAGCCGTTCGGCCTCGGCCGCGTCGATATTCAATAGCGACATGGCGTGAACGAGGTCGAGCCAGTTTTTGCCCGCCGCGACAAAACCGATCTTGGCACCCGGCTTGCCCCACACCCGCTTGTCCATCTTGTTGGCGCGCGAGAATGTTTCCGCCGCAAACCGTTTATAGTCGATGATCCGCGCTTCTTGCAGGTGGGGCGTGTCGCCAAGCCGGATGTTCAAGCCGCCTTCAGGCATCTCAAACTCAGGTGTCACCACTTTCATTCGGTCCGCACTGCCATCCACGACCGATGTCACTTCGATCGTGTCCTTCATCGTCTTCAGACCAACCCAGACACCGGCAAACCGGCTGAGTGCAAATCCGTAGACGCCATAATCCAGAATTTCCTGAACTCCGGCCGGGCTAACCACGGGCATATAAGTATCGACCAGCGACCATTCAGATTGATGCAGTACGGTCGAGCTTTCGCCTGTGTGGTCGTCCCCCATCGCCATCAGAACGCCGCCATGCTCGGCCGTCCCAGCCATATTTGCATGGCGCATCACGTCGCCCGACCGGTCAACCCCAGGCCCCTTGCCGTACCACAGCCCGAACACACCGTCGTATTTACCGTCACCACGCAGCCCGGCTTGCTGGCTGCCCCACAGCGCAGTAGCCGCAAGGTCTTCGTTCAAGCCGTATTGAAAAGTGACGTCGCTTTCGGCCAGTTGTTTTTGTGCGCGGACCATCTGTTGATCCACTGCGCCGAGCGGAGAACCCCGATACCCGGTCACCAAGCCCGCGGTATTTAACCCGGCCTCTTTGTCCCGTGCCTTTTGAATCAGCATCAAGCGAACCAACGCCTGAGTGCCGTTTAGCAATACGGGATTTTTCTCCAGATCGAACCGGTCGTGTAGCGATATCTGTGGCTGACTCATCAGACGCCTCCCCTCGTCAGATCAGTGTGCTTCATTTATATTCATTTTAGGTCACAATTCCTGACCTGTATAGTGTTTATCCTCTGAAACATAAGGATTTCACCGTTTGAATGTGGAAGTTGTTACCTATTTCATATAGTCATTCCGAAGGATAACGAAAGTTGCGGTAATGGACTGGGATAAGCTTAGGATATTTCATGCGGTCGCCGACGCAGGCAGCCTGACCCATGCGGGTGACAGGTTAAATCTATCGCAATCGGCTGTCAGTCGGCAAATTCGGGCACTGGAAGAAACACTTGATTCGACCCTGTTTCACCGTCACGCTCGCGGTCTGATCCTGACCGAACAAGGTGAGCTACTGTTCGATGCGACCTCGGCCATGTCCAAACGCCTGGACGCCGCGGCTGCGCGTATCCGGGACAGTGAAGAAGAAGTCTTTGGCGTGCTTCGCGTCACAACGACATTCGGGTTCGGAACGCTTTGGCTGGCGCCGCGTCTCCCGAAACTCTACGAGCAATATCCTGACCTGAATATCGACCTGATGCTTGAGGAGCGCGTTCTGGACCTGCCGATGCGTGAGGCAGACGTTGCCATCCGAATGAAAGAACCCAGCCAGGCCGACCTTGTGCGTAAACGCCTGATGACCGTTCAGATGCAGCTTTATGCGACAAAGGAATACCTCGCCGAAAACGGCCAACCCGAAACGCTTGAGGATATTTCCACCCACCGGCTGATCTGCCAAACGCCTGCGGCCCCGCAAGTTGGTGCAAGCGCCTCTATGGTTCGGCACCTTATGACCTACAATCCCGGCTCATTGCTTACGGTGAATAACTATTTCGGCGTATTGCAGGGCGTTTTGCACAATCTTGGTATCGGAGTACTGCCGGACTATGTGACACAGGATTTCCCGCATCTGGTTCCGATTTTGTCGGACATTGATGCCGCTGACGTCCCTGTTTATCTCGCCTACCCCGAGGAATTGCGCCACTCAAAGCGCGTGGCTGCGTTCCGCGACTTTGTGCAGGACGAAATTATTGAACAACGCAAGCAGTTGAAGCAGATGGGAAAACTGTAGGTATGCGCGGCGATCATAGCGGACATGCCCGAAATCACACCGAAAAATCTTGATCGTTCACAAACTGATCCCTAAATGAGCACTCGAAGGCGGTGATGCTGAAACGCTCATCATCTTCATACCTCCCTGTTGGACTTCGGCCGAGCTTAGTGCTCGGCCTTTTTTTGCCTTCCGCAATGAGGGCTGCGTCGAACCGGCAAAACATCTGGGAAAGCCGGGCACTTAAACCTATGATCACAAAAAAATATCAAGACTTGTGTTCGAGGACAGATTCGATGTTTCACCCTTTTCGTCTTTTGTTGGCGATACTTTCAGTTTTAGTGCTTTCAGGGCCAATCGCCGCGCAGGAAATAGGGGCCAACGGTTCCGCAGCCTCTATCTCAATTCCCGAGGATTTAACCCCCGAGCAGGTCGACGACCTTGTTGCACGCATGTCAGACGATCAGGTCCGCGCGATCCTTCTTGAGCGATTGGATGCCGTGGCTGCGCAACAAGCTGAAACCACTGCCTCGAGAAAAGGTTTGATCGAAACGATTTCCGATACCGTAACAACCATGACCGCGTCATGGATGGACGTTATCCGTAAGGTTCCATTGCTAGTGACAGCTCAGACCGAAGCATTTTCAAATTTCGGAGCGACTTTTGGCTCGAACGGGCTGATCACCCTCTTTGGGTATACATTCCTTGCGTTGGCCATCGGCTATGCAGCAGAAAAACTGGTTGGTTTGTGGACACGTCGTTGGATCAACGTCGTAGACGGGGACGCTTCGTCCAACTTGCGTGGCGCCCTGACCTATCTGTTCAAACGGTTCTGCGGAGAGTTTCTGGGCCTTCTGGTCTTTTACTACACCCTGGTTTTTGTTGGTCGTCAGCTATTGGACGAACAGCAGATCGCGCAAGCTGCCCCGTTCGTATTCTACTTGATCTGGTTCCCGCGTCTGGGCGCGGCGATTTCCCGGTTCATACTTGCTCCGAACCAACACAATCTAAGACTGGTCAACGTTGACGATCACTGGGCAAAGTACCTTCATCGCAACCTGATCGGCCTGTTCCTGTTGATCGGGTTGACGATGTTCATTCTGGACTTCAACGCCCTTAACGGAGTGCCGCCGGGCGAATCCCGTCTGGGTTTCTGGCTGAACACCGCGATCCACATCTATATCGGCCTGATTGCATGGCGCGCGCGCGATGGCCTTTCCGATATGATGCGGGGTTCTGACCCTGATAGAACCCGTTTCGATGAGGAAGTAGCGCGGCTTTATCCATATATGGCCATTGGCGTCTCGGCGGGCACTTGGCTGCTGGTCGAATACCTTGCTGCACAAGGCAGCCCGGTCATCTTTGACCTGCTGGCACATGGAGCGCATTTCACAACAATGTTCTGGCTGCTGATTGCACCGGCGCTGGATACACTGATCCGGGGGCTTGTCCGTCACTTGCAGCCTCCAATGCTGGGCGACGGAGCCGTTGCCGAACGCGCGTACAAATCCACCAAACGCAGCTACATTCGGATCGGACGTGTTCTGGCGGGTATCCTGATCATTTTGTTGATCGCGAACGCCTGGGATCTTGATCTGCAAGAGATCGCAGGGGGTGGAACGGAATCCGGTAGCAAGGTCATCCAGTTCTTCATCATTATTGCGATTGGCTACATCCTGAACGAGGTCGTCTCGCTTTGGATCAACCGCCGACTGGCGAAAGAACAGACCGCTGCCGAACAAAGTCCGGACGAAGAAGCAGGCGAAGGCGGAGGGTCCGGTGGCTCGCGCCTGGCGACAGTCCTGCCTTTGCTACGTGTCACTGCACAGGTCGCGATCGCGGTTATTTTTACCCTTCTCGCGTTGGGTGCATTGGGGCTGGATATCACGCCGCTGCTGGCTGGTGCTGGTATCCTTGGTCTGGCCATCGGTTTTGGCGCTCAGAAACTGGTATCGGATATTGTGGGAGGTATCTTCTTCCTGATCGACGACGCCTTCCGCGTTGGTGAATATGTAGATGTTGGCGGCACAACCGGCACGGTCGAAAAAATCTCGATCCGTTCGATGCAGTTGCGCCACCATCGTGGGCCAGTCCACACCATTCCATACGGCGAAATCCAGAAGCTGACGAACTACAGCCGTGACTGGGTGATCATGAAGCTCAAGTTCACGGTTCCGTTCGACACCGACCCAAACAAGGTCAAGAAAATCTTCAAGAAGATTGGTGCCGAGATGATGGAGGACGAAACCCACAAGGATGGGTTCCTGCAACCGTTCAAATCTCAGGGTGTTTTTGACTTTGACGATGTCGGCATGATCATCCGCGGCAAGTTCATGGCAAAGCCCGGCAAGCAGTTCACGCTGCGCAAAGAGATATTCAATCGCGTCAAAGCCGCGTTTAAGGAAAACGGTATTGATTTCGCGCGCCGCGAGGTTCGCGTTGCAATTCCGGGCCTCGAAGAAGCCGAGCATCTGACCGACGACCAGAAAGCTGCTATCGGCGCGGCGGCCGGGGATGCGGTTGCGCAACAAGCCCAAGAGCAACAGGAACAGAAGAAATAGTTCCACTCTGGCGCGCGGCTCGATCAGGCCGCGCGCCTCTTTGCCTTTGAACATAGCGAACCACGTACCTTGGGTTCAAAGATTGCGATCGTGGCAAGAGTACGCACCGGTCAATTCGCCTTTCCTCTTTCCCCCGGCGGCCCCTTCCCCTAAAAGGCGCCAACCATTGCCATCTCGGGGACTGAAACAGGATGCAAGAGCCAGCCATCACACCGGATCTGATTGCCGCCCACGGGTTGAAACCCGATGAGTATGACATGATCCTCGAGATCATAGGGCGCGAACCGACGTTCACCGAGCTAGGCATCTTTTCCGCCATGTGGAACGAGCATTGTTCCTACAAATCCTCCAAGAAATGGCTGCGCACCCTGCCCACCTCAGGACCACAGGTAATCTGCGGTCCCGGCGAAAACGCGGGCGTTGTCGATATCGGCGATGGACAGGCTGTGGTGTTCAAGATGGAAAGCCACAATCACCCGTCCTACATCGAGCCCTACCAAGGCGCAGCGACCGGTGTCGGGGGCATCCTGCGCGACGTCTTTACAATGGGCGCACGTCCGATCGCCTCGATGAATGCACTGTCCTTTGGCGAGCCGGATCACCACAAAACCCGCCAACTGGTGAATGGTGTAGTCGAAGGTATCGGCGGCTATGGTAACTGTTTTGGCGTTCCCTGCGTGGGCGGAGAGGTCCGTTTCCACCCTGCCTACAACGGCAACTGCCTTGTGAACGCCTTTGCCGCTGGTCTGGCTGACAGCGACAAGATTTTCTACTCGGCTGCGTCCGGCGTTGGAATGCCCGTTGTCTATCTGGGCGCGAAAACCGGGCGTGACGGTGTAGGCGGCGCGACCATGGCCTCGGCCGAGTTCGACGACACGATCGAAGAAAAGCGCCCCACCGTTCAGGTCGGTGACCCCTTCACCGAAAAGCGCCTGATGGAAGCGACGCTAGAGTTGATGCAGACCGGTGCCGTAATCTCGATTCAAGATATGGGTGCGGCTGGTCTAACGTGTTCGGCTGTTGAGATGGGTGATAAGGGCGGCCTTGGTGTGCGTCTGGATCTGGAAAACGTCCCTCAACGCGAAGAGAACATGACCGCGTATGAGATGATGCTGTCGGAATCTCAGGAACGGATGCTGATGGTCCTCAAGCCCGAGCTTGAAGCCGAAGCCCGCGCCGTGTTCGAGAAATGGGATCTGGACTTTGCCATCGTTGGCGAAACGATTGCCGAGGACCGTTTCCTGATCATCCACAATGGAGAGGTCAAAGCTGATCTGGTCCTGTCGAAGCTGTCTTCGACCGCGCCTGAATACGACCGCCCGTGGGTTGCAACGCCCGAGGCTGAGGAATTGACCGAGGTGCCTCAGATTGACCCGATTGACGGTCTGCGCGCCCTGCTCTCCTCGCCCAACTATGCAGGCAAGCAATGGGTCTATGAACAATATGACACAATGGTCATGGCCGACACTGCCCGGACGCCGGGCCTGGGTGCGGGAATGGTACGTATCCACGGCACTGACAAAGCACTGGCCTTCACCAGCGACGTGACACCGCGCTATGTGCGCGCCAATCCGATTGAAGGCGGCAAGCAGGCCGTCGCCGAGGCATACCGCAACCTGACCGCCGTGGGTGCCAAGCCCTTGGCGACCACCGATAACCTGAACTTCGGCAACCCCGAAAAGCCCGAAATCATGGGTCAGTTCGTCGGCGCGATCCAAGGTATTGGTGAGGCTGTCGCAGCGCTGGACATGCCTATCGTCTCGGGCAATGTCTCGCTTTACAATGAAACCGACGGTCAGGCGATCCTGCCGACCCCGACCATCGGCGCAGTGGGCCTCTTGGCCCATACCGACGAGATCCTAGGCAACGAGGTTCGCGAGGGCCACGTCGCGCTGGTCATTGGCGACACCAACGGTCATCTGGGTCAATCGGCTCTGCTGGCCGAGGTCTTTAACCGCGAAGACGGTGACGCGCCGCATGTTGATCTGGACGCAGAAAAGCGTAACGGAGATTTCATCCGCGCCAATCGTGAATTGATCAAAGCTTGCACCGATCTGGGCGATGGTGGCCTTGCGCTGGCCGCGTTTGAACTGGCCGAGGCCGCAGGCGTGGGCGTCTGCCTCGACGATGCCTCGACCGAGTTCCTGTTTGGCGAGGATCAGGCCCGCTATCTGGTCGCCTGCAACTTTGATCAGGCTGAGGCGCTAATGATCGCTGCGGGTCAGGCTGGCGTGTCCCTGGTCTCGGTCGGTCGTTTCACCGGTGACACCGTTCGCATCGGAAGTTCCGAAGCCGCGCTGGATGACCTTACCGCTACGTTCCGCAGCAGCTTCGCAGCCGCGGTCGCCTAAATTTAAGGTATTGTTTGTCACGAAAACCTGCGCTTTGGCTAGCGCAGGTTTTGTGTGTTTTATGCCGTCACCTCACCCTTGCACGCTTGGTCCCGGCACTCTACATCTTGGGAAAGACCTTATGGAGATACCTACATGCCGATGAGCGCCCACGAAATTGAACACCTGCTGCGCGAAGCCTTTCCAGATGCGGAAATTCAGGTCGGCGGCAGCGATGGCGTGCACATGTCGGCCATGGTTGTAGATGAAAGTTTTCGCGGGAAAAACCGGGTCCAGCAGCAGCGCGCCGTCTATGCCGCGCTGAAAGGCAAGATGGATGGCCCCGACGGTGAACTGCACGCGCTAGCGTTGACGACGAAGGCGCCTGAATGAACATTTCGCCCCGTCACCCCACTGCCCGAGTGAGGCACTGAAGTGAGCGGTTGGCTGTTCTGGGTCTGCGCTATCGCGCTATTGGTGGTTGCCGCAGCCCTAGTCGAAGCCTATGTGAAGCGAAACAGAAAGCGTAATCTAGCCGATATGCGACCCGACCCGGATAAGATCAGTAGTGTCGGAGGTATTGAACGTTATGGGCTGGATCCGTTGGCGCTGGCCCAGGCCGAACACCGACGGCTAGAGGAAGAAGGATGGGCACCCGGCCTGTCACAAGATGAAACCAATGCCCCGGAGGCGGGTGAAAAGGAAACGCAAGATGAGCGACGTTAAGACCCAGATCGACGAGACCGTCAAAGCCAATGACGTGGTGCTGTACATGAAGGGCACCAAAGAGATGCCGCAATGCGGGTTCTCGTCACGAGTGGCCGGTGTCTTGAACTATATGGGTGTCGAATACACTGACGTGAATGTACTGGCAGACGAAGAAGTACGTCAGGGCATCAAGGACTATTCCGATTGGCCCACGGTTCCTCAGCTTTATGTCAAAGGGGAATTTGTCGGCGGTTGCGACATCATCACCGAGATGACCCTGTCTGGTGAACTGGATACTCTGTTTGACGACAACGGGGTCGGCTACGACAAAGATGCAGCCGACAAGATCCGCGAAGCAAACGCTTAATCAGCGGCTGACGCAATCTTTCAACACAACTTGCTCGCTGGCGGCGTCATCCGTCGCCAGAAAGCTGACTGTCGCGTCCCATCCTTTGGACCGGAGTATATAGGTTCCGGTTTCGTCTATGGATTCATAACGAATTCCCGAACCGCTCGGAGTTTGGTTCATCGCTATCAGTCGCCCATCAAGCATCATCGCCGCAGCACTAGACCCGTCAGGCGAGTTGAAATAGGCCACTTGCAATGGGGTGCCGTTCTCGCAGGTGAATGTAACCGGAAGAATATCAATTTCGGCCCAAGCGAAACTGCCCGACACGGTGGTCGCGGCAGCAAGAAATAACGTCCTAAGCATCTGTTATCCGGCGTTTTTCTCTTCGATTACCGACGCCAGTGCCTCGGCTCGTGCAGCTAACTCGGCCAGGGTATCTGTTACCGAGGGCGGCACAACGGCGACTTCTACTCTCTCAGGCTCTGGTTTGGGCTTGTTCCGCAGTGAGCTTAGCTCGGCCTCAGCCTCGGCCAGCTTTGCCTCAAGCGCCTTGATCCTGTCGTCCGTTGCAGCGGTTTTGTCAGCCAGCATCAGACCCGCCATCAACAGCATCCGAGATTCCGGCATACGGCCAATCTGATCGGACAAGATTTGCGCCTCGTCATCAAGCATCTTGGCTGCTGCCTGCAAAAACACTTCTTCACCCTGCTGGCACGAGACTTCAAAGCCGCGCCCGCCGATTTGAATGGTCACTTCGGGCATTACTCTACCTCTCCATCAGCCAGTTTCGCTCGCGACAGCAAGGGCTCCAGTCGCGCCAAGACCGCATGTGCCTCGGCCGCATCAGTGGCCTGGGCCGCACGGGTCGCTTCCAGTTCGGCCACAGTCGCCCGGTTCAGCAACTCGGCGTCTGGTAGTCCACTTTCAGAAGCGGCACGAAGTTCATCCACCGACTTTCGCAACTGCTCATTGGCCTTGCGCATACGCTGCAGGTCATCATCCAGCCGCGACATTGCCGCCCCATGGCTGCTACGTTCGGCGCGCAACATCTCAAGCTCGGCACTCAGCTCTGCAACACGCTCGCTGTCGGCCAGTTCCGAACGCAACTTGGCGTTCTCGGCCTCAATCTCCTGCGCATTTTTTGCAGCCGACCTGAGTTGTTCGTTCTCGGCCCGCAGGGTTTCAACCTCATCCTGATTTTCCAAAGCAGCCTTGGCATCGGCAAGCTCTGCCCTGGCCGCTTCCACGGCAGCCAGTTTTGCCGTTGCTTCGGCCAACTGCTCACGCAAAGCACCGTTTTCAGGATGATCCGAAGGCGCAGATCGCAGGCTTTCCATATCGGCACGCATGGCATCGACTTCTTGTTCATGCCGATGTTTCAACGCCTTGAGCCGTTCTTCAAGCTGCGCATTGGCCACGCGTTCGTCATCCAAAGCCGAGCGCAAAGTTTCGTCTTGGGCGCCTTCCACCGGTGCTGCGTCATGCAAGGCATCGACCCCGGTGCCAATCCGCTCCATCGCGGCGACGATACGGCGCTGTAATTCTTCGATTTGGCTCATGCCCCTGCCACCTCTTTACCAAGGTTCCTTGTGTTGCGGTTCATCCGAATCAACATAATCCGCATCTTGCTCTAGTCTAACCCAACGGCGCAGAAAATACCCACTGTTTGCTTTCAACAGGTTGAACTGCGTTCTTGATCCTCTGGGCGACCCCAACTCCCGGTTATGCTTGCACTTTGACGACTGAATGGTATTGAGCGGCCAATCTGCCTGTAATCCAAAGGAACAACGCCCGTGGACCTGACTGCGCTGCGCAATGCAAACCCCGAACACTGGGACAAAGCTGCGGCCATCCGCACACTGACCCTTGACGCCGTCGCTGCCGCCAATTCCGGCCATTCCGGTATGCCGATGGGCATGGCCGACGTTGCGACCGTGCTGTTCGAGAAACACCTCAAGTTTGACGCCTCTGCCCCGAATTGGCCGGATCGTGACCGGTTTATTCTTTCGGCGGGTCATGGCTCTATGTTGATCTACTCGCTGCTGTATCTGACAGGCCACAGCGATGTGACACTGGAAGAAATCAAGAATTTCCGTCAGTTGGGCGCGAAAACCGCAGGTCACCCGGAAAACTTTCTGGTCGACGGGATCGAAACGACCACCGGACCTCTGGGTCAGGGCATCTCAAACGCCGTTGGCTTTGCCATGGCCGAAGAGATCCAGCGCGCACATTACGGCAAAAAGGTCGTTGATCACTACACCTATGTCATCGCAGGCGACGGCTGCTTGATGGAAGGCGTCAGCCAAGAGGCGATTACGCTGGCCGGTCGTCACGAGCTGAGCAAGCTGATCGTGTTCTGGGACAACAACAACATCACTATCGACGGCACCGTTGATATGGCCGATCGCACGGACCAGGTGCGCCGTTTCGCGGCCTCGGGCTGGCATGTGATTGAGATCGATGGTCATGATCCGCAAGCCATTGACGCGGCCATCGTTCAGGCGAAAAAGTCCAACAAGCCGACCATGATCGCCTGCGAAAGTCACATCGCGTTGGGTCACGCGGCGCAGGACACCTCGAAAGGCCACGGCGCACTGACCGATCAAGAGCAACTGAAGGCTGCCAAGGAAGGCTATGGCTGGCCCCATGATGCGTTTGAAATCCCCGCTGACGTGAAATCCGCGTGGGAAGCCATCGGCGCACGCGGTGCAGCCGAACGCGCGGCATGGGAAGAGCGTTTCGCGCAAATCTCAGAACGCAAACAGGCCGAGTTCAACCGTGCCTACGCGTTTGAAGCACCCAAGAAACTGGCCGGTGCCATCCGCGCGTTCAAGAAACAGGCCTCGGAAGATCAACCGAAACTGGCCACCCGCGCCTCGTCGGAAAAGGTTCTGAACGTCGTCAACCCGATCATGACCGAGACCGTGGGCGGCTCGGCTGACCTGACCGGCTCGAACAACACCAAATCCGCCGATATGGGCGTATTCCTGCCGGAAAACCGCAAGGGCCGTTACATCCACTACGGTATCCGAGAACACGGCATGGCCGCTGCAATGAACGGCATGGCGCTGCACGGCGGCATCCGGCCTTATGGCGGCACGTTCATGGCCTTTACCGACTACGCTCGTCCGTCCATGCGTCTGGCCGCGCTGATGAAAGTGCCGTCGGTTTTCGTGATGACACACGATTCCATCGGTCTGGGCGAAGACGGCCCGACCCACCAGCCGGTTGAGCATCTGGCCATCAGCCGCGCGACACCAAACACCTATGTGTTCCGTCCCGCCGACACAGTTGAAACGGCCGAATCCTGGGAACTGGCGCTGACCTTCAAGGAAAGCCCCTCGGTTCTGTCTCTGACCCGTCAGGGCGTGCCCACCGTGCGCACCCAGCACAAGACCAAGAACCTGACCGCGCAAGGCGCTTACGTTCTGGCCGAGGCCGAGGGCAAACGTCAGGCCATCCTGATCGCCACCGGATCAGAGGTGTCGCTGGCGATGGAGGCCAAGGCAATGCTTGAGGCCGAAGGCATCGGCACCCGCGTCGTTTCGATGCCATGCATGGAGCTGTTTGCACAGCAGGACGAAGCCTATCGCAAGCGCGTACTACCTGCTGGCCCCGTCCGCGTGGGCATCGAAGCCGCAGTTCGTGCGGGTGGCTGGGATCGCTGGCTGCTGGGTGAACGCGGTCGCGAAGCCAAGGCTGGCTTCATCGGCATGTCCAGCTTTGGAGCCTCGGCCCCTGCTGGTGAACTGTACAAGCATTTCGGCATCACCGCCGAAGCGACCGCTGCAAAGGTCAAAGAACTTCTCGGGCTGTAAGTCAGCCAAAGAGAGAAAGTAAGGGCGGCTCTGGCCGCCCTTTTCTATTTGATATCAGTGGCTTTCGGCCTTCTTGGACAGCAGCGGCGAGATGATTTTTGTTGCCACGGGGATCAGTACCATGCCCCAGACCAACCCGAACACGCCGTCCATTGCCGCCTTGGACACCCATTCAACGACACCTGTCCACGACGACGAAACTGAGTGTCCCAGCGCATACGCCCAATCATGAATGTGATGACCCAACCAGCCAAAACCCAACTCTTCCATACCGTGGATCATGATTGATCCACCGACCCACAGCATTGCCGCAGTACCGACAATTGAAAGAACCTTCATGACGATGGGCATAGCCTTGACCAGCCCTCGCCCTGCCCCGCGACCAACAGGGGTCATCGCATTTTGGGCCAGAAACAATCCGACATCGTCCATTTTCACAATCAAAGCGACCGAACCGTAAACGGCTACGGTCACACCCACCCCGACAACTGCCAGAGTTGCCGCTTGCATCCAAAGGTTTGGCGCTTCGATGGCCGCAAGCGCGATGGTCATGATCTCAGCCGACAGGATAAAATCGGTCTTTATCGCTCCTTTAACCTTCTGTTCCTCAAGGTGGCCGGGGTCGCGTATTTTCATGTCTTCGTCGATGGCGTGGCTACCGTGTGGAAACAGGACATGAAAAATCTTCTCAGCCCCCTCAAAACACAAGTAAGAGCCCCCCAACATTAATAGGGGCGTGATCATCCACGGCGCGAAATTCGCAAGCAGCAAGGCGACGGGCAACAATAATACGATCTTGTTAAATACTGAACCTCGCGCGATGCGCCAGATTATCGGCAACTCACGCGCCGGAGCGAAGCCCTGAACATATTTCGGAGTAACTGCTGCGTCGTCGATAATCACCCCAGCGGTTTTTGCCCCTGCCTTGCCCGCTGCAGCGACCACATCGTCAACCGAAGCCGCCGCAACTTTCGCGATCCCCGCTACATCGTCCAACAACGCTAAAAGACCGCTCATACCGCTTCCTTTCTAATCACCTGCCGCAAACTGACCCTACCCGATCCAAAGGCTAGCGCAAGCGTTAGCGCAATCGTTTGAGGTTTGCGCTAACACACTCAGAATGTGACGTTTTTACTCTTTTGGGAGGACGCATAGACCGCTATATGGCCCTCAACGCAAGCGCATTTTGGAGACGTCTGATGACCATAAAGGTCGGCATCAATGGTTTTGGCCGTATCGGCCGCTGTACCCTTTCGCACATCGCGGCATCGGCTCGCAACGACATCGAAGTGATCAAGGTCAACGCGACCGGTCCGCTGGAAACCACTGCGCATCTGCTGAAATACGACAGCGTTCATGGCCGGTTCCCTCGTGACGTAGCGATCAACGGCAATACCATGGATCTGGGCCGTGGTCCGATGCAGATGTTCTCGACCTACGACATGAACGAACTGGACTGGGAAGGCTGCGACGTCGTTCTGGAATGCACCGGTAAGTTCAATGACGGCCTGAAGGCCAAGACGCACCTTGAGCGCGGCGCGCAGAAGGTTCTGCTGTCTGCGCCTGGCAAGAATGTCGACAAAACCATCGTGTATGGTGTGAACCACAACAGCATGGCTGCCGAAGACAAGATGGTCTCGAACGGTTCGTGTACCACGAACTGCCTTGCTCCGCTTGCCAAGGTTCTGGACGAAGGCATCGGGATCGAGCATGGCATCATGACCACGATCCACGCCTATACCGGCGACCAGCCCACACTGGACCGTCGCCACAGTGACCTGTACCGCGCCCGTGCCGCTGCAATGTCGATGATCCCGACTTCGACCGGCGCAGCCAAGGCGCTGGGTGAGGTGCTGCCGAACCTCAAAGGCCGTCTGGACGGCTCGGCAATCCGGGTTCCGACACCGAATGTTTCTGCCGTGGACCTGACCTTCCGCGCAGCGCGCGATGTGACTGTGGACGAGGTGAACGCCATTGTCCGCGAAGCTTCGCAAGGTCATATGCAGCGTGTTTTGGGCTATGAGCCCGCGCCGCTGGTTTCGACCGACTTCAACCACACCGAAGAAAGCTCGATCTTCGCACCGGACCAGACCCGTGTCGTAAATGACCGGATGGTGCGTGTTCTGGCATGGTACGACAATGAATGGGCCTTCTCGGTCCGCATGGCGGATGTCGCCGTTGCTATGGGTCGTCTTAACTAAGACGCCATTGAAATCTTGAACATATTTGCCCGCTCAGGTTATCTGGGCGGGCATTTTCGTTCGGGGCCACGATGACCAATCAAATCGCAATCTGGCTGTGCCTACTGATACTTGGCGCGATCATTCTGGATTACGCACTATTCGGCCCCGAACATTTGGTTTTCCTCGGAAAGAAACTTTACGCCTTTCTGGACTGGCTCGCCTTCTGGCGCTGAGGGAGGTTTTACTTGACATTTACTGCGATCTGCCTTTGTTAGCGCTAACTGGTTAAAGCCGAGACTCGGACGGAGCAGAACATGACACTAAAGCTAGCAATCAATGGATTTGGACGAATTGGCCGAGGCGTTTTGCGTGCCATTATGGAAACTGGGCGCACCGACGTTGAAATCGTTGCCATCAATGACCTCGCCAAGCCCAAAATGAACGCTCACTTGTTTGAGTTCGACAGCGTCCACGGCCGTTACAACAAACCTGTGAAACTCACCGAGGCTGGCTTGGACGTCGGCAACGGACCCATCCGTCTCACCAGCGAGCGTGAGCCGGAAAAGCTGGACTGGTCTGATGTGGACGTTGTTCTTGAATGTACCGGTGTATTCCGCACCAGAGAAGCGGCGTCGCGCCATTTTGAGAACGGAGCCAAAAAGGTTCTGATCTCAGCGCCCGCCCGCGGCGAAGGTGGGGTCAAGACCGTGGTTTTCGGCGTCAATGACCAAGAGCTGACGTCTGAAGACACGGTTGTTTCAAATGCGTCTTGCACCACGAACTGTCTCTCTCCGGTTGCTGCAGCTCTGGATGCTGGGCTTGGCATTGTCCACGGCAACATGACCACGGTACACGCATATACCGCCAGCCAGCCCGTGCACGACACAGCGGGCAAGGATCCCTATCTGGCGCGTGCGGCGGCCCTGTCGATGATACCCACGACAACGGGCGCGGCCTCGGCAGTTGGCCTTGTTTTGCCGCAACTGGCAGGAAAGCTCACCGGTCAGGCAATCCGGGTCCCAACTCCGAACGTGTCAGTCGTTGATCTGGTCGCAGAGGTTTCACGCCCGACCACAGAAGAAGAAGTGAACGCTTTGTTTGTTGAAGCTGCTGCCAAAATCCCAGGTGTTCTGGCGGCCGAGAGCCGTCCGCTGATTTCAGTCGACTTCAACCACGATTCTCACAGCTCGACTGTGTCCTTGCCCGAGACGAAAGTTACCGACGGCACACTGGTCCGTGTGCTTGCATGGTATGACAATGAATGGGGCTTCTCGAACCGGATGCTGGATACCGCTGCAGCGATGGGCGCCCTAGCCTAACCGCTCGGTCAGCGCAGTATTTACGCGGGGCGTGACGAATTTCGACACGTCCCCTCCCAACCGCGCGATCTCTTTGACCAATTTCGAGGCAATCGCCTGATGGCGGGCTTCGGCCATCAGGAACACTGTCTCGATCGAGTCGTCCAGCGCGCGATTCATTCCAACCATCTGAAATTCATACTCGAAATCTGCCACGGCGCGCAGCCCGCGCACAATAATCTGTGCCCCCACATCGCGGGCGCAATCGATCAGCAGGTTTTCAAACGGATGCGCAACAATTTCAGTGCCGGTTTGCTCGGTCAGATGCGCGCACTCAGCCTCGATCATGGCCACACGTTCTTCGAGTGAAAACAGCGGACCTTTATCGCGGTTAATCGCAACACCGATGACGAGTTTATCAACCAATGCGGCAGCGCGGCGAATGATGTCGATGTGACCCAGTGTGATCGGATCAAAAGTTCCGGGATATAATCCAACCCTCATTGCCGCCTCCTACGCAACAAAATTTCTGCGCAAGCAAACATAACTCTGCCGCAGGTGCAATAGGAAGGATGGTCCCGGATGGGGATTAATGCCCCATGATCATTGTTTCCAGCGCCTCTTTTTCCATAGCTAATTCGGATAGCTGCGCTTTGACCACATCGCCTAGCGTCACTATTCCAATCAGCTTGCCTTCTTCTACAATGGGCATGTGACGAAAACGGCCTTCGGTCATGCGTGTCAGCACATCCTTAACGCTATCCTGACGGGTCGCGGTCTCTAGGTCACTTGTCATGTAGGCACTGACTGATTTTGAAAGACACCCACTGCCGCTCGCGGCCAGTTCACGCACGATATCGCGTTCTGACAGGATACCTGATGCTGTCTCTCCGCCATCTTCCGAGACCACAACCGTACCGATCCGCTTTTCCGCCAGTATTTTTGAAGCCTCGGAAACAGTGATCGACGGGCTTACCGTTTCAACCCCTTCTGTCGCCTTGGATTTCAGAATGGCCTGAACAAGCATATGCATAACCTCCGAAATAACTTCCTGTTTTACAAAGCGTTGCCGGAATGTATGAACCTGTCAAGGTGAAGCTATGGCTTCCAACCTCTCGACTTCGTCGCGGATGCCCTGTGTCAACGCCTGTGCAAAGCGGTTTAATCGCTCATTCCTTTGATCCCCCTGATGGCGAACAAGGTGGAAGCTACGTGTCAAACTGACCTGATCCGTCAGGATTTTCTGAAGGTTTGGATGGAACGGCAGAGTGAAATCGTGGGCAACGCAAACTCCTGATCCCAGCGAAACCTGGCGAAGCTGGACCGAGACGGAATTCGATGCAAGCGCGACACGGTCAACACCGATATCGACCAAATAGTCCAGCTCTCGGTCAAAGATCATATCTGGAATATAGCCAATCATCCGGTGCCCCTTCAGAGTCTCAAGTGAGCTGATCTGGGGGTTTGCATTCAGGTATTCTTGCGTTGCAACAAGATGCAGCCGGTAGTCACTGATTTTTTGCACCAATAGTTTGCCGGCCGTAGGTGCACTGACCGTCACGGCCATGTCTGCTTCGCGTCGAGACAGGTTTATGACGCGCGGCAAGGCCAAAATCTGAATATCCAGTTCTGGGTTGTCATCGCAGATTTTCGCACAGACCTGCGGCAGCAAATAGTTGGCACATCCATCCGGCGCTCCGATGCGTATCTGGCCGCTTAGTGTTTTTGATGACCCGGCCAGCGCACCAGCGGCGGCGCGCATCGCTTCTTCCGCCTTCAGGCCGTGATCCAATAGGCGCTCTCCGGCGGAGGTCAGGATGTAGCCTTGTTGCGACTTGGTAAACAGTGGCGCGTCAAGCGAGGTTTCAAGCCGAGCGATCCTCCGCCCTACCGTGGCCGGATCAATTTTCAACAATCGGCCAGCGGCCGACAGGCTTTCTTCGCGCGCGACCGCCAGAAACACCCTCATATCGTCCCAATTCGGCGTCATGACCTGCCCTTTGCATTTCTGCAAAACATATTTGGGAGATTGCCTCTGTTCACGCGATTTATGCAAGCCTATTCTGCGCGCAAATCTACCGGAGGAAATGGCAATGACCGAACTGTCTCACTTCATCAATGGCGAGAATGTCGCTGGTACGTCTGGCCGCTTTGACGACGTCTTCAACCCCGCAACGGGCGAGGTTCAGTACAAATGCCCGATGGCGAGCGTTGCTGAAACCACCGCAGCAATCGAAAGCGCGGCCGCCGCGCAACCCGCATGGGGTGCGACCAACCCGCAGAAACGGGCACGGGTAATGATGGCGATGGTTCACCTGATGAACCGGGACATGGATAAGTTGGCCGAGGCGCTCAGCCGTGAACACGGAAAAACCATTCCTGATGCCAAGGGCGATCTTCAGCGCGGGCTGGAAGTGATCGAGTACTGCATTGGCGCGCCTCAAATGTTGAAAGGTGAGTTCACCGACAGCGCGGGTCCGGGCATCGACATGTATTCGATGCGTCAACCGCTGGGCGTTGTGGCCTCGATCATGCCGTTCAACTTCCCGGCGATGATGCCCCTGTGGCATGTCGGTCCCGCCCTGGCCTGCGGTAATGCCGTGGTTCTGAAACCGTCCGAGCGCGACCCCTCAGTCCCGTTGATGCTGGCGGAATTGTTTGTCGAGGCTGGTCTGCCCGCGGGCGTCTTCCAAGTGGTTAATGGCGACAAAGAGGCCGTGGACACCCTGCTGGACAGCGAGATCATTCAGGGCGTGTCCTTTGTTGGTTCAACCCCGATTGCGCAGTACATCTATTCCCGCGCCACGGCGAACGGCAAACGGGCCCAGTGTTTCGGCGGTGCCAAGAACCACATGATCGTCATGCCTGACGCCGATCTGGATCAGGCAGCCGACGCATTGGTCGGAGCTGGCTTCGGCGCAGCAGGTGAGCGTTGCATGGCCGTGTCAGTTGCTGTCCCGGTTGGCGAAGAAACCGCCGACGCACTGATCGAAAAACTGGTGCCACGCATCGAAAAGCTGAAAGTCGGCCCCTATACTGCGGGTGACGACGTGGATATGGGCCCGGTTGTGACCGGTGCCGCCAAAGAGCGCATCCTCGGCCTGATCAACTCGGGCGTTGAGCAAGGCGCGAAACTGGTCGTAGATAACCGCGATTTCAGCCTTCAGGGATACGAGGACGGTTTCTTTGTCGGGCCTCACCTGTTCGACCACGTGACGCCCGAGATGGACATCTACAAGCAGGAAATCTTTGGCCCCGTCCTGTCCACTGTCCGCGCCGGTTCCTATGAAGAAGCGCTGAAACTGGCGATGGATCATGAGTACGGTAATGGCACCGCGATCTTCACTCGTGACGGGGACACCGCGCGTGATTTTGCCAGCCGGGTGAATATCGGCATGGTTGGCATCAACGTCCCGATCCCGGTGCCGCTGGCCTATCACACCTTTGGCGGCTGGAAGAAATCCATGTTCGGTGACCTCAATCAGCACGGCCCGGACAGCTTCAAGTTCTACACCCGCACCAAAACCGTCACGGCCCGCTGGCCCTCGGGCATCAAGGAAGGTGGCGAGTTCAACTTCAAAGCCATGGACTAATCAGAACTGTCCTGAACTTTAACAACAAACCCGGCCCTTATCGGCCGGGTTTTTCGGCAAAGCTCTGCCGAAACCCAAATTTTTGGCGTACTCACGATAAATTCAATCGGGCACCACTGGCAAAACAATGGTGTCAGCAATATTTTACCCCGAACTTGTTCGAGCAGCCCTTGATCCGGAGGCAACATTGTCAAATCCCCGTATGACCCGCCGCACAGCTTTGTTGGGCGCTGCGTCCTTGCTGGCGACGCCTGCACTCGTGCGCGCCCAAAGCACAGATGCGTTTCCCGAAACCGAGGACGCGATCAGCACGCAGTTGCCTGTCCGACGGAATGTATCCTCGTTCTCGCAGCAGAACTGGCAGGATCACTTTGACACATTAGGGGTTGGCTGCCTGTTGGCCGATATCACCAGCCGTGCCGTACATTACTGGGGTTCGGACGGTACTTACAAGCTGTACCCAAGTTCCGTTCCCATGAGCGAAGAACTGACCAAGCGTGGCTACACCGAAGTGGTACGCAAGCGCGAAAACCCAAGCTGGACGCCAACCGCATCCATGCGCGAACGCGACCCATCGCTGCCCGTCCGTATAGAAGGTGGGGAACCCGGAAACCCACTGGGCACCCGCGCGATGTATCTGGGCTGGCCTGCCTATCTGGTGCACGGAACGCATGACACGCGTAAAATCGGGCGTCAAAGCTCATCGGGGTGCATCGGTCTTTATAACCAGCACGTCGAGGAATTGTATCCTCTGGTTCAAGTCGGAACCCAAGTTCGACTGGTCTGACAAAAAGCCCCGGCCACATGGACCGGGGCTTTTTTTGATCTGGTGAGTGGTTACTCAGGCAGGATCACTGCGTCCACGACATGAATGACACCGTTGCTTGCTTCGATGTCTGCTTGCACGACCTCTGCGCCGTTCACTTTAACGCCATTCTTGGCATTCACGCTCAGACGATCGCCCTGAACGGTCAGAACCTTGGCGCGCTTGCCGGCAATATCACCCGACATCACTTTGGCCGGAACCACATGGTAGGTCAGGATTTCAACGAGTTGATCTTTGTTCTCAGGCAGCAGCAAGGTTTCTACGGTGCCTTCAGGCAGGGCGGCAAAGGCTTCGTCGGTCGGCGCGAAAACCGTGTAGGGTCCGTCCCCTTTGAGAGTATCGACGAGACCGGCAGCTTGCACGGCTGCGACCAGTGTGTTGAACGACCCAGCGGACACAGCGGTATCTACAATGTCGGCGGCCTGAGCCTTTACGGGCAGTGTCAGTGCGATTGCGGCGGCAGCGCCCATGAAAGTGCGGCGGAACATGGCTGTTAACTCCTCTCCAGCGTTGTATGGAAAGGGGTACGGGCCTCTGCGGAAGCCGGATCACAATGAGATCAATTTTCTTTTAGCTGTACCCAGATACTCTGGGCCCGACCGTCCTCTAGGAAAGGCAGGGCTTCCACAGCGTCCGGGCGATCCTGTTGCAGGTAATATCCCGGCCAAAGCATTGAAAAGGCGTCAGATTGCAACAGGGCGTGCAGCATATACTGCTCGCCCCAACCCGGACAATCGTAGAAGAACCGCTTGGGATATTCGTAGGGCAAAAAAACATCGTGCACGTGGATGACGACGCCGGGTTTCAGGTTCGGAATGATCCGGCAGAACAAATGCGCGACGTCATTGCTCATGCGGACAACATGGCTGGAGTCGATGAACAAAACGTCACCGGATTCGAGCTGATCGAATACCGACGGATCAACGTCTTCCAAACGCTTTTGCTCGAACTGGTCCACCACATGCGCGATGTCTGCGCGCGGAAACGGGTCAATCGCGGTGATCTGCGTTTCCAGCCCCCCATCGATGATCGCCTGCCGCGTCACGCGTGTAGAATTCCCACAGCCGACTTCGATCACCCGTTTGGGCTGAAACCTGCGGATCATCAGATACAGCGCGTCTGCGTCGGGGCTGTCGTAATACCCGTTTCCAACACGATACCCAGTCTGATTGCGCGCGGGATCTTTCAAAGCGTCCAGCGCGCCCGCGTGCTGACGGTATTCCTCGACAAACTGAGTGATGTCGAACTTATCCATCCCAGGTGAAAGCGCATAGGCAGGGCGGGTCAGCCCCCCTGCCCGCTCAAACGCTTCGAGACGGGCGCGTTCTTCGCGCTCTGTCACCTTGTCGATTAGTTTTACTCCAAACCGGTCAAGCACCGCATTCAGCCGAAGGAATTTCCTGGGTTTCAATCGAAGACTCCGGGTTTGGATTTCATTTGATCCTGTCCTTACATTTTGAGGCAGGCACTCCGCAAGCGCCTCGCGGGTAAACACTTGGCAAAAATCCAATTTCCGTATTCACTGGTCCGACAATCAACCACGAGGGCCGCCATGCAGCAGGATTTCACACTGGGCATCGAGGAAGAGTATCTGCTGGTTGACCGTGACAGTCTTGAACTTGCCGAAGCCCCCGAAGCCCTGATGGAAGCGTGTCAGGCGGATTTTGAGGGGCAAGTCAGCCCGGAATTCCTGCAATGCCAGATCGAAGTCGGCACCCGCCCCCACACGACGATCAGTTCTGCCCGTGAAGACCTGAGGCGGCTGCGCACCTGCGTCGCGAGCCGAGCCGCGGAATACAATCTGGCGCCAATCGCGGTGTCTTGCCATCCTTTCGCGGATTGGAAGAAACAGCATCACACGCGCAAGGATCGTTATGACGCTTTGCACCATGCGCTGGGCGGTGTCGCGCGCCGTATGCTCATCTGCGGGATGCACGTGCATGTTGGCGTCGAGGACCCGGCTTTGCGGGCCGACCTGATGCCGCAGCTTTCATATTTCCTGCCACACCTTTTGGCCCTGTCTACGTCTTCGCCCTATTGGAACGGCGAGGATACCGGTCTGTCGTCCTATCGCTTGACCGTTTTCGACAACCTGCCCCGCACGGGTCTGCCGCCAGTGCTGGCAAGCTGGGCGGATTACGAGCGGACCACCGGGATACTGGTAGAACTTGGTATTATCGAGGACACCTCGAAAATCTGGTGGGACTTGCGGCCGTCTCATCGCTTTCCAACGCTTGAGACCCGAATTATGGACGTTCAGCCACGCTTGGAACATACCCTATCCCTGGCCGCGATGGTGCAAGCGTTGACGCGTATGCTGTGCCGTTTGAAGGATCGTAACCTTCGGTGGCGTCAATACGACCGCTTTCTAATCGGAGAAAACCGTTGGCGCGCGCAGCGTTACGGCGTTGGTGAAGGGATGATAGATTTTGGCGATCGGTCTATCAAACCGATGCCGGAACTGATGGGTGAGCTGATGGGATTGCTTGCCGAAGACGCCGAGGCGCTGGGAACCATGACCGAACTGGCCCGCCTTCAGCAGATCGCCCAGAACGGGACATCGGCCACCCGCCAACGCCGGGTTTATGCAGAAGCCACAGCCCGAGACGAAGATCCCGGAAAAGCCGTCGTCCGGCACCTGATCGAGGAATACCACGCGGATCTCTGACTGTACGTTCCGCGAATATATCCCAAAATGTTGGCACCCGATTGGGTAATTGCTGACCGTGCAAAATTTCTGTAAGAATTCGGAAATAAACACTTGTTCAATTCATCCGGCGGCGTGGGAGGCAAGCCATGGATTTCGCAATGACCGAAGAGCAAACAGCGATCTTCGATATGGCCTACGACTTTGGCCAGGAACACATCGCCCCATACGCGCGGCAGTGGGAGGCCGACGGGACGATCCCCAAAGACCTTTGGCCCCGCATAGGCGAACTGGGGTTCGGAGCGCTCTATGTCTCGGAAGACGGTGGTGGATCGGGCCTCAGCCGATTGGACGCCACTTTGGTTTTCGAGGCACTGTCCATGGCCTGCCCCTCTGTCGCGGCCTTTTTGTCGATCCACAACATGTGCGCCAAAATGCTGGACAGCTTTGCCAGTGACGAGTTGAAGTCGCGCATCATGCCAGAGGTTCTAAGCCTGAACACCGTCCTAAGCTATTGCCTGACAGAGCCGGGTTCGGGATCGGACGCCGCCGCGCTCAAGACCAGGGCCGCCCGCACGAATGAGGGCTATACTCTGAACGGAACCAAGGCTTTCATTTCGGGCGGCGGATATTCCGACGCCTATGTCTGCATGGTTCGCACGGGTGAGGACGGGCCAAAGGGCATTTCGACAGTCTATGTCGAAGACGGAACGCCCGGCCTGAGCTTTGGTGCGCTGGAACAAAAAATGGGATGGAAAAGCCAACCCACCGCTCAGGTCCAGTTTGATGACTGCAAGATTCCGGCCGGGAACCTTGTCGGCGTCGAAGGCGACGGATTCAAGTATGCCATGATGGGGCTGGACGGCGGTCGCCTGAATATTGCGTCATGTTCGTTGGGCGCGGCGCAAACCGGGTTGAACATGACCTTGCAGTACATGTCCGAACGCAAGGCTTTTGGGCAATCCATCGACCAGTTTCAGGCCTTGCAGTTCCGCCTTGCCGATATGGAGATTGAATTGCAAGCCGCCCGCACGTTCCTGCGTCAGGCTGCGTGGAAGCTGGATCAGGGCGCGCCGGACGCGACAAAGTTCTGCGCGATGGCAAAGAAATTTGTGACCGAAACCGGCTCAAAAGTCGTGGACCAATGTCTGCAGCTTCATGGCGGTTATGGTTATCTGGCAGATTACGGGATCGAAAAGCTTGTCCGCGACCTGCGCGTCCATCAGATTCTGGAAGGGACAAACGAGATCATGCGCGTGATCGTTTCGCGCCAAATGCTGGCCCAACGCTGAGGACCGTATGTCTGACATCGAAATCCGTACAGAAGGCCGCGCCGGGCGCATTACGTTGACCCGGCCGCAAGCCCTCAACGCACTTAGCTACGACATGTGCATGGCCATTGATGCCGCAATGCGGAACTGGCGTGAGGATGACGCAGTCGATCTGGTCATATTGGACGCCGAGGGGGAAAAGGCATTTTGCGCAGGCGGTGATATTGCCGAACTGTACGACACCGGCACAAAAGGCGATTTCGACTATGGGCGGAAATTCTGGCGGGATGAATACCGGCTCAATGCTCTGATCTTTGAATACCCGAAACCGGTTGTCAGCTTCTTGCAGGGCTTCACGATGGGTGGCGGCGTCGGGATTGGATGCCACGGCAGCCATAGGATCGTTTGCGAAACCAGCCAGATCGCTTTGCCCGAATGTGGTATTGGACTGGTTCCAGAC
Source organism: Ruegeria sp. BC7 (assembly GCF_056539165.1). NCBI lineage: Bacteria > Pseudomonadati > Pseudomonadota > Alphaproteobacteria > Rhodobacterales > Roseobacteraceae > Ruegeria > Ruegeria sp. BC7. The sequence goes on along the minus strand of NZ_JBQFUL010000005.1, from coordinate 33,204 downwards.
GTTGGCAGCTCGTTGATGCTGTCATTGGCTCCGGGACGATTGGGCGAATATCTGGGCACTACTGGCTATCGGATGGGGGCCGGCGACGCGATTTATGCCGGGTTTGCAGACACGTTCATTCCCTATTCCCAATGGCGAGACGTCATTGAACTTCTTGAGGCTTCGGGTGACCCCGAGGTGCTGACCAATCACACAGAATCTCCGCCAGAAGGCAATTTGGCGAAACTCCAAGCTGAGATCGATATTGCTTTTGCAGGTGAAGGGCTGGGCGATGTTCTGAACACATTGGGCAACTTGGACACAGACTTTTCCGCCAGCGCATCGAAACTCATGGGCCGCTGCTCGCCGCTGTCTATGGCCTGCACGATTGAATTGATCCATCGTCTGCGCAGTCCCAGTCTGACAATCAGAAAAGCACTCGAGCACGAATATCGGTTCACCTTTCGCGCGATGGAACACGGTGACTTTCTCGAAGGGATCCGGGCCCAGATTATCGACAAGGACCGAAACCCGCGCTGGCGGCATCAGGATCAAGCCGTGCCAGCCGTTGATGTATCGAGAATGCTACAGCCTTTAGGCGGTGATACGCTGACATTCGAGGAGGAGTAACGAATGAAAATCGGATTTATTGGCCTCGGAAACATGGGGAATCCGATGGCGGCCAATTTGGTGGCAGCCGGACACGACGTAGCTGGTTTTGACACCGCCCAGGTTAGTATTCCGGGTGTCGAAATGGTTGATTCAGGGGCCGATGCCGCCTCTGGTGTCGAAATTGTAATCACCATGCTTCCCAACGGTCAGATTCTTCGTGCCGTCGCAGACGAGATCATCCCCGCGATGAGCCCGGGGTCCGTTTGGATTGATTGCTCGACCGTCGATGTGGACAGCGCGCGTGCCGTAGCAGATCAAGCAAAAGCTGTTGGGGTTCTGGCCGTGGATGCCCCGGTTTCGGGCGGCATAGGAGGCGCGGCCGCAGGTACTCTGACCTTCATGGCCGGAGGTAGCGACACAGCGTTCGAGAAGGCCAAGCCGTTATTCGACATTATGGGACAGAAGGCTGTTCATTGCGGAGAATCCGGCGCAGGCCAAGCCGCAAAAATCTGCAACAACATGATCCTCGGTGTCACCATGATCGCAACATGCGAGGCATTTGCACTGGCCGATAAACTCGGACTGGATCGGCAAAAGATGTTTGATGTGGTCAGCACGTCGTCTGGATATAGCTGGACAATGAACGCGTATTGCCCCGCACCGGGTGTAGGCCCGACCAGCCCGGCAGACAATGATTACCTGCCCGGCTTTGCTGCGGAATTGATGCTAAAGGACTTGCGCCTCAGCCAGCAAGCCGCTGAAAGCTCGGATGCAGACACGCCGATGGGACAGGTCGCAACCGCAATCTATGAGAAGTTCGTCGAGGACGAAGATGGGCTTGGTAAGGACTTTTCCGCCATGTTGCCGCGATTTGAAAAGCGAGGGCGAAAGTAGTCTGTCCCCATGGGCAGCTTCTTGCGCATTGGGTTGACCTGCCGCTTTCCGGCGGCCATCTATCTGTGAGAGCAGTCAATCCAAGGGGAATAAGATGCGGCAACGAATTGCGGTAATTGCTACAGTATCGGCCCTTGCCTGTAGTCCGACCATCGGTTTTGCCGGTAATGGCACTAACGGGCACGGTGACAACGTGTTCCGCGCGCCCAGCGAACCGATTGTCTTGGCCAAGGGGAAAGCAGGGCATTGCCCCCCGGGTCTTGCGAAAAAGGCCGTGCCATGTGTGCCTCCGGGACAAGTGAAAAAGCTGTACCGAACGGGAGACTACATTGATCGGGACTATCGTTGGGTCAATGACCCTTACCGCTATGGCTTGAACCGCAGTTGGTCCTATGTTCGCGCCGGAGACTACGTCTATCGCGTAGACCCTGAAACACGAAAGGTACTGAACCTGATTGGAGCGGTAGCTGACATTCTCTATTGAATGCCAGCTTCCGGCTATTCTGCTGCGACGCGCGCCCCCTCAAGCATCTGTTTAAGGTATCTGCCCGTGTGACTGCGGGCGACGTCAGCGACGTCTTCCGGGGTGCCTGTAGCCACGATTTCACCGCCCCCGTCGCCCCCCTCGGGACCGATATCAATTATGTGATCCGCTGTTTTCACGACATCCAGGTTATGTTCGATCACGACAACAGTGTTTCCTTGATCCACCAATTCATGAAGCACTTCCAGCAACTTACGCACATCTTCAAAGTGCAGTCCGGTCGTCGGCTCGTCCAAGATATACAAAGTCCGCCCGGTCGAGCGTTTCGACAGCTCTTTCGACAGTTTCACGCGCTGCGCTTCGCCACCGGACAAAGTCGTGGCTTGCTGACCCACCTTGATATAGCCCAACCCAACACGCGCTAGCGCATCCATCTTGTCGCGTATTGAAGGTACCGCTTTAAAAAATTCCTGCGCATCCTCCACGGTCATATCAAGCACATCCGCGATGGATTTACCCTTGAACTTAATCTCAAGCGTCTCGCGGTTGTAGCGCGCGCCTTTACAGGTTTCGCAGGTCACATAGACATCGGGCAGAAAGTGCATCTCGATCTTGATAACGCCATCGCCCTGACACGCTTCGCAGCGACCACCTTTGACATTGAAACTGAACCGGCCGGGCTTGTATCCACGAGCCTTCGCCTCGGGCAGTCCGGCAAACCAGTCACGGATTGGGGTGAACGCACCGGTATATGTCGCGGGGTTTGAACGTGGAGTTCGTCCGATCGGGCGTTGATCAATGTCGATGACCTTGTCCAGGTGTTCCAGACCCTTGATCGTTTCGCAGGGCGCCGGGGTCTGCCTTGCTCCGTTCAGGCGCATCGAGGCCGTTTTGAACAAAGTCTCAATCGTCAGGGTTGACTTCCCACCCCCGGACACACCCGTCACGCAAACGAATTTGCCCAATGGAAACTCGGCCGTCACATTCTTGAGGTTATTTCCGGTGGCGTTAACAACAGTGACCTTCTTCTGGTTTCCATTCCTCCGCTCTGTCGGAACCGAAATCTCCCGAGTTCCCGCCAGATACTGGCCGGTCATCGACGCCGCATCCGCTGCGATTTCGTCGGGTGTTCCTCTGCTGACCACTTGGCCGCCGTGAACGCCAGCGCCGGGGCCGATGTCGAACACATAGTCAGCCTCTCGTATGGCTTCCTCGTCATGCTCGACGACGATCACAGTATTTCCCTGATCCCGAAGGTTCTTGAGCGTTCCCAGCAACCTGTCATTGTCCCGCTGATGCAGGCCGATGGACGGTTCGTCCAACACATACAGGACACCGGTCAAGCCCGATCCAATCTGGCTGGCCAGACGGATACGCTGGCTTTCTCCGCCAGAAAGTGTTCCGCTGGAACGTGAAAGCGTCAGATACTCCAACCCCACATTGTTCAAGAATCCCAGACGCTCGCGAATTTCTTTTAGAATTGCGCGGGCAATTTCATTCTTTTGCACGGTCAGATGGTTTGGCGCATCTTCGATCCACGCCAAGGCTTCCCTGATCGACATTTGTACCACTTCACCTACATGAAGCCCGGAAATCTTAACCGCCAGAGCTTCGGGGCGCAGACGATACCCGTGGCAAGCCCCGCATGGGCGGTTGTTTTGATACCGTTCAAATTCTTCACGAATCCATGCGCTGTCGGTTTCCCGATAGCGGCGTTCCATATTCGGAATCACACCCTCAAAGCTGCGGGTGACCTGGTAAACACGCCCGCCTTCATCGTAGCGAAACTGGATTTCCTCATCCTCGGACCCGCGCAGAAACACCTGCTGCACCTTTTCAGGCAAATCCTTCCAGGGCGTGTTCTTGTCGAATTCATAGTGACGCGCGATTGCTTCGATGGTCTGCAGGAAATACGGAGATTTTCCTTTTCGCCATGGCGCTAGCGCGCCATCGTAGAGCTTTAGCGTCTGATCAGGGACTACGAGGCGTTCATCAAAGAACAGCTCGACTCCCAACCCATCGCAGTCCGGACACGCACCAAACGGAGCGTTAAACGAGAACAATCGTGGCTCGATCTCCGGGATCGTAAACCCGCTGACTGGGCAGGCAAAGTTCTCACTGAACGTGATCCGCTCGGGGTCGCCCTCACGTGGGACGGTTTCCAAAATCGCGATGCCATCGGCTAGATCCAATGCGGTTCGCAGACTATCAGCCAGCCGCGTTTCCATCCCCTCACGAACGACGAGGCGGTCAACCACAACGTCAATGTCATGTCGGAATTTCTTGTCCAATGTCGGAGGCTCATCCAATTCATAGAACTCACCGTCCACCTTGACGCGCTGGAAACCTTGCTTTCGCAGTTCAAGGAATTCTTTCTTGTACTCGCCTTTTCGGTCCCGAACGATCGGCGCCAAGAGGTATCCACGCGTACCTTCGTCCATCGTCATAATACGATCGACCATGTCCTGAACTTGTTGGGCCTCGATCGGAAGACCCGTTGCGGGGCTGTACGGCGTCCCTGCCCGAGCGAACAAAAGTCGCAGATAATCATAAATCTCGGTTACAGTTCCCACGGTCGAGCGTGGGTTTTTCGAGGTCGTTTTCTGCTCGATTGAAATTGCTGGCGACAAGCCGCTAATGTGATCAACGTCGGGCTTTTCCATCATGTCGAGGAACTGGCGCGCATAAGCTGACAGGCTTTCGACATAACGCCGCTGTCCTTCGGCATAGATGGTGTCAAACGCCAAGGAAGACTTGCCCGACCCGGACAGCCCGGTAATCACCACAAGCTGATCCCGCGGAATATCCACGTCGATGTTTTTGAGGTTGTGCTCGCGCGCGCCGCGCACCTCGATATTCTTCAGCTCAGCCATATTCGGCCCCCAACAGACAAGTGTCCTAGAAATAGGCGAGCGGCACTGAGTCTCCAACAGAAAAGTTAGAACAAAAAGAGAACTGTCGGATTATTGCCGATCACAACAGCCAAAATCCACGACAGCGCGTCGACCGGACATGAAGTTTAATCATCGAAGATTGTTATTGAGAATAAATGGCGCGGTTGACGGGGCTCGAACCCGCGACCCCCGGCGTGACAGGCCGGTACTCTAACCAACTGAGCTACAACCGCGCATCTATTTTCGTGGCCTTTGACCTGGACCAAGGATGGCAGCGATGGCGCGGTTGACGGGGCTCGAACCCGCGACCCCCGGCGTGACAGGCCGGTACTCTAACCAACTGAGCTACAACCGCCCGCTGCCCGTTCGTTGCTGAACGTTGGGGTGTATTATGGCTAGGCTCGGACATCGTCAAGCGGCGTTTTGAAGTTTTTTCCGAAATCCAGAATTTTCCTGATCCTAACATCGACCTCCCCACTGATGCAGGGTGTCGTCTGCGGTTTGGACGAGCGTTTAAAAGGCCGCGCGAACCAGTCGAGAGCGAATCTACCCATAGGTGTGTCTAGCACGCAACAACGGCACGATTTTCGACCGAGTCAGTACACATTCCCGAACCCTAAGAATACAGCAGCGCTTACCGGAGAAGTCTCAATTAGACTTCTGCGATAACAAAAAACATAACGGAGCAGAGCAATGAAAAAATTGTTCATTATTAGCGCATTATCAGCGACAATTACAGCAAGCCACGCCCAAGCGATTGAGGTCACTGGCGGCTATCTTGATTTGGGATATAGAACTTTTACCGACACCGATCTGGGTGATGCGTTCAACCTGAACGGTTCTGGTGAGCTGGCATTCAATCGTGCTTTCAGCGCGCAACTGGATCTGGGCGGCTATCGCTTTCAGGACCTGGGTGAAAACGCGACGAACTGGACGCTGCACGCAAATTGGCACACCAGCAAAAACGCCTCGTTCGGTGCGTTTTATGGACAAGAGAGCATCGATTCTCTTGATGTCGAATTCTACGGTCTGGAAACTGGCTTCGACGCAGGCCCGGCCGAGGTCGAAGGCTATATCGCGCGTCAACAGCTAAGCGATTTTTCAGACATCGACGGCAATATGTTCGGTGTTTCGGTTACCGCTGATCTGAACGACAAATGGGAGTTCACTGCCAGCTATGATCTGTTGAACGATGTGGTCGGTGCGCTGGATTTCGATCTCTTTGCACTTGGTGCGAACTATGCAGCCAGTGACAACGCAGAAGTATACGGAATCCTTGGGGTTGCCCATATCTCATCTCCTATCGTTTCAGGCAGCTCAAACGAAGCCTATATCGGCGTTGGCGTTCGCATGAACTTTGGTAACGAACGTGGGACCACGTTCGGCCGCCGCGGAGTGTTCGACAAGCTTCCCGGACTGCCCGGTCTGTAAGAATAATCGCCCCGGAGTTCATCTCCGGGGCGTTTTGACTTAAAGCGGCTTTGTAAAACAGATTTGGTCCCTCTTGCGGACATCAAAGACTCGCTGTAAGACGCCGCCCTACGGGTGATTAGCTCAGTGGTAGAGCGCTTCGTTCACATCGAAGATGTCAGGAGTTCAAATCTCTTATCACCCACCACCTTCCCTTTTTCAGGATCGCAACTAGACCTTTGGTTTTGTTGTCCCGAAAAAGAAAAAGGGCGAGGTCGAAACCCCGCCCAATCCATTAAGATCAAAGCTTAGTGCGTCGTTGCAGACGCCCCGGAACTATCCGTCGACTTGGCCGCTGCAGCCGCTGCTTCTTCTGCAGCTTCGTCCCATTCGATCGGCTCGGGCTTGCGCACCAGCGCTTGTTTCAGAACTTCGGACACGTGGGTTACGGGAATGATTTCCAGCCCCTCTTTCACATTGTCCGGAATATCCGCCAAGTCTTTCTCATTTTCCTCAGGGATCAGGACCGTCTTGATGCCACCGCGCAGGGCCGCCAGCAGTTTTTCCTTCAACCCCCCGATCGGCATGGCGTTACCGCGCAACGATACTTCGCCCGTCATGGCGATGTCTTTGCGCACCGGAATGCCGGTCAGCACAGACACGATCGACGTCACCATTGCCAGACCAGCCGACGGACCATCCTTGGGCGTCGCGCCGTCCGGCACGTGCACGTGGATGTCGAGCGTATCGAACTTTGGCGGCTTCACCCCGATCTGCGGCGAAATCGAACGAACATAGGAAGAAGCGGCGTCAATCGATTCCTTCATCACGTCGCCCAACTTACCAGTGGTCTTCATACGACCTTTGCCCGGCAGTTTCAGCGCTTCGATATGCAGCAGATCGCCACCGACCGACGTCCAGGCCAGACCGGTCACAACACCAACCTGATCGTCCTGTTCAGCCAGACCGTAACGGAACTTGGGCACGCCAAGGAAGTCATCCAGATTGTCAGGCGTCACCGTGACGGAATCGGCCTCCTTCTTGATGATCTTGGTCAGCGATTTCCGCGCGACCTTGGCGATCTCACGTTCAAGGTTCCGCACGCCCGCCTCGCGGGTGTAGGTACGGATGATCGACTGAAGCGCCTCATCGGTCAGCTCAAACTCCTTAGCCTTGAGGCCGTGGTTCTTGACCTGCTTGTCGATCAGGTGCTGCTTGGCGATCTCGGATTTCTCTTCCTCGGTGTAACCAGCCAGAGGAATAATCTCCATCCGGTCCAGCAGAGGCCCGGGCATGTTGTAGCTGTTCGAGGTGGTCAGGAACATAACATTGGACAGGTCATATTCGACCTCAAGGTAGTGATCCATAAACGTGCTGTTCTGTTCCGGGTCCAGAACCTCGAGCATGGCCGAGGCCGGGTCGCCACGGAAATCCTGCCCCATCTTGTCAATCTCATCGAGCAGGATGAGCGGGTTCGTGGTTTTCGCCTTTTTCAGCGCCTGAATGATCTTACCGGGCATGGACCCGATGTAAGTCCGGCGGTGACCGCGAATTTCGGATTCGTCGCGCACGCCGCCCAGCGAAATGCGAATGAACTCGCGCCCCGTAGCCTTGGCGACCGACTTACCCAAGCTGGTCTTACCCACACCCGGAGGGCCAACAAGACACAGGATCGGGCCTTTCAGCTTTTTCGACCGCTGCTGAACCGCCAGATACTCGACGATCCGCTCTTTGACCTTCTCAAGCCCATAGTGATCGGCATCCAGAATATCCTGCGCACGGCCCAAGTCCTTTTTAACGCGGGATTTGGTGCCCCACGGCAGCGACAGGATCCAGTCCAGATAGTTGCGCACGACTGTGGCCTCAGCCGACATGGGCGACATATTCTTGAGCTTCTTCAGCTCACCCTCGGCCTTCTCGCGCGCCTCTTTCGACAGCTTGGTCTCGGCGATTTTGGCTTCCAGTTCAGCAACTTCGTTACTGCCGTCCTCACCATCGCCCAGTTCCTTCTGAATGGCCTTCATTTGCTCATTCAGGTAGTACTCGCGCTGGGTCTTCTCCATCTGAGATTTCACGCGGGTCTTGATCTTTTTCTCGACCTGCAGCACCGACATCTCGCCCTGCATCAGGCCATAGACTTTCTCAAGCCGCTCACTGACGCTGAGGGTTTCCAGCAGTTCTTGCTTCTGTTCGACCTCGATGCCCAGATGACCCGACACAAGGTCTGCCAGTTTCGCCGGTTCGGTCGTCTCACCAACTGCGGTGAGGGCTTCTTCGGGGATATTCTTGCGCACTTTGGCGTAACGCTCGAACTCATCGGCAACGGTGCGAAGCAACGCTTCGGTTGTGGTCACGTCACCGGGAATTTCGGTCAGGTATTCCGCGCGCGCTTCAAAGAACTCATCATTTGTCAGGAATTCGTTGATCTGAACACGCGCCTGCCCTTCAACCAGCACTTTTACAGTGCCGTCAGGCAGTTTCAGCAGTTGCAGAACATTCGCCAAAACACCGGAGCGGTAGATGCCGTCTTCCGAAGGATCATCATCGCTGGGGTCGATCTGGCTGGACAGCAGAATCTGCTTGTCGTCCTGCATCACTTCTTCCAGCGCGCGGACGGATTTTTCCCGACCCACAAACAGCGGCACGATCATGTGTGGGAACACAACGATGTCGCGCAGCGGAAGTACGGGGTACGAGGAATTCAGAGGCTCGTGCATGCTCAATCCTTATCATTGGCAAGACGGCACCGGTCCCTCATCGAGGCAACGCCCGACCGTCTCCTGTTTGGACGATTAAGGTGGGGCTTCACCGCCCGTTTTCAACCTCACCGTCATTTGTCCCAATCAGAATGACCCGAGGTTTTTCGGACTGCAAGGCGTCGTGCCGATATATCCACGGATTTTACCACATGAAGGTGGCTCCGCGTCATTAAATCGGCTCAATATCCCCCTGCGCGCGCTGCGCGTGGAATTCGGACTGCCACGCCTGAAATGTTCCCGCCGCGATAGCGTCGCGCATGCCCTGCATGATTTCCTGAAAATAGTGGAGGTTATGCCAGGTCAGAAGCATCCCGGAAATCATCTCATTCGACCGGAACACGTGGTGCAAATATGCCCGGGAATAGTTTGAGCAGGCCGGGCACGTGCATTTCTCGTCCAACGGGCGCGGATCGTCTGCGTGACGTGCATTCTTAATGTTTACAACGCCATAGCGCGTGAACACCTGCCCCGTGCGCCCGGACCGAGAGGGAAGGACGCAGTCCATCATATCGATTCCACGTGCAACGGCGCCCACGATATCGTCGGGCTTTCCGACACCCATCAGATACCGAGGCATATCAACGGGCAGCATGTCCGGGGCAAAATCCAGAACGTCGAACATGGCCTCTTGGCCCTCGCCCACGGCCAATCCGCCAACCGCATAGCCCTCGAAGCCGATTTCTTTCAACGCTTCCGCCGATTCCTCGCGAAAGTCCTGTTCCAGCCCCCCTTGCTGGATGCCGAACAAGGCATGGCCCGGACGATCGCCAAACGCTTCGCGCGATCGTTCGGCCCAACGCATCGACAGGCGCATCGACTCCGCTATGCGATCGCGGTCAGCGGGCAATGCTGGGCATTCATCGAAACACATAACAATGTCGGACCCCAGCAACCGCTGAATTTCCATCGACCGTTCAGGTGTCAGCTCATGCCTGGACCCATCGATATGAGATTTGAAGGTCACACCCTTTTCAGTCAGCTTGCGAAGGCCGGCCAGCGACATGACCTGAAACCCGCCCGAATCCGTCAGAATGGGACGCTCCCAATTCATGAACTTGTGCAGCCCACCCAAGCGGTCGATACGCTCGGCAGTCGGTCGCAGCATCAGGTGATAGGTATTGCCCAGCAAAATGTCGGCGCCGGTCGCACGCACGCTTTCCGGCATCATTGCCTTAACGGTCGCCGCAGTGCCAACAGGCATGAAAGCGGGTGTTCGCACCTCTCCCCGAGGTGTATTGATCACGCCGGTTCTGGCCTTGCCGTCGGTGGCCGAAAGTTCGAATGAAAATCGCTGGGTCATGACTTCGCCCTCGGGGTCGCTGAACCGGGCAGCATTTGCCCGATCTGCCGCGCGTTTGCAACCCGTCAGGGCAAGGACGCAACCCGTTCGGTAAACAGCCTAACAACACCAGACCCGTCAACATTGTGGCAAACACGAACGGCTGGTCGGTCTTTGGCCGGGCTGGTTTTTCCCAGTTCCGCCCCGTCCACGGCCACTTGCAATCCAGTTTCAACCATCTCGAACATCGGTGCATGAGTGCACGCGATGACAGCGGTGGAATCATGCAGACCGCACCCTTCTAGCCCTCCGACGTCCCGGTAGAACCGCAGATAGAATTTCGAGATGTCACGAAGGAACGACCCCATGTCCCGAGAGTGCTGCGCCAAATCCTCGAAATCTGCGCTCGCGTATAATGTCTTTAGCGTTACATCCAAACCAACGACAACGGTTTCAGGCGGCGACGCGAAAACCTCATCCGCAGCAATGGCATCGTGATAGATGTTGGCTTCGGCGTGTTCTGTGATGTTGCCGGGGCAGTAAACAGCGCCGCCCATGATGACGAGTTGCTTGATATTGTGCCTGAATCCCGGATCAAGCCGCATCGCTGCGGCGATATTCGTCAATGGCCCAACGGCACAGACCACCAGCTCACCCTGATGCGCGCGCGCCATTTCAACCAAAAACTCAGCGGCGGTTGACGCGTGATTTGCCCCAATCTGGGGAATTTCGGTCAAATCGCCGAACCCTTCCGGGCCATGCACATGTTCTGATGGAATATGAGTGTCAGCGCCTAGCGCACAGGGCGCACCCTCTGCAACTGGAGCGTTCAGTCCAAGTTTATGTAGCAAAAACCGGGCGTTGCGACTGGATTGATGGACATGAGTATTACCGAATACTGTCGTTAGACCGACAAGTTCGATCTCGGGCGCGGCTGCGGCGTAGGCAATAGCCATCGCGTCGTCTATGCCGGGGTCTGTGTCAATAATCAGCTTCATCCCTGCCCGATAGCGCACTCAAGTCAGGATGCAAAGCGGCCACATATGGAAAATTCTCCCCCGCATCCCGGTCGTCAAAGATTTGCAAGAACGGCTGTTCGCTTCATACCAGAGTTGAAAATGTGCGATTCAATCCCCAAATGTATACTATCGTACACAATAATAGAGGACAGATATGGCCGAAGACCAGATTATCGGATTAATTTCGTTAAACATCATTTACCTGCTCGCCGCAATTCTAATAGTTGTCATCATCTTCAAGGGCATAAAGATCGTGCCTCAATCCGAGAAATACGTGGTCGAAAGGTTCGGACGACTGCACTCTGTCTTAGGCCCGGGAATTAACTTTATCGTTCCTTTACTGGATGTTGCGCGACATAAGATATCCATTCTTGAACGCCAACTTCCCAACGCGACCCAAGACGCGATCACCAAGGACAACGTGTTGGTGCAGATCGACACCTCGGTCTTTTATCGCATTCTGGAACCCGAAAAGACGGTTTACCGTATCCGCGACGTTGACGGCGCGATTGCGACGACGGTTGCCGGTATTGTGCGTGCTGAAATTGGTAAGATGGACCTTGATGAGGTGCAGTCGAACCGAGCACAACTGATCACGCGAATTCAGGAAAGCGTCGAAACCGCCGTGGATGATTGGGGAATTGAAGTGACCCGAGCCGAGATTCTGGACGTCAACCTAGATCAGGCGACCCGTGATGCGATGCTGCAGCAGCTAAACGCTGAACGCGCACGCCGTGCTCAGGTGACCGAAGCCGAGGGCCAGAAACGGTCGGTCGAGTTGCAGGCTGATGCCGAGCTTTATGCGGCCGAGCAATCCGCCAAGGCACGCCGCATCCAGGCCGAGGCCGAGGCTTATGCTACCGGCGTGGTCGCCAAGGCAATTCAGGACAACGGAATAGAAGCTGCGCAATATCAGGTAGCCTTGAAACAGGTCGAAGCCTTGAATGCTTTGGGGAATGGCACCGGTTCACAGACCATCGTTGTTCCTGCCAATGCTATGGAAGCCTTTGGTGACGCCTTCAAGATGCTGAAAGGAGGCCGGTAATGGCCGACCCGTTCTGGATGACATGGTGGATATGGCTTGCCGGAGCGCTCGCCCTTGGGATCCTCGAAATTGTCCTGCCGGGTTTCATCTTTCTTGGATTTGCGATCGGGGCGGCGATAACCGGGATTTTGCTGGCAATTCCTGGCATCTCGCCTTCGCTTCCCATCCTGTTGTTAATCTTTGCAGTATTGTCCTTGGTGGCTTGGCTGATTTTGCGGCGCATGTTCTCCCTGCCCCACGGACAAGTGAAGACCTTCAACCACGACATCAACGACTGACAATCGTGGCGCCCGTTTGGGCGCTACGGCACTACTGGACGCTGCCCTTGGCTTTCCCTATATAAATTATCAGGAAACAGACCCGAGGCACACATGACTCATCCGAGTGAACAGTTTGAAGGCACCCCTTTGATTGCGCCTTCAACCATCGAGCATCCCCTGTACGAAGCAGTGGTCGAGGCATGTCGGACGGTCTATGACCCTGAAATTCCAGTGAACATCTATGACTTGGGGCTGATTTACACGATCGACATCACCACGGACAACGCGGTGAAAGTGATCATGACTCTGACCGCTCCGGGCTGTCCTGTTGCCGGTGACATGCCTGGTTGGATTGTTGAGGCCATTGAGCCGGTTGCAGGCGTAAAAGAAGTCGACGTCGAACTGACGTGGGAACCACCCTGGGGCATGGAAATGATGTCCGACGAAGCGCGTCTGGAACTCGGCTTCATGTAAACACATGACCTACGGCTTTTAACAATGGCTGACGCGCTATGCGTCGGGCTGCCTACTGCGTATTGCAAGTTGCCTTAATCTCGTCCGCACGCTGGTCCAACTGTTTGACGTAGTCGCCCGACAACATTGTCAGCCTCTTTTTCTCTGTGCCTGTGACCAGCCCCAAAAGCGCCCCGGCTGGCGTAATGGCTATAGCGCTTTCCACTTGTTGATCTTCGGCGTGTTTTCTTTCAGCGGCGATCGCTCTGAGATCCCCTTCGGCAGTGGCGCAATTCACTGGGTGACGCGCCGTTTCGTCGGCGACGGACGCATCGCAGACCGCAAACGTTGCGGCAATCACAGATAAGGCAAGGTACTTCTTTTGACCTGTTTTACTGGGATTTTTCATGTTGCTTCGCCCTCTGAAATTCTTCCTCAAAACTTTGTTGAGGCTAAATCCAACACCCTGAGCAAAGCAACAGCAGACATCGAGAATTGCCATACCAACTGGAAAAGTTAGGTAAGCATGACTGCTATGTCTTGAGACTGGTACGACTCACCACTAGATTAGACACATCGTTGAAAGACGGAGATCACGATGTTCGGTATTCCCGGCAAACAAGCCGTGACCATAACGCCAAAAGCTGCTGCGCAGATCGTGCGCCTGATGGAATCAGGCGGGCACGCTGGCTTGCGCATTGGCGTCAAGAAAGGTGGTTGTGCCGGTATGGAATACACAATGGACTATGTTGACCAAGCCGACAGCAACGATGAGATTGTCGAGCAAGACGGCGCACGGGTCATGATCGCACCGATGGCGCAGATGTTCCTGTTTGGAACCGAAATTGACTACGAAGTCTCTTTGCTTGAATCCGGTTTCAAGTTCCGCAATCCGAATGTTGTCGATGCCTGCGGGTGCGGTGAGTCGATCAAGTTCGACGAAACGATTTCGGCCGAGCGGTAATCCTCCACAATGGAATTTCCGGAATGATCGCTCGCGAAGCGGGTTAGTCATTCACTCGAACGCCTACTGACGCAAGATGCTTTCGCGGGCAGTTTTGCGCCCTATCGTGCACCCTTAGCTTTGGATTTGCCAAACCTTCCGTAACCGGAATTGTCAGGGTGCGCTGGCGGTGCTATCCGATGTTCAAACAACGATTTAATTTGGGGGAACGTGCTATGCGGCGCAAACTGGCGGCAGGAAACTGGAAGATGAATGGAACCTCGGCAGCGCTGGGCGAGCTTGAGGTTTTGTCTTCTACGCACCCTGCCCCTACAGTCGACGTTCTGATCTGCCCCCCGGCCACATTGCTGCACCGCGCGGCAGGTTCCGTCAACGGATCGGAAATCCTGATTGGTGGACAGGATTGTCATGCAGCGACTTCGGGTGCGCATACCGGTGATGTCAGCGCCGAGATGCTGGTAGACGCAGGTGCCACCGCCGTCATTCTTGGTCATTCAGAGCGGCGCGTGGATCATGGTGAGCAGAACGAAGATGTACGTGCCAAAGCGCGGGTCGCAATGGATGCGGGGCTGAAGGTGATTATCTGCGTCGGCGAAAGCCTTGAACAGCGCGAAGCGGCCAACACGCTTGATATTATCGGCGGTCAAATGTCCGGTTCGATCCCGGATCAATCTACTGGCGAAAACCTAATCGTTGCCTACGAACCGATCTGGGCGATTGGCACAGGGAAAGTGCCAACGCTAAACGAAATCGGTGAGGTCCATGACTTCATGCGCGCCGGGCTAGAGCGTCGCTTCGGTGAAGGCGTTGGGCGCTCGGTCCGGTTGCTGTACGGCGGATCAGTCAAGCCGAGCAACGCCAAGGAGATTTTTGGTGTCTCCAATGTGGATGGTGCTCTGGTCGGAGGGGCCAGCCTCAAAGCGCAGGACTTTGGCGGTATTATCGACGCCTTGCAGTCGGTCTAAGATCAGGACGGCATTTTAGAAACTTCCCAGACAGATTCCTGACGTCCTAGAAAGACTTGGAAACCCAACAATTTGCGAGATTGCGGGGAGCCGACGCCTGAAAATCAGGTATCAAGGCGGGGTAGAAAAGAAAAAGCCGGACCGCTGCGGTCCGGCTTTCTCGTTGAGTTTGGCTAGTTCGTTATGATCTCTGGCCCCATAAATGTGTTGGGCAGGAAGGTCGATATCCACGGGATGTACGTCACCATGATCAGGAAGACGAACAGAACCGCCAGGAACGGCAGGGCTGCGCGGACCACGCCCATCATCGGCATGCCAGCCACACCGGACGTCACGAACAGGTTCAACCCGACCGGCGGTGTGATCATCCCGATCTCCATATTGACCACCATGATGATGCCCAGATGGATCGGGTCGATGCCCAGCTCGATGGCAATCGGGAACACCAAAGGTGCGACGATGACCAGCAGGCCCGAGGGCTCCATGAACTGACCACCGATCAGCAGGATCACGTTTACCACGATCAGGAACGTCACCGGACCAAGGCCCGCCGACAGCATGGCGCTGGCGATATGTTGCGGCACCTGCTCGTCGGTCAGCACATGTTTCAGGATCAACGCGTTGGCGATCACGAACAGAAGCGTGACGGTCAGTTTCCCAGCCTCGAACAGCGTGTGCTTGGTGTCGGGATGGATGAAGGCCGTAACCAGCGCATAGGGCTTTTTGATCAGCGGCAGGTTCGGTTGCCCCTCCTCCGTACTGAGCGGACCCATATCTTTGTAAACAAAGCTGGCGATCAGGAAGGCGTAGACGGCGGCCACAGCAGCGGCCTCGGTCGGGGTGAAGATACCGCCATAGATACCACCCAGAATGATCACGATCAGGAACAGGCCCCACCCGGCCTCACGCGCCGAGGTGAAGATCTCGCCCCAACCCTTCCACTCGCCCTTGGGCAGGTTCTTGACTTTGGCCATGACATAGATGGTGATCATCAGCATCAGACCGGCCATCAGACCTGGAATAACACCAGCAAGGAACATGCGCCCGACCGAAACTTCTACGGCGGCCGCATACACCACCATCACAATGGACGGTGGGATCAGGATGCCCAGCGTACCCGCGTTACAGATCACACCGGCGGCGAATTCCTTGGAATACCCCACCTGACGCATGCCCGCGATCACGATGGAACCGATGGCAACCACGGTTGCAGGGGAAGACCCCGACAAAGCGGCGAACAACATACAGGCGAACACACCCGCAATCGCCAGACCGCCGGGCAAGTGCCCCACACAGGCAATCGAGAACCGGATAATCCGACGTGCCACGCCACCTGTCGTCATGAAGGACGACGCCAGAATGAAGAATGGGATCGCTAGCAGGGTAAAGTGCCCCTCGAATGCCTCGAACAGCGTACCCGCGACCGAGGCCAACGAACTGTCGGAATAGATCAGCAGGAACAGTGTCGAGCTGAGGCCAAGCGCCACCGCAATCGGAACCCCGATCAGCAGCAGGCCGATGACCATTGAGAAAAGAAGAACGACGTCCATTAGTCATGCACCCCTTGTTGTGCGCGGACTTCTTCGATCTCGTCCTCGACTTCGTGGCTGGCGACAAGGCGGTCAGTTTCACCGCGCCAGATTTGTACTGCGACCTGCGAGAACCGGATCACCAGCAGCAGCATCGACACAGGCAGCACCAGATAGGGTACGACCTTGGGCAGCTTCTCGTAGCCCTCGCCATAGTTGATCAGGTCTTCCAAAAAGCGCAGAGGTGCGATCATCGGGATATCGTCAACTTCGTAGAAGCTCTGACTGCGTGCGCTTGTGTCGAAACCGGTCGGAAACCAGCGGCCCGAGGTCGGCGGCAGGTCAGCAAACACGGCCCAATAGTCATACGATCCCTTCAGCAACAGCAACGAGAAGACCAGACAACACGCCACCGAGATTAGCGCCAGAATACGACGCGGCGCAGGGGCCAGCATGTTCAGGATCGCGTCCACGCCCAGGTGCGCGTGCTTTTTGACCGCATAGGATGCGCCCAGAAGAACAAGCCAGCCGAACATGAACACCGTCAGTTCGAGCGCCCACAGGATATTGGAATTAAAGGCAAACCGAGCGATCACATTGGCAAAGGTCACGGCCGTCATCAGGCCCAGCAACACTGCGATCAGGGTTTCCTCGATATGGTCGATCAGCCCGCCTTGGCCGGGATTCGCACCAGACATCTTTCTGTCCCCACATTTTTTGTGATGAGTAATATTGGGGCGGGCACATTAAGGCCCGCCCGGGCCACGCGTCGATAACTCCCCAGTCCCCCGACGCGTGGCCTGAACCGAGGTTTAAAACCCGGCGTTGATCGCCTGTGCCGCGTCGATCTTGTCCTGACCCACATCGTCGGCGAACTTGTCCCAGACGGGTTTCATCGCATCGACCCAAGCCTGACGCTGTTCGGGGTTCAGCTCACGAATGATGCCGCCCGCGTCGGTGATCGAGGCTTTGGCCGCTTCGTTCACAGCAAAGGCTTCCTTGTTCCGGGTCGCGGTCACTTCGTCAAGAATGGTAAGGAACTGTTCACGCACTTCCGGCTCGAGGCTGTCCAACCAGTCAACCGAGGTCACGACCAGATAGTCGATGATGCCGTGATTGGTCTCGGTGATGCCGTCCTGCACCTCAAAGAACTTCTTGCCGTAGATGTTGGACCAGGTGTTTTCCTGCCCGTCCACAACACCCTGCTGCAGCGCACCATAGACTTCCGAGAACGCCATTTTCTGCGGGCTGCCACCAATGGCTTCCATCTGCGCCACCAGCACGTCTGAGGACTGCACGCGGAACTTCAAACCATCCGCGTCTGACGGGCTTTCCAGCGGTTTATTGGCCGACATCTGCTTCATGCCGTTGTGCCAGAACGCAAGCCCCTGCAGGCCGCGACGCTGCATGCTGTCTTTCATGGCCTGACCGTCAGCGGACGCCTGGAATGCATCGACCGCATCGATGTTCTTGAACATGAACGGCAGGTCAAACAGGCGGAACTGCTTGGTGAATTTCTCGAATTTCGACAGCGAGGGCGCGGCCAGTTGCACGTCGCCCTGCAACATCGCCTCTAGCACCTTGTCGTCGTTATAGAGAGTCGAGTTCGGATAGACCTCCATGCACATGACGCCGTTCATCTCGTCATTGACGCGCTGCTCCAGCAGAGAGGCCGCGATGCCCTTGGGGTGTTTGTCCGTGTTCGTCACATGGGCGAACTTTACTACGATTTCACCGTCGTCGCAGGCCGCCATACCAGCGGTCGCGGTCACGGTCAGTGCAACAGCGGTTGCAGCCGTTGTCAGGAATTTCATCTGTATCTTCCTCCCAGACTTCCTTGATACTTCAAAGGACGCACAGTTGGCGTCGCATGGCGGCGAGTGAACCGAATCGTCACTCACTGCTCAACTTTTTGTTCAAAGCTCAAAGTCACTCGGATTTATTGTTTTATTACAGACACTAACGGATGTTCGCACCCTGAAGCGACCCGCACGCACATTTTCATGTGCGAAATTTCGCACAGGTTTATTCAGCTTTGTGCGAGTTTCCGCACAACTTGCGAATCAACCGGAAGGAATCAGTTGGTTTTGACCAAGTGCCAACCGCAGTCCCCGCAAGGGGACTGCCACGCCCAACGTCTTTAACTGCATGACTATGCAGGGAAAGGGGGCGGGAGCTTCAAGTTACCTCCGATAGTCCTCGGGCCGAATCTGGTAGCGTGCGAGTTTGTCGTAAAATGTCTTTCGCGGCAGCTTTAAAGCCTTGGCTGCGTCTGCGGCCTTTCCATTGTGCCGACCCAATGCAGCGATAAGCAAAGAACGCTCTACTTGCGCCATTTGTTCGCTCAAACCCAAATCAGTGGCGCGTGTTACTTCTTCTGGCATACCAAGGACAAAGCGCATCGCAGCCGACATGAGAGAGCGCGCATTTCCCGGCCAATCGCTAGCCATAAGCGAAGCCAAGTGCTCTGAGGTGACTTCCGGCGCGGCGATCCCCGCCTGTTCTGCAGCCTGCCCTACATAGTGCCGAAAAATCACCGGAATATCTTCGGGACGCTCCGCAAGCGACGGAATTCTGACCCGCATTACATCCAATCTATAGAAAAGATCGGCGTGGAACTGGCCTTCGGCTGACAAGCCAGCCAGATCAGCCGTTGTTCCCGCCAGTATTCTCGAGCCGACCCCCTGTTCAATCATCTCAAGCGCAGCATATTGAGTCGCTTCAGGCATCGTACCGATTTCGTCCAGAAACAGTGATCCTCCAGCAGCGTCTTCACAGGCGCGCGCCAAATCTTCTGTTGTCAGCCCCGAGGCGGGTCGCTTCACAAATGCGCCCTGCACTTGAGGCGACATCATGTGAATGACCTCGGCAACCTTGGCGATTCCGCTACCAGCGGGTCCAGTCACAAGCACTTCGGCGTTGGTCGGGCCGACGGTGCGCACGCGATTTCGCAACGCCTCGGCCTGCTTTGAATGACCGAAAAGTAAACGCGCCGCCGGATCACCGCGCTCAAGCTCTCGCTTTACCGCGCGCTGTTCGAGAATCTGCGACCGTGCGCCCATCGCGCGGCCGAGCACGTCCAACAATTCGGCCGCCGCACATGGTTTTTCCAGGAAATCGAACGCTCCTTTCCCCATCGCCTGAACCGCCATTGGAATATCACCCTCCCCGGTCAGAAGAATGACGGGAAGATCGGGATCAACTTCATGGGCATATGTTAGCAGGTGAAACCCGTCCCGACCGGGCATACGGATATCTGAAACAATGACGCCCGAAAAATCGGCACGGATATGATCCTTGGCGGCAACGAATGATCCTGCGGTCACTGGCGCGTAATCCGCCAATTCAAGCGTCTGCGCCAGTGCCTCACGCACGGCGGCATCATCATCGACCAGCAAAACCTTTCGGGTCATATCACTTCTTTTTCCCTGAAATGCTCAAGTTCAACAGTAAACACCGCGCCCCTCTCGGTATTTGAGCCACTAATGTTTCCACCAAAACTCTGAACCAGACCATATGAAATCGAAAGTCCCAGTCCCATACCTTCGGATGACCCAACGGTTTTGGTCGTATAAAACGGCTCGAACAGCTTTTCCGAGTTTTCTATACCGGGGCCGATATCTCGAACAGTAACAGACAGTTTAGAGCCAGTCCCCATGCGAATACGGATGCGCACAAGCCGTTCGTCCTGATGGCTCATGGCGTCGGCTGCATTGTTGATGAGATTTACGAACACCTGAACCAGCCGAACTTCACCACCCCACGCAAAAACAGGCTCGGCTGGTGAGACCCAATCCATCTCGACCTGTTCAGCACGCAACCGCGCTTCGGTCAGTTCAACTGCGGTGTTGATGACCTGCACCAGATTGACCTTGCCCATTGGCTCACTTTCGTTTCGCGCAAAGGCCCGAAGGTTCTTGATGATCCGAGCCATTCGAGCCGCCATATCGGAAATACGGGTCAGGTTTTCAGCAGCCCTTTCCTCGCGCCCTCGCGACAGAAACGCGGCCCCGTTATCTGCAAATTGTTGAATCGCCATCAATGGCTGGTTTAATTCGTGGCTGATACCGGCCGACATTTGCCCCAGCGCACTGAGCTTACCGGCCTGAATAAGTTCTTCCTGTGCGTGCTTGAGTGCCGATTCTGCTTCTTGTCTTTCGTACACCTCGCGCCGCAACGCTGTGTTGGCCGCTGTCAGTGCATGGGTTCTTTGCGCCACACGGCTTTCCAAGACTGCATTGGCTTGAGCCAGCGTGCGTCTGCGCTCGGTTGCCAGAAAAAGCAGGGCACCGAAGGCCAGGCATATCGCTGCTACGGTCGCCGCCTGCAAACCCGCCAAACGGCGGGCCGGAGCGATATCCATCACGACCTCTCCGGTCATCCCGATAACGGGCAGATCGCGGCTTAGATGCAGGGCGCGAGACGGCAAATACGGCCCCCACCCCAAATCCCAAACTTCAAAGGGGCCAACCTGATGCGCCGCAAAGGTGAAAGTTTCACCGTTTGGCGGCGTAAGCCCCGACTGACCCACATCGCGTTTCCAGAACAGCAGGTCGGTCCGGTTTGAAATAAACACGTCCCCATCGCGATCCACAAAGAATACGGCTTCGGTGCTGCCTCTCCATTCCTGTTCGATGTCCTCGACATCCGCAATAACGACAAGCGCGCCTAAGACCGTACCGTCGGGCGCAAAATCCGGGGCGGCGTAGGAAAAAAAGCGATCACCCTGATCGCGCAGAATTCCATGCTCGCTTCCCAAAGCCCCCTGCATTGCGCGCTCGAACGCTGGTTGCCCGGCGACACTACCGCCGACTACATCATGGGCAGCAGCCAGCACGCGACCTGTTGGATCGGCATACAATACGTCCACTGCTGCCGTCTTGTCTGCGACTTCCAACAAAAGCGCGCGCGCCCGTGAAGGGTCATCTGAACTTTGCAGGTTTCGCAGGTGTGGGTGGCCCGTCATTAAAACAGCCAATTCCTGATAGACCTGCAGTTGCGTGCTCAATCGATCGGATGCAAGTTCCAGATCCGCTTCGGCCTTTTCACTAAGTTGCGAAAGAGCCTGCCGATAGCCGTAAGACCACACGCCAGTCGACAAGAGTGCGACAGCAAACAGAAATCCCAGAACGATCCAAACCCTTTGCATGCCACAGGGTCTTGCATCCGACGGGCCGCATGGCAAGTGTGCTGGGCATGAAGACGTTGTTCCAATCGCCAGTCGAGCCGGGGTTTGTTCAAAACCCCTACCCTTTTTATGACAGGGCCAGAGCACACGGAGATATGGTCTTTTGGGATGACTACAAAATGCCTGCCGCCGTTTCGCACGCCGCTGTGCAATCTCTTTTGAAAGATCGTCGCTTTGGTCGCGAGGTCCCGGACGAAATCAAAACACACGGCCCAAACCACCTTGCGCCTTGGTTGGCTGTTGAGAGACATTCGCTGCTAGAGGCCGAGCCACCACGCCACACTAGACTGCGCGCCTTGGTGATGCGTGCTTTCACCTCGCGTGCGGTGTCCTCGCTTGAGGCAACAATCCATGACCTCAGCAACTCTCTGATAGACAGCTTTCCTACCTCGTCATTCGATTTGCTTGACGCATTTTGCACACAGATACCGGTTATCACGATCTGTCGGCTTCTTGGTGTCCCTGAAGACGAGTCGCCCAACCTGTTGCGCTGGTCTCATAAAATGGTGGCCATGTATCAGGCCGGAAGAACCCGCCAAACCGAAGACGACGCAGCCGCTGCCTCGCAGGAGTTCACAGATTTTCTGACCTCATATATCGAGCTTCGCCGCGACGATCCGCGCGATGACCTGATAACGCGCCTTATCGCCGCCGAGGAAGACGGTGAAAAACTTTCGCGGGATGAGCTGGTGGCGACATGCATCCTGCTGTTGAACGCCGGGCATGAGGCCACTGTTCATTCGCTGGGCAACGGGGTCAAAACAGTTCTGCAACAAGGTGTTAGCAAAAACGCTTTTTCCCCGGACACAATCGACAAATCGGTCGAGGAAATCCTGCGTTTTGATCCTCCTCTGCATATGTTTACACGCTACGCCTATGAGGAGGTTGAGATTTTCGGGCACCGTTTCAAACGCGGGGATGAGGTGGCGCTGCTGCTAGGCGCCGCCAATCGAGATCCACTGGTTTGGACAGATCCAAACGCGTTCAACCCAACCCGGCCGGTCGTCACCAATTCCAGCTTCGGCGGTGGCTTGCATTTCTGCGTGGGTGCTCCTCTTGCGCGACTGGAGATGCGCATCGCTTTATCGACCCTGTTTGAGCGCTGCCCAAATCTGCAGCTCAGCGCGTCGCCAGAATATTCAAATAGCTACCATTTTCACGGGCTGACCGGTCTGATGGTCGAGACGTAAGGAACTCAACCCTCAATCAACGCATTCAACGGCAGCATCGTGGTCGACTTGATTTCCTCCATCGACAGCAACGCCGTGACGTTGTGAACACGCACCTCAGAGATCAGTGTCTGGTAGAACTCGTCATACGCACGGGCGTTTTTGACGCGGACTTTCAGTATATAGTCGATGTCTCCCGCCAGCCTGTGCGCCTCTTGCACCTCTGGGCGATCCCGTAGTGCTTTGAGGAACCTACGTTGCCAGTCGGCCTCGTGTTCAGAAGTGCGAATGAGAACGAAAAACGTAGCCTCGAACCCTAGCGCCTCGGCGTCCAGCAAAACGGTCTGCTGACCAATGACACCTGCCCCTTTGAGCTTGCGGATTCGATTCCAGACCGGCGTTTTGGAACTGCCCACCCGAGCTGCAATTTCGTCCAGAGATTGACTGGCATCGCGCTGAAGCTCTACTAGAATTTTCCGATCCGTATCGTCAATCCGCACTGACATTCCAATTTTTCCTTCGATTTAAAACCCGCGTCCCGTTTGGGGCTACTCACGGAACGTATGTTCTTATTTATACGCACATATGGCGCAAAACCGGGAATATTTCCTATAATGCACTGCAAGTCAAACCACGCGGAACTGAACATGCAGTCTAGGCAATCACATGATGGCGCAGGTCACGTCGACTTTGTCGGCGCCGGTCCGGGCGACCCGGAATTGCTGACGCTCAAGGCGCTGAAAGCTTTTGAGCGCGCGGACGTTGTACTGCATGACCGTCTGATCAGCGCCGATGTCTTGAAGCTGGCTGGAAAGAAAGCAACGCTTGTCGATGTTGGCAAGGCAGGGTTCGGCCCGTCTTGGAAGCAAGAAGACATAGACGCGCTTCTGGTCGACCATGCTCTGAAAGGCCAGCGTGTCGTTCGCCTGAAGTCTGGCGACCCAACCGTATTTGGTCGCCTGGACGAAGAAATCGAAGCGCTGGAAGCAGCCGGGATTGCGTGGCGCATTGTTCCTGGCATCACCGCGGCCTCTGCTGCCGTCGCCGGGATCGGCCAAAGCCTGACGCGGCGCGGTCGGAATTCATCGGTGCGATTTTTGACAGGCCACGACATGAAAGGGTTCGCTGATCATGACTGGAGCGCACTGGCGCGTCCCGGTTCCGTTGCCGCGATCTACATGGGCAAAAAATCCGCGCGTTTCATTCAAGGTCGCCTGATCATGCACGGCGCGGACCGTGCCACCCCTGTGACTTTAATCGAGAACGCCT
The DNA here is from genome assembly GCF_056539165.1 of Ruegeria sp. BC7. NCBI lineage: Bacteria > Pseudomonadati > Pseudomonadota > Alphaproteobacteria > Rhodobacterales > Roseobacteraceae > Ruegeria > Ruegeria sp. BC7. Next base: position 9,032 of record NZ_JBQFUL010000005.1, on the reverse strand, counting down.
CACGCCCAGACCAACGCATTCTGGCGTCGACGCTGGATCAACTAACAACAGATCTGACGGCCGCCAATATGGACGGCCCAACCCTCACTTTTTATGGCCTCGAACCGCGCAAGTCGGTCGGCGCCCTGACCGAATTCAAGAAGGAGCACGCCTGATGGCCCGCGCTTTTACCCCCAAAGTGGTGACCGCCAATGACCTGTTGGAAGGCGATGTCATCTACCTCACCGAAGATGATCGCTGGTCGCGTGAACTGGCGGACGCGGAGCTGATAACTGACGAAGCGCATGCACAGGTTCGCCTTTTGGATGCCGAACGTCAGGCCAACAAGATCGTTGGCGCGTATCTTGCCGATGCGGTAGCAGGTGAAAACGGTCCTGAACCCTCTCATTTTCGGGAAGATTTCCGTCGGACTGGCCCGTCCAACTATGCCCACGGCAAACAGGAAACTTCCCCGCAGCCCCGGACCTGAGCACAGGCCCTCTCTCTCCCCTTCAAGGCCCCCAGGTTTCGGGGCTGCAACTAAGGACAGCTAATCATGTATCGCTACTCCGAGTTCGACACAGCATTTTTGGCAGAACGCAACAAACAGTTCCGCGCTCAGGTTGAGCGTCGTATCGACGGCTCATTGACCGAGGACGAGTTCAAACCCCTTCGCCTGATGAACGGCCTGTATCTGCAGCTGCACGCCTATATGCTGCGGGTCGCTATTCCTTATGGCACGCTCTCCAGTGCGCAGATGCGTCAATTGGCCCTGCTGGCCGAGAAGTGGGACAAAGGGTACGGCCATTTCACCACCCGTCAGAACATCCAGTACAACTGGCCAAAGCTGAAAGACGTGCCGGATATGCTGGACGCGCTGGGCGAGGTTGGCATGCACGCCATTCAAACCTCGGGCAACACGATCCGCAACGTGACCGCCGACCATTTCGCCGGTGCCGCCGCCGATGAGATCGCCGACCCGCGCCCCTATGCGGAACTGCTGCGCCAGTGGTCGACCGACCACCCGGAATTCCAGTTCATGCCGCGCAAGTTCAAGATCGCCATCACCGGCAGCGAGAATGACCGCGCCGTGATCAAGGCGCACGATATCGGCCTGCAACTGGTTGAACGTGACGGCGTTCTGGGCGCGCGCGTCATCGTCGGCGGCGGCCTGGGCCGCACACCGATGATCGGCAAAGAGCTTTCTGAATTCGTCGCCTTCGACGACCTGCTGGCCTATCTTGAGGCCACCGTGTCCGTCTGGAACCAGATCGGCCGCCGCGACAACAAGTACAAAGCGCGCATCAAGATCACCGTGCACGAAAATGGCATCGACACCATTCGCGCCAAAGTTAATGAGCGTTTCCTGCAGGTTCGCCCGCAATTCAAGGGTGCCGACATGGATCTGCTGGACGAGATCAAGGGCCACTTTGCGGCCCCGGCCTTCCGCGAAGCCTCGGTTGCGTCGTTTGAAAGTGCCTACACCAATGATCCGGTTTTCCGCTCGTGGGTCGATACAAACATCGCGCCGCACAAGAACGCTGACCACGCGATTGTCACGATCTCGATCAAGAAACATGGCGCAACGCCCGGCGATGCAACCGCCGAGCAGATGCGCGTGATGGCTGATCTGGCCGAAGAGTTCGCCTATGACGAGCTGCGTATCAGCCATGAGCAGAACGTGATCCTGCCGCATGTCCACAAATCAGACCTGCCCGCGATCCACGCGAAGCTGAAAGAATACGAGCTGGCCACCGCCAATATCGGCCTGATCAGCGATATCATCGCCTGCCCCGGCATGGACTACTGTGCGCTGGCTACGGCGCGTTCGATCCCGGTTGCTCAGGAAATCGCAACCCGTTTCGACGACCTGAAGCTCGAACATGATATCGGCCACCTGAAGATCAAAATCTCGGGCTGCATCAACGCCTGTGGGCATCACCACGTTGGGCATATCGGCATTCTGGGTCTGGATCGCGCAGGCGTCGAGAACTACCAGATAACGCTGGGTGGCGACGGCACCGAGACAGCTGCCATCGGCGACCGCACAGGTCCGGGCTTTGCCTATGATGAGATCGTCCCCGCCGTCGAGCGGATCGTGAATACCTATCTGGAACAGCGTGAGAGCGCCGAGGAGGAATTCCTGCAAACCTACCGTCGTGTGGGCATGGCTCCGTTCAAGGCAGCTCTTTACCCCGAGGCTCAGGCGAATGCCGCTTGATCTAATCCAGACGGAACTGGGCAAAGATCGCAGCGAACTGACCGAAAAGGTCGAAGCGCTGAACGCCCGGTTCCGGCACCACAGCGCACATGACGTGATGCACGGTGCTATAGAAGAAATTGACGACCTTGCCCTAGTCTCCAGCTTTGGGGCAGAGTCGGTTGTGTTGCTGCACATGGCGGCGGTGGTCGACAAGATGACCCCGGTGCTGTTCATCGACACCCAGATGCTGTTCACCGAAACGCTGGAATACCAGCAAGAGGTGAGCGAACGGCTGGGTCTGAAGAACGTGAAAATCATTCGCGCGGATGAAGACGATGTTCAGCGCGATGATCCCTACGGCGCGCTGCGCCTGCGGGACACGGATGCGTGCTGCAACCTGCGCAAAACGTTTCCGCTGCAACAAGCCCTGTCCGGCTATTGCGGCTGGATCACGGGGCGCAAGCGGTTTCAGGCTGGCACTCGTGCGGCGCTCGACTTCTTTGAGGTCGAGGATGGCACTGGCCGGATCAAGGTGAACCCACTGGCGCATTGGGCGCCCGAGGACGTGCGCGCCTATATGGATGAAAACAACCTGCCCCGGCATCCGCTGGTGGCCAAAGGATACCCTTCGATCGGCTGTGCGCCCTGCACCTCGCCGGTCAAAGAGGGCGAAGACCCCCGCGCCGGACGTTGGCGCGACCAGAACAAGGAAGAATGCGGCATCCATTTTGTCGATGGCAAGATGGTGCGCGCCGGAGAGAAAACATGAATGTAATCGTAACAGATGAGGGGTTCGCCCCCGATGACTGGACCGATGGCTTTGTCGCGCTTGAAGACACAGCCAATGACGTAGTCGCGCTGGACGTACCTTCCGACGCGGACCCGGACGAGCTGGCTGAGCGGCTCGGAGGCGCCAAGATGGTGCGGATTGACTTTCCCTCCTTTGCGGACGGTCGCGGGTTCACCATCGCGCGGACACTGCGTTTGAAAGGCTATACGGGGCGTCTGCGTGCCAAGGGCCATATTTTGGCTGACCAGTACGCAATGGCGCGCCGCAGTGGTTTTGATGAAGTCGAAATCGACCAAACCCTTGCCAACCGTCAGCCCGAAGATCAGTGGCTGGCACGCTCTGACTGGCAGGAAAACAACTACCAGGCCCGACTGCGCGGTTGATTTCGCCAAATGGACGCTTGTGACAGGACGTGGGGGCAACTGCCCCCTTTTCCTGACTTGGATCAAAGATTAAACGGAGATGTCGGTTTACCCAGCCGGCAGTGAAAACGATGACAGAGATGAAGCCCGTGACCGAAGCAACCGCCGTAAAGGCCCCCGTTCTGCCGGACGCCCAGACTGTAACTGACGTCAAACATTGGACCGATAGCCTGTTCTCTTTCAAGGTGTCGCGCCCTGCCTCGCTGCGGTTCCGCTCGGGCGAGTTCGTGATGATCGGTTTGTTGGGTGACAACGGCAAACCGCTGCTGCGCGCCTATTCGATCGCTTCGCCGTCATGGGATGAAGAACTGGAGTTCTACTCGATCAAGGTGCAGGACGGTCCTCTGACTTCGAAACTGCAACACATCAAGCCCGGCGATCAGATCATCCTGCGCCCCAAGCCAGTTGGCACGCTGGTCCATGACGCCCTGCTGCCCGGCAAACGCCTGTGGTTCTTTGCAACCGGCACCGGCTTTGCGCCTTTCGCCTCGTTGCTGCGCGAACCGCAGACCTATGAGGACTATGACGAAATCATCATCACCCACACCTGCCGCGAAGTGGCCGAGCTGGAATATGGCCGTCAACTGATCGAAAACATCCGGCAGGATGAGATGCTGGCAGAGCTGATGGGCGAAGGTTTTGCCGACAAGATTCGCTATTACCCGACCACAACTCGGGAGGAGAGCCCCAAGATGGGCCGCATCACCAATCTGTTGAAAGACGGAACCGTGTTCGCGGATCTTGGCATTGAAGGCGGCATCAAACCGGAAACGGACCGAGCGATGGTGTGCGGCTCGCTGGCCTTTAACCTTGATATTAAGGAAATCCTTGAAGAATTCGGGCTGCGCGAAGGCGCAAACTCCGAGCCCAAGGAATTTGTGATCGAAAAAGCCTTTGTTGGCTAATCAGACCACGCCGGTCACTGTCCAGACTGTGACCGGCACACAAACCTGCCGTGAATCCTGTGAATTTCAATCGTTTCAGCGCTGTTGGCGCTTGAATCAGGGCGCGTGGCAGTCTAAATTTCGGGCTCGAAATTCTGCAATCATCAAAGGAATGAACCCATAGCCCGCAGACCTCACAACGCGCCGCCGCAACGAGAAACTGGCCCGCGCGTCAATGAAAAGATCCGTGCCCCCGAAATTCGCCTGATTGGTGCTGATGGAGAAAACGTCGGGGTGGTTCATCCCGCTAAAGCCATGCAACTTGCCGCCGATGCCGGCCTCGACCTGGTTGAGATTTCGCCGAACGCGAACCCTCCGGTCTGCAAGATCATGGATTTTGGCAAGTTCAAGTACGAACAGCAGAAACGCGAAAGTGAAGCGCGCAAGAAGCAAAAAATCATCGAGGTGAAAGAGGTCAAGTTCCGGCCTAACACCGACACGCATGACTATGACGTCAAGATGAAGAACGTCTTCAAGTTTCTGGAAAAGGGCGACAAAGTCAAAGTTACCCTGCGCTTCCGTGGCCGTGAAATGGCGCACCAGAACCTGGGGCGTGAGCTGCTGGAACGTGTGGCCGAGGACATCAAGGAATTGGGCAAGGTCGAGAACATGCCCAAGATGGAAGGTCGTCAGATGATCATGATGATCGGTCCTCTTCCACAGAAATAAACCAACACACCGTTGCGATCCAAAGCCCCCTTTCAGGGGGCTTTATTGTTCCGCCTGCCGTTCCCGCAGCCAGACGATCGAGTCGTTCAGATCAAAGGCCAGGGAAATCAGGTCAACCACCAGCAAAAGCAGCAAGAAACGCGCGTATTCGGGCGACAGCACCGTGCCATCGGTCAGCAACATTATGATGATGGCGACCAATGGAACCCAGCATATGAGATGGGGCAACGCCATCGCCTTTGTCATCCCGCGAGCAGCACGAATGATCGGAATATTCAGCGCCATGCCAGTCACCGACAAGGCGGCGATCAATGCGCCCTGTGGTTGATCAACAAATGCGAGCGGCGCCAAATTTACCGGAATTAGGACGAACACCATCCAAATCTGAACCCAAAGCGGTAAATTCCTAAAACTCATCCAAATATCGCGGATCATCACTCACCCAATCGCAATCATATTAATCAACTACTTTATTGATTGCACAGGATTAGTCAGTTCACAAACACGTTAAACGACTGCGGCTATCGCTTTGCTCAACTTTGTGACCATTTCGCCGATTTGGGCCTCTTGAATAACAAACGGAGGTGCCAAAAGAATGTGGTCCCCCAATCTACCATCCCGCGTCCCGGACATTGGATAGCAGATCAGCCCTTCTGCCAACGCAGACTTCTTTATTTTCGCCGCGATCCCCAGCGAAGGATCGAACGGCGTTTTCTCAGCCCGGTTGGAAACCAGCTCCAATCCACGGAACAAACCTCGGCCCCGGACATCGCCGACAAACGGATTCTTACCAAATTCGGCCTGTAGCGCATCTTGCAGCGTCTCGCCCATTTCCACGGTACGAGCTGGAAGGTCATGCCGGATCAACTCCTGGACGACCGCAAGCGCAGCGGCTGTCGCAACAGGATGCCCTATATAAGTGTGACCGTGTTGGAAAAAGCCCGACCCATCCCGGATGGCGTCATATATCCTGCTGGTGCAAAGCATGGCTCCTATCGGTTGGTACCCTGCGCCCAACCCTTTGGCGATGCACAAAATATCCGGGGCGACACGGTCATGATCACAGGCGAACAAATGGCCTGTTCTCCCCATACCGCACATCACCTCGTCTAGTATCAACAGCACACCGTATTTGTCGCAAATCTCGCGAATACGTCTAAAATACCCATCAACCGCCGGAACCGCACCCAAGGTTGCGCCGACAACAGGTTCAGCCATGAATGCCATAACAGAGTCCGGCCCCAACCGCAGAATCTCGGCCTCCAGCTCGTTTGCAACGCGTTGGCCGTAGTCAAAACTGCTCTCGCCTTCCGGCTTTTCCGCGTATTCATAGCACGGAGAAATATGACTCATCTCAATCAACATCGGGGCAAATTGCGCACGCCGCCACGCATTGCCCCCAGCGGAAAGAGCGCCCAGCGTATTGCCGTGATAGCTCTGCCGTCGCGCAATCACATGACGACGTTCCGGTTCACCGATCTCAAGGAAATACTGACGCGCCAGTTTGATCGCGGCCTCCGTTGCCTCGGACCCTCCCGAGACGAAATACACGCGGTCAAGGTCGCCGGGCGCATGTTCGATCAGTAAATCTGCTAGTGCCTCGGCAGGTTCGGACGTCATAAACCCAGTGTGCGCAAAAGCTATTTTGCCAACTTGATCCTGAACCGCCTCAATAACGGTCTGGTTCGAGTGCCCCAGACAAGACACGGCAGCGTCCCCGCAATCCAGATAGCGCCGCCCATGATCATCAATCAAATAACATCCTTCCCCAGCAACGGCGACAGGTGGGCTTGATTTTGTATGTCTCGGGAAAACGTGGCTCATTGTTCTTCCTCGCGCAAAGTTGCAACAAGCGCCGACACCGAAGCGGCGTTGTCCCTCCAGGGGTTTCCATTTTGGTCTGTCATGCTGTTCTCAAATCCGACACGCACATCCCCGCCACGTCGAGCAGCCAAACGAAGGCAAGCGTGCTCCTGCCGACCGAAAGCGCACACCATCCACTTGCCATTCTGGGTCGGAAAGTTTTCAAGATCCGTCGGAGTGGATTGCTGACCATCCGCATAACGGCCCAGCACCAAGAGGCGGTCCGTTTGTTCGGGCTGCACAACCCCTTCCGTCATCCATCGCGACAAAAGCGCGGCGTCATCTGCATCGTACAATATGTGCTGCACCTCCGTTCCCTGCTCGGCACATACCGCGTAGACAGAATTGGCCAGCTCTGGCGATCTTGCGATCTCTCGGACTGCAATTGATGCCCATGAGGGTTGAACTTTCGTAAGACAATCAAGCTGAGCGGCTACGTCGAAAACTCCGGCGGCTTCAGTCGTAATCTGAATATCCATCCCAGGCACTGACCGTTGCAGTTCAGCGATTGTTTCCAGATACTTGCCCGCATCCAAGGAATGTTGCCCAGCGTTGTCGCGTACATGCAAATGAATACCATGTGCGCCGGCTTTGAAACAGGATTGCGCGGCCTCGACAATCTGTTCGGTAGAAACCGGAAGCTGCGCGTGGTCTTCCCGACCACGACGCGCACCATTCGGGGCGACCAGAATATAGTGCCCCTTAAACTCTCTGCCTTTTACATGACGTTTGTTCATTGGAACCGCCTTCAAATCTCGCTGCCTCTCTACCTATCAACTCGAAGTTTTCAATTTCCAAAAAAGAAAACATATGTTTTTTTACTTCTATGAATGACACTCTGAAGCAACTGACCAACAAGCTGCGGCAGGACATCGACACGATGCCGCCCAGCCTTCAGGCCGCCGCAAAATACATATTGGACTTTCCCGGCGATTTTGGTCTCGACCCCATTCGCGTAACCGCAGCGAATATCGGCGTAAGCTCGAATGCCTTGGTTCGATTGGCCCTAAGAATGGGTTTCGATGGGTTTGAGGCGTTTAGAACTCCGTTTCGACAGGCGTTGGTCACTGACCGAGAAGACGAGCTTGGTCATGATTGGTTAACCAGCTTGCAGGACGGAGACGCGCTAGAACAGGCGCAGTCAAAATACGCACAAAACGCCCTGAACGTGGTGGCGCGCTCACTCCGCCTGATGCAGCCGGATAAGGTTCAACAGGCCGTTGAATTTATCACCCGATCACGCAGATGTTTTGTCACGGGAACTCGGGCTAGTTACTCTCTGTCCTACTATTTCTCATATGCTGGCCGCATGGCTCATCCAGGCATCCAGCTTGCGCCCAGGCATATGGGGTCCGCGATCGATGACCTGCTTGACGCCGATCCACAAGATTGTCTTTTGGCAATAACGGTTCTGCCGTATTCAGCAGACACCATACAATCGATGCGCTACGCGAAACAAAAAGGTATGCGCATCATTCTGATCTCAGACAGCGAAGTGATCGCGCCCAACATCGACCCGGACGTAACCTTTCAAATCAGCGCCCGATCTTTGCACGATTTCACCAACTTTTCCGGCGCAATGGCCGTTCTGGACTGCATTTTGGCACATCTTTACGACGCCGGAGGCGACGATGCACGCCAACGCGCGAAACGCTATCAGGAAGCCCGCGAACACACCGGCGCATATTGGCGACCTTCAAAAGCTCCGCGGATACGAGGTTCTTAACCAAGGCCCAACTTATATGGGCCTTGGTTTGAGTTGTGTTTTTAAGCGCAGGCGTTGATTGCGCGTTTTGTCATGACGCTGACGAGGTGCGCGCGGTAGTCCTTGCTGCCATGCAGGTCGCTGATCATGTTGGCGGGATTGATGCTCAGGCCGGTCAGGGCGTCGGCGCGGAACTCCTTGGTCAGAGCGTCCTCTGCCTCGGACCAGCGGAACACGCCATCCTCACTGGCACCGGTGACGGCCACGCGGACGCCGTCAGCGAACCGCGCGAGATAGACGCCCACCATAGCGAACCGGGACGCAGGCTGCAGGAACTTCTGATAGCTCGCGGCTTGCGGCACCGGAAAGCGGATCGAGGTGATGATCTCGCCCTCATCCAACGCCGTGGTGAACATGCCCTGAAAGAACTCATCCGCCGCGATCTGCCGCGCATTGG
>NZ_JBQFUL010000004.1:0-244719 GCF_056539165.1 Ruegeria sp. BC7 | reverse complement strand
AGATCTGGGACGTCATCCAGCCGCCCCAAGTGACCAAGTGCGGATACCAGCGTCGTAATATCGGCCACAATGTCAGAATTGCGTTTGAGTACGCGTCGCATCGTTGACACGACGTTCTCATATTTTTTTTGGTGAAGTTGGGAAACACCCAGTTCGCGCAAGTAACGTGTTGGTTCAAGCGGGTCAAAACGCAACGCGTACCGGATCGCCGCTTCTGCTTCCGGCGCACGCCCAGTTGCATTCAGGACCTTCGCTTTTACAAGATGTATATCAGGGTCATTTGGCGCCAATGCCAAAGCCTTGTCCAATTCCTTGTAAGCCTCGCCATGGCGACCCTGCTCCACAAGAATTTCTGCCTGAACCGAATATGCCAGCGCGGATGGGTCTTCCATAGCCTTTTCAAGGCTTCGTTCCACTTCCTTCCAAGACCGTTCAAACCCGCCACCCATGGCCAGAAACCAGACGCTCTGAACAATTCGCCAATGGGCAGCGGCCAATGCTGCATAAGCCCTGTGGTAATCGGGGTCGATTGCGATTGCGTCTTCAAATTTTGAAATCGCGGTTAAAGTGTCATCAGAATTGCCGCTACGCAGGAGTTCAAGCCCGTACAGCACCAAGTCATATGCTTCCGGATGTTCAGTTTCTGCTGTTCCAAATCCCTGTTTTTCCTTGGCTGTCAATTGAACCGCCAATGCGGATGTTATTTCTTCCAGGACTTGATCCTGAAGTTCAAAAACCTGCTGAACATTACTGTCATAACGGTCGGCCCAAACATGGTGACCGCTCAAGGCGTCGATCAACTGCGCGTTCACGCGAACCTGATCACCTGCTCTACGCAGGCTTCCTTCAAGGATGTATTGAACACCAAGTTCCTCGGCGACCTGCTGGGACTTCACGGCTTTGTCTTTATATGTCCAACTAGAATTCCGTGAAATAACGAAAATGCCAGACAGCTTGCTCAAATCAGTAATTAGATCTTCTGTCATACCGTCTGCAAAAAATGCGTGTTGTGGATCGTCACTAAAGTCGTCGAATGGAAGAACAACGAGTGAAGGTTTATCCGGAAGAGGAAGGGCCATTTGGTCAACTGAGGCAGGATCGAACTCAAATCTCCATGGTCGCCAAATCAGTAGGGCTGCGAATAGGATAACGACAGCCATTGAAATACCTACTTTGATCGAAAAACTTCCGGAGTTTGAAACAAATGGCTTCCCACCCGGTATCACCCGATAAACCCTCACTGGGGTGGAAATGTTTTTGACTCTCTTTTCTCCCAGATCTTCGTAACCAACTTCCACGTTCGCTTTAAGGTGATCGTAGGCTGTGCCGGATACGACGACTCCACCCGGCGCTGCAAGTTCTTCCAGTCGGGCCGCGATATTAACACCGTCTCCGTAAATATCCCCCTCGTCGAAGACAATGTCGCCTAGATTGACCGCAACTCGGTAACGAATTTTACGATCTTCAGGGACATGTTCTTCTCGGGCTTTCATGGCTTCTTGAATCGAAACCGCGCAATGAACCGCCTCTACGACACTGGGAAATTCGGCGATCATGCCGTCCCCTGTTAATTTAATTATATGGCCTTTGTGGGCATCTATTTTGGGGTCTATGAGTTCGGTCCGGTGTCTTTTTTGCCGCTCAATAGTACCTGTCTCGTCTGCCTCCATTAGGCGCGAGTACCCAACCATGTCGGCGGCGAGAACGGCGGCAATCCTACGCTCCATGCTAGTCCTCCGAGTTTTAGGATAGCAGAATATGAATTGAAATTCGACTTCAGGCCTGTACACCGCATTCAGCCGCCAGCACCAGCGACCACCCGCCAGCAACCGGAACCAGGCGTCAGCGGTCCAGCCAGGGCCAGTGGACAATTGCTCGGGCGGTCTAGTTAGACACTTGGCGACACTGGGAAACGGCCTCTTTAGCGGTTCCATACGCCCCGAAACCGGCCCAGTTGGTTAGGCATCGCCAAAAAGCCAGTTCCAATCATCGGTTAGTAAGGACTCCTACCACCCCAGCCACTTCATCCGAACATGAAACAATAACAGGCACAGGGTGGTAACTACCCTAGAAGTACCCCGGTTTATTCCTCAGCCGTTTCGGGTGATACGGGTGATACGGGTGATACGGGTGATACGGGTGATACGGGTGTTGAGGGTGGCCGCTTTGGGCTCGGAGCGGTCATTCGCCATGCTGCGCATCAATGTCCGCTTTCGGGACTGGGTAGCGTATGGGTGACAAACGACCCTGTGGTTGGGTGTGTCGCGTTGTGACAGCATGTGTCCGCCTGCATGCCTTAATCCTAACAAAGCCAAATAGTTAATGTGGTTGGCTGGGGCAGCCTGTGGCGGGGTGCGGAGCAAACCGGACTGAATCATAATCCGCGTGTCGGGGGTTCAAGTCCCTCCTCCGCTACCATTATCCCCTAAAAAGATTGCGCTTGAACTGAAGTAGACCTTCGGCCTTCAAAAAGCAGCAGTTGACTCGGCCAACAGGCAATCAGATTCGACCTTCTTGATTAGTATTCGACAACTCCGCATGATCCGATGATGGGAGTTGAGATCGAAAACTGGCTGAATAGTCTTGGTCTGGACCAATATGTTGACGCATTCGTTCAGAATGACGTGGATGCGCGTGTCCTGCCACTTTTGACCGGGGAAGACCTGAAGGAACTTGGCGTTAGCCTGGGGCATCGCAAAATTCTGCTGGCCGCGATATCTGAATTGACCGTCGCTGACTCTGCTGCGTCCGAGGCGCTGGATACCCCTTCTATCGATGCGCCCGAACGATCCTCGGCTGCGCCAGAGGCGTCAGACACCGCAAGCCCAGTCGCCGAGCGACGCCACCTGACGGTGATGTTCGCCGACCTTGTCGGCTCGACCGAATTGACGAACCGGCTGGATCCCGAGGACATGCGGATTTTGTTGCTCAACTACCAGGACGCAGTCGCAGGAGCTGTCAGTCGTTACGGTGGGTACATAGCAAAATATCTGGGCGACGGCCTTCTTGTGTTCTTCGGCTGGCCGCGCGCCTACGAAGACCATGCCATTCGCGCGGTGAAGGCCGGGCTGGATGCTATCAAACGCGTGCAGGACCTCCGCACGCCAGATGGCGAGCATATTTCTGCCCGGCTTGGCATCGCAAGCGGTGACGTCGTAGTGGGCGACACGATCACCGAAAACACATATGAAGAAGGTGCCATGACTGGGCCGATCCTGAACCTTGCAGCACGGATTCAGGAGCACGCAAGGCCCAACACGGTTGTAGTCCCTCAAGAGGAAACCGAAGCCGCCCTACACCGTATTTTCAAGTTCAAGTCCCTTGGCGAAGTTGCTCTCAAGGGATTTGAACAACCGCGCACGCTATTGGAAGTCGTGGCGGAACGCAGCGCTGAAAGCCGATTTAGGGCATCCCACGGGGACGAAAGCGGCGGCGCCCTGATAGGCCGGGACTATGAGAAAGGTATTCTTCTGCAATCGTGGCAAAGGGCCAGGGACGGACAAGGAGAGGTCGTCTTGCTGTCGGGTGAGGCTGGCATCGGCAAATCCCGACTGACAGAAGAGTTTCTTGCCGAAACGGCGGCCGACGGTCAGGCGGATGTTATCCGGTTGAACTGCTCTCCCTACCTGACCAGCAGCCCGTTTCATCCAGTGACGGAACGCATCTCGCAAGACGCACATGTCGAACCCGGCTTTGACGACAATCAGATATTGGAACATGTGCGCGAATTACTGGAAACGCGCCCCGGTCTGGACTTGGACGAGGTTCTGCCGGTCTTCGCAGCGCTGGTCGCCCCGCGCAGTACGCTGGCGCGAAAAGTGCTTGAAATGTCTCCGCAAGAACAACGAGACCTCACGATCCAAACCCTGATCAACACGGTCAAGATACGGTCAAACGTGCGGCCTGTAATCCTGTGTGTCGAGGATGCCCATTGGATCGATCCCTCGACACAAGCTCTGCTGGAAAGGTTCAAGGCGATCTGCGCGGACCTGCCTTTGATGATCCTGATCACGCACCGGCCGGAATGGGAACTTGGCAGAAGCGACGCAGAAGCACATGTCCAGACCCTGCAACTGCGCCGTTTTGACTCTGCCCACGTCGCAAATCTGATCCGCAACATATCCGGGACAGAACCCGACGAAGACCTGATTTCACTGATCATCGAAAAAACGGACGGAGTGCCCCTGTTCGTCGAGGAACTGACGCGCACGATCCTTGAGGCCGGAGAGCAAGGCCAAGTTGCAATACCGTCATCCTTGAAAGGTGCTTTGATGGCGCGGCTAGACGCGGTTTCCCTCGAGGCCAAGCGGGTTGCCTTGACAGGCTCGGTCATCGGCCGCGAGTTCGAGCCGGGATTGCTGGGTGCCGCGATGGGTATCGACAAGCAGAATGTGCAAACCAGCCTTGAGGAACTGTCCCGCACCGGTCTGATCTTTGAGAGCGGGCACAATCGGGGGCATTTTGTTTTTCGCCACGCGCTGATCCGCGACACTGCCTATCAATCCATGCTTGGCTCAACGCGGCGACAGCAACACGCGGATGTCGCGCGCGCTTTGAACCAGCTTCGCGCCGCCGAGGTTGAGCGCCGGCCAGAGTTGGTGGCCCGCCATTTGTCCGAAGCCGAAGACTGGTCGGCGGCGTTCGACAAATGGCGCACCGCAACCGAAATGGCGCTTGCACGGTCCGCCAGCCAAGAGGCCATGGTCAACGCTCAGGAAGCATTGAAGGCGGCAAAGGAAATTGGGTCTGACGAAAGCCGTGAAACGGTTGTCGGGCAAATCCTTGTCGGCAGAAGTTACGACAGTCTGGGCGAATTGCCCGAAGGCATTGCCACGCTCAAGAATGCGCTGGACGCTGCGCGTGCGATTGGCGACAACGAACTCGCCGCTGACGCCGCCAACCATTTTGCAGACTCATGCATGATGTCGAGCGAGCGCCACAGCGAGGCCATAAGGCTGTGCAGGGAGACGCTGCAAACTCTTTCGAACGAAGATGAAACACGCCGCTGCCGTCTGATGAGCCAGCTTGCTCGGGCCTATATTTTTGTGGGTCAATTGGAAGAAGGCGCACAGTTCGGTCGGCTTGCGATGGAACTGGCGGCAAAGCTGGGTGACTACAAATCCCAGTTCTCGGTCATGATGATGCACTTTGGCGCACCTTTTGCGGCCAGAAAAGAAAGCGAGGCCCGAAATTGGCGCGAAAACCTGGAAGCCATGCACAAGGTTGCTGAAAAGCTGGGCAGCATTGATCAGGGCCGCAACAGGACTCTGAGCCTGTTTGTGGGCGCAGAAATGGCCGACCGCCAACTGATGGACCGCTCGCTTGAGTTGTTGACCGAGATTTCCGAGAAGGACACCCACCTACAGCTTTACTGGGTGCAAAAGCACGCCCGCGCCATGATCGCCATCATGGATGGAGATTTTGAAGCCGCAGAGAAACATGCGACCGAAGCGGTCAAAATTGGTCGCAAGACCCATGGCGAACACGTCGAAGGTGTCTTTGGGGTCCAGATGTTCACGATCCGCCGTGAACAAAGTCGCTTGCACGAAGTCGCGCCTGTTATCAAAAACCTTATGTCGGAAAGTCCTGGCGATGTCGCGTGGCGGCCAGGATTCGGACTGATCGCAGCCGAACTTGGCTACAAAGAACCGGCCGAGCGAATTCTTGATGAAATGGCGGAAAATGGATTTTCTCTGCAACCGGACGCAATGTACTCGACAACGCTGTCGTACCTTGCGGATATCAGCGTCGCGGTTGGCAACCAGAAACATGCCGAGTCGCTGTTTGACATACTCAAGCCTTACGAAGACCTGACGATAACGGCTGGCGCGACCACGGTATGCACCGGGGCCGCCGCGCGCCGCTTGGGGAACCTCGCAGCACTTCTTTCGGACTGGGATACCGCCGAAAGCATGTTTGAAAAAGCCATCGAGATCGACACGCGCATGGCATCGCCCCCCTGGATTGCACACAGCAAAGCAGCGTTTGCGGCCGCGTTACGGCGGCGTGGACGTGCCTGTGACATGAAACAGGCTTTTCAACTGGAAGCGGAAGCGTTGGCAACGGCCCAGAATTTAAGTATGGTTTCCCTTAGGTCAAAACTTGAAGGAACTGCCATCTAATCGATTGAAGAATGACCGGGGGAACATGATGCCAAGATACATTATCGAAAGAAATTTCGCTGAACAGCTTGATATTACCGACGACGACAGGATCAAGATCAAGAATATCAACGACGAAGAAGGTATTGAGTGGATTTTCTCGTTCCTCAGCGCGGACAAGCGCAAGACGTATTGCCTTTACGAAGCACCGGATGAAGAAAGTTTGCGGAAAGCGGCTGAACGGCTGAACATTCCGGCAGACGTTATTACGCCGGTTGATAGGATAGACCCCGGCATTTTTGCCTGAGGATCAAGCTGACACCATTCAGGATACGCAGTCACCTCATCACCGGGAACAGGTGGGTTTGGGTGATGGAACGATAGCCGAGGCAGCGACGCAAGAAGCCTTTTCTGACCAAGAAAGGCTTGCCCAATGTTTGATTTGAAATCTCTGGACGGCGAAACGGTTAATGTTGATCGGGACGCACTTGATGCCCTCAGCGCGTCACTCAGGGGGGCGGTATATCATCGCGGCGATCGCGAATACGACGAAGCCAGAACAACCTGGAACAGCATGGTCGAGCGTTTCCCCGGTTTCGTCATCCGCGCCCTGGGGGCCAGCGACGTTCAAAAGGCGGTAAACTTTGTTCGCAACGCCGGGCTGGTGATGTCAGTCAGGTCCGGCGGCCACCAGATTGCCGGTCATGCAGTTGCCGACGAAACGGTCATGCTAGACCTATCCCACATGCGGTCTGTTCACGTTGACCCGATTGCCAAAACAGCCCGGGTCGCGCCGGGGGCAATGCTTGGCGACGTGGACCGGGAAACGCAAGCCCACGGTCTTGTTGTTCCGACCGGCATCAATTCGACGACCGGCATAGCAGGGCTTACTTTAGGTGGCGGTTTCGGCTGGACCACGCGCAAGTTCGGCATGACGATCGACAACTTGATTTCTGCAGAAGTGGTCACGGCAGAAGGCGAGATCGTCACTGCATCCGCAAGCAATCACCCCGAGTTGTTCTGGGCAATCCGAGGTGGCGGCGGCAATTTTGGTGTCGTAACATCCTTCGAGTTCCAACTTCACGAACTAGGGCCGGATGTCCTGTCTGGCTTGGTTGTACATCCGATCGAAAAGGCTCCTGATCTGCTGGCCGAATATGCAAAGATCGCCGACGGATCGCCGGACGAGCTTACAGTTTGGAGCGTGATGCGAAAAGCTCCGCCTCTACCCTTCCTGCCAGAAGAATGGCATGGGCGCGAGGTTCTGATCTTTGCGGCCTGCTACGCCGGTCCGATGGCGGATGGCGAAAAGGCGATGACTGGATTGCGCGCCTTGGGAGAGCCGATTGTAGATGTCATCTCGCCGCACAAATTCGTGGACTGGCAGGCGGCTTTTGATCCACTCCTGACACCCGGAGCGCGGAACTACTGGAAAAGCCATGATTTTGAGACGTTGTCGTCAGAAGGGATCAAGGGGTTGCTTGACGCAATAGCCACACTTCCTGATCCGGCCTGCGAGGTTTTCATCGCCCATGTCGGAGGCGCAATGGCCAGAGTCGATGCGGATGCAACGGCCTATCCGCAAAGGTCGGCGCATTTCATAATGAATGTCCATACCCGGTGGGAGGACCCCACGAAAGACGGCGCATGTGTCGACTGGGCCCGCGACCTATATGATAAAATGAAACCACACTCGACCGGCAGCGCCTATGTGAATTTCATGCCCGAGGACGAAGCGGATCACATGGCCGGGGCATACGGTGCGAATGGCGACAAGCTGTCAAAGATCAAAGGTAGGTATGACCCCGACAACCTGTTTAGGGTCAATCACAACATCCTGCCAAGCTGAACGGTTTCAGCAACGCCCCCAGACGTGCAAGCCTTGGCTCAGTCAAGGCTCACCCAAGCCGCGTTTCGCGCGGAACTGTTGACGCATGCAGCAACAAATTTGACGCCCTTCAACCCATCCTGAACCGTTGGATAAGTCACCGACGCGTCTGGCCTTTGCCCGCTGCGGAAGGCAAGGATCGCTTCGGCGGCCTCGCTATATATGTTGGCGAACCCTTCCAAATACCCTTCAGGATGCCCCGGAGGTATTCTGCTGAGGCGATTTGCGCCGTCACCGGCCCCGGCACCATTTCGGGTAATCAGGCGCTTGGAATCGCCATAGGGCGTAAACCACAGGTAATTCGGATCCTCTTGCGACCACTCCAACCCGCCTTTTTCACCGTAGACCCGCAATCGCAGGGCGTTCTCGTTGCCCGGCGCGACCTGCGATGACCAGAGCATTCCCCGCCCGCCACCTCGAAAACGCAGCAACACATGCGCGTTGTCATCGACCTGACGTCCCGGCACAAAGGCTTGCAGGTCTGCGGCAAGGCTTTCAGCCTCCAAACCGGTGACAAAGCAGGCAAGGTTGTATGCATGCGTCCCAATATCGCCGGTCGAGCCACCCGCGCCCGAGCGTTCCGGGTCGGTCCTCCACTCGGCCTGCTTAAAGTCCTGCTGTTCGGTCAGCCAGTCTTGCGGGTACTCGACCTGTACAACGCGGATCTTGCCGATATCCCCGGCAGAGATCATATCCCGAGCCTGCCTAACCATTGGATAACCGGTGTAGTTGTGGGTCAGGATGAACAGGGCATCGGCATTTTCTGCCGCTTTGACCAGCTTATTCGCGTCACCAAGCGTTGAGGTCAGGGGTTTGTCGCAGATCACGTGAATACCGCGCTTCAGGAATTCTCGCGCGGCCGCATAGTGAACATGATTGGGGGTAACGATCGACACAGCTTCGATCCCGGACTTCAGACGCGCTTCCTTGATAGCCATCTGCTTGAAATCTTCGTACACCCGCGCAAGGCCCAGCGCCTCACCGCTGGCACGAGATTTTTCAGGCGTCGATGACAACGCGCCTGCGACCAGTTCAAATTTGTCGTCAAGCCGTGCGGCGATGCGATGCACCCCACCAATGAAAGCATCGTTTCCGCCGCCAACCATGCCAAGACGAATGCGGCCCGAGGTGTCTTCGTTGCGTCCGGTCACCATCACTCTATCCCCAGCATTTTTCTGTTGGCCGCTTCGTCGGTTCCTCCGTCCGCGAAGTCGTCAAAGGCTTTTTCAGTCACGCGTATGATGTGGTCCGATACAAACTGAGCACCTTCACGGGCACCATCCTCAGGGTGTTTGAGGCAACATTCCCATTCAACCACAGCCCAACCGTCAAAGTCGTTCGCCGCCATCTTTGAGAACACCGCCCCGAATTCCACCTGACCGTCCCCAAGCGACCGGAAACGACCTGCCCGGTCCACCCAACTTTGATACCCTGAATACACGCCTTGGCGACCGGTCGGATTAAACTCTGCGTCCTTGACGTGGAACATGCGTATCCGGTCTTTGTAGATGTCGATATTGTCCAGATAATCGAGGCATTGCAGCACATAGTGCGAGGGGTCGTACAACATGCACGCTCTGGCGTGGTTGCCAGTCCGTTCAAGGAACATCTCGTAGGTTATGCCGTCATGCAGATCTTCGCCCGGATGAATCTCATAGCATAAGTCCACTCCGCACTCATCGGCGTGATCAAGGATGGGCACCCAGCGGCGAGCAAGCTCGTCAAACGCTGTTTCGACAAGACCTGCCGGGCGTTGCGGCCACGGATAGACATACGGCCACGCCAAAGCGCCAGAAAAGGTTGCATGCGCTGAAATACCAAGGTTCCTAGAGGCCGAAAGCGCCTTTTTAACCTGATCTACGGCCCATTCCTGCCGTGCTGTGGGATTTCCCCTGACGCTTTCCGCCGCGAACCCATCGAAGGCTGTATCATAGGCTGGATGCACCGCCACCAACTGACCCTGCAGGTGCGTCGACAATTCAGTGACTTCTACGCCGTTCTCTTTGGCCTTGCCCTTGAATTCATCGCAGTAGGTGGCACTGGACGCTGCAGTTTCCAGGTCGAACAGACGACCATCCCAACTGGGAACCTGCACCCCCTTATAGCCGCAGTCCGCAGCCCACTTGGTGATAGCGTCCCATGAATTGAAAGGTGCTTCATCCCCGGCGAACTGCGCCAGAAACAAAGCCGGGCCTTTGATGGTCTTCATATTTCTTCCTCCCCAAAACATACCCTTACGGCGGCAAATTTTCCTTTAGATAGATGTCGATGCGAATACGTTCCTGCGCCTTGTTGAACGGAACCTTGTCCGATGTCGCGCGCAGCAAGCGAACGGCCGAACGCACGATGTGACCCGAGTCCTGTGAGATCAAGGCGTCGAAAGTTCCCCGCTTTAACGCCTCGCGGCTCAGCGGAGTAAGCTCGTGCGCGATGATCACCAGATCCTTGCTGATCTTACTTTCCGAAAGAAACTGGATAAGCCCGGCATTGCCCGCCGCAGAGGAATAGATGCCAACCAGATCCGGGTAGGTCTCGAAAATCTCTGGCATCATCTTGTAAATCAGCGTCGGGTCGTCACGACCCTCGACCGATGCGACAACCTCAAGGTGTGGAAACTCGTCTGCAACCACGAGGTCAAACCCCTGGCGGCGTTCGAGATGGTCCCGCGCCAGACGCGATCCGGTCAGGACCAGAACTTTCCCTTTTCGGTGCACAAACCGCCCCATGAGCTGCGCAGCAGTACGGCCGGCCGATACGTTATCAATGCCTACAAAGTGATCCCTGTCCGAACTTGGCAGGTCTGACACCAAGGCGACGACCGGCACGCCCTTGTCTCGAATCCTTTTGACAGCATCGCGGACCGAAGGTGTTTCGGGGCCGAAAACTGCCAATCCATCAACCTCGCGGCTATCGACAGAATCCAGAATCTCGACAATGTCCTGTGGCTCGAACGGAGCAACTTTGCTGATGGACAGGCGCGTTCTTTCGATAAACTGGTCCCTTGACTGCTCAATAATCTGGGAACTCAGCGCTTCTATGAATTCGTTGTCCGTATCGGGCAGAACAAAAAGGAAGTTATAAACACGCTTTCGGGCAAGGTTTGCCGCAGCAGTGTCGCGCACGTAGCCCAGTTCATCTATTGCCTTGTGCACCTTTTGGACAGTGACGGCCCTTACGCCAGGGCGCCTGTTCAGCACCCTGTCAACCGTGGCCAAACTGACACCGGCAACCCGCGCAATGTCGTTCACCGTTGGCTTTCTCACCAGTTCCAATTTTTGCTTTTGGTCTTCCACGTTTTGCTCAGCCCTCAATCTCCTGCGCCAAACCTTCAAACAACAATGCGACGGCTTCGGCACCCGGGTCGTTATGCCCCATCAGGTTTTCTTCGGGAACATAGGCTGCGCGGCCGGCCTTGGCACGGTGAATTTTCGCTGTCGTGTCAGCACCTTCCCGCGCCGCCTTTGCCGCTTGTGAAAGACCGGACGGCAGCGCGTTCAACGCCGGTGCCAAGGCATCAATCATGGTGCGGTCTCCGACCTTTGCGCCACCCACCTGACTAACCCGGTTCAAACCCTCGACAAGTGATTTGGGAATGGAAGACCCGCTGGCACAGGCGTCACCGGCGGCGTTGAAGAAAATCGCCAGAATGACACCGGATGAGCCGCCCATGGTCTGGCTCAACTCGTTACCCAGCGCCGGGAACAACTGGGTCAAGTCCGCCAACGGCATACGGTCAAGACTGCCCTGCAGTGCACGAGCTGCCGTTGCCAAGGTACTGCCCGTGTCCCCGTCACCCGACTTGGCGTCCAACTCGTTCAGGTCTTTTTCGGCGTCAATCAGCAGATCGGACACCCGGATGAGGGTTTCCTTGGTCCTGGAGTTATTCGACGGGATGGGATCAATCGGAGTCAGTCCGTCCGGCAACGGCGCGACTTTGACCGGGTCGATTGAGTTCACGCCCGGCCACGCGGCAAGCGTCACCGGCGCTTCGAGGGCCGCGAGGTCCTCGCCATTTACTGGCAATACCGACACGGAAAACCCATGCATATCCAGCGATGTCATCATCGGCGCAGGCCCAATGATGTGACCCGCAATCCCGGTTTCCGCCAGCGCATGTGTCAAAACGGCCATCTCCAGCGGAGTCGTCGATCCAAGGTTGTTCACCAAGGCCACGCACTCACCTGCCCCGACACGTTGCCTGAGCTTTTCGACGACGGTGGACATCGCTGTCAAAGCCGTCGCAAAATCTACTTGTTCAACCCCCGGCTCGCCGTGGATGCCCAGGCCCAGCTCGGCTTTGCCCGGTGCGATCCGCTCTTCCTTTGGCGATCCCGGAACGGTGCATGTATCCAAGCTCATGCCGATACTGACAACCTTGCCGATCACGTCCTTTGCAGCCCGGGTCACGGTGTCCAGATCTGCGCCGCTCTCTGCCAGAGCGCCTGCAATCTTGTGCACGAACAACGTTCCCGCCACGCCACGAGGCTGCGGCAGATCAGGCAGGGCGATGTCGTCGTCCACCACCACCATTTCAACCTTGCGCCCAAGGGCACGCGCGCGCTCTGCTGCAAGACCGAAATTCAGACGATCACCGGTGTAGTTCTTGACGATCAGCAGGCAGCCAGCTTCGCCCGTTACGGCCAGAATACCAGCAAGCACAGCCTCAACAGATGGCGAGGCGAACACTTCACCGCATACCGCTGCCGTAAGCATTCCCGCCCCGACGAAACCTGCATGCGCAGGTTCATGCCCCGACCCCCCGCCCGAGACCAACGCGACTTTGGACTTGTCCCAATCCGACCGGTAAACGACCTTGATGTGCGGGTATCCATCCAACCGCGTCAACGCGCCCCCGGAGGATGAAAGAAGGCCGTCGATGGCATCTGTAACCAGAGTTTCTTTGGTATTGAGGAACTGGGCCATGCATTTGCTCCTTAATTTACTCGTGCGCCTGAGGCGTCAAAATAAAGCGGGTCTTGCGGTCTGATTTTAACAATCTTTCCAGCAGGATAATCCTGATGCACATCAATCAGGGTCACGACGGGATGACCGTTTAGATCAAGGTGCAGCCGCGTCTGGTCGCCAAGGTGCTCTGCCCGGATGACACGGGCATCAGTCCCCTCGCCTTCGACGATATTCTCAGGTCGCAGGCCAATCTGTGGGCCTTTGTGGTCGCCGCCAAACAGGTCGGATGGAAGAATGTTGATCCGGGGCAGCCCAAGCCGACTGGCGACATAAACACTGCCGGGGTTTTCATAGATATCCCGGGGCGTTCCGTATTGAACCAGTCGGCCTTCCTCCAAAACCCCGATATGGGTTGCCATTGTCATGGCTTCCACCTGATCGTGCGTCACGTACAGCAGCGTAGACCCCAGATCGGCCTGTATTCTTTTCAGCTCCACGCGCAGATCCGCCCGCAGCTTGGCGTCCAGCGAACTCAGCGGTTCGTCCATCAGAAAGATCTGAGGATCCCGCACCAGCGCACGGCCGATCGAGACGCGCTGCATCTCTCCGCCTGAAAGCTCTGTCGCCTTGTTGTCCAGCTTATGCGGGATTTGAAGAATCTCGGCGATCTCATTTACCTTGCGCGTGATCTCATCCTCGGGGGTCTGCAGGATCGGAGAGCGCAGGGGAAAGGACAGGTTTTCTCTGACCGTCATATGCGGATAGAGCGAGTATTGCTGAAACACCATCGCCACATCGCGCTGCGCGGGTGTTTCAAAGCCGACATCTCGACCCGCAATCCGCACGGAACCGGAATCCAGCTTTTCCAGACCCGAGATCAGCCGCAGCGTTGTGGTCTTACCGGCACCGGTCGGCCCCAACAGCACGACAAAGGCTCCATCCGGTATCGTCATTGAAATACCGTCCACCGCCTTCACGTTGCCAAAGGATTTTGAGATGTTTTCAAGAACGACTTCAGCCATTTTTCAGAACCTCATCGTTAAGCTCCGAACGCAGGGCGCGTCCGCTTGATTGTTCAAACAAAGTCACGGTCGAGGATCGAAACTCCAGCCCCACGGTTTCACCGGCCCGCACGGTTTCCCGCGCGTCGATCCTGGCCTTGAGTTCACCATTCGGGCTCTGCAGGGTTACGATCTGGGTCGTGCCCAGGTATTCCGCCGCCAGCACCTTGGCGCGATAGTCACTGTCGTCTGACAGAAATACGTGTTCGGGGCGGACGCCAAAAACCAGGTCGCCTTGGGCACCTTCCCGCATCGCCGGAACGACCTCATCATGACCGTTCAAACGCACCTTGTCGGAACCAGGTCCGACCTGCCCCTGAAACGGTAGGAAATTCATCGACGGCGATCCGATAAAATTCGCCACAAACATCGTAGCGGGCTTGTCGTAGATCTCCTGCGGCGTCCCGAACTGTTCAATCACCGCGTTGTTCATCACGACGATTTTGTCCCCCATCTGCATGGCTTCAAGCTGGTCGTGAGTGACGTAAACCGTTGTTGCCCCCATTCGATCATGCAGCGCCCGCAACTCCTCTGCCATGTGCTCACGAAACTCGGCGTCCAATGCGCCCAGCGGTTCGTCCATCATAAATGCCTTGGGTTCACGCACGATGGCGCGCCCAAGAGCAACGCGCTGTCTGTCGCCGCCGGAAAGACCACCTACAGGGCTATCGAGAATGTCTCGGATACCCAGGATTCCCGCCACCTCTTCGACCTTGTCCTTCACCGCTGCACGGGACATCCCCTGTGAAATCAAAGGGTAACTGATATTTTTGCGGACGTTCATGTGCGGGTAGAGCGCGAACATCTGAAAGACAAAAGCGATGTCCCGTTCAGACGGAGGTCTTTGGCTAATTTCCTCTCCATCCAAGTAAATCTCACCTGATGTCGGAAGCTCGAGCCCTGCGATCATCCGCAACGTCGTGGTCTTTCCACACCCCGAAGGCCCAAGCAGCATGAAGAATTCACCATCTTCGATCGTGAACGAACTTTCACGGACCGCCGTGAAATCGCCGAACATCTTCTTTACGTTTTTGACTACGATCTGGGCCATTTTTACTCCGGGAAATGGCTGACGATGATGAACATGACCGTTCCAATCAGCGTGACGATGAAAGAGTAGGTGAACGCCCACAGAACAAAGGGCTGCATCAGCATGAAGACACCCAAGGCTATCAGGATGGTTGCGACCATTTCCCAAGGGCCGCGGCGAAGTCGGATGAGACCTGTCAGAAAATCGCTCATTTGCGCACAGCTCCGAATGTGATCCCGCGCAGCAGGTGTTTGCGCATCAGGATGGTGAAGATCATCACGGGGATCAGGAACAGGGTCGCGCCGGCGGCAACCGCAGGCCAGTCAAGGCCACCGATACCTATGATCGTAGGAATAAATGGCGGAGCGGTCTGCGCGTTCGCCGACGTTAACAGAACGGCAAAGGCGTATTCGTTCCAGGCGAAGATCAGGCAGAATATCGCAGTGGACGCGATGCCTGTGGCGGCCTGTGGCAGGACAACCTTGTAAAAAGCCTGAAACCGCGTGTAGCCGTCGATCAGCGCCGCTTCTTCGTATTCGCGCGGAATTTCGTCGATGAACCCTTTCAGCAGCCACACCGCCAGCGAAATATTCACGCCTGTGTAAAGCAGGATCATCCCAAGATGCGTGTCGCTTAGCCCAAGATTACGGAACATCAGAAAAATCGGGATGGCCACGGCCACCGGCGGCATCATCCGCGTACTCAGGATGAAGAACAGAAGGTCATCCTTGAGCGGAACCTTAAAACGGCTAAAGGCATAGGCCGCCAAAGTGCCCAGAAAAATGCTCAGGAAAGTCGATCCAAACCCGATGATCACCGAGTTCATGAACCGCTCACCAAATTTGGAAGGTCCGACAATTACCATGTCATATTGCCTGACAATCTCGTCGGCCCAGTTCTGCGGTGGGTTCGCGTCCAGAAATTCCTGCGTTTGCCGCGTTCTTGTGGTGAACAGATTCACGTAGCCTTCCAGTGTCGGGTCAAAGACAACCTTCGGCGGATAGCTGATCGCGTCAGCAGGAGATTTGAAACCGGTCAGAAGGATCCAAACCAACGGGATCATGGTGATCAGCGCGTAAGAGATGACCAGAAATCCGGCGATCCACTTGGATCGGTTTGTGGGTTCGGTGATCGAGAAACTGCTCATCTTTGTTTCACCTTGTTCAGTGCCTTCACGTAGATCGACGCCAGCCCAAAGACCGTCACGAACAGGATGATCGCGTAAGCCGAGGCGTAGCCCGTGCGCCATTTCTCGAAGGCTTCCCGTTTCAGATTGATCGAGGTCAGCTCGGTCGTTGAGCCCGGCCCGCCGCCGGTCAACTGAACCACAAGGTCAAACATTTTGAAGTTTTCGATCCCGCGGAACAAAACGGCCAGCATCAGGAACGGCAGCACCATCGGTATTGTTATCGTGAAGAACTGGCGTAGCTTGCTGGCCCGGTCGATCTCTGCGGCTTCGTAGATATAGTCGGGGATACTGCGCAGACCGGCCAGACAGATCAGCATCACGAATGGCGTCCACATCCACGTGTCCACGATCACGATCGCCCAAGGTGCCAACTGCACCGAGCCCAGCATCTCAAAGCTCGATGGGTCTTTGCCTGTGAACCAGGAAACGATGTAGTTGAACAAGCCGATCTGAGGTTGATAGAGGAATTTCCAGAAGTTCCCGACAACCGCCGGTGACAACATCATGGGCAGCACGATGATCGTGGTCCACAGATCGTTGCCCTTGAATTTCTTGTTGATCAGCCAAGCCAGCGTGAACCCGATCAGCACCTGGAAAAAGATGGTCCAGAACAGAAAATGCGCGGTCGCCTGCATGTTCAGCCAGGTGTCGGAATCTGTCAGGATACGTTCGTAGTTCCTGAGCCCGACATCTTTGACTTCACGCCCGATCCGGTTGGCCTTGTAGTTGGTAAAGCTCAGCTGAATGGTCCAGATCAGCGGGAAGATGTTGATCGCAAGCAGAAGAAAAATCGTTGGAGAGATGAATATCCACGCGATCGCTCGGTCGGATAATCCCCGGATTTTTCGCGCAACTCGCACGGGCGTTGCCTGCGCAACGCGATCTATGGTCCTGTCAGACATTTCTTTGCCAGTTCTTGTCGGTTTCGGGCTCACGGGTGAAGGTGGAGCGGGCACGTGCCCGCTCCGGCCCTAGTTCCGGATCACAGTTTGCCTTCGTCCTCGAAGACTTCCGTCCAGTCTTCGATCAGTAGGTCCAGCGCTTCCTGCGCAGTGCCCTGATCGGCAACGACATAGTCATGGATGCGCTTTTGCATCGCCAGTAGCAGTTCGGCGTAGGCTGGCTCTTGCCAGAAGTCCTGAACGCCTGCCATCGCTTCCAGAAAATCACCTGCAAACGGCTGGCTGTCCACGAAACCCGGGTCTTCCAGTACCGAGTTATGCGCGGAATATCCGCCCAGCTCCCACCACTTTGCCTGTACCTCGGGTTGTGAGAACCACTTGATGTAATCCAGCGCCGCATCCTGCTTGTCGGAATAGCTGACGACTGAAATCCCCTGACCGCCCAGTGTCGAGCCGGCCTGATTTTGCGGCGGGTTCACAAAGAAGTCGATCTTGTCACCACCCGTATTCGGATCGGCATAGAGACCGGGGAAGAACGCGAACCAGTTCATCGCCATCGCAACCTGGCCGGATTTGAAGGCATCCAGGCTTTCACCCATATACGAGTTCGTATAGCCCGGAGGCGTCGCGGTCTTGTAGAATTCCTTGTAGAATTCCAACGCCTCAACTGCTTCGGGGGAATTCACGGCCCCTTCCATGTCATAAGAGCCCGGAGTGTTCTCGTACTTGAACCCCCAAGGATACAGCGCACCGGTCACTCCCATCGTGATCCCTTCCGAACCACGTTCGGTAAAGATCGCCGCACCGTAGACCGTCTTTCCGTCAATTTCACGGCCCTGGAAGAACTGAGCGATCTGCAACAGCTCTTTCTGTGACTGCGGCTCTCTTAGGTCTTGCCCGGTGGCATCCTTGTAGGCTGCCTGAATTTCGGGATTCTCGAACCAGTCCTTGCGATAGAACCAACCGTTCGCGTCGCCCATCGCAGGCAGTGCGTAATAGTTCGGCGTGCCCTTCGGCCATGTCGAATACGCATAGACGGTCGCAGGCGCGAAGTCGTCCATGCTGATGCCTTCCGCATCGAAGAAATCGTTCAGCTTCACGTAGTGGCCGTTTTCAGCACCACCGCCGATCCACTGGCTGTCTCCGATCAGCAGGTCGCAGAGCTTGCCCCCCGAGTTCAGCTCGTTCAGCATCCGATCTGCAAAATTCGGCCACGGCACAAACTCGAAGTTCATTGTGTGGCCTGATTCCGCTTCAAATTCCTTGGACAGTTCGACAAGCGCGTTTGCCGGATCCCACGCCGCCCAACACAGCGTCAGATCTTCGGCCTTTGCCGTTGTCGAAAGAGTAGTAGCGGCTAAGACTAATGCGCTGGCAGAGGCCAGTTTTGTGTAAGTCATCCATTCCTCCCTTTTTTCGCCGTCAATCGAGGATGTGCGAATCGCGGCATACCCTCAAGGCTATTTGAGGTGCGTACCTCAAGTCTAGATATTTTTGAGGTTCGTACCTCATTTTGCCCTCAAAACTCACCAAACTCACCGCAACACGTTGAAAATAAATCACTTAATTTGTTGAAATAAATTTCACGCGCCTAATCGAAAACACATAGGCAGCAGTCGTCCGACAGAGTTTTCGGCAGGTTTCACTGGCCGGAAAGCAACTTCGCCCTCAAGAAACAAGCAAGGCTTTGAGCGACGGTTTTCTCAATAGCGCGTTCCAAAGAAAACGCTGTCTGTCGGTCGCCCAAGAGCAACCGCACTGAAACTCTGGGCCACGCTTCACCATGTGAAACGGCATTGAGCATCATTGGGCAAAGCAGGCCCGGTTTTGACCGTTGGCTTGGCGGTAAACACTCTATCATATTCAAAAATATAAAAGTTTTTCTGAACCACATAATCGGGAGGGATGGATGCGGTTCCTTAAGTTCGGCCTATTCTTGTCACTGGTATTTTCTGGCCCTGCTCTTGCGCAGGACGCAGCGCCCGAACAGACGCTTTTCACCAATGTGCATGTCTTCGATGGCGTGAATGAACAACGGATTGAAAACGCGAGCGTTCTGGTTGAAGGGAACCTGATCAAAGCTGTCTCGACCTCACAGATAGACGCGCCCAATGCGACCGTGATCGACGGTGAAGGCCGCACCCTAACGCCGGGATTCATCGAAACGCACGCGCATCTGATGCTGATGGGGCCAAGCATTCCCGTGATGGAAGCCAACGCAACGTGGGAGGATTTCGGCATCCACGGCACACGTATGGCCGAGATGTACCTGATGCAGGGCTTCA
This sequence comes from Ruegeria sp. BC7, assembly GCF_056539165.1. Classification (NCBI taxonomy): domain Bacteria; kingdom Pseudomonadati; phylum Pseudomonadota; class Alphaproteobacteria; order Rhodobacterales; family Roseobacteraceae; genus Ruegeria; species Ruegeria sp. BC7. Next base: position 225,358 of record NZ_JBQFUL010000004.1, on the reverse strand, counting down.
CAACTGTACGCGACGCCGGGGGCGCGAATGGGGGACTGCGCCGGGCCATCGATTCAGGGCAAATACTTGGCCCGCGTTACTATCCCTCGGGTGCGTTTCTAGGCACGCGGGGCGGGCACGCGGATTTTGCCAGCTTTACCTCTCCGCCCGGCGCGTCGACAAATTTCAGTCGCCTGAACATGGCGCAGGAAGTTGACAGCGTTGCGGACGTTCAGAAATTTGGCCGCAACAACTTTCGGATGGGCGCGACGCAGTTGAAATACATGCAGTCGGGCGGCGTGGTGTCTGCCTTTGATCCGTGGCAACTGCTGGCTGGATCGCCCGAAGAGATTGAGGCCGCCGTGCAGGTTGCCAGTGAATACGGCAGTTACGTCATGGCGCATTCCTATCGGAAAGAGGCGATCATGAATGCGCTCAACGCGGGCGTCAAAAGCATCGAACACGGGTTTTCCTTCGATTGCGAGATCGCCGCACTGATGAACGAGAAAGACGCTTACATCACGACCAATCTGACCGCGTTCGACCCCGGCCTGTTGGAAATTCCGGCTGTTGCCAGCGTACCGTCCAGTCTTGCCAAGGCCAAGTCTGCGTCCGAAACCTTTGCTGGCTATATCGACAACATGAAGGAATGCCCTGTCAAACGCGGGTTTCAAACCGACTGTGTCGGCTCGGTCGACGCCTGCAATATCCAGATCGCGTATGAGAAGAAGCTCAACAACGATTTCTTCGGCCCCTTCGTGTCCATGACAACACTAACCTCGACGGGTGGTGAGATCGTTGCCTTGTCCGGCGACTTCATGAACCCCTACCCTGCGGGCAAATTGGGTGTGATCGAAGAAGGCGCTTATGCCGACATCCTGCTGATCGACGGCAACCCGCTAGAGGATTTTCCGTGGTTGGCACCGGTGATCAGTGGTTCGGTGCTGATCCACGCCCCGAAAGCCCCGAGACCATTCGCCTGATCATGAAAGACGGGGTGATCTACAAGAATACGTTGGAGTGACGCTTGCCTATCCGCTGGCCCGAGGGGTTCGGGATGATCAGATTGCTCGGCGTTTCACTGGTGTTCATGGCTTGCGGCACAGCAGCTATGGCGCAGGGATTGTCCGGACCGTCCTCCGTAGGCGCTGAGCTTGAGCCCGGTGACGGGCTGACCGACCCGCAATACCGATCCGACTTTCCACGCAATATCGCACCGAACTGGTTTACGTGGAAGGACCGCCTTGCCGAGAATGGCTTTCGGTTTAACATCGACTATCTCGCACTTGGGCAGACAACGAATGCTGATCTGGGCGAGGCCGAAGCCGCCGGTGGCATCGCTCGATTTTATGGGAGCTGGCAAGCAAGCGACCTTGGGTCGCTGACCTTCAAGATCGAAGATCGCCACAGTTATACCGACGTCGCACCGCAGTTTCTGGGACTGGACGGAGGCGCGTTGTCCATCACCGGCACTGCGTTCAACGATAGCGGGCTTCTGCTGACCAATCTCTTTTGGACCCAACGCGCCGAGAACGGGGCCTGGACCTTGCAGGTCGGGCAAATCGACGTGACGGATTTCGTTGATATCTACGGGCTGGTCAGCCCCTACAGCGGTTTTCAAAACCTTGCCTTCAACACAAACCCCACGATCAACACGCCCAATCAGGGGCTTGGGATCGCCGGAGGGCTTAAACTCAGCAGTAACCTTTACGCGGTGGCCAGCATCGCCGACGCTAACGCGGACCCGTCCGACCCTGATTTCGACGTATTCAGCGACGGCAACCTCTTTAAGTCGTTGGAACTGGGCTATACCTCTGCCTTTGATCGTATCTACTTTGACAATGTGCACCTGACCCTTTGGCATGCAGACGCCGCAGAGGACGGAAGCCGCGCCGAAGACTACGGTGCCGCCTTTTCCGCAGCCTGGTTCGTTGGCAACACGTGGATGCCGTTCTTCCGCGCAGGTGCCTCAAAAGGAACGGCGGCTTTGTACGACCGTTCCGTCTCGACCGGCATCGGGTATTATGGGCGCAACACGGACCTTGCCGGTGTGGGCCTGAACTGGGCCGAGGCGCGCGGCATCGACGGAGATCAGTTCACGCTCGAAGCGTTCTATCGGTTCTCGATTTCGCCGGGCCTTCAGATAACGCCGTCCGCCCAATTCATCTCCAACCCGCTGCTTAATCCCGATCAGGACAGCATCGCGCTGTTCAGTCTTCGCACGCGCATTGTCTTCTGACGCCCGCCCCTCTCAAAGGAGTATCCTGATGAACACGCTGATAGCCGCCGGAATTTTGGCTATGTCTTTCGGTGCTTCTGCGTTTGCAAGTGAAGAAAACAAAACCTAGGACGCCTCCGATGAGGCAGAGTTTCCGCGACCTGTTCCATTCGCGCTGACGTCGGGCACGGCACGCTGGACTAAAACGTACCAATCGGCAGGAGATTTGAAATGCTGATAATCCTCGCAATTTACTTCGGGCTTATCTGGCTTGTCTTCTTCAAGTTCAAACTGCTTCCCTGGACGCGGTCCAGCAAGATCACCTCGGGCTTGGTTGGGTTGCTGATCTGTCTGTATGTCGTCGCGCAGTTGAACACCAAGACCCCTTCGGGCCGGATCGCGGTCATGGGTATTGTGGTCGAAATCGCCCCTTCGGTGAACGGAGTGGTGGTGGATGTCCCGGTCGTGGCCAACCAGACCGTCACCGCCGGAGAGGTCCTGTTCCAAATTGACCCGGCCCCGTATCAACTTGTCGTGGCAGAAGCCGAAGCAGAAGTTGAGATCGCAACACTCACCTTGGACAGACAACAGTCCGCCTTTGAGAAAAACCCGGGGCTTTCGATCTCGCAACAGGACTTGGACGAAAGCCGCGCCATTCTCGAAGCTGCCGAGGCGCGCCTTGAAATAGCGCGGCTAGACCTGTCTGACACGACTGTCCGCGCTCCGCAGGAAGGGATCGTCACCGCGGTGAACCTGTCCCCCGGCGATCAAGTCCGATCAACAGGGTCCGTCATGCCCTTTATCGAGACCGGATCACTGCGGCTGGTTGGGGTATTCCGTCAAAACGGGTCCGCTGTGCTTGAGGCAGGAATGCCTGCCGAACTGGTTCTTGACGCGGTGCCCGGCGCGATCATGAAGTCTGGCATCTCGGTTGTTTCCCCCGGCACCGCTGGGGGCCAAATCCCCGTAAGCTCTGACCTGCTTTCCGCAGCGTCCGTGGGATCCGCGTCTGAGGTTCTTGTCATGCTGGATTGGCCCAATGATCTTCCTGAGCACGCCGCGCAGCTTGGCATGGTCGGCTCGGCCACGGTCTATAGCCCAGACGCCGGGCCATTCGCGATTCTCGCCAAAATCCTCATAAGACTCCGTGCTTTGGTGGCGTATATTTGATCTTAGTCGCCTCAAGACAGGTAAACGGGTTTGGTGTTTGACCTCAAAGACCTTGGGTCGCGGCAAAGTCCAACATTGGACTATCGCGCGTTACCTCCTGCAATAGGTTCGGCCCTGTTCCCATGACTTTTACCACAAGTTTCTCTGCGTTCGGGAAGCGGTCAAAATAGGTAAAACGAATATGCTGGACCGCATCAATGTTTCTGCAATTTATCGCATAGTCCGCATGAAAACCTTGGCCAACCGCAGCTTTTTCAGCTTGATCAGCCATCGCACCGCGCCCCAAGCCGGCACCCGCAAGCGTCACATTGGCAGAAGTCGCAACACATCCGGCCTCGCGCGGGGTTTGAAACAGGTCGAACGGTCTGGAGAGGTTTGAAACCGCGATGGCCACTTTGGACCTGTGGTCCGTGGCTACGTCTTGGTCACCGAAAATGTCGGAACCTGAGATAGTCAGGGACAGTGAGAATTGCGCCCCGGAAATGGCGATATCCAAATGGTTAGCCTCTGCTTGGGAAATCATCTCTGGCAGGGTTTCGGCGATGGCGACTACGGGAAATAAGACCAAAGCAACCAAAGAGCATCTAATCTTCACAGCTACACCTTGAACGAAATACGTTGATTTATTTAAATTTTTTATGCCCAAGGCACAATCGCAAGGAAGACGTTTCTGCCCCACCAGATATGGGGAGGCATAAAACGTTCCGGGCGCGAAGCCGCCATTGCGAAACTTCGGTTGACAATGTTGACTATTTCACTCAGTTAATAGTCAGCCAGCCCATGCCAGCGCGCCAATCTCCATTTCTGAATCGAAAGACCTGACTCAGATGATCAGAGTTATTACCTTGGCCAGCGTGCTTGCGCTGACCGCTGCAAACGCGCTTGCCGCAGACGAAGCCCTTCCCGGTCGGAAATCCTGACGACCTACGCCGACATTGCCCAGGCAAAATACGAAGATAGCCTGATCGCCGCCAAGACGCTTGGGACCGCCATAGACGATTTGATCGCCGATCCGTCGGACGCAACATTGAACGCCGCCCGAGCCGCGTGGATTGCCGCGCGCGTGCCATACCAGCAGACCGAGGCTTACCGCTTTGGCAACGCTGTCGTCGATGACTGGGAAGGCAAGGTGAACGCGTGGCCGTTGGACGAAGGGCTGATCGACTATGTCGATGCGTCCTACGGCGGCGCAAACGACGAAAACGCGTTCGCTGCCCTGAACGTCATCTCCAATCCCAGCTTTGACCTTTCAGGCAAAACCATTGACGCCGGCGAGATCACCCCGGCCCTTCTGAGTGACACCCTGCACGAAGCGGATGGGATCGAGGCCAATGTTGCAACCGGCTATCACGCCATTGAGTTTCTGTTGTGGGGCCAGGACCTGAACGGCCACGGTTCTGGCGCAGGAAACCGTCCCTTCACGGACTTTGTGCAGGGCGACGCGTGTACAGGGGACAATTGCGACCGTCGCGCGCAATACCTGAGTGCGGCAACGGACCTGCTGGTCAGTGATCTGGCGTGGATGGCAGAGCAATGGAAAGAAGGCGGCGAGGCACGTGCGGCTTTGACAGCCAACGAAACCGCAGGGATCAGCGCGATCCTCACCGGCATGGGTTCACTTTCCTATGGGGAGCAAGCCGGAGAGCGGATGCGTCTCGGCTTGATGCTGAATGACCCTGAGGAAGAGCACGATTGCTTCTCGGACAATACTCACAACAGCCACTACTATGACGGGCTGGGCATCCAGAACGTCTATCTGGGAAGCTATACCCGCATTGATGGCACTCCGGTCGGCGGCGCGTCTCTCTCTGATCTGCTGAGCGTGACGAACCCAGAGCTGGATGCAGAAATGAAGGTCAAGTTGGCCAATACGATGCAAGCTCTGGGACGCCTGAAGGCGACTGCTGAGTCCGGGTTCGCATATGACCAAATGCTGGAGCGCGGCAACGAAGGCGGAGAGCAGCTGATCATGGCGGGCGTAAATGGGCTGATTGACCAGACAAAATCGATTGAACGCATCGTGGCGACTCTGAAACTGGACCAAGTCGCGTTTGAAGGTTCGGACAGCTTGGACAACCCGGATGCCGTCTTCCAGTAAGGTGGCCTAGTGCCGAAGCGCGGAACGTTTCGCGCTTCTTCCCTGCTTGGCCAAGTGAATACGCAACTTGCGGCTGGACCCGCGCTGAATAACCGACTAATTAAGTAAGAAATCAAAAGATCGGCGAGTCGTCATGATCGTATGTCATTGTACAAACATAACCGACCACGACATCCGCGCCGCGATCGACTGGATGCGGTCGTCTGACGAACAGGCAATCATCACACCCGGCAAGATTTACCATGCTCTTGGAAAGTCAGCGGATTGTGGTGGCTGTATGCCGCTTTTCCTAGACACGATGCGTGCCAGCGATAATCTGGAAGTCCCCATGCAGCTTCGTGCGTTACGCACAGAAGAAACACAGGAGAGTGTAGATGAAGGGCGATCCCAAGGTAATCGAGTATCTCAACAAGTCCCTGCGGCATGAATTGACGGCGGTCAGTCAATATTGGCTGCACTATCGGCTGCAAGAGGATTGGGGTCTTGGTCATATGGCCAAGAAAAGCCGCGAAGAAAGCATCGAGGAGATGGGCCACGCAGACAAGTTGATCGAGCGGATCATCTTTCTGGAGGGCCACCCCAACCTGCAAAAACTGGACCCGTTGAGGATCGGTCAAAACCCCAAGGAAACATTGGAATGTGATCTGGCCGCCGAAAACGATGCTCGGGCTTTGTACGTAGAGGCGCGTGAATACTGCCGCGAGGCTGGCGATTATGCGTCCATGTCTCTGTTCGAGGAATTGATCCGCGACGAGGAGAGCCACATCGACTTCCTCGAAACGCAGCTTGATCTGTATGAAAGGATTGGCGAAGCCAATTATGCGCAACTCAACGCATCGAAAATGGACGAAGGCGAATAGGCTTTCTCTTGCGGTGGCGGCCGTTTTTGCGGCCGCGCCGTCCCTGTCAGCCGAGCTGCAGGACTTGCACCTAAACTTCCAACCCCGAACTCAGGACGAACAAGCCCGGATTGCAAGCGTCACAGCGGCACCCGAGCGTTTCGACGCGCCACAACGGTTCGAGGAACTGCCCGCCGGGGCTGCCACTGTCCGTCTGCGCGCGGACCAGGACGCATTCTCGCAACCCTCGGGCAACCTAAAGTTCGAGCAAGAGCTGGACTTCAGGGTCGGCAACGGGCTGTTCAAAAAGATCTGGGTTTCGTCTCCGTCTTCTACGCTGGCCTCTGATGGCTTGGGGCCGCTTTACAATGCGCGCTCCTGTCAACGCTGCCACATAAAGGACGGGCGTGGCCACACACCGAACGGGCCAGCGGATAACGCTGTTTCGATGTTCCTGCGTGTTTCGATCCCCGGCGGGAACACAGTGGACGAGATCAAGGACTATATCGCCACCTCGCCTGAACCGAACTACGGCGGTCAGTTGCAGGATCTGTCCCTGCCGGGTCATCCGGCGGAATACCGACTGGACATTACGTACCGGGACGTTCCAGTCACGCTATCGGACGGAGAGGTCGCGACGCTGCGCCACCCGGTCTATAAAGCTGCCGACCTGGGATATGGCCCACTACACCCCCAAGCGATGATCAGCCCGCGCGTTGCTCCGCAAATGATCGGGCTGGGGCTGCTCGAGGCGATCCCGGTCGCCGATCTACTGTCGAAAGCAGACCCCGATGACGCCGATGGTGACGGGATATCGGGACGGCCAAATATTGTCTGGTCCGTAGAATATGGCGAGCCGATGATGGGCCGTTTCGGTCACAAGGCAGGCTTACCGACCATCGTGGAGCAATCAGCAGCAGCTTTTGCGGGCGACATCGGCATCTCAAGCCCGCTGTACCCCGCGAACCACGGAGACTGCACCCAGTTGCAGGCCGACTGTGTGAACGCCCCTCACGGAGGCTCGGACGACCGCGTGTTTGAAATCGACCAACTGGGCTTGGACCTGGTCGCATTCTACAGTCGCAACCTCGGCGTGCCCGAGCGGCGAGATGCGGACGATCCACAAGTACTGCACGGCAAACAGGTGTTTCATGAAGCAGGCTGCGCCTCATGTCACACGCCGTCGCACGTCACCCACCGGATGGAAGATCGACCCGAGCATAGTTTCCAGTTGATTTGGCCCTATACCGACCTGCTGCTGCATGACATGGGCGACGGACTGGCAGACAATCGGCCCGAGGCACGCGCGACAGGTCGTGAGTGGCGCACCCCGCCACTATGGGGGATCGGTTTGACCAGACAGGTCTCGGGGCACACTCAATTTCTTCATGACGGCCGCGCCCGATCTGTGCTGGAGGCGATCCTCTGGCACGGCGGGGAAGCACAACCAGCTCGGGACAGGGTGGTATCCATGCCAAGGCCAGACCGCGCGGCGCTCATTCGATTTCTCGAGAGCCTGTAATGCGCGCGGTCGTCGTTGCCCTTGCATTCGCCCTGAAGGACGTATGCGGTCCGAGCATCTGCACGCAAGGGTAGCCAGGGCATAATGGGACGCTTGGGGACGGTGCGACGGGCTTTGGCGCGTCAGACCTGTCAATAGGACAATCACCTGATCCCTGTCTGGCACTCCGCGTGAATTCGGCAAACCCCGCAACATAGATTACACTTGGAAGAATCAAGCTGCTGCCGTATTTGGCGGGCGCGAGACCTGCACCCCTACGTTAAGGACTGACTTGATTGAAACAGACGCCCGACGCACCGCATTCCATCTATGGGGTTGATAAATGGGGCAAGGGCCTCATCGAGGTGACAGAGCAGGGCGAGATCGGTCTGCGCAACCCGATGTCCCCGCAAACGGCCGCGATCAGCCTGCCCGGAATTCTCAGCGATCTGGACGAACGAGGCATCAAGTCTCCTATGATCCTGCGTATCAGTTCGTATCTGGAAAACGAGATCGCCCATATCAACGACAGTTTCTCAGCGGCCATCGCTCGCACTGGCTACAAGGGTGAATATCGTGGCGTCTTTCCTATCAAGGTGAACCAGCAGGCTCAGGTGATCGACCGGATCGTCGACTTTGGCCAAAAGTACAATTACGGCCTCGAAGCAGGGTCCAAGCCGGAGCTGGTCATTGCACTGGCCCATCGACTGGCAAGCGAGGCGCTCATCGTCTGCAACGGCGTAAAGGACACCGAATTTATCCAGCTTGCGATCCTCAGCCGCAAGATCGGCTTCAACACGGTTATCGTCCTGGAAAGCCCCAAAGAAGCCGACACCGTCATCGCGGCATATAATGAGCTTGGCATAGAACCCCTGATTGGCGTTCGTGTGAAACTGACCAACCAGATCAGCGGCAAGTGGGAAGAAAGTTCCGGCGACCGTTCCGCCTTTGGCATGAATACCGATCAACTGGTGGCTGTCGTGGACAAGCTCAAAGCGGCTGGCCTTCTACATTGCCTAAAACTGCAGCACTCGCATCTCGGCTCGCAGGTTCAGGACGTCAACGATGTGCGCCGCGCCGTCGGAGAAGCGTGCCGCTATTACACCGAGCTCACGCGTGAAGGCGTTCCGTTGACCCACCTGGACCTAGGCGGTGGCATGGGTGTGGATTACACGGGCGAAAAGAAGGCCGCCGAGAACTCGATCAACTACACGGTCGAGGAATACTGCGCCAATGTGGTGGAAACCGTCGCCTACGCAATGGACGAAGCCGCAGTCGCCCATCCGACACTGGTAACCGAAAGTGGCCGGGCTGTGGTCGCGACATCCTCGATGTTGGTGTTCAACGTACTGGAAAGCACATTGTACGATGCACCAAACTGTCCTGAAGTCGAACAAGACGACCACCATCTCGTGGCTGACCTCGCTGCGGTGCACGGCTATCTCAGCAAAGACCGCCTTCAGGAATGTTGGAACGACGCCACATTCTACCGTAACGAGTTGCGCGCGCTTTTCAGGCGCGGTTATGTCGACCTGCGCCAGATGGCCCGTGCGGAACGCATCTACCTTTCCTTGATGGCCCGCCTCAAGGCACTGGCCGCAAGTGACACTCTGGAAACGGATGTCGACGACCAGCTTGAGAAAGTGGCTGATATTTATCACTGCAATTTCTCGTTGTTTCAGTCGTTGCCCGATGTCTGGGCAATCGACCAACTGCACCCGATCGTCCCGCTGCAAGGCTTGAACGAAACACCCGACCGCCGCGCGGTCCTGTCGGACATCACCTGCGACAGCGATGGCAAGATCGACCGGTTCATTTTGGCCGATGGAGTATCTCCCAGCTTGCCCGTGCATTCCCTACCCGCGAATGACGAGTATTTCATGGGGGTATTCTTTGTCGGCGCCTATCAAGAGACGCTGGGCGATCTGCACAACCTGTTCGGAGACACCAACGTCGTCACCATCGACCTGCGACCTGACGGCGGCTTCGACCTGCTGCACGAACAAGAAGGCGACACGATCTCAGAAGTACTGTCCTACGTGGAATTCGACCCGACCGATTGCGTCGCCGCCTTCCGCAAAATGGTGGACGAGGCGATCTCGACCGGTACTCTGAAAGCCAAAGACCGCAAAACCCTCATGAGCGCCTATCGCGACTCGATAAACGGCTACACCTATTACGAATAAAGAAGGAGACGACCCCATGGGCAAAACACTGGTTGTCGGCGCTGGCGGCGTATCCCACGCTGCAGTGCACAAGATGGCAATGAATTCGGACATCTTCACCGAAATCACTCTGGCTAGCCGCACGAAATCGAAATGCGACGCCATCGCCAAATCGGTGAAAGAACGCGTAGGCGTTGAGATCAAAACCGCCGAACTGGACGCCTACAAGGTCGCGGACACGGTCAAGCTGATCAAGGACACCGGCGCCGAAATTCTCGTAAACCTCGCCCTGCCCTATCAGGATCTGGTGCTGATGGACGCGTGCCTTGAGGCCGGTATCCACTATCTCGACACCGCGAACTACGAGCCCGAGGATGAGGCCAAGTTTGAGTACCACTGGCAATGGGCCTATCAGGAACGGTTCAAAGCGGCCGGCCTGACCGCCATCCTCGGCTCGGGATTCGATCCGGGCGTGACCAGCGTGTTTGCCAAGTGGCTCAAGAAACACAAACTGGACACGATCCGCCAGATCGACGTTCTGGACGCCAATGGCGGCAGCAACGATCAGGAATTCGCCACCAACTTCAACCCCGAGATTAACCTGCGCGAAGTGCTGGCCGAAGTGCGCCACTGGGAAGATGGCGAGTGGAAACACTCCCCCGCCATGACCCATAAGGTCGAGTTTGACTTCCCCGCCATCGGCCCCAAGAACATGTACCTGATGTATCACGAGGAACTGGAATCGCTCAGCACCCACTTCCCCGAGATCGAGCGCGCCCGCTTCTGGATGACCTTCGGCGACGCCTACATCACCCACGCCAAAGTGTTGGAAAATGTCGGCATGACCCGCATTGATCCGGTCATGCATGACGGCAAGGAAATCATCCCGATCCAGTTCCTGAAAACCCTGCTGCCCGATCCCGGCGATCTGGGCGCAGAAACCAAGGGCAAAGCCTGCATCGGCGACATTGCCACAGGCCAGGCCAAAGACGGCTCGGGCGAAAAAACCTTCTACATCTACAACATCTGCGACCATGAGGAATGCTACGCCGAGGTCGGCTCCCAGGCCGTCAGCTACACCACCGGCGTCCCCGCCATGATCGGCGCGGCACAAGTGCTGAAAGGCAACTGGACCGAACCGGGTGTATGGAACATGGAACAGCTCGACCCGGACGACTTCATGGACATGCTGAACACCCACGGCTTGCCCTGGCAGGTCCACGAGCTCGACGGGCCGGTCGAATTCTGATCCGAATTCTTCATCTGGCCAAAAATATCCCGGGGGGTCCGGGGGGCTGGCCCCCCGGCCTCTCCACAATCGGAGACGCCTGATATGTCCGACATGATGACCACACAGGCCGGCGACGCCGGTGCCTTCCGCAAATTCGACCTCAGCCGCGTCCCCACCCCCTGCTTTGTGGTTGACGAAAAGGCGGTTGAGCGGAACCTGCGTGTCCTCTCCGATGTCGGCGCCCGCTCCGGCGCACATGTCCTTTCCGCGCTCAAAGCGTTCTCCATGTTCTCGCTCGCTCCGCTGGTACGCCGGCACCTCGGCGGCACCTGCGCCAGTGGTATCTACGAGGCGCGTCTGGGCCGCGAGGAATATGGCGGCGAGGTCGCAACCTTCTGCGCCGGTTACAAAGACTCTGACATCGACGAAATCCTTGCGCTCTCCGACCACGTTATCTTCAACTCGCCTGCGCAAAAGGAACGGTTCCTCGCCAAGGCCCAAGCCGCCAAGGTTCAGGTCGGCCTGCGCATCAACCCCGAACATTCCGAGGGCGAGATTCCCAAATACGATCCCTGCGCGCCCTGCTCACGCCTCGGCACCCCTGTCAGCCAACTGACTGCCGAGACCTTGAAAGGCGTAGACGGATTGCACATGCACACGCTCTGCGAACAGGGGTTCGAGCCCCTGCAACGCACGTGGGCCACCATTGAGCCAAAACTCAAACCCTTCCTCACCCAACTCAAATGGCTGAACTTCGGCGGAGGCCATCACATCACCCGCGACGATTATGACCGCGAGGGGCTGATCGCTTTCATCAAAACCATCCGCGAAACCTACAACGTCGATGTCTACCTCGAACCCGGCGAGGCCGTCGCGCTGGACGCGGGTATTCTGGTGGGCGAAATCCTCGATCTGCCGACCAACGGCATGACCCTTGCGATCACCGATATCTCAGCCACCTGCCACATGCCTGACGTTATCGAAGCCCCCTATCGCCCCGCCCTGATGGACGAGGCCGACACAGGCCATACTTATCGTCTGGGCGGGCCGTCCTGTCTGGCCGGTGACGTGATCGGCGACTACACATGGGACAAACCGCTGGAGATCGGCCAGCGCTTCGCATTCCTCGATCAGGCGCACTACTCGATGGTCAAGACCAACACGTTCAACGGCGTGCCTCTACCAACCATCGCCCTGTGGAACAGCGAAACGGACGAGCTGAAGATCATCAAACAGTTCGGCTATGACGACTTTAAGGACCGCCTCTCATGAGCATTTTCCTCGACAGTGAACTAACCGCGTCCGAGCGCACCGAAGACGCCCGTTTCCGCGTGATCCCGGTGCCACTGGAGCGAACTGTTTCCTACGGCTCGGGCACCGCCAGAGGTCCCGAAGCCATTATCGAAGCCAGCAACGAGCTGGAGCGCATCACCGGCCACGCCGAACCTTGCGTCGAAGGCATCTACACCGAAGACCCACTGGACTGCGACGGCCCGCTGCCCGAGATCATGGAACGCCTCGCCGAACGCACCGAAGCCGCCATTCGCGCGGGTAAAGTACCGGTCACACTGGGCGGTGAGCACTCGCTCAGCTACGGGGCGGTGATGGGCGTGGCACGGGCTTTGAATCAACCCATCGGGATCGTGCAGATCGACGCCCATGCCGATCTGCGCAACGCCTATCAGGGCGAGAAACACTCACATGCGTCGGTCATGCACCTGCTGGCCGAGGCGGGCATCAAACTGGCCCAGTTCGGCGTCCGCGCCTTTTCCACCGAAGAAGCCCAAAGCCGCCTGAAAAACCATGTCTTCCACGTGGATGCCGAGGAACTTGTCACCGGCAACATCCACGCCGTCGACCTGCCCGAGGGTTTCCCCGAACTGGTCTATGTCAGCTTTGACGTGGACGGGCTGGACCCCTCGCAAATGCCAGCCACCGGCACGCCTGTTCCGGGCGGGCTTGGTTACTACCAAGCCCTGCGGCTGGTCGAACATGCCTTGAAAGGCCGCAGATGTGTGGGTTTCGACGTGGTCGAATTGGCCCCCGATGGCAACGCGGCTTGGGACTTTACCGCCGCGCAAATCGTCTATCGGCTGATGGCGGCCTGTTAACCCTCGGCCGTTTCGTTCAACTCCATGTGACCTTCGCCCCTGTTCAATACACGGCGCAACATCGGCTCGAAGAACTCCAGCGGTTTGGTCGGATAGTCCGGGTCGAACGCCTTTTGGTCGTATTCGTGGCAGAAATAACGGCAATCCTCCCAGTGAGGGCTGTCGCGATACTTGTCGCGCGCGTTGCGATCGCCGCCAAGATGGTGGTTGTAGTAATAGCCCTGAAACACGCAGTGATGTTTCAGTATCCAATAGGTCTTTTCGCTGACATAGGGTTTCATCATCGCCGCTGACAACTCACCATGGTTGTAGGGCGACAGGATATCGCCGGTGTCGTGGATCAGGGCGGCAACCACCAGTTCCTCATCCGCGCCATCCTCGAAAGCACGGGTCGCGGCCTGTAAGCTGTGCTGATAGCGGTTCACCGGATAGGGCGTCCAGTCTTCGTCCAGCGACCGGATCGCATCCAGAATACGGTCGGGCAGAGCAGCATTATACGCTTCTTCATATTCCATCACGGCGTCCCAATCCGCCTTGGTCGCCTCCTCGAAACTGGTCCAGGTGGGCTTGTGGCTTTTATCCAGCATGTCGCGGTCCTTTGACTAACTTTCGCGGGGCAGAATAGCCGAGTGGTACACTGCAAAAAAATGAATTGATTTTATCAAAACAATCAAAAAATACTTTCGACATGCAAACCAAAGCCCTTGAAACCTTTCTGTGCGTTGCCGAAACAGGTGGCTTTCACGCCGCCGCCCGAAAGCTGAACGTCACCCAGACGGCTGTCAGTGCCCGCATCCGGCTGATCGAAGAAGAAACCGGAAAGCCCCTGTTCACACGCGGTGCCGGGGGCACCAGGCTGACGGAATTCGGACGCCAATTCCGGCCCTATGCCGAACAGATGCTATCGCTCTGGTCGTTTGCATCGCACGATTTGCCAGCCCAGACACAGAACCGGGTCGCGCTGCGCTTGGGCGCGCAACTCAGCGTTTGGGACCCTTTGTTGGTTGACCTTGCAGTGCGATTTGAACAACGCCTTGGGCAAATTTTGCTGACGCTGAACTATGATCACGATCTGAATATGGTCGACGCCGTGGCAACGCATGTTCTGGACGTGGCGCTGACTCATGAAAAGCCAACCGATGCGCGGGTTGAGCATAAGGAGCTTGCCCCGGAACGGCTGATATTGGTTCAGGCGACGACCAACCTGCACGACCCCGTCTTCGTTAATCTGGAACTGGGAGAGGTCTATCAGGATCACGTGCGGTCGATCGCGCGACAGGCGTCGACCCAATCGGTCTTTTTGGGAAACTGCATGATGGCCCTGCGCTACATCCTCAAAAGAGGCGGAACCGGCTATTTCCCCGAATATCTCGTTGATGAGTACTTACGCGCTGGCGATCTATGCCTCGTGACCGGCTCGCGCGACCTTTTGCTGCCCGTTTACCTGATCGCCCGAAAGAACAGCTCAGCCATGGAAAGTGTACTGGGGTGCGTGACTGACCTCAGAGGTCCGGGCTAGGCCGCAGACGGTGCTGTTTGGCGTCGGGCGCGAAACAGCGGACGACCTGCGATCAACAGAAATACGCATGAAATCAGGATGCCCAGAATCGCCGGCAGATAGAGCAATATCCACAAATCCGGGTCGTCGATCACGACGGGCGACACAAATCCCCGCACGCCTTCCAGCAAAACCAGAATCGTAAACGCCCCGAATATCTGCGGCCAGAGCCCAAACCTTGAGAAACTTCCCAGCATCAAAGTGGCATATCCGGCCATCGCGACCGCCACGCATATGGCAATCCACGAAAACCTCTGATGCAGTTCGTCGATCAATTCACCTTCGCGGAATTCTTCTGCAGCGATAATCGCGTCCCGGCCTTGCAGCAGCTCTAGGGTCGGAATGGCTTCGAGACTGCGTTTGTTTATCCGGTTGGCGTTTGTCATCCCTGAGATGTCATAGGACGCATCCTCGAACAGGGTCGATGACAGCGTCCGTCCCTCTTGCGTCAATCGCAGAGCAACCCCGTCCACCATCACGAGGTGTATCCCGGCACCGTGATTGACCAGATAGGCAGTTTTGCTTGAGTAGCTGACCGGGTTATCCTCATCCCGACGGTCAGAGACGAACACTTCGTACAGCGTCCCATCCAAGTCGATCCGCCCGATATACACCGTGACACCAGCCGCCGGGTGCATGAACTCACCCTCATTCAAAAGCTGGGCGGTGACATCGCCTGCAACCTCGGCCTGACGTCGCTCGAGCTGATCAACAGACGCGGGGCGCAGGAAGACACTGATCGCAGCCATCATCAGCCCGGTAATCAGCCCGAACAGAAACACGGCACGGGCCAACCGCCACGGGCTGGACCCGGTGGCCAGCATAACCGTCAACTCGCTTTCCCGGCTCAGGCGATTGGTGGCATAGACAGCGGCAGCGAACACCGCCATCGGCATTACGGTTCGGATCAAGGTGGGAAGGGTCAGGGCGGTGAACTCTAGAAACACCATTGCCGACTGCCCGCCGCTGATCACGCGATCAAACAGGCTGACCGACCGGGTTATCCAGAACACCCCCACCAGAACCAGAGTGAAAAAGCCGAACAGAATCAGCTGTTGCCGCAGGAAATATCCATCGAAGCGCGACATGTGTCTCCATCCGTCTGATCAAGTTCCCGCCGACAGTATTGTATTCGGAAAGCTGTGGAAACCGCGATTGGGCACTCCGCGGAATTTTACCTCAATCCGGCAGCAGATGAATCGTCAGGTAACACAAAAGCTGAAAACCGCCCTGAACCATGTGGTTTTCTTCAAGGTCGAATTTCATCACCGTCTGGTCGGACAGAAAGAACGCCAGCCACAGGCCGATAGACACCACAAAGGCCGTATCAACACGTTTGATCCATAGCCCTTTGTTCTCATAAGGCGTTGCAGCCGCTATCAAAAATAGCAGGGCCGAAATCAAAGCCCAGATAATGATACCGACAAAAAGGGCGATATCCACGGCCGGAGTCGCTCCGAACTGTTCAAGTGTTTTTTCCAGGAATGGGTAGTTGTGCCCATCGAACCAGGGCGTAGATGTGTACCCCAGCAGCTCGAGGCCACCGATAAAGTCCGTAAGAAAAGCAAAGGCCCACCATACGAACCAGAACGCCACAAGGCTTTGCTTAAAGAAAATACGCATGAATTGCCCCCAAAGCGGCTCAAACTTATCAATAACGGGGACAACAATACTTGGTTTGCCAAGAATACAGAAATCGCGGCCGAAATGCTGCGGCTTGAGCAGAGCAGGCTTACCAGAGATTTTGAGAGAAATGGCAGGGGCAGCAGGGTTCGAACCCGCGACCTACGGTTTTAGAGACCATGGCTTTTCCTTGATTTACAACGACAATTTTGTAGCGCAGGGTTGGTTTTACTGATCGGATATTCAATGACTTAGAGAACTTCTGTAAACCGCAAAGCCCACAAAGAGAAAAACGCAACTGAACACAAATCGGACGTGAGTGGGCTTGGGCAATGCTACTGGCCAACGACTTGCCACACGCCGGAAAAAGAAAAGCGGACCCAAAGGCCCGCTGAGTTTAGCTGAAAAGTCACAACCCAATGTGACCAAGTTTTTGTAGCAAGTAACTCTGTCACTGGCAACAACAAAGTTCCCATTTTGTTCTAATTCTTTAGCACAACTGGTGTCAGGCAAGATTCCCTCAAGCGCGCCATAACCAAAACAACTATTGGCGATCAACAAACACTTCATAGCTTCGATTTTGTAGAAGTGAAAAATAGCAAATGTCGTAACACCGGCAGTGACCGAAGGAGGATTCGCGAACAAAACTGTAAAACGAGGTGTAAACTACGCTACAACCTCAAGAAAATTCGCCGGCTAAGTCATTGATTTTAAATGGCAGGGGCAGCAGGGCTCGAACCCGCGACCTACGGTTTTGGAGACCGTCGCTCTACCAACTGAGCTATACCCCTAAGGTGCGCCCCAGATATGCCAGCCGCGCGGCGGACTCAAGAGGCTTTTTCAGATTTAGCCACTGTTGTGTATTCCACAAACAAGTTGCGCGCGGCGTTGAGTTCTATAAGACACGTTTTCGCCAACAGAAGGACGCCTGACGTGAACCTCCGCAAGAAAATTGCCGACAGCGAAGCCGTCCTGAACTGGGCCGCACGGCGTATTGCGAGTTATATCCGTATGGTCAACCGCAATACCAAGTGGCAGCGCATCGGGTACGAAGAGTTGGACCAACTGGTCGAGCAGGGCGAACCGGTCATCGTTGTCCTGTGGCATCAGCGACTGACGCAATCGCCCTATTTCTTCCCGTTGGACAAGGGCCGCATCTGTTCGATCACCTCGGCAGCCCGCGCAGGCAGCATGGTAGGCCGGGTACAGAAACTGTTCGGCATGGACACGATTGCCATGTCCAGCCACAAGCGCCACGTCGCCTTATCGCGTGAAGTTCTTGGAAAGATAAAAGAGGGCATCTCGATCGGTATTGCCGCCGATGGCCCGCGTGGGCCTGAACGCGTGTCCTCGACCGTTCCCCTGGTCTGGGCGCGCACCTCGGGCAAACGGGTCTTTGGCATCACGTTCTCGGCCAAACACGGCAGCGAGGCCGGAACCTGGGATCGCCTTCTGATGCCACGCCCGTGGCGGAACGAAGGCGTCTTTTTGTGTCGCGAATGGACCGATCCCGTTCCACGCAAGGCGACAGAAGACCAGATCGAAGCGCTGCGCCTCAGCCTTGAGAAACACATGAACGACATCACTGCCGAAGCTGATCGGATGGTCGGGCGCGAGCCGTGGTCGCCGAAGGGCTAACCGCCCCTAAGCCTTTGCATCAGATAGATTTCGCTGCCTTCCGGGATCGGCTCGGTCAGGCCGCTGGCCACGACGCGGCCGTCAATGGCGATGGACACGCCGGCATCAATCGGCCCCTGAAGCTGAGGATGTAGCCGCACCAGTTCCTGCAACAGCTCCCCCGTGGTTTTGGCGTCGACCTCAACCACCTGCTGGCCCCCGGTCAGAGACCGGAGACCGGACCAGAGGTGAACCTCAACCATTGTCCTTGAGCGCAGCCAGAATGCGTGGCGGCGACATCGGCAGTTGCTTCATCCGCACACCTGCCGCATGCGATACCGCATTGGCGATAGCGGCCAGAGGCGGCACGATGCCTGTCTCGCCCACTCCGCGCACACCGAACGGGTGACCGGGGTTGGGGACTTCGACAATCACCGTGTCGATCATGGGCAGGTCGCTGGCGACGGGGATACGGTAGTCAAGGAAGATCGAATTCTGCAACCGACCATCCTCGCCATAGACATATTCCTCGTTCAGTGCCCAGCCGATGCCTTGCGCGGCACCGCCTTGGTACTGACCTTCCACATAGGTCGGGTGGATGGCCTTGCCCGCGTCCTGAATGACCGTGTAGCGGGTGATACTGGTCTTACCCGTTTCCGGGTCAACCTCGGCATCCACAATATGCGTACCGAAGGATACGCCTGCACCTTCGGGCGTGGCCTCGAAATGGCCCGAGATCGGCCCCCCGGTGCTGCCCATATTGGCCGTGATATCAGCCAGCGGCATTGGATCGAAATCTCCGGCATTGGGGCCGGACGGAACAGCGCAGCCGTTTTCCCACTTTACCGCGTCCACCGGGATGCCCCACTTGGCCGCCGCGCGTTGGCTCAGTTTCTCAACCGCATGTCTGGCCGCTTTGATTGTCGCCAGACCCGACGCATAGGTCACGCGCGAGCCGTGGCTGACGTCATTATAGCCCAGCGTCGCCGTATCCGCGATTGTCACACGGATATTTTCATAGGCAATGCCCAGCACCTCGGCCGCCATCAGCGCCATCGACGCGCGCGAGCCGCCAATATCGGGCGTCCCCACCATCAACTGGGCTGAGCCGTCCTCGGACAGGGCCAGAGACACGCTTGTCTCACCACCGTGGTTGAACCAGAACCCGCAGGAAATCCCGCGCCCCTGCCCCGGTTTCAGCGGGGCCGAGTAATGCGGATGCGCCTTGGCTGCTTCCAGCGTTTCAACCAGACCGATCCGCTGATAGCGCGGGCCATAGCTGGCCTTGGTTCCTTCGTGGGCTGCGTTTTTCAGGCGCACGTCGACCGGGTCCAAACCCAGCTTTTTGCACAGCTCGTCAATCACAGATTCGACGGCAAACGCACCCATTGGCGCACCAGGCGCGCGGTAGGCCGCCTGCTTCGGACGGTTGGCCATAACGTCATAGCCGATCTGCTTGACGTTGGTCAGGTTGTAAGGCGCAAAGGCGCACATGGCGGTCATGTCGCCGGGCGCACCCGGAAACGCCCCGCCCTGCAAGCGGAATACACCCTGCGCGGCAGAGATCGTGCCGTCCTTTTTCATCCCGATCTTGATATCCATTGACGCCGAAGAGGTCGGGCCGGTCGCCCGGAACACCTCGGACCGGGTCATCACAACCTTGACCGGCCGGTTAGCCTTGCGGCTGAGCGCCAGCGCGACAGGTTCGATGAATACCGTTGTCTTGCCGCCGAAACCGCCACCAATCTCGGACGCGGTGACGCGCAGTTGCGAGGTTTCGATGCCCAAAAGCGCGGCACAGGTTTTCTGCGCGATCCAGTGGCCCTGGGTCGTGCACCACAACTCACCCTTGCCGTCATTGCCCAGCATCCCCAGACAGGCGTGCGGTTCGATATAGCCCTGATGGGTCGCCTCGGTAACGAAACTGTCTTCGATCACCAGATCGGCCTCGGCAAACCCGGCCTCGACATCGCCATGGCCGCTTTCGTGATAGCGCACGACGTTCGGGTGCATCCCCTCGGGCACGGAATAATCCGCCGCCCCTTCGCGAATGACTGGCGCGTCCGGGGCCATCGCCTTGTCCACGTCAGTGACGTGGGGCAGAACCTCGTACTCGACCTCGATCAGTTTCAGCGCGTCGCGCGCCGCCAGAGCAGACGTCGCCGCGACAGCCGCAACCGCGTGACCATCATAGAGCGCCTTTTCACCCGCCATGACGTTTTCCAGCACATTCCAGAATTCACCTTCCAGACCGGGCATGAACGGTACTTCGGCGAAATCGGCGCGGGTGACGACGGCTTTGACGTCCTTCGATGCCTCGGCTTTGGACGTGTCGATCTTCACGATCCGCGCATGGGCGTGAGGCGAGCGCAGAATGGCGCCGTGCAACATCCCAGGTGCCGACATATCCGCGCCGAACTTGGCGCGACCCGTCACCTTGTCCAAACCGTCCGGGCGGTTCGGGCGGGTGCCGACAAAGGTGAATTCCGTTTTACGATCGTCCAGAGCCATTACGACGCCTCCCGCAATTCTTCTGCCGTTTCCATGACGGCGCGAATGATCTTGTCATAACCGGTGCAGCGGCACAGATTACCAGCCAGCCAGTACCGGGTTTCTTCCTCGGTCGGGTTGGGGTTTTTCTCAAGCAGCGACTTGGCCGCCACCAGAATGCCCGGCGTGCAGATGCCGCATTGCAGGGCGGCATGTTCGATGAACTTCTGCTGCAGCGGATGCAGCACGTCACCATCTGCAATACCCTCGACGGTTTCGATCTGCTTGCCCTCGGCCTCAGCCCCCAGCATCAGGCAGGAGCAGACCAGACGGCCATCCACAGTGACCGAACACGCGCCGCAATCGCCGGTGCCGCAGCCCTCTTTCGCGCCGGTCAGGTTCAGCTTGTCGCGCAGACAATCCAGCAGGGTTTCACGCGGGTCGCACAGAAAATCGACCTCGTCCCCGTTTACGGTGGTGGATACGTGGAGCTTGCTCATGCTTTCTCTCCCTTCGCGCGGGCATAGGCGATTTTGGCGGCGCGCTTGGCCAGAACGCCAGCGACCTCGGTGCGGAATGCGATCGTGCCGCGTTTGTCGTCAATCGGATTGCAGGCGGCCGATGCCGCCGTCGCCAGCGCATCCAGCGCGGCGTCGTCCAGCGTGCTGCCGATGATGGCTTCGGCGCAATCGTCAACCAGCAGGACGGTCGGCGCGACCGCGCCCAGTGACACGCGGGCCTGGGTCACGGTGTCGCCATCCAGTCGCAGGCTGACGCCAACGCCGACCACGGCGATGTCCATTTCCGTGCGCGGGATGAACCGTAGATAGGCATCGCCCGCGTTGTGTCCGCGCGCCGGGACATTCACAGCTGAGATCACCTCGCCCTTAGCCAGCGACGTCTTGCCGGGGCCAGTGGGGATGTCTTCAACAGCCACTTCGCGCTCACCTTCGGGGCCGGTGACCGTCACTGTCACACCTGCCGCAACCATCGCAGGCACCGAATCCGCTGCCGGAGAGCCGTTGCACAGGTTGCCGGTCAGCGTCGCGCGGCCCTGCACCTGCGTGGACCCGATCAGATCCATCGCCTCAACCACGCCGGGCCAGTCACGGCCAAGCTCGGGGTGTTCGCTCATTTCGGCACCAGTGGCGGCTACACCCAGCGTCCAGCTTCCATCGGTGTTGCGGGTGATGTCGCTGACACCGTCGATCTTTTTGATGTCGATCAGCGTGTCAGGCGTGACCAGTTCCGAGCGCAACTGCACCAGAACATCTGTTCCACCAGCCAAAAAGCGGGTGACGCCGGTAGCTTTTGCGGCCAGAGCCGACGCCTCGGCAAAACTGGCGGGGCTGTGATAATCCATGAAAATACCTCGCACCTGTTGATCAGGGTTCACTGGGGTTCGCAGGGGACGTTAGTGCAGCACTGCCCCCGCGTCCATGGCTGGAACGACCAATTTTCGCGATTCAAAATGTCGTTTCTGAACCTCTGGTCAGAGGTCGATCTCGATCACACCGTCCGGTTGCGCGGCGCGGCTTTGGCAAAGAATGATAGCCCCCTCGCGCTGCTTGTTGGACAGAACGAAATCTCGGTGCTCGAC
Source organism: Ruegeria sp. BC7 (assembly GCF_056539165.1). Taxonomy (NCBI): domain Bacteria; kingdom Pseudomonadati; phylum Pseudomonadota; class Alphaproteobacteria; order Rhodobacterales; family Roseobacteraceae; genus Ruegeria; species Ruegeria sp. BC7. Next base: position 203,158 of record NZ_JBQFUL010000004.1, on the reverse strand, counting down.
CTCGCCCGAGATCACGCCGCATTTGCAGACACCGCAAATGCCGTCAGCGCATTTCACATCCACGTGAACACCCGCCTCATTCAGCACCTGCGCGGCGTCCTTGTCGGCGGGCACTGTCAGTTCGCGGCCCGATTTCGCCAGTTTCAGGGTGAAGGCGTGATTCTCGTATTCCGGCTGCTCAGGGACCGAGAAATACTCCAGATGCCGCGCGTCCTCGGGAAAGCCCTGACGCTCCGCCGCCTGCACAACCCCATCCATGTATCGGTCCGGTCCGCAGGTATAGACATGCCAGCCGTCCTGATAGCCAGACAGGATCGCATCCAGATCGGCGCGCGTACCTTCGTCTGAAAAGTGATAATGCACACGATCCGCCCAAGGCATCACTGCCAAGTCCTCCAGATACCCAGCCGCGGCGCGGGTGCTGGCAGAGTAGTGCAGCTCGAACGGTTTGCCTAAGGCGTGCAGCCGGTGGGCAAAGGCGATCATAGGCGTGATGCCGATCCCGCCGCCCATCAGAAATGTTTTGGTCGCGCCCTCATCCAGTTCAAAATGGTTGATGGGCTTCGAGATGAAGACCTTGCGCCCCTCGTTGAAAATCCGGTGCAACAGGGCCGAGCCGCCGCGCCCGTCATCCTCACGCAGCACACCGATTTGATAGGTGGCGCGATCTGCCGGATCGCCGGACATGGAATACTGCCGCAGGAATTCCGGCGCGACCAGCACGTCCAGATGCGCGCCCGCCGTCCATTCCGGCAAGGGAGAGCCGTCCAGTGTCGAAAACTCGTACTTGGTCACATCCGCCGTCATCTTACCGACTTTGGTCAGTTCAACGCGCATCACCGGGGCATCGCCAGCGATCGCGTAGCGGTGGATCACGGACAGATCGCCCGCCGCCTTGCGCGCCTTGTATTCATCGGCAGTCACCATCGCCTGATACGCGGCGATCCCGGCCTCACGGTCCATGGCAAAGGGATAGGGCCAGGGATGCGGCGCAAGATATGCGGGATAAACCGCAAGCGTCTGGTCCTCATACTTCAAGTCAAGATCGGTTTGCAGGTCGCGCCGGTTCAACGGATGCTGGGTCGGGCGATACGCGCCGTCCGATTGCAATTCGATGTCCCACCACCATTTCTTGATGTCGTTCAGGCCGCCGTTGCCGACAGTGTCGTCCAGTTTCGCCAACGCAGGCGCAGCTTGGGGGATGTTCATCGCAGCCCAGCGGAAGGGGCGTTCCTTGAAAATCCCCTCAAGGTTCCACGGGCAGGTCTTCATGCACCGCCCGCACATTGCGCCGCCCGGCGTGGTTACGCGGTAGGTGGCGCATTTCTGGCTGTCGGACTTCCATATCTCATAGCCGTTGAACATCAGCTTTGGCCCGGCGGTGATCGCACCCGAGGGGCATTCGCGGGCGCATTTATTGCAGCTTTCGCAAAAGGTCTGCAGGCCGAAATCAATCGGCTTGTCATGCGCCATCGGCATATCTGTGGTCACCGCGCCGGACTTTAGACGCGGCCCAAGATAGGGGTTCAGAATGACCTCTCCGATCCGGCTGACCTCACCCAACCCGGACAGCAACAAGAGAGGCGGTTGCAGCACCTCGCCATCCATCACCGTATGCGCGCGGGCCTTGTAGCCGAGGTTACGGATCTGCTGCGCGATCACTCCGCCCAACAGCGAGAACCGCAGATAGGCGCGCATCGACTGCGCGACGCTGATCCAGTCATCGCCGCTGGCACCCTCCATCGTTTCATAGCCCTGGTCGATGATCATGCTGATGGCCTGATCGTGGGGCGGTGTGATCTCTTCCCCCGTCGCATCATGGGAATACCACGCCCATTCGGGGCAGCGGCTAAGGCCCACCGCATCCGCCCCTAAAAAGTACGTGGCCGCCTTGATATTCGCAGCGTTCCGCGCGGCGTCCGTCGGGGGTGGGGTGTCAGCACTCTCTCCATCCTGCAACAACACAAACGCGCCCAGCGCACGGCGTTGTGCAAAACTGGGGGCCGCTTTGCGCACGTAGTAGCCGCCTTTCGCCGCGTCTTGCAGGTTTTTCCCCATATCGCCGAATTGCGCCCGCGCAAACATGTCGGCGCGTTTAGGGACGCGGGCGACGTTTTCTTCGTCAATATACGTGGTGGGCGCGTCGACCCTCTTGAGTTTTTCAAACGGATGCGCCCCATCCACATAGTGCCGCCTGGCATACGGATCGCGGTTCAGCGCGTTCTTGGCAAACCCCGCGCCAAGCCACCATGCCGGACCTTGGGTGCGAAACCACGGCTGCTGCGCCATCGGCACCAAAGGCCGGTCGTGCGCGATCTCCATCTCGGTCGTCACGGCCGCCAGCCCAAACCGTTTGCCCAGCCACGGTACAATAACCTCACCATCCTCGACCGAGCCAAGCCCGGCAGCGACCGCCAACTTGCCCAAATCGACCTCGGACGACATGACCGTGTGCGCCCGAGCATCAAACCCCAGAATGCGGATATAATTGGCGATAACCACCGCGTTCTCGGTGGCCAGCAGACAAGCGCGGTGGTCCTGCGCATCCGTGATCCAATCCGCGCCGGGTTCGTTCGGATCGGGATCGCGATTGTGCTCGTACAGAAAGACAATGGCGTGACGATGCCGGTCCATTGGGCGCGGCTCGGCCTCCATGCTTTCTTTCAGATCGGCCATGATCAGGTCAATGCCCGAGGCCAGCGTCTTGGTCTGACGCGTTTTCAACGCATGAGCCAGACGGTCAATATCGGGGTTGCGGCGGGGTTCGGGCAGCAAAGCTTCGGCGGGCAGCGGGCCGCAGCCCGTCATCGAGGCATCGTTGAAATACCCGAACGCTTTCAGATGGTTAGCACGATCTGTGGGATCTACGGGTATCTCGGACGGCACCGGGTTCACGAACCCGTCGCGGATCGCATCCATCATCGCCTGAAACTCTCCCATCGCATTCACGATACTTTCAGGCCGATCAGGACGGTGGAAACTGAGAACCGGCATCTGACGGACCCCAGACAGATCAGGCATCGCGGTCTGCCGGGCCAACCGCTCTAGCGGGAACGGCCCCAAATGGACCGGCCTGTTCTTATCCGAGAAAAAGCGGATCCCCATCGCGCGCCTCCTGTTTCCTACCAGTCACCTAATGCGTCATGGACCTCCAATCCATTCATGAATAATCATAGTCGGCATGAGCAAAATTGATTTTACTGATCTGGACGGCAAAGTCTTGCGCGTCTTTCTCACGATCCTTGATGAAAACTCGGTTTCCAAGGCTGCTGACCGGCTGGGTGTGACCCAGTCAGCGATCAGCCATACGCTGGCCAAGCTGCGGCACGTTTTGGGCGACCCTTTGTTCGTCCGCTCCGGTCAAGGACTGACCCCGACCGAGCGGGCGCTGTCCTTGAAAGACCCGGTGCAGCGCGTGCTGGATGGAATGCGCGCCCTGACCGACGATCGACCCTTCGATCCGCTGTCCGAGGAAATGCACATCCAGATCGCCACAAACGACATGCCGCGCGAGCTGATCTTTCCCGAACTGATGCATACCTTACGTGCGGAAGGCGTCAGGCTGAGGCTTGGCTTCATCCCTTCCGGTGTACCTGACCCGGATCTGTTGCGCAGTGATCGATGCCAGTTGATGCTGTCTCCCCTACCACCAGACGGGCCAGACATATTCCAGAAACGCCTGCTCAAGAGCCCGTTGATGATCTACTTCGACGGCAATCGACGCGCCCCGCCCGACAGTTGGACATCCTACTGCAAAGCCGAACATGTCGAGGTGCGGTTTACCGATGGGCGCAGTTCGCGTGCGGTCATGCGGGGTGTGGATCAAAGCCAGATCAGGCCGGCCACGGTGACACTGCCCCACTTCAACGCCATCCCTTCGTTTGTGAAAGGAAGCGATCTGATATCAACCGACACGGCATTGATGAAGCGCGGCCCTCTTGCCGCGCTGGATTGCGCGCCTTTGCCGTTTCACTGCGAACCGGTCTCGATCTACATGGTCTGGCATCAGAGGTTTGCCAACGATCCCGCACATCGCTGGCTGCGTGGAAGAATAGAAACCATAGCCGCGACCCTTCAGGGCTGAGACAGCAGCCACTCTTTCATCATCGCTACCAATTCGGGGTATCGCGGCTTTTTGGGAATGACCACATGAAACCCAAGGTCTTCGATAAGAACATCCGGCAGAGGTCGTACTAGCCTCCCCGCAGATAGCTCGGACGCGACCAGAGGCTCTTGGGCCAGCGCAATCCCCTGCCCCGAGGCCGCGGCGTCAATGGCCAGACTCGTCTGGCTAAAGCTCATCATCCTTGGCTTGCCAGCCAGACCGAGACGCTCAAGAAACAACGGCCATAACCCATGCGTATCGTTCAGAAGAACGTGGTCCAAAAGGTCCGCTGGCCGTGTGATTTGCCGCGCCAGTTCGGGACTGCAAACCGGCACGAACGCACTTGAAAACAATGGGGTTGATGTCAAATCGGGCCCAAATGGTGCCCGTCCCTGCCGCACTGCAATGTCCACGCCGTCACCCTTGAAATCCGCCAGCCGTTCCCGAGCGTCGATTTTGACCGTGATCTCTGGGTGCCTGTCTGTCAGATTTGGCAAACGCGGCACCAGCCATTTTGAAGCGAAGCTCGGTGTGACAGAAACAACAACCTGCCGCTCGCTGGACAATTCATCCACGGCTTCTTCGATCAGCCGGAACGCCCTGCGCAGCGGCGCGTGAAAACGTCGGCCTGCCTCGGTCAGCGCAAGGCCGCGCGGCAGGCGTTCAAACAGCTTTTCTGCCAGTCGCGCTTCAAGCCCACGAACCTGTTGTGCCACGGCACCCTGAGTGACGCCGAGCTCTTCGGCGGCAAGCCGGAAATTCAAGTGCCGGGCCGCAGATTCAAAGGCGCGGAGCGCGTTCAGTGGAGGTAAAGCAGCCATCGGCCTATCCTGTAGTTTTTCTACAGCATAGAGTCAGAAGAACTGATTGGTCAAACCGCCGGTCAGAGCGCATCTTTAGGACATCAGACATCGGAGACTTGAGATGACGAAAGTAGCGCTTATTACGGCAGGCGGCAGCGGCATGGGGGCAGACTCCGCCCGCCGCTTGGCCGCGGACGGTTTCAAAGTGGGCATCCTGTCCTCGTCGGGCAAAGGCGAGGCATTGGCGCATGAACTGGGCGGGGTCGGCGTGACCGGCTCGAACCAATCGACAGACGATCTTCAGAAACTTGTCGATGCAGCCATGGCCCATTGGGGGCGCATTGATGTGCTTGTAAATTCGGCGGGGCACGGGCCGCGAGCGCCCATTCTGGACCTGACCGATGACGACTGGAAAACGGGAATGGATGTGTATTTCATGAACGCCGTCCGACCAACACGGCTGGTGACGCCGATCATGCAGGCGCAAGGCGGAGGCTCGATCATTAACATCTCAACATTTGCCGCGTTCGAGCCTGACCCCGTGTTTCCGACCTCGGGCGTGTTCCGCGCGGGCCTTGCCGCTTTCACCAAACTGTTTTCGGACAAATACGCCGCCGACAATATCCGCATGAACAACGTCCTGCCCGGATTTATCGACAGCCTGCCCGAAAACGAGGACTTCCGCGCGCGCATTCCTTTGGGCCGATATGGGCGCAGCTATGATGAGATCGCCTCGGTCGTTGCTCTGCTTGCCTCCGAAGGCGGCGGGTACATCACGGGCCAGAACATTCGCGTTGACGGCGGTATTACCCGGTCGGTCTGAGTTCAGAACCGTGCTTTGACAAAATGGGTCAGCGCCGCGCCGGTTTCAAAATAGGCGCGGCGCAGACCGGTCCAGCTTTCGCGATAGTCCGACACCGAGGGGACTGGCAAAAGATCAGGATCATCGCGCAACAGGCTTTCAGCAACCAACCGGCCAAACACGGTTCCCGGCCCGATACCGCGCCCGGAATACCCATGAACAGAAAGTGCATTAGGGCCAATCTCGGTGATCTTGGGGATATGATCAGAGGTCATCGCGATCCGCCCGTGCCACCCCTCGATCAGCGGCTGGTCGGACAGTTGCGGGTACAGTTCAGCCAGTTTGCGCTTGATCCAACGCCGGTGTGCCCCACCCCCTGCATGAGCAAGGTCACCCATCGCACCGATAATGAACCGGCCATCCTGATCGACGCGGAACGAGGTCATGATCAGGCCAGTATCCCAACACCCTTCACCATCGGGCAAAATGCTGGCGCGCAAGTTGTCCGACAAAGGGGCGGTGGAAAACTGGAAATAGTAGACGGGGACATAAGCCGGTGCCGAAGCCGCAAGGCCTTGATGATAGGCGTTTGTGGCCTGAATCACGGCCTTGGCCCGCACCGAGCCTCGTTCCGTTTCAAGTACCCAGATGTCACCGTGACGTGTCAGCGACTGAACCGGGCTGCGGGTGAAAACCTGCGCCCCGGCCTCGCACGCGGCCCTTGCAAGCCCTCGTACATAGCCCAGCGGCTGAATGGTTCCGGCCCGTGGGTCAAATAGGGATCCGTGGAAGGCCGCGCTGCCTGTACGTTGGTGCGTTTGTTCTGCGGATAACAACTCAACCGGCGCACCCACCGCGCGTTGCTGCGCGTAGCGATTTTGCAGGTCTTTCAAACCCGCCCCGGAATGGGCGCAATGCAGGGTTCCGTTGTGCACAGGTTCGCAATCAATCGCGTGCCGCTCGATCAAGTCAAAGACATCGGCAGGTGCGGCAGCAAGTAGGTTAATCAGGCGATCCCCCGACTCGGCCCCCAGATGCGCCCGGATATCCTCGGGCGGCAGCCACAATCCGGCATTGGCCAGACCCACATTGCGGCCTGATCCGCCATGCCCGATCTCTTGCGCTTCAAGCAAACAAACCGACGCCCCTGCGCGCGCTGCTGTCAGCGCCGCCGCGCAGCCTGTATATCCCCCGCCAATCACCGCAAGATCGACAGTCAGAGTCTCTGTCAGCACGGTGCTTTCAACCCGTTCGCGGCAGGTCTTTTGCCAAAGGGACTGGTCGTGGTCGCGCACGGGCTGCTCCTTCAAAATTGGGCGGATCATCCGGCTTGCGTCAGCCGGTTGCAAGGGCCCTTTGATCCTCGCGCCCCATGGCAAGAAGGATGGGCTGCGTGTCCTGCTGTTCCTGAAACGCGGCCTTGTCCTTCAACCCACGCCAGTTTGCCTGAACAAGTGACTGCGCAACCGCACCGCCCAGCGTTGCGCCGGGGCCGGTGACAATGAAAAGGTCAGGTGCGAATTCGCGGGCCGCTGTCTGTACAGAGCGGGTAAAATCGTAAGCCTCCGTCACCTGATGCCCCAGAGTATAGTCCCAAAGCTCCTGCATATCCGTAGCTCCGGGCCACCAAATCTTGCCGCGCCCGTCGATCAGGGGTCGGGTTGGTTGGTCGAATAGTTCAACCCCCAGACGCGACCGCCCCTCGGCGGCGACGGGCGTTTGCAGATGCGTGTGGAATGCGGCGTGGTTCGCCAGCCGCATGGGGAACCGGTCCTGAACAACAGGCTGAGAGGTTTCAAAGGCTTTCAGCCCTTCCTCATTGCCCGCCAATACCAACATGCCACCCAAGTCGATCGACAATGCCAGATCGTGACCGTCAATCGCATTGATGCGCGCGACATCGGCCAGCAAGTCCGCCTTGCGGACCGGATCGTCTTTCCAAGTCTCATCTGTGAAAGGATAGACAAGCTGCCCGCCGATCAGGTGATCCTGCATCAGCGTCCCCATGGTGTTCACGACGTTGAACCCGTTCTCTGGCGACAAAGCGCCCCCCACGGCCAGGGCAATGTACCAACCCATCGAATTGCCGGTGACGGCGACCACCTCGATATCGTCAGCCAAATCCAGCGCGTCCGACAAGGATGCCGCGTAGATCAACGGCGACGCCACATCCCCGCGCGAGTATTTGCTGACCGCAAAGCGCGCCGCACCGTCCAGATCGGTTACAGGCTCTTGCCCAGCCTCAGTGCGAAGTTCGTCAAACCGGCGGAACATGTCCATGCGATTACCGTGGTGGCGATGTAGGTATCCCAACTCGGGCTTGTTATAGGTGCCCCGTCCGGGGCAGATGACAACGGCGGTGCGGGTCATGGGCGACCTCCGGTCAGTTTGAGCGCGGCTTCGACGATGCTTTCCTCGGATGGCAGCGGTGCGGCATAGGCGGGGCCGGTCGCGATAAAGCAGTCCTCAGCCGCGACCCGTGCGATGGGGGTATCGGCGCTGTTTTCGGTAAAAAAGGCCATCAAACCCTCGGACTGGCTTCCGGTCCGGCGGCATTCATCCACGATCAGGATATGCTTGCATCCTTTGGTGGCCGCACGCAGCGCTTCGGCCGGCAAGGGTGCAAGCCATCGCATATCAATAACACGAGGCTTTAGCCCAGCCGCCTGTAAAGCCGGCAACGCCTTTTGCGACAGGTAGTGCCCGTTGCCATAGGTAACGATGGCCAGATCGGTCCCGTCACCGTGCACCCCAACCTCTCCCAGCGGTATTCGTTGATCCGGCGATGGATAAGTCGTCATCCACCCGGCATCCTGAGCTTCGTGCAGATCGCGCATGGGGTACAGTGCGATGGGTTCCAGAAACACCACAACGCGGTGTTCTTCCCGCGCCAGCCGCACACATTCGCGCAGCATCTGCGCAGCGTCCGATCCTTTCGACGGGCAAGCGATGATCACCCCGGGAATATCGCGCAGAACGGCCAGAGAGTTGTCGTTGTGGAAATGCCCTCCGAACCCTTTCTGATACCCCAGCCCCGCAATCCGCAGAACCATCGGGTTCGAGAACTGACCATTCGAGAAAAACGGCAGGGTCGCTGCCTCACCCCTGATCTGATCTTCAGCATTGTGCAAATAAGCAAGGAACTGGATTTCGGGGATCGGGATGAACCCGTTGTGCCCCATGCCGATCGCCAGCCCGAGAATTGACTGTTCATCCAGCAGCGTATCAATCACCCGATCCGGCCCGAACCTTTGCTGCAGCTTTTGGGTCACGCCATAGACGCCCCCCTTTCGGCCCACATCCTCGCCCATGCAGACGATTTCGCCATGCTCCAGCATCAAATCAGTCAGCGCCCAGTTGATCAGACGGCCCATGGGCTGGGGATCGTCCATCGCGCGCATATCGCTTCCGAACGCGGTCGCACGCCCCTCGGCGCTCGGGCCATTGGTTGGTTTGCAGGCGCGTGTTGGAGGGATCAGGCTTGCCATGACCTCGGTCGCGTTGGCCAAGTGCGGGCGCGTGGCGGCCTCGGCCGCGATGCGATCGGTACGCGCGCAGGTATCCTTGTAAATCTTCAGCGCTTGATCGGGCGTCAGCGCGCCAGCCTGATCCAGCAGGCGCACCGAATGCAGCAGGGGATCCTTCGCTTCATCCGCTTCAACTTCGGACTTTGACATATAGGTCGTGGGCACATCCGCCCCGGCATGACCGTACAGCCGCACGGTGCGCAAGTGCAGAAAGGCTGGTTTGCGCCGGGTGCGGACGTAGTCGGCGGCTTCTTTAGCCACGGCAAAAGTCTCAAAGATGTCCAGCCCGTTGGCTTGGAAGTACTTTATCCCCGGCCGGTGCTGCATGGATGCCTGTATCCAACCGGTGGGCGTCTTCACCGAAATACCGATCCCGTTATCCTCACACACAAACAACAGCGGCAACGGCGTTGACTGAACACTGGTCCACCCCGCCGTGTTGATCGCGCCCTGAGCTGTCGAGTGGTTGGCCGACGCATCGCCAAAGGAACACACCGCTATTCCATCTTCAGGCAGTTCCCGGTGTTCGGGATCGTGACGCCGTGCCGCGCCCAGTGAATAGGCCGCCCCGACCGCCTTGGGCAGGTGGCTTGCAATCGTGGATGTCTGCGGCGGGATCATCAGCACCTTGGACCCCAAGACCTTATGCCGCCCGCCGGATGTCGGGTCTTCTTTCGAGCAGGCAAAACTCAGCAACATATCCCACGCTATCTGCTGACCCGGCACTTGCTCGGATCGCGCGATTTGAAACGCCGCGTCGCGGTAATGCAGGAACGCAATATCGGTCGGACGCAACGCATGGGCCACCGCAGCCATCCCTTCGTGCCCCGAGGACCCGATGGTATAAAACCCTTGCCCCGCCTTCTGCATCGCGCGGCTGGTTCGGTCCAACGCCCGACTAAGCACCTGTGATCGAAACAGGGAAACGGCGTCCGTCTTGCTTAGTCCTGGACAAGGCAACGGGCCTTCTGGCAGATCCCTCTGCGCTACCCGGGCCAGAAAATTGTCGTGAACGATCTGAGCGCGATCCATCAGCGGCCTCTTATTTCTCAATTTGGCGGGAGCATCCGCAACACGCCCCACCCTTTTTTGCAGACTTCCCCCGGCATTGGCAAAACAAAGCCGCAGGCACCATGATTTCTCGGTACGGGATTGTCTTGCCTGATGGCAGGCCGCCCGAATCTGCCCACCTGTATCGGGCTGGCAGACTTCAAACGCCAGTGATATTGAATCCGAAAGGTATGAGGATTTGTCATATGATTGCGCCCCGCCGGTTCTTGCCGTCAATCCCCTCGCTTTTGGCGCTCGAGGCGGTCGACCGATTGGGCAGCGCTTCGGCCGCCGCCGAGGAACTGTCACTGACACAAAGCGCGATCAGCCGCCAACTCAAGGCGATGGAGGAGCAACTGGGAGTCAAACTGATCCAGCGCTCTCAGATGCGATTGCAGCTCACACCCGCGGCGAAAGACTATGTACAAGTCGCCCGCACGACATTGCATCAGTTGGCTCAGGCGTCGCTGAAACTCAAGGCCAACCCGATGGGCGGGTCCTTGAACCTCTCAATCCTGCCTGCTTTCGGGATGCATTGGCTGGCTCCGCGCCTTCAGGACTTTGCCCGGCGCCACCCAGAGGTCACGGTCAACCTGAACACGAGGCTCCGCCCCTTTGATTTCGATCGAGAGCGCTTTGACGCCGCAATTCATTTTGGTCGCAAGGACTGGACCGGGGTGAACTACCTGCCGATCATGCGAGAAGATGTCCTGCCGGTCTGCGCTCCGTCCCTGCTGCCGGCAAAGAACGACAACATCGAATGGCTGCTGGACGCGCCCCTGTTGCAGTTGGAGACACGGCCGGATGCGTGGGAAAAATGGTTCGCCATGCAAGGACGGGACGTCGCTGGCATCAAAGGGATGCTGTTCGACCAATTCGCGACTATGGGTCAGGCAACCATCCACGGGCTGGGGGTCGCGCTGCTGCCCAGCTACCTTGTCGAAGACGACCTGAGAACCGGGCGGCTTGTTCTCGCTTGGCGCGGGCCAGGTTTCAGCCTGGGCAATTTCTATCTTGTCTGGCCGCAGTCCCGGGCAGAATCCGAACCGCTGAAATCCTTCCGCCTTTGGCTGCAGGAACAAACCGCTTCAATTCCCCAAGGATAAAGTCCCGCCCCTCAAAACTGCGCGGCCTTCGGCCTTGCGTCCTGCGGACGGCGGGGGGGGCAGGGCAAGCGCGGACTGCGTCCGCGCTTGCCCTGCCCAACGGGAGGAGATGTTTCCTAAGAAACATTGACGACGGGCGGGAGACCGCCGGCTGTCATCAATTGTCCAGAGAACGGGCGATGAGTTCCTTCATGATCTCGTTTGTCCCACCATAGATCATTTGCACTCGCGCATCGGCATACAGGCGGGCAATAGGATACTCCATCATGAAACCATAGCCTCCAAAAAGCTGGAGGCATTCATGCATGACTTCGTTCTGCACTTCCGAACCCCAGTACTTGGCCATGGAAGCCGTAGCCGCATCCAGCGTACCCGCCTCCAGCCGCGCGATGCAATCGTTGACAAAACTACGAAGCAGTTCGGCCTTGGTCTTGCACTCTGCCAGCTTGAAGCGAGTGTTCTGAAAGTCCATCACGCGCTGCCCGAAGGCCTTGCGCTCTTGGGTGTACTTTATCGTTTCAGCAATGGCGAAATCGATCGCGCCCAGCGCGCCGATTGCAATGGTCATACGCTCCCACGGCAACTGCTTCATCATCTGATAAAAGCCCTGCCCCTCTTCCGGGCCAAGCAGGTTCGTCATCGGAACTTTAACATCCTCGAAGAACAGCTCGGCCGTATCGTTGGACTTCATACCCAACTTCTTGAGGTTGCGCCCTTTTCGGAATCCTTCTGCCCCACCAGTCTCTACGGCGACCAGTGACACTCCCTTGGCACCGAGGCTCTTGTCGGTCTTCGCCGCAACAAGGATCAGGTCGGCGGTTTGGCCGTTCGTAATGAAAATCTTGGACCCGTTCAGGCGATAGGAATTGCCATCTTTTTCTGCCGTTGTCCGCACGGCCTGCACATCCGATCCAGTGCCAGGTTCCGTCATCGCCAACGCGCCGACCATCTCGCCCGAAGCCAGTTTCGGCAGCCATTTCTGCTTTTGATCCTCGCTGCCATAGGCCGAGATGTAATGAGTCACGATCGACTGAATCGCATAACCCCAGCCGGAATCTCCGTGCGACGTCTGCGCGTACATTGTGACCGCGTCAAATCCAATGCCGCCGCCAACGCCGCCATGTTCTTCCGAGATGGCACCCGCCATCAGCCCCATGTCGCCAGCCCTGCGCCAGAACTCACGCTCGACCACGCCATTTTCGTTCCAGCGCTCGATATTTGGCACCAGCTCATCATCCATGAACCGATCCGCCATTTCAGCGAACATATGGTGTTCTTCAGTCACCCAGCCAGCGGTTGTGGTAAATAGCGACATCGCGCGTCCTCCCGATTCAACTTTCGGGGCAAGGTAGCCGTGGTTTTCATTCGATCCAATGTGTCCCGAGACGTGCTACGCAACGTCTTTTGGGCAATCGACCCTCCGGGGATGCGACATCAAGCCAAAGCACGATCCAAAAGCACCTTCGCGGCTGCCTTGGCATCCCGGGCCGGATCGCAGCTTTTAAGAAGAACAGCCGTCACGATAGCGCCCTCCTTCAACAACAGGATCTGACATGCCAAGGCGGCCGGATCCTCCGCACCGGCCTTGCGCGCCAAGTCAGTAAAATACTCAAGCAGCAGGCGTTTATGCTCAGCGGCCTGAACGTGAATCGGATGATCTTTATCCTGAAACTCCGCGCCCGCCTTTATGAACATGCACCCCCGAAAACCGTCCTCTGCGAACCACTCTCCCAGAGCGTCGAAACTTGCGATCAACCGGTCGGCCGGCGTATCCGCAAGGTCTTCAATTCGACGCAGAAACCAATTTCGGAAGTTCTCGTCGCGCAGGCGCAGCGCGGCGAGGATCAGTTCTTCTTTGGTGCGAAAATGTTTGTACATCGAGGTTTTGGACACACCAGTCTCGGCAACCAGCTTATCCATACCGGTGGCGTGGAATCCGTCACGATAGAAAACTTGCAAAGCCTTGCGGACCAATTCGTCTCGTTTATTAGGGCGCATGCTACTGCTCCTGTATGTACCGATCTGTACATATTATTCCCGACGGAAAACTGCAACCACCAACAAGAAAAGTTGAAAAATGCAGGGAAATACACGCAATGAAATCCAAATTGGACAATAAATCTCAAATCAAACCTTGAAATAGTTTACCGATCTGTACACATTTAGCCGCAAGATGTACCGATCAGTAAACCAAGGAGTTCGCAAATGCGACGCCGAGCCAGCCCAATCTCATCTCAATACGTTCCCTTTCTGCTGGCCGTTGCCTTGCTTGCCGCCTCGCTTGCATGATGGATCGCGACATGACGCGCCCTCCCCTGCCGCCGTACAGTTGGGACACAGCGCAGCAAAAAGAGCGCATGGCCGAAAATGGCCGCGAGGCCCGCGCCCAGAAGATCACCCCGGATTGACCGAATTGAATCTGTAGAAAGGATCTACAATGCCACGCGCATTCTCGGAACTAACCTTCACCCCAGCTGTCCGCGCCCATCAAGAGCGTATGGGATCCGCAAAATCTTATGCCAAATTCATCGAAGGCGGACCGCTGCAAGGACATGAAATCGGCGAGGCTGAAAAGGCATTCATAGAGGCCCGGGACGGTTTCTATCAATCCACCGTGTCCGAAACCGGATGGCCCTATGTGCAATACCGCGGCGGTCCCGTTGGTTTTCTCAAGGTCCTCGACGCCCGAACCATTGGATACGCCGACTTTTCTGGAAACAAGCAGTATATCTCTCGCGGGAATTTGGACGGCAACGACCGCATCGCGATGATCCTGATGGATTACGCCAACCAACGGCGCCTAAAGATTCTGGGTCAGGTCAAATTCAACGAAGGCAAGGAGGCAGCGGCCAGCCTCTATCCCCAAGGCGCTGAGGCTGAGGCCGAACGCGCCGTCGTGATTCATGTCGAGGGGCTGGACTGGAATTGTCCACGCCATATCACGCCGCGCTTCACCGAGGCCGAATTACGGCCACATCTCAATAACTTGGGCCAACAACTGGCTCAACTCCAGGCCGAGAACGAGGATCTGAAACAACGGCTCGCAGGTCTAACCTAAAACGATTTCCCGAATAGACCCGATGTCTTTGAAACAAGGAAGATTGTTATGCCGCGTCACACACTGAATCTCGCGTTCGCTTGCCTTGCGGGTTGCGTCCTGTCATCCGCAATTCTGATGCTGGGGTTTTTTGTTTCCCCCGAGGCTGTGCGCAGTTCCCCGCCGCCTCAGTACAACTCACTATTGTTGGAACATCTCGCAAGTCGCTAGATCGCAAAGCCGCCTACTGATTTCCTTCAACAGCCGTAAATAATACTCGCACCCCCTTGACCTTCCCGTGACTGGAACCCCCATTTAGGAGCCACAAGAGATACTAGGACGAGTCGAATGGGCGTTCCGCAAACACTGCAGTTGAAAATCACCGGGATGGGGTGCGCCTCATGCGTGGGGCGCGTTGAAGGCGCTCTGACCAGCGTTCCGGGCGTTACCGAGGCTTCGGTGAATTTTGCGACCGAAACGGCAAGTGTCACCTATGCCGGGCCAGTGCAGGCTTTGACAGACGCGCTGGACCAAGCGGGCTATCCGGCCGCGCTTGAGCATACGATACTCAGAATCGAAGGCATGAGCTGCGCCTCATGCGTCAGAAAAATCGAACGCCTGCTGACAAGCGATCCTGCCGTGACCGACGCGCAGGTAAATCTCGCGACCGAACGCGCCGTGATCACCTATGTGGACGGGGCGACAACCCCTCGGGCGCTGGCAGAGCTCTGCACCAAGGCAGGTTACCCCGCATATGTGGTGGTGGCGGAGGAACAAACCCAAAGCGACCGGAACAAATCGCAAGAGACGCAATCACTGACCCGCGCCACATTGTTTGCCGCTGCGTTGGCATTGCCCGTTTTCATCCTGGAAATGGGCGGGCACATGGTCCCCGCATTTCACCATTGGGTTCACTCTGTGATCGGCACTCAGGCCAACCACCTGATTCAGTTCGTGCTAACTTCGGTTCTCCTGTTCGGTCTGGGGCGGGTCTTTTACGCAAAGGGTGTTCCCTCGCTACTGCGCGGTGCCCCTGATATGAACGCGCTGGTCGCCATCGGAACCGGTGCTGCGTATCTATACTCGGTCGTTGCAACGTTCGCGCCGGACGTCCTGCCTCAGGGCAGCGCAAATGTTTATTTTGAAGCCGCGTCGGTAATCGTGGTCCTCATCCTTTTGGGCCGCGTTATGGAAGCCCGCGCCAAGGGGCAAACTGGCGCAGCGATCCGAAAGCTGATCGGGCTGCAACCGAAAACCGCTCGGATAGAACAAGGTGGCGCGACCATCGAACGCCCGATCACAGAGATCGTAGTGGGCGATGTCCTGCAAATCAGGCCGGGTGAGCGCGTGCCGGTGGATGCCGAGGTGCTGGACGGCACATCCTATGTCGATGAAAGCATGATTACGGGCGAGCCTGTTCCGGTTGGCAAATCCCCGAAAGATCAGGTCGTCGCGGGGACCGTCAATGGAACCGGCGCACTGCGCGTGCGCGCGACGCGCGTCGGGGCCGATACGGTTCTTGCCCAAGTCATTCGGATGGTAGAGCAGGCTCAGGGCGCCAAGCTGCCGATTCAAGGACTAGTCGACCGCATCACGTCATGGTTCGTGCCAGCAGTAATCGTAGTCGCGGCGCTGGCGATCGGAGGATGGATGCTTTTTGGTCCTGCGCCTGCCCTTCCAATGGCACTGGTCGCGGGTGTTTCCGTACTCATCATCGCGTGCCCCTGTGCCATGGGTTTGGCAACGCCAACCTCGATCATGGTGGGAACCGGTCGTGCTGCCGAATTGGGTGTTCTGTTTCGCAAAGGCGATGCGCTGCAGCAGCTTCAGCAAGCTAAGGTCGTGGCGCTGGACAAGACCGGCACGCTGACGCGAGGTCGCCCAGAGTTGGAGAGCGTTTCGACGGCGAACGGCTTTGACAGCAATTTCGTCCTACGCCTTGCAGCAGCCGTCGAGTCCCGGTCCGAACATCCGATTGCGACGGCAATCATGCGCGCCGGACCAGCAGAACTGCCACCGGTTACCAGCTTTCAATCGTTGACCGGGCTAGGTGTTCGGGCATCGGTCGAAGGGCATGACGTCCTGATCGGGTCGCCAAGGTTGATGGCACAGAACCAAGTAGACATATCGGATTTGAAACCCGAAGCCGACCTGCGCGCGTCCGAAGGCGCGACCGCTTTATTCGTTGCCATCGACGGCCAGGCGGCGGCAGTGATCGCAGTTTCGGACCCGCTCAAGCCCGGCACGGTCGAGGCATTGAACAGGTTGCACGAAATGGGCCTGACGCTGGCGATGGTCACGGGCGACAACCTTGCCACCGCGCAGGCGTTGGCCGGGAAGCTTGGCATTGACCATGTGACGGCCGAGGTTCTGCCAGACGGCAAGCTAGAGGCGATCAATGGGCTGCGCGACAAGTTCGGCGCGCTTGCCTTTGTCGGGGACGGCATAAATGACGCCCCCGCTCTGGCTGCTGCGGATATCGGTGTTGCGATCGGCACAGGCACGGATGTAGCGATCGAAACAGCCGACGTCGTTCTGATGTCCGGTGATTTGCGCGGTGTCGCGAATGCGGTTGAGATCAGCCAGAGAACCATGCGGAACATCCGGCAGAACCTTATGTGGGCCTTCGGGTACAACACGCTGTTGATCCCGGTCGCGGCGGGCGCGCTCTATCCATTTGGCGGCCCTCTTTTATCACCTGCCCTTGCCGCAGGCGCGATGGCTCTCTCTAGCGTGTTTGTCGTGACCAACGCCCTGCGCTTGCGCCGCGTTCGTGCAAGCCTGCCGGAAAGCGCGCACGTCCAGACTGCGCAGGCGGTGCAACCATGAATATCGGCGATGTATCGAACCAGACTGGCCTGCCAGCAAAAACGATCCGTTATTACGAAGATATCGGCCTTATCAAACCCTTGCGTGATGACAACGGATACCGCCGCTTTCGCAGCCAGGATGTGCACAAGCTGAATTTCCTGGGACGCGCCCGTGCCTTGGGATTTACCATCGAAGATTGCCGAACCTTGATGGCCTTGTACGAGGACGATACCCGCGCAAGTGCCGACGTAAAGAAAGTCGCGCGGGCGCATTTGGCCCAGATCGAAGCGAAAATCGCAGACCTGAACGCCATGCGCGACACGCTGGGGCACCTGATTGACGCTTGCGCCGGAGATGATCGGCCCGACTGTCCAATCCTGCAGGATTTGGGCGGCAAAACGTGACGCGGGGTTGCTCTTTTGACGCAGCTTTGCTTTGTCTCTGGCAAACATCCCAGCCTGGTGACACAGATCCAGGGCGAGCATCAGAAAGGATCTCCAAATGGCAAAAATCGCGTTTCTGGGTTTGGGCGTCATGGGTTACCCGATGGCCGGTCACCTGCAAGCGGCAGGCCACGACGTCACTGTCTACAACCGGACGAAAGCCAAAGCCGAAGCGTGGGTTGCCCAGCACGGCGGCGCGATGGCAGCGACCCCGCGTGACGCAGCAGAGGGCGCGGAATTTGTCATGGCATGTGTCGGCAACGACGATGACTTGCGCATGGTCTGCACCGGAGAACTCGGCGCGTTTCACGGCATGTCCGATGGCGCGATCTTTGTTGATCACACGACCGTATCAGCCAAGGTGACCAGCGAACTTTACGACGCAGGCAAGACACGCGGCATCGCTTTTGTCGACGCCCCGATCTCGGGCGGACAGGCGGGGGCTGAGAACGGCGTCTTGTCGATCATGTGCGGTGGGGACCAATCGGCCTATGACACGGCAGAGCCGATCATGCAGGTATACTCGAAAATCTGCCGTCGGATCGGCGACAGCGGCGCGGGTCAGATGACGAAGATGTGCAACCAGATCGCCATTGCCGGTCTGGTTCAGGGTCTCAGTGAAGCGCTGCATTTTGCAGAGCAAGCCGGGCTGGACGGTCGGTCGGTGGTTGAGGTGATCAGCCAGGGCGCGGCAGGAAGCTGGCAGATGGCGAACAGGTACGAGACCATGCTGGACGACCATTTCGATCACGGTTTCGCCGTTGACTGGATGCGCAAGGATTTGGGCATCTGCCTGAGCACCGCAGATGAAACCGGCGCGTCCTTGCCTGTGACGGCCCTGGTTGATCAGTTCTACAAGGATGTACAGAAACTGGGCGGCGGGCGCTGGGACACCTCGTCCTTGATCAAACGATTGCGCGCGTTGGGATGAAGCAAGGGGGCTGTCTGCCCCCTCTTGGGCCGCCGGCCCAATTCACCCCCGAGGATATTTTGGGCCAGATGAAAAGGATCCCGCTGAACGCGGGACGGGAATTCAAATGAGCGACTTGATTGATTTCTGGACGAGCGCATTGCGTCAGCATTGGGGCCTGGATGCCCGGCTGATCCGTTTGGATGGCGAATACGATCTTAACTTTCTGGTGCAGGCCACCAACGGGCAGGACTATGTGCTCAAGGTCATGCGGGCCGGATGTGAGCAGGAGTTCGTGGACCTTCAGGTAGAGGCTTTGGACCATATCGCGCGTGCAGCGCCGGGGCTGCCCTTTCCGAAGGTGTTTCAAGACCTTGAAGGTGTGGTATTGCCACACATTGCCGATCAGGATGGTGCGCCGCGTCTAGCGTGGCTGTTGGAATGCCTTCCAGGGCAGTGTTACGCCAAGGCTGCGCCCAAATCCGAAGACCTGATACTCAAATTGGGGCGCGTATTGGGGGCAACGGATCGCGCATTGGAAGGGTTTTCGCATAGCGGTTTGAACCGCACCGGCTTTAAGTGGGATCTGACGCAGGCGGGCTGGATCTCGGAAAAGCTGGACGCGATCGCGGACTCTTCGCGACGGGCGCTTTTGACAGAGATTTGCGACGGGTTCGACGCGATCTCATCGACGCTGGCGGAGCTGCCCAATCAGGCAATTCACAATGATGCAAACGATTACAATGTGTTGGTCGAGGGCGAACTAGGGCAACGTCAGACCGTGTCCGGCCTGATTGATCTGGGCGACATGTGTGCTGCGCCACGCATTTGCGATCTCGCGATTGCAGGCGCGTACGTCGTTCTGGACCACCCAAGACCGGAACGCGCGCTGGCGGCTTTGGTGCGCGGATACCACGCAGCAAATCGTCTGCGGGCGGAAGAGGTGGACCTGATCTGGCCTCTGCTGCGAATGCGGCTGGCGGTTTCTGTTGTGAACTCGACCCTGATGGCCGCTGAAATCCCCGATGATCCGTACGTAACGATCAGCCAGGCGCCGGCGTGGCGTTTCCTAGAGAACGCGGCCGTTAATGGCGCGTTGATGCCTGCACGGCTGCGTGTGGCCTGTGGATTGCCGGTGACTGAGGGGGCTGAGCGCATCCAAGCCTATCTGACGGATCATCGCGGTCAGTTCGCCGAGTTGCTCGGGCAGAGCCTGCAGGACGTCCCTATGGGTTCGCTTTCAGTTGAAAACTGTACATGGCCGCAGAACCCGTTTCATATGCCTTTGGCCGAAGCAGCCCGTGTAGGTGAGGAGTATGGGCCGGGTCCGTGGCTGGGGTATTACAACGAACCGCGCCTGATCTATGCGGAACCGGGATTCCGCAAGGGGCCGTGGAAAGCGTCGGACCGGCGCACAGTTCATCTGGCTGTAGATGTGTTTGCGCCTGCCGGAACTGTGTTGCACGCACCGATGAGCGGACGAGTCGAAGCCGTCGAGAACCGCGACGCGCATCTGGACTACGGTGGCGTCGTGATATTGCACCACGAAACACCCGAGGGCGATCCGTTCTATACGCTTTATGGCCACCTTGACACCGAGGTCTGCGACCGTCTGAAACCCGGTGACCCCGTGGCACAAGGCGCGGCCTTTGCGCGGCTTGGGGATGTCTCACAGAATGGTGGCTGGGCGCCCCATGTCCACTTTCAGGTGGCCATGACCACAGACGGTATGCAGAATAATTGGCCCGGCGTCGGTGATCCGGATGAGATTGAGCTTTGGCAAGCCGTCTGCCCGAACCCTGCGGTTCTGCTGAACCTGCCTGACGACAAGGTGTTCTACCAGCCAACCGACAAACGGGCGATCCTGCAAGGGCGGCATGATCATTTTGGCGGTAATCTCAGCCTGACCTATGACGATCCTGTCATGCTGGTGCGGGGGTGGAAACACCACCTGTTCGACGAATGGGGTCGCCCTTATCTGGACGCCTATAACAACGTCCCCCATGTGGGTCATGCCCATCCACGCATACAGGCAGTGGCGGCGGATCAGCTTCGGCGAATGAACTCGAACACGCGCTATCTGCACCCTGCGCAGACCGCGTTTGCCGACAAGGTACTGTCGAAGCTGCCCGATCATCTTGAGGTCTGTTTCTTCGTCAACTCCGGCACCGAAGCGAACGAGCTGGCCCTGCGGCTGACCCGCGCCCATACGGGGGCCAAGGGGATCGTGACGCCCGATCACGGCTATCACGGGAATACGAACGCGGCGGTTGCGATCTCGGCCTACAAGTTCAACAAACCCGGAGGGGTGGGTCAGGCGGATTGGGTCGAACTGGTCGAGGTGGCCGACGACTATCGCGGGTCGTTCAAACGCGACGATCCCGAACGCGCCACAAAATTCGCGGATTTTGTGGACCCTGCGATCGCCGCTTTGCAGGACAAGGGCCACGGTATCGCCGGTTTCATCGCCGAAACCTTCCCCTCGGTTGGCGGCCAGATCATCCCGCCCAAAGGGTATCTGCCTGCGGTCTATGAAAAAATCCGCGCCGCCGGAGGGGTGTGTATCGCGGACGAGGTGCAGACCGGACTGGGGCGTCTGGGTGAGTATTACTTTGGCTTTGAACATCAGGGCGCGCTGCCCGATATCGTGGTCATGGGTAAACCAATTGGCAACGGGCACCCTCTGGGTGTGCTGGTCACCACCAAGGAAATCGCGCAAAGCTTTGACAACGGGATCGAGTTCTTCTCGACCTTTGGCGGATCGACCTTGTCTTGCCGGATCGGGAAAGAGGTGCTGGACATCGTCGATGATGAGGGTCAGCAGAACAATGCCCGCGTGATGGGCGCGCGGTTAATGGACGGTCTGCGCGGGATCGAAGCTGATTTTGACTGCGTCGGCGACGTGCGGGGCATGGGCCTGTTTCTGGGGGTCGAGTTGATCAACTCCGACGGCTCTGAAAGCACTGAAATCTGTAAATACGTTAAAAACCGGATGCGTGATCACCGCATACTGATCGGCAGCGAAGGGCCAAAGGACAACATCCTGAAAATCCGCCCACCCCTGACGATCGAGGCGGATGATGTCGATATGATCCTGTGGGCCTTGCGTGACGTACTGACCGAGGTGGGCGACTATTCCCCTGCCCCGACCTGCGATCATGACCATCACCATGCCGGATGCGGCTGCTGCTGACACAAGAAAACCCTCGGCACGAGGAGAGCGCCGAGGGTTCTCGCCCGCTGGTTAATGCAGCACGGCTGTAGGAATTTTATGCCCCGTTGTGGGCACAGGAACTTCGAACGTCATGCGACGCAGTGCCAACCCCAATTCTTCGGACAACGAGGCCAATGCGGGGGCAAAATCCGCCCGCACGATCAGCGACGCCATCATCATGGCATCCTCGCGAGCTCCTTCAGATGCCGAAGCGATCATCTGGGCGAAACAGTTTTCATCCGCACCCAGGCAGGAACAATTCAACCCATGCCGGATCAAGGGCCGACGCCCATGATGGGCGCACAGAGAACACAGCCGATCCAATGTCATCATGGCGGCGCGACCGACGTCCGCACCCAGCGCGATCTCAAAATCGCTGGCCGCATCGACGCGGGACTGGCCGCCATCGCTCCATAAACGCAAGTACATCACGGCACCGGCCTCGACCGGACTCAAGTCAGCCAAATGGCCGACCGGTGCTCCGCCGCGCGTAGATGAACCGCTCATTTCGTCAGGATCAATTTACCGGCGCGGGTGATGCGCAGCGTGTAAAGCTGATCGCCCAGTTCAATATGAGCAAGATTACCGCCTTTTGTGAGGTCTTCGGCCTTATGCGCCGGAAGCATGGACACAGCAAAAGACTCGCTGGGATTCGGGTTCTGCATATTCATCAGGTCAACTCCAGAGGTTCTCAGGCGACAAGCCGTTCTGTTTTCATTTCAATTATCTGGCTGACCCGATTCCGGGCTGGCTGACTCTCTCCAAAGTTAATCTGATTATTTTAGTCAGGTATGTCAAGCAACAATAGATTACGATCGCACGGCCTTGCGGAATTGCACACAGGCGTTGCCCAAGCTAGGTCTTACGCTAGGCGAATACAGGCGGAGACAGTAATGAGCGCTACAATCATGTTCGATCTGGACGGCACGCTTGTCGACAGCATCCCCGACATAGCTGCCGCAGCGAACAGGATGCTGCTGGACGTGGACACGGCACCTCTGCCGCAGGACACAATCCAACAGTTCGTCGGCAACGGCCTGCCAAAACTGGTCGAGCGTGTGATCCTTCACTGCGGGCTGCCAATCGAGCGACACGCAGAACTGACGCAAAAAACGCTGGCATATTACGACGCAGCGCCATGCGACCGAACGGTTCCCTATCCCGGCGTTGCTGACGCCTTGGCACAGTTGCAAGAGATGGGGTGTGTCCTTGGCGTATGCACCAACAAACCCGAGACCCCTGCCCGACACATTCTAAGCGCCCTTAAGCTGGACCATCATTTTGACACCGTGTTCGGAGGAGATACGTTACAGGTTCGCAAACCGGACCCTGCCCATTTGAACGCAAGCTTTGACGCGGTGACACCCGCTGGCCCGCGCCTTTATGTCGGGGACAGTGAAGTTGACGCGGAAACAGCACAGCGGGCGAAGGTTCCGTTCCTGCTATTTACGGAAGGGTATCGAAAAACACCTGTTTCGGAAATTCCACATTCGCGCACGTATGACCACGCCAGCAAATTGACTGCGCTCGTGGATGAAGTGCTGAATGAGATGGACCAACTGACCTCGTGATAGCGAGGGGCCAGCTTAGGGGGTAAGTCGCCAGCCCCTCAGGGGAAAGTGGTATTGTCCGTGGTCATTCCTTGGATAAGCCCGTGTTAACCACTTACGCCGGGGCAAGATATTGGGGGTTTCCCGTAGTCCAACGTAGTCACCTGATAGTTCGTGTTATTTTGACCGAAGAAGTACGAAAGCAGCCGTTTCACCAAATGAAAATGGCGGAATGAAAACCCATCCCGCCACAATAGAATTGAAACATCTTGCCGTTCTGCGCGTGTCAGATAGCCAGGTACTCTTCGCGCAACTGGGAATTGTCGAGCACTTCGCTGGCTGTGCCGTCGAAAACGATGCTGCCCGTATCCAGAATGATCGCCCGGTCCGCCAGTTCCAGCGCACGCACAGCGTTCTGTTCGACGATGATCGTTGTCATCCCCTGCTGTTTGACATGGACCAGCGTCTTTTCGATCTCATCCACAATCACCGGGGCCAACCCTTCGTAAGGCTCATCCAGCAACAGCACCTTGATGTCACGGGCCAGCGCGCGGGCAATTGACAACATCTGCTGTTCACCGCCCGACAGGGTCACGCCCTCTTGCTTGCGGCGTTCGCCGAGACGGGGAAACAGTTCGTAAAGCCGCTCTAGTGACCACCCGACTGGGGGCGCGATCTGGGCCAGTTGCAGATTTTCCTCGACCGTCAGGCCGGGAATGATCCGGCGGTCCTCGGGCACCAGACCCAAGCCCGCAGCCGCGGCCTCATAACTGGTCATGTTGTGCAGTGGTTGATGATCGAGCCAGATTTCGCCATGGCGCACCTCGGGCTCACCCACCCGCGCGATCGAGCGCAGGGTCGAGGTCTTGCCCGCTCCGTTCCGGCCGAGCAGCGCCAGAATCTCGCCCTCATGCACGTTAAAGCTGACGCCCTGCACGATATAGCTTTCGCCATAGTAGGAATGCATGTCCCACACCGACAGAAAGGCAGGCGCGGTGCTGGCCATATTCGCGTTTTTTGAAAAGTCAGGTTTCTCGTTCATAGCTTTTCCTTACGCTGCCTCGCCCAGATAGGCTTCGCGGACCTTCGGGTTGCCGCGGATGTTTTCCGGAGTGTCCTCGACCAGAGGTGTGCCCTGCGCCAGAACGGTGATCCGTTCGGCCAGACTGAACACCACATGCATGTCGTGTTCGATGATGGCGATGGTGATGTCGCGCTCATCCTTGATCTGTTTCAGCAGGTCGATCGTGTTGTTGGTATCGGCCCGCGCCATACCCGCCGTGGGTTCATCCAGCAGCAACAGGCGCGGGTTCTGGCTGAGGCACATACCGATCTCAAGCCGTCGTTTATCCCCGCGCGACAAGGATGCAGCGTGCATCTCGCGCTTGTCGGCCATGTTCATCTCGACCAGCATCGCCTCAGCCTGTTCGACGACCTCTTTTTCATTGGCAATCGTCTCGTAAGCGTGCATCCGAAACGCACCATCCCGCATGGCGAAGATCGGGATCAGCATGTTTTCCATCACCGTCAGTTCGCCGAAAATCTCGGGCGTCTGGAACACGCGGCTGATGCCCATCTGGTTGATCTGGTACGGCTCAAGCCCCAGGACCGAGTTGTTGTCGAACAGAACCGATCCGGTATCCGGCATCAGTTTGCCCACCAGACAGTTCAGCAGCGTCGATTTACCCGCACCGTTCGGCCCGATGATCGCGTGCACCGAGTTTTCCTCGACGCTCAGGTTCACATCCGTCAGCGCCTTGAGGCCACCAAAGCGTTTACTGACGTCTTTGACTCGCAGAATTGCCATGATCGCCCTCCTTTATTCCGCTGGTTCGGTTTTGCCCGACGGCGCGTCGTCGGTGCCTGATTTCTTGCGCTTGAACCAATTCAGCAAGCGCTGCCCACCTTCAACAAGGCCACCCGGCAGATAGATGACGACAAGCATGAACAGGATACCCAGCGTCAGATGCCAGCCTTTGCCGATGAACGGGTGGATCAGGAACACAACGGCGTCTTCCAGGCCGTCGGGCAAAAAGGCGAACCAGCTATGCAGGACATTGTCGTTGATCTTCGAGAAGATGTTCTCGAAATACTTGATGAAGCCCGCGCCCAGAACCGGACCGATCAATGTACCAGTGCCGCCGAGAATGGTCATCAGCACCACCTCGCCCGAGGCGGTCCACTGCATCCGTTCAGCCCCGGCCAACGGGTCCATCGCGGCCATCAGGCCACCGGCCAGTCCCGCATACATACCCGAGATCACAAAGGCCGCCAGCGTGTATGGCTTGGAGTTCAGACCGGTATAGTTCATCCGCTGCTGGTTCGATTTCACCGCCCGCAGCATCATGCCAAAGGGCGAACGGAAGATGCGGATGGCCAGATAGAACACGACCATCATGATCACAGCGCACAGATAGTAACCCGCGTTGAAATCGAAGCTCCACGCGCCCACGTCCATCGTGTAGGTCGCACGCATCGGCAACCCGAACAGGTGTGGAAGGTCGGGCGCATTGGCCCCCTGAAGGATTTGCGGATCATCCGCATAGACCTGCAGACCCGTTTCCCCGTTGGTCAGGTTAAACTTGGGGTTCGACAGCACCGAATAGGCCAGCGCAAAGCTCATCTGTGCAAAGGCCAGCGTCAGGATCGAGAAGTAGATGCCAGACCGCCGCAGACTGACAAAGCCGATCAGCAGCGAGAACAGCGCGGCGACGACAACGCTCAGCGCGATGGCGGGGATGACGTTATAGCTGAGCAGTTTGAACATCCACACGGCCGAATACGATCCCACGCCCAGAAAGGCCGCGTGGCCAAAGGACAGGTATCCGGTCAGGCCGAACAGGATGTTGAACCCAATGGCAAAGATGCCGAAGATCACAAAGCGCTGCATCAAGTCCGGGTAGCCCGCGTTGAACTGCGCCATGGCGCTGCCCTCGGGGAACGGGTTCAGGATGAAGGGGGCCAGCAAGGTCAGGATCGCAACGATGATCAGCAGGCTGGTGTCTTTTTTGTTCAGTCCCAACATTGATTATTCCTCCATCACGCCTTTGCGCCCCATCAGACCGCGCGGCCGCGTCAGCAGCACGATGATGGCGACAAGGTAGATGATGATCTGGTTGATGCCCGGTATCGTGGTCGTGGCCCAGGTGGTCGAAGCAAAGCTTTCAAGGATACCCAGCAGGAACCCGGCAAGCACCGCACCAGGCAGCGATCCCATGCCGCCCACAACAACCACAACAAAGCTCAGGACCAGAAAATCCATACCCATGTGGTAATTCGGCGGATTGAGCGGCCCGTACATCACCCCGGCCAGCCCAGCGACCGCTGCGGCGATACCGAACATGATGGTAAAGCGCCGGTCGATATTGATACCCAGCAGACCCACGGTTTCGCGGTCCGCCATTCCTGCCCGCACGACCATACCAAAGGTGGTGAACTGCAAGAACGAGAACACGGCGCCGATGATGGCAACGGCAAAACCGAAATACACCAGTCGCCAGATCGGATAGATGATCGCGTTCGGGTCAAAGCCGATCATGGTCCCCAGATCGACCGAACCGCTCAGCGCGTCAGGCGGCGGGGTCTGGATCGGGTTTGCACCGAAGAAATACTTGACGATCTCTTGCAGAACGATGGCGAGACCAAAGGTCACCAGGATCTGATCCGCGTGCGGGCGCTTGTAGAAATGTTTGATCAAGCCGCGTTCCATCACGTATCCGACAAACAGCATGATCGGAATGGCAAACAGGATCGCCAGAGGAACAGACCAATCGATGATGCTCGCTCCGACCTCGGGTCCGAACCAAGCCTCGACATAGGGCGTTTCAACTTTCAGCGGGTTGCCCAGAAAGTCCGTCTGGGTTTCGTCAACGGTTTCAAAGCTCAGATTCATGAGCTTTTGCAAGGTCACGGCGCAGAACGCGCCGATCATGAACAGCGCCCCGTGCGCAAAGTTCACAACCCCCAGCGTTCCGAAAATCAGCGTCAGCCCCAACGCGATAAGCGCATAGGCCGACCCTTTGTCCAGACCGTTCAGAATTTGCAATAGGATGGCGTCCATTGGCCCCACCTCGAGATTGGTCAGCTTGGATTGAGTGATTCAGCAGGCCGTCGAGCCTGCCAAAAGCGTCTGGCCGCCGTCAGGCAGCCAGACCTTTACCTCAGGTTTATGCGCCCGGGTTGCACTGACCCAGCTCGCCACCAGCGAACATTGGGTGCTCGGGATCGTATTCAACCTGCGCACGTGGCGTGATCTCAACGATTTCCAGCGTGTCATACTCGTTGGTCGGGTTCTCGTTGCCCCGCACAACCAGAACATCCTTGAAGCACTGGTGGTCAGCACCGCGATACCAGGTCGGACCGTTCCCCAATCCGTCGAACTCGAAATCTTCCAGAGCTTCGACAACACCACAGGGGTTGAAAGTTCCCGCACGCTCACAGGCATCCGCATAAAGCAGTGTCTGCGCATAACAGGTCTGGGCCGAGTTGGACGGCGGTTTGCCATACTTCTCGCCAAAGGACTTCACAAAGGCTTTGGTGCCTTCATCCTGTAGCTGCCAGTTCCAGTTCATCGACCCCAGCACGCCTTTAATGTTCTCGCCCGCACCAGCGGCCATCAGCTCGGAATAGAGCGGCACGACGATCTTGAAGTCCTTGCCGTTGGCCACCTTGTCAAGAAGGCCGAACTGAATCGCGTTGGTCAGCGAGTTCACCATGTTGCCGCCATAGTGGTTCAGAACCAGCACGTCCGCGCCCGAGTTCAGAACCGGAGCGATGTAAGACGAGAAGTCTGTCGACGCGAGTGGTGTTTTGACCGTGTTGACCGTTTCCCATCCCAAGGCTTCGGTCGAGGCGACGATCGACTCTTCCTGGGTCCAGCCCCAGTTATAGTCTGCCGTCAGGTGATAGGCGCGGCGTTCGTTGCCCATCTCGGCCGCCAGCACCGGTGCAAGGGCTGCACCCGACATATAGGCGTTGAAGAAGTGGCGGAAGCCGTTGGCCTTCTTGTCCTTGCCGGTGGTGTCATTGGCATGGGTCAGGCCAGCCATGAAGATCACGCCTGCTTCTTGGCAGAGACCCTGAACCGCAACAGCCACGCCCGAGGACGAGCCGCCATTGATCATGATCGCGCCGTCTTTTTCGATCATCGACTTGGCCGATGCGCGTGCGGCATCAGATTTGGTCTGGGTGTCGCCCGTGACGAACTCGACCTTCTTACCAAGGATGCCGTTCCCCTGCAGAGCCTTGGACGAGAACGTGTTCAGGCAGCCTCCGTCGCCTTCGCCATTCAGATGCTCGACCGCCAGCTGTTGCGCCAGCAGTTCGTCATTGCCTTCTTCAGCGTAAGGACCCGTCTGAGGGACGTTGAACCCCAAAGTGACAGAGGACCCTGTCGGTTCGTTGGTGTAGGCAGCAGCCGACGAAGCCGTAAAGATCGTTGGCAGGGCCAGACCGGTTCCCGCGACGGCACCGGACTTCAGCACGCCGCGGCGTGTGACAGATTTATTAGTCATTAATTCCTCCCATTTCCCGTTTTCCGCCCTCTGGCTCCTCTTCCATCGGACGAAATCGCATTTCTGCGTAAGGCAAGTATGGAGGCGCTTCTGAAAAATTCACAACAACCCATTAATTTTGCAGGAATCTTGTGTAAACAAATCCACAGAGCGCTGAAAAATCTGTAATCATCTACTCATCAGATACCGGTTAGCCGTTATTTTTGTTGTGATAATTAGTAAATTCCATGGGTCGCTGCACCGAGCAGAACAAATATTTTCCCACAAGCCTTCAACCAATTTGGCCCAAAGGAACCAGAGCGTAGTGCAAAATTGGAATTTCCAGACCAAGCCCGCCGCTTGTTTTCATGCAAGCCCCACGCTCAAATCTGAGGGTCAAGCCGGACCTGAAAACCGAAAAATCGCAGCAGACAGTGACGGAAAAGGTATTTTCCAGGCGCATCCGCAGACCCCGATTAGGATACAGTGCCGCGCCCACGGGGGCATTGTCACCGCCAAGGCGACTAATTAGTCACAGCTTCCATCAGATGCCCTCGAATTTAGTGGAAATTAATTTTGGGTTAATTTTTTGATGATAATTCTAGAAGGCCGAGTAGAATCGGTAGAAGTGAAAAGACATTATAATTCATAAGCCTGTAGTTTTTTTTGTAACAAGTAACGGAACGGTGTGACATGGATGGGGGGAAAGCTCATAGCGGGGTGTGGCTGCCAAACGCACTTCACGCAAGAGCCATCATCAATTTCATTCACTGGAGCCAGGGCGGTCTGGTATTGGACGCCGCGCTGAAAGGTATTGTTGAAGCCTTCGGCGCTGAATGTGGCGTAATCAGTCGGCTGTGGCTTAACAAAGGCGCACATCGTGTGGCCGCCAGGGCAGATACGCACGACCCCACGGTCAGCCGTCCGCTGTTCCTGTCTTTTGCGAATGATGCGCTGGGTTCTTTCCGCAATATGCCCAAGCGCGCTTCTGTTTTCAGCCTGCAAGATGACGGAGAAGACCCCAGCAACTTGTCAGCCGTCCTGGTCGACTGGGTATCTCACCGAAAGGTAAGAGACATCCTGTTTGTCTGCCTGGACCATCAAGGCGGTGAAATCGACTTCCTTGAGCTGCATTTCGCGCAAAACCCGGAACCTGGGTTCAAGGAAGCTATTGAACAAATCGCTCCGCAGCTATCGGAAACGTACCAAAGCCGTCGACCGGGTTTGGTCACCGAAGCATTGTCTCGTCAAACGGTGTCCACAATCCGGAAAAGCGCTACGGACACTCCGATCCTCAGCACCGGAAACCCGGCTGGATTGACGCGCGCGGAATGGCGTGTTTGCACGCTGGTCTCTCGCGGCATTTCTCCTCAGGGGATCGGCGAAGAGCTTGGAATTGGCCCGGCAACCGTTAGAACGCATTTGAAGCATATCTACTCGAAAACTGGTTTGGATAATTTTCACATGCTGGCACGCCGCTTGGTATCGGTTGAGGAACGCGAAGCACTGCACGGAAAGCAGCATCAGGCAAGGGCTTGATGCCTGAACACGACTGGCAGAATTGGCTTGCTCTTTGGTTGTTTGCGCCACTTTTCGTAGCTATGGCGTGGACGGACTTTACCCAACTCCGGATTCCGAACTCGTACTGTATCGCCGGCATTGTCGTATTTGTTGCAGCAGCACCATTTCTGGAATGGAATGATCTGCTTATTCGCCTTTTGATCGGTGGGGCATGCTTTGTTATTTGCCTAACCCTTTTCGCCATCAATTGGCTGGGTGGCGGCGACGCCAAAATGCTGCCCGTTGTATACCTGACCATCCCGCCAAGCGTCGTGTCTTATTACCTTTTGCTGTTTGCGGCTGCGATGGCCGTTGGGCTGGTTGCGATGTCTCTGTTTAGGCGTTTTGCCAGCAGCGCTTCGCCGCGCTTCAAGTCCACCGCCCAGTCACGCGAGTTTCCAATGGGCATCGCAATCGGATCTTCGGGTTTGGTTCTGGTCGCGCTGTCTATACTGCAGATGACACGCTGACGATCAGCCACCAAATGCTTCTGCATAGCGAATGAAGACGGGCGCCAGGATGAGGCCGGCGATGGCGGGCAGCATCAGGAAGGCCATTACCGCAGACATTTTAACCGGCAGCTTGTTCGCCATCTCCTGCGCACGCAGTTCACGAAGCTCGCGCATCTCTTCTGCATAAGTGTTGAGAGCAGAGGCAAGAGGCACCCCGAACCGGGTCGACTGCAGCACGACGCTGACGAATGAACTCATCTCCTCGATGCCTGTACGACGGGCCATGCGCATCAAGGCGGTGTCCCGATCTCGTCCAGCTTGGATCTCGCTCAAGGCAATCAGGATTTCCTCGGACATTTCCGGGGAAACCAGCTGCATTTCTACAGCGACTTTCAGCAATGCCTGATCAAAGCCCATTCCTGCTTCAACGCCGATTTGAAGAAGGTCCAGCATATTGGGGAACGCATTTTCCATAAGGCGTTTGCGCTCTTTGATGCGCGCTTCCATCCAATAATGCGGGGCAAAGAAGCCGATCCCACATAGGATGGCCACATTCCGCATGATTTCCAACATGTTCAGGCTGGACATGTATTCGCCGACGGAGAAGCCAATGCTGTTCGCAGGCTGCCAGTTCAGCAGAAGAATGAACAACAGCGGCAAAGATGTCGCCAGCAATAGACGAAGCATATAGTATCCGGCGATCGCGTTTTTTCCGCGAAAGCCCGATTTCGCCAAGACCTGGCCAACTTCAAAACGCACGCTGGCGTCACTTGGAATAAGGGCAGCGCTCAGTCCGGTGGGCTCATCTCCTTCGACCTTGTCCGGGACGGCCCTTGAAAGATTCTGACGCTGTCGTGTCGGCATCATGCGTTCGGCGGCCGTAGACCGCTCGCTCAGCGATGACGAAATCCCCAGAAAGGCAATAATTGCACCAACTAGAACCAAGGCGAGGATCAGAGCTTGAGTTACCCATCCGCCGTCGAGAAGTGAATTGAAATACTCCATCGCAAATACCCCTTATATCCGGAAATTCACGAGCTTAAACATCACGATAGCGTTCAGGACGACCGCAACCGCAATGACGCTCATAACCGGCCAAAACGCCGGAGCATCCATGACATCGCCGTAGTAAGACGGCGTAAGGATTGTCATGAAAACGGCGATTGCGACAGGAATGGCCGACAGAATATAGGCGGTCATACGGCCTTCGGCTGAGATCGCCTTGATTTTGCGCCGCAAGGACATGCGCGCTCGGATCACCCGCGCGAGAGTTCTAAGAATACCCGCAAGATCACCACCTGAACCGTGCTGCATCATCAATGCGACGGCCAAATACCGAACATCTTCTTCGTCGATACGGTCGGCCATGCTTTTCATGGCCGTCGTAAGCTCTTCACCAAAAGCGACCTGGTCAACAACCAATCCAAATTCAGTTCCAATCGGATCCGGCATCTCCTCTGCGACGCTTTGCAGAGTCGCATTGAGAGGATGTCCCACCTTGAGCCCGCGCGACATGAGATCCAGAGCATCGGGAAGTTGCTTGATCAAGGCTGCCTTGCGCTGTTGAAGCGTGGCCCCCAAGGCCATCAAAGGCCCAATCAGAAACACAAATGCGGAAATCGGGATCACATGAAGCGGATTGGCAACCATGGACCCGCCAATCGCACAGATCAGGAATGCCGTACCGCAACCAATCAAGAACATCTCGGGAACCATATTCAGACCCGAAGCCTTCAGCGCGGCAGGCAAGTCGCCCACGAAAGGGAACTTTCGCAGAAACGGCCTGGCTTCTTGAGGCTTGAGAAGGCTCAGGACATCTTCGCCCGTTTTGCCTTCCTGCAGCATCTGAATTCGGCGGTTGATTGCCTCATCCCGGTTCTCACCGCGCCTGAGGAATTGTCGAATTCCTTCAAAGGCAATCAGGGCGCCGATAAAGATCGCCAAAGCCAGAACAAATCGAACGTCAAACCCGGCCACTTCCATCTCTGGGCCCATGACGGCGTTAAGATTTAGGTTCTCAAAGAAAGACCGAATTTGCTCGAACATGTCTGATCTCCTCAGTTGAACTTGACAGAGGACAGGTCGATCCCGGCGGCAGCCAAGGCATCACTGGATTTCGGACGAATACCAGTAGCCATAAAGCGCCCCAGAACCTTGCCATTTTCATCTTTGCCTTCGCGTTTAAAGACAAAAATGTCCTGCATGGTGACAATATCGCCTTCCATACCGGTTACTTCGGCAATGGAAGTCACACGACGTGTCCCGTCGGACAAACGATTCAGCTGCAGCACGAAATTGATGGCCGAAGCGATGGTCGCCCGG
Source organism: Ruegeria sp. BC7 (assembly GCF_056539165.1). Taxonomy (NCBI): domain Bacteria; kingdom Pseudomonadati; phylum Pseudomonadota; class Alphaproteobacteria; order Rhodobacterales; family Roseobacteraceae; genus Ruegeria; species Ruegeria sp. BC7. Next base: position 169,974 of record NZ_JBQFUL010000004.1, on the reverse strand, counting down.
ATCGCCGAGTGTGGAAGCTCCATTCCGCCCATCTGAACCATCTGCTCAACACGCGACAATGCATCCCGTGGGCTGTTGGCGTGTACCGTGGTCATCGAACCGTCGTGACCCGTGTTCATCGCCTGCAACATATCAAAGGCTTCTGAACCGCGAACCTCGCCAACGATGATGCGGTCGGGTCGCATCCGCAGCGCATTTCGGACAAGGTCACGCTGTGCAACTGCGCCGGTTCCGTCCAGACCCGCGGGGCGTGTTTCCATGCGCAGCACATGTTCCTGCTGCAACTGCAATTCAGCGGCATCTTCGATGGTTACAATCCGCTCTCTGCCCCCAATATACGACGACAGGGCGTTCAGCATGGTGGTTTTACCGGAACCCGTACCGCCAGAAATCAAGACATTCATCTTTGCTTCGACCAGTCCCCGCAACAGGGTCGCCGCGCTATCGTTCAGAGCTTCGTTCTGAACCAAGCGCTGCATTGTCAGGGGAACGCGCGCAAATTTACGAATGGACAAGGCTGGGCCGTCCAGCGCACAGGGGCGAATAATCGCGTTCACGCGGCTACCATCTTCGAGACGCGCGTCCACCCAAGGCTGGCGTTCATCGATACGGCGACCTATGCGGCTGACAATCTTGTCGATAATTCTCAGCAAGTGGCGCTCGTCGCGGAAACGGGCAGAGGTTTTTTCAAGAATACCTCCACGTTCAACAAAAATCTGCTGGTGTCCATTGACCAGAATGTCGTTGATCGTCGGATCGGCCAGCAGGGGCTCCAGAGGCCCAAGCCCCAGCACCTCGTGCATCAACTCCTCAACCAACAGCTTGACTTCTTCGCTGCGCATGGCGCGGCCTTCGGCGCGCAAAAGCTCGGTCGCGTGCCTGCCGATTTCACCGCGGAGTGTATCCTCCTCGACCTTGTCGATTACTGCCAGGTTCAGCTTATCCAGCAAAGAGTTGTGCATCCGCGCCTTCAGATCAATTCGATCCAGTTCCAACGCCTGTTGACTTGCCTTTTTCTCGGCATCAAATGCAGCAATATCCGACACGTTGTCGGAAACCTGCTTCGTGTCCAAAGGCACAACCTTGGCTGCGCCAGCGGACGTGCGACCTGTTCTGTCAAATTCACGAAACATATTCCAACCCTTACTACTTGTTAATTCACGTCTTTTTCTGATGAACGATCACTTGCCCACACGAGGAGGCATAGAGATACGGGTTTCATCGGCCAGCTTCTTGATCGCCCGCGTCGCAGGTGCCCTGTTTGAAACGTCCTGCAGAGGAATGCCGCGATCAACGGATTCACGCACGGTACGGTCATCCTTTGGCACCCAATAGGCGAAGTCCTGTTCCAGCAGTTTCGCAGCAGCGCGATGATGCGCAGCGGGGAACAGCGGCTTTTTCTCAAGGCTGGCGACCAGTTGGATATCAATGGCCGGGTTTTCAGCCTGATAGAAATCCATCAGTTTGCGTGCTGAACGCACCGAGGGAACTGCTACATCCGTCACAAGGTACAGTCTGTCGGCCTGGGCCAACACCGGAGTAATCCATTCCACAAGCGCACGCGGCAGGTCGACAACGACATAGTCATGGGTACGTTTCAGGCTATCAAGGATCGCGGAAATCTGCTCCTCCTTGATGGCAGACAGCGGGCCATAGCGCGAAGGCGCGGCCAATACGTCCACGCCGCAGGGCGCTTTTGTCATGGCTTGCTCAAGAAATGCGGAATCGGGGATGCTTTCTTCCATCGCCATCCGCCACATCGCGTCGCTTTCTTCCACATCCATCAAGGCCGCAATGGAGCCGAACTGGAAATCGAGGTCCACAACCGCAACTTCGTTCGCGGCCTTTTTCTTGAAGAAACCTTCCTTGCACTGCAACTCGTTGGCCATGTTTGCGGCAACGAGCGAAGACCCGACCCCACCCCGGGACTTCGCTACGGCAATAACTTTGCCGAGAGTCGCCTGACCGCCCCAAACGGCAGGCAACTGCGCCTGGCGGCGAGCCCGGATTGCGTCTACCTGCGGGACGATCTCTTCGTTGATCGCCTTTCGGGGCAGCACGTCATCCACGCCCAGCTTCTTGAGCTGCCGGGCCTTTTCAAGCGGCAGATCCTCGGGAGCCAGTGCGATAATGATTGCGTTCGGCATACGCGCGTCGCAAATCGATTGCGCCGTGTCGAGCATATTGTCGGACGTTTCGTCGACATCAAAAAGGACCACGTCATGCAGCGCAGTAAGTGAGATTGCCGACCCGTTTACGCCTTCCACCGTATCCTTTCGGCCAGTGAACTCGCAGTTGTCCTGATCAGCCAGCGATCCTTCGATAGCCGAATAGATCTGTTCATCAGGCGAAATCAGCAATACGGAAATCTGCTTAGAACTCATTATCTTTCTCCTCACTCTACCACCCCGTCACCTACAGCAAGGTCCTCGGCAGGGACCGAAGTGCTCATGGCGGGAAGGGAAATGCTGTTTGGGGTATTGGACGTGACCGCAGGATTGCGTGCTGCAAATGCAGCCAGTCCCGCCAGTGGCATTACAAAATCAAAATCAACGTCGATAAGGTCCGCCGTGACAACTGGCGTGTAGGGGCCGCCCAGGAAACCAAGCCGCCAATCATGCGAATAGGTAAACTGAACATTGGCAGGGGACGATCCCGGCGGCAGCAAAGGCCCAATCTCATCCCAGATGCGGGCGCCATACGGCGTTGACGTATCCAAGGTGCACGGCTCTGGCAGATTCCCTGTTTTGCTTTCGTCAACACAAATACCACCTGAACCACCCGTTCTGCACAAAGTCCCAAATCTAGGGTTGGTGGTCACACCACCTGCCAGTTCATGTTCCGGGGGAAGAATTCCGCACAAAGGTGGGCCAACGGTCGCAAGTCTGGCGGCCGTGTGCATAGCCTTCTGCGCGGCGGTCGTTGACCAGAACAGGCGACCATAGTCCACCACACCGAAAATCAGAAGTAAAAACAGCGGGATAACGATGGCCAACTCGACCAGAGCCGATCCACGTTCCTGACGCCAAAATCTGCGGGAGATTTGTGCAAACCGTTTCATACGCCATACACCCTGCTTTGATCCGAGATTTCTGCGGTCAACGACGTTAGTGAGTCACCAAACCAGCCAAATATTCCGCCAAAAAGATAGTCGATTTCGATCTCTGCTGTGACCTCAACAATAGATGCCGGGCTTACGCGGTACGTTCCCGTCCGGGGGATGCAAGTCGGAGTGACATCAACAATTGTCGCGCCTGCGGGCATGATTGACGAACCGCCCAATTGGTTGGTCACGATAGTTGTCGCCAAAGTGTCGTAATTGGCGACGGTCCCCGCACTGCACAAATCCACGGGCGCAATACGTGCAATCATTCGTGACGCATCCCGAACACCCGCCGCCGTCGCCTGATGAATCCAGGTGATGCGCCCCCCTTCGATGATCACTGCGAGAAACAGGAGTATCAGAGGAAGGACCATGGCGAATTCAACCATCGGTGCACCAGCGTCACAACGCTTGAGCCGCGTGATATGTGCAATCAGACGTCTCACCGGTACAACCTCACGACATCGCGGAAGATACCTTCTTCGGTACTTGTGCCAGATCCACCAACTTGCTCGATAACCTCAACGTAGATGTCAAAATCACTGCCAGAGGATTCCTCAAGCGGCTGGATCAGGAACACTTTCACAAATTCCTGGACCGGGACGTTCTCTGCACGACCTGCCACTGGATTGTCGTCGCAATTGATCGCGGCTGCGACAAAGGTTCTGCGGTCGGGATCGGAACTTGGTTGCGTGGCACATTGCGCTCGACCAGTCTCACTCCGATTTTCAAGGATGTTTGTCACATTCTTAAATTTGTCGATCTCATCAAGGTACATTTGATAGCGAGTCGTTCCTGCCGGCATCGTAACAAGGCCACTTTCAATCGCCGGATGCTGTTCCAGGGGATTGTTTTCGGGATCAAGACCCGTGCCATAGTTCAAGGCAAGGTAGTCGCTTTTGCCGTCACCCCAGTAACCATCCCCAAACCGACCAGCGCCATTTGGAACCAACGTGGCACAGGTATTTTCTGCAAAACAATCATCGGGCGGGAAGGGCATCGTATCGGGTGACAGCGTCGGGTTATTGCCAAGGCAGCTACCGCCTGTATTTTCCCAGCCGGAAATCACTTGGGGTCCAGGTGCATAAGCAGCATCATTTTTGAAGCTCTTCATCGTCGCATTGAACATGTCAAAGCGCGAATTGTAGATGGCGCTGCCGATCCCGTTTCTTTGACCTGGCTCGGTGTCGACACCTCGTTGAGCAACGCATTTGGTCAAGTTGCCGTTTGCCGCAATCAAGCAGATATAGAGTTTGGAGCCGGTCAACTCTTTACCGGAACTGTCCACACAAGGACCGTTCGGGTTGATTCCAATATCTTCTGGGTCAAGGAACCCGAAATTCCCCGGCCCCCACGCAGAACTATTCCCTCCGGTGCGAAGCTTGATTGTGGACCCTTTATTCGCATTGGATGTCCATCCACGCGGAATACAGAACATCAGCGGCGTCACATCGCAGGCATAAGACGTGTAACCCGCGATGGCCTGTGCGCTGATCTGTTCGTTTGGAGCGGCAGCCCCAACCAGGGTCGCCAAAGCTCGGGCGAATGGCAGGAAAACTGTTCTGGGCGTGGCTGTCACCTCGACCATTACGGCCAGAGTGGGATCCGTTGTAACAAAACTATCGACAGAGTCATCATCTTCGGGATCATCGTCCGGTTTCGGCAGACCAGTCAGAAAACGCAGTGAGAAGTCCGCAGCCGAGTCCAGGGTCTGATCACCCTCGGCAAAGAACTGTTTGTCTACGATCATCGCCCCGGCAGCATTTGTGGCACGAGTGATTGCGTCCGCGTTTCCGTCCAACTCTCCAGCGGCGGCCAATGCGACGTGATCGGCATAAGCCTGTAGGTCGGTTTGGGTCGAGGCCATGCGGCCCAAGTCAAAGGTTAGCGCGGCAAACCCGACGATCATGGCTAAGCACAAGGCGACAAAGATCAGGATCGTACCGTCTTCTTCTTTCTTGAACTTGCTTAGCGAGAACATCGTTAACCCTCCTTAACTCGGTGCGCTTTAGTTCACGGCGCTGGACGTATCTGTAACCGGCACTTCTTCTTCACGTGTATTGTCGGCCACCGGCACTTCCTGAACATCGGAAATTCCACGGCGCACTTTGACGATCGGCTGAGGCGTTCCATCATCAACCGGCGATTTTTCCAGCAGGATGTCGCTTAGGCGGACGGCTTCCAGCGGTTCATCGTCAAGTTCATCGAGCGACCGCAGAGACAGGCTCAGCTGACCGGCTTTTTGAGCAAGGGCCAGTCGCTGGCTCTCGTCGGGTGTCACTTCGACAGTCACAGTACGAGCGACCCCTGGCTGATCCAATTCTTCATCGTTTTTCTGGTCGACCCCGATGACACGGATATTCTGCAGGATGGTCAGAGCACGCAGCTCAGCGTCTCTGCCCCGCGTCAAAACGATGTCGACAAAGTCACCCGGCGTCACAAACCCGCCAACGCCTGTCTGGGCGTTAACGCTGATCGCCATTGCACGATTACCTTCACCAAGCGTCTGAACAATCGTTACTTTTTCACCGAATTCCGAAACCTTTGAGATCAAAAGGATTTCCCCTTGAGCCAAGGCGCGTTTGGCACGGCGCGGCTCTCCGCCGACCGGTGGAACTACGTCCTCAAAGTTGGTGAATACCCCTGACGGCACGGAGTCAGCAGGCCAATCAATCGTGGTCAGCTTGTGTCCCTCAATCGGGTTGCCGAACGGAATATCCTCTGCAACAGCAACGACGCGCACGATAGCGCTTTCCGCTTCCTGAGCTTGGTTTCTCTCAAGCTGGTCCTTTGCCCAGAACACCGCGCCACCTGCTAAGGCGACACCGAAGACTGTCATCATAAAAGACTTAACGCGCATTTTGCCCTCCAATTTCCGAAGTTAGCTTTGGCTGTCAGGTTTGGGCGATCTTCAATCAAACTGAGCAAATCAGCATTCACACTGACGCAATTTTGGGTCGAATGTTCCAACTCACCCAACAGATGCTCCGGGAGAGTTGAATTTTTTGGTCTTTCCACTTGGAAGACGGGATCAACTGAATGACCTTCCGACGAACGAACTCGAGCGCGCTGCCAACTGACAAGAATAAGCCGCGCCCGAGTGGTAAACCTATGGTTTACGGCGTTGGGGTCGCTGAACGTGCAGTGATAGCACCATCTGCTTCTACGAAGTTAGAGCTGGTGCTTTGTGCAACGGTGATCAGAACGCCGCCACCGGCAACGATCGCGACCAGCAGGGCGATACCATATTCCACCAGGGTCGCACCGCGCTCGTCTTTGCGCAGCTTCAGAAAGAACTTGCGAATAGTATTCGACATAATTTTTACTCCAGACTGTTTTACCAAGTGCGAAATTCGCACACACACGAGGCAGACATCCCCGTTAATAAAATCGTTACCAATTGTTTGACGCCCAAACCTCCCCTCAAACAAAAAGGAATTCCCGCATAACGGGAATTTTTGTTCGTTTTGGGCAGATTTGTGTCCAAAACCCGGTCGTCAGAGGGCGAGTCGGGATGTGATTCTTAAGAAATCTTTAACGTCAGACGGGAAAACCGCCCCGTTTCCACGAGGCGGTTCTAAAATTTGCCTGAAAGCGCGTTCTATACAGTGACGCCCTGCAGAACCTGATCGCGTGAAAGTTCCTGCCTGCTTCCCTTCATCAGTATTTCGCCACGCCTTAGCACGACGAAACGGTCTGCAAGATCGTAGGCAAAGTCGAAATACTGCTCGACAAGCACAATCGCCATTTCACTCTTGGAGCGAAGGTGGCGTATGACCTCTCCGATTTGCTGGATGATGTTGGGCTGGATGCCCTCTGTCGGCTCGTCCAGTAACAAGAGCTTGGGCTTGGTGATCAGGGCACGCGCGATCGCCAGTTGTTGCTGCTGGCCGCCAGACAAGTCACCGCCACGCCGGTTCTGCATCTGTTTGAGCACTGGAAACAGCTCAAATATCTCGTCAGGGACGTAGTGCTCGCTGGTCGGAAGGCAGGCAAATCCCGTTTCGAGATTCTCACGCACGGTCAGCAGGGGGAAGATCTCGCGACCTTGAGGAACATAGGCCACGCCTTTCCAAGCCATCCGATGTGCCGGAAGGATACCAAGGTTTTCCCCATTCAACTCCATCTGACCGCCCGAACGTGGATGCGTGCCCGAGATCGCCTTGATCAGACTTGTTTTGCCGACACCGTTGGTGCCCATCACGCAGGTCACTTCGCCCTGTGCCGCCTCCATCGAAATGCCGTAGAGAATTTGCGAATGACCATAGTGAAGGGTCAGATCGTTCAGTTTCAGCATCGTTCAGCGTCCCAGATAGACGTCGATGACGTCCTGATTAGATGTCACGTGGTCCAGAGACCCCTCGGCCAGAACCGAGCCCTCATGCAGAACCGTCACCTTACAGTTCAGGCGGCGGACGAACTCCATGTCGTGCTCAACGACTACCACGGCGCGGGTTTTCGCGGCCTGCACCAGCAGGTCGGTCGTGTGCTCTCGTTCCTGCGGGGTCATTCCTGCCGCGGGTTCATCCACAAGCAGCAGTCGCGGCTCTTGCGCCAGCAGCATACCGATCTCGAGCCATTGCTTCTGACCGTGGCTGAGCTCACCCGACTTGCGGCTCAACTCATCCTTCAGCCCAATCTCGGCGGCCAGTTCCTCGACCTTCCCAAGATCCTGTGCCGAGGGTCGGTAAAACAGAACACCTAGCCAGCCGCGCTTGTTCTTCAGCGCCATCAGCAGGTTTTCCTGCACGGTCTGATCCTCGAACACGGTGGGTTTCTGGAATTTTCGCCCAATTCCGGCCTGCGCGATTTTGGCCTCGCTCATGCGCAGCAGAGATATGGATTTTTCGCCCCAGATCACACGGCCTTCATCGGGCCGGGTCTTGCCGGTGACAATATCCATGAAGGTCGTCTTGCCAGCGCCATTTGGCCCGATCACGGCACGCAGCTCTGCGTTGCCGATCTGGAAAGACAGATTGTTGATTGCGCGAAACCCGTCGAACGTGACCGAGACTCCGCTGACCTCTAACAGGGTGCTCATTCGATGGCCTCCTTCTCGCGCAGGGCTCCGTCATCAGGGCCAAGGCTGGCTCCGTGTCGGTCCGGGTGCTTTCGATTGGACCACAGGTCAAACAGTCCGCCGATACCCTGCGGGGCAAACAACGTGACCAGCACGAAAGAGACACCCAGCAGCACCTGCCACCAATCGACCCACTTGATCGTATAGAACCCCAGCGGAATATCCGGTGCCTGACCACCGGTGAACCACGTGCTGAGCAGACTGACGAACGCCGCGCCGATGACGGCACCGTAAAGGCGCCCGCGCCCGCCGATGGCGACCCAGACAGCCAGATAGATCGAGGCGATGGGCGCCATCTCCTCGGGGTTGATGATGCCTGCCTGCGGATAGTACAGCGCGCCCGCAATGGCCGCCACACAGCCGGTCAGCGTGAATACTGCCAGCTTGTAAACCTCGACCGAATACCCAAGGAACCGAACGCGCGCCTCGTTGTCGCGGATGCCGCGAATGACCGACCCGAACTTGCCTGACACGACCCAGGCGGCCAGCATGTATCCCAGCCCCAGCGCAAGCGCCGAAGCCCAAAGGAACCAGACCGACACCACGTCCTGCGAGGCGGTGACGCCCGGCAGGTTCTGCAACCCGGACAGGCCGTTATTGCCCCGCAATCCGCTGTCGTTCTGGAACAGGTAAAGCGCCAGCGCCAGTGTCATCGCTTGTGTCAGAATGGACAGGTAAACGCCTGTCACCCGGCTGCGGAAAGCAAGCCAACCGAAGATTAGCGCCAGAAAGCCCGGCACCAGCACGACCAGCGCCAGTTGCAGCACCAAGCTGTCTGAAAAGGCCCAGATCAGAGGGAAGTCCGACGACCCAACGACGCCGAAGATTTGCGTACCGATCGCATCCACGACCTCGGCCGAAGTTGGCGGGATGTCGGCTTGGGACAGCGACTCGACCACGATCAGGCGGGTGCGCTCATACATCAGCCACATGCCGATCATGTAACCGCCCAGCCCGAAAAACGCGAAATGGCCAAGCGACAGGATGCCGGTAAAGCCCCAGACCAGATCCATAGCCACAGCGATCAGGCAAAGGCACAAGGTCTTGCCCAAAGTCTTGACGAAGCTGGTCGAGATCACGCCAATCCCAAACCCTTCGGACAAGATGGTCACGCCAAGGGTGAACAGGGACAGGATGGCCAGAAAGACAAGCACGGACGGATTCTTGGCGACAAAACTTCGTTCCATGACTCAGTCCCCCGCTGCGCGGCCTTTGAGAGCGATGATGCCTCTGGGCCGGAATTGAATGAAGATGATGATGAACACGATCATGTAGGTCTGCGCTGCAAGGGTGTTCGAGGGGTTCATCCACTCGATCCCTTTTTGCAGGAAGCCGATCATGCCTGCGCCCGCCAGCGCGCCCCAGATGTTGCCGACGCCGCCGACTACCACGGTCATGAAGCTCTGAACGATGTAGTCGCTACCCAGGTCGGACGTGACTTTGGCAAAGAGACCAATGGCCACGCCTGCGATCCCGGCAATGCCCGAACCAAGACCAAACGTCAGCATGTTTACCCGACCGGGGTTGATCCCCATCGACCCCGCCATGCGCGGGTTTTGTGTCACAGCGCGCATCTCAAGCCCCAGGCGCGTGCGCTTCATGATGTAGAGGAACAGCCCAAGAAAGATCATCGCCAGCACGAAAATCGCGATGCGGATATAGCTGATCGAAACGACATCGTTCAGCACCCACGCCCCGTCCAGCCAACCCGGAGCAGTCAGCGGGCGCGCCTGTGTGCCAAAGATGTTCTTGGCCAATTGCTGCAGCGCGATCGAGATACCGAAAGTCGCCAGCAGTGTTTCCAACGGGCGCGAATAAAGCCAACGGATCACCAGCCGCTCCATCGCGACGCCCATGGCGAAGGTAACAGCAAAGGCCATGGGAATGGCCACAATGATTGACAGGGTATGATCCGGGATGAATTGCTGCACGACATAGCCTGTGTAGGCGCCCATCATGATGAACTCGCCGTGTGCCATGTTGATCACGCCCATCACACCAAAGGTGATGGCCAGCCCGATAGCCGCCAGAAAGTAAATCGAAGCCAGAGAGATCGCGTCAAGCGTCAGGTCGAGTGTCTGGTTCAGGCCGACCTTCACTTCGATCTGTTCCAAGGCGGCTTCGGCGGCGGCGGTCACCTCTGGCACCGGCTCGGCATAGGTTTCATAGAACACATGCGATCCAAGCGCTGCGTCGATGTCGGCTTGGGTGGCAAGCGCCGGCACGGTTCCGGCCTCGGCCAGCGCTGCATATGCCTGCGCGCGTGCCGCTTCCGTGTTTAGCTGGGCAACCGGGATACCGCCAACGCGCCCGCCATCTATGTTGGCCGTCAGCGCGGCCCGAATGTCATCGGGCGAAACGCGCGCCGAGGCAAGGCCGGCGGCAATCAGAAGGTCATATGCCTCATCCTGCGAAAGCTCATCCGAGCCCGACTCAAGAATTGCAGCAATATTGACGTCCGATGGCAGGTCCACAGCCGCCTGTCGTCTGGTCACGACAAGAGGGTTCAGCGCAGCGCGTACATCCACACCCAGATCGTCGGACATTTCCTCGATCGCGGCCAAACGAGCCGCAGTGTCCGTGTCGTACCCAATCGTCAGCAGTCGCTCGAGTCGTTGTTTCCGCGCCTTCAGGTCCGCGTCGGGTTCATCATCGATCGAAGCCCGCAAAGGTTCCAGCAACGCACCCTCGGGGTCGCGCTGAATGGATTCCAAGGCGGCCAGACGCCTGGTACGGCTTGGGTCGGTCAGTTGAAATTGCACCAGCGCCGTGCCGATCATCGCCCGCACGCCGCTGTTGGGTTTCAGTTGCTTCAGGTCCGATTTTTCAAATGTACCGACGACCTCGCCGGTATCCAGATCGGTCAGCGTGTACGACCGGCCCTCGGCCTTCTCGCCTGCAAAAAACAGCCCATCGGATTTGCGCATCCACATGTTTTTGGCAGCCCAAGTCTCAAGCATGGTTTGCGCTTGTGGTAATCCACTAGACGCAATGGCGTCAATCGCAGGCCCGATGGTCTTGCGCGAACTCTTTGCGATAGTTTCCTGATGCTCTTGCAGGATCGGCTGCAGACCGACCTCTTGCGCGTTGGCCGTCATGCAGGCGCACAGGAATGCAAGGCCCGCAAGGAAAAGTCGTAACATGTAGTGAAACCCGAATGTCTTGGGGCAAGGCGGGTGATCATACCCGCCTTGCAGGATCGTTTAGTAGTTCGACAGAGTCTGAACGCAGGTCTTGGTTTCGGTGTTGTACATACCGCAGTCCAGTTCCTTCCAATCCGATTTCAGCACTGCCGATTCCGGCAGGAAGTCGGTCCAGGCGTCGCCCGGCACAACGTCGGTTTCGCTGATGATGTCGAACTGACCGTCTTCCTGAATCTCACCGATCAGTACCGGCTTGGCCAGGTGGTGGTTCGGCAGCATAACCGCGGTACCGCCGGTCAGGTTCGGGAATTCCTGCCCGTACATGGCCGAACGCACAGCGTCAACTTCGGTCGAGCCAGCAGCGGTCGCGGCGTTAACCCACATGTTGAAACCGATATAGTGAGCTTCCATCGGGTCATTGGTCACGCGCTCATCACCCATGGTGGCTTTCCATGTCTCAACGAATTCCGCGTTGGCTTCGGTGTCCGCTGACTGGAAATAGTTCCAAGCTGCCAGGTGACCGACCAGGTTTGCGGTATCCAGACCGGACAGTTCTTCCTCACCAACCGAGAACGCCACAACCGGAATGTCATCGGCCGAAACGCCAGCCGCTGCCAGTTCCTTGTAGAAGCCAATGTTCGCGTCGCCGTTGATGGTCGAGATCACACCGACTTTCTTACCATCCGCGCCCAGCGCGACGACGTCAGCCACGATCTTGGACCAGTCAGAGTGACCGAACGGTGTGTAGTTAACGAAGATGTCCTCGTCCGCGATGCCCTTCTGCTTCAGATAGCTTTCCAGAATGTTGTTCGTGGTGCGGGGATACACATAGTCGGTGCCCAGCAGCGCGAACTTCTCGACGCCCAGCTCGTCCAGGAAGTAGTCGGTCGCAGGGATCGCCTGCTGGTTCGGCGCGGCGCCGGTGTAGAAGACGTTCTTCGAGGATTCCTCACCTTCATACTGAACCGGGTAGAACAGCAGGCCGTTCAGTTCTTCGATCACCGGCAGAACCGACTTGCGGCTTACAGATGTCCAGTTGCCAAAGATCACGTCCACCTCATGCACGGTCAGCAGCTCGCGCGCTTTTTCCGCGAACAGCGGCCAGTCGGATGCGGGGTCGACCACAACGGCCTCAAGCTGCTTGCCCAGCAGACCGCCCTTGGCGTTTTGCTGGTCGATCAGCATCAGCATGGTGTCTTTCAGGGTGGTTTCCGAAATTGCCATTGTGCCCGACAGCGAGTGCAGCACGCCCACCTTGATGGTGTCTTCAGCCGACAGCGCAGCGGTTGCCATGGCTGCGAATACCGCCGAACCGGCGAGTGTGGATTTGAGAGATTTCATGTAATCCTCCTGGCGGGTTCCGGGCGAGAGGGCTTGCGCATAGGCGCGGTCTTCTTCTACCTGATCCCCGCAACTATTGTTGCGTTCCGTGTGGCGGTTGTGTCCGAGGTCCAATTCGCGCAGCCGTCACACACCCCCGGGTCATCTCCACGGCGGGCACCCATACGGATTCTGTATTGCCGACGTTTTAGCAAATAGTTGTCAGACCAATTTCCCACATCGGCGGTTTCTGCTTAATTTTTGATCGCAACTTTCAGAGCGTGCCTAAAATTTAATCTCACACTAGGGAAAACCGTCGAAAAACGGCGTCGCGGAATAGAGTTCCGACGCGAGAACGGTGAAACAAGCGGCATAACTTCTTGTTTCGCAGGTGCGCCATTACTCATCATGCCTCCATATTGCCCAAGCAGGACGCAATGCCTCCGCGTGCAAAGGGTGCGATTCGCCTGAGTGCCAAGCAAATGGGCGAAAAGTCGGTTTTGGACGGGTTTCGGCAGTCCGGGTCGTTCAAGTGTCTGTTTCCCCGCACCGACGGAAACGCATTGGACGCGGTGCTTTTGAACACGGCTGGCGGGATCACTGGCGGGGACTCGTTCCGCTTTCACGGACACGCGGGACACGGCACCACTCTGACCATAACGACCCAAGCGTGTGAGAGGGCGTACAAGGCAAAACCAGGGCCAGCGGGCAAAATCTACAATCACGTGATGGTTGATGCCGGGGCGCGGCTGAACTGGCTGCCGCAGGAAACCATCCTTTTTGACGGCAGCGCGCTGGATCGAAAACTGTCGATCGAAATGGCACCGGATGCGACTGCACTGCTGGTTGAACCACTGGTCTTTGGACGCGCGGCGATGGGTGAGACCCTAACCAATATCCGCCTGCAGGACAGAATTGAAATCCGGCGGGACGGAGAGGCTGTGTTTCTGGACGCCACTCGGTTCACTGGAAATCTGCACGCTCATTTATCCAAGCCTCACATCGCGAACAAAGCTGGGGCAATGGCGCTGATCGCATTTGCCTCGCATACGGCTGAGGGCCAGTTGGACGCGATCCGCGAGATGCTGCCTGAAACCGCCGGAGCCAGCCTGATCCAAAGCGACCTGCTTGTAGTGCGGTTGCTGGCTGAAAACAGTTTCACACTCCGTCGTTCGCTGATGCCGGTGCTGCGACGATTGAACAACAACACTCTACCCCGATGCTGGATGATCTGACATGAACCTGACCCCTCGCGAAAAAGATAAACTGATGGTCGCTATGGCCGCCGAGGTCGCCCGCAGGCGATTGGCGCGCGGCGTCAAGCTGAACCACCCCGAGGCAATCGCCCTGATCACCGACGCCGTCGTCGAAGGCGCGCGCGACGGTCGCTCGGTCGCGGACATGATGCAGGCCGGGGCCGAGGTGATCACACGGGAACAATGCATGGAAGGTGTACCCGAGATGATCCACGAGGTTCAGGTCGAAGCTACCTTTCCCGACGGCACCAAGCTGGTGACCGTGCACAACCCCATTCGCTGAAAAAAGGAACACCGATATGACCCGTATGCTCTTTCCCGCACTGATCCTTGCTGGCCCTGCCGCAGCCCATAACGGAACGCATGTCCATGCGCACGGTTCGGACTATGCAACTCTGGGCGTTGGTCTGGCGGTCGTTGCGCTGGCGGCCTTGGCCCTGATGGTAAAGCTGAACAAATGATCCCCGGAGAGCTGCTCCCGGCCGAGGGCGAGATCACCCTGAACTCTGGCGCCAAGGCCATTACTCTGATGGTTGCCAATACCGGCGACCGCCCTGTTCAGGTCGGCTCGCACTACCACTTTGCGGAAACCAACCCCGCTCTGGACTTCGACCGGGACGCAGCTCATGGCCTGCGTCTGGACATCGCCCCCGGCACCGCCGTGCGGTTCGAGCCGGGTCAGGCGCGCGAGGTCACGCTGATCCCGATCGGCGGCGCGCGTAAGGTTTATGGGTTCAATCAAAAAGTTATGGGGTCGCTCTGATGCCAGCAACAATCAAACGTTCTGACTATGCCGCCATGTTCGGCCCCACCACCGGCGACAAGCTGCGGCTGGCCGATACCGATCTGGTGATCGAGGTGGAACGCGACCTGACCGCCGAACGCGCGGGGGCCGCCCAGACCGGCGGGGCAGGTAGCAACGCGCTGCTTTATGGCGAAGAGGTCAAGTTCGGAGGAGGCAAGGTGATCCGCGACGGGATGGGGCAGTCTCAGGCCACCCGCGCCGAAGGAGCCGTGGATACGGTCATCACCAATGCGCTGATCGTGGACCACTCGGGCATCTACAAGGCGGATGTGGGTCTGAAAGACGGGCGCATCGCCAAGATCGGCAAGGCCGGAAACCCCGACACGCAGCCCGGCGTCGACATCATCATCGGTCCGGGGACTGAGGCTATCGCGGGCGAAGGGCGTATCCTGACCGCCGGTGGGTTCGACAGCCATATTCACTTTATCTGCCCGCAACAGATCGAAGACGCGCTGCATTCCGGCCTGACGACCATGTTAGGCGGCGGCACCGGCCCCGCGCACGGCACTCTGGCCACCACCTGCACGCCGGGGCCATGGCATATCGGGCGGATGCTGCAGGCCGCAGATGCCTTCCCGATGAACCTGGCCTTTGCGGGCAAGGGCAATGCGTCACTGCCCGCCGCGCTGGAAGAACAGATCAACGCGGGCGCTTGCGCGCTGAAACTGCACGAGGATTGGGGCACCACCCCCGCCGCCATCGACTGCTGCCTCTCGGTCGCGGATGCGATGGACGTGCAGGTGATGATCCACACCGACACGCTGAACGAATCCGGGTTCGTGGAAAACACCGTGGCCGCGATGAAAGGCCGGACTATTCATGCCTTCCACACTGAAGGCGCAGGCGGCGGCCACGCCCCAGACATTATCAAAATCTGTGGCGAGAACCACGTCCTGCCCTCTTCCACAAACCCGACCCGCCCCTTCACCGTCAACACGGTCGAGGAACATCTGGACATGCTAATGGTGTGCCACCACCTCGACAAATCCATCCCCGAGGACGTGGCCTTTGCCGAAAGCCGCATCCGGCGTGAGACGATTGCGGCCGAGGATATCCTGCACGACATGGGCGCGTTCTCGATCATCGCGTCGGACAGTCAGGCGATGGGCCGGGTCGGAGAGGTTCTGATCCGCACCTGGCAAACCGCTGACAAGATGAAGAAACAGCGCGGTCGTTTGCCCGAAGAAACCGGCGAGAACGACAATATGCGCGTGCGCCGCTATATCGCCAAATACACCATCAACCCGGCGATTGCCCACGGCCTCAGCCATCAGATCGGCAGCATCGAGGAGGGCAAACGCGCCGACCTGGTGTTGTGGAACCCGGCCTTCTTTGGGGTCAAGCCCGAGATGGTTCTGCTGGGCGGTACGATTGCCTGCGCTCAAATGGGCGACCCGAATGCCTCGATCCCTACGCCGCAGCCGGTTTATAGCCGCCCGATGTTCGGAGCCTATGGCCGCTCGGTCGAAAATTCGGCGATCACTTTTGTCTCCGAAGCCGCGCAGTCCGAGGGGATCGGTGATACACTGGGGCTGGCCAAGCAAACGATTGCCGTCCAGAACACGCGCAACATCGGTAAACGCGACTTGAAGCTGAACGACGCAACCCCCAAGGTCGAAGTCGACCCTGAAACATACGAAGTGCGCGCCGACGGTGAACTACTGACCTGCCAACCGGCCGAAGTTCTACCGATGGCTCAGAGGTACTTTATGTTCTGACCAAAAATTATGCTGCATTGCAGCATACGCAATGCAGCCATGATCAAACACCCACTACTCAGTGAGGCTGAAATGACAAACTATATGACCCAAGGGAGGACCAACGTTTTGAATACTTACGAGGGTCCAAATGGCAGACACGACACATCAGACACAAACCGGCTTTTCGCTGTCCGGCACAATCGCCGCAGTTGGATCGTCGATTTACTCGGCCCTGATCAGAATGGGCGAAGCCCAGTCTCGGATTCAGCACGTCAAGCACCTGCAGTCGCTCAGCGACGAGGAACTGGAAAAGCTTGGCTTGAAACGCGATCGGATCGTGCACCGCGTCTTCGCGGATTCCATCTGGCTCTGACAGCCGGTACCGCAGTGGGGGCGTACGCATGACCGCCCTGCTCTGCACTGCACGCCAGTATTCAGGTCACTCGCATGGCGATCCTGCGGATCACCTGTCACTGACCTATGAAAACCGTTTTTTGCGTCGGAAGGTTCTGACCTGCGAAAGCGGCGAGCAAATCCTTATCGATCTGGCTCAGACCACGTCGCTGGACCACGGCGGAGCGCTCATCCTTGATGACGGGCGCGAGGTCGGGATTCAGGCAGCGCCCGAGGCATTGCTGGAAGTCACGGCACCAGATCTGATCCGTATCGCCTGGCACATCGGTAACCGCCACACGCCCTGTCAGGTCGAGGCAGATCGGCTGCTGATCCAGGTGGATCACGTCATTCGGGACATGCTTCTGAAAATCGGCGCAACTGTGCGCGAGGTGCAAGAGCCGTTCACCCCCGAGGGCGGCGCTTATGGCCACGGCAGGACACATGGCCACTCCCAGTGACATAGATATCCTGACGTTGTCACAATGGCTGTCACCCGCCTATCCCGTGGGCGGTTTCGCCTATTCGCACGGGCTGGAATGGGCCATCGAATGTGGAAGCGTCACTGATGCAAGCGACACGCAGGAATGGATTGCAGACGTGATCCAGCATGGCTCGGGTCGAAATGACTGCGTGTTTCTTGCCTCTGCATATTCCGCGAAAACTCGGGAAGACCTGGCGGCTGCCGATCAGACAGCCCGCGCTTTTTGCGCCTCGTCCGAGCGGCTACTGGAAACCCGACTTCTGGGCGAAGCGTTTTGCGGCGTAACTGCAGACGTTTGGGCAATGGAAATAGAGAGCCTGACCTATCCGGTGGCGGTAGGCTACGCAGCGCAACGCCAAGGTTTGCCCCTGCCCCTTACGGCGCAGATGTTTCTTCAGGCCTTCATGTCAAATCTGGTCGCATGCGCCACGCGGCTTGTGCCCTTGGGTCAGACCGAGGGGCAACGAATGATCCGCGATCTCACGCCGATTTGCCAGAAGGTGGCGAAAACCGCATTGGACGCAGGGCTGGACGATCTGGGATCAACCACATTCCTGTCCGACATCGCGTCGATGAAACACGAAACTCAATACTCAAGGATGTTCCGAACATGAGCAGCATGAACGGCCCTCTGCGTGTAGGCATCGGTGGACCGGTGGGTGCAGGCAAAACCACTCTGACCGCGGCCCTGTCCGAGGCTTTGCGCGACAAGCTCTCGGTGGGTGTGATCACCAATGACATCTACACACGCGAAGATGCCGAGGCCTTGATGCGGATGCAGATTCTGCCTCAAGACCGTATCATCGGGGTCGAGACTGGCGGCTGTCCGCATACGGCTATCCGCGAGGATGCTTCTATTAACCTAGCCGCAGTTGCCGAAATGCAAGAACGCCACCCCGATGTCGAGGTTGTGCTGATCGAAAGCGGCGGCGACAACCTGTCGGCCACGTTCAGCCCCGAACTGGCAGACGTGACGCTTTACGTGATCGACGTGGCCGCGGGTGAGGAAATCCCGCGCAAGGGCGGCCCGGCAATCACGAAGTCTGACATACTGATCATCAACAAAACCGATCTGGCCCCGCATGTGGGGGCTTCGCTTGATGTGATGGACCGTGACGCAACAAGGATGCGCAATGGGCGGCCCTTCGTGTTCACCTCACTTCGGCACCGCAAAGGTGTTGATCAAATCGTCGCTTTGCTGGCCCAGATAGGCGGATTGAATGTTCCTGATGAGGTGACGGAAGGCGCCGCGTAAGGTTCTGCCTGCCAAGACAGACATCGCCGATACAAGAGCGGGCGACCGGTCAGTAGCTTAGGTTTGACGGCGCTTGCCCTCAAACCCTGGCTTTTTCAAAAGCTGTCCACGCGGCTTGGAATGCGTCAAAGTCAAAGTCAGGCTGTGTGGCTGCATCCAGAATAATGCGCTCGGTCGACAATAGCTTTTGGATAGCACCTTCCAACTGATCGACAACATCTTCAGGCACTACAAGCGCACCGTGCCGATCGGCGTGTATCAGGTCATGCGGATTGACGGTCAGGCCAAAAACCGAAACGGCGGTATCGATCTCTCGAACATGGACGAAACCGTGGCTTGGCCCGACAGAGCCAGCAACCACGGGGAAACCTGCTGGCACACCCCCGAGGTCACGCATCACACCGTTGGTCAAAGCGCCGGATATTCCGAACCCCTTGTGAATTGAGGTGTTGATTTCACCCCAATAGGCACCGATGCAATTCGGAAAGTCCACATCTTCCAGCACTGCAACCGATGGGGCGGGCGCATCAGCCATATATTTGTAATACGCCATGCGGCGGGTTCGGATGACGTCCGCAGGCTCGGTGGGCGGGTTTACCGCCGCGATCTTGGCAGTACGGGCGTAGCCAACGATTGGGGGTTCGTCCGGTGCAGAACACAACATGGTTCCGCGTGTGAAGCCGTCAAAGCCTCGTTTGCCCTGCGCAACTTCGATCGCGTTGCAGACGGTTGGCGTATCAACCTTGCGAAGTAGTGACAAAAGGGACGGTGTCATGTGTCCTCCAACCAGCGGATCAGGGCCGCCGTGGTTTCATTTGGTTTTTCCAACGTCGGCAGGTGGCCCGCGCCTTCGATGATTTCAAGCACACTGTGTGATAGCAGATCGTGCATTAACTGGTGCCGCTCGACGGGGCATAGACCATCTTCCCTGCCGCATAGCACCAGCGACTTTCCCGGATAGGCGGACAGGGTCGCCCGCTGGTCGGGGCGATCCATCAGCGCCTTGGATTGGCGCAAGAACACGTCCGCACCCAGATTCGTCGCCATTTCCATGCACAAGTCCAGAATAGCGCCCTGACGCGGCCCGTCGGCCAGATAGTTGGGCTTCATTTCATCGCGCATCACATGCCACAAACGGCCCTCGCGCACGGCGGCCATCTGGGGTCCGCGTCGCGCTTTGACCTCGGGCATCTCGGCCAGCGGATTGGTGTCCAACAGCGCAATGCGCGAAACACGCCCGGCCCCTTGTCGCAGCACCTCCATCGCCACGATGCCACCCATCGACAAACCGGCCAGAGCAAAGACCGGCGGCGCAGAGCTCAGGATGTCGGCCGCCATGTCCTGAACGTTGTCATGCATACCTAGCGGAAAGGTCATCAAAGGCATCCTGCCGGACAACACTTCGATCTGGGGTCTGAAAAGACGGGCATCACACATCATGCCCGGCAAGAGGATCAACGGTGTCATGCCGAGGCCAGCTTTGCGCCCTCGGACAACGCGCCCAGCTTGGCATATGCGATCTGAGGGTCAACGGCGCCAAAACCCGCAAAAGTGCCGAAACCGCAATCGCTGCCGGCGATCACCCGATCCGCGCCGACAATATCGGTAAAGCGTCCGATCCTCTGCGCCACAAGTTCCGGGTGCTCGACGAAATTGGTCGTCGTATCGACAACGCCGGGCACAAGCATCTTGTCGTCGGGAATCTCAGCCTTGCGGTCACGGAACACGGTCCATTCATGCGCATGGCGCGGATTGGAGGTTTCAAACAGCACATAGCGCGACTTGGTGGCCATCAGGGTGCTGAACACCTTGTCCATTGCGATGTCGCAACAATGCGGCCCTTCATAGTTGCCCCAGCAGATATGCACCCGAACGCGGTCCTGCGGCACGTTCTGAAGCGCGTGGTTCAGGGCTTCGACATGCATGTTAGCGATCTGAACGAAGGCTTCGTCGGTCAGGTCCGTGAACAGCATATGGCGCGACAGGGCCAGATCGGGGCAATCGAGTTGCAGGTCCAGACCCGCGGCCACAATCGTCTCGTATTCCCCTTTCATCGCGTCTGCCAATGCCGAAAGGTACGCTTCACGCGTGGGATAGAAATCGTTCTGCAGGAACAGCGAGATGACACCCGGAGATGCCGCGTTCATGAACCCGCGTTCGACCCCGTGCTGTTTCATTGCCGCCTTCAGGTTCGCAATATCCTTTTCAAGCTCCCCCTGCCCTTTCGAGCGGACCTCGCCCGTGCACATTGGCCGCGCATACTGGGGTGTGCCACCATCATCCGCCAGACGTTGCAGAAAGCCGGGAAACATCTTCAAATCGGCAGGCGCATTGCGCGGGCTGTCACCGGAAAAACCTGTGTAGCGGTCTTTGACATAGGTTGCGTAGGAAATCTTTGAGGTCTCGCCATCGCTGACTATGTCAATTCCGGCCTCGACCTGCTTGCGTACCGTCTCTGCGACCGTGTAGGCCATGCACGCATCGAAAGCGCCTTGATCGAACGCTTTTCCGTTTTCGCGGGCAAAGATAAAGTCCACGACCTCCTGAGTTCGGGGCAGAGACCCCACATGTGTGGTATGGATTTTGGTCATGCAGAGCCTCCGGTTTCCTATTGCCCGATCCAGGTCGCGCCCGCCGGGTCGTCGGTCGCGGTGATCCGATACAAGCCCGCCTGCCCGGTCATCGACGGTGACACGCTATAAGCCTCACCGGGTAGAACCAAAGCCGTGTCACCCGTGGACAATGTGGTTTCGTATCCATCGACCGCAATGCGCCAGTGGCCGCTTGCGGGCATAAGAACCACGGGCCTTTCGGCCTTTACCGGGTCTGTCACACAAGACCCGCGCCCAAGGAAGTCGACCTCGAATCCGGGCTTGTCCCTGATCATCCCGTTCTCGCCGATCACCTGCGCGGGTGTGTTGGCCGACAACGCCATAAGATCCCAATACCGCGCGACATACTTGCCGACGACATCCTCGACAGGAACTTCGGGATAGTCTTTCAGTTGCTCTTCGGTCAGCAAGGGCATCGGGCGGACATTGTGGGGCAAATCCTGCCCCTTTTTGGAGTCATAAAGAACCCCGTTGTCGCCCAGCATCAGCCCATGCGCCTGAGCGTCCTCGATCACCTGTGGAGCCCACGTCACCCCGCCGCCTGCATCATCTCCGCCAAGGATCGACATGATCATGCCGTAGTCCTGGCCGACATTTTCAAAACCGCGGAAGATGCCCGTGGGAATGTTGAAGATATCACCCTCTTCGGCGATGAACTCGCCCGCCGTCCCGTAGCGACCCCAGAAAAAGCGCCAACGGCCCTTGGCAACAAAGAACACCTCGGCCGTGGTGTGGCTGTGCAGCGAGTTGCGGCACTTGGGCGGCTGTCCCGCCGCGCCAATGTTGAACCCGATCTTATCGGTGATGTGGACATGCTGATCAGGCGACTCGGACACCCCGCCACCGATGATCGTGAAGTTTTCCTTTTGGTCCGAACCCGGCGTGTGGGCGTCGATAAAGGCAGTTTTGCAGGGCTGCAGTTCGCCATAGCGAACGATGCGGTGTTGGATTGTGCTCATGATAGTCTCCGAAACGAATAACAGTGCGGCGGGTCGGTCAAACCCATTGCGCCCGGAGGACGATTGTTCAGCCGCCTTGCCCGCAAAGACGCCCGGTGACCATGCAGCCGCCGGGTTCCTTCGCTGGTATCGAGCAAGGCAAAGCTATGCAGCATTACACGCCCCCTGTGGCCAGCAGCACCTGCTTCCAAACAGCGGTTTCATCGAACAGGGTCCACTCACGGCGAACCCTGATGTCACCGCCAATCAGCTCTCCCCACTCGACATGGCTGATGCCCAGAACATAAAGCTCGGCCCCTGTGGGCGCACCAAATGTGCCCCAACCGTCATGGGTTCCGTGCAGGCTCCACCGCAGGGCCGAGCGCGGCGGCATGTTAGGATCGTCGCGCCCGATCTGGTGATGGATGGTGAACGTGGCGTTGGGCATCGCGGCACGCAATGACATCCAGAACCGGTCAACCGGATCCCACCCATGCCCAGTAACACCACCCGGGTATTCGGATTGCACGGCCCTGTCATAATCACGCTCGACCGCGCCCATATCCGCGTTCATCATCCGGGTCAGCAGATCGGCATGACGCTGGCCCCACGCGTTGTCGTTTCCCTTTCCCTTATAGGGACCTTCGACATCGTTGGACGGGGTCAAGGGCCGAACGCATTTTTCAGGGCCGCCTTCCCGCGCGATCAGATCGGCCGCATAGTCCTTGGGATTCCAGCCCAGCTGACGGACGATCGCCCCCTGATCCCGGATCAGCCATTCATCATCAATCTTGTTATCTTTCGCATGACAATCCGCAAGAATCCGGTATTGCAGTCTGGTTCCCTTGGGCTTGCCGTAGACGCCTTCGCTTAGATGTGTGGCCGTGGACAGAATGCGATGAGAGCTGAGCATGCCTTGTTCGGGGGTGCCGGACCAGATCACGTCCTCGCCCAGCAGTTGACGATCGGGGAACTCTGCCAAGGTCGCCATGGTCGCGCCGATCACATTCTGGTTCCCCAGAACAACGGAGCCGGGCGAGCGGACCACGATGTCCTCACCGTAATAGTCGTGCAAGGTCGCGATACCGCGATCTTCCCAGATTTCCTTAGTGATTCCGACGATATAGTCCGGGAAATCCCGGAATTTCGGATCAAAGCCCTTCATGTTTCTGTCCTTTGTGGAGTCCAACCCTGCGGCAGCCGCGCCGAGGTTCGCACGACCAGCGGGCCGTCAATCGCGACCTTGCGTGGCTCGGCTGCATCGGGATTTTGAATGTGATCCAGCAGGGCCGCGACGGTTTCCGCGACCATCAGATTGGCCCGCTGTCGGATCGTTGTCAGGTTATAGGCTGGCCATCCAGCCGGAGGAACGTCGTCATACCCAACGACCGAGACATCCTCGGGGATGCGCAATCCCAGTTCAAACCGGATTACGTCCATCACGGCCAATGCCATGTGGTCATTGGCCACAAATACCGCGTCGGAGCGTTTCCCGGGGTCTACATCAAACATCTGACGCGCAGCGGCTTGGGCGTTTTCGGTGTGAAACATCCCGTCCTGCACGGCAAATACGGATCGACCCGCTTCGGACAACACCGCCCGAAAACCTGCCTCACGGTCCCGCTGAGTCGAGGCGCCCTGCCACCCCGAGATATAGCCAATTCGCTCGTGCCCACCTGCCAACAGGAACTCGGCCACTTTGCGGCCGCCTGCGTAGTTATCCGACGTGACGGTGGTGATCCCCTCGATATCCTGACTGCGGTTGAACAGGACAACCGGGACACCCGCCTGCTGGCACCGCGTTGCGATATCGGAAGACATCGGAACCGAGGCCAGAACGACGCCGTCGACCTGATAGTCCAGAATCTCCTCCATCACGTCGTCGATGTTGCCAGCCGACCGAGAGGCCATGAATATCAGAACGTGATAGCCATGCTCTTGCAAACCGTTCGACAGTTTCTCCAACGCTTCGGGATAAAAGTAGTTGTCCAGATAACCGACCACCAAGCCGATGATACGGCTTTTGCCCGAGACCATGGCGCGGGCCAGCACGTTTGGGCGATACCCCAATTCTTCGGCGGCTTTGCGCACTTTTTCCTCGGTCTTCTTGCTGACGGATGCTCCGGGCGTGAAGACGCGGCTGACTGCGGACTGGCTGACGCCTGCGCGCTGCGCGACCTGAAGGGATGTAACTTTCTCAGCCATCAGTCTGCCGTCCACCCGCCGTCAATCAACATGGATGTCCCAGTCACAAGCGCCGAGGCGTCGGACGCCAAGTAGCGCACGGCACCCATGATGTCCTCGACCTCGCCCACGCGGTCCAGCTTGATCTTGTCCATGATCCATGCGGCCCGTTCGGGATTGTCGAAGGTCGATTGCGTCAGCGGCGTGCGAATGAAGGTCGGGCACACGGTGTTAATCCGTACGCCCTGTTTGCCCCATTCGATGGCCATCGACTTAACCATGCCCTCTAGCCCGTGCTTGGTCGCGCAATATACCGCCCGGTCAATCCCGCCGACATGACCCATCTGGCTTGAGATATGGATGATCGAGCCGCGTTTGCCCGCGTCAATCAAAGCCTTGCCTGCAAAGGCCGACAGGAAATACGCGGATCGCAGGTTCAAATTTGTGACCGCGTCGAAATCCTCGGGCGTTGTCTCAGTCGCCGGGCTGTGCCGCGCCAATCCCGCGGAATTGACGACCACGTCAAAAACACGGGACGCAAACAGGGCCTTCAGCGCATCCAGATCCGTTTGATCCACAACCAATGCCTCTGCGGACCAGCCGTTCGATTGCAATGCGGTCACCGTATCCTGCAACCGATCTGCCCCGCGCGCCGCACACACCACATGCGCCCCGGCCTCGGCCAGAGCAACGGCACATCCCTGCCCGATGCCCGAGGACGCTCCGGTCACCAGGGCGGTTTTGCCGTTCAGGGAAAAAGAGGGCGTTCGGGGCAGTTCTGTCATTGGCTCATTCCGTCAGGTATTTCGATACGGCCCAAATTTCGGGCCTTATTGAATTCCCGCAGACGGGCAAAGACGTCAACGCCAAGCTGCTGGTAAGCATCCAGAAGATCGACCAGCACCCAGTTTTCGCGAATTTTACCGTCTTCGAGACGCCAGAAATCGAGGCTGCGCATGGTGATCTTTTTGCCGGAAGGCGCAATGCCCATCCAGCCGTCATGGGTCACGGTCTGGATCATGTTGGGCCAACCAGTGACGGCCGCATACTCTCCATCTCCGAAGAAGTGATAGGTGATGTCATCCACATACTGCCCGCGATCCGGCATCCCGCTCAGGAACGGGATCTGATGCCAGTTACGGAACCCGGAAATACCCCGCCCGGTGCCGATCCCGGACGGGCCGTACCAGTTCATGCGGGGATGCCAGAACCGCTCCATCTCCATCACTTCGGGACCGCCCTCTGACGGGTGTTTCTTGAGGTATTCCAGCATGTCGATGATGTGCTGACAGGTTTCCCTGCCCTTGGCCGCATCATAGGGGCCGGGCACAAACCCATCCTGCGTCGCAGGGCCGGGCACGTGCCATTCGCGGCCAAGGCTGGGGGCCATGGGCCACGCATTTGCCTGTATCATCACTTCGGGGATATCCCAAAGCGCCTGCATCTCGACCACATTGCCATCCTCGAACCGGTAGAATTCGTGGAACCGCATCGTGACCTGATGACCTGTTGGCGGGATATCCAGCCATGGTCCGGTGAAGGTGCCCGTGTAGTACCCGCCGCACCCGACCCAATCAGCGCCAAACTCATCCGGTCCGGCCATGACGATATAGTCGCGCCGCTCCAGATCGGGCCAGGCCGTCAGCAAGCCTTTGTAGACGCCATCGTAGTAGGTATCGCTACCGGTCATGTCTCCGAACGGATGACATAGGCGGAACAAGGCGTCGGGTGCACAGATGTCAGCCAGGGCGCGGCGCACCCCGGCTTCGGAAAAGTCGTACATCGCCGCCCTCAGCGGGGCGATCAGGTCTTTGTGGAGACTGTGCCGATCGCTCATTCCGCCGCATCCCTATACGGCGCGGCCTTTCCGTAAGGCACGTTGATGCCCCCGTACCGGCGAACGCGCACGTTGCATTGTTCCGCGTGCCCCACAAACCCTTCCAGCATGCACAGGCGCGAGCCATATTCACCGATCAGCGTTGCCGCTTCGTCGGTCAGAACCTTCTGATAAGAATGTGTCTTCAGGTATTTGCCGACCCAAAGACCGCCCGTGTATCGCCCTGCTTTCTTCGTGGGCAAGGTGTGGTTCGTCCCGATCACCTTGTCCCCGTTCGACACATTGGTACGAGGCCCAAGGAACAGCGCCCCGTAGCAGGTCATGTTCTCAAGGAACCAATCGTCACGATCCGTCATCACCTGCACATGTTCCGAGGCAATGTCGTCGGCCACTTTCAACATCTCGTCATAGGTGTCGCAAACGATGACCTCGCCATATTCCGCCCATGATACTTTGGCGGTGTCCGCCGTCGGCAGAATGTCCAGCAGCCGGTCAACTTCGGCCAGAGTTTCCTCGGCCAGTTTGCGCGAGTTGGTCAAAAGCACGCAGGGGCTGTTATATCCATGTTCAGCCTGACCCAGCAGGTCGGTGGCGCACAATTCCGCATCGGCGGCGGTTTCATCTGCAATCACCATGGTTTCGGTCGGGCCTGCGAACAGGTCGATACCGACCCGGCCAAATAGCTGGCGTTTGGCTTCGGCGACAAAGGCGTTGCCGGGACCGACCAGCATATGAACGGGGTCGATTGTCTGAGTGCCAAGCGCCATTGCGCCAATGGCCTGAATGCCGCCCATGACGTAGATTTCGTGCGCTCCGCCCAGATGCATGGCCGCGATGACCGCCGGGTTTGGCTTGCCCTGAAACGGAGGCGTACAGGCAATGATGCGTGGAACACCCGCAACGGACGCCGTCGCCACCGACATATGCGCCGACGCCACCATCGGGAACTTACCACCGGGGACGTAACAGCCAACGGACTGCACGGGGATATTCTTGTGGCCCAGTATGACGCCCGGCAGGGTTTCGACCTCGATATCCAGCATCGAATCCCGTTGCGCCTGCGCAAAGTTGCGCACCTGCTCTTGCGCGAACTTGATATCCGCCAGCTCACGGTCGGAAAGCTGGCTGATCAGGTCTTCGATTTGGTCCTGCGACAGCCGGAACGAGGCCGGTGAATAGTTGTCGAACTTCTCGCTCAGTTCGCGCACGGCGACATCGCCGCGGGTTTCAATGTCTTTCAGCGTCGCTTCGACCACGGCACGGGTTTTGGCGTCGTCGTCGGCCCGGTCAGCGTCAGATTTACCGCGTTTGAGATACTCGATTGCCATTTTTCAATCCTCAGTTTTCGGGCCGAGGCGGAAGTTTTTCCCCTCGGTCAAATGCTTCCCAACCCTGGCCGTTGAACAGGTCAACGCCCAGTTGGGCGGCGACATGGGCAAAATCCACGTTCACCCAGTTGTCGACAATCTTGCCGTCGACGACTTTCCAGAAATCCATGTACCGGATCTCGACCCGCTTTCCTGTCGCGGCGATGCCCAGAAATTCGCCGGAATGGGTTGCTTCCTGACGGCCAAAGGCGGCAGCCCATTCCCCCATGTAAAGGCGGGCCTCATCAATGCAGACCTTGTCGGAAAATGCTGCCTGAAACGGGCGCTGCCAGTTGTTCTGGAATTCCTGCAGGCCAGTCTTCGTGCCGCAGCCCTGATTGCCCATCCAGCGAAAGCCCTGCGCGAAAAACTCGCCAATGTCGTCAATGCGATGGTCATTCAGACCATCCACCATGGTTTCGATAACCCGGCGCGTGTCGTCTGTTTTGCTCAGGTCTGTGTCACGGGTCAAAACCGCTTGTTCGGGGCGCGAACCTTTCATTTCCATATCCTTTCAGGTTTCCAGAGAGTGGTGTTGGGGGCGTGACCCCCGACACTCAGAAAATCTCTGGGCATCCTGTTCAGCGCCGGGTGGCGCGACATGGCGTTATGGCGGGCGTGGTTGCTCATCAGCCCTTCACCGCCCCTGCTGTCAGACCGCTGACAATCTGGCGCTGGAAGATCAGGACAAGGAAGATCAGCGGCGCGGTGATCGAAACGGCGGCGGCCACGGCGACGACCTGATCGGTGGTCGTGGTCTCGCGGTTGAACATGCCGACGATGGCCGGAACCATCGTCTGGTTCTGGGCGTCCAGCAGCAGCGCGGTGACCAGAAAGTCGTTATAGGCCAGAAGGAAACTGAACAGACCGGTTGTGATAACCCCCGGCCACATGACTGGCATGATCACACGGCGGAACGCCTGGAAATGGCTGCACCCATCGACGCGGGCGGCCTCGTCCAGTTCGGCAGGGATATTCTGAAAGAAGGACCGCAGCATCCAGATGGTAAAGGGTTGGTTGATCGCAACCAGAACCGCGATGACCGCGAAAGGCTTGCCATACAGGGTCGGCGCGTTTTCCCCCAGAATGGGGCTGAGCCATTCGGCCGAGTTGATGAAGACCGGCAGGTAGCCCGCAACCAGAACCGAATGCGGCAGTGCGCGGAACACCAGCGCCACGATCAGGATCCAAAACGCCAGCGTTGACCCGGACCGTGCCAGACCGTACCCGGCCAGCGTTCCGACGGTCAGGGACACGGTAACCACCCCGGTCGTAACGATCAGCGAGTTCTTGAAGTTGTTCGAGAACCCCCGGTCAATCCAGACCGTTTTGTAATGTTCGGTGGTCAGGCCCAACACGTCCCTTCCAAGAGGGCCGAACAGTGGATTCAGCACATTCAGAATGGCGGGAAGTACGACAAAGAACACCATCAGGAAGCCAACCAGCAAGGCCAGCACGCCGATCAGCCAGCCAAACCACTCCTGCCCGGGCTTGGCGTAGGATTTGATCATCGACGGCAGCCTTTTGGTTGCCAGAGTGATCGTTCCCCAGATCACCGCGATCCCCAGAATGATGTCCAGCAGGGACAATCCCTTGCCGACGCCCAGGGTCGCGGGGCCAAAAATCACGTTCAGCGCGTTGCTGTCAAAGGCATCGACGGGTGACTTGAAGCTCATCACCACGATCCAAAAGATCGGGAAGGCCGCGATCAGGCACCAGAGCGCCAGAAAGATCTTCGAGGTCAGCCGCAGGCTGAAAGGCTGGCGAAGCGCGCGTGAGGACATATCAGTGGCCTCCTTTGTGATCGCGCCATGTACGGCGCAGCGGCAGGATAAGCAGGATGACAACACCGATCATGGTCAGCATCGAGTTGGCCGAGGCCCGACTGATCGACCGGTTGCCCGCCTGATCCGGCGTCAGGTAATCGAAGGTCAGCCATTGCAGCGAGATGACGTAGCCTTGGCTCGAGAAGCCGACGATCTCTTCAAACACCCGGTAGCTGTCCATCAGGTGGATCATCGACACGAAGATGATCAGCGGCATCAGATGCGGGATCACGATGTACTTCATCCGCTGCCAGCGGGTTGCCCCGTCGATGACGGCGCTTTCCAGACTGTCCTGATTGACGGTCTGAAGACCCGCATAAAAGACGATGGCGGCAAACGGCGCGACGTGCCAGACGCGGTAAAGCATCATCAGGATTTCGATCGTCCACGCCTGCGCAAACAACGCGATGTCGCGGTTCAGCCACCATTCGATCAACGCTGTGATGATCCCGTCACCGCGAAACAGCCAGTTGATCGACAACACTCCGATCACGGGTGTGATGATGAAGGGCAGTAGCGAGACAAAGATCACAGGACCCCGTATCGACCGGGCCGCATTGTTGATCAAAACCGCGATACCCAGCCCGCATCCGACCACCAAAGGCAGCGTGATCAGCGTGAAGGTCAGCGTGAACCGCAGCGCTTTCCAGAAGTTGATCGTGGACAGAACCTGCCAATTCCCGTCGCTGATCGCGCGCCAAGCTCGCTCGGGCTCTAGCACGTTACGGTAGCTTTGCAATCCGACATACTGGGTCTGGGTGATAATCTCGCCGTGTTCGTCCAGTTTCGGCTGCGACACCAGCTCGGTCACGCAGGTCTGCGTGAGAAAGCCCGGCGTGCAGGTTTCCTTTTCAACCGTCTCGTAAATCGGCTGGGTGACGTAAAAGCTCTGCTTGAACACGCTGACCAGCGGAAACGCGATAAAGAGAAGCATCATAAAGACAGAGGGGCCGACAAAGGCGGCAAATGTCCGGAAATTCATGGCTCTGCCTTTCTCATGGTTCTCGGGTGGAAAAAGCGGGAGGGCACAGGGCCCTCCCCAGAGAGGATCAGTTGCTGATCAGACCAGCTTCTTTCGCAGCGGTGATGTAATCCGCTTCGATGTCGGCCAGTGTGGTTTGCGCATCCTTGGCACCGGTCAGATAGTCCGCCAGACCATTGCCCAGAGAGGTGTGCATGATGCCCATCGGACCGGACGCAGGATAGGCTTTGGCGCCACCTTCTGCCGAGGCCGCGGCACCAGCAGCCAGATCGCCCGGAGTATACGCCGTGCTGAGCCAGACAGCCGTGTCGTTATTGGCGCTGACCATGTCACCGTCCATACCTTCAAGCGCGACACGGAAGGCGGCGTCGGCCTCTTCATCGCTCATGTTCGAGGCCAGCACGATACCGTCCCACCAGATCGTGGTCGCAGGAACAGCCGATCCCATCGGGGCTGCGGCCATCGTGACCTTGCCAACCACTTGGCTTTCGGCTTCGTCGTTCATGGCAGCCGCGCGGCTGGCCCACAGGTTCGCCATCGCAATCTTGCCTTGCTGGAACTGCTGCTGAACATAGGTCGAGTCCGACACCAGATATTCCGGGTCCATATACTCGGTCATGGCCTTCATCGTCTCAAGCGCGGCGACGCCCTGATCGTTGTTGATCGCGGGCATGTTGCCGTCGCCAAAGAACTGGCCGCCTTCGCCAAGGTACATGTTGACGAATTCCTGACCCAGATTCCAACCGGTCTTGAACGTA
Organism: Ruegeria sp. BC7; assembly: GCF_056539165.1. Lineage (NCBI taxonomy): Bacteria > Pseudomonadati > Pseudomonadota > Alphaproteobacteria > Rhodobacterales > Roseobacteraceae > Ruegeria > Ruegeria sp. BC7. The sequence continues at coordinate 138,931 of NZ_JBQFUL010000004.1, read as the reverse complement.
CCGCCAATGGGATAGTCCATGAGGCCCGCTTCCTTGATCTTGGCGGCTGCGGCCAGAACATCGGCATAGGTTTTGGGTTCTTCGATGCCCAGCTCGGCCAGAACGTCATCGCGATACATCAGGTGTTGCGCGTTCACCATCATGGCAATCGCCATGGTTTTGCCGTCCACCTTGATCAACTGGTTCGGCAGCAGGTCCTGCCCGTATTTCTCGACCAGATCATCCAGCGGCCGGATAGTGCCCGCGTTCAGCAACGGCACCAGCGTGGCGTTCGAGACGCCACCAATTTGGTACAGTGCAGGGTCAGCCGCGAACGCTTCGGGCTGCTTTTCGCGGAATTCCTGATCGAGCGAGGCGCTGAAATTGCCACACTCGGCCATCGCGTCGGTCACGGCTTTCCAGGCTTCAAACCCGGCCGAGAGCGACTTTAGCGGGACATCGTTTTCAAAGGCACAGTCCGCCCACGCGCCTGCGGCGGCAAAGGACATGGCACCGGCCAAGAGGATTGATTTGAGTTTCATGCGTTTCTCCCTGTCAGGATCGGTCCGTCGTCGACGTCCGGACCGGTTGTTTGCCCGGTTGGGCTGTTGTGGGGCTATGCCCCGATCCGCGCACCGCTTTCAGCTTCAAAGAGGTGACAGATTTCTTTCGGCACCGAGAACGAGACGCTTTCGCCAATCTCGGCGCGGAATGCTTTGTCGGCTTTCACGGACACCAGCGCACCACCGACGCGGACCGAGATCATGGTCGCGTCACCCAGCAGTTCGAGCGTATAGATCGGAGCCGTGATTTCGCCCTGCCCTTCGGCAAGACCCGCGTCTTCGGCCCGGAAACCCAAGGTCAGGGGGCCGTCGGGGGCATCGACCGGAATCTGGACGTTCTCGGCGCGGAACACACCGTCCGACACCTCTCCGTCCATGAGGTTCATCGCCGGGGAACCGATAAAGCTGGCGACAAACGTATTGGCAGGCCGGTCGTAAATCTCGGTCGGGCTGCCGACCTGCTGAACCACGCCTTGTTTCATGACGACAACGCGGTCGGCCAGCGTCATCGCCTCGATCTGGTCGTGGGTCACATAGATCGTCGTCACCGCCAGTTCGTGGCTGAGGTTTTTGATCTGCGCCCGCGTCGATACCCGCAGCTTGGCGTCCAGATTGGACAACGGTTCATCCATCAGGAACACGTTGGGTTCACGGACGATGGCGCGGGCCAGCGCCACACGCTGACGCTGTCCACCCGACAGTTCGGCAGGTTTGCGATGCAGGAAGTCATCCAATTCTACCATCGCGCTGGCCCGGCGGACTTTTTCGTCATGGGTCGAGGGATCAATCCCGCGCACTTTCAGAGGAAAGCGGATGTTCTCGTAGACGTTCATATTCGGATAAAGCGCATAGCTTTGGAACACCATCGCCACGTCCCGGTCCTTCGGCTCTAGGTCGTTCACGACATTTCCGTCGATCAGAATGTCCCCTTCGGTGACATCCTCAAGCCCGGCGATCATACGCATTGTCGTGGTCTTACCGCACCCAGATGGGCCGAGAAGAACAAGGAACTCTCGGTCTGCGATGGTCAGATCGAAATTATGGACCCCAACGAAAGAGCCCCAGCGCTTGCCAACATTGCGCAGCTGAATTTCCGCCATGATCCCCCCGAGAAAGATTCGCTTGCATACGTTTGCAAAAATGTAATCGGCGCATATCATTTCTGGCAAGACTTTTTTGCATACGTATGCAAGACTGCGCTGATAATTCGACTCATGTTGGAATTTTTGCGCCCCTAAGACACTGACTTGAAAGGCAAAAGATTTGAACTTCCAGACCGAAAAAAATCTTGTCTGCGCGTTCCATTCCGCGATTGAAGCTGATCTGCCCAATGCCATGAACCAATTCTGCGCTCCAGACATGCTGTGGCGTGGCTTTCATCCATTCAACGAAATCACCGGGGCAGAATGCGTTGCCCGACAGTTTTGGCAGCCGCTCAAACACAGCCTGACCCGTTTGCAGAACCGGGTCGATATTCTGTTTGCGGGACAGAATTCACTGTGTGACGAGGACGGGGTTTGGGTCGCTTGCATGGGTCATCTGATGGGTCTGTTCGACCGACCCTGGCTGGGCATTCGGCCCACTGGCAAAATGGCCTTTCTGCGGTATTGCGCCTTCTACAAGGTGGTGAACAAAACGATCTCGGAGACGGCGATGTATTTCGACATCCCGCACTTGATGGTGCAGGCTGGCCAAAACCCGTTTCCCCCTCAGACCGCAGCGCATTTGGTACAGCCCGGACCGATGCCGCATGACGGTGTGCTGCTTGACCCTCAGCCGCCGGAAGAAGGCCAAAAGACGCTGGCCTTGATAAACGCGATGATCTCGGATTTGGGTCAATGGAACAGCGGTCTGTCGCTAGAGGATGAGCTTGCCAGAACATGGCATGACGACATGATCTGGTGGGGTCCCGAGGGGATCGGTGCGACCTATACGATTGAAAGATACGCCAAACAGCACTCAGGCCCGTTTCGCGCAGGCTTTACCGATAGATCCAAAACCAACCATATCTGCCGTATGGCTGAGGGGATGTATGGCGGCTTCTTCGGCTGGCCGAACTTCACGGCTGTACCATCAGGCGGGTTCATGGGGATGCCAGCCACCGGCAAGCCCGGTGAGTTCAGAGTCATCGACATCTACAGGCGCGCTGGTGAAAAGCTTGCCGAGAATTGGATTTTTATCGACCTTCTGCATTTCTGGCGTGGACAGGGGGTCGATATCTTGGCCCGCACCACAGGGATCGAAACTCCATGAGGATCGACGCGCATCACCATCTGTGGGATCTATCTGCCGTCACTTACCCTTGGCTGATGGAGGAAGGTGCGGTCCGTTTCTTCGGAGATCCTACACCGATCCAGCGCGACTACCTCTTGCCGGAATTCCGAGCCGATGCTGGCGCACAGGGATTCACCGCTTCGGTCCATATCCAGGTTGGCGCGGCCGACCCCTGGGCCGAGGCGCAATGGGTTCAATCCGTGGCCGACCAAAATCCTGAATGGCCCTTGGTGCAAGTGGCCTTCTGTGACCTCACCGCGGCAAACGCGGAGGAACAGCTTGATCAACTTCAAACCCTTCCGACGGTACGCGGCGTTCGCCAAATTATCGGGCGGGCACCGGGCGAAGATGCAAAAACGGGGACCAACGCAGTTCTGAGAAATCCAAGATTCCTGACCAACCTAAAGCAACTGGGCGAGCGCAATCTTTCCTTTGACCTTCAATTACTGCCTGAACTGATGAAACAAACCGCCGCAGTGCTGAAACAGGCACCTCAAACACAGGTCGCATTGTGTCATGCAGGTTCGCCTTATGACCGCACCGCCGAAGGGTTGCGGCAATGGAAGAACGTCCTCCGGGCCTTGTCGAGTTTGCCTCAGGTGCGCTGCAAACTCTCTGGCCTCGGGATGTTCGATCATGGCTGGAGCGCGGAACGTGTTCAGCCGATCGTCGATGCTTGTTTGTCGCAGTTTGGGGGCGAGCGCTGCATGTTCGGCTCAAACTTTCCGGTCGACAGCCTGTCTTCGACCTACGAAGCCCTTGTTTCCCGGTATCTGAGTATTGTTCCGACCGATATGCAGCCCGACGTGTTTTGCGAGACGGCAAAACAGTTTTATCAGCTTCAGGCATAGCTGGGGAACGGTATCAAACGTTCGTCGCCCGGATCAGTCAAGGACCAGTTCAAAGCGTCCAGGTGAACCCCGTCGCCTGTTCAGACACGCCCCACAGCTTTGCCGTCACCGTCTTGTCGTAAGCGTGGGAATGCAGCGTGCCCTTGCCGACAGGACCAACAAATTCCAACAGACCGGTCGGGCCATACAGCGCACGCTGTTCCAGACCATCCTCGGTTGCGCACATGACTTCGGGCCAAGAGCCTTTCTCGGCCGATTGCACGATAGGTAAAACGGACATGACGCTGAACATTATCCGCGTTTTCAGATCAGCGCTGGTTTGGACGAGTGAGGTGCGCGAGGCACCGGGATGGCAAACAAAGACCTCAACTTCGGTTCTTCCAGCGGCTGCAAGCTGATCTTGCAATTCGTAGGCAAACATCATCTGGGCCAGTTTACTCTGACAATAGGTCCGGTTCTGATGATAGTTCTTGTCCCAGTTCATATCGTCGAACTGGATTGTCTTGATACCCATGTTGTAGCCAAGGCTACTGACCACCACGATCCGGCCCCTGGACGCTTCTATCCGCTCGAAGAGCAGTCCGCACAGAAGGAAGTGACCGTAATGGTTCGTCCCCAGCATGCTCTCGTGCCCGTCGTCGGTAAATTGCTGCGTTGGCACTTGGGCGATGGCGGCGTTGCAAATCAGGGCGTCGATATGTGGAACGGTTCCCAGAACTTCCGCCGCGGCTTCACGCACACTGGCGAGAGAGGCAAGGTCCATGCGGACAAAGGTGACATCGGCGCCAATTCCAAACTCGTCTCTAAGTTCCGTGATGGCGGCTTGCGACTTTTCCACTGAACGGTTCAACATCACAACCTTGGCACCCTTTTTCAGCAGCGTGCGTGCGGCCTGAAATCCCGCGCCCGCGTTCGCTCCGGTAATGAGGTAGGTTTTCCCCTCGAGGTTTCCGAGGCGCTCTGGGGTCCAACCTTTGGGGCCAAATGTCGTGTCCGTCATGCTCTTGTTCCTTATGGCGTCGGCGTCTGTGTCGTGTGGGCTTGCGTCCATCTTGGAGTTGCAAATAAATCTCCCCCATTAACCTTGACAGACGAGATTGTCGCACTTTCTTGCCTGATTGTATCAAAGTGGTTGCCAAAGCCAATTCGAGGCACCTAGTGTCCGTCATGAGCAGAGACCAGATCAAGCAACTTATCGAAGACCGAACCGTACAAGACGGCCTGACGGAAACCGGCATCGACGGCGTGCGCCTGTTTCGAGCCACGCAAGCCATTCCGTGCGCTCCGGCGGTCTACGAACCCTGCGTCGTTGCCATCTTGACCGGTGCAAAAGAAGCCGTGCTGGATGGCCGCAGATACCTCTATGACAGCAGCCAATACCTGTGCTGTCCGTTGTCGCTGCCGGTCAAGGCTGGCACGCCCTCCGCGTCGCCGGAAAACCCTCTCTATGGCGTCTTGATCTCTTTGAACCCGCGAATAATGTCCCAACTGGCGATGGAGATGGAAAATGCCGGAGCTGCCCCACCTACGGCCAACGGTGCAGTGAGATCGCAAGGGATCAGACTGGCGGGATGGGATGACAGTTTCACCCAAGCGTTGCTGCGGCTGCTGCAACTTGGAACCAGCCAGATGGATACGGCGGTTCTTGGGGATGCGCGACTGCGCGAGCTGTATTACGCGATCCTGAAGGGCGAAGCAGGCATCTTCGCCAGACAGACCTTTGGGGCTGGCAATGCCATTGCACGGTCTATAGCGCATGTTTCGTCCCATTTGGACACGCCGATTTCAATCGATGATATGGCGACCCTTGCAGGCATGAGCCGCGCGGTGTTTCATCGAAAGTTTAAGCAAGTCACCACAATGGCTCCAATCCAATTCGTAAAGTCGATGCGCCTGAACAATGCGGCAATGAAGATAGCAGCGGGCACACCTGTAGCAGAGGCGGCGATGGACGTGGGCTATGTCAGCCCTTCTCAGTTCAGTCGTGAATTCAAACGAATGTATGGGCAGTCGCCCAGGCAATGGGGCAATGCCCAGCAAATTTCGATTGAAGTGGCCTAAGGAGACGCAGACTGTTTGAACGCCGAATTCGATGGAGAAAACCTGCGCAGCACCTCGTCTTCAGTTCTACCCGGCGGGCACTCAAGTCTAGGGCTACGGCGTTCCGGTCAAAGTCAGCAGAAATGCGAGTAGGTCTGCGATCTCGTGTTCGGACAAGGTAAGTTCAGAAAGTATGGCCTCGCCGTCGGCGTGCAGCCTTTCGGTATCAATTTCGCTGTAGTGTCGGATCACCGCTTCCAAGTCGATCAGACTGCCGTCGTGCATGTAGGGCGGAGTTTCGGCCGCACCCCGCAGGCTTGGCGTGCGAAAGGTTCCAAAATCAGAATGACGCCTGCGCACACTGCGAACCGCCCATGCACCTTGCTTGGCCGGATCGTCGTTCCATTCCCCGTCCAGTGTGTATGCGCTTGAGAATAAAAAGTTCAAACCACCAAACCGCCCTTCGTCCACTTCGGTGTCACTTAGAAAATAAGGCACACCGGCGTCGTGAAACTCATTGTTGGAAAATGTCGGACCATTGTGGCAAAGGGCACATTTTCCGCGCCCTAAAAAGAGCTTCAGACCTCTCTGAGCAGCTTCGGGATAATTCCCAGCCGCCGACAGATCACCGCGCTCCAACGCATCGCGAAAATCATCAAATTGTGTCCGTTCGGTTCTGAGCGTCTCTAGATAGGCTGATAGAGATTTAGCAGTGTTGACCAACACCAGCTCGGGGTCTTGGTTTTGGATACTGCCAAAAATGGCTTCAAAATCGGCAATATGAGAACTCTCGGAAATGGCCGCTTTTAGACTTTCGTTGCTATGAGCCATCTCTTGTTCTTCGATGATCGGATGCAGGCTGGCAGCCCAGAGACTGTCGCTTTTGCCGCCCCAACCGTACCAGCGCAAACCCGCAAGGTTTCTCAGGGATGGGGAGTTCCGATCCAACAGGACACGGCCGAGCGCCCGTGCCTCGGACGTGGTAAATGCCTGTTCGGGGTCATGACAACTCGCGCAGGAAAAAGCGCCGTCTACCGACAACACGGGATCGTTGAACAAAGCCGCGCCGAGCGCAATCGCTCTGGTGTCACCTGAAACTCGATTGCTGGGGTCTGGCTGGTATGTTGGTGGCCACGGCCCGAAGGAAAGCGTTTGCTGTATTTCATCTTCGGACAACAGAATTTCTGAGTGCACCGCGACCGGAAGCGACACTAGCACGGCTGCAGCCCAGAGCTTCATTTTAGAGAAATCTCTGACGTGTAGGACACCGATCGCCCACTGAACTCAACGTCGGCCTGCAACTCCCACAGACCCGACATGTGAAACAGCAAACCATCGACCCGGAACGTTCCGTCACCCAATGCCGAAACTTCGGGAGCGTAGTTCAATCCGTGCTGATGCGCGGGCATGAATGCATCAACACGTACCTGATGGACCGTGGCTTCAGCGCAGACTGAAATCTGAACGGAAAACGGTTGGGCCAACGGAATTGCGCCGACATCCACATAAACCTCAGGTGCATTTGGGGCTTGCGAACCCATGCGTTGCCCCACAGCATCACAAGCAACTGCTGCGCCGGGGGAAGCAATAAGCCAGACAACCCAGCGGATCATTCTGATGCCAGCAAACGTTCTGCGTTGGCATACGCGATGTTGTCTGCGATCCGATCCGGCAGCAGATCCAACCATTCACGCGAAAAATCTGCGTGGGGGCCGACATAGTACCAACGTTCCGGCGCAAATGTGTCCGTACCAACCATGAACCGATCGGGATGCGCCTCGAACGCGGCCTTCCAATCCGGGTCCAAACGACCGCGTGAAACCATATCCGACCGAAAAGCCAAGTCTGCCCAAAGCCTGGGATATGTATCCAAGGCATCAACCACGCGGGTCGGATCATCAAAGCCAGAGTGCGCCCACAAAACCCGAGCTTCGGGCCAGGTTTGGAAGATCAGATCAACAGCCTCGCGATCGCCGTGGTGGTGCAGAATCAGGTTCCTTTCTTTCGCCAGCGCGATCATATGTTGGATAACTGGCGTTTTTATATCGTCGCCATATGCGTGAAACTCTCCGATAGCTTCGTATTCGTTCCTGGCCAGATTTGCTTCCAGATAGTCGATGACAGTTTCATCGTGCATCCATGTGTTGATTTCACCTCGGCGACGATAAGGGCGAAGTGCCGGAACGACGATTTCCGGGGCTGCCGCCAACAACAATTGAGTTCCATTGTCGTCCGAGCTGGAAACCAGTGCTTTCCTCACGCCTGCGTCCTGAAGGATTTTGGCCACTTGTTCCGGTGGAACCAGCTTTACGGCATCATGGCTGTAATGAATATGCGCATCGAAGATTGGTCGCTCGTCAGCGATCGCCGCGCCGCAGAACAGCGCTGCACCTATGATGAAGGTATGTCTCAGCACCACAAACATCCTCAACACCTATCAGGATTTGGCAAGCCTCACGTCGAAAGTCACGTGTAAGAAGGGTTCGGTTATCTTTCCAGAAAGCTCCATTCCTTCGGGAAATTCCGAAGCTGGTCGTTCCACATAGGTCATCACCAGATCGTCCCGAACGCCAAACACCGTATCCTGATCCAGATAGGGATCGTCGTCGGGAAAAATCTCGGTCACCAAAGATCGGTGGCCGGGTGCCTTGACGATGTAATGCAGGTGCGACGGTCGCCACGGATGGCGGCCACATGCCCGCAGAATATCCCCGACAGGCCCATCTGACGGTACGGTGTACTCGACTGGTTTCACGGTGGTGAACGCGTACCGACCATCTTCACCGGTGGTCATCAGACCATGGAAAGAATACGTGTCCTGTTCTTCATCCTGACTGGCATAAAGGCCATTCGGTGCCGTTTGCCAGATATCAAGCTCGGCCCCGGCAATCGGATTGCCTTCGGTATCGCGTATGACGCCCTCTGCAAGCAGCACCGGCCCGCCGTAGTTGCGTCTCATGTCGCCACCGATCGGCAAAACAGGCGCGCCAGAGACGTGAAACGGGCCCAATACGGACGAGCTGGTCGCATCCGGGCTGGAATGCAGCATATCCACCAGCGACGATAGGCCCAGCACGTCCGAGGCCAGCACGAATTCATGCCGGTCCTCTGTTTCCACTGCGGCACACCCTTCCAGAAACGCGATTCCGGCGCGCCATTCTTCATGCGTCAGGTTGGTTTCTCGGGCAAAGTCATGCAGGTGCTTGACCAGAGACCCCATGATTTCTCGCATCCTCGGATCGGTGTCCCTGGACAGGTATCCCATGAACACGTCGGTGATATTGTCTTTGGTGACAGAGCGCATCTGGGTCTCCTTAAATCAGGGCAAGGCTGAGGATCGGGAATTCGATCAGAATGAACAGAACGATCAGCATCACAAACGCAAAGGGCAGCGCGCCCATGAACACGTCTTTGAGTGTTATCCGGTCATCGTTAATCGTGGATTTGATAACAAAGCAGGAAATACCCAAAGGTGGCGTCAAAAGCCCGATCTCAGCGCCCACAACGGTGATGATGCCAAACCAGATCAGGGACATATCAAGGGCTTCGGCCATGGGCAGGAACAGCGGGACCACGATCAGAATGATTGACGCCGTGTCCAGCAGTGTTCCCAGAAACAACATCAGCAGGACGTAAAGCAGCATGATCGTCCAGAAAGACGCCGAATTCCCCGCAAGCAAGTCCTGCAACTGATTGGGCAACCCGGCCAGCCCTAGCATCCGACTATAGATCGACGCTGCGGTGATCAGGAACAGGATCGCCGCTGTAATGTGGCCGGTTTCCAGCAGGGCGTCCCAGAAGGCTCTGGGTGTCATGGATTTGCGCGCCACAGCGATGATAAGCGCAACCAGCGCCCCGGCTGCTCCGGCCTCGACCGCGGTTAGCCACCCTGTGTAAATCCCGCCAAGCACGACTGTGATAATGAACAGTGTCGGCAGGGTTTTCGACGCGACCTCGCGGCCGGACATCCATTCAGTGTCTTCCACGACCCGACCGCCAACAAAAGCTGGCGTAAAACGGCCCATAACCCAGATCGCGGCGACGTAGGCAATGGCCAGCATGATCCCCGGAATAACGCCTGCCAGGAACATATCGCCCACGGATTGTTCGGCGACAAAGGAATAGATGATCAGCATGGCCGAAGGCGGGATGATCATACCCAAAACCGAAGACCCGGCGACCACCCCAACAGCAAAACGCGGGTTGTAAGCCTGCGCCATCATCTGAGGAACCGAGACTTTGGTGAACACGGAAGCGGAGGCTATTGAAGACCCGGTTACGGCTGCAAAGACGGCGTTGGCTCCGACGGTTGCCATGCCGATGCCGCCTTTGACCTTGCGAAACCGCATGGTCATGACTTCGTAGATGTCCTTGCCCAACCCGGCCTTCGAGACAATGAGACCCATAAAAGTGAACAACGGAATGGTCGCGAAACTGTACTCCATCGCGCTGTCGCCCACCGCCACTTTCAGCAGGTTCAGCGCAAGTGTGAAGTTGTCCCGCATCAGCCAGATCGACACGAACGACACGACGCCCAGCGCAATCGGAATGTAGACGCCTGCGTAAATCAGGAAAACGATTGCAACGACCGAGATCAGGCCAATCTCGATCGGAGTCATTCTGCAGCCTCGTCATGCTCGGGGGTGCGGACAAGTTGCGGGCGGTCCTGCGCCGTGACGACCTTGAGCAGGAAGATCACGCAGGCAAGCGCAGTACCGCACGCGATGACCAATTTGACCGGCCACCAGGGTAATGTGAAAAGACCGGGCACTCCGAAATAGTCCTGTGTCTCCCACATATGAAGAAACTCCGGGAAGGTCACATAAGCAATCAATCCCATGAAGATCGCCGAGATCGCATTGATGATCCGCCTGAGGTTGGCCGTCAGGCCGGGGCGACGATGGTGCATCAGGTTCAGGAACCCGTCTGAACGTGTCAGCCGGTCCACCCTGACCACGTCGGCCAACTGCAGGAAAACGATCATCACGACCGAGAACTGAACCATCTCATAGGTTCCACGCAACGGGGCCGAAAACAGGCCGCGCGCTATGACGTCGACATTCAGGATGACCACCAACGCAAGGACGACGAGCGTGCCCATTGCGTTGGCAGCTATTGCGAGCGAATTGGCGACCCGCGACAGGCCAGCAACTGCGGTCTTCAGCATGAAAGGCCCCTTTCTCGGGTCGCCGGGTGGTTACTCGACCGTCCAGTCACGCACTCCGGTGAACCCGGCGTCCTGAAGCTTGCCGAGATAGGCGGCCAAAATCTCGTCGCCTTGCTCACCGTTTTCATTCAGCGTGGCGGCCCATTCTTGGGCAACATTTGGCATTGCGTTGGCCCAAGCCGCGCGATCTTCGTCCGAAACTTCGACAATCGTACCGCCGGCTTCGGTATAGGCATCCCTTGAGGCTGCGGCGCGGTCCATGGCGATGCCGGCCACATGATCACGATAGTCAATGGCCACGGCTTTCAAAACGTCTTTGACTTCGTCGGGCAGCTTTGCCCAATAGTCAGAATTTACCGTGATCGTCTTGGAATTCACGGCACCCAAGTCCGCCTTAAGCATGTAAGGAGCGACCTCGGCGATTTTGAAGGTCTTGGCGGCTTCGGGCCAGAGCATCGCACAATCCACCAAGCCAGTTTGCAGCATGTTGTAGAAATCGGTCAGGCCACCGCGAACTCCGGCCGCGTCTTTGATACCTTCAAGATAACGCAGGTTTAACCCGGCCCCAGCCACTTTGCGGCCTTCCAGATCAGAGACAGTTGAAACCGGTTCCGTGCAGAAGACCTGATAGGTGTCGAGTACGACACCCGTTGCCAGATAGACCTGATTTTGCGCGGCAAACTCGTTTTGCATCGCCGGGAATTCGCGCGCTATTTCATCCACGGCCTTGGCAACCGCGCGGGAATCCGATGCCACAAAAGGCGTCGAGCCGGAAATACCCTGGCTCGGCAGCTTGGAGGAATGGAAGATCGTTGTGACGATGCCAATATCGCCAAGACCAAGCTGTATCCCCTCCAAAACGCCCTTGGGCTTTACGATCGAACCGCCATAGTTCTCTTGCCAGTTCATCTTATAGTTGCCGGACTCGGCCAGCCGTTTGTCCACTTCTGGAATGAAGAAGTTGGTGAATTCCTTCACCCACAGGGCGCGGTCGGGGTAGCCATCTATCACAACCGCGGAAATGGTTTCTTCTGCGGCAACGGGCAGCGCCATAACGCCAGCTAAAGCGGCGCCCATTAGACTGCGTTTGGTCCAGTTTTTCATTTCTCTCCTCCCAGAAAGTCGGGTCTTTTTATTTGTTTGCTTTGACCCAGTTGACGGTCAGGTCGGTGCCTGCCGCTTCAAACAGTTTTGCGATGGCGCAATATTTGGCTGTTTCCTCACCCACGCGTATCAGCTCCTCCTGACTGGCGGGGGTTTCACAATTCACGGTGAGTTCAATTTCCGGAAACGGAACATCGATCTCCTCTTCCATCAGGACACCGCGCCGGTCCAACCTGCATTTCGCGTCGATTGTCACTGTGCCAAGATCAACTCCCAAACGGTGCGCATTCTTATGCCCGATGACGTTGGTACAGGCGATCAGCGCTGCCATCGCGGTTTCAGTCGGAGACGGACCAAGATTTGTCCCGCCCCGCTCGACAGGTTCGTCGATAACCACATCCAGATCGCGTATTGGAATCTCAGTGCGCGCATGCGTCGGGCACCGAGCTGTCGTGCGGTAAGTCACGACGGGTTTCACTTTCATGCCCACGGCAGCGCCTCCTCATGCATAAGAACAAACCTTTTCAAACGGAAATCGCGGAAGTTTGTGGAACAAACCTGTTTCGTCCGCGTAGCCCAGATTGCAAAGAAAGTTCGACCTGAGCGTCGTGCCCGCGAAGAATTCCTCGTCGACGATCTTGTTTGAAAAGCCCGACATGGCACCAACGTCCAACCCGACGGCCCGCGCTGCGATCATGAAGTAGGCACCCTGCAGAGTCCCATTGCGAAACGCAGTGTCGGCCACGTATTCGGGGTTGTCCACGAACAGGGGCCGACGATCTTCGTGCGGGAAAAGAAAGGGCAGCTCTTTCCAGAACTCCATGTCATACGCAATGATAGCAGTAACCGGAGCGTCCATCATTTTCGGCACGTTCTTTGGCTTCAACGACTTGGCCAGCCGCTCTTTCCCCTCGGCACTTTTCACGAAAACAAAGCGGGCGGGCAGCGTGTTCATGCTGGTCGCGCCATTGATCGTGATGTCGTATATCTCTTCAAGCAATTCGTCAGAAACTGGCCTGTCGGTCCATGCGTAGTGCGACCTGGACTCGCGCAGGATCAGGGCGATCGCGTCATCCGACAAACGGGGAATACGTTCGCGCAGATCGCGATGATCTTGCTGCGCCTTGGCGCGAAGTGCCTCCAGTTCTGCCCCGGTTGGTGCGCTCATGCTGCGGCCACCTTTGACTTGGCATCCTTTTCGTCGATGACCGGGCTGGCGCATATGCCGATGCCTTCAATCTCGACCTCGACGGTTTCACCCGGCTTTAACCAACGTGGATTGGGCTTTTTGGCGTGGCCAACGCCCGGCGGTGTCCCCAACGCAATCAGATCACCAGGCTCGAGAGTGGTATATTCCGAGATCGTCGCGATGACCTGTGGAACCCCCCAGATCATGTTGGCGGTGTTCGAGCTTTGCAGGATTTCGTCCCCCACGCGGCTTTCGATTTTCAGGCCGGACGCTCCTTCGGGCAGGTCGTCGGGCGTTACGGTGAAAGGACCGATCGCGCCCGTGTCATCGAAGTTTTTGCCGGGTGTCCATTGAACGGTTTTACGCTGATAGTCCCGCAGCGAACCGTCGTTGAACACGGTGTAGCCAAAGACATAATCCAGCGCGTCCGCTTCCGAGATATGACGACCACGTTTTCCAACGATCAGCATAAGCTCGGCTTCGTAGTCGAGTTTTTCGGAACAGGCTGGCCGCACCATAGGCTGCCCCGCCGCCATGATCGAGTTTTTCCCACGCATGAAAAGTGTCGGATATTCCGGTATGTCATAGCCGCCTTCCTTGATGTGGTCGGTATAGTTCAACCCCATGCAAATAATCGTGCCGGGCGCCGCCACGGGCAAGGCTGGCACAATAGAAGACACAGCCACACTGTCTGCAGCGGCGATTTTGTCGGCCAGTGAGTCGGCCAGTTCCGGGTTGGCTATCAAACCCATCAAGTCGAAGCCGATGGCGGGGTCCAAAGCCGTTAAATTCACAGCGTTTTCACCGCTCACGGCAAAAACCGCAGTGCCTTCCGAAGTCTCTCCCACCAGGTATTTCATTTTCACCATCCATGTCAGTTCGCTTGATTTTTGCCGACTATTTTGCCATATGTCAAATAATATCGATATTTTTAGGAGGGCGGCAATGGTTGCTTGGGCAGACTACAAATCAGAAGCGAAAGGCCGGGGCGCACTTGCTTTAGAGCTTTACGTTGCGCACAGCACGCCTGCCAAAGCGCCAGAGGACGTAAAGGCATCCCTTCCGGATCACTTGGCATATCAGGCACAACTCGAACGTTCCGGGCAGTTGGCCTTTGCAGGGCCGATGTCGGATGAAACCGGTGAACATATGCAGGGGATGGGCCTCATTATCTATAGGGCCGACAGTCTCGAAGCCGCCCGAAAGCTGGCAGAAGACGACCCGATGCACAAAAGCGGGGCGCGCAGCTTTGTACTTCGGCGATGGATGATAAACGAAGGCTCATTGAACATCTCGGTCGGACTATCGACTGGAACGAGCGCTCTCAGCTAAGAGCCCAAGAAGATTGCGCCACGAAGAAGGGAAAGCCAGATATGGACGCCATGCTTGATACCGAGGGCAAAGAGACTTCCGCCACTCATGGTGCGTATCGAAGGCTGCGCGAAATGATCCTGACTGGCGAGCTGCCACCCGGTCAAAAGCTCAAGATCGAGCAGCTCCGCGGGCTGCTGGACACTGGCGCAAGCCCGGTTCGCGAAGCACTAAGCCTTTTGACCTCGGACATGCTGGTGGAACGAATTGACCAGCGCGGCTTTAGGGCGGCACCGGTGAGCAAGTGCAACTTCGAGGAAATTCTTCTGCTGCGATGCAATCTTGAAGAAACCGCGTTGCGCGCGTCCATCGCCAATGCAGACTCAGCCTGGGAAGACAGGCTTGTTTTGCGTCACCACCATATGAAAAAGGCGGGCCAAAAAGGGGCACACGACTTTGAAGACGCACACAAGGCGTTTCATATGGCTTTGTTGGACAATGCGAGGCTTCCTTTACTGTTGCGGTATTGTTCGCAGCTCTACGACCTGAACATCCGCTATCGTTACCTGGCGGCTGGTGGGTCGAGTTATAAAAAGCGCGATATCAACGCAGAGCATCAGGAAATTCTGGACGCGGCACTGGATCGCGACGCAGAAAGCGCAACACGGCATTTGATCGATCACTACCGTCGAACTGGTGAGTATCTGAGCAGTCAGATGGAGCCCTGAAATGCAGCGGAACTGGTTTTTGGGCGACCTGCTCGATCAGTTGTTCGACCGCCCCGGCAAAAAGCGAGGCAAAGACGACAAGCGATCCATATCAGAGCTGTGTGAAGCACTCTTGTCTGCAGAAGGTGAAGTATCGGGCTTTGTGCTCGCCTCCACGATCCTGGATCGATACCAAACCTTGGACGGCCCCGAAAAACTGGACTTCTTCGCCTATTTGAACGACCAGCTTGAGTTGGACGCGGATCAGCTTTCTGAAACGGCGCGCCTCTATGCCAAAGATAGAAGCGTCGATCTGTATAAAAGGCTTAGCGAGGCCGCCGAACCCCGACGGCAAGAATTGCTGCGCCGGCTGAATCAACCCTCGGGCGCAACGCAAGAGCTTGTGGCAATGCGCGTTGACCTGCTGCGCTTTCTCAAATCCAACCCCGAACTCAAGCGCACAGATATAGATTTCGTGCATTTGCTGCGAAGCTGGTTCAACCGGGGTTTTCTTGTCCTCAAACAAATCAGTTGGGATACACCAGCCCGCGTTCTGGACAAAATCGTTGCGTATGAGGCGGTTCATCAGATTAACGATCTGGACGACTTGCGGCGCAGGCTTTACCCGCCCGACCGTCGCTGTTTTGCGTTTTTTCATCCCTCAATGCCGGATGAGCCGCTGATTTTTGTCGAAGTTGCTTTGACGGCTGAAATTCCGAACGCGATTGATGTGCTTTTGTCCCAAGTCCGAGAACCGATCGAACCCGAACAGGCAAAAGTCGCGGCGTTCTACTCCATTTCTAACTGCCAGAAGGGTCTAACGGGCATCAGCTTTGGAAACCTGTTGATCAAACAGGTAGTGACGGAACTCTCGCGAGAGCTTCCGGGCCTCGATACATTTGTGACCTTGTCCCCGATACCGGGTATGAACCGGTGGTTGGCTGGCGAAACAGGGCACCCCGAGCATGGCCACGCCGCCAAAGCCGTACTTGCGGGAACAGCCTCTGCGCAGGACGTGCGGGCGATGGCCGCCCGATACCTGTTATTCGCCAAGCGCGAAGATGGAATGCCGCTGGATCCCGTGGCCCGTTTTCATCTCGGCAACGGTGCCGAGCTTCACGAACTGCATGCCGAGGCCGACCTGTCGCAGAACGGACGATCCCAATCCGGCGGCGCAATGGTCAACTACCTCTACGATCTGAAAAAGACAGAGCGCCACCACGAAGAATTTGCGGCACATGCCACAATCGAGGCCTCGCGTTCCGTGCGCGCGGCTTCAACCGCAACACTTGCGGCCAGACCAGAGGAAAATACAGCGTGACCAACACTCTCTACGACAGCTTGTTTGCCCACCACGCGGGAAACAAGGCTCCGTTCCTGCAACTCGATGACGGACAGGTAGTGTCATATGATGCGTTTCTGAAACGCGCCGCACAGATCGCGCATGTTTTGCGAAACAGCGGAGTTTCCCCAGGAGACCGCGTCGTTGTGCAGGCCCCAAAGCTGGCTGATACACTGGCGCTATACGCTGCTGCGGTTCAGGCGGGCGCAGTCTACCTGCCGCTCAATACCGCCTACACGTTGGCAGAGTTGGACTATTTCATCGCCGATGCCCAACCTGCCATGATCGTCTGCGACAGCACCAACGAAACTGAGGTCGGAAAACTGGCGGCCCGTTATGGCGCAAAACTGTTGACCCTCGGCGGCGACACTTCGAGTCTGAGCCGCGAGGCTGACGCACAACCCCACGAGTTTGAAACCGTGGAACGCGCCCCGGACGACCTTGCAGCCTTGCTTTATACATCGGGAACCACGGGCCGCTCTAAGGGCGCAATGCTGAGCCATCAGAACCTTTTGTCTAATGCCCAAACTCTCGTGGAATTGTGGGGCATCACAAGCGACGACCGCTTGATTCACGCGCTGCCGATCTTTCACACGCACGGACTTTTCGTAGCGATGAATACGTCGCTGCTCGCCGGTGCCAAAGTTCGGCTAATGGAAAAGTTCGACGCAAGCGCGATCGTGGAGGAAATGCCCAAATCGACCCTTTTGATGGGCGTCCCAACTTTCTACACCAGATTGCTGGCGGATGACGGTTTCACCAAAGAGGTCACAAGAAATATGCGCCTGTTCATTTCCGGTTCAGCCCCATTGCTGGCAGAAACCCATCAGGCGTTTGAAACGCGCACAGGTCACCGCATCCTAGAGCGCTATGGCATGACCGAAACGAACATGAACACCTCGAACCCCTATAATGGCGAACGACGCGCGGGAACCGTTGGCATGGCTCTGCCCGGCACCGAGGTGATTGTGACCAACCCCGAAACCGGTAAGCCATTGCCACGAGGCGATGTAGGAATGATCGAAATACGTGGACCCAATGTATTCAAAGGCTATTGGCAGATGCCCGAGAAAACGGCGGAAGAACTGCGTGAGAACGGCTTTTTCATCACCGGGGATTTGGGCCAATACAGCGCGGATGGCTACCTGTCGATTGTGGGTCGGTCGAAGGATCTGATCATCACCGGTGGGTACAATGTCTACCCCAAGGAAATTGAAGACGTCCTGAACGACATCGATGGCGTTTTGGAATCAGCCGTTTTCGGAATTCCCGATAGCGACTTCGGCGAAGCGATCATTGCCACTCTGGTTCCCGAGCCCGGCGCGAAACTTGACGTGGAACAGATAGCGGGGATCGTCAAAGGTAAGCTGTCGCGTTTCAAACATCCGCGCCGCTATGAAATCGCCTCGGAACTGCCGCGCAATACTATGGGAAAGGTACAAAAGAACCTGCTGCGCGACCAGCACACGCAGAAGGCACCTTCACCGGCCGTGTCCTAGCGGAGCTAGGTTCCCCAAGTGACACCTTCTTACTCTTTACCCCATAGAAGACAGGCCAAAACAACAAAACGTACCGGCGTATCAATCAGCCCGTGAACTTTTTTCTGGGAATTCACGTGTCATTATATAAGCTGATTTGATTGGTTGAAATTAAGCAATTGTCTCATGTGGTCGGCCGCGCAGGACCCTTTTCCAAGCGTCAAGGTGCCGAAGGAGTAACGAATGTTTGGAGTAACTATCGCCGGCAAGAGAGTCGATTGGCGCGAAATCAGGCGCGCGTTCGGTTCGGCAATTCTGATCGCCATAGTCGTGATAATCGTTTCAGGGGCTTTTTTCTTAGCATTGAACTTGGCAAGTGCCGTAACCGACGACGCGAAGCTCAGAATAAAGGTCGCGGAAGCGATTGAAGAAGGGAATTTGACTGCGGTGCACCGGTTGCTCAACAACCGGGAAAGAGGCGTGTTTCAAGACAATGATTGCCTCATCTTGTCGATGGCGCTGAACGCTCATGGAACCGCGTTGGAGAGGGCAGTATCACCATTTGGGCGCCCACTTATCGAAGGCCGCGAGACAGTCGAGGACAATCCTCTGATAGAGGTGGTTTGCGGTCGTTTAATGGACCAGGTCGTAAACGGGAACGAAGAGTCATACCGCTTTGTACCTTACCATAGGTACATGCACGGTGGGCGCGCCTTGGCCGAGCTTGTCGTGCCTCTGGTCGGCGTTCAGGGTTTTCGCAATCTATTGCTGACGGCCAACTCTCTGACACTGCTTTTGGTGGCCGTGATCACACTAATCCGCGCAAGCCGACCAGACATACCGACACCGGCTCGATCGATAAATCTTGGGCTGTGCCTGATGTCAGTATTGTTGCTCACCTTGTCCGGCGTTCAATACTTCGGAATGTCGCTGTCAATCGGACCGGCGGACCTGTTCGTTCACTTTCTATTTCTTGCAATAGTCTCGTTCGGGGCGATTGCCTGCCGACGCGACACGTATTTGGCTATCATCGGGATCGCAGCGGCATTCATTATCTATTTTGAGTTTCTGACAGGCCAAATTCCATTGGGCGTGGCTTTTGTCATACTGCTCCCTTTCTTCTGCCTGACCTCTGATGAAGATGTCCCTGAGGCCGTGCTCAGAAGCGTTCTGGGGACGTTTGTTTTCTGCACGATCTGTCTGGGCCTCATGCTTGCGAAATACGGGGTCACTGCCCTTGTGTTCGGACCTGAGGTCTGGAGCAATATCTTCGACCAACTGGAAGAAAGAACTTCGCTGGGAGAGTTTTCATTATTTGAAGTTTTCGCACGACTGGCCTACCGAACCCATCATATCGCCTACGGCTCGACCGTGCTGGGCCTGGCTTACTTGGTTTTGGCGATTGGGCTCTTTTTCCATTGCTTTTGGCGTGACCTGCAAAGCGGAACTATCTATCGCCAGTATCGTGCGTTTGGACTGCTTGCGGCTGCGCTGAGCATACTTGTTTGGTACCTGGCATTCTCAAGCCACAGCGCCATTCATTCGTGGTTCATGATCAGGCCGATCGGTCTGTTCGCAGCGATGGCCTGTTCTTACAAGATCCTGGAAATCAGCTCGCCGACCAACAGTAATCGCGCCGCACGTGCGACGAACTTGGCGGAATATGAAAGCACGGCTTAGTTCGGCGCCGTTGCCGCAGGAATTGTCCGCCCACTCGTTTTTTGCATGCGCATTGAGACAGCTTGCGCCCAGTCGCGTTGGGCCGTTTCCCGATCTTCAAGCACTCCGTGAACGATGCACAGAAACAGTTCGGAATCGTCTGGGCCATTGGCCTGAGCAAACCAATCGGTGACCGGCGGAGCGGGAACGGCAGCTTTCGCCAAGCGACGCTGAACCGGTTGTTTTTGCAACGGTTGATCAAGCGAGGCCTGATCGTCGGTGATATCATCAATCAGCGTCGGGCGCGTCGTTCCGGTGTCCGGGGTCAGAATGCCCATGATCTGTTCACGGCCTGCCGGAACAAAGCGACCTTCTTCTTCGACCGGAAATCGGATTGCCTGCCCCGGATTGACGTCCTTAAGCACTTTGCTGTCCTTGACCACGATGGTCCCGTTCACCAGAACATACGGAATTCCGGTCGAAGGCAGACCGTTCTTGCCTTTTGAATAAGTCGCCTGTTCGGTAACGTTTTCCGGGTCAAAGATGACGATGTCTGCAACCATACCTTCCTGCATCCGACCACGGACCTGCATAGCCTTGAGACCCGTATCGCCAAGGCGTTTGGCATGAGAATAGCTGAGCTGCGAAAGCGACAACATCAGAGGTATTTCAGCCTCTCTCGCAAGCCGCAGAACAAGGGCATGACTACCTGCGGCTCGTGGGTGGCCAGCGTAGTCCTCGTAGGCGGAGTCCCAACTTAGCCGATTACCCTCTGCGTCCAAGCCGGGCATTCCGTCGCCCGATACGCTATATCCTGCAATCTGAATCCAGTCGTTCAGCCATTCCTCACGCGGCGGGCTGAAAGCAATGGCTGTCCGTCCCGGTTCATTCTTGGCAAACTCCAGGAACTCTTCCTTCGTAACAAATCGGTCGAGTTGAGGGTCAAAGATGGTTTCTTCATATTTGTACCCCATACCCGCTTCCCAATTGTCAGGGCCCAGAATGGATGCGCCGTAATTCCCTGATCCGGCTGTCCACGGGTAATAGCTGGACCAGACATTGTGACCCTGTTCCCGCGCCATCTGTAATTTTTCCTGATTTTCCCACCAGCCATAGTCGTTGTCGTGATGGATATGCAGCGGTGCCTTCAGAACCATTGCGTTGACCAGAATCTCGTTCACGCCGGTCTGGGTTTCGGTTGGGGTTGAGGCACTGGGATGAAAGCGATGATGCACCGAGGTCAGGCGGCCATATCGAGCGGCAGCTTTCTGAGCCTCAAACATCTCATACGTCGTGATCCCGTTTCGCGCATAGCCTATGGTTGACCCGACACCAAGCGCACCCAGACGCAGCCCTTCATCAAGCTGGGCTGTGATTTCGTTCATCTGGTCCTTGGTGCTGGGCGTGACCGACCACCCATCGACCTCGTCCTCGGCGGCCTGCGCCCTGTAGTCAAAGAAATAGGGCATCGAGATATCCGGCCCCTCCAGCGCTAGCCCGTCATGCACCCGCATCCGGGCAAATTCCTGTCCCACAACGGTGCCGAAATTGGCCTGTGTGTTGCCTTCGCGGGCGGCATACCATTCGTCGATATTGGCTGCGCCAATTTCAAAGTCCATCTGGGTTGTGACGCCATCGCGCAAGTTGACCTTGATACCCCAGGGGCCAAGCCCGTGCTGCTCGAGATCAATGAAACCCGGTGCAACAACGTGGCCGGTTGCATCGATGATCTCATCGCCCGTCAGCTCGTCGGTGGTGATACTCGTGATCCAGCCATTGTTGATCCCAACATTGGCGACCTGATCAAAGCCTGTTTCGGGGTCCATGACGCGCCCACCCAGTATGACCACATCGTAAGTCTGTGCGAATGCCGACGTGGCAACAGCCGTTGTCAGAAAAAAGGACGATATCAGCGTGCTTCTCAGTTTCATGAAAACCCCACAGGTTGCAAATCTGTGATCACCATAGATTGAGGTATCTAGAAATTCATATTCATTTGGTGAAATTGGGCCAATAAAGCTGTCATCTGATGAATGTTTTCAGGCATTTGTATGCTACCCCAAACCATGAATGAAGAACCCACCCAGAGCACTATGCTCCTCCATCCTTTCTTCGACAGGATGACGAACCTTAGCTTTCGCCAATCAACGCTTTGTGAGCGGCCGAGGGACTAGGCGGTTCGACATGCTAGCGGCTGGAGGTCGAGGTCAGGTTGCCCTTGAAAGCTGAAACGCCCGGTGAGTTTCGCATAGCAAAAAGGGGATGATCACGGCTTCGGGGCTGTTTCAATAAGCCATGCGCGTAGAGCGCTGATTGGTGGCGACAACTGGTCACCATCTCTGCAGACGAAGTGTAGGGCGTTCTCGTCCTCAACGCTTAAATCGCTTAGATGGACCAAACGTCCCGCCGAGATATCATCAGCCACAAGAATTTCACGTACCAGAATGGCACCTTGCCCATCAATGGCAGCCGCAATCAAAACTGCAGAGTTGGGTAAAGCCGAACTTGTAAGTTGAACATCCGGTTGCCTTATCCCTGCTTTTGCCGCCCAGGTGTCCCAGTGTGGATGAAACTGATCATGCAATAGGGGCAGTTGAATTATCGCTTCAGGGTCAATCGGACCTTCGGCCACTAGTGAGGGCGCAGCAACAACAACGAGACGCTCATTCACAAGACGTTCGCAATAAAGCCCGCTTGATTGATGGCCAGCACAGACGTGCGGCGGACTGTCACTACCAAAACTAAGCCCCGCGCCGCCCGGGGATGGACGATAAACAGACAATAGACGGACGCGGGGCGGTAGTTAGAGGAGCTCAACCTACCAACACATTCCCTAGTCTAAGAACGTCACGCTTTTGTGACAGTTTAACGACAGTCTATTCACTCTTGGAGCTGGCCCATCCATGTCTGGAGCTACAAATTCGTGCATTGCCGCGCAGCGGCGAACGACCAGTTTGTCCGCATAGCAGTCGTTCATGCCGAGTATGGCGAACGACTGCATAGAGCCCAAAGCGGACACCAGGACCTCTGCTATTTCGAGGTTTGGCTGCGAAGATTACGGCCATTCGTACTGCCTACCTGAAAGTAGGTTAGGAGAACACTTAAGGACACCCGAAGATTGCCAGTTTCTCTGCTCGCCCTCGCATTTCGTAATTGCCGAGGGGCTTCCAGTCCTCTTCGCGGTTTACGTCGAAACCCGTTTCCTTGAGGACTATTT
Source organism: Ruegeria sp. BC7 (assembly GCF_056539165.1). Lineage (NCBI taxonomy): Bacteria > Pseudomonadati > Pseudomonadota > Alphaproteobacteria > Rhodobacterales > Roseobacteraceae > Ruegeria > Ruegeria sp. BC7. The sequence continues at coordinate 116,050 of NZ_JBQFUL010000004.1, read as the reverse complement.
CTGATACAACGAGCCGGCAGCCAAATTCCTTTGTTGCCTGTTCAAGCCGCGCCGCCACGTTCACTGTGTCGCCAAGAACCGTAAACTCCAGCCTACATTCGTCTCCAACTGCTCCAGAGAAAACTTCGCCCGCATGTATGCCAATCCCCACTTTTACTTTCTTTAAGTTCATTCTGCCTCGTTCCGCATTCCAACGATCAATGGATTCGAGTATGGCGATACTGCATTTTAGCGCATTTTGGGCATCGTCAGCGGACGCGTCCGGGGCTCCAAAGACAGCCATTACAGAGTCACCAATGAACTTGTCGATAATCCCGTTGTGCCCATGTACTTGAGCTGTCACGATTTTTCTGTACGTGGACAAAAACTCTCCTAGCGATCCGGGCGCCAGGCCTTCGGACATTGCTGTGAAGCCCCGCACATCGACAAATAGTACCGCCGCGGATTGCAATTTCCCTTTAAGCAATTCAGCTTGTTCTGCGGTCGACAACTGTTCGGCCAATTGAGCTGGCAGGAACTGCGCCAGCTTATTCCGTCGGGTCGTTTCTTCAACCGCCCTGTTCAGAAGAGCTCTTGTGCGGACCGCTAGGAAGAACAGAATTCCACCAGTAAGAGCTACCATGAGCAACCGCACAATGTTTAGCGGTGCGTCGAAAAATCCCACTGTGCCCAACCAGTTGTCTGTCTGGGGAGTCATGGGATCCGAGGCCAGGAAGTACAGGCTTATGAGCGCCAAGACGACAAATATGAGAGCAAAGACTTGAAGCGTGGGATTGTTTCTTAGCGCAACGAGCGCCAATATGGTAAATGCCAAAAGTACCGGTGGCACGATGATAATCTGGCTCCAGGGTAGATCTATAATCTTCACCGTTGCCACCAGCAGGCTCCACCAAAACACAATATCCATAGTGGTAAACAACCACATCATCCAGGTATGGAACGAGTTTGAACGAACGACGTATAATGTAACACAGCCGACGGCAAAGTAACCGGCTGAAACAAATACAAAATATGGTGCCAAGTTCAATGCTGGATTGTCTTGTTCGAGCGTTGGAACGACGACAATGAAAAAGAAGAACGAAATTGATAAGCCGACCGCACATCTGACATATCCAATTGACCGCTCAGCGCCGAGTTCCGCTTCTAAAAGTAGATTTTCCGCATGGGTGTTCATACCCGCCACAATATCATGCCAAAGTGGAAGACCGTATAACTTCTCAGTCATTCTTGTTGATCATGCAATCTGCGACCGGACTATCGAGTTACCAAGATGTGACGTCGTTCCCGAATACGGGGAAGACAGTCTTGCAATTGCGGGTACTATCAAAAGCGAAATGGCATATCGGCGCAGTGTTTGTGAAGACCATCGGCAAGCGCTACTATTTGTGACGCGCCGTTGATTACGAAAGGGTGATGCAGCGGTTCAGGCGTATGAGAAGTTTGCAGAAATTCGCCGCAGTTCACTATTCTGTCTACAGCCACTTCAATCAGGAGGGATTTCTTACTAGCAGAGACACCTTCAAACTGATACGTTCCGCCGCTCTTTCGGAGTGCCGAGAACTTGGCGTTTCATAAAGTACAACTTAACTGGCCTAGATGAGACTGGTTCAAATTCGTCTGACGGAACCGGAAAACGTATCGAGCCCGAATAGGACGTTCATCCGGTTCCTCTCCTATCAGGCCAAGTTAGTGTCCGCGACGCTGCGCATCACCATTCCAAGCTTGCATTTTTTAGCCCCTGGTGCAGCAACTTGTTACTATCGGGAGACACATACGGCGCCCAATGCTCCCGCGAACGAATAAATCCCGGGCTGGCCTCTTCGCACTTTTTCAAAGCCCTGCTAGCTTCCTCGTTTTCCCCTGCCAGACCATATGCAATTGCGAGAATAAATAAGGCAGGAGCAAAATCAGGGTTGCGGCGCAGCGCTTGCTTGGCTCTGTCTATAGCACCAGAGTAGTCTCCCTGGTTCACGTAAGCACGCGCTAGGAAAGACAGGTGAGACGGCAACTGTGCATCAGAAGGGTTAAGTTTCTGAGCCCGCTCCATATAGCTAATCCCGTCGGGGTCGCCAGACAAATCCGATTTGTTTCCTAGTGCGTGAAGACCATACGCGTCATTAGGATTCAGTTCGACCGATATGCGAGCTTCCGCTAGAGCATCGTCGGAACGGTTTAACCATTGATAGGCAGTACTCAGTTCATGGTGAGCAGTCGCTGAAGCCTCATCATACGCAACTGCTTTCTGAGCTGAGACCAATGCTTTTGTTGCAGTTGCAAACCGGTCTTCCGTGGCACCGATTAGAACATCCTGACTGTAAGACCTGGCTAAGCCGCTGTAGGCATCTGAGTAGTCTGGTTGAAGCTCGATAGCGCGGGAGAAATGATCCCTTGCAGTGGAATTCCCTTCCGCGGTGCGTTGCCGTACTGCGGAAATCCCGCGGAGGTAGTAATCCCAAGCTGTCAGATTTTCGGTCTGGCGACTTACAGAGCGCTCTAATTCTGCTTTCGTCAGCTCCGGTGCTATAAGAGCTGAAATGCGTTGAACTAGATCATCCTGTACTTCAAAAATGTCGCTTAAGTCCCCATCGTATTTGTTCGCCCAGATTTGATGGCCATCAGTGCCGTCCACCAGTTGAGCAGAGATGCGCACCCGGTTACCACTTTTTCTTACGCTTCCCTCCAGAATATAGCGAGCACCAAGCTCTGACGCGACTTGCCTGATGTCCATGTTCTTGCCCTTGAAGGAGAAACTCGAGTTTCTTGCGATCACCTGAAATGATCGCCACTGCGTCAATGCCGTGATAATGTCTTCTGCTAGCCCATCCGAAAAGTACTCTTGTTCGGGGTCTGCGCTCATATTGTCGAAGGGAAGTACGGCAATAGCCGAGCGATACGTTCCAGGGTCGGCTAAAAAGGTGCGTTTTTCTACACCTTCGAGCTTGCCGTTGATATCCACTACGTAGACTTCCACAGGTTTGGTAATATTTTTGAGTTTTTTTGTCCCTTCCGAAACAAGTGCTTCGTCTATTTTCCCAGAAACAAAATCAAACACTGTTTTGCTTATAAGTACACCACCCGGCTCTGCGAGAGACTCAAGTCGCGCGGCAACGTTAACGCCGTCGCCGAGAAGGTTCTGGTCGTCAACAACAACATCACCAGTGTTGATTCCTATCCGAAACACCAGTTGGCCAGTCCGGTCGAGTCCGTGGTCTCGCTTAGAGCATTCCCGTTGAATCTCAACAGCACATCGAACAGCATCAACCGGGCTACTAAACTCAGCCAGAACACTATCCCCTGCATTTCCGAATACCCTACCGTGGTGGCCAGAAATACTAGCTTCGACGGAAACTCGGCTCTGACATAGACGCTCCAAAGTGCCTTCCTCGTCGTTTTCTACCAGACGGGAGTACCCAACAATATCTGCAACAAAAACTGTTGTAAGGCGACGCTCCAATGACAAGCTCCTTGTTCAACGGCTCCTGCAATACTGATAAGATCGGAGGACCACGCAAATGCCCTTTTCCCCAAGGTTAGGTAATCACAATCAGTTCCAACTTGACAAATCAGAAATTAAAAAAAGCGTCGACCAAACAAGTATTCGTCGTCCGGATTATCCGCACAGCGGTTGTTCAATCGGAGCAAACACCCAGCAGCGCAGTGAGCGGCAGCAATGTCCGTAAATTAGACGCTCGCTGCTATTGCGCGAATGACCGCATCGGGCCCATAACACCCGTTCCGCCTTAGCACCTTCGTCATGGCCGGTATGAACTTCCTGGATGTGCTATACTCGTGGAACCTTCGGATCGGTAACCAGGGGGGAGAGACCGATGACCGACAAATGGCTTTTCAAAAGCGAGACCTATGACAATTGCAATTGCGCCATAAATTGCGGTTGCCAATTCAACCTGCCGACGACCTATGGGACATGCGAATCCGCCTATGTTGGCGAAATCGTTGAGGGCCACTTTAACGAAACGCCGCTGCAAGGGCTCCGCTGGTCTGCGATATACAAATGGCCGGGCGAAATTGCCGAAGGTAACGGAAAGGCGCTGATCGTCATCGACGAACGCGCCACTGCTGCACAGCGGGCAGCGTTGGAGACGATCCTGCGCGGCGAAGGCTGCGCGCCTTTGAGCAACGTCTTCGCCGTTTTCGCCTCGACGTGCTCGGAATTCTGCGAGACGCAGTTCCTGCCGATACGACTGGAAAAGGATCTGGATGCCCGAACAGCCAAAGCCGAGATTCCGGGAATACTGACCAGCCGTGGGTACCCGCATATCAACGAGTTCACTGGCGAGACATTCGACATCGCGCTTGCCCGCAAGGCCGGCAGTATCGAGTTCACTTATGCAGAACTTGGCCTTGGCACGACCAAGGTCACGGGTGAGATGGAAATGTCGTTTGAGGACACGTGGGCTCTCTTTGTTGTCCACCAGTTCGACCAAGACGGGCTGGTGCGCGAACGGCCGCGCCTAACGGCCTGGCTTGGGGCGTAGGATGCTCACTTGCACGCTCTGACGGGCTGACAAGACCGTTGAGGAGTCGCTGCAGTGTCTGCAACAGGCAGAGTGTTTGCGTTGGTTTTAGGCTATATCGAAACAGGAAATGCCTGAAGCTTTTTGAAGCAGATCGGGTAAGGTAACACGTCAAACGAGGGCTCTTATGGTTTGCAATCCAGTCCCGCCGAAAGTCACTCATGTTCCTGATTTTTTCGCGCTCGTCACGTGCCCCTTCTGCCGCGAGCAGAGGATCGTTTCGCACCACGACTTACAGAAGGCCGGTCGTCCGATTGATGGAACCGCCGAATGGGCTTGTTCGCTGTGCAAAGGAATTAATCCGGTAGCGACGTCCGACTGACTTGACCTACACGCAAGCGTGTCGACGGCGTCTTTGTCCGCATGGCAGTCGTTCGGGCCATGATCGTTATGCGGCTGCTTTTGCCCAAATCGGTCGATGCTGCTGCAAAAACTACAAAGCACCGACCAAGTGTGTTGTTGCCACTTATTGAAGTGCCGCGAGGCTTCTTGCTCTGTTTGGAGAAAGATCCAGCGTCGCCTGATAAGCGACCGCAGCTTCATTGGGTTTTCCAAGCTCCATCAGCATGTCCCCGAGAAGTTCTCGTGCCGGAAGGACGTGGCCGGGTGTGACCGGGCTTTTGCCAATCTTATCCTCGAGATCAGCCGCGGCCGCCTGCTTAGCAACTGCGGTCTCAGAGCCCCCACCCGCCAGTTCAATCCAGGCTTCCACCGACATGATCTGTGCTTCGGTCAACTGCGCCCAATAGCCCTGCCCACGCTCCTTCATCACGGCGTGCAAAGACTTGAGCTCGGCAAGCGCGCTCTGCGCTGTATCGACATCACCGCTACGGGCCGCGCCGATACCGATCGCGAACCACCGCATGGCTACAGTTTGTGGAAATTTCTCCCACGGAATGACCGGATGCATCTCAGGTGACAGTGCCGCCGCGACGTCCCATTGTCCCTGCTCAAGAGGCAGCCGAACGGGTGCAGCCGCTAACGCATAAGCGCTTCCGAAACTGGCCTGATGATTTTGAATTGCGAGCATCTTGTCGACCAGTCCTGCAGCTTCCTCTGTATTCCCAAGTTGTAGGTGGCCGTAAACCATGTAGTCGATCGCATGCGCATAGTGGCTTTGTACCACGTCTTTTGATTGCTCAAGAGCTGCTTCAGCGGACCGGCTGTTCAGATCAATTGATTTTTCCCATTCTCCCGTTCGTGTAAAGATATGAGCGGGCATATGCAGCGCATGTGGAGCGCTTGGAGCCGTTTTATCGTAAATCTCGGCGTACGGCCTGCCTCGCTCCTTGAGTGGCGGATTGTCATATGCGTGGATCGCGTAGTGAATGACGCCAGGATGTTCTGGTGCCTTTTGATGAAGCGCGTCGAGCGTATCTCCCACCTGCGACTTTACTTTGATTCCGTCGGCCCCTCGCGGCGCCGTTGCAAGGCGCGCCAGCGCCGCAAACGCCGCGGTGTCCAAGTCGTCTGCATGTTGGTCCGCAGCTGCCACCTGTTTCTCCGCCCACGATTTAAGCTGAGCGCGGTAGCCTTCCTGGCTTGAGGCGTAGAAAGCCACGGCGGCGTCGATCAATGTTTGTTCAACGGCGTTTTCGGAGGACATTGACGCGAGTTTTTCCGCTGCAGCAGAGCCTCTCTCTGTTTCGGCTTCACTGGGAGTGCCCGGCCAAAGAGGATGAAAGTTCGACATCGCGATGCCCCACTGTGCCATGGCACAAGTTGGATCCGCAGACGCTGCTTTGTTGAACGCTTCTTCGGCTTGAATGTACATCATGTTGTGAATTAGATTCAGACCTTCGTTGAAAGCCTGGTCCGCTTTTGGGTTGCATGTCGTCTGGAAATTAGCATCCGCTGAGACTGCGGGCACGAAAACAAAGAACGAGCTAATACAGGCGACAAAAGTATTGCGGGCTTTGGTATGCAAATGCTGCATCTATCGTCTCCACATTAAATTTTGTCCGAAATTGTTTGAGCGTATGGCTCGGCGGCATCATACACAAAGTTGTACGATATGTCCGAACTGTCATCTGAGCGGCGATGCGCTCCGTTCGATCGAATATTTTCTTCCGCGGCGTGTCCGCGTTATCCGCTGAGCAGTCGTTCAAGCAAAGCAAACGTGCCGCAGCGCAGCTAAGGGCAGCTTAGTCCGCATTGCAGTCATTGAGTGGAATTGAGCGAGCGTCTGCCTCGAGCCCAAAGGCGACTTCGGCAATGACCGCAACATCCGTCGAAAAGGGCGGGAAGCGGTCATTCGCTGCGCTCGAGCCCAAGGTCTGCTTTGCTGCGCAATGCCGACAATCGTCGCGGCCTGAAAGAAGTTCTCTAAGCACCGATACAATCGATGCTTAGCATTTCAAGCTGTATGCGAAACGGCGCCTCCACAAACGGTCACAGCAATGCGCGCATTTGCTAATTGGTTTTCCTCAATCGAAAACAGGTCCTGTTCGAGAATGGCAATGTCGGCCAGATATCCCGACTTCAGACGGCCCTTTTGATCCTCGTTGAACTCCAGCCACGCATTGTCATGCGAATAAGCGGAAAGCGTGGCCATAAGGCTTTGACGGTTGTCCTGCCAGGGCGATGGCAGCTCATTGCAGTTTACCGCTCCGGCAATCGTCATCATTGTGTCGACGGGAACGACTGGCCAATCCGTCGAGAAGCAAATCTTGGCGCCACTCTCGCGTATTTTGTTCCACGCGAACGCAAAAGGGATTTGCTCGGTTGTCAGAATGTCTCCGGCCGAATAGGGAGAAAACAATCCTCCTGCGGGTGAATGCAATGGTTGAAGAGAGGCAACGACGTCGAGGGCTGCCAGACGGGGCAGATCCAAGGGGTCTATCACCTCGATATGCTCGATCCGGTGTCTGGAATCCCGTGCGCCGTTGGCACTGCGCGCTGCCTCGTAACCGTCCAGCGTGCGCCGAACGGCACCGTCGCCAATTGCGTGCGTGCTGAGTTGCAACCCCATTGCATCAGCGCGAATGCAGGCTTCGTTAAAGTGTTCGGCACTGAATACAGCATCGCCGAGGCTTTCCGGCTTGCCCGGATAAGGCGCGAGCATCAGTGCTGTGTAGCTGTCCAGCACGCCATCCATGAACATCTTTACGCGCCCTGACCAAACCATATCCGACGCAAAGCGTCGGCGCATTTCATCGGCCTCTTCCAAACGATCCAGAGGGTCGGTGTTCTTGAGGTGCATGGGCACCTGAACACGGATCGGAAGGCGCCCCTCGGCCTCAAGTTCACTCAGCAGCTCAAGTTGATAGAAGTTGCCGTCCATATTATGCAACCCCGTGATCCCGTGGGAAGCGCAGTGCTTCAGACCACGCAGTATGACTTCCTTATCAAAGGCGCGTTCCTCTGGTGTTGCGGGTGGCACGGGGTCCGCTCCTGTAACATACCCCAGAAGATCGCGCCCTCCCAGTCGCGACAGGCGCAGGACAGGGCCAAAAGCACCGGTTTCGTTCAGTTGACCTTGTGCGGTACCATCCCCAGCCATCACGATTTCCGAACCGGGGGGAACGAGGCCGCCGTGAAGAATGCCCGCCTTTTCCAAGGCAATTGTGTTTGCCCAGACGGTGTGGTGGTCAGCCGACATTAACGCAACCGGGCGCTCGGACAGGATGCGATCCAGATCTTGCCGTGTCGTTGTGACGCCGGGGCCAAGAATTTCGTAGTCGGCGGCGACCCCCATAAGCAAAGGTTCGTCGGGGTGCTCGGCCGCAAAGGCTCGCAATGCGTTTGTCAGAACATCCGAGCCCGTCGTTTCGCGCAGGTCCAACATGCCCAACTCGGCCGCTCCACCGAAAAGGTGGACATGGCTATCAATAAAGCCAGGCATGACGGTGCCGCCCGCAGCGTCGATGATTTTGGTTCCATTCCCAGCCAGAGTACGGATGTCGTCGGTGTTTCCAACAGCCACAATTATGCCGCCCTGAATTGCCAGGGCCGAAGCCTTCGGCGTGGCGTCGTCAAAGGTCAGGAGAGAACCGTTGAGGATGATCAGATCAGGTTTTGGCGACATGCGGCCTCTTGTGTCTGTGATGGTTTGAACTATTCAAGTGCGCGAATGATTGCCTCGCAGGCACGCACGGCATCGTGGCTAAAGGACTGGATCAGATAGTCGGGCCAGCTGGAAAGCTTGACGATAACCACGTCCGCGGTCAGGTCAATGAAGATCAGTTGACCAAAAACTCCGCGCGCCATGAACACGCCGCGCCTCGGGTCATGAACCCACCAGAACCTTCGGTATGCCCCTTGAGGGGACAGCACGTCATACGGGTCACCGTGCTTTGAAGGGTCCGATCCCGAACAAATCCCTGAAACCCAGCTTTCCGGCACCACTTGTCGGTCACCAACCTTGCCACCATCAGCCATCATGCGGCCAAAGCGGGCATAGTCCCGAAGAGTTGCGTTGAACCCGCCGTCAGCGAGTGCTGTCTTGGCTTCGTCTACGGTAAAAAAACCCGAATGCACGCAGCCAATCTTTTGCCAGATCCGGTTGGACAAGAGCGAAGCAAGGTCTTCGCCGCTCACACGTTCCAAGGCCCAGGCGATGACATCCGTCTCAATCGAGCGGTAAGAAAACGCCTGCCCATGGGGTCTTTCCCGGGGCAAAGTTAGAATAACATCCCGAATGGTAGGTTTGATTTCTCCCTTGCGAACCGGGCGCCAGCCCGACGCCACATCAACGCGTGTCATGTCACTATCTGGAAAGCCATAATCCTCGGTAAAGCGCACGCCGGATTGCATATCGAGCGCCTGATCCACAGTGCATCCGGCATAGCCGGTCCCAGCAAGCTCCGGTACGATATTGTCAAGCGGCTCCGAGAGGTCCAACTTGCCTTCACCGTGAAGCACACCGGCCAGAGAGCCGATCAGGGATTTGGAGACAGATTGCCCCAAATGTGCGGTGTCCGGAGTAAAGTCGTTGGCATATATCTCGGTTAAAAGCCGGTTACCTTTCAACACTAGGAAGCCATCCGTGTAGCTCTCAGTCAGCCAGTTCCCGACCGATAGTTGGCGATCATCAAAGGTCTGAAACTCCGTATCCAGCAGGTCACGAGGCGCCTGTATCAGTTCTCGGGTATTTGGGCCCGGACGAACATCGACCGTGGGAAACAGACTACGCATGTTCTGGAAGGTCCAGCGGTTGAAAGGGGCGAGGTCCCAGTTCTCGAGAGACGGACGTTTCTCAGGCGGGGGCGGGAAACCCTGCATGATGCCGATCTCACGCGCTGTTTTGGGCCTGGTGCCGGATTTGCTGTTTTGCATTTTCCATGCTCCCGCAAGGCGACCCAAACAGGGGCCGCAGTCAGGTTAAAAAAAACTTTGGAAGGGGTCGGCCCGACCAGAGATGGGCCGACCACAGGTGACTTTTAAGTTTATTGCTTAAGGCGGGTCCAAACCTTGTTGTACAGGTCCACAACGTCTTGGTCGCAAGGCTTCACAAAGTCGGGTACCGGTGCCCCTGCAGGCATCACGATTTCAGGCGCGTCGAGCATCTCGGCATCCATGAATGCCTCGGAACCTTTGATCCCGTTGGCATAACGCGCAAAGTTCGAGGTCATTGCAGCGTTTTCCGGGTCCATCATGAAGTTCACGAAGAGCTTTGCGTTTTCCATGTTGGGCGCGTCGGCAAGAACCGCGACGTTATCCATCCATCCGGTGAACCCCTCCTTTGGATAGGCGTACTGCAATGTCGGGCGATCCGCCCGGGCGCGCATGGCCGCGCCGTTCCAGCTTTGCGACAGGTCCACATCTTTCGACGTCAGCTTTTCGATCACCGCATAGTCCATGGTGCGCCAGTCACCCTTGGCATTTTCGAGCAGTGCCATCAGCTCTTTCATCTGATCGGGATTGGAGTTGCAGCGCGGATAGCCTAGGTAGCGCAGGCCGGCGTTGATCACATCATTCATGTCATTCAGCATGTTGATACGGCCCTTAAGCTCTTCGGGCGTATCGAAGATCAGGCCAAGCGTGTCTATGTCACCGCTGTAGACCGCGCTGTCGACCGTAAAGCTGGTCGTACCCCACTGATATGGGACCGAATACTTGCGACCCGGATCCCAGTATACATCGACCCAGTTCGGGTCCATGTTCTTGAAGTTGTCCATTTCGGAAGCGTTGATCTCGGCCAGTAAGCTTTCGCCTACCATGATCGCGATCATGTAGTCGCCAGGAACAACAACATCATAGCCGGTGTTGCCCTCTTTGACCTTGGCCAGCATGGTTTCATTGCTGTCATAGCTGTCCAGCGTGACCTCAATATCGTATTGGGCTTCGAATTTCTCGATCATCTCTGGGTTGGTGTAGTTCCCCCAGTTAAAAATGTTCAGTTTGCCTTCGGCATGCGCTCCTGCCGCGCTGAACGCCAGGGCCGAGATGGCTGCGGATTTGAGAAGAGTGTATTTCATTTTGTCCTCCGTTGAGATTGATGGCGTCCCGCAGCAGCGCGGGCTTCTTGTTATTTTCGTTTGCGTTGCAGAAAGAAGGTCAGGGCGACCATGGCTATGGTCACTCCGATCAGGATGGTCGAAACGGCGTTGACCTCTGGCGTTACGCCGCGACGGATTTGGCCCAGAATATAGATGGGCAAGGTGGTTTCACCCGGTCCGGCCACCAGAAGCGTGATGATGACGTCGTCAAGAGAGACTACAAAGGCCAGCATCGCCCCCGCCATAACACCGGGCATCAAAAGAGGCAGCGTCACATAGCGGAATGTCTGCCAGGGCGTCGCGTACAAATCGGCGGCGGCTGCTTCGTAAGTCACGGACAAATCTGACAAACGTGCGCGGATCGGCATGTAAGCAAAGGGCACGCAGAAAACTGTGTGGGCGAGGATCAGCCAGCCGATCCCGGTAACACCCGTGAGCTGGCGCAGGATCGAAAAGAAGGCCAGCGTCGCAATCGCCGTGACGATCTCGGGGATCATCAGGGGCTGGTTTATGAGCGCAATAGCCGCAGAACGGCCGCGATAAAAATCGCCACGCGTTGTCGCCAGTGCAGCCATTGTGGCAATGATGGTGGAAAACACGGTCGCGGTGAGAGCGACCTGTACCGAGATCATTGCCGACCGTCGGATGTCATCGTTTTCCAAGGCCGCCGCGTACCAGCGCAAGCTGAACTCGGTCCAGCGCACAACAGAACGGTTATCGTTGAACGAGAACACGACCAGGACGGCAATCGGTGCGTAGAGGAACAACAGAACCAGCCAGGACACGCCGGTGAACAGGGGTTGCCGGCGTAGTTCGCGCGCGTCTGTCGACGGCCGGAAGAGCGACGACAGTTTAGCCATGTCCACTCTCCTTCGAAGCACCTGCCCGCAAGCTGACAAGAAGTGCGATTAACACGACTGCCATCAGGATCAGTGCAGCAGCGGCGCCAAAGGGCCAGTTGCGGCCCGAACCGAACTGCAGGGCAATCAGGTTGCCGATCATCAGTTTCTTACCACCGCCGAGCAGTTCCGGCGTGATGTAGGCCCCAAGCGCCGGGATCAGCACTAGAACGCAGCCAGCGACAATGCCCGGACGGGTAATCGGTATAATGATGTGGCGGAACACCTGCGTGCGTGTGGCATAGAGATCATGCCCTGCCTCAAGCAGTGAAAAGTCGAACTTCTCCAGCGAGGCATAGATCGGAAGGATCATGAAAGGCAGGTAGCTGTAGACCAGCCCGGCCAGTACCGCGCCATCAGTGTACAACATCTCTATCGGCTCGCTGATCAGGCCGATGTTCATCAGCGTCAGGTTCACAAAACCCTCGTCCCGTACGATCAGAAGCATTGAGTACGTACGGATCAACAGGTTTGTCCAAAACGGCAGAGTGATGGCGAACAGCCAAAAATTGCGTTGTTCCTGCGCACGGGCCGCAATAAAGTAAGCAACAGGAAACCCAAGGAGCAGGGTTCCAATCATAGTGGTGATGGCAAGACCAAAGGAACGCCCGAAGATCTGAAGATAGGCGCTGTTAAAGGTCAGCGTGTCATCAAAAATATCCCGCTCGAACAGGAACTGCACATAGGCGTCGTAAGAGAACGTCCATTCAACGCCGCCATAGGTCCCGGGTTCAAGGAACGAGTAAACCAGGGCGATAGAGAGCGGGAACAGTCCAAAGATACCGATAATCCCGAGCGCCGGGGCCAGCAGGAAAAGCCGCGTTCTGCGCCTTTGACGCGCGCGCTCGGCCTGCGCCGCAAGCAATTTCGACGCGGCGTCCGGCTGCGGGATATGTGCAACACCGGCCATCAGTCTTCCAGCACATGCAGCATGGAGGTGTCACATTCGAGCCCGACGCGCGATCCGACGGGGCGCGGAGTGAAAACCTGGACGTGAACACTGACACCATCTTCCAGCCGCACAAGCATTTGCGACCCGGCCCCGAAATAGGTGCTGTCCACGACCTCGCCACGTAAGAGCGCTGTTTCGGCACTCTCTTCGACCACACGGATCGTTTCGGGGCGCAGAGCGACATGTACGGGGCCCGGTTCGAGCAAGGTGCTGGCAGTGTGAATCGTGAGTGGTTTGCCTTCGCCAAACCGGATTTTTGCCGCGTCTCCGTCAAAGCCAAGCAACGTAGCGTTTACGATGTTGGTGTCCCCGATAAAATCCGCGACGAATCTGCTTTTTGGGGCTGTGTATATCTCTTCCGGTGTGCCGACCTGACGTACCGAGCCTGCCGACATCACAGCGATCCGGTCCGACATCGCCAGTGCTTCCCCCTGGTCATGCGTGACAAAAACAAACGTAATGCCTGTCTCATGCTGCAGTCGCTTCAACTCGCTCTGCATTCCTTTGCGAAGTTTCAGGTCCAGAGCAGAAAGGGGTTCGTCCAGCAGCAGAACCTTTGGGCGCGGCGCCAGTGCGCGCGCCAAAGCCACGCGCTGCTGCTGCCCGCCTGACAATTGATCAACCCGGCGAGTTGCAAACTCGCCCAGCTGCACCAGGTCCAGCATCTCGGTGATGGTGCTGTCGATCTCGGCTTTCGGCCTTTTCAGCATCTCAAGGCCAAACCCGACATTGCGGGCCACACTCATGTGCGGAAACAGGGCGTAATTCTGAAACACCGTGTTCACGGGCCGATTGTTGGGTGCCAGATGGCCAATCGACTCACCGTCCAGCGCTATTTCGCCTTCGCTTGGAAGCTCGAACCCGGCGATCAGCCGCAGTAGTGTCGTCTTGCCACAACCTGACGGGCCCAAAAGCGTGAAAAAGCTTCCTGCGGGAATGGTCAGCGACACGTCCCCCAGAGCCGTCACGGCCGCCTGACCTTCGCCAAAACGTTTTGTCACATTCTTTACGTCGATCATGGTCTGATCCGGACACCCGAACTTGTTGATATGTAGAATCAGCTTAGAGCCGGGAGACTTACCCTGTGAATACCTCCAAAGGGCGGTGTGATTTGTACCCCCAAAGGGGTACGACTAATCGTTTGCCGAATGCAGAAACATTGAAAACAGGGCAGACTGGGAAGATATGTGCAACTTTCTATAGATGTTCTTGCGATGCACTTTGATCGTCGCCGGGGAAACATCCAGCAAAAGCGCAATGGACCGCGTCGAGTGCCCGCGCAAAAGGAACTGCACGACCTCGATCTCCCGATGTGTCAAACCTTTGCAAACCTTGTCGATGACCCCGTCGAAATCGACCTCGCTCTCGTCGAGTCGGCCTGACGAGGGGTTGCGATGGAAGTGCTGCTCGCAAAGCGCCGATATGATCGGATGCAAGTCAGTCAACCGTTCGACATCCCGCCGCGTGAACCGAGTTTTTCCCTCGGAAGGACCGAGAGAAAGAAACAATGTGCCATTTGCTATTGCTACGAACACCCCGATCTCGTCCGTCAGAAACAGGGATTTGTAGTAGATCCGAAAGTAGTCGGAATTGGCAAACCTGTCCGGTGTAACGTCTCTTAATACCATCACTGGTTCGTGGCGTTCACCAATGAAACGAACAACAAATGGGTCCAGCAGCCAGGCGCGATCAAGCCATCGGTCGACAACAACCGAGCGACGTTCCGAACGCACATTGTCATAGACATGTTCGGGCGCTTTTCCCGGGTTCAAAAGGCTGACAAACGCGCCCTTGAACGAAGCTGCCTCGCGCATGAGGTTCAACAACTCCGGCATAAAACTGGACGTGCCTACAGCCCTGATCGCCCCGGCGACGTTTTCCGCGTAAGTTGGCTTTTCGGACTTTCCCAAGTATCCCACCTGGCTAAAGGGCGTTTCCTGCCCAATGTGGCTAGCCGGATTTAACTTGGCAACCTTTTCGCGCAGCTATCAGCCGGGAGGGGCGTATTTTCGCACAGACTTGCTGAATCAAAGCTCAAAACCTATTCCGATACAAGATTTCAAATGTTGGAGAAGCGGAAAAAAATGACTTTAAACTATTTCTCTTTAAAGGCTTAACCTAATGATTAGCCGTCCTCTGGCCATCTTGCGCCAGTTCTGAGGAACTCTTGTTCGCCGCAAAGCATCGTGTTGCGGCTGAAACCAGTATGCTCGACGGAACCGTGAACTAAAATCCTAGTATGTCTAATCCGAGATTACCGACTGTGCCAGCATACCCGACCAGAGAGGCTTTTTTCCTGTCGCTGGAGACGAACGCTCCACTATCAAAAGCTCACTTTGTGTTCGAAGCTGCCTTTCGCTGTCAATTGCAAAAAAGACTGCTTTGGGCCGCTTGCTGCTTATGTCGCTCTCCGGCTAAGAGGCAGCTTCGTCCGCAGCGCGGACGTTGAGGTGAATTCAAGGAACGACTGCTTCGAGCCCAATTCGACAGATGCCGCGCGCTTTAAGAACGGGTGCGAACCGCGCATTGCTGCCGTTGATCATGGCAAGGACGGCCCATTCCTGCCGTTCACAATCTCCGAAGTCGCTGCATTGCAGCTTTCCTGAACCGGACATTGGTGTCGAAAGCAAACTCCATGCTCAGGCAAACGCATGTCACTTTTGGTGCGGATCGCAGCTTTGACGTCTGCCTGCATTCGCATTGGCCGCTTCCAAGCAACACTGACCGTGAGGGGATGAGTGTTCTACTAACTTCAGACAGGGTTCTTGCTTGGCTTCAGTGTCTTAAATTTAGCTTAGTAACATCTCCAGAAAGTCTTTTCCGCGCTCAAGAGTCCACCAGCTTGCAATCGTTCCGCACCCGATCGCAATCGACACCCTTAGCGACATCTCCGGAGTTGGGCCGAACCTTGCAAAAAGGGACAGAAGCGGCCAGGTCACCAGGACAATTGCCAGTTGACCAACTTCAACGCCGACGTTGAAGGCCAATAGGCTCTGCCAGATATTCGGAGACGTTACTTGCAGAATCTCGTGCAAAACGAAACTGAAGCCGAGACCGTGAAGAAGGCCCATCAGGACGGTAATGGCAAAAACCTTTCTGTTGGAGCCGATATCTGAGCTGCCCTTCGACACTGCCAGAAAAGCCGCATAGATTATGGACAAAGCAATGCCCGTTTCCACGAATGGGACAAACCATGCGCCCGATGGCACGTAGCCAAAGAAGCCAAGCGACAAGGTAGCGCTGTGACCAACTGTAAAGCCGGTGACTCGCCATAGAAGCGCATGCAATCCGTGCGCTCCGATGACCAGACAAACAACGAACAGGACATGGTCGATGCCCTCCAGAATGTGGCGCACCCCCTCCCAGACAAAGGTAACGATCCCCGCCATACTGGATCGGGAGACCTCGATCGGGTCCTTCATCAGCCCCCGTGTTCGAAAAATCAATGGATCGCCGGCACCGTAATCCAGGATGAGGTTCGCGGTCATATCCTGGTCTGGCAAACCGGGATTTAGCAGGCTGGATAGGGTGTAGGCCGAAGGTGCATGCCCGAAATTGTAGAGTATTACAATGTCCACAACCACGTCGCCGACATAGGCAGGCGGATTGGCCTGCAGGGTTGAGCCTTGAGATACGGCTTGTTTGGCTTCATTCAAAGTTGCAAAGCCGGGTTCTTGGCCCACACGATGAAGCGCAACAGATTCAACATTACCAGGAACATGTGCTTTCCGGGACTCTAAGACCGTACCAATCTCAGCGATTTGGCCGAGCCCAAGCGGGTCTACGGCGATTTCGGCGGGATCGACAAAGTGAACCACGCGGCCATCCTCAAAAGCATTGGTCGTAAATGGTGCGGCTGAGGGAAGACCGCCCTCGACTGGTTCGCCAGTCTTGTCCGCGACAAGATATGGCATCGGCACGCGCATAAAGATGCGGAGGCCGTCGTTTGTGTGTTCAACATGAAAGATGCGCACATTGAGGTTCAGAAGGAAATGCGCCTGGCTTGCGACCGCAGAAACGATCAGACAGGCAGTTACACAAACCAACAGGATTTTTCGCATACGATCAGACATCTGGTGAACGTGCCTCCAACACTGTGATGGCGGAGAGAGCCCAGTTTCCTCGGTCAGGCTGGAATTCTACCCGGGCGCGATAGTCGACGCGCCGACGGTGATCATGCCCCCAATGTGCGGCCTGTGCGTCGACGCTCCATTGTACAACGCCTTCGAACTGTCCTCTGCGGGTTATGTCGCCTTCGACAATAACGACATCCGTGACGTCGACGATTTGCGCCCGGCCACCACCGGGCACCCGGATCGTCAGGCTGGTTTCCAACTCAGTAGCCACATTAGATAGCGATGCGCCCATGACGATCGGTGCAAGCGCCAGTTTCCTATCTTCGGAGGACACTTCGAGAGCGGCTACATATGTGTTGGTCAGAAGACGGGATAGTGCATTCGTCACAATCTGTGCGTCAGATTGGCCAGAGATCGGGTTTAGGACCGGAATTGCGTGTTTCCCTGAAAAAGCGATGCCCGCAATAAGAGATATTGTTGATAGCGCCACAACGCCAATCCATATCAAGGTCTTGGATGATCGGAACGCCAACACACCTGCGCCCACGAACAAGACAACAGCCAACACCGTCCACGACGGAATAACCAAGATGCCGGCAGCTTGAACCGGCGTGACTTCGGGGTTGTTGTATCGTTTCAGATGGTTGGTCCATGTGACGACCGGTTCGTCCGGTGATGCCCAGGCGAAGAACGGGCCGGCAATGTCTGTCAGCGTTATAGGGACATTCTGGATCGTATCATCAAACATGTCCCAGTTGATTGAGGCTCGGGTTGGCATCTCCGAGATCGGATAGGTCAGTATCACCCCGACAAACGTAGTATCGGCTATCAGCGTTGGATGGCCGTCTACGACTTGAAACCCTCGTTCTCCTAAGGTCAGAAATGCTCCCCGAGCAAGTGCAGGTGGAACTACATTTCCCGAAATACTCAACGAATTTCGGGTTTTGAATGCCTTTAACGCAGCGGTTAGAATCTGCGACTGAAAAGCAGAGTCCAGCTGGCTACCCGTCGTCAATTCCTGTCCGATCCACGGCGCAAGGTCCCGAACCCGGATGAGGATCTCGTGCCGAAGTTCACGCGGCGCCACATAAAGGAATGACGAAGTGCCGTCTTGTGCCGAGCGGTTGAGATTGGGGTTTGTGAAGGCTGAAAACCACGGATCGGCCCAATCAATCGTCAGTTGCATATCTGTTTTCAGAAAACTGAACAGCGAAACCGGGACCGCGCGGTCGAAAACCATGAACCCAATTGAGGCAACGGGCGCTCCATCCTCGGCATAGGGTGGGCTCAGGATCAGAGTTTCAGGTCGCGCGCCCTCGAAACTGTAGAAAACCTCAAGATACAGAACGTCCGGATTTTCAGGCGGGCCCGGGATCGGCCTTCCGGTGAGGGGGTCGGTCATTCCGGCAAAAGGCGAGGCCCGGTCTACTCTTTGCCGACGTTTCACGGTCAGCAGGTCATACGGCAGCGGTTTCCCGTCAGCGCGCGCAATTCGAATGCTTTCCAGACCCTCGCCAGATGGCTGATGAAATTTGGCCGGGGTCGTAGGCGATGCAGACGCAAGGCTTGACTGAAAAGCGCGTTCGAATTCAGCCAAGTCCTCGGGGTAGATTTCCAGCTCAAGACGGACGCCCTCGTCCTCTATCCGAAACACCGCAATATTCCTGGCGACTTCCGCCCCGCTGTACGGGATCACGTCACCCCTTGTGGCGGTCGCAAAGACGGAAACCGCCAATACCGCCAACAGGCATCTGATTTGTGTCGACACTCTCGTCATAGGCAGTAGAAACGCCGTCACGTCCTCCTTTAAGCTACCTCGGATACACAAGTGTCGCAGACAGCCGAGCCCCCCAACCATCGGGGCCGGAGTCTGGAGAAGCCAGGTAGTAGCGCGCGCCGGCCTGCAGCGACACGCACTGTTTCCCAAATCTGACAAGCTTTGAAATCATGAGGTTCACCGGGGCGGTCCACTCGTCCGTGGTCCAATCATAAGTGGATTCGGAATTCACCGTGTATGTCCAGGCGTCCTTGGTGGTGTGCGCCAGGAAGGGCTGAAGATAGGTTGAATTGATGTCGTCGCTTTCGAATGACCAGATATGGTTGCCCAGCCCACCGATGGTCCAGGGCCCCTCCTGAACCAGCAAGACACCAGTTATCCCTCCGCCCCATTCGCCCACGCCCAGTTCACGGTTACTGGAGGTCGGCAAATAGAAGATGGGTCCGACGCCCCGTGTAAACGACGACTTGGTTGGGCTGAACCAAAGGCTTACCGTCGTATCCCCGAAACCCTGGTTGCTCCCGGACTTGCCGGAAACATCGTCCTGCCATTTGTAAGGAATGATCGTCCGAGTGATCAGCTTCAGACTATCGTTCAGGGAAAAGGGTATGACAGGTTGAATGTTCAAAGTTGTCTGATTGCCATCTTCGCTGCCGTAACCGGTGTCGTAATTGAACTGGAACGGAACCGAGATCAGCGACGCCAGCGGGTTCGACAATTGTTTGGCCAGTTCCGAGTCATCTGCCGCCGCTACGGGACACGATGCCAGGGCGGTAAGAACAACCGACAATGGCACGCCCAATCGGGCCGGTTTGGACGTCGGGGATTTGGCAAGAGCTGTTATAAATACGTTCTTTCCTTGAAACACTTTCCCTCACGCAGTCGGACAGAGACGTATCGACCTGCAATACTTGGGTTTACGGGCGCGCTAGGCGGTGACGCGCCCTCCAAGTGCGGGCTACTTGTCATCCGGCATCTTCGGCGGGGTGTAACCCTTCCACTTCCCTGCCAAAACTTTGTCGGACGGTTCCTTTTCCTTGGACCGTGGCGCGTCGATATAGGCCTGCGACACGGAAGGGGGCAGCGCGTATTCGTCAACCGATGCTTCTCGTACCACGATCTTGTCTTTGGTCACGTTGATGACTGTCAGGTCTCGGGCCAGCGTCAACTCACCGTCATAAGTTGAACGGATCCCCTCTAAGATTGCCTGATAGTTTTCCGGCGACAATACGGAGTGGTACCCCATGGCGTGGCGCGGTTTGACCTCTGCCATGACTTTCCCAAAAGCTGCCGGTTCGGTATGAACGCGCGTTGAAACATACGTGGCTTGTCCGAGGCTCCAGCCGAAATAAGGCGCCAGTGCTTTAGGCGGCAGGAATGCCTCATGAGTGGCGAGATCGGCACCTTTAGCGTATTTCACGTACCATTTGTTTGGATATGTATCGCCACCGAACACGTACTTCAGCCCGTTCCATTCCAGCGAATAGCTTACCGATCCATCCAAACTGTGAATCGCAGGCCATGACCGGATCGTCACACCATTTTCTTGGTAGACAATTTCATTTTCCTGTATGTAGTCGAATTCGGTGACTTCAATCTTGGCTCCATCGTCCGGCAATGCGCCTGTGCGACCTTCAAGATCCCAAGCGTAGGCGGCCTTACTGTTTTCAACGAAGGCCTTGATGCCCATTTCCGGAGTCGATCCGGTGGGACCATAAATCCGTAAAGGAGTGTATCGACCCGACAGCCAACTGCCGATGTGCAGCCCCATGAAGTCGCCGACATGATCGACATGCAGGTGGCTGACGAAAACTTTGTCAATTTTCGAAAAGTCTGGCCGAAGGGAAAATAGATTGCCCATCGAGCCCATTCCGATGTCGAACAGGAATACGTCGCCATTGCCAAGTTCAACGAGAAACGAAATGGATACTGCAGCCTTGGTTTGGTTCGGCATTCCAGTCCCCAGTGCGGTGATCCGCATTTCATCGGTCCCAAGGATTTCCGTATTAGGGAAATAGCTGGCCGGATACTCTTCGTCACTGATCTGCGTGGCGGTCCGGCCGGTCGGCAGGTTTTCGGCATAAGCTGCGGCGACGCCAAATGACATTGCCAAGGTTGTGCAGGCAAATGCCAAATTGTGAAGTCTTCTACCAATGCAATAAAACATATTCTCCTCCATCATTTATCTTGTCTCAGTTGCAGACGAGGCCGGGCCCGCAGTTGCAAAGATCTTTCGGGTTATCGGGGTTGTCGGCGGCACAGTGACGAACCTCGCGGCGGTCGTGCCGGCGA
Organism: Ruegeria sp. BC7; assembly: GCF_056539165.1. Lineage (NCBI taxonomy): Bacteria > Pseudomonadati > Pseudomonadota > Alphaproteobacteria > Rhodobacterales > Roseobacteraceae > Ruegeria > Ruegeria sp. BC7. The sequence continues at coordinate 95,079 of NZ_JBQFUL010000004.1, read as the reverse complement.
TGCACACCTGCCACCGATCCAGGCGACATTGGTCGGCCGAAATGGTCGATGAACAGCGCCCCCGGGCCTGTGGCTTGTGGAATGTCGCCCTTGATAATCTTGACGCCTGGATAGGTCATCGTTCCCTGATCGTTCAGTGGCCGCTGCGACAACTCCACGACCACATCAACAGGCGGTTCACCATCCGCGACGATGGTCAGTAAAGCGTTGGGCGGGTCCACGGCAAAGCTGTCGTCGCCTTCGGACACCATGTCCAGAAAGCCCTGTATGCTTTGCACCCCCGCATACCGAACCGGCCTATCACAGAAGAATGTGACGATCGGGCTGACATCTGTCATCGTGATCGTGTCCGCGGTCATCGACACTGAACCCGCATTTTGCACAAACAATGCCTTGCACTCCTGGCCATCACCGTCCTGTGCGTGAGCAGTGGAAATGAGGCAGAGCACCATTGGAAATACGAAGAAAAGCGTCTGGCAGGTTCGTTTATTCATTCCCGTCTCCTTGCGTGTTGGAATTCAGGTTACGGCGTCGGGCAAGCTGCCTGTTCGGGCGACCATCGTGCCGCTTCAGTGGTGACCTTGTGCCTTAGGTCTGACCTTGGCCAAGCTTACGTATTCCATCAGCTCGAGCCTCAGATCCTCGCAAATCTGATTGTATTCGGCCGCTCGGGCTCGCCCGTTTTCTCCTTCAGCTTGAAAGCTGTGAAAGGCGGTCACTGCCTCGCCGAAGTCACGGCAAATCGCCTGAAACTTTGGATCGCTCCGCGACAAAGACACGATTGTGAATTCATCGCTGGGCGATTGCTTAACCAATTCGGAACATCCGGCAGCAAGAAAGTTTTCCACTTGCTCCCCTCCCGTCAAAGGCCATTGGCCGTCAGTGAGAATCTGTTTCCACGGTCTGTCTGCCCAAACACTCCCTGGAGACACCAAGTTAACATCCGAGGCCTGTGGATTGGGGTAACGAACATGTTCTGAACGTGTTCTGAACCTTAAAAATTCTTTTGTTTGAATGTAATACTGGACGTGGTCCGAATAACTTGGGTACTGTTGGATTAGTTTGGATGGAACGAACACAGCCGACAGATACTGCGATGGAAAGTCAGTTATCCGAGCGGAAGTCAGCGCCGCCTCTAGAACAGGCGGTGATAGAAGAACAGCTCGACCGTATGTTTGAGAGTTCTCAGTTTGGTGCGAATGACCGCCGACGCGCGTTCCTCAAATACATCGTCGATGAAACACTGGCCGGGCGCGCTGACCGGGTGAAAGGGTATTCGATTGGAGTTTCCGTTCTGGGCCGTTCCGAGGATTTCGACGCGACTTCAGACCCGATTGTACGCCTGGAAGCGCGCCGTTTGCGGCGCGAGCTGGAACACTACTACCTGACAGATGGAAGCAACGATCCCTTGGTGATTACCATTCCCAAAGGGTCTTATGTGCCGTCGTTCGAATTTCGGGATATAACTTTGTTGCCTTCTGATACGCCAGATCGGACAAACAGGCGCGGCAGAACCCGCTGGCGGGCTCCGAACTGGGTCGTGTTGCTTTTGTTGACGCTGTTGGTGGGCCTGACAGCTTTCTTGCTGTTCCAAAGGTTCGAAACTGAAAGCCCTTCTAACGATCAGGCGACCACGGACAATGACCTCTGGGGGGATTTGCCAATCGTTGCCGTAATGCCCTTCAATCCGTTGGGAAACAGCGCTGTTGCATCCGTGGCGGCCCGCGGCATCGCCGAGGATATCACAACAGATCTGGCGCGGGTACAGGGCTTGCGCGTGATCTCGTATGCGTCGACGGCCGGACTGTCCGATGGGCCCGTCGATCTGATCGACGAGGGGCGCAAGCTGGGTGCGACCCATGTTTTAAGGGGCAGTCTGCAGACCATGACGGATGGCTATCGGCTCAACATCGGTCTTGTCGAGGTGAGCAGTCGGAGCGAAATCTGGGCCGAGCGGTTCGACTACAAATCCTCTGACAGGTTCGATACCCAGACAGAGATTTCGCGCGAGATTAGTTCTATTTTCTCTATCGAATTGTTCCCCGAACTGACTTCAAGAATAGAGGATGCGCGGTGGACCCGCCGGGATGCCAGAATTCTGTATCAGCAGGCACTGGACATCATTCACCCACCAAGCGACCCTTCGAGGTTCGACGCTGCACACACATTGCTGCAACGCGTGGTGCGGTTGGAGCCGAACGCACCGCACGGTCATGCGGGGCTGGCCTTCGCAGAAGCGCATCGAACCTGGTTTGGGCTGGCTCCGAACACGGATGAAACGCACGACCTTATCAGGCAAAATGCCGATATCGCACTGGAAAAGGACCCGGCGAGTGTTCGTGCACTGTTGACGTTGGGCATTCTTGAAATCTTGATGGGAAATCCGCAACAGGCGATTGATTTCGGCGAACGTGCGGTCGAGCAGGAGCCGAGTTCCAGCCTGGCTCATGGCTATCTGGGAATGTTTCTTTTGTACGCCGGGAAATCGGATCAGGCGATCACGCCGCTGAAACGGTCGTTAAGCCTCGATCCCCTAAGCATCCGACGGCCCTACAGAAATATGCTGGGCGTTTCGCTATTCCATGCCGGGAACTATCGCGAGAGCCTGGACACGATACAGGAAAATCTGGACCTCGGAGGCCCGTTCGGCCCACACATGATGGCCTATCAGGCCGCTGGTAACGCCGCGCTCGAACAATTCGACCAAGAAGCGGAAATCATTGAAAGCCTCGCAGCCATGATCGCCGAAGGCGAGACCTTTCCGCTCAGACGGTGGCTGGAAAAGGTGATATATGATCCAAAAATGATGCAGCCGTTGCTGGACGAGTACGAAAAGGCCAAAGCGCTGGCAGAGTCGCGATAACGACCAGCAGTATTGCGTGAGTGTGTATTGTCGCGCTTTGCCTTTTTGATCTTATGTCTGGTCCAAGGGCAATCGTCGATCTATTTTGCGTCGGCAGCGAACGACCGCTTCGAGCCCGAAGCGGCCATTGCTGAGCCTCAGGCCAACGTCCGCTTGTCGGCAGAGGCAGAAGCCATTGCATAAGCTCTGCCTCGACTGATCACCTGCTGAATATCTTCGTCATGACATCCATCGATACCTTCACTGCCTTGGGTTTGTATTAGATGTCCACATGAGAGATTTCATCACACTCCCGTGCCTCAAGCTCATTCGTTAGCTTTTCGACACACTGAGCTGAGTAGTGCGCTGTGGAGGCAATTGTGAAGTAGAAACGCTGATGTGAAGGCCCGCAAAAGCGCGTAGCCGCCAGGGTGTCAAGGCCAGCATTGTAAGCACAGTGCCATCCCGCGGATACATCAACCTGTGCTGCTTTGTTGGTGCTACTTCTGCATGAACCGTTGCCAGAGGCATTCCCGCCCTGAACAATGCCGAATTGTGAAACAAACATCGAAGTTTGGGAACCCGATTACCTCGACCCGCAGGGCGCTTCAAAATTTAGTGGTTTAGTCAAGCGCCCTAAGGCGTTTGAGAAGCGAAGAGGTGTCCCAGCGACCGCCCCCAAGTTTTTGGACATCCTTGTAGAATTGATCAACCAGCGCGGTCACAGGCAGACTTGCGCCGGTTTCGTTGGCTGTATCAAGACAAATACCCAAATCCTTGCGCATCCAGTCGACCGCAAATCCGTAGTCGAAATGGTCTTCGAGCATGGTTTCGTGTCTATTGTCCATCTGCCAACTACCAGCGGCGCCCTGGCTGATAACTTCCACAACGCAACGCCCCTCAAGGCCCGCTTTCTCGGCGAAGTGCAGTGCTTCGCTCAATCCCTGAACCAATCCTGCGATCGCGATTTGGTTGCTCATTTTTGTTAACTGCCCGGCGCCACTCTCTCCGATACGCCGGCAGATTTTCGAATATACTTGCATGATAGGTTCGGCGGCGTCGTATACGGGCTGATCGCCTCCGCACATAATCGAAAGTACGCCGTTTTCTGCCCCTGCCTGACCGCCGGAGATTGGCGCGTCTAAAAAGCCCAGGCTTTGTTCTTTCGCGGCAGTGTAAAGTTCGCGCGTAACCTTGGCAGAGACAGTCGTATGGTCAACAAGTATCGCGCTCGGCGACATGCCATTGAATGCGCCTTCTGACCCAATGCAAACGTTTCGGAGGTCATCGTCATTCCCGACGCAAGTCATGACGAACTCTGCACCTTCGGCGGCTTCACGGGGTGTCGCGCGCGCAGAGCCACCATGTTCCGCCACCCACGCATCGGCTTTGGCGGTCGTTCGATTGTAAACCGTAACGTCGTGCCCCGCGGCCTTCAGGTGACCGGCCATCGGATAACCCATTACGCCTAATCCGAGGAAAGCTAGTTTTGCCATTGAAGTGTCCTATTCTACAAAAGGTCTTGGGGTGTTTTGCCAGCGAAGAACGCATCTAAGTTGTCCAGCGCGCGAAAACCCATGGCGTCACGGGTTTTCCTCGTCGCGCTTCCAATATGCGGTAACATGAAGATGTTCTCGTAAGCGGCGAACTTTGGGTTACCACCCGGTTCTGTCTTAAAACAATCAAGGCCTGCCGCAGACAGCTTTCCGGTTTCGATCGCGTCCAACAGCGCGTCTTCGTCAACAAGGGCGCCGCGGGCCGAATTTACGAGTATTGCTCCGTCCGGCAGTTCGGCCAAACGTTTGGCGTTCATCAGGTCAAGAGTTTCCGGGGTAGCAGGGCAATGAAGTGACAGGAAATCGGCGACTGGAAGCAGAGTTTCGATGTTTTCATGGTAAATTGCTCCGTTTTCCTGATCGGACGACAGGCGGGTACGGTTGAAATAATGGATTTCCATATCAAACCCACGGGCTTTTTCTGCGAATGCCCGACCCACGCGCCCCATCCCGATGATGCCGAGGCGCGCACCTGTGACTTGCTTGCCAACCATGAAAGATGGGCTCCAACTGTCCCAGGTGCCCGACCGCATCAGGCGATCGCCTCGAACCGCGTGTCGTGCCGCTCCGAGCATGAGCAGCATGGCCAATTCTGCCGTTGCATCAGAAAGGACATCGGGTGTGTTTGTCACCGCAATTCCTTTTGCCGCCAAGGCCGGAAGATCGCAGTGATCAACGCCCACGGAATGGTTTGCAACAATCTTCAAGCGCGGGTCTAGCTGCGACACGACTTCGCTTGAGAAATGCTCCGAATGGCAGGGCATCATTGCGTCGACTTTCGCACTCATGGCTATGATTTCTTCCGCAGTGCCGGGTGTGTCGGCCTCGTTGAGGATTACGTCATAGTCCCGGCGCGCGCGATCGACGGTTGCGTCGGACAGCCGGCGTGGAAGCCAAAGGACTGGTTTATCGCTCATTGGATCAGTCCTTTTTGATTGCGTCTTCCCATAAGTTGTAAAGCGCTAATGCTATGACAAAGACTGCGATGCACAAGAACGGCAGACCACCCCAAAACCCGGCAAATCCTGTCGAGATACTGTGCGCGAGACCAAGAACGAAAACCATCATCAGGCCGGTGCCTAATATGCCCATGAAAATGTTTGTCAGACGTGACATACGTTTTACTCTCCCTTTTGTTCCTGAGCTCGTAAGCTGCGTTGAACCCAGGATGCCGTGCGTAAAAGCCGGCCATCCTCTTCGATAGCCCCAATAAGCTGAACGCCGATGGGCAGGTCGTTCTGCCCGACCAGCAAAGGCAGCGAGAGGCATGGCAAACCCGCAAGTGTCCAGGTCAGACAAAAAACGGAATCGCCGGTGTGCCCCACAGTCAGTGGAACAGCTTCTCCTGTTGCTGCCGGGGCCAAGATTGCATCGAATTCGTTGAAATACTCTGCAAAAAAGCCTTGAGCAGATGCCATGACGGACAAGGCATCTTCGTATTGGGCCTCGCTTATATTTGCACCGCGGTTTATTGCGGAGTGCATCTCGGCGCTGATTTCCGACCAATGGGCATCTGAAAATTCCATCATATTCTGTCGAATTTCGAAGTCATAGATCGTTTTGTGTACGTTGATGAGATCAGCCAGTTGAGGGGATACCGAAAAGCGCTCGACCCGGCCGCCTAGGCTGTCAATCACTGCATTCAGACCATCAAGGGCATCTGCATCGAGGCGGTCGTTGAACGGAAAATCCAGCCAGGCAATGTTCGGCTCGACCGGAACGTCCGCCTTAGCGCCGGTCAACATTTCCGCGCGTGGCCGAGCAAAGCTGGCAGGATCGCTTTGGTCATATCCGGCCACCACATCTGCCAGCAAAGCGACATCCTCAAGCGAGTTGGCAAACCCCCCAACGTGATCCAAAGAAACCGACGTCCTGAAAACCCCGCTGCGCGAGATCATTCCACGGGTCGGCTTGAAGCCAAAAACGCCGCAGAACGAGGCCGGACGGATGACCGACCCGCCGGTCTGTGTCCCGATAGCCAAAGGTACGTGTCTGGCTGCTACGGCTGCGGCCGATCCGCTTGAAGACCCCCCAGGTGTTCTATTCTGGTCGAAGGGGTTGGTGGTGTCGGTCGGATGCATAAAGGCAAACTCGGTTGTCTTTGTCTTGCCCATGATGACAGCGCCAGATTCTCGAAGTAGTTCAACTAGCCTTGCATCTGTTTCAGGTTGTCGGCCCTCAAAGATCGGTGTCCCCCGCTGGGTGGGCATATCTTTTGTGTCGACAATGTCCTTCAGCGCTACGGGCACACCATGCAGCGGACCAGTTGCCCGGCCTGCCTTTCTGATGCGATCCAACTCGCGGGCCTGATCCAGCGCTAAGCCTGCGTCAAGGTAAGCCCACGCGCGCAAAACACTGTCGGTTTCCTCGATACGCTTCAGGCAGTCTTCAACTAGTGCTTCGGAAGAAAAACGTCCGTCCCGAATGCCCTCGGCGGATTGGACCGCCGAGAACAATGACAGATCATGCTTGGTCATGGCACCCAAACCCCAAATAGGTAGTCAGGCAACCAAAGCGCGATGCCCGGGAACTGGTACATGAGCACCATGCAAAGGATCACGATGGCCAGATAGGGCATCAAACCTTTGAAGATCTCCATCAGTTGGATCTGGTTCTTGAGAACCCCTTTTAGGTAGTACGCTGACATGGCCATCGGCGGCGTCAGAAACGAGGTCTGCAAGTTGAGAGCAACCAGCATCGCGAAGAAATACGGGTTGACCCCAAAGGTCTCCAGCATAGGCAGAAAGATCGGCACGAAGATGATGAGGATCTCGGACCATTCAAGCGGCCAGCCAAGCAGGAAGATGATCAACTGAGCTAGTACCAAGAACTGCCAAGGTTGCAGATTCATGCCAACGACCCAATGCTCGATAACGTCATGTCCACCGAGATACGAAAAGATCGACGCAAAGGTCCATGAACCCACGAACAACCAGCACACCATTGCGGTGGCCTTGGCAGTTAGGAAAACGCTTTGTTTAACCTTGTCCCATGTGAGCGACCTGTAAAGCATCGCTAGCACCAGTCCGCCCAATGCGCCCATTGCAGCTGCTTCAGCCGGGGTCGCCAAGCCTCCTAGAATTGAGCCAAGTACCAGCATGATCAAAACGGTTAAAGGTACAAATGATACCAACAGGTCCATATAGATCTGGCGTTTTGGAGGAATGTCGTCCTCTTGCGGCTTCGGTGCCAGCGATGGATTCAACCAAACGCGTACCATCACGTAGACGATGTACAAACCCGCCAGCAGCAATCCCGGAAAAACCGCCGCAGCATACAAACGCAATGGCGAAAGCTCAGCAATTGCGGCATAGACGATCAACATAATCGAAGGCGGGATCAGAATGCCCAAAGTACCGCCCGCGCAGATAACGCCAGAAGCGAAGCTACGTTGATACCCTGCATTTGCCATCGCTGGATAGGCCAGCAGGCCCATCAGGGTAACAACCGCGCCAACAATCCCGGACGCCGTTGAGAATACAGCACAGGTCAGAAGTGCGGCGATTGCCAGTGACCCGGGTAGGTTTCGGGCAGCCATATACAGTGAGAAGAACAGACGATCGACGATGTTCGCTCGCTCAACCACGTAACCCATAAATAAGAATAATGGGATTGCAACAAGCGTGTCGTTCTCCATCACCGAGTAGGTGTTTTGGTTGAGAAGATAGAAGATGTTGTTGTTGAAAATATCCGCGATGCTCTCTGGCGCGGACTGGTAATAGGCGTAGTACCCAAATCCAACACCCATAGCGAGCAGTGTGAATGCGATTGGAAAGCCCAGCAGCACCAAAACAATGAAGAGGCTGAGCATCAAGATGGCGACCTGAGGATCAGTCATCGTTGCGGCCTCCTTCTTCGGTGCCCGTAGTCCGAATTTTGTCGATAGTCTCTTCCATCAACATGTCCTCGGTCTCGCGCACGTCATCTAGCCGCTCAAGCCAGACACCATTTCGCATTGCCAGCCAGCATCGCGCCATTTCCGCAAGTCCTTGCAACATCAACAAGAAACCAGCAACTGGGATCAGAGTTTTGAAGAAGTAGATTTGGATTCGGGCGGGGCTGTTCCAGCTGACCTCTTCATAGCGCCAACTGTCTTTCGCTATCTCCCATCCGTACCAAAACAACGCGAACATGCCGGGGAAGAAGAAGAGGATGTAAAGAACGAAATCGACACGGGCCTGCCAGCGGACAGAGAACAATCGATACAGAACGTCGCCCCTGACATGAGCATCTTGAGCTAATGCATATGCCCCGGCCATTAGGAACAAAGCGCCGTACATTTGGACCATCATATCGAACGCCCAGACGGTTGGCTTGTTAAGCACATAACGGACGAACACTTCGTAGGACACGGAAAGTGTCAATATTAGGATGCACCATCCGAAGGCTTTGCCGACCCATTGGCTTAGCCCTTCGATGGCGTGGATTGTCTTGATCAAGGTCAGTTCCTCGCCTGTTCTGCCCGGAGTTTAGGAAGCCGCACAGCTGCGCGGCTTCCAATCTTCAGAGATCGTCAGACCTCAACCGAAATAGTGCTTGTAAGCCAGTTTGTAGTCCGGCTGGTTCAAGTTGAGGTAGTTCATCACTGTTTTTGCGTAGGCCTTCTGGCTATCGACAACTTTGGCAAAGAATGGATCTTCATTTGAGATCCGATCGACCACAACGTCCCAAGCCTCCAGTTGCGCCTGCATCACACTGTCGGGCGTGCGATACACGTTCACTCCTTGCTCTTCGGCCAGCGTTACCAAGTCATCTGCGTAACGCTTTGTGTTGTTCCAATAGAAGTTGGAGTTTTCGGCCTCTGAAGCATACTTAAGGATTGCTTGAAGCTCGGGCGCCAGAGCGTTGAACTTGTCTTTGTTGAAGGTAACTTCGAAGAACTCCTGACTTTGGTGGAAGGATGCCAGGTGATAATGCTTCGACACGTCCTGCATGCCAAAGTCGCGGTCGGATGTCGGGTTGTTGAACTCGGCCGCGTCGATAAGGCCAGATTTCATTGCGGGCTGGATTTCGCCGCCAGGAAGCTGCACTACCGACATACCCATCTCAAGCAAAACATCCGCCGCAAGTCCAACGGTACGATACTTCAAGCCGTTCATTTGATCAGAGCTTGTGATCTCTTCTTTGAACCAGCCCAACGGTTGTGCCGGCATTGGCGAGTTAAAGAAGGACACGACGTTCAATCCGAGGATCCCCATCAACTCGTCGAACAGTTCCTGCCCGCCGCCGTAGTTTACCCAACCCAGGACTTCTTGGCTTGACCATCCAAAGCACGGACCAGTCCCAAACAGCGACGCTGTCTTGGATTTAGAGTACCAGTAAGCCGGTACATAGTGCGCTGCATCCAGTACGCCGCGATGGACCGCGTCCTGCATTTGACTAGTTTTCACGACCGAGTTCACAGGCAGTAGCTCAATCGTCAGCTTGCCGCCGGACATTTCGTTGACGCGATTTACGTAAGACTGTGCATTTTCAAGAAAGATGCCGCCGCCCCAGGCAGCTTGCATCTTGAGGTTTGTTCCTTCCTGCGCATGGACCGCCGGGGCCGCGAGCGCACCAGCGCCCACAACAGCAGAGCCACGCAGAAAATTTCTGCGGTTCAAAGATTTTGTCATGTTTCCTCCCTTGACTGCGCCATCTCCGTTTTCTGCTTCGGTGCTGGCGCCAATCCGCTGTTAAGCGAATGAGGACAACGATAAATCAGATTCCAAAATTTTCAAAATATTTTGGAATGACCTTCTTTTTTCAGTTTAAACTGCTATTAAACTACTGAAATAAATTGATTAATATTTTTCATTTTTTTACTGTTACTGCCGAGCTAGAATCTTAAGCTAAGAAACAGCGCATTGGTTTCACTGATAATGAACGAACATAAAACTGCCAATCGTCGAGGACGTCCGCGACTGAAGTCGAATGAAGAGAACATCGGCGCACCACCTGTTGGGGCACTTGATCGCGGTATTCGTGTCTTGATCTACATAGCCGACACACGCTCTACTACGCTTGCTGAGATTTCAAAGGTTACACAGATACCGCCTGCAACGGCACACAGGCTTCTGACAACACTTCAGCAGCGTGGCATGGTTACTCATGATGTTGAGCAAGGCAAATGGCGTATAGGCCCGCAAGCTTATCGCATTGGCAGCACCTTTGAAGAAGGGTCAAATTTGCTGGAAGTTGCACCGCCAGTTATGAGGGTGCTGTCAGAAGAAACTGGAGAGACTGCAAATCTAGCAATCGAGGAAGGTGGGCAATTGCTCTACCTTACCCAAGTGGAATCCGACAATCCGATAAGGGCCTCTTTCAAGAACGGGACAGCGGCTTTTTTTCACACATCCGGTGTGGGTAAAGCCATCATGGCCTTTATGGACAAGGATGAGTTAGAGAGTATTTTGACGCCGCTAACACTGGTAAGTCAGACACCAAATTCAATTACTGACATAAAGGAGTTACAGGAAGAGCTCCGTAAATCCAGGCATCGGGGCTGGACGTTGGACGACGAAGAACGTTTCCCAGGCATGCGTTGTATTGCAGCACCTGTATTCGACTCTTTGGGAAAGGTTGTGGCTGGCGTTTCGATCTCGGGACCAATTACAAGATTTCCAGACAGTAAGCTCGAAACTCTGGCGGCATCGGTCGTCAAGGCAGCGACAGATATCTCAGAAAGACTGCAAAGCTAGTCTTTGGGAGATTAACTTCCCGCTAATGAGCATCCCTTTTTTAGGTGTCTGCATTGAGCCCATTTTGTCCGATGCCGCGCGGCGCATGAATTTCCGGTACTGGGCATTTAATCGATGGTTAGGCGACAAGGCCCAGCTCTTTGTCGGTGGCTGTCGCTGCATACTTTTTCCTTGGGGGCATGGGTCTCGATTGCCAAGGCGGTTCGAAGGTGAAACTTGAAACGCTGCGACCGTCAGGTAGGGCGCCGTTTCCGGCCCCGAGCGCGTAGTCGTAGTAGAGTTTGACGATCTCTTCTTCAGTCACCTGCGATGTTTCTGGATGCGCCATGCATGCATCACGCCACACTCGTACCCGGTCATAGTCTTTGCCAACGGGTAATTTGAACCCTTCGTAGTAGTCAAGGAACCAAAACCGCTTGAACATCGGGGTAAAAACTGCCTCTGCCAAACCGAAGTCCTCGAACAGGAATGGGCCAGTCGGATTATGATGACGTAGGAAATCATCAAGGTCTCGATAGAGCGCGAGGAGTTTATTCAAATGCTCATCTCGGCGCGCCTGATCCTGATTCATGACAAAGAGATAGCCCGCCATTGTGAAGGGTCCTTCGCGGGCGATCAGCATCGACTCAATGGCATGTTCGGCAGGATCACTGCGGCGTAATGGTGCCCCCGGCAGAGCCTCGTCAAGATAGCGCAGGATCACGAGGCTTTCTTTCAATATTCGACCGCCGCTGGTTTCCAGCACCGGCAAGGCTGTCGTCCCCCGGGTCTTGGCCAGCAATTCCGGATCGCGTGGCTTGGTGATGTCTACGACACGAAATTCTACGGCATCCGGCAGTCCCCGCAAAGCCAGTAGGATTTCCAGTCGCTGCGAGAAGGGACAGACGGGGATATGATAGACGATGTGTTTCTTAGTCATGTGTTCAATCCAACGGCGGGCCGGTGAAGGCCATGTTGTGCCGCTTGGCGCTCTCCTCAATGGCGGGCATGTCCTCTGGGATACGGCACTGACCGGCTGCCATGTCGAAAAAGAAACCTTCGAATCCGCCGGGCGTCAGGATCACGAGATGGCGGCAAGGTTCGTCGTCTGTCACCTTGAAGGTATGTTCCTTGCCACGTGGGATGAATACGCTTTCGCCGACCCCTGCGGAAAACTCCTCGCCTTCCAACCAGAACCTGCATGTGCCGGTGACGATTACGAAGGTTTCGTCTTCGTTTTGATGCACGTGGCGTGGAGGGCCGCTACCAGCAGGAGACCAGCTGTCCACAATAGACATAGTGCCACCCGTCTGTTCTGAGGCGAGGATGGTTTTGTATTTTACGCCGAGCCATTCGATGGCTCCGTCGATTTGGGCCAGGTCCTTCATCGTTTCTCTCCATTAGCATTGGATTGAAACGAAAGCGCTTCCGTTGACAGAAGCCTATCCGAAGGCCAACCTATCAGGCAAACCGCAATATCTAATAAAGGATATCGGCCAAGTGAATTTCGCTACACTGGACCTCAACCTTTTGCGCGTGTTGGACGCCCTCTTTAGCGAAGGCTCAACTGTGAATGCGGCCGACAGGTTAGCGATGTCGCAATCCGCAGTCTCGGGTGCATTGTCGCGTCTTCGTCATGCTTTGGACGACCCCCTTTTTGTCCGGCAGGGAAACCGTTTGGTTGCTACCGATTATGCATCCAATATTGAATCCGGTTTGCGGGAAGAACTCGAACGTCTTGAGGCTTTGCTAGCTCCGCCAGCTACCTTTGATCCGCGAACCGCTGAAGGCACTTTCCGGATCGCTGCCAGCGATTTCTTCGCGGAACTCCTGATGCCACCTTTGGGTGATCGCCTGCAAAAGTCAGCGCCCAATCTACGAGCGCAGCTGGTTGATCTGGTTCCGAATGACTATGTGGCCAGTCTAGAACGACGTAACGCTGACATTGCGCTGATCCCGGATTTGCTCCTGCCGGACTGGGTCAATCGGGAGCCACTCTTCCATTCGCCGTTCCACGTGATAGCTCGCAAGGGAAATCCAAAGCTTGAGGGGCTTCAGGAAGAAACGCAGATGCACATGGATACGTTCTGCGCACTCCACCACGTCTTGTTTTCCCCAGAAGGGAACCTGGCTGCGATGGGTGATGCTGCCCTTAATCGCGTCGGAAAACAGCGACAGGTTGCTATGACAGTACCGGTCTTTAGTGGCGTTTGCCGTGCGGTGAGCGAAAGCGACCTCATCGCGCTTGTACCCGCTCAGCTTGCAAGGAAATTGGCCAAGACATTCGAACTGAACGTGTTCGAACCACCGATGCATATTGAACCAGCGTTGATCATCGGCATCTGGCACAAGCGTTCTGACAACGCCCCGATGGCGGCTTGGATGCGTAGCCAAGTCTTTGAATTAATGAAGGGTCTGGAGTTTGACAGTTAGTTAAACTTTTCCACGTAGAACCCGTCGGATAAATACAAGTTGATGTTTGAAAGACTAAATCGGATTACACGAAACAGCCAATGCAGACATTCGCTCAGCCGCAACGAACGACAGCTTTGTCCGCAAAGCAGACTTCCATGCCCGACGCAGCGAACGACCGCTTCGAGCCCATTGTGACCGATGCTGCGCGATCAGCCGACGGCGGCTATGCGCAGAAAGCGGACTTTGCAAAGTCCGACAATATCTAGTCTCCAATCACTGAGCCACATATGAAAATCATCGGGCTAAAAGCAAAGCCACAAGCGCAACTACACCCGATGTAGTTTAGCTTGCCAGGTTGCATGAATGGTCATAGCGCATGGATATCGAACGGATCTGAGAAACCCTTGATCATTGTTCTACCAAATGTCTCCAACACATTTGCCCCTTCCAACAGATCGAAGGTTTCTTGATCAATCAAAATACGGCTTCCGGTTTTCTGCGTTTCTGCCTCGAGGCGAGCAGCAAGGTTTACGGTCGATCCTATGCAAGTGTACGTCGCTCGATTGTCCGTACCGGCATAGCCGGCGACGACTTCGCCAGTCGCTATTCCGATGCCTATTTTTAGGTCACTTTTCCCTTCTGAGCGCCTTTCGAGATTTAATATCTCAATCATGTTGTGCATTTCATGCCCTGCCGCCACCGCACTTTGAGCGGAGTTGGACAGCGGCTGCGGAACTCCGAACAGAGCCATCAAACCGTCTCCCAGCATCAGGCTGACAATTCCGCCATTGCTAGTAACAGCCTCGAACATCAATGTGTAAAAAGTGTTAAGCAGATCAATTGTTTCCTCGGGAGCGAGATTTTCAGACAAGGTCGTGAAGCCGCGAATGTCGCAGAACAGGACCGAAGCATTGGCGCGCTTGCCGCCTATGGCAAAGCCGGACTCTTGTAAGTCTTGTGCAACCTCAGTTGTTGCAAAGCGCTCTAGCAAGCGCTTCTGTTCGTCCCTGAGCCTTTTCTTTTCAAGGCAGCTGGAGACACGTGCACTAAGTAGTGTCTTATTAACAGGCTTTGGCAGGTAGTCTTCGGCACCCAATTCAATGCAGCGCACTACGTTGTCGAGACCCTCAACAGATGACGTCACTATTACCGGCAGATCGCGCAGATCAATGTCCGATTTGACAGCCTCCAGAACTTGGAAGCCGTCCATTTCTGGCATTTCAATATCCAGTAGCAGCAAGTCAAACGGTTGGTTAGACAACATCTCCATCGCAACCCGGCCGTTTTCCGCGACCGATGCTTGGTGACCCAAGAGCTCTACGCTGCGCGACAAAAGCAGGCGGTTCACCTTGTTGTCATCGACGATGAGCAAATGGCCGGGGGCGTCAGACATCAATCATGCTCCGCAACGCGGCGGCGGCAGTGGTTAGGGCTGTCTCCAACGCCGTCGCATCTGTTAGGTCTCCGGCCTCGGGCAGTTCTCCCAGCTCGACTTTCCTGGCCAGTTCGGCAAGAGCCGTCGCACCAAATGTGTTGGCATTCGACTTGATTGAATGTGCAGCACGGCGGTATCGGTCTACATCGGCCTCGCCCGCCGCCGTTTTTAATTCGCCAATCATACTTGGCGCTTCGTCGAGAAAGGTGTTTACAAGTTCGGCTGCAAAGTCTTCGCCTGTGGCGTTTTTTAGCTCCATGAAGATTTCATGATCAATTGGGCTGTCTGTCATGGATCACCTTCTTATTCTTGGGGAATTTAACAGGGCTTCGACAAGGACAGGTACGCGGATTGGTTTGGTGATATAATCGTCCATCCCTGCATCCAGGCACATCTCACGGTCCCCCTGCATGGCGTTCGCGGTCATCGCGATTATACGAGGGCGACTTCCACCCGAATGCGCTTTGTTGATACGGCGAGATGCTTCAAGACCATCCATCTCGGGCATCTGCACATCCATGAAAACGACGTCGTATTTTTGACGGTTTACGCTTTCGACAGCCTCGGCACCGTTGCTGGCCAAATCAGCGCGATAGCCCATTTGCTCCAGTAGGCGCAGTGCAAGTTTCTGGTTCACCAAATTGTCCTCGGCCAGCAAAATTCGCAGTGGATGTCGCGTTGCCATATCCGGATCTGTTTGGGGTTTGTCCTGTAGTTTGGACGGCTTTACTCGTACTTTTTTAGCCGCGAACAATGTAACCAAGGTATCGAACAGGTGGGATTGGCGCAAAGGTTTGGCAAGGTTGGCAGCAAAGAGCCCTTCCTCCAGATCTACTTCGCGCGGGCCAAGTGAACTGAAAAGGATTAGTGGCAAACCCGGTTTCTTGGCGCGAACCCTTTTGGCGAGCTCTTCTCCATCCATGTCAGGCATATGCATGTCGAGAATGGCCAAATCGAACTCGACGCCTTGTTCAAGTATGCTCAGCGCTTCTGACGGAGATTCACGCGTCGTGGTTTGCGTGCCCCATTTCTCAGTTTGAAGTGCAAGGATTTTACGATTGGTGGCATTGTCGTCCACCATTAAAATTCGCTTGCCTTCGAGTTCAGGTTGAACGCCGACAAGATTGCGGGAAGAAGACTTAACTGGCTTTGCAGGTTTTGCCTGGATTTTGAAAACAAAGGTGGAACCGCTCCCCTCGCCATCGCTTTCAGCCCACATGGTCCCACCCATAAGTTCGGCGAGGCGTTTCGAGATCGCAAGACCCAGACCAGTGCCACCATATTTTCTGGTCGTGGAACTATCTGCCTGACTGAAAGATTGAAATAATCGGCTCATGCCCTTTTGAGACAGGCCGATTCCAGTATCTCGGACTTTGAACGTCAGTTCGAGCGATCCCTGCACCTCTGCGGATTGTTCAACAGACAGAACCACTTCGCCGCTTTCGGTAAACTTCACTGCGTTAGAAAGGAGATTCAGCAGAATTTGCCGCAATCTGGTCAGATCTGCGCTAATCGCCAGGGGCAGTGTGTCATCGAACTCATAAGCCAAATCGAGCTGTTTCTCGGCAGCTTTACCGCTGACTAAATCGAGCGCGCTTTCTATGCATTCGCGCAGGTCGAACGGATGGTTTTCGATATCCATCTGCCCAGCTTCAATTTTTGAGAAGTCGAGGATCTCGTTGATGATGCCCAACAGCGCATCGCCGCTATCGCGGATGGTATTGGCATAGTCACTTTGTTCTACGTCCAAATCTGTGTCCATCAACAGCCCGCTCATTCCGATTACGGCGTTCATTGGCGTTCGAATTTCGTGGGACATCGTCGCCAGGAAGGCGCTTTTTGCTTCGTTTGCTTCTTCAGCAACCTTTCGCGCCTCTTCGGCCTCACGGAACAGACGCACGTTTTCGATGGCGATCACCGCCTGATCTGCAAATGAGTAGGCGAGGTCTATCTCATCTTTGGTGAACGCGCCGGCTGTTTTCCGAGCGAACACCAACACACCCAGACACGCCTTGCCTTTCATAAGTGGCAGCAACAGAGCTGCGCGCACTCCATGCCGGTCATAAGTAATCTGTTCGAACGGTGAGAGTTCGAGTGTATCCCAATCCGGTAGATGGAGCATCTTTTTCTCATGCAGAACCTGCGCGGGAAAGCTGGACATCGGATCCGGGTCGATAGGAAAACTTTGGTTGCCTTCAAGGGTTGCAACACCTTCTGCACTAACCCGCGCAAGCACCTCGAACGTGTTATCTTGCGCGGTCATAGCTGCAACCATATCAGAGGAGACCAACCGCACACCTGCTTCTGCGATTGCCTCGAAGACTGGCTTGATGTCGTCAGGAGATTGGCTGATTACCCGTAGAATGTCCGCACTCGCAGTCTGACGTGCCAGGGAAGCCTGAGTTTCATTAAACAGGCGAACATTTTCCAGCGCGATGATGGCCTGATCGGCGAAAGACTCGGCAATGGCGACTTCATCTTCGCTGAAAACTTTGGCCGTTTTTCGGATGAATACCAAGGCACCGAAACATTCCGTCCCGCGCATCAGAGGCACTGTCAGCGAAGACTTGAACCCTTTCCTGCGGATGATCTCTTGATCGCGCGGGGGTAGCTCATCGTATCGCCATTCGGGCAAATGCAAGGTCTTGCCGTTCTTGATTGCCTTGGACGGCAAATTGTCTTCGGGATCAATCGGCAGGCGCTCGGTCCATGTGATTTCTTCGACGCCATTGGGCGTCGCGGCGGCGATTTGCCAAAGTTCACTCTTGTTCGCCTGAATAGCAATCGACAGGTCGCAATCTATAAGGGTCGTCGCCAGCGCGACAATCTTCTCGAAAACCGGTTTGGTATCGGTTGGAGATTCAGAAATTACTCTTAACACATCCGCGCTTGCGGTTTGGCGCGCGAGGGCGGTCTGCGTTTCGTTGAAGAGTTGCGAGTTCTGAATTGCGATTATCGCCTGGGACGCGAAGGTCTCCATTTGCTTGATTTGTTTTTCGTCAAAAGCGGCCGCCGTTCGGCTCCCCATGCTGATAACACCAATTGTGTCACCGTCACGGATTAGTGGCACAGAAAGAACGGATCGGTAGCCTTCGAGATTGGACTTGAGCAGCGGATCATAGTTGGTGTCAGCTTGAGTGTCCTCAACGCAGTCGGCCCTTCCATGCAGAAGCGCACGCGCTGTGGCCGATGTTTCTCCGGGTTCAAAAGGATGCGCCTTTAAAAAATCCGCGAATTTGGCCGACACATTGTGTCCGGCAAAATAATGGTACTTTCCATCTTCAGGTGTCTTAAGCGCCACGAAGGCATCCTGTAGGCGGCAAATGCGGGACGAAACGGCCAGCAACGCTTCCAGTACAGGCTCCAACGCATCAGGAGATCGGGAAATAACTTCGAGTACTTCGCTTGTGGCTTTTTGGTACTCCAACGATTCCTCAATTTCCGCGGTTCGCGCTGTCACCTCGTCGAAAAGGTGCGCATTTCCAAGTGCAATTACCGCTTGCGAGGCAAACGTTTCGACCAAGGCTATCTGCTTGTTTGAGAACGCCCCAACTTTTGAATGAGCAAGTGAAATCACGCCGAGCGTGACCCCATCCTTTACGAGCGGAACTCCCAAAGCTGAACGAAACCCGGCGCCCAGTGCTTCTTCTTTCCAAGCATAATCCGGGTCGTGCTCAAAATCTTCAATGTACACCGTTTTGCCTGTTAGTGCGGCACGTCCTGTGGTTGTGCCCTTATCTGGAACATGCACCTGACGGGTTATGATGTCGTAGTGAGCTGCGGCGGAATTGTGGGTCGCAGCAATGTCATAAATTCCAGTATCTTCATTCAAAAGTGCGACGTAAGACGCTTCGGGTTTGCAGATGCGAACCGCCACCTGCAAAATAGCTTTGAGAACTGGATCGAGTTCATTTGGCGAGCGCGAGATCACTCCCAGCACTTCAGACGTGGCTGTTTGATAGTCGAGCGCTTCTTCAACTTCTGCGGTGCGTGCCTGCACTTCTTTAAACAAACGGGTGTTGTTGATAGCGATCACAGCCTGGGATGCGAATGTCTCTAACAGGTTGACCTGTTTTTCGCTAAACGCCCCGGGCTTCCGGTGCGCCATGACGATAACACCAACGGTCACGCCTTCGCTGACTAAGGGGACGCCGAGGGTGGTAAGGTAATCACCGATCTCCGCCGCCACTTTCCATGTGTAAGTTGGATCTTTACTCGTATCTTTTATGTAAACAGTCTTGCCATGAAGGGCCGTGCGGCCGATGCACGAGCCTTCCTCTGGGGCGATGGGGTTGTCTGACAAATAGTTGAGAAACGCATCACTCACGTTGTGGGACACGGCCACACGGTACAACCCATCGTCAGCATCCCGCATTGCGAAGAATGCATATTCTGGATCGCAAATGCGTGAGGAAACTTCCAGGATTGCATCCAGTACCCGTGGAAGATCGTTGGGTGAACGTGAGATGACATCTAAAACCTCCGACGTGGCAGTCTGGTATTCCAGTGACTGCACAACCTCGGCAGTGCGTTCCTCCACTTCCCGGAACAGGTTGGCATTTGTAATTGCGATTATCGCTTGGTCGGCGAAGGTTTCTAATAACTGAATCTGCTTGGCGGAAAATCCAGAAACCTTGGTTGACCCGACCGAAATTACACCCACAACCTCGCCATTTTTGACCAACGGGACCCCGAGCACGGACCGATATTCCCCGACGCCGCTGTCTTCCATCCAAGTATAAGACGTCTCGGTTTCGACATCTTCGATGTAGATGGTGCGTTTCGACAGAATCGCTCGCCCGCTTACACCGCTTTCATCAGGCGAAATAGGATTCGCTTTGACATATTCCGCAAAGGTCGTGTCCTGCGTAAGTATTGCAAGAACATGAAAAAGCTGATCGTCGGGGTTCAACATTGCAACATAGGCATCCTGCAACTCGCAGATGCGCGACGCTTCTTTGAGGATAGCATCGAGAACAGGCGCCAACTCATTTGGTGACGCCGAAATAACCCGGAGCACTTCGGATGTAGAGGTCTGATATTCCAAAGCCTGCGTAACTTCCGCCGTCCGGTCCTGTACTTCCCGGAACTGACGGACGTTTTCCATTGCGATCACGGCCTGAGCTGCAAAAGTTTGGACCAGTGCCACATCATCATCTGAGAAAGGCGCAACTTCACGGCGATATAGTACGATCACCCCTAGACCGGTGCCGTTCTTCATCAACGGAACTGCCAGAACCGAGCGGGCTCCTTCAATCTCAACCATCTGAACCCGTTTTGGGTCTCGGTCCTTGAAGTAAAGCGGGTCATCCGCGATATCATCCTGGCGAATAACTTGGCCATCGATCATTGGTCTGATCGCGATCAATTCAGTGCGCGTTAACGGCTCCTCAAAATCTTTCAGCGCTTCGTCAAAATCCGTTCTTGCGCCAATATTTGCCGGGATCGTTGCGAGCCCTCGTTCGTGATCAGCGATACACAAGAACGCGAGTGGCGCTTTGCACAGAAGGCTGGAGTTTTCGAGAATGCTTTGGAATACAGGTCTTTCGTCGTCGCGGCTACGGCTTATGACTTCGAGGATTTCTCGCGATGCTTTTTCGCGCTCAAGTCGTTCCTGAACCTCTCGAAATTGGCGCGTGTTTTCTATCGCTATGACTGCGTGTTTGGCGAACTCTTCGATGAATTGCACGTCGGGATCAGAAAACGGGCGGACTTCGCGGCGGCTAACCGCAATAGCACCTATCGCTTGTTGCCCCTGCATCAAGGGCACAACAACCCGTGACCTGATGCCTTCGACCTCGACCATTGTAACAGCAGTAGGATCACCCGAGCGGTAGAACTCAGTGTCGGCGATGTCCTCGACGCGTACAACCTTGCAATTTCGTATCGCCGCCGCCGCCGTGACCGAACCATCGAGAGGCCACTCTTCTCCCAATTCGACGTCGGTTCTATCGTGCCCCCATGCACCGGCCAATTGAATATGGGTTCCCGCAGCGTTGACCAAAACCAGCGCCGCTTGATCCGCGTCACAGATTTCAGTGGCCTGCTGAAGCACGGCTTCAAAGACTCGTGCGTCATTGTCCCGGCTTTTGCTGATAACACTTAGGACCTCTTGCGTCGCCACTTGGCGTTCCAGTTGAGTGTGCAGCTCTTTCATTTGACGTGTGTTGTCGATTGCAATCACAGCCTGGGCCGCAAAGCTCTCGACCAAAGAAATCTCGTCATCGGAAAAGGGTCGCACTTCACGCCGGTAAATCCCAATGACGCCTACGGGGTCACCATTTGTCGACATCAAAGGAACCGTAAGAAACGAACGGACACCTTCCTCATCAACCAGTTGCCGGCGCCAGGGATCCCCGTTGATGTAGTGGTCCGTCTGGCGCAAATCGACATTGTGAATGACGCGCGCTTCCCGCACGGACTCGGCAATTTGTAAATTTGAGTCCAGAGACCAGCGATCCTCGCCGACCTTGTATGTAGCCAATTGATCGCCAAAATGTGCCGCATATTCCAAATGAGTTCCTGCCTCATTTAGCAGGCTCAACGTGGCTACATCTGTTTCGCAAAGCCGTGCGGTGTTTTCCAAGATCGTCTGAAATACCGGCGCTTCATCATCCCGAGACCGACTGATCGTCTCCAAAACATCACGCGTGGCACTTTCACGAGCCAGACGCAACTGCAACTCGCTAAACTGCCGAACATTTTCAATTGCAATGACCGCTTGCGCGGCGAAAGTTTCAACCAGCTGCACCTGATCGTCGGAATAAGGTCGTACCTCATCCCGTGCCAACATCAGGCATCCGATTGCGCTACCACCCACTTTCAATGGAACAAAGAGATTGCTCCTGCACCCATGAGTGTCGACAATGAGTTTAAAGCGCTCATCCCCCGATTTATGAAAATCGGTGTCCCCCATATCGACAACACGTTTTGTCTCGCCACTTAGAATAGTGTCAGTCACAATGGAGTTGCCTGGCTCCATCGTGTATTTGCCGTCGAGCCAGAGTTGTTGAATATCCGTGTGTAGATTAACGCTGGCAACCAGTTGCTGACGAGCATCCCCTTTTTGCCCGAGTACCAGACCGGCAAAAAAGGCATCACAGAGATCTTTTGCTAGCGTTACAATCAGGTCGCATACTGGCTGGATGTCATCCTTGGTCTCGGAGATCGCCTGCATAACCCGCGCGGTGGCTTCAAACCGAGCCTGCTGATCATCAGCGCTGAGCCCCCTGCTTTGCGAGGATGACGACGCTGAATCAGCAGTCTTTATTGATGCCTTTTTTCCACCCACCTGCGTTCGTACCCTCCGCGCAAACTAATGAAACACGCAAGACCGGAGTTTAGAGGGCATACGATAGAAGTCACAGAGTTTCTTTGTGGGTTGTGTTCCATGCGGTTCGGGCGATGCCGGTTTGGTGTGGCCTTGGGAAGATCCGCAGAGTCATGAAGAAAGCCGCCCTATTTGCCAAAAAGGTGTCCTAAATAGGAGCTGTGTTAAACTTCCCAGAACACTCAAACATCGCTGTTGTATGTCTTCTTTGGGCTGGATACGGACTCCGGGGCCGTGAACACGAACGGCCGTTTTGTCCGCAATGCAGACATTTTGTGGCGTTCAAGGAACGTCTGTATCAAGCTGGCAGGATACTATTTGACTGTAAAAGTTGCCTCCGTGTGGCGACGCGGAAATTTAGTAAACAGCAACTTACGATCAGGGATCATGGGCTCCAATTTAGCTGCCGCCTCGCAATAAAGCCCCAAAATCTGCGGATCTAGGTACTGATAACCAATTTAAGCGTTAGAGATTCAAAGCTTGCACTGGACATTGCCTTTCTGAACAGGAAAGCATCTCAATAAAGGCTGTTTGCGAAAGCGGTCCTCGCTGCAGCAACTTCAAACACGGCCGGCAAGTGCAGCCGGTGTTAGTAGAAAACAACATGGGGGAACTTATGACGTATAAATCGATTGCCATTGCCGCATCCATCGGGTTGCTGGCCACAGGGGTATTCGCTGAGACCAAGGTCGGTATGATTACTACTCTGTCTGGTGGCGGAGCCGGCTTGGGGATCGATGTGCGCGACGGTTTCATGCTGGGTATCAAGCAATCCGGGCGGGATGACATCGAAGTCGTCGTCGAAGATGATCAGCGAAAACCCGACATCGCCGTACAGCTTGCTGACAAGATGATCCAATCCGAGAAGGTGGATATCCTGACGGGTATAATCTGGTCGAACCTCGCAATGGCGGTTGTTCCAGCGGCAACGGCCCAAGGTAAGTTCTATTTGTCGCCGAACGCCGGACCATCGGCGCTGGCCGGTCAGGGCTGTCACGAAAATTATTTCAACGTCGCCTGGCAGAACGACAACCTGCACGAAGCAGCCGGTGCCTATGCCAACACAGCAGGGCATAGCAATAGCTTCATTCTCGCCCCGAACTATCCGGCGGGCAAGGACGCTTTGACTGGATACAAGCGGTTCTTCCAAGGCGATCTTGCCGGTGAGATTTATACCGAGCTTGGTCAAACGGACTATGCGGCCGAGATTGCTCAAATCCGTGCGTCCGGCGCAGACAGTGTCTTTTTCTTCCTTCCGGGTGGAATGGGGATTTCGTTTCTTAAGCAATACGCGGACAGCGGCGTTGATCTGCCCGTGGTGGGTCCGGCATTTTCGTTCGATCAAGGCATCCTTCAAGCCGTCGGGCCTGCAGCACTTGGGGTTGTGAATACTAGCCAATGGAACAAGGATATCGACAACCCAACAAATGCCGCGTTCGTTGAAAGCTTTTTGGCCGAGTACGGGCGGCTTCCGTCTCTCTACGCAAGCCAGGGCTTTGACACGGCACAGTTGATCGTTTCGGCGCTAGGATCGGCTGACGTCTCGGATCAAGACGCGTTCAGAGATGCATTGCGTGCGGCCGACTTCGACAGCACACGTGGCGACTTTGCGTTTGGTCCAAACCACCATCCAATTCAGACTATCTATGCGCGCGAAGTGATTCAGGAAGGAGATGTATTCACCAACCGGATCATTGGTGTGGCGTTGGAAAACCACTCGGACGCCTACGCGGCAGACTGTAAAATGTAATCGAAGGGCCGCCCCCAACTCCGGAGCGGCGGCCCGTTTTCGCTCGAACCGTGACTTTAATCCTTATCGCCGAGCAGATTCTGAACGGAATACAGTTCGGTTTCATGCTCTTTCTCATGGCAGCTGGCCTGACGCTGATCTTCGGCGTGATGGGCCTAATAAATCTTGCGCACGGATCACTCTACATGGTCGGCGCTTTTGCGGCTGCGGCGGCCGCTGCGGCGATGGGGTCTTTCTTGGCGGCTGTTGCGGCTGCCATTGCTGCCGCAGCTATGGCCGGGGTCATCGTCGAATTGGCAGTCATTCGTCGGCTCTATGCCCGCGATCATCTCGAGCAAGTGCTTGCGACTTTTGCGCTGATACTGATTTTCTCCGAGGGTACGCGATGGCTCTTCGGTTCATTCCCGCTGTTTCTCGAAATTCCGAGCTATCTGTCCGGTCCCGTTTCATTGCCGGGCGGGATTCAGTATCCGCTATATCGCCTTGTACTCATCCTTGTAGGGCTTTTGGTTGCGGTTGGGTTGTGGCTATTCATCTCACGGACCCGCATTGGCATTCAAATTCGTGCCGGAGAAAACGACCGCGAAATGATTGCAGCACTCGGTGTTGATATTGGTAGCTTGTACACGTTTGTCTTCGCGCTCGGAGCAGCGCTCGCCGGTTTAGCGGGAGCACTTGTAGGTGCCATCCAATCGGTCCAAATCGGAATGGGTGAGCCGATCCTGATCCTTGCTTTCGTCGTCATAGTGATCGGGGGCATCGGGTCTATTCGGGGCGCGCTTATCGGCAGTTTGCTGGTTGGATTGACCGATACCCTGGGCGGCATCTTCCTGCCGGAACTGTTCAAACTATTTGTAGCGCCGGATGTTGCGACGTCGACTGGGTCGGCATTGGCTTCGATGTCAATTTACGTTCTTATGGCCGGCGTGCTGATCTGGAGACCCACCGGGCTGTTCGGGGCGCGCGCATGATCCCGGAGAAAGCACTAAACGCCATTCTCATGAGCCTTCTTCTTTGTGTGCCGCTTTGGGCTTGGTTCTCGGATGAACCTTTCACAATTACATTGGCTACCCGCGCGGTCATCTTCGCTCTGGCTGCGGTTGGTCTCAATGTCGCGCTTGGGCTGGGAGGCCTTGTGAGCCTCGGGCACGCGGTCTTCTTTGGGATTGGCGGCTATGCGATGGGTATTCTGGCGTTTCACGCGCAGACGTATTCGCCATTGATGGAATGGCCGTTCACGATTTCTGGAACCAAGCTCATGCCTGTGATTTGGTTGGTGGCAATACTGTTTTCAGGTGTTGCCGCCTTTGTAATCGGGCTTCTGTCGCTACGAACTTCCGGCGTATATTTCATCATGATCACGCTGGCTTTCGGGCAGATGTTTTTTTTCTTTGCAATCAGCTGGCCCGCTTATGGCGGAGAAGACGGCCTTTCCATCTACATTCGAAATTCGTTCCCGGGGATGAACACGATTGATCCCATACAGTTCTTCGGGATCTGTTTTGCTATTCTGAGCTTAGTCCTTTGGCTAAACGTGCGGCTCGTAAAATCGCCCTTTGGACTTGCGTTAAACGCGGCGCGGCAAAGTCCCGAGCGTGTGGAGGCGGTTGGGCTTGATCCGTTTCGGCTGAGACTGATCGCATTGGTGATTTCCGGCATGATCTGTGGGCTGGCGGGGGCGCTTTTTGCCGATCTTAATCGCTTCGTCAGTCCGACGATGTTCAGCTGGCAGATGTCAGGTGAACTGATCGTTTTCATAATCCTCGGAGGACTGGGCCGGACGTTCGGGCCTGTCGCAGGCGCGACTCTGTTCGTCGTACTCGAGAATGCGCTTGGAGGCATTAGCGAATATTTCCTATTCTTTCTTGGTTTGCTTTTGTTGGTGGTCGTCCTTTTCGCCCGCGGCGGCCTTTACGGCGTCATCACGGGAAGATCTGACCGATGATGCGGCCCGTGTTGCAAGTTGAAGGTCTCACTCGACGCTTTGGCGCCCTGATTGCAAACGAGGACGTGACATTGGACCTTAGGCCTCGCGAAGTTCACGCCGTGATCGGCCCAAACGGGGCTGGTAAATCAACGCTCATCGCTCAGATCTGCGGCGGCCTGAAGTCTGACGCAGGTTCGGTTCGCCTTCTGGGCGAGGATATCACCGACGAGACCACGAAAACCCGGGCAAGGCTAGGGCTCGGACGCACGTTCCAGATTTCCGCTCTTGCGTCAGAGGACACCGTCTTGCAGAATGCCATGCTGGGCGCGCTTGGGGCTAAAGGACGACCCTGGCAATTCTTCCAACCCGTTCTTGGCAACAAAAACTTGCGAGATCACGCAGAGAATGCATTGCGTCGCGTGGACCTGATCGACTTTGTAGATAAACGAGTAAACGAACTCAGCCATGGTCAGCGCCGCCAACTGGAAGTCGCAGTTGCGCTGACCATTGAACCAAAGGTGTTCATATTGGATGAGCCAATGGCCGGTTTAAGCGCGGAAGGCACGCAGCTACTCACGGACCTGCTGAGCGACTTGCGAAATCAGGCCCCGATCCTGCTTGTGGAACACGACATGGATGTCGTCTTCAAATTGGCTGACCGAATAACAGTTCTTGATTACGGGCGTGTGATTGCCACCGGATCAGTCGAAGTTATTCGTGAAAATCCAATAGTTCAGCGCGCCTATCTGGGAGAGAACCTATGAGCCTTCTTTCCATCTCGGACCTAGTCGCAAGCTATGGCAAAAGCCAAGCCCTCTTTGGCGTTGATCTGACAATCGAAGCGGGCCAAGTCGTCGCCCTTATGGGGCGCAATGGCATGGGCAAGACAACCACCGTTCGCGCTATTTGCAGAATGATCGGAAGCAAGGGCTCGATGGTTTTTGCCGGCACCGACATTCGCAGACTGTCGAGCCACCAGGTGGCAAGGTTGGGCATCGGCCTTGTCCCCGAAGGCCGCCGCGCATTTCGCGATCTGACGGTGCGTGAGAACCTCGTAGCTGTGTCCCGGCCTGGCCATTGGGATATAGAAAAGGTGGTTGCGCTTTTCCCGCGTCTCAGCGAACGCGCCGATCAGCTTGCGGGCTCATTGTCAGGCGGGGAGCAGCAAATGCTGGTCATCGGGCGCGCATTAGTTACCAATCCACGCTTGCTCATATTGGATGAGGCTACGGAAGGGCTTGCGCCAAATATCAGGCGAGAAATCTGGGTGACCGTGGAGCAACTGAAACGTGAAACTGGTCTTTCAATTCTGGTAATCGACAAATCGCTTAGCGAATTGCGAGCGGTCTGTGATCGAGCGACAATCCTTGAGCGAGGCAGATCTGTCTGGTCAGGCGCAATGGGTGATCTGGACAGTGAAGTCAGCCAGCGGCATCTCGGCGTTTAGTTGGTACAAATGCCCAAGCCTTGACAGCTACCACTCGGCCACCAAGTCGTTTTTGATGGTTCGACGCGAATTCAGAATAGTTGTCAATAAGCGAACCGCATTGCTTTCGTCGGGATGAGATGGCTGCTTTGTCCGCGTAGCAGACATTCAATGAATTCTGCCGAACGTCTGCTCCGAGCCCAAAGCGGACAAGCACCAAATCTCATAATTTTCTCGTACCGGTGGTAGTTTCAAACGTCGGTCAATTTTACCATAGTAGCAGGCTTGCTTTTTGCGCCTCGAAACCTTTTGGCGTCGGAAAAAGCGAGCGCATCCTAGCAACAAGTTCGATCTCTCCATCCAGCATCTTTCGGACAGTGTTTAACCAGTTATTGAAGGTTTCAGATTCCCAATGATCCTGGACTGCGGCTTCGTTCCGGAACACTTCGTAGAAATAGAAACGATTTGGGTTTGTTTCATCCACCATAATATGAAACTGGAAAACTTCGGGTTCTTCACTGACAACATTTTGCGCTTGGAAGATGCTGGCGTCCAAAAAGGGCTGCCGATACTCAGGTTTTACGTTGATCACGAAGAACCCACCAAACATTGCATCGTCCATATTTGTCTCCCTCATTGACCTGAAAGCGGCGAAGGTCGCAAAACACACCTGTCCTGCTGGATGGTATAAACCTAAAGCACTGCGATACCCATGAACCTAAGCGGATATCCTTTCTTCATCTGCTTCACCCCATCCTAGCGCGCGAGCAAGTTCGTGTGACATTGTGGTAAGTGTATGGCCAATCTTTTCTCGCTCGGAAGGTGTAAACACCCGAAGAGACGCCGTAGCGCCGATTGAAAGCGTCGCACCAACACCTGTCTTGGTCAGCGTTGTAGCGACAGAACTGATTCCGCGCTCGAGCTCTTCAACACATTCGGCATACCCTTTGGCTCGAATGACATCGAGTTCCGCGGCCAGATCCTTGGGGTCTGTAATCGTGCGATCTGTGTACTGCTTAAGCTGCCCATCCAATCGGTCTTGAGACAGCAGTTCAGGCGAAACGGCGGCGATTGCCTTGGCGCAAGAGCACGCGTGCATTGGTCGTTTGCCCATACCTGGATGAAGAAAAGACACGCCCGTCTGCGGTGTCTCCACATGAATAATCTCGACCCAATGGCCCCGTAGCCGAGACAAGAAAAATGCAGCGCCATAGTCATTCGCGGCGCCAGATAGGACAGGCGCAATCACTTGCAAAAGAGCGGGATCAGAGTGATCGCTCAACGTGATACGCTTTAGCCTATTCCCAATCGCGAACTCTCCGCGGGTTGGTGATTCAAGGAGGCCGGACGAAACAAGGTCTTGAACCAGCCTGTAGGCCGTCGGTTTAGGTATATCGGACTGAGCACATATATCCGCTACGGACGCACGTCCTTTTTGACCCACGATTTCCAAAACCAGCGCTAATCGTTCGAGATGCATTTTTCTCACTTTATGATAATTGATTTTTCGATATACGATACAATTTGGGGAATCAAGGGAGGAGCATACGATGGATGGACAATGCTGTGGACCGGGCTTCAAGAGTCCGCAAGAAGCCATCAAAGCCCCCCGAGAAAAGCTACTCTACACGATTGCCATCTACACCGGGACAGGGATCCAGAAACCTGATTACCTTGCTACAGTGGATGTCGACCCTGACAGCCCGACCTATTCTCAGGTAATCCATAGGCTGGAAATGCCGGGGATTGGGGACGAGCTTCACCACATGGGGTGGAACGCCTGTTCGTCCTGTCACGACGACGGCTCGATGTCCCGCAAATACCTGATCCTGCCGGGCGTACGCTCTAACAACCTTCACATCGTTGATACAGCCACTGACCCGCGTGCGCCGCGGTTGCATAAGGTCATCGACGGGGCCGAAATCAAGGCCAAGGCAGATTTATCGGGCCCGCATACGGTGCATTGTTTGGGCTCGGAAATTATCATTTCCTTCCTTGGAAATGCCAAGGGTGAGGCTCCTGGAGGCTATCTGCATCTCGACAAAGAGTTCAACATCGTCGGTCGCTGGGAAACCTCGATGGGCGATATCAAATTCGGCTATGACTTCTGGTACCAACCACGCCACAACGTGATGGTCAGTTCCGAATGGGCTGCGCCCAATACCTTCATGCCGGGCTTCGATCTGGAAGAAGTGGGCCATCTAAAATATGGGCGGGAGCTGCATTTTTGGAATTTCGAAAAGCGCGAACCGGTCGAAAGTTTCTATTTGGGTGAAGACGGGCTGTTGCCACTGGAAGTCAAGTTCCACCATGACCCCGACAGCACGCATGGGTTCTGTGGCGCAGCTCTTTCGACCAATGTGATCCATTGGTGGCAAGACGATGCTAAAAAGTGGCAGTGGGAAAAGATCATCGACGTGGAAAACGAGATGCACCCCGAATGGCCGATCCCGTTGCCGGGGGTAATGTCGGCGATCCTGATCTCGATGGACGACAAATACTTGTACCTGAACAATTGGCTGCATGGAGATATGCGCCAGTATGACATCACCGACCCGCATAATCCTAAGCTAACCGGCCAAGTGTTTATGGGAGGTCTTTTGGGTAGAGCTCCGATAGTTAATGGGGTTGAGGTCGCGGGTGGTCCGCAAATGTTCCAGCTCTCTCTCGACGGACGAAGGCTTTATGTCACGACTTCGCTGTTCTCGACTTGGGATAACCAGTTCTATCCCGAGATCCGCGAAAAGGGCGGGGTTATGGTGATGATCGATTGCGACCCTGAAAACGGTGGCATGAAGATCAACGAGGATTTCATTGTGGACTTTGGCAAAGAACCGAATGGGCCATCGCGCTGTCACGAGAGCCGGTATCCGGGCGGTGATTGCACAAGCGACATCTGGCTATGACTGTGTATACCGTGACGATCGCGAACAGAGATGGCGCGCAATACTGTGTGGATGCGCGGCGTCCACTTCTGGAAACGCTGAGAGAACAGGGCGTCGACTTGCCTTTTGGGTGCAAGTATGGCGGCTGCATTACCTGCGCGGCAAAACTACAGAGTGGTGCGATCGATCAACGCCGACAGGTTGCGCTGAATAATCGGCAAATCGCGAACGGCTATGTGATCCTTTGCGTGGCACGTCCGACATCCGACATCACGCTTGAGATCGGGGTCGAGAGCCATGACAATCTGTACCGCAATCCGTTTCTCGACCCTCTAAAACCCCACGAACTCAAGGCTGACATTGCGACGCCGAAGGAAGGTTAACCGATGCCCGAAGCAGATATCGACCGCATCTACGATTACGACCCCAAATACCTCGCCGACATCCTGCAGTCGGTTAAAACCATTGCAATGGTGGGGGCTAGCGCGGACAAAACGAAATTCAGCTATGGCGTTCTGCGACAGCTGAGTGAAATCGGCTATGATATTCTACCGGTGAATCCTAACCCGAATGTTTCGGAAATTAGAGGGCTCAAGGTCTACCACTCGCTGGAAGAGATCGACAAACGTGTTGATATGGTAGACGTTTTTCGTCCAAAGGAAGAGTTGTATGCCTTTGCCGAGAAGGCTATCGCAATCGGGGCAAAAGTTCTTTGGGGTCAAATCGGTGTGTACGACGACAAAGCAGCGCAACTCGCCGAAGCGGCGGGCCTTAAAGTCGTGATGAACCGATGCCCCAAGATTGAACTCTTCCGCCCTTTTTGGAAGCCGCGCCTGGACCTAAAGATATGATGGAAATTCGATTGGTAGCGGCCTCCTCAGCATCCAATAAGGGTGCCAATTGAGATATTGTGCTTACGGAAGAGAAGACACATAATCCTGCCCGCTTTACGAAATCCGCGTACTCTAAACCCAAGAATGGCCGTTTTATATATAGAACCAACGGCCACCTTGTCCGCGAACCGGATATTCAGGCTACGTCCCAGCGCCGCGCAGCGGCGAACGGCAGCTTTGTGCGCTCTTCGGACCTCCGTCCCTCTTCCAGCCTCACTCATGCAACGAGTATCTCCTTTGACGGGCCGCACCGCGGCGACAGAGGTCAAGGTCAAACGGCCGCTTTTGGTCGTCCTCGAAGGGCAGGGCGCCTTGTGATCACACATGCTGCACGGGCTCCCGTGTCTGTTGAGAGCCCAAAGCGATCGCGCTTTCTTGATGGGACCACTTTGCTCTAAATACCGGGCTGACAGTGCTCTCTCTGCAGGCTAGCTTCCAACAAGCGGGGAGAGAAACATGGAAAAGAGGCTTGCGGCTGTGCTGGCGGCTGATGTCGCTGGATACTCGGCGTTGATGGATCAGGATAGTGACGGAACACTCAAAGCGCTTAAGGCTTTCCGTGAGGATCATCTAATGCCCGCTTTGGCTATTCATGAAGGGCGATTGATCAAAAGCATGGGTGACGGCTGGATTGCTGAGTTTCGCTCCGCATCGGCTGCGACAGAATGCGCGATTGCTGTTCAGACGGCTGACCGACCACAGGAGATTCAAGTCCGCATCGGCATACATACAGGGGAAGTAGTTTCGGAAGGCGATGACATATTCGGTGACGGTATCAACATAGCTGCCCGTCTCGAGGCATTAGCGGAACCGGGGCAGATATTGCTTTCAGACGCAGCACACAACAGCCTAGACCGGAAAGCCGCCGCCTCGTTCTCTGGCGGTCGGAAGACTGAGTTGAAGAACATTGCACGCCCAGTTGGCGTGTGGCAGTGGCCTGTCGGTTCGACGGCTACAAGTGCAACTGTCAAATCTGAGAAACCCGGTATTGCCGTGCTGCCGTTTGACAATATGTCAGGCGACCCGGAACAAGAGTTTTTCGCTGATGGAATTACCGAGGACATCATAACAGAGTTGTCTCGTTTTCGTTGGTTGATGGTCGTAGCGCGAAACTCATCTTTTACTTTTAAAGGTAAGAGCACCGACATTCGCGAAGTTGGGCAGGCGCTCGGCGTGAGGTATGTGCTTGAGGGTTCGGTAAGGCGCGCAGGCCAGCGTCTACGGATAACAGGACAGCTAATTGATGCAGAGAATGGCAGTCATCTTTGGGCCGATCGTTTCGATGGGATGCTGGACGATGTTTTTGACCTTCAAGATCAGGTCACGCAGGAAGTTGTTACGGCGATCGAACCGTCCGTTCGCCATGCCGAGACAGTTCGCGCTCGGGCGAAACCGACAGAAAATCTCGACGCTTATGAACTTTATCTTCGGGCCCAGTCACATTTTCACCTGCTGACGGACGAAGACAACCGTGAGGCCATTCGCCTTACGCGTCTGGCGTTGGAGCGCGATCCTGATTATTCGTCGGCAGCTGGATTACTTGCGTGGTTGCATATCCAAAGAATGGTGCAGGGACTGAAACCGATTGACGAAGGGCCGAAGGCAGCTGTTGCTGCAGCAGAACGTGTATTGTTGAGCGATCGCGCAGATGGAATTGCGTTGGCCTACGCCGCACACTCGATCTCTATGCTTGCACAAGACTTGCCGCGAGCTCGCGCAGTTTTCAAACAAGCATTGGCCGAAAATCCAAACGCTGCGACCGTTCACATGCTCGCTAGCATCAATCTGAGTTTTCTCGACAGACCCGAAGAAGCCCTGGAACACGCGACACACTCAATCAATCTCAGTCCGAAAGATCCGATGCGGCACGCAGCCTATGTTGGGCAGGCCTCCGCATTTTTCCAACTTGGCCGCTATGCTGAAGCCGTTGAGGCCAATCGAAACGCCTTGGCCATTAGGGCGAAATTCGTGATTACGCATCTCATGCTCATCGCATCCTTGGCTCAAAACGGAGACCTAGAGTCAGCGAGGTCTGCGGTATCTGAACTGAAGGAGCTTCGTCCGGATCTAGACATTAAAGAACAAACGAGACTCCCCATTTTCAGGGTTCCCGAATGCTCGGAGCAATGGAGGGATGGATGGCTAAGAGCAGGCCTTCCAATCTGAGAAAACAAAATCAAGCAGGCTATGCAGCCCGGCGGCTTCGTCCGCAACTCTGCCGTTCAGCAGATTTCTGCAAACGTCGGCTGTCGTTCAATGCAGACCTTCAGGCGATATTCCTCGGAATGACCACCAACAATGACCGCTTTCCGATCCTAAGCCGTCATCTGACTAAAAGACTCAGATGACCGACTTGAGCCCAAAGCGGACCTTCGAACTCGACGCGGCAACAGGCAGAACTAAGCGCGAAACGGAAATCGCTCCACTGCTATCTAGCAGTAATGGTGTCTCAAAGTAAGCCTTTCGCGTACACGTTGAATGCTTCTGGTCGGTTGTCTCGTGGCTATAAACTCCACTGCTCAATGCCTTTTGCTAGCCAGAGAAGAGGGTCAGGTGCCTCCGCGCGACCGGAACTCTGATGGAGAGCACCCCTCCCACTTTGAGAAGGCCGTAGAAAAGTTCTGCCGGTGCGAAAAACCAATGCTTTGAGCGACCTCGTCAATTTCGCGGCCTTGCCGTAAAGCCTCTCGCGCGATGGCATGGCGCGGGCCATCGC
Source organism: Ruegeria sp. BC7 (assembly GCF_056539165.1). Classification (NCBI taxonomy): domain Bacteria; kingdom Pseudomonadati; phylum Pseudomonadota; class Alphaproteobacteria; order Rhodobacterales; family Roseobacteraceae; genus Ruegeria; species Ruegeria sp. BC7. The sequence continues at coordinate 61,245 of NZ_JBQFUL010000004.1, read as the reverse complement.
GGAGGCGATCAAAACGGCTGCCCTCTTTTTTTAGGGCATCCTGGAGGGTTCTGAGCGGTTTGTCGAGAAGGTTAGCGACTTCGGTTTGCGCAAGAGGGCGCTGGTTGGTGCGCAATGACGCGTATTGCAAATGAGTTACGAGGTCGGACATCTCACAGGACGCATTGGGCACTTCGGGCGCCTCTGCCATGGCCAAAAGAAGGAGATCGGACAGGTCGGGCCTGGAGTGTTTGAGCGGCGTCCGCAAGAGGTGATCATCGAACTCAACTGTTCCGATATCACCCTCCGAAACCTGGCTCACGCCACTGAGAAATGTTGTGTGGTGAGCGCGCGCTCCGGGATAGCTCACCCGGATATGCGCGCTGCGTGTGCCCGTGCGCTGGGCGAGAAGGTTGCAGATCAGTCCGATTGTGTATTGCACATCGAGCGAGGCTTCCGGGCCCACGCCGAAGGGGTGAACGTACGTGAACCGACAACGATCCCTTCGCACTCGGAGGCCAACACTGACCCCGGGAACGATATAGGGAACCGTGTCGCGCAGAATGCAGAGGGCGGCCCAGATAGTCTCAGAATGAATGACGGCTTTGCCGAAAAGCCCCATATCCGCGAACTCTTGGTCCATACCTGCCCTCAGCATGATCCCGCCAAGATCATCGAGGTGGTCGATGCGGGCGAGGCCCTCTAGGTAGGTGCCGTCGGGCATCCAACGCTCCGCCTGATTCGGAACATCGAGCCCCGCTACCTCTGCGGAGAGACCTTTCCCCAGACCAAACATGGGATCAGACAGGCACTTAAACAAACCCAGCAACAGGCCCGCACGGACCTGTCTCGAGTCGTCGGGACGGCAAAACGATCGATCTTCCCGTGTGTTTGAAGACAATAGTTGTTTCCTTGGGCGCTAGTGTTGATTCTTAGACTAAGCGATTTGTGCCTACAACACTGCAGCAAAAAGAACTCGACGCGGCGCCTCCCGGACATGTCCTACGAAGAGCGCTGCCAAAAGGTAGCGGTTTCATTCTGGCTCGCGCTTCATGCCGCGCGACATGGAAGCAGTCTGACAAAACGAGGTGCGTCGCGCAGTTCAAATCAAAAGGAGGAGACAGCCGTGAAACTTTTTGAACTGACTAGGTTGCCCATGGCGCTCTTGGCAGGAACGCTCGCCCTGACTGCCGCGCCAGCTGTGGCCCAAGATGACTGGGATCGCTCGGTCTTGCCGGTCCCAATGACTGAGTTTGGTGGCCATATCGCGCTCCGCACCTCGGACTCGAGTCTCGATTTTCCGCGGCAGGTGTCCGCACCCGAGGGTGCGCCCAATGTTCTCTTGATCATGCCGGACGATGTGGGCTTTGGCGCGCCGACTGCCTTTGGTGGTCCCGTGCCAACCGAAGCCTATGATCGGCTTGCCGAGGATGGCCTCCTGTTCACCCGGATGCACACGACGGCACTTTGCTCTCCGACCCGATCGGCGCTGATTTCCGGGCGCAATCACCATTCCAACTCAACCGGCGTCATTATGGAGCTGGGCACTGGTTTCCCGGGCTACAACTCGCTGATGCCAAAAGAGAACGGCACCATTGCCGAGATCCTGAAAGGCAACGGGTACAACACCGCTTGGTATGGCAAGAACCACAACGTGCCGGACTGGCAGTCGAGCCAGGCCGGGCCGTTCGACCTGTGGCCGACGGGGCTTGGTTTCGAGCAGTTCTTTGGCTTCATCGGTGGCGACACAAGCCAGTTCACGCCCGCGATCTTTGACGGCACCAAGCCGATTGAGCCGCCGAACACCGATGATTACCACCTGGATGAGGACATGGCCGACCGGGCCATCAACTACATCCGGGAACAGCACGCGCTCGCACCGGAAAAGCCCTTCTTCGTCTACTACGCGCCGGGCACAAGTCACGCGCCGCACCACGCCCCGCAAGAGTGGATCGACAGGTTCAAAGGCCAGTTTGATCAGGGCTGGGACGCCGTACGCGAAGAGTCCTTCGCGCGTCAGAAAGAGCGCGGCATCATTCCACAGGATGCTGTGCTTACGCCGCGTCCGGAACAGCTTCGTGCCTGGGATTCGCTGAATGATCAGCAGAAAGAGCTCTATGCCCGCATGATGGAGGTCTATGCCGGGGCGCTGTCGCACATGGACTACCAGATCAACCGCATCATCGACGCGGTCGAGGAAACCGGCGAACTCGACAACACGTTGATTATCTACCTGATGGGTGACAACGGCGCGTCGGCTGAGGGCAGCCCGGATGGATTGCTAAACGAGATGACGTTCTTCAACAACATCCCCGTGCCCTTCGAGGACACGTATGCGCGCATCGGTGAGCTGGGCGGACCGAATACGTTCGGCCACTTTCCCTCGGCCTGGGCGCACGCGATGAACACGCCGTTCCAATGGACAAAGCAGGTGGCCAGCCATTTTGGCGGGACCCGCAACGGCATGATCATCCGCTGGCCCGCTGGCATTGAAGCGCGGGGGGAGGTCCGTGATCAGTTCCACCACGTTATCGATATCATGCCGACAATCCTCGAAGCGGCTGGCCTGCCAGCACCGACCTCGATCAACGGGGTGGCCCAGTCCGAGATCGAGGGCACCAGCATGATGTATGCCTTCGATAACGCGGAGGCACCCTCAACCCGCCGGACCCAGTATTTCGAAATGCTGGGCAACCGCGCGATCTACAGTGACGGCTGGATGGCGACCACCACACCGCCGGAAGCCCCCTGGGTCAGCGTGGTAAAGCCGACCGATGTAATCACCGAGTGGGATTGGGAACTCTATAACGTTGCCGAGGACTTCACCCAGGCCAACAACCTTGCCGCGGAGAACCCCGAGAAACTGGCAGAGTTGCAGCTTCTGTTCTACGGCGAGGCAGCAAAATATGACGTGCTGCCGATTGTCAGCAGCAAGGTGGAGCGCATGGATGTCTCGCTGCGCCCCAGCCTGACGGCGGGTCGTACAGAGTTCACCTACTACGACAACATGACACGCATTCCCGAAGGCACCGCGCCCGACTTCAAAAACAAGTCGCACACCATCACGGCGCATATCGAGATCGCTGACGGGGACAATGACGGGATGCTCGTCACCCAGGGCGGCCGGTTCGGCGGCTGGGCGCTCTACGTGCTCGATGGCAAGCCGGTCTACACCTACAATGTTGCCAATCTTGAACGTTACAACATTGAGGGCGACCCTCTGTCGGCTGGCAAGCACACGATCCGCTACGAGTTCGAGTATGATGGCGGCGGCGTCGGCAAGGGCGGCATGGGCAAGCTTTTCGTTAACGATGAACTCGTTGGCGAGGGTCGGGTCGAGCGCACCATGGGCTTCCGAATCTCGCTCGATGAGACATTCGACATCGGCTCCGACGCGGGCGAACCCGTGAGCGAAAGCTACCACGTGCCCTTCGACTTCCCCGGCACGCTGGAGAAGGTCGAGGTCAAGTTGCGGTAACCGAGGTGTTCAGGTGTGGACAGGGGCATCAGCCCCTGTCTGCGCAACGAAGACATCAACAGCTATCCCTCAAATCGAATCTGGAGAACACTCTTCATGACAAGAAGAACCACCATATCCATCGCGATAATTCTGGCATTGTCGGTATCGGGATTGAGCCCGGCTTACGCTGAGGTCGAATACGAACCCATTCCAGAATTTCTCACAACGCCTGACGAGGTAGAATCGACGCGTCTCGGAACTCTGACGTTCAAAGACGGCTATCCGACGGGAGACACAGCCCAGAAGGTGCAGGATGAGCTCGACTACCTTCACGGGATTGAGACCTTCATGAACACGATCCAGGTCGTATCGATGCACGGCTTCTACAAAGGCTTTCTCGACATCGGCGTGCAGCACAACGAAGTGCTGCTGTTCGAAGAACTGATGGACGCGCATTCGCTCTTTCTCACGGCGAATGCCGACACACCCTATTTCCTGTCATTCATCGACCTGAACGATGGCCCCATGGTTGTCGAGACCCCGCCTAATGTGCTGGGCATCTTCGATGACATGTGGTTCCGTTGGGTCATCGATTTCGGCTTCCCCGGCCCTGACCGCGGTGAAGGCGGCCGGTATTTGCTGGTGCCCCCGGGATATGACGGCGTACTGCCCGAAGGCGGCTACTATGTGGCCCATTCCCGCACGAACCGGGTCTTCATGCTGGGGCGTGCGTTCCTTGAGGACAATGACCCAAAGCCACCGATGGACACGGTCAAAGAATACACCAAGATCTACCCCTATGTTCCGGGTGGAACGGGCACGAGCATCGGGTCATTTCTGTTGGGCGAAGCGCCAATCGCCGGTGTAACCACGGAACATCCTTCTCCTCGGTTCGTCAACGGCACTGGCGTGTCGTTCAACACCATCCCACCGAACGATTTCACCCATTACGAGTGGCTTCACGAAGTGATCCAGATGGAACCTGCCTCTTCGTTTGATGTCGAGCTTGCAGGGCAAGCAGCTGCAATTGGCATCGTGAAGGGTGAAGAGTTCAATCCGGATGAGCGGATGAGACGGATCCTTGATGAGGCAGTCGCGGTCGGCAACGCCGGGGCCCGTACCCTTGGCATGGGCGCACATCCCAGGGACCATTTCCGATACTACGATGAGGACACGGCCTGGTGGGCAAGTCTTTGGGCAGGTGGCTATGACTTCATGAACCCGCCGGGTGTGGTCGAAGACGGAGAGATCAAGCCGTTGGAGGACAAAGGCGCGCGCAAGTATCATTCGCGGACGTCGTGGTTCTACACCGCTACTGGCGTGACACCGGCGATGATCATGCGGCTCGAAAACATCGGCTCGCAGTACCTGATTGCCAATGTCGATTCCGATGGTAACCCGTTCGACGGCGCCAAGACCTACAAGCTGGATCTACCGCCGGACATTCCCGCGGCGCGCTTCTGGTCGATGACGGTCTACGACAACCAATCACGCGGGATGCTGCAGACATCGCAGCGCTATCCGCGTGCGGGCAGTCAGACCTACCCGAGCCCGGCAGCCGTGGAAAACGAGGACGGTTCGACAACCATTTGGTTCGCGCCGGAACAGCCGGAAGGTGTGGAGCGGGGCAACTGGATCGAGACCGATCCGAAAAAGGGCTGGTTCACCTTCTTGCGCCTCTACTTCCCCGAGAAGGCGTTCTTCGACAAGTCCTGGCGGCCCGGTGAGTTCGAGCTGGTAAGCGGCGACTGATCGCCGTCAGGCGGGGGCGGCGTCCTGCGCCCCTGCTGCTCTTTTAACATGCAAGGTCAACTCTGATGTTAGTCAATCAACCATGCCGTCACTCAAAGTCGCAGCTGTTTTCTTTAAGTCCGAGCCTAAGGGGCGCATGCTGAGTTCAATGATGGATCCTATCGGTTGCCGAGTATTCACCGTGTCGAGACCGTCGATGTCTCCGTGAAATGAACCCGGCTTGGATACGATTGGGGCGTTCGATTTACTCCCGATCACAACGCAAACGGTAAGTTTATCAAAGACGTCGCGTTCACTGGCTTCAAAATTTCAAAGGGAGAGAACCAATGTCCAACCTTGTCATCATACTTTTTGAAGGCCGTCATGCCGCGGACGAGGCACTACTTCGCGTCGCGAAAATGTCGAAGGAATGGGAGGCCGACATTAATGAGTTCATAGTGATTACGCGGAATGAAGCTGGCGACATCCGGATCAAGAACTCTGACACGCTCACCGCGACTGGTATGCTCGGCGGAGGTGCGATGGGTAGCCTGACAGGCGTAATGATTGGTGCGCTGGCAGGCAATCCGGCGGCTGGCCTGCTACTTGGGGCGGCTGCTGGAACCGGGATGGGAACACTGGCCGGAGCCCTCGATCAGGCCGATGACGAAGACCGTCTGGCGGCTATGCTCGGTTCCAAACTGAAGCCAGATACCTCTGCGCTTGCAATGATCGGCTGGACCAGCCGTCCGACAAAGCTGCTCAACGAACTCGAGGGCCTCAAGGGCGAAGTGATCGAAACATCCTTATCGGTCAGTGATGAAAAAGAGCTGCGCGCCGCATTGAGTACGCAAGCCTAGCCATAGGCTAATTGACCGTCGATCGTGCGGATCGGCCACACTGATCCGCATAAAATCTGTAACCGCTCGAACTGTCCGCCATACTTTGCTGAAGGTCCGGTGGTCGACACAAGAGGTTGGGGCTGCTGGAGAAAATCGAAATGAGTGGATTGGATATTTTTGCGTGGATCGTGCTGATTGTGTTGATCCTCACATTTCTGGTCGGGTTCATTTACCTGGCCATGTTGCCAGGCAAAATCGCCACAGAGCGCAGTCATCCACAACGGGACGCGATCAATGTCGCAGGTTGGGTCGGAGCTCTGACTTTTGGGGTTTTCTGGCCGCTCGCTTTGATATGGGCTTTCACAAGGTCGCCATTGTCAAAACAGATTGAATCGAGCGGGGGCAGACGTGCGGATTCAGGAGAGACCGCATGATTGTCTTTCTAACCCTAGCTTATGTCGCGGTTTTGTTCGTTCTCGTAAAGATGAAGGTTCTACCCAACACCAAGGCCACATGGCTTTCAACGATTGTGTGGATGGTCGTGCTGTTGATCTTTCTTTTCATTCCAATGCAGTGGGGCGCTCCTTCAGGACCGATAAAGGTCCTAACACGCGCCACCCAGATTGTTCCGAATGTTGCGGGACAGGTGATCGAAGTTGCAGCGAAACCAAACGTTCCGCTGGAAGAAGGTGAAGTACTTTTTCGCCTCGATCCGGAGCCCTTCGAGATAGCCGCTCGACAGGCGGAAGCCACCCTGGCGCGGGTTGAGGCACAGGTTCGTCAGGACCAAGATGCGCTTGCCTCAGCACAAGCCCAATTACGTCAGGCTCTTGCGCAACGGGACCTCGCAAAACTACGTTTTGAAGATGACAGCAGGTTGGCCGTCAGCGGTACGATCTCTCAAAGCCGACTCGAATCAACAGAAGCCAGCCTGGAAGCTGCGGAAGGCGCTGTAGATCAAGCTCGATCTGCCGTGTCACGTGCCGAGGTGGAAATCAGTGCCCTCACAGATGACGGTGAAGTCGCGAAACTGGCTGAGGCCAGAGCGTCCCTTAACCAGGCTGAATGGAATCTTGAACAGACGATTATCCGTGCGCCATCAGAGGGATACCTGACCAATCTCGCGATTACTGAAGGTCAGCGCGTGGCTACGTTTCCCTTTGCTCCAGCGGGAGTGTTTGTCGACACAGCCGAAAAAGTTGTGATCGCCGAAGTCCATCAGATTTATCTCCGCCACATCGAAGTGGGTCAGCCTGTCGAAGTGGCTTTCAAAACAATGCCAGGTGTGTTGATAACAGGTACCGTCGAAACCGTGCTCGACATTGCCTCGCAAGGGCAAGCGCAGGTGACCGGTACGGTGTATCAGGCAGGTCAGATCGCGAGCGAACCGTTCATTGTAAGGATAGTTCTCGACGATCCAAACATCCTAGATGAGATCCCGCCTGGTGCCGCCGGAATCGCGGCGATTTACACAGAAAGCGCGTCCGCCACACATGTTATTCGTAAGGTCATCATTCGGATGAACTCAATCTTGAACTACATCCGCCCGGACATTTAGAAGTTCAATAGTTGCGAAGCTTACTTGCTACTTGGCTTAAACAAACACTTTAAGCGGAGATTTCTAGACTGTGGTTTGGTGATCCACTTTGGACCACTGAGAGGCATTTGAATGATTTTCGTAATGTCGGCTTTGTCCGCGGAGCCGTCATTCATGCCTGGCGCAGCGAATGTTCACTTCGAGCCCTCTTTGAGCATTGCTGCTCGGTGCCCCAACGACCGAAATGCACTGAAAGCTAACTTTGCAATGTTTAGTTAACGGCCCATCACAGCCGTCTGGACTACGATCGATCAATCCTGCTTACCGAGGAGACCAGAAAATTGAGCTAACGATGTTACACGCAGCACAGGCCCCGGAGAGCCGAGACGCACGAAAGCGGGCTGTGCAATATTGATTTTAAGGCGTTCAAGCGACAAAAATCTCCGCCCGTTTCTTAACCAGAGTTTTTTGCGCCACAACTGGTACTCACAGTAGAATTGGACCAGCCGGATGAGACTGTTGAAGATTGCTTGCTCCCAAGGATTGCGGCAAACAACTGTTGTAGCGGTACAAACGTCGATTTGGAGATCAGAATGCCGGACCTCGAAACCAACAAAAACAATGTCATCGCTTTTTATGAAATGATGTTCAACGAGTGCCGACCTGCAGAGGCGATAGCGATCTTTGTTGGCGAAACCTATACACAACACAACCCGCATGTTGGCGACGGCAAGCAAGCCTTTATCGACTATTTTGAGCGCATGGCTACCGAATACCCGGGAAAGCGAGTGGAGATCAAAAGAGCGTTTGCAGAAGACGACCACGTTGTTCTGCATTGTCACCAAATCTGGCCCGATGGTCTCGAGTATGCAGGGATCGATATTTTTCGCCTGGATGCTGAAGGTAAGGTTGTCGAACACTGGGATGTTCTTCAGGAACTTCCAGCAAGCAGCGCGAATGACAATGGCATGTTTTAACTTAACCGTTCTGACAGTGTTGCAAGGAACTTAGAAAACTCCCGCCGACTGAACCACGATGGTGAAAGGGTGTAAGTCTGATCCAAGAAACCCGTCGAAGCGTATCTATCAAGAACCTTTCAGCAAGGATATACATATGCTCTCGAAGAGTACTCTTGCGGCGACCCTCGGACTTTTTGCAGCCACCTCGCTTCAAGCCGGCGTTCAAATTCGTTTTATAGAGGGCGCGCCCAGAGACCGATTTATTTTGACCAATGTCGGAACGTGCGAAGTAGAAGCCTCGACCCTCAAAATTGACTTGTCGCGATCTGCCGGACGCCTGATTTTCGACGTTACCGAAAAAGGCGCGGGTGTGGAGGTCTTTCAACCGCTCGAATTCGTAGAGGGCGCCGATGCCCTGCGTCAATTTCCATCGGTTGTGGACGGGCAAAGTACAATTGAGCTGGAGATTGCGTCCCTTGCCGCCGGGGACAGGCTAGCTTTTACCATTGATGTAGATGACACCATCGGACAACGCGAAATCACTGTAACAGGCTCGGAGATCGAAGGCGCCACCGTGTCATATTCTGATGCGGATGAAACCAGTACTGCGACTTTCTCTTCCGATGCACTCGTCAACGTGACGACCAAGGACTGCTGACAGCTGTCTCACAATGTCGAATTGGTTCATACGCATAGCATTTCTTGCGCTTACGTTGGGAGGCGGCATTCTAATTGGGACACTGACCGCCCCTGGCAATTGGTACGCCCAGCTTTCCAAACCTGAATTCAATCCACCAAACTGGATATTTGGCCCGGTCTGGACTGTGCTCTATGTCTTGATCGCCATGGTCGGTTGGCGCCAGTTTGAAACAGACCGAAGCTCGACCACCATGAAGCTGTGGTGGACGCAGTTGGGCCTGAACTTTTTGTGGTCCCCAACCTTTTTCGTACTGCAAATGCCGTGGTTGGCCTTTGCGATCATTTTCACGTTGCTGATCGCAATCGTCATGTTCATCACTCAGGTCAGGCACACTGATCGTGTCTCTGCACACGCCTTCTTGCCCTACTTAGCGTGGGTGGCTTTTGCGACGGTCTTGAACCTCTCGATCGCGATATTGAATTGAGAAAGAACGAAATGCTTGGAAACCTCGCTAGTCTTTTTTCAAGTCTTGTAATCATCGGATCTACAATGGCACGGGCTGATGAAAATCTTGCAGAAGACTTCTCCAAATCTCCAGAGACGCGTTGGGACTACGTTGCCGACACCGTCATGGGAGGAGTTTCTTCAGGGGCGGTTCAGTTTAGTTCGGAAGGTGATGTTGCATTTGCGCGGTTGACCGGAACCGTCAGCACAGAAAACAACGGAGGCTTCATACAGCTCCGACACAAGTTGCCTGAGAGGCCAGACTCAAGTGTATCGGGCGTCAGACTATTGGTGCGGGGCAATGGCGAACAGTACTTTGTTCACCTCAGGACACGTGGCACTGTGCTTCCGTGGCAATACTATCAGGCCGAGTTCGCAACTTCTGACGCATGGACCGAAATCAATCTACCGCTGTCAGATTTCAAGGCGTCAGGCGCCATATTGCGGGCCACTCCGGTTGCTGATGAAATCACCTCGGTTGGAGTTGTAGCCTACGGCCGCGATCACGAGGCTCGCGTAGATGTCAGCGAGATTGGTTTCTACTGAGTATCTCACAAAAGAGGTATGCGATCTGCAAGTAGGTCATTCCGACACTGTTTGAGATCGAAACATACCAATACCTGAACACGTATGCGCTGTTTGTTCAATTTAGGTGCTCAACATGTCTGTACAGAGCGAACTTTCGGTTCGCGCTGCTTTGCGAACTGACACCTCCGTAGACCATCTGCAATTAACAAAACTTAATTAAAACAAAGTACTTTCAGCAAAGAACAACTCCCACATGAAGTTCATCTAAAGGAGTGAGTATCATGAAGAGGATTGCAGCTTTGGGTCTTGTTGCCTTGACATTTTCATTTGTTGGCACTGGTGCGTTTGCGAAGTGCCACTTTGGGAACGATGAGGTAACCGGGATGGAAACGATTATCTGTGAGATAGACGGAGACTTTTCCAGCTGGGGTACAATGATCGCTGAAGCTTGAGCGTTTCGAGGTAATACATCAAACGTTCTGCGACACAGGATAGCTTACATCAAACTCTGAAATTGGTAACGCCAGAACCAAGAAACACCCAGCGGCGAGAGTAGTCACGCAACACACCGTCCTATTGTTGTTGCCCGACACGGGACCTCGAGTGCCGCTACGATTCAAGACAGCGCTCTAGTTCTCTTCCTTGGTTTCCATCGCTGAAACCTAAGATTCACGCGATCTAGCGCGGATTCTTGGCGTACTTTGTCTCTCTGATCGGTCGATGTGACGACGGCTGTTGTCTAGGAGTTCAGTCTTTCTTTGTATTGACCCGTCACGACATTGCCCCACCTTTTTGATTCAGTCTCTAGGAGCATCCTGAGTGTTTGTGAGGACCACCGCATTATTGATCTTTGCTATGTCTATCCCGGCCACAGCATTGCAGCTTAGCGAAACTGGGCGCTATGAGCTCAATCAACCCGCAAGTCTTGATTACGATCCAACCTTTTGCGGGCTGTGGATTGCAAACGAAGGGCCCGAAGCAATTCTCGTTACGTTGCAAGGAGAGGAGTTGCGCCGAATTTCCAGTGATCTCTTCCGGATCAAAGCAATTGCTATCGAAGGGGATCACTTGTTGGTAGGCGACGGTCTTGGCAGCCTCCAACGTGTCACTAAGGAAGGAACCGCTCTGGGAACTCCCTTTGAACTCGAAGGTGGGTTTGCGGATACCGAGGGGATCGCGATCAATGCTAAGGGGCAGATTGTGACTGTAGAAGATGATCCTGAACGACTATCCTGGTTCACTTCAGAGGGGGCTTTGACAGCGAGGCTAGACACCATGAAGCTCTCTCCCCCCTTGAGCGAGGCGCAGGGAATCGCGATTGACCCACGCACTGGCCACATGTTGATCGTAGATGACTGGGAAGGCTCAAACAGCCTGTACGAGTTCACGTCTGATGGCCAACTGCTCGCCCAGCAAAGCTTGTTGGAGTTTGGAACCGACCCAGAAGGCATCGCCATCAGACCAGGCTCCAACCAATTGTTCGTGGCATTCGACGGTGGCGCAAAGATTGTGATATTTGACTACACGCCTACCTTGCCTGAAGGATCTCCGCCGCTGCCCCCGGGCGGAGATTGCATGATGTTCTGAGATTTTGACTTCGTATTCTGGGTGACGCCGGTTTTTCCTAGTCCCGTTCGCTGTCTAAAGCTTCGCGTATGAGCGTCATATTTGGTAGGGAATTATGAAATTAATCGGACCCGAGCTCGGACATAACTGGAGCCAGAGCTTCCGACATACGCTCGGTACAAGCTTTCAAAAACTCCGCGCCTTAACCGCTGCATCGTATGTCGCGAACGGCTGTATTGTCCGCTTAACAGGCATTCATTGAATTCTACCGAACGGCTGCTTGGAGCCCAAAGCAGACTCCAGTTCACGACACCAGACCAGCTCACGTTCAATAATTTGTCTGCGAGCCGAGATGGTCTGCAAGCTGATCAAAAACCAACCTGATCCTTCGCGCTGTTTGTAACTCAGAGTGTGTGGCCAACCAGATAGGAAATTTGAATGGCTCGCGTTCGGGCAGAACACGCTCCACACCGGGTGTAAGGGCCGCCACATCGTCTGACATAACACTAATGCCGAAGCCTTGGCGCACAAGCTCCCATGACACTATCCCACTCTGCGATCCAATCCGAAAATTCTTGCGGGTTACTTCGATGCCAGCCGGATTGAGAAATCCAATCATCGTGTCAACATCGCCAAAGCCGACGAAATCCAGCTTAGCAAGTTCGTCTTCATTTCGTGGTCGCCCAACCTGTTCGAGGTATGAAGGGGCAGCGTAAAAATGTGCCGTCGCTTCTGCCACGAGCTTTGCAATCAGGTCCGGCTGTGTCGGGCGCACATGCCGAATTGCGATATCTGCCTCGCGCCGCTGTATGTCTCGTATGTCATTTGCTGCGACAACGTCGATCTCAAGCCGCGGTGCCGCGAGCCTGATCTGTTTGAGAATAGGCGGTAGCTGATAGGCTGACATCACGTCGGAAGCAGTGATCCTGACTTGCCCTTCAACTGCTTGTGACTGGCTTGTTGCGGTCAGAGAAATTCTGTTCGCGACACTTGCCATTTCACTGACATGCACCAAAAGCTCAGCACCGGCTGTTGTAAGATTAAGCGACTTGCCAACCCTTTCAAACAAGGTGACGCCAAGCGCCTGTTCCAGCGCAGCGACCTGACGACCGACGGTTGGCTGGGTCTGCTCAAGCACGCGCGCCGCGGCGGAAAACGAGCCTTCTTCTGCCGTTGCAAGAAAGGACCGAGCCTGGTTCCAATCGAAATTGATAGCCTTCCAATTCATGCAATAATGCATAACAGTTCTACAATATCTGGCAATTTAATAAATCGGCGTTTTAAGATATTGGCTTCGGTGACACCAAAGGAAAAGAGAAACGATATGGCTGCATTGTCCAAAGATGCCGCATTTTGGAGCAAGATTTCGCGCAAATATGCGGCTGATCCTATCCGAAATATGGAAGGGTATCTGAACACGCTCGAGCGTACAAAGTCCTACCTGAAAGCCGAAGACCGCGTGCTGGAAATCGGGTGTGGGACGGGGTCAACCGCGCTGCTGCTGGCACCGCAAGTGGCTCAGATAACTGGGTCCGATCTCGCACCGGGGATGATCGAAATCGCCAACGAGAAACTCGCTGAAGAAGAGTTGGAGAATGTAACGTTCAAAGTGGCCGAGGTTCTGCAGCACGATCCTAACGACGGTTCTTACGACGCTGTCCTCGCACATAATCTACTGCACCTTGTACCCGATATGGGCCATGCACTCGAACACATTGCGACCCTTACAAAACCCGGTGGGGTATTCATTTCCAAGACCGTTTGCGCTCCAGAGAGTGGAGGGTACAAATATGGCATAATCAGCCGAATAGCGATCCCGATTATGCAGTTACTCGGGAAAGCTCCGTTCGTAAATATTGTATCCGTTGCTGAACTCCAGCACGCCATTGAACTTGCGAGCTTCGATATCGTCGAGACAGCGGATCAAGCCGGGTTATTGCCGAGCCGGTACATTGTCGCGAGAAAGCTGTGAAACAGTATTCGCGCCATAATTACTTTGCATGCAAGGGACAGCTCGGGCCATCAATTGAGTATAATGATGAAAGATGGGATTTCATTTACACGCCTTTCGGTGTCTGGCGTCAGCACCAATGGGACAGTTTAGGCTGATTTGATAAGAGAGGGTTTATCAGGGTACTGCGACTCATACCCCGCCTTGTGGTCCTTCCACACGTCAGAGACGTATTTCAGGAACAGCATAGTCAGGACATAGTCCTTGTAGATCGACGGATCGACTACGCCACGGAAGGTATCACATGCGCCCCATGCGGCCTTTCTGATCTCGGACAGTGTTACTTGGTTCATTCTCGACTGCGCCGCAGAGCAACAAAAGCTCAGCGCCTCTCTACTCAAATTGTTGGTTTGCCGCGACCATGAGTTAAGTCTCGAAAGGATTCAATTGGCTGTTTGCAAATGGCAGCTACGCACCTTTTTAGTCACATCACCTCCTGAAGCTTCAAGCGGCAGACGGCAAATTGCTGTAGCGCAGCTTTGATTGGATTGCGCAGGTTGAAGCAGTTGGTGAGCGACTTCCGTAGTACAATTTTAGTTAACCTGATAACAGTAAGGTTTTTGGGGCGCACACAGAGGTTGCGCTCTCGCGTAAGTGGCTGCCTTATGTGCTTCAAGTCTTCAGGAGTTTTGTCACTGAGGATGTTACCGAGTTTTCGGAAACCTGCTAAAAAGCACCGAGAATGTTATTCGGCTGCTGCCCAGCGGAATCTGAGAGATTGGGTGAAAAACACCACATTTCACCCAGCGCGGTTGCCTCAAAGTTGCCTTGTGGTAAAACCACTCGAAATGATCAAGCGGTCGCGGCGCCTTAAGCATATGATATTTATAGGAAACCAGTGGCGGACCGAGGAGGATTCGAACCCCCGACCCCTTGATTCGTAGTCAAGTACTCTATCCAGCTGAGCTATCGGTCCGCGTTGGTGAGGCGCTATGTAGACCCGGTATTCGGGACGTGCAAGCTGATTCTTCAAAAATATTTCAAAAAGTCCCCTCACCCCGTGGAAGCCTTATTTCAAAGGTTGTCCCTTGAGGTCCAGTTTCGGCTAGAACCAACTCTCCGCCGTGCCCGCGCACCAACTCTTGCGAGATAGCAAGCCCAAGTCCAGAACCACCTTTGCGCACCCCTCCCTGAAACGGGGTGAACAAGTTCTCGCGCGCTTTCGGCGGCAGGCCCGGGCCTGTGTCGGTGATTTCGATGCACCAATTTGCCTCATACTCGCAGCCTTTGATGGTGATCTTGCCCGGCTTGCCCGACGTGACCAAAGCCTGACGCGCATTGCGCACGAGGTTGAGTATGACCCGGAATATCTGCTCGGGGTCAGCACGCGCCACAAGGTCCTCGGGCACCTCGTTGACAATTTCTACGCAGGCATCTGCGACAGCCAACTGTTCGCTGGCGACAACGTCGTCGGCAACGCTGCGCAGGGGCACCATGGTAAGTGTCGGCGCGGGTTCCTCGGCGCGACCAAAAGCCAACGTGCTTTCGCACAGCGACACCGCACGGGTGATCGAGTTCACCAGTTTGGGCGCCATACGCCGCACCAGCGGGTCATCGCTGGCCTCGATCCTGTCAGTGAATAGCTGCGCCGACGTGAGGATGTTGCGCAGATCGTGGCTGACCTTGGCGACCGCGCCACCCAATTGCGCCAGACGCTCGCGTTGCTTCAGGGCTTGCGTCAGTTCCTTCTGCAACTGCTCCAGAGCCTCCTCAGCCTCGCGCAGTTCGGTCACTTTCGAGTTGGGAGAGATGATGCCCCGCGCATCCTCAGGCGCACCGGCATAGCGCTGCATATAACCCACGACACTTTTGATTGGCTTCACCAGCACAACGCGCACGGCCAGAAACAGGAAAAACGCCGTGATGATCGAAATTACGAAAGACAGCCCCAGAATACGCAACCCGTAATCTGTCATCGCCATGCGCAGCGGCTCGCTGTCCGTCGTGACTTCAATCAGCAGGCCCGCGTCTTTCACCGGCTCTCCGATCACGCGGATCACTTCGTTTTCAGGAGTAAACAGCCGAGCCATTGCGTCGCGTATCAATATCCACGGGGTGGCATCGCGCAGGTCATATGTGTTGGTGATCTGATCGGGAATGGGCGAAGACAGCATCAACTGCCGCACCTCATCGCGCCGCAGCACCACGTTGTAGACACCCGCATTGACCAACAGCTCGGCCTCAAGATCATCGGCCAGCATATCATCCGCCAGCAACGCCAGGGATGCGATCTGGGCACGCTCAAGACGGTTGAGAAGAAAGTCCTCGCGAAAACGCGCAATCGACGGGACAAAGATCAACACCTCGGCCAACATCACGAAGACCGTAGTCAGGATCAGAAATCGGCCCGAAAGCGAGTTCAATCTGCTCTCCCTTCCCGGTCAGGGCATCCAACGCTGGACCAGCCCGACCACTCGTTTAACCATTTGATTCTCAAACAGCCTTGGCGAGAAATAGGCACCCGCCACCCGTTTGTTAAGCTCTCCGATCGTCGGATAGGGCGAAACCATCGCGGCGATCTGCCCCATCTTGAGGTTATTGGCCAAGGCCAGCGACCACAAGTTGATCAATTCGCCCGCCTGATGCCCCACGATTGTAGCCCCTACTGGGCGGCCTTTCACGACCATGACCTTAATAAAGCCTCTCGTCTTACGCTCGGAAATGGCGCGGTCGTTGTGGTGATAATCAAACCGGGCGACTTCCACCTTGCCGCCATGCTGGGCGCGGGCCTGCGCCTCGGTCAGGCCGACCTGCGCCAATTCGGGGTCAGTATAGGTGGCCCAAGGGATATGCGCAGTTTTCGCCTTTGAGGGCAGGCCGAACAGGGCCGAACGGATGATAACCCCCGCATGATAGCCGGCCACATGGGTGAATTGCATCCCACCGGCCACATCTCCGATGGCGTAGACCTTTTTGTTGGTGGTGCGCAGGGCGTCGTCCACCTTGATGCCCGTCCGCGTCGGTTCGATCCCAGCGGCCTTTAGGTTCAGCCGGTCGGTATTGGCCTTGCGCCCTGCGGCCAGTAACAGGTGCGAGCCCGAGACTATCTGCCCCGACTCGGTCACCACTTCGACCTTGCCGTCCGAGCCGCGAATCTGCGCCACCATAGCCTGTTCATGGATCTCGACACCTTCGGCGCGCAATGTATCCAGTACGATCGCCGCCGCCTCAAGGTCGTCCTTGCCAAGCGCCTGCATCCCCTCGATCACGGTCACTTTGCAGCCCAGACGGATATGGGCCTGCGCCATCTCCATCCCAATGGGGCCGCCGCCGATGATCAGCAGATGCTCGGGCTTGTCGCGCAGGTCAAATATTGTCTCGTTGGTGTAATATGGCACCTGATCCAGGCCGGGGATCGGCGGCACCAGAGGCGATGAGCCGGTCGCAATCACCACCCGCCGCGCGGTGATCAGATGATCGCCCGCCTGCACCTGCGTGGGTGAGATGAACTGACCATACTCGCGGATTACCCGGACGCCGAATCCCTCGAACCGTTCCTGACTGTCCATCGGCTCGATCTGCGCGATGACGTCTTGCACGTGGTCCTTGACGGCGGCATAGATCACCTGCGGCACCACATCCGCCACGCCCAGCGCCGAGGCGTGGGCCTGACCATAGGCCGCCTTGCCGCTGGCGATCAGCGCCTTAGACGGCACACAGCCAAAGTTCAGGCAATCGCCTCCCATTTTGTGACCTTCCAGCAAGATCACGTCTGCACCCATCTGGCTGGCACCGGCGGCGACGGACAAGCCACCCGACCCGGCACCGATCACCAGGATATCTGTCTTCAGGTCTTGCATGAGGTCAGGCGTCCTTCTTACCACGTATCGCTTTGATAACTATCGGCAAAGCCGCCAACGCGCACAAGCCGATGATCGGACCAATCACAAAGGGCTCCCACAGCAGTGACACATCCGGCGATTCACCCCGGTCGAACACACCACCAAGACCAACGCCGATCCAGGTGTAGACGATGCCGCCGGGAATAATGCCCAGCGCGGTAGTGATCAGGAAGTTGCGGAATTTCACCCCCACCAGCGCGGGTACAAGATTGGCCACGAAAAACGGCACCACCGGCACAAGGCGCAGCAGGAACAGAACCGAGATTTCATTCTCGCGCAGCCCATCCTTCAGCTTTTTGACGGTACCTTCCGAAGATTCCAGTCGTGCGGTCAGGGTTTCCCCCAGCCCCCATCGCGCGGCCAGAAATATCACGCAGGCGCCGATTGTCGCAGAAAAGACGTTGAAGACGGTTGCTGCAAACAGGCCGAACAGAAACCCGCCTGTCATCGAGGCTACCGCCGCGCCGGGTAATGAAAACGCGACAATCACGATATAGATCGCGATAAACGCCCCTGCCATGGCCCAATAATGGGTGTCGCGCCACGCCAGCAACGCTTCGCGGTTATCACGCAGAGTTTCAAAGGTCAGGTAGTCGCCCAACGTGAAAAACCCCACGGTCGCCACGGCGAGAATCACCAGCAAAGGAATATGCCGCGCAAGCCCAGTGCGCGGCGCCTGAGTCGTATCGCTCATGTGGCTGTCCGGTTTTGTGCGTTTCATTCTGCTTCCAACATGCGCTGCCTGATCGATGGGAAACAGAGGCCTCACGCTGCCTTGATGTTGACGGCAGGTAATGTGAGGGATTAGGGCACCAAAACAGCGATTTTGAAACCTTTCGGTACGCGCAGATACAGAATTGTTGCAAAAGGCACGAAAACCCCCACCTTGGGGTTTGACTTACCCCCCGCTACCCAGTAGAGGACGGGCTTCGAACACTAGGGCCAGGCGAATCCGCGCCGCACCCGACCGCTATAGATTGGAGACGGAGCGATGAAACGCACCTATCAGCCTTCAAACCTGGTTCGCAAACGCCGCCACGGTTTCCGCGCGCGCATGGCTACCAAAGCCGGCCGCAAAATCCTGAATGCACGTCGCGCACGCGGCCGCAAATCGCTGAGCGCATAAACCGCTCACCGATCAGGTTATGAACATGACGCCGCCGGAGGCCCCTGAGGATGGTAATAACCAACCGAGGGTAAAGCCCCCGGCGGCGTCCGTTTGCACGCCTGAAACTCTTATCGTTCTCAAAAAGCGGTCCGATTTCCTGAAAGCCGCCCGCGCACGCAGGCAGGGAACGCCGTCGATGATGGTTCAGGCCCGCAAGCGCGCCGATGATGAGGCCGGCGGAATTCGCGTCGGCTTTACCTGCTCCAAGAAAGTTGGCAATGCCGTGGCACGCAACCGCGCCAAGCGCAGATTGCGCGAGGCCGCACGCGCGGTTCTGCTGGCCCATGGAAAGAACGGCTGGGACTACGTCCTTATCGGTCGTGCCGAGGTCACCGCAGGACGACCCTATGACGCGCTGCTGGGCGATTTGCGATACGCGCTGCGCAAAATTCACAGCGCGAAGACGTGACACTGTTTTCCCATATCCTCGCCCTGCCTATCCGAATCTATCGGTTGGTTTTCAGCCCTTGGGTCGGGTTTAATTGCCGGTATCAACCGACCTGTTCGGCCTATGCCCTCGAAGCGTTGGAAAAGCACGGCCCGATCAAGGGAACTTGGCTGACCGTCCGGCGCATTGGTCGCTGTCACCCTTGGGGCGGAACCGGCTATGACCCCGTGCCAGACTGTTCGGACTGTGAACGCCCGACGCGCGATCCGCAGTAACACTTGACCCGTTCCGATCCGCGCTGAACAGTTGACCCATTCAGCCGGAGGCCCGAATGACATCCCAAGCGCGCCACACCCTGCCCACGCATGAAGTCGTGAACCAACCTCCCACGCGCGGCGATAGCGACCTTTGGGGGACTGACCCGGTTCTGCGGAACCTTCTGCGTAGCTTCGGAGGGCGCGCCGACCCTGTATCGGCCTATGGTGACATACTCGGGCTCGCCGAAACGCGCGAATTGGGGCGCGAGGCCAATCGGCACCCGCCGGAACTTGTGCCGTTCGATCAAGGTGGCCGTCGCATCGACGAAGTCAGGTTCCACCCTGCGTATCACCAGATGATGCAGATCAGCCAAACTGCTGGCTACGCAGCGCTGGCCTGGGACGGACAGCCCGGTGGCCACACGACCCATGCGGCTATGGTATATTTGGCCAGTCAGGTCGAACCCGGACATTGCTGCCCGCTGACAATGACCTATGCCGCAATTCCCGCGATCGAAGCCGACGCGCACTTGGCCTCGATCTGGCGTCCAAAACTGTCCGCCTTCGGATACGACAAGACAGCCGAACCAATAGCCAGCAAAACCAGCGCCACGCTGGGGATGGCGATGACCGAGAAACAGGGCGGCTCGGATGTGCGGGCCAATACCACAACCGCCACACGAGACGGAGATCACTGGCGGTTGCGCGGGCACAAGTGGTTCTGCTCGGCCCCTATGTCGGACGGGTTCCTGACCTTGGCGCAAGCTCCGGGCGGCTTGACCTGTTTCCTTGTCCCCCGCTGGTTTGAGGGCGAACGCAACGCGATCCACCTGATGCGCCTGAAAGACAAGCTGGGGAATAAGGCAAATGCCTCGTCCGAGATCGAATACCACGACGCGCTGGCTTATCAGCTTGGCGACGAAGGGGCCGGAGTTCGCACGATTCTGGAAATGGTGCATCACACCCGGCTGGACACCGCCATCGCCCCCGCCGGATTGATGCGCGCCGCTTTGACCGAAGCCCACCACTGGGTCGTGCATCGCAGTGCTTTTCAGCGCCGATTGATCGACCAGCCGCTGATGCGCGCCGTTCTTGCCGATCTGGTGCTGGACTGGGAGGGCGCACTGACGCTGGGACTGCGCGTCGCCCAAGCGTTTGATGGCACCTCTGCCGAGGACCGCGCTTTGGCCCGCATCGGTGTCGCGCTGGCCAAGTTCCTAAACAACAAACGCTGTCCCGTCGTCGCCGTTGAAGCCATGGAGATTCTGGGCGGGATGGGATACGTCGAAGACACCCCCCTGCCATTGATCTACCGCGAAGCCCCCCTGAACGGTATCTGGGAAGGGTCGGGGAACGTGATCTGCCTCGACATCCTGCGAACCTTGGCGCGAGAGCCGCTGGCCGCCGAGGTTCTGCAAGCGGAACTAAACGCCGCGATGGGTGCGGATCGGGAATACGACGCCGCGCTAAAGGCACATCGCGACCGATGGCCGGGCATCCCACCCGAAACCGAGGCACGCTGGTTCGCAGAACGCACAGCGCTTTTGTTGACCGCGTCCCAATTGCTGCGACATGCGCCCGGCCCCGTGGCCGATGGCTTTGTCGCCACCAGAATCGCTGAACACAGCGGTCGGATCGCAGGGTCGGTCGCGGGTCTGGATACGAACGCGCTACTCGGGCGCTTGGAATGACCCGCCCACTTGCCGGGTTCCGCCAACTATTGTAGGGGCTGCGCATGTTTGACGAAGCTGACGATATCCATCCGCTCTTTGCTGGCGCGCCCTCGACCACCGAGTTCAAGAAGCTGCGCAAGCGCATCGTGCGCCAGACCCGCGAAGCGATCGAACACTACGGGATGGTGGATTCTTCGGCCCATGACAAAGACGGCAAGCCCCCTCGCTGGCTGGTGTGTCTGTCGGGCGGCAAGGACAGCTATACCCTGCTGGCCGTTCTTTATGAGCTGAAGTGGCGCGGCCTGCTGCCGGTTGATCTGCTGGCCTGCAATCTGGATCAGGGGCAACCCGGCTTTCCCGCCACCGTCCTGCCTGAGTTCCTAGAGCGGATGGGCGTTCCCCACCGGATCGAATATCAGGACACCTATTCCGTTGTCATGGACAAGGTTCCGCAGGGCCGCACCTATTGCGCTCTGTGCTCGCGCCTGCGCCGGGGCAATCTGTATCGCATCGCGCGAGAGGAAGGTTGTTCAGCCGTTGTGCTGGGCCATCACCGCGACGATATCCTCGAGACGTTCTTCATGAACCTGTTCCACGGCGGACGCCTGGCGACGATGCCGCCCAAGCTGGTGAACGAAGAAGGTGATCTGTTTGTCTATCGTCCTCTGGCACATGTGGCCGAGGCCGATTGCGAGAAATTCGCCAATGCAATGAACTATCCCATCATCCCCTGCGACCTGTGCGGCAGTCAGGATGGGCTGCAACGCCAGCAGGTAAAACAGATTCTTGATCAGTGGGAAAAGAACAGCCCCGGTCGCCGACAAGTGATGTTCCGCGCGCTGACGAACGCGCGACCTTCGCACCTTCTGGACCCAAAGCTGTTCGATTTCGCAGGTCTGAGCCTGAACACTGACAAAAATGACGAAAATGAGGACAAAATTCCTCGGTTGCGTTAACGACTGACTCAGAATGGTTTTCTACGGTTACCCTGAGCGTGCGATGCCCAAGGGAAAGGCCCGGAAAACTGATGTGGAAACATTTCTCTATTAACAGAGCTCTCGACTTTCTCGCCACCGCTTTCAGCGGCCCGTCTGCTTTGGCATTTGCACCGGCGATTTGTCTTGCGGCGTTTTGGATTGGCGGCGAACGTGCGCTTGTTACCGTGGCGCTGGCCCTGCCCTTCTTGATTGCGGCGCTCACGGCTCTGACACCCAAATCGGGTCCGACCTCTGACCACCGTGGCGAGGCGGGCGGCTTTTTGGCGATAGACACATTCGCCACCGAGATGGAGACTTTCTTTGAAGCCAGCCGAAATACGCACCAGGAATCCGCCTGCCTCATTGTCGCATTGGACGGGTTTGCAGAACTTTCGGATCTTCACGGAAACGCAGCAGCCAACCACCTGACCCAACAGTTCTTTAGCCGTGTTTTGTCTGCAATCCGTGCAGGCGACATCACAACGCGGCTGGACCAGAATTCGGTCGCCATCGGGCTGCCTCCGTCGAATCATCTGAACCTTGAGGCATGCATACAGATGTCGGGTCGCATACAGGCTGCCATTGAAGAACCCATCACCCTGAACGGGACCGGCATCTACCTGACGTGTTCGATTGGCTTCAGTCTTTTGTCCAGCGTCCCTGAGGATGGGTTTGAAGCCTGGATAGACGCTACAAGTTCCGCTCTGGCCGAAGCGCAGCGGAACGGCCCGTCCACTATCCGCTCATACTCCAGCGAAACTCGTCGCCGGTCACGCATCCGGGCCAATCTTCGCAAGGAATTCGAGGCAGCGCTTGAGAGTGGTGAAATCCGCCCCTGGTTTCAGCCTCAAATATCAACCGATACCGGGCAGGTCACCGGCTTTGAAGCCCTTGCCCGTTGGGAACATCCGCAAAAAGGCGTGTTGGGTCCGCAGGTATTTCTTCCGTTCGCCGAGCAAGCCGGCTTGATGGAAAAGTTTGGTCAGACCATGCGTCACCATGCATTTGCCGCTATGCGAAAATGGGACCACGCAGGGGTTGCTGTGCCGCGAATTGGCGTCAATTTCGCATCCGACGAGTTGCGTGATCCTGCCCTGATTGATCGGTTGAAATGGGAACTGGATCAAAATGACCTGACCCCGGACAGGCTCGCCGTGGAAATTCTGGAAACCGTCTTTTCAAGACGCCCCGATGACGTGATTACGCGCAACGTGACAGCTCTATCCGGGCTCGGATGCTGTATCGACCTGGACGATTTCGGCACCGGCCACGCCTCGATTGCCTCGATCAAGCGTTTTGACGTTTCGAGGATCAAAATCGACCGGTCATTTGTAGCCAAAGCCGATCGGGACGCCAGCCAACAGCAGTTGGTCAGCGCGATCCTGACGATGGCAGAGCGACTGAATGTCGAAACACTGGCCGAAGGCGTGGAAACTCAAGGGGAACACGCGTTGATGGCGCAACTGGGCTGTGATCACGTTCAGGGGTTCGGGATCGGCAAGCCGATGCCATTTGAAAAAACTCTGGACTGGATCACAGCGCACCAGAACAAGGTTAAGGGTGTCCCCAAGATCGGGCGTCAAGCGGGCTCGTAAACGCGAAATTACGCCAAAAAAGCCTTATACGCGACGACAAGACGGGCGATTCCGCTTGACCTTTGGGGCTGCACTCTGTTGAACCCACCGGGTGTCTTTCACTGCTTAAGGTGGCTGTCCCAGATGGACGATCAGAATAAGAATCTCATCCTCGCAACCGCGCTCAGCTTTGTCGTGATCCTCATTTGGTTCGTGCTATTCCCACCGCCCGAACAAGTGACTTCGACCGATCAGAGCGAAATCAGCGCAACTGAGGCCAACGAGGTTCAGACGCCCAGCGCTGCAGGAACCGGGACAGCGGGTGAAGCGACCGCCGCCGCCGAGGAAACCCTGCCCGAGGCACAAGCCCCAAGGGTTCAGATCGACACACCTCGTCTTGAGGGCAGCCTGTCCCTGTCGGGCGGTCGCATCGATGAGCTATTCCTGAAGGACTACAAGGTTTCGATCGAAGATGGTGCTCCGATTGTTGAACTTCTGTCTCCGGTTGGCTCCGAGTCCGCCTATTACGCCCTTTACGGATGGGCGCCGGGTGCAGGTGTCACGGGGTCTGACGTTCCGGGTCCAAACACGCTGTGGACCCTCGAAGAAGGCGAAACACTGGGCGTCGACACTCCGGTCACCTTGAAGTGGGACAATGGAAACGGCCTGACCTTCCGCCGCATGATCTCGGTGGACGAGAACTATATGTTTGAGGTCACCCAATCCGTTGAAAACAATACCCAGGCCGAAGTCGGCATGGCGCCCTATGGTATTCTGGCCCGCCATGGCATCGGCGAGGACGGCGATCTGCCCGAGCTCAAGAACTTCTTCATCCTGCATGAAGGCGTGATGGTCATGGCCGACGGCGTTTTGGATGAGATCGACTATGGCGATGTCCGCGATTTCGACATTGACCCCAATGAACGCGCACAAGCCGAGGTTTTCCAGGTCAAAGAAGGCGGTTGGATCGGGTTTACCGATCACTACTGGATGACCACCCTGATCCCCGAGGAAGGCTCGGCCTTCAAAGCCGCCGCGAAGTATGACGCGCGCCGCAAAATCTATCAGACCGAGACGGTTCTGCCGACGCTCACAGTGGCGCCTAACGCAACCGAACAGGTAACCACGCAGCTTTTTGCTGGCGCGAAGGAATGGGAAACCATTCGGGAATATCAGGCCGACGGCGTTCAGAAATTCATCGACAGCATCGACTGGGGCTGGTTCTACTTCCTGACCAAGCCGATCTTCTGGCTGCTGCACAACATCAATGCGCTGATCGGCAACATGGGCTGGTCCATTATCGGCCTGACCCTGATCATCAAGGCGATCCTGTTCCCGCTGGCGTTCAAATCTTACGTCTCGATGGCGAAGATGAAAGAACTGCAGCCGCAGATGGAGGCCCTGAAAGAGGCTGCGGGCGACGACCGCCAAAAGATGCAGCAAGGCATGATGGAGCTGTACAAGAAGGAAAAGGTGAACCCCGCCGCGGGCTGTTTGCCGATCCTGATGCAGATCCCGATCTTCTTCTCGCTGTATAAGGTGATCTTCGTGACGATCGAACTGCGTCAGGCCCCGTGGTTCGGCCCGTTCCAAGACCTGAGCGCACCTGATCCGACCTCGATCATGAACCTGTTTGGCCTGCTGCCCTGGGGCGGCCCGCAGCCTGACACGCTGATGGCGCTGGTCTTCATTGGTATCCTGCCGCTGTTGCTGGGTATCTCGATGTGGCTGCAGCAAAAGCTGAATCCGGCACCAACCGATCCGACTCAGGCGATGATCTTTGCCTGGATGCCATGGGTGTTCATGTTCATGCTGGGCAGCTTTGCCAGCGGGCTGGTGGTTTACTGGATCGCGAACAACACGATCACGTTCACTCAGCAATACCTGATCATGAGAAGCCAGGGTTATAAGCCCGACGTGTTCGGCAATATAAAGTCCAGCTTCAAACGCACGCCGAAGACGGATGACAAATGACGGCAGAAGTAACCAGCCTCTGGCGGCATCCCATCAAAAGCCACGGCCATGAGACTGTCGAAACCGTAACACTGAACCCCGGGCAGACCATGCCCGGGGATCGTGTTTGGGCGGTCGCGCATGAGGCATCCAAAGCAGATGGTTCGGAATGGGCACCTTGTGCGAATTTCAGCCGTGGTGCCAAGGCACCGCAGTTGATGGCAATCACGGCCAGGCTGACAGGTGATACGGTGGCGCTCAGCCACCCCCAGCGCCCTGACCTGAGTTTTCAGCCAGACACGGAACAAGATGCTTTCCTTGAATGGGTGAAACCTTTGATGCCGGCCGACCGTGCCGCCTCTGCGCGTATCGTGCGCGTACCCGGACGGGGAATGACCGACAGTGACTTTCCATCGGTCAGCCTGTGCAACATGGCCTCGCACCGGGCGGTTCAGCAGAAACTGGGCAAGGAGCTGTCCATCAGACGCTGGCGCGGCAATATCTGGTTCGACGGCCTGCCCCTGTGGGAGGAAAGTGAATGGCTGGGTCGCGAGGTTCAGATCGGACAGGCCGTGTTCCACGTGCGTGAGCGGATCACACGCTGTCTGGCCACAACCGCAAACCCGGACACCGGCGAACGGGACGCGGATACCCTGGGCGCGCTGAACAGTTGGAACCACCAGGAATTCGGCGTTTACGCCGAGGTGATCCGAGGTGGAGAAATCAAAACAGGCGACACGGTACAGGTTCTATGACAACGCTTCCTTTCCCCCTTGCTGAGACATCAGACGAATTCTCGCTTGAGCGCGGGCGCAAACTTTTTGCCGGCCCGTCTGAATTTGTCAAAGGCGTCGTGGCGATGAACGGCCTGCCCGCCCCGGACCGGCTGGAGGTCTGCTTTGCCGGTCGTTCCAACGTCGGCAAGTCCAGCCTGATCAACGCGCTAACCGGCACCAAGGGTCTGGCCCGTGCCTCGAACACGCCGGGCCGAACACAAGAGATCAACTTTTTCACCCAAGGTCCCGAACTGTATCTGGTTGACTTGCCGGGTTATGGCTATGCCAACGCGCCGCTCAAGGTGGTGGAAAAGTGGCAGCGGCTTTTGAAACAGTATCTGAGCGGTCGACAGACCCTGCGCCGGGCCTTTGTCCTCATTGACTCGCGCCATGGGGTAAAACCCGTCGACGCCGAGATCATGAAGCTGCTGGACACCAGCGCCGTGACTTTCCAATGCGTGTTGACCAAGGCCGACAAGGTCAAGGCCAACGACCGTGAGAAAGTTCTGGGTCAGGTGCGCGGCGCATTGTCCAAACACCCGGCGGCATTCCCGGAGATCGTTCTGACGTCGTCCGAAAAGGGGGATGGCATCCCCACTCTCCGCTCGATCATCGCCAGTTTGGAATAGCTTCACCCTTGGCAGCGCGGGGCAAAGGTCCTAACACGGGGCCTCAGAGGAACAGCAGCCATGAAGACACGAGATATGAACCGGGACTGGATCGCAACCGCAGCAACTTTGAACAGCGCACTGCCGTATTTGCAGCGCTACGACGGCGCGATTGTCGTAATAAAGCTGGGCGGCCACGCGATGGGCAGCGACGAAGCAATGGAAAGCTTTGCCCGCGATGTGGTTCTGATGCGTCAGGTGGGTGTGAACCCCGTTATCGTGCATGGCGGCGGGCCAATGATCAACGCCATGCTGGACAGGCTGGACATCCAATCCGATTTTGTGAACGGCAAGCGGGTGACGGACAAGGCCACCGTGGAAGTAGTCGAGATGGTTTTGTCTGGCCTGGTAAACAAACGTATTGTTCAGGCGATCAATGGACAGGGCGGAACCGCCGTTGGACTGTCGGGCAAGGACGCCAACCTGATGATCTGTGATCAGGCCGATCCCACGCTGGGTTTTGTCGGGTCTCCGTCCGAAATGAACCCCAAGATTCTGCACGATTTGTTCTCGCATGACGTGATCCCGGTGATCGCGCCGCTGGGCGCAGGGCGTGAGGGCGAGACGTTCAATGTCAACGGAGACACCGCTGCCGGGGCCATCGCTTCGGCGCTGAAGGCAGATCGCCTATTGCTGCTAACGGATGTCTCAGGCGTCAAAAACGCGGCCGGAGAGGTTGTGACCGAACTGAAGGCTGGACAAATCCGCGAAATGACGCTGGATGGTACAATCGCGGGCGGCATGATCCCCAAGACGGAAACAGCACTGGACGCGTTGCATAACGGCGTGCGGGCAGTCGTCATTCTGGATGGTCGTGCGCCCAATGCCGTTTTGCTGGAACTGTTTACAGAGCACGGCGCCGGATCGCTGATCCGCCCAGACTGACCCTTTGGCACCGGAGGAGACATGGAAGCCCATCCCCCAAACTCCTCAGAAGCGTCGCTTGCCAGCTATGAACATGTCGAACAAGCCGCTAAGGGCGCAGGGCTGATCCTTATGGGCGCGACCCACCCGCGTGTGAGCGGCACAAAAGATCTGGATGCGGGTACCCTTGTTCTTCTGGGCGCTGGCCCTGAATTCTGGCCGACCCTGAAATCTGCGCCAGAATGGGCGGGGGATGATCCGGTGGACAGGTGGTCCCTGCGGGTGGTCGGGCAAATTGCGCAGGAATTGGGTGCTCGGGCATATTTCCCCTTCGGCGGACCGCCTTACGCACCCTTTATCGATTGGGCGCTGAAATCTGGTCGAACATTCAGCAGTCCGGTAGGCGCGTTGGTGCACGACACGGTGGGCATGATGATATCCTTCCGCGGCGCGTTGCATTTTTCGCATGAATTCCGCATCCCCGAAGCCCCTGACACATCGCCTTGTTCCGACTGCCCTGCCCCCTGCACCAGCGCATGCCCAGTCGGTGCCCTGAGTGACAAGGATTTCTACAACGTATCCTCCTGCCACGCCCATCTGTCGACTGACGCCGGGCAGACCTGTATGACGGGCGGCTGCCTCGTGCGGCTGTCATGTCCGCTCAGCGCCGGAGCCGGACGTGACCCAGAACAATCCTCGCATCACATGAAGGCCTTTCACCCCTCATGAGCTTAACCTTGATCCTAATGCGTCACGCAAAATCCAGTTGGAATAGTCCGACGCTGGCAGATCATGACAGGCCACTGAACAAACGCGGCCGAAAATCCGCGCCGGCTATTGCAGCTTGGCTGCGCGATAACGGCTGGCTGCCGGATGAGGTGCTGTGCTCCAGCTCGGCCCGAACGCGTGAGACTTGGGATCGGATGGATTTGCAGGCCGACAAGGTTTGCTTGCATCGATCACTCTATCACGCCGACCCCGAGGACATGTTGAACGAATTGTCGGGCGCGACTGAACCAACGGTGCTGATGCTGGGTCACAATCCCGGAATCGCCGAATTCGCCCATCGGATCGTGCATAACGTACCAGAGAACCTTCGGTTTCAGGACTACCCCACTTGTGCGACGACCGTGATCCAATTCGATATCACCGACTGGGCCGATATCGACTGGCACAGCGGAGATGTTCTGGGCTTTGTCACCCCACGCGAGCTTCTGGAATAGAAAAAGGCGAGGCCAAAGCCCCGCCCTTTCGTAATTTTCGACCAGATCAGTGACCCAGAATTTGGCTGAGGAACAGCTTGGTTCGCTCGCTTTGTGGGTTGTTGAAGAACTCCTCCGGTTCGTTCTGCTCCACGATCTGACCGGCATCCATAAAGATCACGCGGTTGGCGACCTGACGGGCAAAGCCCATCTCGTGCGTGACGCACAGCATGGTCATGCCTTCCTCGGCCAGTTCGATCATGGTGTCGAGCACCTCTTTGATCATTTCCGGGTCCAGCGCTGATGTCGGTTCATCGAACAACATGATCCGAGGCATCATGCAAAGCGAGCGCGCAATCGCCACACGCTGCTGCTGACCACCCGACAACTGACCGGGATATTTCAGCGCCTGATCCGGGATTTTAACCTTTTCCAGGAAATGCATCGCGCGCTCTTCGGCCTCTTTCTTGGGCGTCTTGCGCACCCAGATCGGGGCCAGAGTGCAGTTCTCCAGAATGGTCAGATGAGGGAACAGGTTGAAGTGTTGGAACACCATCCCAACCTCGGACCGGATCTTGTCGATGTTCTTGAGGTCATTCGACAACTCGGTCCCGTCTACGACGATCGTGCCCTGCTGGTGTTCTTCCAGCGCGTTCAGACAGCGGATCAGGGTGGACTTACCCGACCCCGACGGCCCCGCGATCACGATCCGCTCGCCCTGATTGACGGTCAGATTAATGTCGCGCAGCACGTGGAACGATCCGTACCACTTGTTCATGTTGCTGATTTCAATGGCGACCTCGTCGCTCACCTGCATTTTAGAGCGGTCGATTTCGCGTTCGATTGCAAGTTCAGACATGTGTTGAACTCCTTAACGATGGCCAGTCTGAAGCTTGCGCTCCAGATACATGGAATAACGGGACATGGAGAAGCAGACGACGAAGAACAGTGCCGCGATGAACGCGAACAGTTCCCAGTAGATGCCGTTCCAGGCGGTGTCGGCACGGATGGCGGATGCCAATCCGATTACGTCGAACAGCCCGATAATCGACACCAGAGTCGTATCCTTGAAGATCCCGATGAATGTGCTCACGATGCCCGGAATTGAGATTTTCAGGGCTTGCGGCATGATGATCAGTCGCTGTGCTTGCCAGTAGTTCAGGCCCAGACTGTCGGCCCCTTCGTACTGACCGCGCGGCAAAGCAGCCAAGCCACCCCGGATCACCTCAGCCATATACGCGGCCGAGAACAGGGTCATCATGATCATCACCCGCAGGATGATGTCAAAGTTGGTGCCCGGCGGCAGAAACAGGTTCAAAAGCAACGACGCCACGAACAACAGAGTGATCAGAGGCACGCCACGAATGAACTCGATAAAGCCCACGCACAGGTATTTGACGATCAGCAGGTCGGACTGACGGCCCAGCGCCAGTACGACGCCGATGGGCAGCGAGACACCGATTGCCACAACGCCCAGCAGGATCGCCAGCATGAAGCCCCCGAACTGACGGCTTTCCACCGCTTCGATGCTGATCGGGATGATCGAGGCCATAGCGCTGGTGAAGAAGCTAGAGATCACCAGCCACCAGATCACGGCGGCCGCAACCGCAAGGATGATGCCGATCAGGTTGCTCAGCTGTTTGCTGAAGATGGTGTAGACACCCCAACCGACGACAAAGCCCAGCGCCGCCGATACCGGCCCCCAAATGGTTCCGCCCCACATCAGCCAAGGCATGAGGAAGGGGTAGATCGCCGAAAAGATCAGCATCTTGGTGGGAACACGATCCGAATACAGCACCGGAGCCAGCGCCACCAACAGCAGCAGCAAGGAAACGATCGGGCGCCAGTACAGATGGCTTGGATAGAAACCGAACAACAGCTGTAGCCAACGGTCATTGATCACAGCCCAACATGCATGACCATGCGTCGAACCCCAATTGGCCATCATGATCTCACGACATTCGTTCAGCGAATCGGCGTTCCAGACTGACTGGAATATCCAAGGCAAAACGCCGGCCAGAACGTAGTAGATCGCATAGAGCGACACCAAAGTCAGGATCGAGTTGAACCAGCTTGAGAACAGGTTGTGCTTGACCCAGCCAAGCAGGCCGACCTCGGAAGCGGGTGGCGCCTGTTCCGGCAACATTTCCGTGCGGACAAATGAAACATCACTCATATTACCGCTCCACCAGTTTGACACGGTTGTTGTACCAGTTCATCACAGCCGAAATGCTCAGCGAGATGGACAGGTAAACCAGCATCAGCAGCAGAACACATTCCAGCTCGCGGCCGGTCTGGTTCATGGTGATGCCACCCAACGTACCCGTGATGTCCATATATCCAACCGCGATCGCCAGCGACGAGTTCTTGGTCAGGTTCAGATAGTTCGAGATCATCGGCGGGATGATCACCCGCAGCGCCTGTGGCAGGATCACCAGTCGCATCGTGCGACCCGGGCGCAGGCCCAGCGCGGATGCGGCCTCGGTCTGGCCCTTTGAGATGGCCAGAATACCAGCGCGCACGATCTCGGCGATGAAGGCTGCCGTGTACAGCGACAAGGCCAGCCACAGCGCAATCAGCGAGTTGCGCATATGCGTCCCGCCCGAGAAGTTGAACCCCTTCAATTCCGGGTAACCGAGGTGGAAACCCAAAACACTCAGCAGGATAATCATCGGTACAAAGAGAATACCAAGCTGGATGTGCCAAATCTTCGGCCGATCGCCGGTGGATTCCTGTTTTGCCTGTGCCCATGCTGACACTTTGCGCATGGTGAAAATACTACCACCCAGCACGATCAGGACAGCAATCAGGTCCAGCGACACATCAAACCGCAGGCTTGACGCGCCGAACAGGTGAATGTCTCCCAGGCTGCGCGAGAACAGAAACTCGGGGATATAGACCCCGCGGTTCGTGATCGCGACCGAGTCGAACAGTTTCATCGTCGCCTCGGGATCTTCGCCCCGGAACGCCCTTGGCGCGGGCAGGCTTTCGATCAGAATGGCCATCGCCAGAACGATCCACAGCAGAACCGGCACGTTGCGGAACATCTCGACATAGACGGTCATGATCCGGGCGATAAGCCAGTTGTTCGACAGGCGCAGGACGCCGACCAGAACACCAACAATAGTGGCCGTGATACAGCCAAGAACAGCCACAACCAGCGTGTTCAGCAGGCCGATAAAGGCCGCGCGTAGATGGCTGTCGCGCGAGTCGTATTCCAGCAGACGTTGGTTGATGTCATAGCTCGCCGGTTCTCCGAAGAAACCGAACTCAACCGGTTTGCCCAGAGCCTCGAGGTTCTGAATGGTATTGGAAATGATCCAGGCTGCCAGAAGCATGAAACCGATCAGAGCAATGACCTGAATGGTCGCAGATCGATACCGCGTATCATAAAGGAGCATGGACAGCCGGAACTGCTCCTTTGGCGGGTCAGTGAGAGTCGTCATGACCTATGTTTTTCCCCGTGCATCCCGGGTGCTCGGCAAGGTTTTTCCCTGCTCAAATCTATCCGGGCGTGTTTCTTATGGAATGAAAAAGGGCGCAGGTTGCCCCGCGCCCTTTCCCGTAGATTTTAGCGGAAAGGCGGTGCGTACAGCAGGCCGCCATCAGTCCACTGCGCGTTCAGGCCGCGCGCCAGACCGATCGGAGTTTCTTCGCCGATGTTCTTGGCAAAGACTTCACCGTAGTTGCCGCCCGCTTTAATCGCGCGCTTGGCCCAATCTGCGTCCAGACCCAGCATTTCACCCAGCGTGCCTTCGCTGCCCAGCAGACGATTGATCTCGGGGTTGTCAGTGCCAGCCGCCATCTCGTCGATGTTGGCCGATGTTACGCCCAGTTCTTCAGCCGAGACCAGCGCGTTCAGAGTCCAGCGGACAACGTCGCCCCACTCGTGATCGCCGTGACGGACCAGCGGGCCCAGAGGCTCTTTCGAGATGATTTCGGGCAGCAGGACGTGATCACCGGGGTTCTCGAACGTGGCGCGGGTTGCGGCCAGGCCCGAAGCGTCTGTGGTGTAAACGTCACAAGCACCAGCCAGGTACTGCTGCTGCGCTTCGGCGTTGGTTTCGATCGGAACCGGTTCATAGCTGATGTTGTTCGAGCGGAAGAAGTCCGCCAGGTTCAGCTCGGTAGTGGTGCCGGTCTGGATACAAACGGTGGCGCCGTCCAGTTCCTTGGCCGAGCTTACGCCCAGCGCCTTGGGCGCCATGAAGCCCTGACCGTCATAGTAGTTCACACCGGTAAATTCAAACTTCAGATCGACGTCGCGGCTGAAGGTCCAGGTGGTGTTACGAGCCAGCATGTCAATCTCGCCCGAGGCCAGCGCGGTAAAGCGTGTCTTACCGGTGGTCGGAACGAATTCAACGGCGCTTGCGTCGCCCAGAACGGCTGCAGCGACTGCGCGGCACAGCGAGACGTCAAAGCCTTGCCATTCGCCATTCGCGTCGGGTGCGGCAAAGCCAACCAGACCGGTGGTCACACCGCAGTTCAGCTTACCGCGCGCTTTGACATCATCGACAGTCCCCGCTGCCGCTGCGCCAGCAGCCAGGCCGGCAACGGTTGCCACGCCCAAGATTACGGATTTTTTCATTTTTACCTCTTCCTGATTTTCCGCCCCGATCAAAGGACGGTTCTGTCCGGCACCTTTGGCACCAGAAAGGTTTCCCCAAAGGTGTCTCCCCTTTAGTGGGCTTGAGTTTGGGCGCAATCATAAACAAACGTCAAGGGTCGGATCAGCGAAAACGATAAGTCGATCCGCAGATGTTTGCAGGAGCGGCGTAAAATCAGGCGTCAGAGATCAAATCGAGACGTCAAAAAACCGTTTAGCGTGTAGGAAAGCGGCTTTTTTGACCTCGGCCGCTGCGTCCGCTTCGTCGTCATGACCCCACTGTTCGATCTGCCATATCTCGTCCAATCGGGAAATTTCCCATATTTCCTCGGCGCCGCGCCAATCTGTGGCTGCGGCAAACCCAAGGATCAAGGACCCTGATAGGCTGACCAGATCGTGAAACGCTGCCAGTTGGAAGTCATTGAAATCATGAACACGTTCACGCAGCGCGGCCAAGGCAGACGCGTCCTGCGGCCGGTGGAGAACGCCGGCAACGGGCAGAAGGCGCGCAGACAGCGCCACGGCAGCCCAATCCAGCGCGGGATCCCACTGCGCGGCCTGCCGTTGCTGCAACTCCTGCGGGTGCGCAGCCCGATAGCATAGCAGGTCCGAATCGCCGTAGTCGGCCAGCATGTCTGCAACCTCGGCGTGCTGGTGTTGCACTTTGTCGATGGCGGCGTTTGCAGATCGAGTAAATGGCATCGTTGTCGGATCGACTTCTTTTTCCTGCGCATCCCATTCCGCAGCGATTTCCTGCGCCATTGCACGGGTTGGCACGATCAGCCCGGCCTTGGCAGGCGTTTTGACCCCGCGACCGTCCAGTTCCACTGTGTATCCGCCCTTAGCGTCAACAATCGAACTTTCTGTCCAGAATCGTTTCGGTTTCCAGTCACTCATATCTTCAGGCCCAGATTTCGTTCAGCACGTTTGGCAATTGGTCAAAGGTTTCAATGATGCGGGTCGCTGACTCCAAGGCGGATCGGTCGTGATAGCCCCAGGTTACGCCGATGCCCGGAACGCCAGCGGCGCGCGCCATATCCATATCGAACCGCGTGTCCCCGATCATCACCGTGTTGCCAGCCCCAACGCCAGTTTTCGCGCACGCCGTTTCGATCATCGACGGGTGGGGCTTTGACGGGTGGTGATCTGCAACCTGCCGCGTCACAAAGTATCGCTCCAACCCGTGCGCTTCGATCAATGCTTCAAGGCCACGCTGGGATTTTCCCGTAGCGACGCCCAACAATACCTCAGGTATAGCGTGCAAGGCCTCAATAACCTCGCGCGCACCGGGATAAAGTGGCGAACTGGCCGCGCCCTGCGCGACACGGTGGGCGTGGTAGGCTTGCTTGTAGCCATCGACCAACCGTTGCTGGACTTCAGTTGCGTGTTCATTGGCGAGTTCTGAAATGGCAACCGGCAGAGAAAGCCCGACGATGGACAAAATGGCTTGCCGGTCCGGAACCGGCAGGGACAAGGCGTTGAAACTGGCGGTCATCGCGGCAACGATACTGCCCTGACTGTCGACCAGAGTGCCGTCCACGTCGAACAGCACCAGACGCAGCGGTGCGCTCATTGCAGTTCCTCGAACGGATCGTCGGCGGCCAGATCCTCGGTCCAGCCGAACGTGTCCCAACTGTGTTTCATATGATCCGGCAACGGAGCCTTAACAGTGATCGTCTTGCGCGTCACCGGATGCTGGAACGACGCCTGCCGAGCATGCAAGTGCAGCTTTTTGCTGATGATCCCGCCGAGCTGCGCACCCCAACCGTCGCCAAGGTTTTCCTGACCCGAGCCACCATACTTGCCATCACCAATAATCGGATGCCCAATCGCGGCCATATGCGCCCGCAACTGATGAGTTCGACCGGTGATCGGCTCCATGGCCACCCATGCGGCGCGCCCTGCCACCCGGTATAGAGTGGCATAGAGCGTGTGCGCCCGTTTCGCGCCGGGTGTGTCGTTGACCTCATTCAGGTGAACGGCGACCATCTTTTCGCCTTCGCCCTGCTTTCCGTGGCCTGATGCCTTGACCAGACCGGTCTTAATCTCGCCCAGATACGGCGTCGGCACACCGGCAACCAACGCCCAATAAATCTTGCGCGTATCGCGGTGGCGGAAGGCTGCGGTCAGGCCCTTGGCGGCCTCGCGCGTGCGGGCCATCAGCAGAACGCCGGATGTGTCCTTGTCCAACCGATGAACCAAACGCGGGTTTTCGTCGTAGCCAAACCGCAGCGCTTCGGACAGGCTGTCAACATGGCGGGTCTGGCCGCTGCCGCCCTGCACGGGCAAGCCGTGTGGTTTGTTCAGCGCCAGCACGTGATCGTCGCGGTAGATCACGCAGGATTGGATCATCTTGGCGTCCGCGTCAGAAATCCGGCGTTTGACCTCGGCCGGTTTGTGATCGACGTCGGGCAAAGGTGGGACGCGCACAACTTGTCCAGCCTCAAGCCGGGTCGAGGCTTTGACCCGGCCGCCTTCAACGCGCAATTCACCCTTGCGGCACATCTTCTCGATACGGCCCTGACTGACATGAGGGAACAGACGGCGCAGCCAGCGATCCAGCCGCTGGTCTCCGTCACCTTCTGCCACGGTGATCATCTGTACGCCGCTCATGCCGATATCCCCTGCGTCGCGCGGTGATCCCGTGCGAAATGCGTGTCTTTCAGTGCCATAGAAAACATGCGCGTCTGTGGCGTGCCCGACCGCAAGAGTCAAGCAGGCGTTAGCCGTTGCGCTGCGCGCGGAGCTTGGCGAAGTATTCCAATCGCTTTTTCAACTCGCGCTCGAAGCCGCGTTCGACGGGCTGGTAGAGATCCGGCCGCTGCATGCCGTCCGGGAAATAATTCTGACCGGAGAAACCATCTTCGGCGTCGTGGTCATAGGCATAGCCCGCGCCATAGCCCTGATCTTTCATCAGGGAGGTCGGCGCGTTCAGAATATGTTTGGGCGGAGGCTCGCTACCGGATTGTTTGGCCAGCCGCATGGCGGCCTTGTACCCCACATAAGCCCCGTTCGACTTGGGTGCCAAGGCCAGATAGACCAGCGCCTGCGCCAAGGCCAGTTCCCCTTCCGGGCTGCCAAGACGTTCATAGGTTTCCCAAGATTGCAGACAAATCGCCTGAGCCTGCGGGTCAGCCAACCCGATATCCTCAACCGCCATCCGAGTGATCCGGCGCGCCAGATATCGAGGATCCTCACCCCCCGTTAGCATCCGCGCAAACCAGTACAAAGCCGCGTCGGGGTCGGACCCCCGCACTGATTTGTGCAGCGCCGAAATCAGGTTGTAGTGTTCATCACCGGACTTGTCGTATTTTGCGGCCCGACGCATCAGCCTTGTGGACAAAGCATCCGGGTCCAGCGGCGCGTCGACCTGCCATGCCGCAACCTGTTCGACCAGATTCAACAGAGCCCGACCGTCACCATCCGCCATTTCCTGAAGCGCTTCGCGCGCGGTACCCGTCAGCGGCAACGCCCGGCCCAGCTCTTTTTCCGCGCGTTGGGTCAGATGCTCCAGATCAGACAGGCTCAGACGTTCGAGCACCAGAACCTGCGACCGGCTCAGAAGGGCTGCGTTCAGCTCAAAAGAGGGGTTTTCGGTCGTGGCTCCGACCAACAGGATCGTTCCGTCTTCCATATGCGGAAGAAACCCGTCCTGCTGCGCCTTGTTGAACCGGTGAATCTCATCCACGAACAAAAGCGTGCCCTGCCCGTTCTGACGCCGTATCTTCGCCGCCTCAAAGACCTTTTTCAGATCGGGTACGCCGGTAAAAATCGCGCTGATCTGAACGAAATGCAGGTCCGTTTCCTGTGCAAGCAACCGCGCGATCGTCGTTTTACCGACACCCGGCGGCCCCCAGAATATCAGGCTCGACAAACTACCTGACGCCAACATGACGCCCAATGGCGCGTCCGGGCCCAGAACCTGCTGCTGCCCGATCACCTCGGACAGCGCTTGCGGCCGCAGGCGATCCGCCAGCGGCCGGTGAGGGCTTGCCGCGGGCTGGGTGGACCCGGTATCGAACAGATCGCTCATTGCGTCACAATCGGAACCGCAAAGACACGGTGCGCCCACCGCGCAGGATGTCGAACTGCAACCTGCGGCCCGGATCGGTTAGCGCGCCGACCAGATCGTCAGGATGTTGAATCCTCTGACCGTTGACGCTGTTGACCACGTCCCCGGCGCGCAGACCGGACCGCCCTCCATAGGGGCCGGCATTGACCACGACGACCCCGGTCTGCGACAACAGCAAACCCATCCGCGAGATCACCGCCGGATTGATGCGCGACACTTCCAGCCCGGGCATGACCGTTTGATCATCCAGCGTGGTCTGGTCCGCTGACGGTGTTTCCGGCGCTTTG
The DNA here is from genome assembly GCF_056539165.1 of Ruegeria sp. BC7. NCBI lineage: Bacteria > Pseudomonadati > Pseudomonadota > Alphaproteobacteria > Rhodobacterales > Roseobacteraceae > Ruegeria > Ruegeria sp. BC7. The sequence goes on along the minus strand of NZ_JBQFUL010000004.1, from coordinate 23,181 downwards.
ATCAGCGCGATCTCAATCTCTGCGCTGCTGTCGCCGCGCAACAAGGTAAGAACCGATGTACCGCCGACACCTGCCACAGACATCCGAAACTTCATCTCGGCGGGTGAGTTCACCTCATCCCCGTCAACATGGGTCACAACATCTCCAACGCGCAAACCGGCCTCGGCCAATGGGCTCAGCGCGTGCAGGTCCGAGATCACGACGCCCTGCGGAATGACAAGCCCCAGAGACTCGGCGATGTCGGCGCTCATATGCTGCCCGGCCATTCCTGCCCAGGGGCTTACAAAGCTGTCATTGCCAGATTGCGCTTGCCGAAGAAACGCGGCCACCAGATTAGCGGGGATGGCAAAGCCGATGCCGTTCGACCCGCCGGATCGTGTTAGGATAGACGTGTTGATCCCGATAAGATCCCCGTTCACGTCGATCAGTGCACCGCCCGAGTTACCCGGATTGATCGCAGCATCCGTTTGGATGAAGTACCCGCGTGCATTGCCGGTTGCCGTGCCCGTGCGCGCCAGCCCTGAAATAATCCCCGAGGATACGGTCTGCCCGACCCCGAACGGGTTTCCGATGGCCAAAGCCAGCTCTCCAACCTCGACCTGATCGGAATCGCGCATTTGAAGGTATGGCAGGTCCGTCGCATCCTCCAGCCGCAGAATGGCGATGTCGCTTTCCTTGTCACCCAACACGACCTGCGCCGAATATTCACGGCGATCTGTTGTTACGACGCGAATCTCGGTTGCCGTTCCGACGACATGGTAGTTCGACACCACGTAGCCATCGTCTGACAGGATCACACCGGACCCCAATGAGTTCTGGACCCGTTGGCGAGGCTCCGAGAACCCGCGACCGAAAAAGTCCTGAAAGAACGGGTCAGAGAATAGGGTGTTCGCACGCCCCTGACGTATGATCTTGGCGTAGATATTCACGACCGCCGGCGACGCCTGCTTGACGACCGGCGCAAATCCCAATGAGATTTCGGCCTGTGATTGGGGAACACGGGTTTCTGCCGCAGCAAGAGACGCACACGCTATGAAAAGTGCGGAAAGGGACGTGCGGAGCATTGTTTCCTCGACCTGCAATTCTCAGATGGATATGCGGCTCCGCGCGCTGTAATGCAAGCACCGACGCACGAAGATGGCCGCTTCAGTCGCTAAGCGCGACTGCTTTGATGGGTTGCAGGTGACCTCGGCGTTCCCTAGCGGCGCGTCACTCTACCGGCGACCAATCAGGGCCGGGGTCATAGGTCTCGATGTCTGCGCTCAGGTCCAGTGTTTCCGGCCCCAAGTCAGCCTCGTAGACGATCCCGTTTTCACCCACCAGGAACGAGTGAATTCCCGTCTCGCCATAGTCCGCCGGAACCGCAAGCATTGCGTGGCCGGCCACGAACTTGTCACTGACCATATAGGAATAAGCCCCACCGGGGGCATTCGGCCCCTGCCCCTGCAGGATCGTGTAATAGTAGCCAAGAAACGGCTCAGCGTCGTAATCTGCTTCGCCGTCGCTCCATCCGGATGCTGCGGCCCTTGCAAGGGCTGCCCCGACGAAACTGTCCTCATCCGGCCAAAATAGCCCGTTGCGCATGCCCGGATCGGCAATGATGGTGCGCGCAAATTCCATGACGCCATCGCCGTTGTGATCAACCAGTCGGAACGCCGCCTGCAGATCAACATAGGCTTCGAGCAGGTCGATTACTTCCAGCTCGTTCAGACCAATCTCACGCGCGGCGATTTCTTCAGCGCCCGCTTCGATGTCAAACTGCCAAGCCTCTCCGCTGCGCAGGATCGGGATGGGGAAAGGCCAGCTATCCTCGCCCAACAGGATCACGACCCCGTCGTCTTCGGGCTGAAAGCGATAGCCTTCGGCGTACATGGCCAGCACCTCACGCCGCCTTTGCTTGTCTTCGGCGGGATCGCCGGACCCGATCAGGTCTTCGGCTTCAGGCCCAAAAATTTCCAGCAGAGCATTGTGGTCATCCGCCCTAAGAGCATCCACAAACGCGTCCAGAGCCGTCTGAGGCGTGTCAAATCGCGCACCCTCGGACATCGCCAGGCCAGCAGATGCGAGAAGAAAGAATACAGAAACAACCGCTTTGCGCATATTACCTTCTCCGTGCTCCCTTGGCCGCATGTCCACGTTTCGACGCGCTTTTGGCCCTGTTACCAGAGGATTTCTTTCTCATGGCCGCACCCTTGGCGGCCGATGGCTTGCGCTGAGTCGTCGCCGGTTTCTTGGCCTGAGGCTTCTTGACGCTTTGCGGCTTCTGCTTGACCGGTTTCTTGACGGCGTCCGGCCTTTGCTTGGTGCGGTCAATGGCCTGCTGCTTGGCGGCGGCCCGGTCCCCGTCTACGTTGCCACGGTTCACCTTCGGCAGTTGCTTGCCACCGCCACGGTTGGCCAACGCGCTTCCGGCCACGGCCCCTGCGCCAGCCCCGGCCGCAACAGCAGCGGCGCGATCACGACTGATATCCGCCGCACCGGATTCCCGGCTCAGCTTGGCCCGCAGCTCATCCGTCCGCCCTTCCGGTCGGTTGACAGGTAGATCGGCGCGCCCGCCTTCGGGCCTTTTGTGATCCGAAATCTTGTCGCGCGCCTGTTCTTTCCGCTCGGGGTCCGGGGTCCAGCCGATATTCGTCCGGTCGCCTCGGTCGATCTCGTTTCCAATATTGATATTGCCGTCCACATCAATGTCGATGTCGGGGTTTCTGACGATGGGCTGGCCATTCCACCCACCGCAATTCCGGCAGCCCCAATAGTCATTCCAATCGTCATCGTCGTCGAAGATTTCGTCAATCAGTGCGACAGCTCCGAACGTCAGCAGCGCGGTTCCAATCACGTCCCCGGTCGAGGGGCCGGTGTAAACGGTCTGCGGATCATATTGCGGGACGTAAACCGTTTCCGTGTTTGTCGGGGTGATCACAACCGTTTCGTCTTCGGCCACTTCAACGGTCTGTTCCGGCCCTGAGATCAGCGCACCGCTGTCAATCGCCTGATCCCGCATGACCTGTACGGCATCCATCACGTCATCGGACTGCGCCAGCATCGCGGTCCCCATAGTCTCGGTCCAGTCGATATGCGTGGCCATCTGCCCAACGACTTCGGGGAAGGCCGTTGCCAGCACACTGACGGACGGATCCCATCCCATGGCGTCGATCTCGGGCTCTAGCTCTGTCGGATCACGATCCGCGTTGTCCAGCAGGAACCGCTCGGCCTTTACGATCTCAAGCGGTTGGGTGGCCGCTACGAATATCTGGATAAGCAACGTGTCGGGATATAACGCGACCGGCGCGACCAGCGTTTGCAGTTCGGCGTCGGTCAAAAGGGTATCGTCGGCCTGCGCGTCCTGCGATGCCTCCTGCGCGAACACAGAAACGGGTGCGCAAAGTCCGAGTACTAAGACAAGATATCTAAACATATTGCGATCCTTCAATTGGACCAAGGATCGCCCAAGTTAATGATTCTGGCAACAAATCCGCTTTTGGGGCCGCCAGAACGAAAAAACCCCCACGCCTGTGGCGCAGGGGTTTCATTCAGAAAGACGGGCTTTCTTATTCTTCGTCTGCGGCTTCTTCAGCAGCAACGCGGGCCTTGTCAGCCGCGCCTTTGGCGTCGAGATCACGATCAACAAACTCGATGATCGCCATCGGTGCCATGTCGCCATAGCGGAAGCCTGCTTTCAGGATGCGGACATAACCGCCCTGACGCTCAGCGTAGCGGGGGCCCAGAACGTCGAACAGCTTGGCGACGTCTTTGTCTTCTTTCAGCCGTGCTGCGGCCTGACGGCGGGCGTGCAGGTCGCCGCGCTTGCCCAGAGTGATCAGCTTTTCGATGATCGGGCGCAGTTCTTTTGCCTTGGGCAGAGTTGTTTTGATCTGCTCATGCTCGATGAGCGAGCCAGCCATGTTCGCAAACAGAGCCTTGCGGTGCTCATGAGTACGGTTCAGGCGGCGGTAACCACGTGCGTGACGCATTGTTCAATTCCTATCTTGCGTTTTTGCTTTGTCTGGCCGGCGATGCGTGTCACCGGCTCTCCTTGGGGCGGAAGTGCCCATACAGTCCCCGGCAGCCCGGGCATTGGGGAAGACGCGCTTAGAACGCGTCTTCAAATTTCTTAGCCAGATCTTCAATGTTGTCGGGCGGCCAGTCCTCGACATCCATGCCGAGGTGCAGACCCATGCCGGACAGCACTTCCTTGATCTCGTTCAGCGACTTGCGGCCGAAGTTCGGGGTGCGCAGCATCTCGGCTTCGGTTTTCTGGATCAGGTCGCCGATGTAAACGATGTTGTCGTTCTTCAGGCAGTTTGCCGAACGGACCGACAGTTCCAGCTCGTCCACTTTCTTCAGCAGCAGCGGGTTGAACTCCAGACCGTCGTCTTCGTCCTGGCGACCAGCCGATTCCGGCTCGTCGAAGTTGACGAAGATCGACAGCTGGTCCTGCAGGATACGAGCGGCAAAGGCCAGCGCGTCTTCCGGCGTGATCGAACCATCGGTTTCGATCTTCAGGGTCAGCTTGTCATAGTCCAAAACCTGACCTTCACGGGTCGGCTGAACGTCATAGGCAACCTTCTTGACCGGCGAATAGATCGCGTCGATCGGGATCAGGCCAATAGGCGCATCTTCGGGCTTGTTCTTCTCAGCCGAGACGTAGCCCTTACCGGTGTTGACGGTCAGTTCCATGAACAGGTCGGCGCCATCATCCAGGTGGCAGATGACGTGATCGCGGTTCAGAACCTCGATGCCGGCGCTTTCGCTGATGTCGCCTGCGGTAACAACGGCTGGGCCTTTGGCATTGATCGACAGGCGCTTGGGACCTTCGACTTCCATGCGCAGGGCAACCTGCTTGAGGTTCAGGATGATGTCAGTGACGTCTTCGCGGACACCTGCGACCGACGAAAACTCATGCAGAACGTTGTCGATCTGAACGCTGGTGATGGCGGCACCTTGCAGACTGCTCATCAGAACGCGGCGCAGCGCGTTGCCCAGAGTCAGACCAAAGCCACGCTCCAGCGGTTCGGCAACCAGGGTTGCCTGACGCGCTGGGTCGTTGCCCGGCTTGCCTTCCAGCTGGGTCGGCTTGATCAATTCTGCCCAATTCTTATGGATCATGTAATCCCTCCATTCCTGTCCGCGCCCCATGACCAACAAGGTGCAGACGCCCGAGGTTCAAAATGACGTGCTGGGGCCGTGCAAAAACACAGCCCCAGCTCAATTCAAAATCGCTTAGACGCGGCGGCGCTTCGGCGGGCGGCAGCCGTTGTGAGCGATCGGGGTCACGTCACGAATCGACGTGATGTTGAAGCCCACTGCAGCCAGCGCACGCAGAGCCGATTCACGACCCGAACCGGGGCCCTGAACTTCGACTTCCAGCGTCTTGACGCCATGTTCCTGCGCCTTTTTGCCTGCATCTTCTGCAGCCATCTGAGCGGCGTAGGGGGTCGATTTCCGCGATCCTTTGAAGCCCATGGTGCCAGCAGACGACCACGAGATGGCGTTGCCCTGCACGTCCGAGATCAGGATCTTGGTGTTGTTGAAGGTCGAATTCACATGGGCGACGCCCGATGCGATGTTCTTACGCTCTTTGCGCTTAACGCGAGTCTTATCACGTGCCATCAGTCAGACCCTCCCTTATTTCTTCTTACCAGCGATGGCCTTTGCGGGGCCTTTGCGGGTACGAGCGTTGGTGTGGGTGCGCTGACCGCGAACCGGCAGGTTGCGGCGGTGACGCAGACCGCGATAGCAGCCCAGGTCCATCAGGCGCTTGACGTTCATCTGAACTTCGCGGCGCAGGTCGCCTTCGACGGTGAAGTTTTCGTCGATAAACTCGCGAATTTTCAGAACTTCGGCGTCGGACAGTTCGTTAACGCGACGAGTCGCTTCAATGCCTACGGCTTCGCAGATCGCTTTGGCCGAGGTGTTTCCGATACCGGTGATATATGTGAGGGCGATAGGTACCCGCTTTGCAGTCGGGATGTTTACGCCGGCAATACGTGCCACGTGTCACTTTCCTTTTCGTTGCGGTTCCGTAGCTCCAGAACCTTTTTTCACAACGCTTGACCTTGGCAGTGTCGCCAGCGGGCCCAGCATTATTCGAGGTGGTCGGGGCAGTTGGGACGAATCCCGCCTGCGGTCTTGATTCCCCAAGGGGATGGGGGTCGATATGGGCTTTTGGCGGTGCCGTCAAGCCCATTTCTAGATCAGCTCAGAATCGCCTCGATCGAAGCGGTGACTTCACCGATTTCCGCCAGGCCGTTGACCGGGCGCAAATCACCCTTGGCGTAGTAGTATCCAATCAGCGGCGAGGTCTTTTTATAGTACTCCATCAGGCGCGTGCGCAGACTTTCTTCGTTGTCATCCGCGCGGCGCTTGAAGTCATTTTCCTTGCCGCAGTTTGTGCATTTACCATCAGCAGGGATCGGTTTTGTCTTGTCGTTGTAGACTTCACCACACCCACCGCAGGTCGAGCGCGCAGTGATACGTTCAACAAGCGCCTCATCGTCCACCCGCATCTCGATCACTGTGTGCAGCGACTGACCCAGCTTGGTCAGCAAAGCCGCCAGCGCGTCAGCCTGCGCCAATGTCCGGGGGAATCCGTCAAAGATGAAACCGGCACCTTTTTCGGTGGTCAGCTTTTCTTCAATCAGGCCGATTACGATTTCGTCGGTCACAAGCTGGCCCTTGGCCATCACCTCGGCCACGCGGTTGCCCATTTCGGTGCCGCTGTCCTTGGCTTCGCGCAACATGTCGCCAGTGCTCAACTGCACCATGCCCCGAGTTTCAACCAGGTGACGCGCCTGCGTCCCTTTGCCTGCCCCCGGGGGGCCCAATAAAATGATGTTCATCGACGAGCGGGTCCCTTCCTGCCGCGTTTCTTACCCTTGCCGCGCAGTTGAGACTTTTCGATAAGCCCTTCGTACTGGTGCGCAAGCAGGTGGCTCTGAACCTGCTGGATCGTGTCCATGGTTACAGAGACGATAATCAGAACCGAGGTGCCGCCGAAATAGAACGGGATGGCAAACTGGTTCCGCAGAATCTCAGGCAGCAGACAAACCGCCGCCAGATAAGCCGAGCCCAAAACCAGAACGCGGTTGACCACGTATTCCAGATACTCGGCGGTTTTCTTGCCCGGACGGATACCCGGCACAAAGCCGTTCTGCTTTTTCAGGTTGTCCGCCACATCGTCCGGTTTGAACGACACGTTGAACGTGTAGAAATAAGCAAAGAACACGATCATCGAGGCGAAGAACAGCAGATACAGAGGCTGCCCGGGGCCAAAGTTGGCCAGAAGCCACGACATGATCGGTCCGCTGGTCGCGCCTGACGAGAAGGTCGAGATCGTTACCGGCAGCAGCAGCAGCGAGCTGGCAAAGATCGCCGGGATCACGCCCGCAGGGTTCACCTTGACCGGCAGGTGGCTGGAGCCGCCCTCATAGATTTTCATACCGGCCTGGCGGCGCGGGTATTGGATGTGGATCTTGCGCAAGGCCCGCTCCATGAAGACCACAAAGGTAATCACGGCAATCACCATCACGATCACACCGATGATCACGGCCGGGCTGATCGCACCCGAACGGCCCGAGGCAAAGAACTGCGCCAGCGCTGCTGGAACCTCGGCGATGATGCCCACGAAAATGATCAGAGAGATACCGTTGCCGATGCCACGCGCGGTGATCTGCTCACCCAGCCACATCAGGAACATGGTGCCACCGACCAGAGTGATCATGGTCGACAAGCGGAAGAACAGGCCTGGATCGGTGGCCAGATCGCCCGATTCCAGCGAAACCGCCAGACCATAGGCCTGAACGGTGGCCAGTGCCACTGTGCCGAAACGGGTATACTGGTTGATTTTCTTACGGCCCTGCTCGCCCTCTTTCTTAAGCTGTTCGAGCGCGGGAACCATGGATGTCAGCAGCTGCACGATGATCGAGGCTGAAATGTAGGGCATGATGCCGAGGGCAAAAATACCCATGCGCCCCAGCGCCCCGCCGGTAAACATCGAAACCATGCCGCCGATGCCCTGCCCCGCCTGCTCCATGAACTCACGCAGTGCTTGGCCGTCGATGCCGGGTACCGGAATAAAGGTGCCCAGACGGTAGACGATCAACAAACCCAGCGTGAACAGGATGCGGTTGCGCAGATCGGTGGCTTTGCCAAGGGCAGACCAGCTTGTGTTGGCTGCCATTTGTTCTGCTGCTGATACCATAAATCGGTCTCTCTTATGAAAACACCGCCCGGAACCGTTTTCCGGCTCGGGCGGCGTCTAGGAAAACTCTGAGGTCTATGTAAGCGGGTCTTGCCCCGCTCACAAGCGCTTACTCTGCCGCAGCAGCTTTTGTGACCGTCAGTGAACCGCCCGCTTTCTCAACTGCCGCAACGGCAGCTTTCGACGCACCGGTCACTTCCAAGTTCAGCTTGGCGCTGACTTCACCCTTGGCCAGAACACGGATACCGTCCAGCTTGCGGCGGACCAGACCGGACGCAACCAGAGCGTCTTCGGTGATCGCAGCCTTGGCGTCCAGCTTACCGGCGTCGACGAATTTCTGGATCAGGCCCAGGTTGATAACGGCGAATTCCTTGCGGTTCGGCTTGTTGAAGCCACGCTTGGGCAAACGCTGGTACAGCGGCATCTGGCCGCCTTCGTAGCCGTTGATGGCCACACCCGAACGGGATTTCTGACCTTTGATACCACGGCCACCCATTTTACCTTTGCCGGAACCGGGACCACGGCCAACGCGGGTCCGTTTCGGTGCAGCGCCAGGATTATCGCGCAATTCGTGCAGTTTCATATCGCTTCTCCTAAGCCGGATGTGACCCCCGAAGCGTGATGGGCCAAACACGGCATTTCTTGGTTTTGATTCTCGTGACCATAAGGCCACCGCAGGCGTATAGGCGTGTTGACTTCAGTTGGCAAGCCCACAGGAGGCAAAGGTCACCCTTGCGACGCGGCCTCAAGCTCTTCTTTCGTCGTGACCTTTTTCAAAGGCGCGGCGTGGGGATCGATTCCGTGCTTGGCCACCAATTCGCCAATCATACTTTCAGGATGCGGTATCCCATCAAATCGGTTGCGTATGAAAGCGCGCATACGACGGCCGTAGAAGTGAATTGACATGGTGTTTTCAGTCAGAAAACGCTGGGCGTTTCCATTGGCTCTTACCATTGCCCGTCTGTCCCTGTAGGTCACGGGGTAAAGAACCTCCTGCGGCCGCGAGAAACGGGCTTCGTTATTCTGCTTCAACAGCCAGGTCAAAGCCTTCGGCCCCCAGATCCCCCAAGGCATTTCGCTGGCATGAGGGTGCTCGCCCGCCCTGGCCCTCTGGATAAGAGGCAACCGCTGTTTCGGCGAAAGCCAATGCGGAATACGATAGGGATGGTTGGTATAGTCAATCAGGTCGTGCAAGGTTGCGCTGTCCGAAGGCAGCGCAAGAACACCGCCATTGATCTCATGCGCTGCGAGCCAACCGTGAAGGTGGCCGTTTTCAGTAGTAAAAGGCTTGACGCAATAAGCATCCGTGTCTGCCCAGATGATATCTGGAACCTTCGCCAACATCTGAACGCGAAACTTGTCGGAATGAAGGGCCGGACTGCCTGTGCGTTTGTGAAGGATGACCTCCTCGTCAGGCAGAATTTCACGCGCATCGCGCTGCTCGACACCCTCGGGGACATTGGAGACCGGACCGTATGTGTACAACCGCACGTGCTGGCCCACATCGAGAAACGACTTGATGCAGAGCTGCTCTAGAAAACTCAACTGGCCGTCGATCCACAGCATGCCAATCTGATATTCTTTCACCCGCTCTCGCCCCTTGAACTGTTCTGCACCGCGGCCTCAGCCGGCCTATCGCGTGTTTGGCCCATTTTGGATTAAGCCGCAACGGTCTGTAGAAAATCTGATCGATCCTGCTTTGAGCCACCCCCAAAAAACAAAAGAGGCGCCTCTCGGCGCCTCCTGATCCTACGGTATTCGCGATTACGAACAGTAAACGTGTTCGCGCGCGATATCCTTGATGTCACAACGGCGGACACCGATGTCATTCAGTTCACGGTCGGTTAGACCCTGAAGTTCCGAATAGGTCCGGTTGTACTCTGTGCGCAGGGCATATGCCTCTTTCACCTTGATGAACAAGGTTGCGATGCGGGCGCTCAGGCCAAAGCCTTGGCGGGTAAATGTTGCTGTGTTTGCCATGTCTCGATTCCTTTAAAAACCAGAGCGTATTCTCCGGCCAGTGTTTGTGTTCCTGTTTGGGACCGAGCTCACATATGATCCGGTGTTATCGCCAACAACCGAAGTTTCGGTCTAGCCGTTATGCGTTTGGGACATGGCCCTTCGCCCTGAAAACAGAACCGAAGTTCCGATAGTTTGCTTTTCGCCGCGATGCCCATTGGGACCACAAGCGTTTCTGGTGAAAGTATCCGGGACGGAAAACAAAAAAGCGCCCCCGAACGTATCGGAGGCGCTTGCAATAGCTCGTCGAATTTGCGCTTAGCCGCGCTCTTCGATGATCTCAACCAGATGCGGGATCTTGTTGACCATGCCGCGGACCGAAGGAGTATCCTCCAGTTCACGGGTCTTGTGCATCTTGTTCAGGCCCAGGCCGATCAGAGTTGCGCGCTGTTCGGCGGGGCGGCGGATCGGAGAACCGATCTGCTTGACGACGATGGTTTTTGCCATGACTCGCTCTCCTTACGCTTCGGCTTCAGCCGGTGCTTCGTCCCGCTTTGGCAGGATGTCGGCAACTTTTTTGCCACGACGTGCGGCAACCGAACGCGGGCTCTGCTCTTTTTGCAGACCGTTGATGGTGGCGCGGATCATGTTGTACGGGTTCTGCGAGCCCAGCGACTTGGACACAACGTCCTTAACGCCCAGCATTTCAAACACGGCACGCATCGGACCACCGGCGATGATACCAGTACCTTCAGGTGCGGTGCGCATAACCACTTTACCGGCGCCATGACGGCCCTCGATGTCGTGGTGCAGGGTCCGACCTTCGCGCAGTTGCACGCGGATCATCTGACGCTTGGCTTGCTCAGTCGCCTTGCGGATGGCCTCAGGTACTTCTTTCGCTTTACCTTTGCCAAAGCCCACGCGGCCTTTCTGATCGCCGACAACCACCAGAGCGGCGAAGCCAAAGCGCTTACCACCTTTTACGGTTTTCGACACGCGGTTGATTGCGACCAGACGATCTGCAAATTCCGGTGCTTCTTCACGGTCGCGGCCACGGCCCCGACGGTTTTCACGTTCTGCCATTTGGCATCCCTTTTCTCATGTGGCGCATACGGCGCCGTTTCTTCAATCCAAGTGAGCCCCGACAGTTGCCGAGGCCCCCGGATCATCGGGGCAGCCGTCAAGCTGCCCTCGTTCTTAGTATCGCGCATCTTGATCCGAAAACCGGTTCCCACTTTTCGGGATGCGCTGGGTCTTAGATCTTCAGACCACCTTCACGCGCAGCGTCGGCGACAGCCTTCACTTTGCCGTGGAACAGGAAGCCACCGCGGTCGAAATAGGCTTCTTCGACGCCTGCCTTCTTGGCACGCTCGGCGATAGCCGCGCCCACTTTGGTGGCCGCTTCGACGTTGTTCTTGCCAACAACACCCAGATCTTTTTCCAGGGTCGAGGCTGCGGCCAGGGTCACGCCACGAACGTCGTCGATCAGCTGAACGCTGATGTTCTTGTTCGAGCGGTGAACCGACAGGCGTACGCGGCCCGCGTTGACTTTGCGAAGTTTGTTCCGAACGCGCAGGCGGCGCTTCAGAAACAGGGTTCTTTTGCTGTTTGCCATTGTTTGCGTCCTTACTTCTTCTTGCCTTCCTTGCGGAAGATGAACTCGCCCTTATAGCGGATGCCCTTGCCTTTGTACGGCTCGGGACGGCGCCATTCGCGGATTTTGGCCGCGACTTCGCCCACCTGCTGCTGGTCGATACCTTCCACAACGATCTCGGTCTGCTTCGGCGCGGTGATGGTGACACCTTCCGGAGCAACGAAATCAACATCGTGGCTGTAACCCAGGTTCAGTTTCAGGGTGTTGCCCTGCATCTGAGCCCGGTAACCAACACCCTGGATCTCCAGCTCTTTTTTGAAGCCGTTTGTCACGCCTTCAACCAGATTGGCGACCATGGTGCGGCTCATGCCCCACTGCTGGCGTGCCCGCTTGGACATGCCGCGAGGGTCAATCTTGACCACGTTGTCTTCAACCGACAGCGTCACGTCGTCGGTGGCGGTGAAGCTGCGGGTGCCTTTCGGACCTTTCACTTCGATGGTCTGGCCGGACACAGAGGCGGTAACGCCGCTGGGCAGCTCGACCGGTTTTTTACCAATACGAGACATTGCAGACCTCCTTAGAAGACGGTGCAGAGCACTTCGCCGCCAACATTGTTGGAGCGAGCGTTTGCGTCCGACATCACACCTTTCGGAGTGCTGACAATCGACACGCCCAGACCCTGACGGACCTGCGGAATGTCATTGACGCCCATGTACACGCGACGACCGGGTTTCGAGACCCGCTTCAGTTCGCGAATAACAGGGGTGCCTTCGTAGTATTTCAGGCTGATTTCGATGGCCGGATGACCGTTTTCACCGGTCGTGTTTTCATAGCCACGGATGTAACCTTCGTCCGCCAGCACGTCCAGAACCCAACCGCGCAGCTTGGAAGCCGGGGTGGAAACGGTGGACTTGCCGCGCATTTGCGCGTTGCGGATACGGGTGAGCATATCGCCGATAGGATCATTCATATCTATGTCTCCCTTACCAGCTCGATTTCACCATGCCGGGGATCTGACCAGCAGAACCCAGCTCGCGCAGCGCGATACGGCTGACCTTCAGCTTACGGTAGTAAGCGTGGGGACGACCGGTCAGCTGACAACGGTTGTGCAGACGGGTGGCCGAGCTGTTGCGCGGCAGTTTCGCCAGTTTCAGACGCGCTTTGAAACGCTCTTCCATCGGGCGGCTCTCGTCATTCGCGATTTCTTTCAGCTCGGCACGCTTTGCGGCATATTTGGCCACCAGGCGTTCGCGCTTCTTCTCGCGTTCGATCATTGCTTTTTTAGCCATGTCTCAATCCTCGCGGCGCTTAAGCGTTGAAGGGCATGTTGAAAGCTTTCAACAGGCTCTTTGCTTCAGCGTCGGTTTTCGCTGTGGTGGCAATTACGATATCCAGGCCCCAGACCTCGTCGACCTTGTCGAAGTCGATTTCCGGGAACACGATGTGCTCTTTCATGCCCATGGCAAAGTTGCCCTGACCATCGAAAGACGGCTTAACACCGCGGAAGTCACGAACGCGCGGCAGCGCGATGGTGATCAGACGATCCAGGAATTCATACATCCGGTCACCGCGCAGGGTCACTTTCGCGCCCAGCGGCATGTCTTCACGGACGCGGAAACCCGCGATCGACTTCTTCGCCTTGGTTGCAACGGCCTGTTGGCCAGCAATTGCAGTCAGATCCTCGACAGCGGCTTTCGCTTTCTTCGAGTCTTTGACGGCCTCAGCGCCACACCCGATGTTCAGAACGATTTTTTCCAGCTTGGGCAGCTGCATGTCGTTCTTGTAGCCGAACTCTTCTTTCAGAGCGGCACGGATGGTTTCGGCGTACTGAGCTTTCAGACGCGGAGTGTAGGTTGCGTTATCAAGCATCGATCACGTCCCCTGTGGTCTTGGCGAAGCGGACCTTCTTGTCGCCTTCCATGCGGAAGCCAACGCGGGTTGCTTTGCCGTTCTTGTCCAGCAGCGCCAGGTTCGACAGTTGGATCGGGTTTGCCTGGGGCAGACGACCACCTTGCGAAGCTTGCGACTGGCGGGTGTGACGGATGGCAATGTTGATGCCTTCGACAACAGCTTTACCGGCTTTCGGGTCAACCGAGGTGATAGTCCCCTCTTTGCCCTTATCCTTGCCGGCCAGCACGACGACCTTGTCGCCTTTGCGGAGTTTAGCAGCCATGATTACAGCACCTCCGGAGCCAGCGAGATGATTTTCATGAAGTTCTTGCCGCGCAGTTCACGAACAACGGGGCCAAAGATACGGGTACCTACGGGCTCGTTGTTGTTGTTCAGGATGACGGCGGCGTTGCGATCGAAACGGATCGCGGTGCCGTCTTCGCGACGGACTTCCTTGGCGGTGCGCACGACGACGGCCTTGCGGACGTCACCTTTCTTTACGCGGCCGCGCGGGATGGCTTCCTTCACCGAGACGACAATGATGTCGCCGACGGAGGCGTATTTACGCTTGGAACCACCCAGGACCTTGATGCACTGAACTCGGCGTGCGCCGGAGTTGTCAGCGACATCCAGATTGGTCTGCATCTGGATCATGTGGTTTCTCCCGACCTGTGGGGGCTGGTCTCGTTAAATCCCCCAGGGTTTCGACAAATGGGAAAATCCCGGAAACTTACGCTTCCAGAACTTCCCAACGTTTCGTCTTCGATTTCGGCGCGCATTCGATGATGCGGACTGTGTCGCCGACCTTGAAGGCGTTCTTTTCATCGTGAGCCCGGTATTTCTTGGACTTACGGATGGTTTTCTTCAGAACCGGATGCGTAAAGCGGCGCTCGACGGATACGGTTACGGTCTGTTCGTTGGCGTCGCTGGTCACGGTGCCTTGCAGGATACGCTTGGGCATCTGATTACTCCTCGGATGCCGCAGCAGCGGCCTTTTCGTTCAGAATGGTTTTGACACGGGCAGCATTGCGGCGGGCCGCTTTGATACCAGCAGTGTTTTCCAGCTGACCGGTTGCCTGTTGAAAGCGCAGGTTAAAGCTTTCTTTCTTCAGGTTGGCCAGTTCCTCGCGGAGCTGGTCCGGGGTCTTGTCACGCAGTTCTTGGGCGTTCATCGCCTTTTCCTTTGCTCAAAACACCAGAAGGCCCCCTGACAGGGTCACCTTGGACCTGGTGGATGAATGATAGACATGCGAATCCCCCGACTCGGCCGGGGGACTTGCAGGATGCCGCCGTATAAGGGTTTAGCGGGTGGGTGGCAAGAGGAAGTTTGGGCGCATAGCACAACGCATCCAAACCAGGCTTTTCATGACTCTTCCGAGCACTCGGTAAAGGGGGGCAATATCGTGCGCACCAGATAGAGCCTCCAGAGCTAAGAGCGACAGCCGCAGCGGATCGGACCTCACTCCCACTTATAGTTAAAACTGACGGAAATCCGCTCTTCCTCGGCCATGTTCATTGGCACCTCATGGCGCAGCCAGCTTTCCCACAGCAGAACGTCCCCCAACTGCGGCTTCATGTAGATGAACGGCTGCAAGTCCCGCCGACCAGCTTTGATCCGCGTCGGCGCGGCCATCATGCGGCCCGAACGGGGATCTTCCAGCTTCAGCGCGCTCGCCCCTTCGGGCATCGCCACATAGGTCGTGCCCGAAATCACACTGTGCGGGTGCAGGTGACTGGAATGCATGCCGCCTTCGGGCAGGATGTTGATCCACAGGTCTTCCAGCTTCAACTCGCCTTCGCCCAGATCAAACTCCAGATCCTTGGCAAAGGCGGCCACGTGCTGATCCAGCGCCTTGACCAAGTCCGCGAAAATCGGGAACCGCCAAGGCAGATCAGTCAAAGAGGCATAGCTGGTATAGCCGGGATAGCCGTTTTCTTCACACCATTCCTGCCCGGCCTCGTCATCCTCGGCGATGACAAGGCAGGAGCTTTCCAGCTCCTCTGAGTCGATCTTGGGATCAAACTCGGACAACGCTGCGCGATAGAGACGGGTTACAAAGAGAGATTCAATCTGTGCCATGGCCTTCTCATAAACCTGCGCACCAAAGAAGGCGATGGGTAATATGCGAGGCTCTGCCTCGCGCTCCGGGATATTTATAGCCGGATGAAGCATGGGGGTCCTCAATTCATCTGGCTGAAAATATCCCGGGGGAGTCGCGGCTTGCCGCGGCGGGGGCAGAGCCCCCAAGAAAAACCCCCGCCGGTTTCCCGACAGGGGTCTGTTTTGTTACGAACGGAGCCTGAACTCCAATCGTTTACCAGTCTTCGCGAACAACGACGCGAGTCTTGATCGGCAGCTTCATCGCAGCCAGGCGCAGGGCCTCGCGGGCGATGTCGTCATTGACGCCGTCGATCTCGAACATCACGCGGCCAGGCTTGACTTTGCATGCCCAGCGGTCGACCGAACCTTTACCTTTACCCATACGAACTTCGATCGGCTTTGCAGTGACCGGAGTGTCGGGGAAGATGCGAATCCAGACGCGGCCCTGACGCTTCATGTGACGCGTCATGGCACGACGTGCAGCTTCGATCTGGCGTGCAGTCACACGCTCGGGCTGCAGGGCTTTCAGGCCGTAGGTGCCAAAGTTCAGATCAGAGCCGCCCTTGGCGAGGCCCTTGATCCGGCCTTTGTGCATCTTGCGGAATTTTGTACGCTTTGGTTGAAGCATATCTTTCCCTCCTTAGCGACGACCGCCACCAGCACCACGAGGTGCAGGGCCGTCCTGGAGTTCCTGTGCTTTACGGTCACGTGCCTGCGGATCGTGCTCCATGATCTCACCTTTGAAGATCCAGACCTTGATCCCGATGATCCCGTAAGGAGTCATCGCTTCGGCATGTGCGTAATCGATGTCGGCACGCAGGGTGTGCAGAGGCACGCGGCCTTCGCGGTACCACTCGGTCCGTGCGATTTCGGCGCCGCCCAGACGGCCAGCGACGTTCACCCGGATACCCAGGGCGCCCATGCGCATGGCGTTCTGAACCGAGCGCTTCATTGCGCGACGGAACGAAACACGACGTTCCAGTTGCTGAGCGATGGACTCGGCAACCAGCTGCGCGTCAAGCTCGGGCTTGCGCACTTCGACGATGTTCAGGTGCAGTTCGCTGTCGGTCATACGAGCAAGCTTTTTGCGCAGAACTTCGATGTCTGCACCTTTCTTGCCGATGATGACACCGGGACGTGCTGTGTGGATCGTCACGCGGCACTTTTTGTGCGGACGTTCGATGATCACACGTGCAACACCGGCCTGCTTGCACTCTTTGTTGATGAACTCACGGATCTTGAGGTCTTCCAGCAGAAGATCACCGTAGTCCTTGGTGTCGGCGTACCAGCGGCTGTCCCAGGTGCGGTTGACCTGCAGGCGCATGCCGATCGGATTTACTTTATGACCCATTAGGCTTGCTCCTCAACTTGACGCACCTTGATGGTGATCTCCGAGAACGGCTTCATGATCTTGCCGAAACGGCCACGGGCACGCGGGCGACCGCGCTTCATGACCAGGTTCTTGCCAACCCATGCTTCGGCGACGATCAACTCGTCAACGTCCAGGTTGTGGTTGTTTTCGGCATTCGCGATTGCGGATTGCAGGCACTTTTTAACGTCCTGCGCGACACGCTTGTTCGAGAAAGTCAGGTCGGTCAGAGCCTTCTCAACTTTCTTGCCGCGGATCATTTGCGCAACCAGGTTCAGTTTCTGCGGGCTGGTGCGAAGCATGCGGGTTTTCGCCATTGCTTCGTTTTCAGCCACGCGGCGGGGGTTCTTTTCCTTGCCCATGACTTACTTCCGCTTCGCTTTTTTGTCTGCGGCGTGGCCATAATAGGTACGGGTCGGCGAGTATTCACCGAACTTCTGACCGATCATGTCTTCCGAGACGTTGACGGGGATATGTTTCTGGCCGTTGTACACACCAAAGGTCAGACCCACGAACTGGGGCAGAATGGTGGAACGACGCGACCAGATTTTGATGACTTCGTTGCGGCCCGACTCGCGCGCTGCTTCGGCTTTTTTCAGCACGTAAGCATCGACGAAAGGACCCTTCCAAACAGAGCGAGACATAGATTAACGTCCCTTCTTCTTGGCGTGCCGCGAGCGGATGATCAGCTTCTGGGACGCTTTGTTCTTGTTGCGGGTACGCTTACCCTTGGTGTCCTTACCCCACGGAGTAACCGGCGTACGGCCACCCGAGGTACGACCTTCACCACCACCGTGCGGGTGATCGATCGGGTTCATTGCGACACCACGAACCGACGGACGCACACCCTTGTGGCGCATACGACCGGCTTTACCGAGGTTCTGGTTGCTGTTGTCGGGGTTGGACACGGCACCAACGGTGGCCATGCATTCCTGACGGACAAGACGCAGTTCGCCCGAGCTCAGACGGATCTGAGCGTAGCCACCATCGCGACCAACGAATTGCGCGTAAGTACCGGCCGCACGTGCGATCTGACCGCCTTTGCCAGGCTTCATCTCGATGTTGTGGACGATGGTACCGATGGGCATACCCGAGAACGGCATTGCGTTGCCCGGCTTGATGTCGGCCTTTGTCGACGAGATGACCTTGTCACCAACAGCCAGACGCTGCGGAGCCAGGATATACGCCTGCTCGCCGTCTTCGTATTTTACCAGTGCGATGAATGCGGTCCGGTTCGGGTCATATTCGATCCGCTCGACGGTTGCCGCGACATCAAATTTGTTACGTTTGAAGTCAACGATCCGGTAGAGACGCTTTGCGCCACCGCCGCGGCGGCGTGAAGTGATCCGTCCGGTGTTGTTCCGGCCGCCCGATTTGGTCAAACCCTCTGTGAGAGACTTGACCGGACGTCCTTTCCAAAGCTCCGAACGGTCGATCAGCACCAGCCCGCGCTGGCCCGGCGTCGTCGGCTTGTACGACTTGAGTGCCATGCTTTCTGTCTTCCGTTTAGCAAGTGCGAGGCGCTGCCCCGCTATGTGATAGGCCCCCGTAGGTGCCAAGGGTATAGGGCCCCGAAGGTCCCCGGTTACAAATATCAGAGGCCCCGGAACGAATCCGAGGCCGCAAGATTGGGAGCGTGTAACAGGGTTGGGGGTGGGTGTCTATAGGGGGCAACGCCCAATTTGATCTGTCGATGGTCGCAGGCAATTAAAAATAGAGTGCCGATCTCACTATTTCCAGTTTCTTAACCAACTGATCACAGTTTCGTGGCAAACTCTCACCGGGACACATGCCATGATCGTAGACCAAATCACATATCAAAAGGCGTTTCAGTCTTACCTTAGAAAAGGCATCCCAATCGAACGCTTGCTCAAGCAGCAGCCACCCACCACCCACTACACTTGGAGAACACGCGGCGATGGAAAGGTACGCTCCAGCCATGCCGCAAACGATGGGCGCGTTTTCGCTTGGGACAATCCACCTGCGACCGGGCATCCCGGCGAAGACTATGGTTGCCGCTGTGTGGCCGAACCATATTACGCCGCAATCGAAGAAAAAATAATCATATCACTTTCAGGTATTTCCGATCACCGCGCACCTTGGCGCAATCAGGATTATGTAGACCACTATTTTCTCGGAAATGGTCAGGGTGTGACACTGTCTCAGATCGGACAACTCCGAAACATAAGCGAAGCCTTCGATACCTTGCGGGGTGAAGCTTTGAAACAGCAACTCGCGAGCGAGGCACGAAAGATTCGAAATGGCGTGGTAACATATCACTTTGAAAACGCCTATGACCTGACTTCTGTTTCTTTCAGCATCGGAGATACTGTGATTGGAGGGAAGTTTTCGGGCCACCGCCAAGAGCAACACGGAGCACTAGTGCTTAATGGCTCACTCGACTTCTATCTGCGCGATGAATTTGCGGATTCCTTGGATGTTGGGATCGAGGTTTTTGACATTCCCGAAATGGTGGAGGATTTTTTTTCCGATCTGATTGATCAAAGGCTTCAAGGAATGCTCCGGCAGCGCAAAGAACGCGTGAGATATGGCACTCCCTACTCAATTGCAGGCAAGTGGAACGCAGTGGTGACAGGCCAGTTTTACCGCGACCCTTCTAAGAGCCACTATTAGATGTTGGGAGTATTCCTTAGAGGAACCGTTTTGCTAGGGACAGCTATCCTTTTGCTTGCGACCCTTGGTATGTTGGCGCTTGCTGCACTCTATTCGAACAAATTCGACACTTGCGTGCAACTCCCCAGCGGGGCCAATCTCAGCTATGAAGCCCATGCAGATTTCAGCCGCCCCTATTTTTTTCCCGTGGCCGTACTCAGGCAAAGCGACGGCACCATCATTGGGCGCGAAATATTCCCGATACGCACAACTGAAATCGCTACTTATGGTACAGCTTGGCCCGACCACAACGGGCCAGCGCTTTTCACTTTTATCTGGCACAAGGATCACGGGTTGGTACGCAGGGACCAGACACCAAAGTTGTTTGACCAACTCCAATCAGATTTGGGAGACAAAACTCTAGGCACACCACGGGATCTGAACGTGAATACGCTCTGGCTGATGACGCGCCTTCAGAACTTCGCCCATCTTCAAGGTAACGATTGCAAAACGCGCCTGATTACTTGGTGACATCGGCGCAAAGAAAAACCCCCGCTTTCGCGGGGGCCTTTATCTCTCGCCACAAACGTGATCCGATCAGAGACCGGTGGACACGTCGATGGTGTTACCCTCTTCCAGGGTCACATATGCTTTTTTGACGTCTTTCCGACGACCCAGCTGGCCGCGGAACCGCTTGACCTTGCCTTTGGTAACGGTGGTGTTCACCGCCTTGACCTTCACACCAAACAGCGCCTCAACGGCCTCTTTGATCTGCGGCTTGTTGCTGTCGATCGCCACTTCAAAGACAACCGCGCCGTTCTCGGACGCCATGGTCGACTTTTCGGTGATGATCGGCTTGCGGATCACGTCGTAGTGTTCTGCCTTCGCGCTCATTTCAGACGAGCCTCCAGTGCTTCGACAGCCGCTTTGGTGAGCACCAGGGTGTCACGCTTGAGGATGTCATAGACGTTTGCGCCCATCGACGGCAGGATATCCAGACCTTCGATGTTCTTCGACGCTTTCAGGAACCCTTCGTTCACGGTCGCGCCGTCGATGACCAGAGCGCGTTTCCAGCCCAGGTTTGCAACCTGTTTGGCCAGTGCAGCGGTCTTGCCTTCGGCTTCGGCGTTCTCGATCACAACCAGTTCACCTGCCTTGGCTTTGGCCGACAGAGCGTGGCGCAGGCCAAGCTTGCGGAACTTCTTCGGTAGGTCGTGACCATGCGAACGTACGACCGGACCTTTGTAGATACCACCACCACGGAAGATCGGCGCGTTACGGTCACCGTGACGTGCGCCACCGGTGCCCTTCTGGCGATAGATCTTCTTGGTCGAGTAGCTGGTTTCCGAGCGGGTCTTGACCTTGTGGGTGCCGGCCTGCGCGTTGTTGCGCTGCCAACGGACCACACGGTGCAGGATGTCCGCGCGCGGCTCGAGGCCGAACAGGTCCGCATCCAGCTCGATGTTGCCGGCTTTGCCGCCGTCCAGTTTGATTACATCAAGTTTCATGCTTCACCACCTTCCGCGGGAGCTTCTTCCGCAGGTGCTTCAGTTGCGGCACCTTTCACGGCTGCCGGGAAAGGCAGGCCTTCGGGTGCTTTCTTCTTGACGGCGTCCTTGACGGTAACCCAGCCCGATTTCGGTCCAGGAACGGCGCCTTTGATGAAGACCAGATTCCGGTCGGCGTCGGTTTTGACGACTTCCAGGTTCTGGGTGGTTACACGGGCAGCACCCATGTGACCGGCCATCTTCTTGCCTTTGAACACCTTGCCCGGGTCCTGACACTGACCGGTCGAACCGTGCGAACGGTGGCTGATCGAAACACCGTGCGAAGCGCGCAGACCACCGAAGTTGTGGCGCTTCATCGCACCGGCAAAGCCTTTACCGATCGAGGTACCCGAAACGTCAACTTTCTGACCTTCCAGGAAGTGTTCCGCCGAAATCTCGGCGCCCACATCAATCAGGCCATCTTCGGAGACGCGGAACTCGGCCAGCTTACGCTTGGGCTCGACCTTGGCAGCGGCATAGTGACCGCGCATGGCCTTCGAGGTGCGTTTTGCTTTGGCAGCACCGGCGCCCAGCTGAACGGCGGTGTAGCCGTCTTTGTCAGCGGTACGCTGTGCAACGACCTGCAGGTTGTCCAGGTGAAGAACGGTCACAGGAATCTGCTTGCCGTCTTCCATGAACAGGCGGGTCATGCCAACTTTTTTTGCGATAATACCAGAGCGCATAATCTATACCCTCCGATCTTACGACTGCAGCTTGATCTCGACGTCCACACCAGCAGCGAGGTCGAGCTTCATCAGCGCGTCAACGGTCTGGGGGGTCGGATCAACGATGTCGAGCAGACGCTTGTGCGTGCGGATCTCGAACTGGTCGCGGGATTTCTTGTCAACGTGAGGGCCACGGAGAACCGTGAACTTCTCAATCTTGTTCGGCAGCGGGATCGGGCCGCGCACGTTCGCGCCGGTCCGCTTGGCAGTGTTGACGATCTCTTGCGTGCTGGCATCCAGAACGCGATAGTCAAATGCCTTCAGCCGAATACGGATGTTTTGGCTTTGCATAGATACAGCCTTTTATCAGGCGTTGAGGTTGAGAGGAGGACAGACGCGCATCGCCAACCCTCATCGAACCCAAAAGGCGGGAATCACCCCGCCTTGATGTTCTTATTGAGAACTCGCGCGTATTAGTGGGGTTGGTGGGGTTTGGCAAGGGGTTTGTTTTGACTGATTGAACGCAAGGGGCGCTCTACTTTCCACCCCTTTTGCCCAGGCACGGCTTTTCGATGTCCCACAGGCTATTCTCAATATCCGCAGCAAGCATTTCTGCTTGGCTACTTTTCACGTAGAAAACCTCAACTTTCACTTGCGCAGAAATGTCTTCTGCCCATTGCCCCAAATTCATAGCAAATGTTTTACCAGGGGCGCGAAAGAGATGGTCTTTTAACCTTTTCACTATGTCTCGCGAGGTTCCGACATAGAGCACGGGTGAATCCCAGATAGTTTTGTTCAGTTGTGGGAGTTCATAACTACGCTCTGTGCCTTGAGCTACATGGAACGCGGCTTGGAGCTTGGCCCGTTCCAGCGTGTCTTCGACACTTATCTTGTAGAAGCACCTATTGCCTGAACAAGGCCCGAGTCTTTCACGCAACCATTTCCCCGGCACTCTTGACCGTACTTCATAAAGGTCGGCGAGCTGCTTTGTAGAGGCCGTAAACTCAAATACACTGGAAAATTCTGCCTCGTCTAATGCGCGGGCTCTTTCGCTCAGGTTTGTTCGCGCGTGGCAAACTGCTTTTTCAAACATAAGATGGCCTACTATGCGGTAAATTCAAAAAAAGGCCGCCCCGTGAGGAGCGGCCTTCTTTAGTTTAACCGATGTGCCGGGCTGAAGCCCGGCCTACCGATTATTCAATGATCTTCGACACAACGCCGGCGCCGACGGTGCGGCCGCCTT
>NZ_JBQFUL010000003.1:0-694071 GCF_056539165.1 Ruegeria sp. BC7 | reverse complement strand
CAATCATTCCCTCAAGATGCCCCCAGTCTCTCCTGAGCGTCTCCGCCGCTTCCGCCGCGTCCCAGCGCCTCAGCAGCGCCGGTGAGGGGGTATTTACGGATTAGGTCTGAGACCTGCAACCCCCATTTTGAAAAAACTTCACTTTTCTCGGCAGAAACTTACACACCTTAATAAAAACAACATGTTAGCTTTACAATTCCCCCTTCGGTCCCAGGAATTTAAGGTTTGAAGGGCAGTATCGAATGGCCTTTCGGTGGAATCGTACCCAATGCTTGGTATGCCCACAGGAAGTGGGCCAAGAAAATGCCGCCCGAGTCTCCCCGCGCGGCACAATCATTGTACATGGCGTGTGCTTATTTCAGGTCGAAGCGGTCGGCATTCATCACCTTGTTCCAGGCGGAGACAAAGTCGCAGACGAATTTGCCCTCTGCGTCAGCTTGGCCATAAACCTCGGCCAGCGCACGCAGTTGAGAGTTTGAGCCAAAGACCAGATCAACCCGGGTACCCGTCCATTTGACCTCGCCGCTTGCCCGGTCACGGCCTTCATAAACACCTTTGCCCGACGGCTTCCATTCTGTGCTCATGTCAAGCAGGTTGGTGAAGAAGTCATTGGTCAAGGCTCCGACGCGATCGGTAAACACACCGTGTTTGGCGTCACCGAAGTTCGCACCCAGAACACGTAGGCCGCCGACAAGCGCCGTCATCTCAGGCGCGGACAAGGTCAACAGTTGGGCCTTGTCGACCAGCAATTCCTCTGGCGAGACTGAGTAGTCGCCTTTCTGGTAATTGCGGAAGCCATCTGCGATGGGCTCCATAACAGCAAAGCTGTCGGCATCTGTCTGGTCTTGGGTCGCATCGGTGCGGCCCGGAGCGAACGGAACCTCAACGTCCTGACCTCCGGCCTTGGCGGCCTGCTCGACACCGACGTTACCTGCCAGAACAATCACATCTGCCAGCGAGACTTTCTTGTTGCCCGACTGTGCATCGTTGAACGCGGCCTGAACGCCCTCGAGCACATCCAACGCCTTGGACAGCTTCATCGGCTCGTTCACATCCCAGTCCTTTTGCGGCGCAAGGCGAATGCGTGCGCCGTTGGCACCGCCGCGTTTGTCCGACCCGCGGAAACTCGAGGCCGAGGCCCATGCAGTCGAGACCAGTTCGGACACCGACAAGCCCGACGCCGCGATCTTGGCTTTCAGGTCGGCCACATCCGCGTCGTCGATCAGGTCGTGATCCACGGCGGGGACGTTATCCTGCCAGATCAGTTCTTCGGTCGGCGCTTCCGGCCCGATATAGTTCGAGCGCGGGCCCATGTCGCGGTGGGTCAGTTTGAACCAGGCGCGGGCAAAAGCATCTGCGAATTCATCCGGGTTCTCGTGGAAACGTTTCGAGATCGGGCCATAGATCGGGTCCATGCGCATCGCCATATCAGCGGTGGTCATCATGGTTTTGACCTTCTTGGACGGATCGTGCGCTGCCGGGGCCATGTCTTCTTCTTTGACGTTCACCGGCTCCCAGATATATGCACCCGAGGGGCTTTTCGTCAGGTTCCAGTCATAGCCGAACAGCAGATCGAAGTAACCGTTGTCCCATTTGATCGGGTTCGCGGTCCATGCGCCCTCGATCCCCGAGGTCGTGGTGTCGTCGCCCTTGCCCGAACCGAACTTGTTGATCCAGCCAAAGCCCATCTCTTCGATCGGAGCGGCCTCAGGGTCCGGCCCAACCAGATCGGGATCACCCGCGCCATGGGCTTTACCAAAGGTATGACCGCCAGCCACCAGAGCGACGGTTTCCTCATCATTCATCGCCATCCGGCCAAAGGTCTCGCGGATATCCCGGCCCGAGGCCAGAACATTCGGCTCTCCATCCGGGCCTTCAGGGTTCACATAGATCAGACCCATCTGCACGGCGGCCAGCGGGTTCTCCAGATCGCGCTCACCCGAGTAACGGCTGTGCGGATTCTCTGTCGGGGCCAGCCATTCGGTCTCCGAACCCCAATAAATATCTTCCTCGGGTGCCCAGATGTCTTCGCGGCCACCGGCAAAGCCAAAGGTCTTGCCGCCCATGGATTCAATGGCGCAGTTACCCGCCAGGATCATCAGGTCAGCCCAGGAGATCTGGTTGCCGTATTTCTGCTTGATCGGCCACAGCAGGCGGCGCGCTTTATCAAGGTTGCCGTTATCGGGCCAACTGTTGAGCGGCGCAAACCGCTGGTTCCCGGTCGAAGCTCCACCACGGCCATCCGCTGTCCGGTAGGTCCCGGCGCTGTGCCACGCCATACGAATGAACAGACCGCCATAATGACCGTAGTCAGCAGGCCACCAATCCTGCGAATCCGTCATCAGCGCATAGAGGTCTTCCTTCAACGCTTTCATGTCCAGCTTCTTGAACGCTTCGGCATAGTCGAAGTCAGCGCCAAGGGGATTCGACACCGAGGTGTTCTGGTGCAAAATCGAAAGGTTCAACTGGTTTGGCCACCAGTCCCGGTTGGACCGGGTTCCAGCACCGTGCATCACAGGGCATCCGCCCGACTTAGGGTTATCACTTCCGTCCATAACGATCTCCAATCCTGGCTGGGTTCCGGCAGGTTCGCGCGGTCAAAACTCGGTCGATCAAGAACACATATAGATGACACCAACATCCGGCCCAAACGCACAGAAAGGGGCGTGCGTCTTAGGCGCGGACGATCGGCGACTCTTTGCCTTGTCATTGCAGGTTCTATCAAATTCAAACCATGCAAATAAGTTTTGTTTATGGATCGAAGCGATAAGGAAAAGCTATCACTTATCGATCAGCCATTTGCTAGCTATCGTTGATCAGAGACTCCAGCCCCACCCGGTAATTCGGATAGTGCAGCGTCACGCCAAGCTCATCTTTGATCCTGTCATTCCTGACGCGCTTGTTTTCATTGTAAAAGCTGCGGGCCATCGGGGTCAGATCGGCCTCATCAAAAGGCACTGCAGGCGGAAGGGGCAGACCTTGCAGCTCGGCCGCATAGGCGATCACATCCTGCGGCGGCACAGGCTCGTCATCGCAAACATTGTAGATCGCGCCGGGATTTGGGGCCGCCATCGACGCCACCAGCACCTGCGCAATATCTGCGACGTGGATTCGGGAAAAGACTTGGCCCGGTTTGATAATGCGACGCATCCCAACGCGTTTGAGCTTGGAAAACGGGCCGCGACCCGGTCCGTAGATACCAGCCAGGCGAAAGATATGCGTCGGCAGTCCCGGTATTTCCTGCCATTGGGACTCGGCCCGTATTCTCCACCTGCCGCGCTCGGCTGTTGGCGCAGGTGGGGTTGTCTCATCAACCCAGCCGCCCTGATGATCGCCATAGACTGCCGTGGTGGACAGATACCCGACCCATTCAAACTGCGAAGCGCGCTCTGCGATCTCATCCCGCAGGGCCGCCAGAACAGGATCGCCCTGCGCAGTCGGAGCCGTCGAGATCAGCAGATGCGTGACCCCGTTCAGGTCCGGCGTCTGACCGGGCCAGACAACAGGTTCGGCCCCCGATGCCTTCAAAACCGGTGATTGCGCAGGGTCCCGCGTGGTGCCCAGAACCCGCCAGCCCATCGGCTTCAACAGCCGGGAAACTTCCTGCGCCGAATAGCCGTGACCAAACGAAAAAAGAGTGCCTGTCATGCCGCCCTTGATGATCTGCAAACTCGGCAGATGCAAGCTTGGGTGCCGAGATACTTGATTCGAATCCCTCAATGCGCCTTTCTTTTAGGCATGAGCACCAAAACACCTGACCTGCACACCGCCTATGCGCTGGAGTCGCCAGAGGATCACAAGCGGCTTTATGCAGAATGGGCCGGCGATTACGATGAAGGGTTCGCCGCGCGCGAGGACTATCAACTGCATGTCCACACCGCGCGGGCTTTTGTCAGCACCGGAGGCCAAGGCCCGGTACTGGATGTTGGCGCGGGAACCGGGTTGTGCGGCGCCGTTCTTGCCGGTTTAGGCGTTGGCCCCATAGACGCCACAGATATCAGCGCCGAAATGCTGGACCGCGCCATGCGCAAGGATATCTACCGCGATGCGATCGAAGCTGATCTGAACAAAGGTATCCCCGTGCCGCGCGAAAGCTATTCCGGCGTCGTATCATCCGGCACGTTCACCCATGGCCACCTTGGACCAGAAGCCCTTCCAGCATTGCTGCGCGTCGCCCGCCACGCGGCGCAGTTCGCACTGTCTATCAATGCGCAGCATTATGAGAAATTGGGTTTCGCGGAAGCCCTGCACAAGATGGCGCAGGGTCAGATTCAAAACCTGACTCTGACCGAAGTCCCCATTTACGGCGATCTGGCCGCTGGCCCAAACAAGGACGACACGGCCCTGATCGCCCTGTTCGAGCGCGTCTAGCGCCCCTTCCAGACCGGATCACGCTTTTCAGCAAAGGCACGCGCCCCTTCCAGATTGTCCTCGGACCCATACAGCGTATCGACGGTCGGCAATTGCCGCCTCGTGATCCGGTTCATGACGTCCTGGAACTTGGAATCCTCGGCCTCGCGCACGATCTCCTTGATTGCCGCATAAACAAGCGGGGGACCGCTGGCCAGAAGACGCGCCAGCTCCCAAGCGCGATCCATCAACTGTTCAGACGGCACGATCTCATTGATCAGACCCCAGTTCTTTGCTTCTTCCGGCGTGAACCAGCGCCCGGTCAGCAGAAGTTCCATCGCGACATGGTAAGGGATCCGCTTGGGCAGCTTGACGCTGGCCGCATCCGCCACTGTACCGGACCGGATTTCTGGCAGGGCAAAACTTGCATGATCGGCGGCAATGATCATGTCCGCGCTCAGGGCCAGTTCCAGCCCACCGCCGCACGCGATGCCATTAACGGCTGCGATGACCGGCTTGTTCATATCGCGCAGCTCTTGCAAACCGCCAAAGCCGCCGACGCCGTAATCACCATCGACCGCATCACCGTCCGCTGCCGCTTTCAGGTCCCAGCCGGGGCAAAAGAACTTGTCTCCACCCCCCGTGACAATGGCGACCCGCAGGTCTGGGTCGTCACGGAAGTCGCGAAACACGTCCCCCATCACGCGGCTGGTGGCCAGATCAATCGCATTTGCTTTTGGCCGGTCCAGTGTGACCTGCAGGATCGCGCCCTCGCGCTTGGTTTTGACCGGGTTCATGAGCTTGCCTTTCGGATCAGAGCATCCACCGCTACCGCCCCATCGGGGCAGCAGATGAGCGGATTGATTTCAACTTCGCTGACATGGGCTGCATTGGCAATGACATAGGCTTGCACCGCATCAACCGTATCCAGAATCGACTGCATGTCCGCTGCCGGTTTGCCGCGGTAGCCCGCCAGCAAGGGTGCGCAGGCCAAATTGCCCAGCGCCTTGCGGACCGCCTGACGCGACGACGGGATCAACAAAGAGACCGAGTCCCTCAGAATTTCCGTCAGCACTCCACCCGCGCCCATCGTCAGCACATAGCCATGAGCCGGATCGCGCGTCACGCCGATCAGCAATTCAGCAACCCCGCCTGGCGCCATTTCTTCGATCAGAATCTCCGCCGTTCCAATCTCGGACGCGGCGCGGGCCACGTCCTCAGGGTTCACATTCAGCCGAACGGCCCCCTGGTCGGATTTATGCGCGAGACCGACACCTTTGACCGCAAATGGACCCGCCAATTTCTCGGCCGACTGCCGCGCCAGTTCAGGCTGCGTTACGACGCTTTTCGGCACTCGTACACCGAATTTCGCGAGGGTTCGTTTCGCCTCAGCCTCGGTCAGAATGACATCCGAGTCGGCACAGGACGGCATCAGAACAGGGTCCGCTTGGGTATCGAATGATCGGGATGCGGCTTCAACGGCCGCCAGCGCTTCGTGCAACCCTGCAAAGGGCACTACGCCTCCGTCCAGCAGCCGTTGGGCAACATCCTCGGGCATCAATTCCGGCAAAGTAGCAGTCACCGCAAACGGGCGGCCCGAGCGCGCCACGCAGTTCAAGGCAGCCTGCGTAGCGCAGTCCCAATCTGTCGAATCCGTGTGGGGATAATCGACGATTGCCATGGTCAAACCCTGCTCTGGGCCTATCATGGCGGCCCATGCCTGTGTCATGGCCTCAGTGTCGCGCCAGATATACGTGTGATAATCCAGCGGGTTCGCCAATGCCACCATTGGCCCCAAGGCGTCCCTCAGGTCGGCCCGTTGCGTCGAAGACAGCGGCGGAAAGTGCAGGTCCCGGCTTGTGGCCATATCTGCGGCAAGACTGGCCTCTCCTCCGGAACAGCTAATGGTGCTCAAGCCGTTGCTATCTAGCGGTCCGGTCACATGCAGCAGCTTGAGACACTCCAAAAAGCTCGGAATGTCGTCCAGCCGCGCGATTCCCAACCGGTCCAGCAAGGCCTGCGCACCAGCATCGCCACCAGCCAAGGACGCCGTGTGCGAGATCGTCGCTGCCTGCGCATGAGCAGACCGGCCCATCTTGAGCGCAACAATCGGTACACCCCGAACCCGCGCTTTGCTGGCCAAAGCCTCCCATTTGCGCAGATCACCGAAACCTTCGATATGCACGCCAATGGCTGTGATGCGATCATCGTCCAACAGAGCCAAAGCAATATCGGCCTGATGTGTCTGGGCCTGATTTCCGCAGGTCAGCATAAAGGCCAACGGCAGCGCGCGGCGCTGCATCGTCATGTTGATGGCGATATTGGAACTTTGCGTCAGGATCGCGACACCCCGATCCACGGGCCGCATTCCGTGCTGATCGGGCCAAACGGCCACGCGATCCAACCCGTTCACGAATCCATAGCAGTTCGGGCCAAGGATCGGCATATCCCCCGCTGCCGCGATCAACTGTTCCTGAAGGTCCGCACCTGCGTCGTCTTCGGCCTGCGCCTCGGTAAAGCCCGAGGCGAAACAGACCGCCCCTCCTGCGCCCATCGCGGACAGGACCTCAACCGCTTGAATTGTGGCATGCCGGTTGATCCCCACAAAAGCCAGATCAGGCGGTGTCGGCAGCGACTCTAGTGAACCGAAGGCCCGTTCCCCGGCAACTTCAGCCGCCTTGGGATGTACGGGCCAGATATCGCCCTTGAACCCGAACCTGCGCGCTTGCTGAATGACCGAGGCACACCACGCTCCACCCCCGATCACAGAGATGGACTTAGGGGTTAGCGCACGGGCCAGCGCTGCGGTCATGCGCCCAGTGCCCGCAGCAGATCGCGGCTGATGATGTGGCGCTGAATTTCGCTGGTGCCGTCCCAGATGCGTTCCACACGAGCGTCCCGCCAGAACCGCTCTAGCGGGTAGTCATCCATCAGACCCATGCCGCCATGCACCTGAATCGCCGCATCCGTCACCCGCGCCAGCATTTCCGAAGCATAAAGTTTGGCCGAGGCGATCTCGCGGTTGGAGGGCAGCCCCTTGTCCAGCCGATCAGCGGCAGCGAGGGTCAGCAGATCGGCGGCATCAATCTCGGTAATCATATCGGCGATCTGGAACGAGACGCCCTGAAACTTGCCGATCTTCTGGCCGAACTGTTCACGCGTGGCGGCATAGTCCAGCGCATAGTCGAACGCCCGCCGCGCGCGCCCCACGGACATGGCAGCAACGGTGATCCGCGTGGCATAAAGCCATGTGTTCATCACCTCGAACCCGCCATCGACCTCACCCAGAACCTGAGCGTCGGGTAGGCGGCAATCGTCAAAATCCAGCACCATGTTCTTGTATCCACGGTGGCTGACCGACTTGTATCCATCGCGGATCGTGAAACCGGGGGTGCCGCGATCAACCAGAAAGGCAGTGATGCGCTTCTTGGGGCCCTTGGGCGTCTGATCCTCGCCGGTTGCGATGAAGACGATGATGAAATCTGCATGCTCCGCGCCCGAGATGAAGTGCTTGGTGCCATTGACCACCCAATCGCCACCGTCCCGCACGGCCGCACATTTCATCCCCCGCACGTCTGATCCCGCACCCGGCTCGGTCATCGCCAGCGCATCCATCTTTTCACCGCGCACGGCGGGCATCAGATAGCGGTCGATCTGATCGCCCTCACAGGCCATCAGGATGTTCTGCGGACGCCCGAAGAAATGGTTCAGCGCCATCGACCCCCGCCCGAGTTCCCGCTCAACCAGCGCAAACTCCAGATGGTTCAGCCCCGCGCAACCAACACTTTCCGGAAAGTTGCAGGCATAAAACCCCAGCTCGATGGTCTTGCGCTTGATCTCGTCGGCGATCTCTTTCGGCACCTCACCTGTGCGTTCGACCATGTCTTCATGCGGGTAGATTTCATTTTCGACAAAGCTGCGAACGGTTGAAACGATCATCTCTTGTTCGTCGGACAGGCCGTATTGCATTTGGGATCTCCACATCTGAGGTTGACCATATCCTGACGCGGGTTGATCTTTTCATCGTGCGGAAATAGTCATCAGATATGCAGAAATGGACCAAATCACCCTCTGCACCGCAGCAATTCGGGGTGCTTCTGTTCGACGGGTTTTCAAACCACTGCCTCGCCAACACGGTCGAGCCACTGCGCGCGGCAAACACGATTGCCGGACAGAAACTGTATGACTGGAACTTCCTGTCGCTGGATCGTGCGCCCGTGACGTCCTCTTCAGGTTTGCAGGTTGCACCGCACCAGACCCTTCAAGACGCCCGCGGGGATATTCTGTTCGTCATGCCTTCTTACGGGTTCCGGGCGCATGGCGGGTGGCGCACCTTGGCCGGGTTGCGCGCTTCTGCTGGTCGTTATGCAAAACTGGCCGGATTGGACACCGGAAGCTGGCTGCTGGCGCTTGCGGGGTTGTTGGACGGTCATCGCGCTACGATCCACTGGGAAGAACTCAACAGCTTTACCGAGCGGTTCCCAGACATCGACACCCGGCGCGAGCGGTACGTCATTGATCGCAACCGCATCACCTGTTCCGGGGCCATGGCCGCCTTTGATCTGGTCCTGCACCTAATCGGGCAAGATCACGGGCAAGCCCTCGCGCTGGAGGTGGCGCAGTTGTTCATGACCCGCGATTCTGCACGCTCGCATTCCGGAGGCGCGGGCGCGACCAGCGGGTACGTGAACAAGGCGCTGGCATTGATGCAGGAGAATCTGGAAACGCCGCTGGCTATCACAGAAATTGCCCGCCGCGTTGGCCGTTCACACAAGGCCCTATCGGTTCGGATGCACGCGGAACTGGGCGCGGGGCCAGCGCAGGTCTACCGCCGCCTGCGCCTGAACCTTGCGCGCAAGCTGGTCGCCGAAACCGACCTGACGATTGCAGAAGTCGCTCTGCGGGCCGGCTATGACGACCCCAGCGCGCTGACCCGTGCATTCCGGGCCGAGTTCGGCGTCACGCCACGCGCGTTACGAGCCAGCTAGGTATACATCTGTTTCTTGAATGCACGCGTTCGGGTCGTCGCGTCAGCCGATCCATCATGATAGGTGCCAAACCACTTATCGAACGGGATTTCGGACGTGCCATAGTTGCACTCGAAATACCGGTGGTGGAGTTGGTGAAAGAAGTCCCCGGCACGGGCGGCATCCGTGTCTCCGGCCCTGAGCTTTTCAAACCCTGAATGCGACAGCACCGGGCTGATCTGCTGAAAATACGTATGAAACAGCAGATGCAGCGGGTGCGACGGCACGATCAGGTGAATGAAATAGGTCGTGAAGTACAAAAGGTTTTCGTACCAGTGGTTGGAAATGCCCGACCATGGCCCGATGTTCACGTTACGATGGTGAACCGCATGGACGTGTTTATATAGCTTCGGGTGATGTTCCAGCCGGTGAACCCAGTAGAAATGCAGCCCTGACCACATCGGGATGAACAGCATCCACACCACACACCAAACCGGCGCACTGGCCCATGTCACGGTCGGCACATATCCGTTCGCCATCGCCCAGTAGATCACCCACTGATAAACGGTGGCGACCGTCATCGCGCTACCCAGCGTCCACCAGATGTTATCCCAGACCTGATTGCGGAATGTGAAGTTGCCGTTGTTGCGAGTCAGGTCCCGGCGATCAAATTTCTTATACATGCCCTGCCCTTTGCGCATGTACAGCCACCAATGAAGGCCGCCCGCGACCAGGATCTGCGGCATCATGTTCAGCAACCAGATGCGAAACATCCAGCCGGGCGCGAAACTCTGCATCGTTTCCAGAGTAGGGAAGAAAAACACGTAAGCCGTCACCGCCAGAACCATGCAAAGCGTCAGCGACGTGATCTGCAGCCAAGCGCCACTATACCACTGCAAAACGGCTGCGGGACGCGGCGGCCAGTTGAATAATGGGTTCAATCCCACCGGCCCGTCAGGGTGATAGTGCCAACGGGCGGCTTCGGGGTCCTGAGACGCGTTGGTCATCGCGGCCTCCTGCTTATGTGGCGTAGTCTGAACCTTCGGCATCCAGCAGAGATTTGATCTCGCGCAGGTGCGCTTGGGCCTGATCGGGATAGTCGTCCAGCTCTTGCGCGGTCTTTTCGGCAATCTCGTCTGACAACACGCGCAAGGGCAGCCCGGTTTGAAGCGCGCGAATGTACGTTTCGGCTGCACGTTCAAAATAATAGAGTCTGTTAAAGGCATCCGCCGGGTCGCTGCCGATGACCAACACCCCGTGATTGCCCATGATCATGACCTTCTTTTTCGGGTCCGAAAGCATGGCAGCGCAGCGCTCACCTTCGCTTTCAAAGGCCAGTCCGCCGAATTCCTCATCTACCACATATCGGTCGTAGAAAGTTGCCGTGTTCTGGTCGATTGGCGGCAGGGTACTGTCAGCAAGCGAGGCGAGAACCGTCGCGAAAATGGAATGCACATGCATCACACAGCGCGCATGGGGGCAGCGTCTGTGGATAGACCCGTGCAAACCCCATGCTGTCGGGTCGGGGGCGCCGGGCTGGGTCATGACATCCGGGTCGTTTGCATCCAGAAGCAACAGGTTCGACGCCTTTATCCGAGCGAAATGCATCTGGTTGGCATTCATCAGGAACTGCGTTCCGTCTGAATTGACCGCCAGGCTGAAATGGTTGGCCACGCCCTCATGCATGTTCAACCGTTCCGTCCACCGGAAAGTCGCGGCAAGGTCAACGCGCTCGGACCAGTGGTCGATATTGGGCCGCAGATTGGTGACGCTCATGTCAGGCTCCTGTCGGGTGGCTTCGGACTGCAAAAAGCCTGCCTTCGCTGCGGAAATTTGACCAACGAAAAAAACGCAACTAATTCATTAGTCAAACTTATGCTTGAGTTATGCCAATGCAGAAATCTCTTCCTCCGCTGGGGTGGCTGCGCACGTTCGAGGCCGCAGCACGCCATCTGTCATTCACCGGTGCCGCGCGGGACCTGAACATGACGCAAAGCGCGGTCAGTCAGCAAATCAAGTCGCTCGAGGGGTATCTGGGTCAGCCCTTGTTCTTGCGAAGGCCGCGCGCACTGGAACTGACGGAAGCCGGAATAACCTACCTGCCGGTTGTGCGTGATGCCTTCCGAACTCTGGTTCGGGGTACACAGGCCGTCACCGGCACGCAGCAGAACGCAGTGCAGGTTCAGAGCAACATAACTTTTGCGGTGAACTGGCTTGCCCCGCGACTTCCGAAATTTCGGGCGCAACAACCCGAGGTTCAGTTGAACATCTTTACCGAACTCTGGGAACCGCGGGAAATGGCCGAGGGCGCTGCGGTTGAAATCCGATACTCTCTGCGCCCCTCCGACACGGTGCGCACCGAGCTGCTGAGGACTGATCACTACTATCCCGTCTGCGCGCCGGAGTATCAGGTTACGCTGGAAACTTTGCAGCAACATCCGCTGTTCGATTGCTCGAACCTGTTGTCGAATTGGGAGAGCTGGGTCGAAGAACAGGGTCTAATATGGGAAAAACCGCCCATAACTTACTCGACAACCTATCTGGTCAGCCTCTCGGTGGCGATGGCAGGCGGCGGGCTGTGCCTGTCACATGATACCATTGCCCGCAGGTTAATTGACGAGGGCAAACTCATCGCGCCCTTCGATCATCGCGCGGCAATGCCCGAAGCCTATTACCTGCTGCTGTCACCCCAAGCCGAAGAAACACCCGGTGCACTGGCCTTTGCCGATTGGGTGCGGCGCGAGATTGAGAGCGATATTCAAGCATAACGGAACGCTCCCGCCCATCGGCAATGCCCGCAAGGGGCATCTTCTCTGGTTGGGCCGGGCAGCGCTGACGCGCTGCGTGACGGTTTTATGATAGCTGTTCGGCAGGGGTTGAACCTTTCCCGGCATTCGGGAAAGTTGGGCCATGGAATACACACCTTTCCCAAGTTGGCCCGATGTCGCCCCCCGTTTGATCGCCGTCGCCGCAGGGCGCGAGGTCGCTGACCTTATCATACGCGGCGGATCGTGGGTAAACGTGCATAGCCGCGAAATTCTGCCAGATCACGACATCGCCATTGCGTCCGGGCGCATTGCCTTTGTTGGACCGGACGCTTCGCATTGCGTCGGACCCGATACCCGGATCATCGAGGCAAACGGTCGCTTTATGCTGCCCGGCCTGTGCGATGCCCATATGCATATCGAATCGGGAATGCTGACACCGGCCGAATTCGCCCGTGCAGTCATTCCGCACGGAACGACCAGCATGTTCACAGATCCGCACGAAATCGCCAATGTGCTGGGGCTGGACGGTGTGCGGATGATGCATGACGAAGCGCTGCTGCAGCCTGTGAATATCTACACACAGATGCCATCCTGCGCGCCATCTGCGCCCGGTCTCGAAACCACGGGCTATGAGATCACCACGCAGGACGTTGCCGAAGCCATGTCCTGGCCCGGCATAATCGGGCTGGGTGAGATGATGAACTTTCCCGGCGTGATCAATGGCGACCCCAAGATGCTTGCCGAGATCGCAGCAACGCAAAATGCAGGGAAAACAGTGGGCGGACACTATGCTTCGCCTGATTTAGGGCCTGATTTCGCGGCATACGTCGCAGGCGGTCCGGCAGACGATCACGAAGGAACCTGTGAAGCGGACGCAATCGCGCGGGTTCGGCAAGGTATGCGATCGATGATGCGGTTGGGGTCGGCATGGTTCGACGTGGAAAGCCAAATCACAGCCGTTACCGAGAAAGGGCTGGACCCAAGGAATTTCATCCTGTGCACGGATGATTGCCACTCGGGGACATTGGTCAATGATGGTCATATGAACCGGGTTGTGCGCCATGCCATCGCCTGCGGGTGCGATCCGTTGATCGCGTTGCAAATGGCCACGATCAACACGGCCACGCATTTCGGACTTGAACGAGAGATCGGCTCGATCACTCCGGGACGGCGGGCAGATATCATTCTCAGCTCTGACCTGACCGAACTGCCGATTGAAATGGTCATCGCCCGCGGTCAGGTTGTGGCCGAAGGCGGGACAATTACGGTGGATTGCCCGCATCTCGACTGGCCCGAGACCGCACGGAACACCGTCCATCTGGGGCATACGCTCGCCGCTGGTGATTTTGAGATCGAAGCGCCCGCCGGGGCCAATCGCGTGCAGGCCAACGTGATTGGCGTCGTTGAAAATCAGGCGCCAACCAAGGCGCTCAAGGCCGAGTTGCCGATCATCGAAGGATTGGTGGAAGGCGAAGGTGAGGTCTGCCAGATCGCGCTGGTCGAACGCCATCGCGCGACCGGAGGGGTCACGAACGCCTTTGTCTCGGGGTTCGGCTATCAGGGCAAGATGGCCATGGCGTCCACCGTGGCACATGACAGCCACCACATGATCGTTGTGGGAACCGACCGCGCTCAGATGGCCCTGGCCGCGAACCGACTGGCCGAAGTTGGGGGCGGGATCACCATATTCCGTGATGGCGCGGAATTGGCATTGGTCGAGTTACCGATTGCCGGACTGATGTCCGACAGTCCCGCCGCTGACGTGGCGGCCAAGGCTGAACAAATGGTCGAGGCGATGCAGGCCTGCGGCTGCACCCTCAACAATGCCTATATGCAGCACTCGCTTTTGGCCCTTGTCGTGATCCCCGAATTGCGGATCTCCGACCTCGGGCTGATCGACGTGCGTACATTTGAAAAAATTGACCTTCTGGAACCACTTGCATGACAATAATAAAAACACCCGACGTGCCCAGCGCCGAGAAGTTTACCGACCCTGCCGCCGCCGTCGCCCGGCTAGAGCAACTGTATGAACAGGCAACGCGCTTTCTGTGCGACAGCTTTGCCCAGGCGATGGAACAAGGCACGCCGACCGAACGGTATAGGGCTTTTTACCCTGAAATTCGGATCAAGACCTCGTCTTATGCGCAGGTCGACAGCCGTCTGAGCTTTGGCCATGTTTCCGAGCCCGGAACACATGCAACCTCGGTCACGCGGCCCGATCTGTTCCGGTCGTACCTGACCCAGCAAATCGCGCTGTTGATCAAGAACCACGATCAACCGGTGACGATCGGAGCCTCAGATACGCCGATCCCGGTTCATTTCGCGGTGGCGAACAATCCCGATCTGGTCGTTCCCCATCAGGGTGCCGCCGGTTTCACACTGCGCGACGTCTTCGATGTTCCGGACCTGACCACCACAAATGACGACATCGTAAACGGTGTTCACGATCACGAAGACGAGGACGGCCCCCTGTCTTTGTTTACGGCCCAACGGGTCGATTATTCGCTGGCGCGTCTGGCCCATTATACGGCAACCGATCCCAGCCATTTCCAGAACCACGTGCTGTTCACAAACTACCAGTTCTATGTGTCCGAGTTCGAGAACTACGCGCGCGAACAACTGGCCGATCCCGATAGTGGCTATATCAGCTTCGTATCGACCGGGAATGTGCAGATCACCACAGCGGATGGAGTTCTGGATCAGCCGCTGAAACTGCCGCAGATGCCGACCTACCACCTGAAACGAGAGGACGGGTCGGGCATTACGCTGGTCAATATCGGGGTTGGACCGTCGAATGCCAAAACCGCCACGGATCACATCGCGGTTCTGCGGCCTCATGCGTGGCTGATGGTCGGTCACTGCGCTGGTCTGCGCAACACTCAGGCCTTGGGTGATTTCGTTCTGGCGCATGCCTATCTGCGCGAAGACAAAGTGCTGGACGATGACCTGCCGGTCTGGGTCCCGATCCCTCCGCTGGCCGAGATTCAGGTGGCACTGGAACGTGCCGTGGCCGAGGTCACGGAACTTGAGGGATATGAACTGAAGCGGATCATGCGCACGGGCACCGTCGCCTCGGTCGACAACCGTAATTGGGAACTGCGGGACCAGTCCGGGCCAGTGCAACGCCTCAGCCAGTCGCGCGCCATCGCGCTGGATATGGAAAGCGCCACCATTGCCGCGAATGGCTATCGATTCCGCGTCCCCTACGGCACCTTGCTGTGTGTGTCAGACAAACCGCTACATGGGGAATTGAAGTTGCCGGGAATGGCCTCGTCGTTCTATACCACACAGGTCAGCCGTCATTTGGCGATCGGAATACGAGCGATGGAGCATCTTCGCGGCATGCCGCTGGAACGGTTGCACAGCCGGAAATTGCGTTCTTTCGACGAAACGGCCTTTCTCTGAAGCAAAAAAGCAACGTTTTCCCCATATTTTTAGGGTTTTCGGCGCTACTATTCGTTGTGTTCGGCCACAATATCCCGTTACAGTTACGCGGTGAGGCCCTATTTATCGGGCACGTTAAGGAGACCAAGAAATGGCAAAGCCTATGACAAAGACTCAGCTGGTTGCTGCTCTCGCTGAGGAAATGGGGACAGACAAGAAAGCCGCCAACAGCGCGCTTGAGGCCATCACCGGCCTGATCACCCGCGAAGTATCCGCCGGCGGCGCAGTGACCCTGCCCGGCGTTGGCAAAATCTACTGCCGCGAGCGCCCCGAGCGCATGGTACGCAACCCTGCCACCGGTGAACAGTTCAAGAAAGAAGCTGACAAAGTGGTCAAGATGACCATTGCAAAAGCTCTGAAGGACAGCGTGAACGGCTGATCCCAGCCTGTACCGCTAAGTGATTGAGGGTCGCCTGCAGGTGGCCCTTTTTCTTTGCTCTGGCCTATTTCTCAAGGCCCGTCCAACGGCACGCCCGGAAAAGAAAAAGGGTGCCCACTTGAGCACCCTTGTGACGCAGAACGGGCTTGGATCAGTGAACCGTTTCCACTTTGTGGAAGTCCAGATTGCGGTCTTCTGGCATTGCCGTGATGCTTAGCACCTCGCGCCGTTTGGCGATCAGGATATAGACCACGCAAGCCAGATAGAGGCCCACGACCACTGCTCCGATCCACTGGATTTGCAACCATTGGCTCTGGAACAACAAGGTCAGGCCGAACAGCAGTGCCACGTTTCCGCCGATATATCCCAGCTTGCCCAGACGCTGGACCGTCATGTTCAGATTGTCGGTATAGAGACGGATCAGTGAGTCCAGAGAGTTGATCACGAAAGTCACGCCAACGATTACCATCGCGATGTTGGTGATGCCTGCGGTGCTGATCTCGTTCAGGTGGTAGTAGTAAAGAACCGAGAACCAGATCGCCAGCGGGATCGACGGGAAGATCAGCAACGCCGCCAGCAACTGCCACGTAGTCAAGCCGCCCACGAAGCGCGAGGTAAACTGACCGATCATGATCGACCACGCGAACCACCAGAACAGGTAGAAGGCGTGATAGTCGGTCAGCGGCAGGACGAATTTGTGGATGTTGGCAAAATACGCACCGATATTGCTGCTGGTTTCCAAGAAACCCGATACACCCATACCCGCCGCGGCCCACATACCAAGGATCAGCGCAAGGAACAGAAAGGTCGAGCCGACCGACAAAATGCGGACGTATTTCAGGTCAGTCGAGGAATAGGCCGCCGCCAGGATCACCGCGAAAACAACCGCATAGAAGGCCGGGATGACTGTTTCACCGTCGCCGATCTCGGGGATGTAGCCGGGCAGGTAGATCAGGAACAGGCTGGCCGTGAAGGCGCAAGTTCCGATGATCACCACGTTGTTGATAAGTTTGACCAAGGGGATTTCAAAGAACTGCACACGAGGTTCTATGACGCAGAAATAGAACGCGGTCAGGAAGTAGAACGCCCAGATCAAAAAGCCCCAGAACCCGAACTCGATCGCCAGGGGGTTGGCAAAGGCGTAGGCCGGGTCCTCGGCATAGCCGCCGAACTCGGTCAGTGGAAACATGATCAGACCTACGTCCAGGCCGGACGTGAACAGGATCGCGATGAAGGTGAACAAATGCACCGGTGTCACACCAACGATCCGCAGATTCCACCACTTTACCACAAAGAACGCGACCAGACCCAAGGCCAGCAGGACGCCGAACGACAGTATGTATTCCAATAGCACCAACATATCTCCCTTGATGTGTCAGGTTTGGATGCTGCTATCTTTTATTGGCTGGTCAATCAACAAAAACGACACCTCTGAAAGTGGCGCGACATGGCTGTGTCTTTTTTAACGCAAGAAGTGGCGCTTGTTGCAGCTTTCGACAAATTGGGGAACAGTGCTCGAAAATAGATGGAAGGGGCGGCGATGGACCTGCGCGCCATGGCCATGGGGCTGACATTTGCGTTTATCTGGTCGTCGGCCTTTACCTCGGCGCGGATCATTGTCGTGGACGCTTCGCCTTTGTTTTCCCTCGCGCTGAGGTTTCTGATTTCAGGGCTTATCGGCGTCATGATTGCAAGGGTCATGGGCCAAAGCTGGCACCTGACCCGGTCGCAGTGGTACGCCACCATATTGTTCGGAATTTGCCAAAATGCCCTTTATTTGGGTCTGAACTTCTACGCCATGCAAACGGTCGAGGCATCGGTCGCCGCGATCATCGCCTCGACCATGCCCCTATTGGTCGCGCTCGCGGGCTGGCTGCTGTTGGGCGAACGGCTACGACTCATGGGTATCGCGGGCTTGTTTGCCGGATTCGCCGGAGTCGCCCTGATCATGAGCAGCCGCATCAGCGCCGGTGTGGATATGTTCGGTGTCATGCTCTGCGGTCTCGGCGCACTGGCGCTGACTTTCGCTACGCTTGCTGTTCGCGGTGCGACTTCGGGTGGAAACTTCATGATGGTTGTGGGGTTGCAGATGCTGGTTGGGTCCGCTGTCTTGTTTGTGGCAGCACCGGTTTTTGAAACGATCTACATTCATCCAACGATACCGCTGGCGCTGGCCTTTACCTACACGACGCTATTCCCCGGTTTGCTTGCGACCTTGATCTGGTTTCTGCTGCTGGACCGGATCGGAGCAACGCGGGCTGCCACGTTTCATTTCCTCAACCCCGTCTTCGGCGTCACAATCGCCGCGATATTACTGGGTGAGAAATTGGGGCCACTGGATGCAGTTGGCGTTGGCGTGACCACGTTGGGAATTCTGGCCGTACAGCTTTCCCAGCAACCCGCGCCAAAACCCGGCTGATACCCGCACATCTGCGCGAGGAAGGCAA
Source organism: Ruegeria sp. BC7 (assembly GCF_056539165.1). NCBI lineage: Bacteria > Pseudomonadati > Pseudomonadota > Alphaproteobacteria > Rhodobacterales > Roseobacteraceae > Ruegeria > Ruegeria sp. BC7. Next base: position 675,716 of record NZ_JBQFUL010000003.1, on the reverse strand, counting down.
AACCCCCTTTGCTTTCGTCGTTCAAACCCCATTTATTAGGCCAAAGCTATTTCCACACGTCCCGAGGACCAATGACCCGCTATACCAAAGACCCCGAGGCGATCGCTGCCCTGTCACCCGAGGAATACCACGTCACGCAGAACAGCGGGACAGAGCGCCCCGGAACCGGCAAGCTGCTGAACAACAAGGAACCGGGGATTTACGTCGACATCGTTTCGGGCGAACCGCTGTTTGCCTCGACCCACAAATACGAATCCGGTTGCGGCTGGCCCAGCTTTACAAAGCCCATCGTGCACGAACACGTTGAGGAGTTCACCGACCGAACACTGGGTATGATCCGAACCGAGGTCCGGTCGAAACACGGGGACAGCCATCTTGGGCATGTGTTCCCCGACGGCCCGCGCGAACATGGCGGGCTGCGCTATTGCATCAACTCGGCCTCCTTGCGGTTTATCCATCGCGATAACATGGAGGATGAAGGCTATGGCGAATACCTGATTCATGTGGAGGACACCCAATGACCGAACAACGCGCCGTTCTTGCAGGTGGCTGCTTTTGGGGCATGCAGGATCTGATCCGCAAATTGCCCGGCGTATCCAGTACCCGTGTGGGATACACCGGCGGTGACGTACCAAACGCCATCTATCGCAATCACGGCACCCACGCCGAAGGGATCGAGATTTTCTTTGACCCTGCGCAGATCACTTTTCGCGACCTGCTTGAGTTCTTTTTCCAGATTCACGACCCGACCACGGTCAACCGACAAGGCAACGACATCGGCATGAGTTACCGGTCCGCCATCTACTTTGTGGATGATGACCAGAAACAGGTCGCTCTGGACACGATTGCCGACGTGGACGCCAGTGGCATCTGGCCCGGCAAGGTCGTTACCAAAGTCGAACCCGTAGGCGATTTCTGGGAGGCTGAGCCGGAACATCAAGATTATCTTGAGCGTATCCCGAACGGCTATACCTGCCATTTCCCGCGCCCCGACTGGGTTCTGCCAAAACGCAACGCGGCCGAATAGTGGTTGGCCCCAACCTGGGCTAACCTGACGCCACCCGCGGGCGGCCGCTGGCTTCGACCGTTACGGTTGCTTCAACAAAAACGTCCCGAGCCTCAATTCGCGCGGTCCGGATATCGCGGTCCACGATCACCCGGATATCTTCTGCACCCGCCTGACGGATTTCGCTTTCGGCCTCGTCTTTCAGGGCGGCCTGCAAAACCTTCAACGCTTCTTGGGATTCGGTGAAATCCTGCGGCCCGGTCTCAAGGTGCACCCTATAGCGCCCCTCTGACGGTGACGTTACGGTCCCTGATCGGCGCAACGTCAGCCGACCCACCACAGCCCCGATCGCATTGGCCACGCCGGTGTGTTCGGGCAGGATCATTTTGCAATGCAGCCGCTCTCCTACCGCTGGGTAATAGCTGGGCGCCGACGCCCCAAGGCCGATCACATCCACATTCAGGGCCGCATCCAGTGCCAGCAAACCGCGGTGCCGATCCAACCCTTTTTGCGTCAGAACATGGCGAGCCAGGTCTGTTGCAGACAGCCCAAAATCCTCAGCTTCTTCTGCAAAAGCAGTCTCTAATAAGGTCAAAGAGGTCTGCTCGGTCAACTGAGTCACGATCATCTCGGCCAATGCTTCCGGTGTTGCAGCCAAGACATCCCCGGTTCCAACTCGCTTGCGCGCCATCAACTCCAGCGCTTTTCGCGCCGCCTCAGTGTCCCACGAGGTCAGTCGACCAAGCACATGGGACGCATCAGACGGAGTGACGCCACTGACCTGAACGATCCCGCGATCCACAAGCCGCGTCAGCGCGCCGCTTTCCATCCGGGTTTTCAGCAAGTCCGACAATGGCACAACCCGATCCCCGAGCCTTTCCAAAATCGCGTCTTCCCGTGGCCCCAGACCTTCGGCATGAAGGCCCGGAACGCGACGTGCAAAGCGCGTGTCATGCTCACCCACCGTTGTCGCGCGTAGTTGTGCATCAAGAACCGGGTGAACAATTTCGGGATGCTCAGCCGCAATCAGCGAGACAGGTAAAACCCGCCGCGGTCCAAGGAACACGCCGCCTGCCAAGCCTTCGGTCCTCACATGCACCTGACTGTCACCGCCCAGCCCATGCGTCCGCATGGCCACGGCCTCGACCATTGTGCGAAATCCGCCCACCTGCGCTCCGGCCGGGTTAATCGCCGGCTTGCCATCCCGGATCAACGCAATATCCGTAGTCGTACCCCCGATGTCCGAGACCAAAGCGCTCTCGGCCCCGGTCAGCCAACTCGCCCCTACAATCGACGCGGCAGGCCCACTCAGAATGGTTTCAATCGGCCTGTCCCGGGCCTGTTCCGCGCTCATCAAGGCGCCATCACCGCGCACAACCATCATTGGCGCCGAAATACCAAGCTCTACCAGTTGATCCTGCGCGCGCCCGATCAGCCGGTCGATCATTCCAATCAACCGGGCATTCAACACGGCGGTCACGGCGCGTTTTGGGCCATTCAGCTTGGCGGACAGATGATGCGAACACGTAACCGGCGCGCCTGTCTTTTCTGCAATGATCCGCGCGGCCTCAAGCTCATGCGCCGGGTTCCGCGTCGCAAACTGCGCCGCCACCGCAAACCCCGACACACCTGTATGTGAGTCTAAAAAGGACAAAAGCGCCTCGGTATCCAGAGGGGCAGCCTCAGCCCCGGCATGCGTGTGACCCCCGTTCAGTACCACGGCCGGATCACCTTTCAAGGCATCCTTCAGCCCGTGCCTGTCCAGATCTGACTGTTTGAACCCGATGTAAACAAGCGCAACGCGCCCACCCTGCCCTTCGACAAGGGCATTAGTGGCCAGCGTCGTGGACAGTGACGCCATCGAGATCTGATCCGGCGAGACCTGCGCCTGTTCCAACACGGCCGAGATCGCTTTGCCCACACCGATCGCCAAATCCGCCCGTGTGGTCAGAGATTTGGCCGAGGCTATCACATCCTTTTCGTCCCGAATAAGGACTGCATCCGTATAGGTTCCGCCTGTATCCACCCCCAAAGCCAACGCCATCGGGACCTCCTCACTGTTCGCTGAAGATCGGTGTAGCGGTTCGCAGCGACACGTCCACCCCGTTTGCGGCACTCAAGCCAGTTGTTTCACCGCCCAACGCGCGGCATCGGCCACGGTCGGATCGGGATCGTCGACCAGCCGCGCCGCAACTGGCCTTAATTCCGGCAATCCGGAATTTCCGATTGCATATAGAACATTCCGCACAAAGCGATCCCGCCCGATCCGCTTGATGGGCGACCCCGAGAACTTTTCGCGAAACGCCGCGTCATCCAAACCAGCCAGTTCCGCCAAGGGCGGAGACTTCAACTCGGGACGTGCCGCATATCTCAGATCGCTTACGGCGACGGCAAACTTGTTCCAGGGACACGCGGCTAGGCAATCGTCGCAACCATATATTCGATTTCCCATTTTCCCGCGCAGCTCTTCATCAACCGGACCCTTGTGTTCGATGGTCAGATAAGAAATGCAGCGCCGCGCGTCCAACTGATACGGCCCCGGAAAAGCGTCAGTCGGGCACACATCCAGACAGGCCCGGCATGATCCGCAATGATCAACTTCCGACATATCTGATGGCAAATCCAAAGTGGTGAAAATAGACCCTATGAAAGCCCAATTCCCCCAGTCTCGGCTAACTAGATTGGTATGTTTCCCCTGCCATCCCAGCCCGGCCGCATGGCCCAGCGCCTTTTCCGGCACCGGTGCGGTATCGACAAACACCTTCACCTCTCCTCCGGCTTCGGCGATCAACCACCGCGCCAACCGTTTGAGGCGTTTTTTGACCAGATCATGATAATCTTTGTTCTGCGCATAAACAGAAATCGCCCCGCGTTCCGCGTACTGCAATACCTCGGTCGGATCATGTTCGGGCGTATAACTTTCGGCCAGCATGATCACCGAGCGCGCCTCGGGCCACAAAGCTGCCGGATCACCGCGCCAATGGGTCCGCTCGGCCATCCAACCCATCTGACCGTGGTACCCGGCATCCAAAAACGCCTTCAACCGAGCGGGCACCTCGGGTACATCCCAAGGGCGGCAGATACGACAGGATACAAACCCCTCACTTAGGGCCTGCGCCACCAGCTTTTCCTTTAAACCCGATCCGTTCTTCATCTGGCCAAAAATATCCTCGGGGGGAATCGCGCCCCGGCGCGATGGGGGGCAGACAGCCCCCCTGCTACCCTATCAGAAATCCAGATCAGCGTAATGAGGCGGTGGCCGGAAACCCGGCACCTGATCCGCCAGAATCGACCGAAACGCAGGGCGTGACTTGATCTTGGCGTACCAATCCTTCACCGCCGCGGATCGGTTCCAATCCACGTCCGAGATATAATCCAGCGCCGACAGATGCGCAGCCGCTGCAAAATCCGCCAGCGTCATCTGATCTCCGGCCAGCCAGCGGCGATGATCCAACAGCCAGGCCATGTAATCCAGATGATACTTGATTGCCTTGGCACCTTCCTTGACGTTCTTGCTGTCCGGATAGCCCTCGCCGGTAACCTTCTTGTTCACCCGCTCATACAATAGCTTCGAGGTGACCTCCTGGTGAAACTTGTCGTCAAACCACGCAACCAGACGCCGAACCTCATACCTGTCTTCCGGCGTCTTAGGCAAAAGCGCAGGTTCCGGTCGTGTTTCTTCGATATACTCGCAGATGGCTGTGCTCTCGGACATGATCTTTCCGTCCAGCCGTAGAACCGGAACTTTCCCCGCCGGGTTTCGGCGTAGGAAGTCCGGGTCTTTTTCCCAGTACCTCTCTTCCACCAGCTCTACTTCGATCTTCTTTTCCGCCAGAGACAGGCGAACCTTGCGACAGTAAGGGGACAGGGGAACGTGAAACAGACGCGCCATGATCTTCCAATCGAACCAGTGAATACTCTTCTGCTTTAGCCTTGCGAGGCCGTGGGTTTCAATCCTCGAAACAATTTGCGCGACCATCTGCGCGAATGGTGGCCGCTCCATCCAGGATCGCAGCAGCGCGGCGGCGCGTCCGAACCGAGGGGTCCGTGACCGACTTGTTGCGCGGCGAAGGCAGGATGGCGGCTATACGGGCGGCCTGCACCGGAGAAAGGCGCGAAGCTGGTACATTAAAGTTTTTCTGGGCTGCCGCCTCTACGCCAAAGACCCCATTTCCGGTCTCGGCCACGTTCAGGTAAACTTCGACAATTCGCTGCTTGCTCCAAAAGATTTCAACGACCGGGGTGATCGTGGTTTCCAGCGCTTTGCGGACCCAGCTTCGCCCCTGCCAAAGAAAGACATTCTTCACCACCTGCTGAGTGATCGTCGACGCCCCGCGCGTACCGCCATCTTCAAGCGCATCGCGAATGGCTTCTACGTCAAAGCCCCAGTGCAGGCAGAAATTCGCATCCTCAGCCGCCACAACAGACCGCACCATGACCGGAGAGATGTCTTCAATCGGCACCCAGTCTCTTTCAACTTTGCCCAAACGCCGCCACTCAGACCAAATCGTATGCGTGATCGGCGGATTGACCACAGAATAAAGCAGCACCAAAGCCACCATGAAAGCGACCGCTGCCAACGCGATCCGGCCCACCCAGAGCCGGACGCGTGGGATCATCGTTTTCTTGGATTTGGACGCCTTGCTTTTCTTACCGCTCGATTTGCGCGCTGCTTTCTTTGCCATGCAGTTGCTATACGACGCGGAGCGCGAGTTTGGAACGGTTTATATGGCGATTGTGCGCGCTTCGCGGGGGCGCACCACCGGGCGGGCTTTTTCTGGCAAAACCGAGTTTCTCCGACGCAACTCGGGAAAGAGGGTCAGCATCTCAGCTTGAATGTCCTTGTCCGCCTGCGCAATCGCGTGGCCGGGGTAGTAGCTTTCTGTTTTTGCGCCATTGGCAAAAACGATCTCATGGCGTGAAAATAGCAGGTGAATATACTCCACCTGACCGCCCTCGACGCGTTTGACCGTGGTTCCGTTGGTCAGACAATGGGCTGCAATGAGAACTTCGGAATGGCCAAACAGGAAAGGCGCACGCCAATCCTCTATCAACATTCTATGCTGAGGGGATACAGTGAGCGGGTGATCCAAGCCCAAGACCCCGGCCTCAAATCGAATGGGGGCCAGTTTTCCCTCGGCTGGCACAGTCGTTTTACCCACCCACAGCAAGGGCTGTGCTCCGTTGTCGGCCGTTGTTACCTGATCTCCGGGCTTCAGCACTTCAATCCGCCGGGGGCCGTTCGGAGTGTCGATAAGGGTTCCCGGTGTAAAACACGGCGGCCCCAGATCATCATTGGCTATGCTGACCGAGCCAAACGAGTTTCCCGTATCGCTGAAATCCGTGACCGATGAGCTGACAAAGGTTCCATCCTGCAAAACCTTCCCGTCCGTTGGGGTAAAGACCTCGCGGCCATCGGCAAGATAGAAGGTCACGCCCGTGTAGGTGATCTGCGTCCCATCCGACAGTTGGATGGTGACCACATCGTCAAAAAAGGATGATCGGATGTCCGATCCGTCGACCGAGTCGCCATTCAGCCTATTGACCAGACCGTTGTCATTCTGGTCCACGATATCGAACTTCTGAACGGTGAGAGTTGATCCCGGAACCGTCCCCGTTGCATCCGGGTTGGCCGGGTCAAATACATAGAACTGGTCTGTATAGGTCGTGGGCATTTTGGTGCTCCTGCGAACTCGTAAAGCCGGGCCGCAGCAAGGCTGAAAACCCTCAAAACATTATGATCCGAACTAGGCCCGAATACAGGGATAACACAAGAAAACCGTTGGAATTGCAGAGAAATAGGAAAACCCGCGTGTTTTTGATGACACGCGGGTTTATTTGTTCAGATTTCAGGCAGCTTATTCCGCGGGAACGGCTGTTGCCTCGTTGGTCAAGGGATGGCTGAGCTTGTTCAACATCTCTTTCGGGCAGACCTGCAGGAAGTTGGATTTCTCAACATCCCAATGCTGTAGAATATCCGCGGCCTTGCGGCTGTGGGTCTCGGCGTGATGGGTCTCGATCAGCGACTTCAGCTCTGCTTCCCAATGGTCCACAGTCACTGGGCAAGTCACCAGCGTTTCCATGTTCATCAACGCCTGCGCCTTGCCTTCGGGGTCATACAGATAAGCCATGCCGCCCGTCATGCCTGCGCCAAAGTTGGCCCCAATGTCTCCGAGGATCACCGCAACACCGCCGGTCATGTATTCGCACCCGTTCGAGCCACAGCCCTCGATCACCACCTTGGCACCCGAGTTCCGCACCGCAAACCGTTCACCGGCGCGGCCTGCCGCGAACAGGTGGCCATCGGTGGCACCGTACAGAACGGTGTTGCCAATGATTGTGTTGTCATCTGCCTTCAGCGGGCTGACCTGCGGCGGGCGCACGATGACCATGCCGCCAGACAAACCCTTGCCAACATAGTCATTGGCGTCACCGGACACTTCCAGCTTCAACCCCGGAGCCGCAAAAGCCCCCAGTGACTGACCGGCCGAGCCCTGCAGCTTTACATGCAGGTGGTCGGACTGGAACGTGTTCCGCATCCCGAAATTCTGCACGATATGGCTGGAAACCCGCGTGCCCACCGTCCGGTGCGTGTTCTGGATGGCGTAAGACAGCTGCATCTTCTCACCATCTTTCAGGAACCGGGCTGCATCGCGCACAATCTCGGCATCCAGCGTGTCAGGCACCGCGTTGCGATCCTTGCGGCGATTATAAACGATGTCCTGCGCACCATCGACGGTGATCAGCAACGGGTTCAGGTCCAGATCGTCCAGATGCGCCGAACCCCGGCTGACCTGTGCCAGCAGATCGGCCCGCCCGATGATCTCATCAATCGAGCGCGCACCGAGGCTGGCCAACAGTTCACGCACTTCCTGCGCGTAGAAGGTGATCAGGTTGACGACCTTATCTGCGTTGCCGGTGAACTTGGCGCGCAGGGATTCGTCCTGCGTACACACACCAACAGGGCAGGTGTTCGACTGGCACTGACGCACCATAATACAACCCATCGCGATCAGGGCGGCGGTGCCGATGCCGTATTCCTCGGCCCCCATCATCGCGGCCATGACAATGTCCCGCCCGGTCCGCAACCCGCCATCGGTGCGCAGGGTCACGCGGTCGCGCAGGTTGTTCATCGCCAGAACCTGATGCGCCTCGGTCAGACCCATCTCCCAGGGTAGACCGGCATATTTGATCGAGGTCGCGGGCGACGCACCCGTGCCACCATTGTGACCCGAAATAAGGATAATATCCGCTTTCGCCTTGGCCACACCTGCCGCAATCGTACCAACGCCCGAGGACGCGACCAGCTTGACCGTCACCTTACAGCGCGGGTTGATCTGCTTCAGGTCGTAGATCAGCTGCGCCAGATCCTCGATCGAGTAAATGTCGTGATGCGGCGGCGGTGAGATCAGCGTCACACCTTTGGTCGAGTGCCGCAGACGCGCGATCAGGTCGGTCACTTTCATGCCCGGCAACTGGCCACCCTCACCGGGTTTTGCACCTTGGGCGACCTTGATCTCAAGCTCTTCACACTGGTTCAGATATTCGGCCGTCACACCGAACCGGCCCGAGGCCACCTGTTTGATCTTGGCCGACGGGTTGTCGCCATTCGGCTCCGGCACGAAATGCGCCGGATCTTCGCCGCCCTCACCCGAGTCAGACTTGGCACCGATCCGGTTCATCGCCACGTTCAGCGTCTTGTGCGCTTCGGGCGACAGCGCACCCAGCGACATGCCCGGCGTGACAAAGCGTTTGCGGATCGAGGTGATCGACTCGACCTCTTCAATCGGCACCGGCTTGCCCAGCGGTTTGAAATCCATCAGGTCGCGCAGATGGATCGGCGGGTTCGACTGCATCTTGGCCGAGTACTGCTTCCACAACTCATAAGACGCACGATCACAGGCCATCTGCATCATATGCATCGAGGTCGCTTCCCACGCGTGGGTCTCACCCGATTTACGCGCCTTGTAGAAACCACCGATGGGCAACACGTCCAGACCGCTGTCCCAGCCCTTGGCGTGGATTTCCTCGGCCTTGGCCTGAATACCGGTCACACCGATGCCGGAAATCCGGCTGGTCATGCCCGGGAAATACTCGGCCACCATCGCACGGCTGAGGCCAACGGCCTCAAAGTTCAAACCGCCGCGATAGGAGGAAATCACCGAGATGCCCATCTTGGCCATGATCTTCAGCAGACCTTGATCGATTGCCTCGCGATAGCGCGCCACATTTTCCGTCAGCGTTCCATCCAGCAGGCCGCGATCAATGCGGTCGGCCAGCGAATCCTCGGCAAGATAGGCGTTCACAACGGTCGCACCGCACCCGATCAGCACGGCAAAGTAATGCGGATCGACACATTCGGCGGAGCGCACGTTCAGCGAACAGAAGGTCCGCAGCCCCTGACGGGTCAAATGCGAATGCACGGCGCTGGTTGCCAAGATCATCGGCATCGCCACGCGGCCCTCGCCCGAGTTCATATCGGACAGCACCAGATGGCCGGCGCCCGAACGCACGGCTTCTTCTGCTTCGGCTCTGATACGGGCCAATGCAGCGTTCAGAGCACCGCGACCGGGCTCAAAGCTACAGTCGATTTCGGCGAGTGGTGAGTTGAAGGTCTCGACCAGCTTCTCCCACTGGGCGTTGCCGACAAAGGGGCTGCCCAAGGTGATGATCTCGGTCTGGCTGCTGTCTTCATCCAGCACGTTTTTCAGGTTTCCGAACCGAGTCTTCAGCGACATCACGCGGTATTCGCGCAGGCTGTCGATCGGCGGGTTGGTCACCTGGCTAAAGTTCTGGCGGAAGAAATGGCTGAGCGGGCGGTACTGCTTGGACAATACTGCCGACGGGGTATCGTCGCCCATCGAGGCGATGGATTCCTTGCCATCCTCGGCCATCGGCGCGAGGATTTGCTCCAACTCTTCAACCGAATATCCTGCCGCGATCTGACGCTTGCGCAGCTCCTCACCGCTGAATTTCGCGGTTTCGGTCACGCCCGCCAGCGATTCATCCAGATCATTGATCTTGCCAACCCACTCTCCAAACGGCAGGGCGCGCGCCAGTTTGTCCTTGATCTGCTTGTCGCGATAGAGCTTGCCGCGCTTCATATCCACGGCCAGCATCTGACCCGGACCCAAAGCGCCTTTTTCCGTCACCGAAGCCTCATCAATCGGCACCATCCCGGCCTCGGACCCGGCGATGACCAGACCATCGCCCGTCACGACATAGCGCATGGGGCGCAGACCGTTGCGGTCCAGACCGGCGCAGACCCAGCGGCCGTCTGTCATGGCCAAGGCTGCGGGGCCGTCCCACGGTTCCATCACCGAGTTGCAGTAGGAATACATGTCGCGCCACGCTTGCGGCAGCTCGACCGCCTGCTTGGACCAGCTTTCCGGCACCAACATGGTTTTCGCCATCGGAGCCGAGCGGCCCGCGCGGACCAGAACCTCAAAAACCGAGTCTAATGCGGCCGAATCCGACGATCCACCAGCGATGATCGGTTTGATATCTTCGGCATAGTCGCCAAAGGTCGAGGACGCCATGCGGATCTCATGGCTTTTCATCCAGTTTACGTTGCCTTTCAGCGTGTTGATCTCGCCGTTATGGGCCAACATGCGGAAGGGCTGCGCCAGCCACCATTGCGGGAAGGTGTTGGTCGAATAGCGCTGGTGGTAGATCGCAAAGGCAGATTCGAACCGTTCGTCCATCAGGTCGGGGTAGAAGACAGCCACCTGCTCGGCCAGCATCATGCCCTTGTAGATGATCGAGCGGCACGACAACGAGGCCAGGTACAGCCCGGAAATCCCCGCGGCCAAGGCTGCTTTTTCGATGCGGCGACGGATGACATAAAGCTCACGCTCAAAGGTTTCTTCGTCCACGCCTTTGGAATTGGAAATCAGGATCTGCTCGATCTCAGGCCGGGTCGCGTTGGCCTTTTCACCCAGACAGGTCACATCGACGGGCACGTGACGCCAGCCGTAGATGTAATAACCCATGCGCAGGACTTCGGTTTCCACGATGGTCCGGCAGCTTTCCTGTGCGCCAAAATCTGTACGTGGCAGAAAGACCTGACCAACCGCGATCAGCTCATCCAGATTGGGCTCGTGCCCGGTGCGGCGAATCTGGTCATAAAAGAAGGGAACAGGGATCTGCACGTGGATACCAGCGCCATCGCCGGTCTTGCCATCTGCATCCACGGCACCCCGGTGCCAGATCGCCTTGAGGGCGTCGATCCCCGCATCAACAACCTTGCGCGATGGCTTGCCGTCAACGGATACAACAAGGCCCACACCGCAGGAAGAATGCTCTTCTTCCTCGGAATAGAGACCGTTTTCCGCCATCCACTGACGTTTGGCTTCTTCGGCGCGCACCCAATCGGCATCGTATTTGGTCATTGGCTGTCTCCTTCTTCCGGTTGGGCGTACATGGCTTCGACCTCGGCTTTGGTCATCTGCCGGCGCTCGCCTACAAACGCGTACCCTTCGGGCTTTTTGTCGATATAGAGTTCTAGTTTCAGCGGGCCGCCTGCGGCGTTTTCAAACAGGCCAGCCGCCATTTGTGTATGTCCGTGCATCTCACCCGGCAAAGTGATCCGATACCAAAGCGCCGAGCCACATTCGCTACAAAATGCTCGTTCGGCCCAGTCTGACGACGTAAAGGTCTTAACCGGTCCCAACGCGGCATAGCCGGGTTCGGTTGGAAAGGTCATCAACATCGAACTGGTCCAGCGGCGGCATTGATCGCAATGACACGCACCCAGCGCGTCCTGCGCCGGGGTCGCGGTTACAGTGACTGCACCGCACATGCATTGGCCTTGCAACTCGGGCATCCTGCCCCTCCTGATCGCTGAGCTTACTCGGCTGCGACCGCAGCCTTGGCGTTGAATCGATCGATGATCGCATCGGCACAGTCGCGACCGTCACGGATCGCCCACACGACCAGAGAGGCCCCGCGCACGATGTCACCGATGGCATAGACGCCGTCCATCTCGGTCTCACCGGTCTGGAACGCGGCCTTGACGGTGCCCCAGCGGGTCACGGACAGGTCTGGCTGGCCGAACAAGGTGGGCAGGTCTTCGGGCTCGAACCCCAGCGCCTTGATCACCAGATCGGCGTCTTCGACATAGTCCTCGCCTTCGATCACCTCAGGGGCTTGGCGCCCGGTGGCGTCGGGCTGACCCAGACGCATTTTCTGCACCATCACGCCAGACACCTTGTCGTCTCCGGTAAAGCCCTTGGGCGCACTAAGCCATTCAAAAACCACGCCTTCTTCTTCGGCGTTCTGCGTTTCGCGCTGCGAGCCCGGCATGTTGGCACGGTCGCGGCGATACAGGCATTTGACCGAGGTCGCGCCCTGACGGATCGAGGTGCGAACGCAATCCATCGCGGTATCACCGCCGCCGATCACGACAACTTTCTTACCCTCGGCGTTCAGGCGGCCATTGTCGAAATCCTCGACAGCATCCCCAAAGCTCTTGCGGTTCGAGGCGGTCAGGAAGTCGATCGCCTTTTCGATCCCGCCCAGACCGCTGCCCGGCATGGACAGATCGCGAGACTTGTAGACGCCCGTCGCGATGATCACCGCGTCATGCTTCCCACGAATTTCGTCGAATTTCGCAGCGTCGACGTCGCAGTTCAGAACAAACTCAACTCCGCCATCGGCCAGCAGATCATTGCGGCGCTGAACAATATCTTTTTCCAGCTTGAAACCCGGAATGCCGTACATCAGCAACCCGCCCGCACGGTCATAACGGTCATAAACAGTGACCTGAATTCCCGCCCGACGCAGCATGTCAGCGGCGGCCAGCCCACCCGGGCCAGCACCGATGATGCCTACACTTTCGCTACGCTCTGCACCCGGCACGACGGGTTTCACCCAACCTTTGTCCCAGGCGGTGTCGGTGATGTATTTTTCGATCGTTCCGATCGTTACAGTGCCGTGGCCGGACTGTTCGATCACACAATTCCCTTCGCACAAGCGATCCTGCGGGCAGATGCGGCCACAGATCTCGGGGAAAGTGTTGGTGGCCTGACTGGTTTGATAGGCTTCTTCCAAACGGCCAGTCGCGGTCAGGCGCAGCCAGTCGGGTATGTTGTTGTGCAGCGGACAATGCGACTGACAATACGGCACACCGCATTGGCTGCAGCGGCTGGCCTGCTCTTCGGCCTTGGCCGAGGCAAATTCCGAGTAGATTTCGTCAAAGTCTTCCTTGCGCGCGTCCGCGGCGCGCTTTTCGGGCATGGCGCGATCGACTTGCACAAATTTCAGCATCGGTTGCTTGGCCACGGGTCAGACTCCATGAATTGGCTTGGTCGAGCTTCTTTAAGAGATACATGATCAGATGAAAAGTCAATTATACTGACCTACTTTGAAAAATATCCTCAGGATCGGCCAGCCAAATGAAAAAACTTTATCTTTTTAGTTCCGATTCGGACCTAATTGCGCGCTTTTCTTTTCGGCACCACACTTATACCCATTGGTCGCAAAGAATACGTGACGGCGGCACGGGCAGGTAAATGAGCCTTTTTCAACTGATTCTCGCAGCAATCATTCAGGGTATAACCGAATTTTTGCCGATCTCATCCTCTGGGCATCTGATCCTTTTGCCCAGCCTGACCGGCTTGGACGATCAGGGGCTGGCCATTGACGTTGCGGTACATGTCGGCACGCTGGGCGCGGTGGTTCTGTATTTCTGGTCCGAGGTGAAGCAGGCCGCCTCTGGCCTGCCTCGTGCCTTGACCGGGCGCACCGACTCTGCCGAGGCGCGTCTGGCCATGGGCCTTATCATCGCGACGATTCCAACCATCATCGTCGGTGCCATCCTGTTCAAAACCGGCCTCAGCCAATCGCTGCGCTCGATTGCAGTAATCGGGTGGATGATGCTGGGATTTGGTCTGTTGCTCTATTGGATGGATCAAAAGGGGCCGCAAACGAAGAAGGCCGGAGACTGGGGCATCAAAGACGCAGCCATCATGGGCCTTTGGCAAGTGTTGGCGCTGATACCGGGTACGTCGCGGTCAGGGATCACCATCACGGGCGCGCGGCACTTGGGTTATACCAGAGAGGACGGCGCACGGATCGCCATGCTGATGTCGATCCCGACAATTCTGGCATCAGGAACCTTGCTGTCGGTCGATGTGATCCGCGAGGCCGATGCGCAACTGGCCATTGACGGGGCTATCGCCGCCATCTTTGCATTCATTTCGGCGCTACTGGCCCTGACCCTGATGATGCGCCTGTTGCGAAGCGTCAGCTTCACGCCTTACGTGATCTATCGTGTCGTACTGGGCGCAGCATTGCTGATCATCGCCTATAGCTGATCAGATCTTCAGGTTCTTCGCCGAATTCTGAATGTCGTCATACTGACCCAAGGGGCGGAATTTCCACAGGTATTCAGGCAACACCGATTCCAAAGTGGTCGGCTCAATCCCCAGATCAGAAAATCCCATCGCACCTTCAGATACAACATTGTCGCGCCGCAGGTTCTTAAGCTGATCACGGGTCAGGATGTTGTTTGGGAAAAGCTGGAAACTGACGAATTTCACGATATCCAGAACGCCGGCCATGATCCGCGCCGCCCAGAATGGCATTCCTATAATGACCCGACGGCGGTGAATCACGTCGAGCATCTGCTGCATTAATGCCCGGAAAGTCTTTACCTCTGGCCCGCCCAGTTCACACACGCCAGCCGGTGCCTGCCCCAGAACACCTTTTACGGCGGCTTTGGCCACGTCGTCCACGAAAACAGGTTGGAACTTTGTCCCTGCGCCCACCAACGGCAGGAACGGGCTCATCCGCGTCATGCCCGCAAAGCGGTTGAAGAACTGATCTTCGGTCCCGAAAATGACCGAAGGGCGCAAGATAACCGCGCCCGGCATATGCTCCAGAACTGCAGCCTCACCCTGCGCCTTGGTTCGAGAATACTGGCTGTCCGACTCTGCATCCGCACCGATTGCAGAGATATGCACCATCTGCGCGACCCCCTGCTGTGCAGCCAGCCGCGCAATACGCTCGGCACCATCGGCCTGCACAGCGTCGAACTCATTCTTGCCCAGCTCGTTCAGCACGCCAACGCAGTTGACCACTGCATCTGCGCCCTGCATCGCCAGCGCAACCGAGGCGTCATCGCGGATATTGCACAGAATGGGCTCAACCTGGCCCACAACACCGTATGTCTTGACGAACATGGCCTCATTTGGTCGCCGTACGGCCACCCGGACGCGCCACCCTTCACCTGCCATACGCCGGGCGACGTATCGGCCAACAAATCCGGATCCGCCATAAATCGTGACCAGTTTGGACATGCGAGGGCTCCTGCTGATGGGTCTAACACGATCTACCCCTCAAAGCCCAAGCAAACAAGGCGCAATAACGCCGCGCATTTCGGAAATCGAGGCCCAGTTCCGTCGACCTCGGACGTCAGTCAAAAAACTTTCAAAAAACTTCCCGAATCTGGTTGACGCCCACCGCCAGTAGGCTTAAACGCCCCTCCACGACACCTGCCCAGGTGGCGGAATTGGTAGACGCGCTAGCTTCAGGTGCTAGTGTCCGTATGGACGTGGAGGTTCGAGTCCTCTCCTGGGCACCAGATCACCCGAAATTTGAAGCAACGAATGCAAAAAGCGGTTTTTTTGTCTTTTGAATTGGCCTGCCAAATCTCAGGACATCGCGGCAAGCTCTGTCAGCTCGGCGTTTCTCTTCGATGCTTGCGCCTTGACCCGCTTCGCGAACTGAACTGGCAAATCGGGACCGCCCTGAGCGGCATAGGCACCTGCCGTGTCATCCCCAATCAACTCGGCATATTTGGTCCAGGTTCGCAAAACGAACACGTCGCGCAGACTGACGAAGGGCTTTGAGTAGGCTTTGGCCTGCGGTTTGGGAAACTTCATGCCCTTGAAGTATTTCTCTTCGATTCCCGCCCAATCTGTCGGCGTTTCAAATTCGGTCTGTTCCGAACTCTCAGAATACTTGAACGCAGGGTATTCAAGCCCGTATTCCGAACAGCCGTGAGAGATCTTCAAATGAAGGCCCGTCACACCAAACTCTGCCAGCTTGACCTGAAACGCCGCAAGGCAGGCTTTGGCTTCATCCGCGCTGTTGCAATAGATGTAACCCTTGTACGGGTATTTGACCCCGTCGCGCAGTTCGATCATGCATTTTCTGGTATTGTCGCCCGGAAGATCAAGGTTCAGCAGCAACAGATAGGCCTGGATCATCTTCTCGAATGTTTCAGGCAAAATCTGCACCTTATAGCAACCGTGGCACAGCGCCGGGATTACCTTGGTTTCTGCAAAGAACTTCAGGCGCGCGTCGCAATAAGGGGTTTCGCCCCGAACCTTCAACACCTGCCCTGAAAACACCTGAGCAACCGGCACTGCGTGCTTGATGCGCGCGGATTTCAGAACATTCAGCCATCCTCCGTACGCCTGAGCACATTTCGACGGGTCCAATAACGTCTGTTGCCAGTCCTTGGGCAGTGTGGATGCAACCTTGGACTGGGCCCGTCCAAAGGCACCGGAACCGCGATGCGCGCCATCCGACATATCCAGAAGCGTGACCAGACGGCGGATCGCCTGCAAGTCACCCGGCCTGACCGCAATCCAGTTTTCCAGTTGTTCCAGCACCGCGCTGTTCTTCACCGAAGCCTCCTGCCACGAGCATCCCGTCCATAGCCATGGTGATTGCGCCGATTGCGTTTGCCGTCAACTGAATTGCGTCCGACTTGGCCGGGCACTTGGCCCGACCAGCCCAATCCAGTCAGGAAACAGCCTGTTCCGATACAACCTCACCAAACTTGGTGAAGAACTTGCCCGAGAGCTTCTTGGCCGTGCCAGCAATCAATCGGCTGCCAAGCTGGGCGATCTTGCCGCCAACCTCGACCTTGGCGGTATAGGCCAGCACGGTCTCGGCCCCGTCTTCAGTCAACGTCACTTGGGCCCCGCCCTTGGCAAAGCCAGCAGCGCCCCCTTTGCCTTCGCCGGTCAAAGAAAACCCACCGGGCGCATTCGAGTTGTCCAACGTGACCTGTCCGGCAAACCGTGCTTTGACCGGGCCAATCTTCAGGACCACTTTGGCCTCAAGCTCCTCGGGTGAATGCTGGACCAGCTCCTCGCAACCCGGAATACACTCCTGCAGAATCTCGGGCGTGTTCAACGCCTTGTATACAACATCCCGAGGGGCCGCGATGCGGATTTCGTCAGACAGTTCCATTCACATTTCCTTTGTTCAACAACATTTCGGGAAAACCAAAAGCGCGGTTTCCGTCGCCTGTTTGGGGGTTTGTTCGATGCGCGTCGGCCACAATGCCCGCACGTGTTTAAGCAAGTTTTTCATCCTCAGACACCTCCCTTGTCTTGTCCGTGTTCCGCCACATGACGATTTCGGCCAGGATCGACAGGGCGATCTCATGCGGATCAATGGCGTGGATATCCAATCCGGCCGGGGATTTCAGTTGTCCTGCGCGCGCCGGATCAAGCCCATTTGCCACCAACTTGTCGATCAGTGCGTCCGCCTTGCGGCGACTGGCAACCATGGAAACACGCCGCGCCGGTGTGTTCAGAGCAGCCTCAAGCGCCACGGCGTCACCGCGCCCCTGAGACGCCACGACCACGAAATCCCGGGCCTCAAGCCCCAGATCATTGACCGAATCCGGTTCAAAATGCGTGTGTGTGCCGCCGGTTTCGGTGACACAGACCCGAAACCCGGCCAACGCCGCGTGATCTGCAAGGGCAGACGCGATTGGCGACCCGCCGAAAATCACCACGCGCGGCGCATGCTGATACGGCTCCACCAACAGATCGACCGTTCCACCCGAGGGGCAGCCGCTTTTGAAAGTCTGCACGCCATCCGGGTCCGTCATGTTCACCACCTTGTCCGAAGGTTTGATGCGGATCATCTGCGGGGCACCGCTGGCCAGCGCATCCTGCGCCGAGGTCCTGACCGCACGCTGAACGCACGCGCCACCCAAATGGCCCAGTATCCGCCCATCCCGTGTGATCGCCGCCTTACCACCCGCCTTGGCCGAGGTCGCATCCGCCGTTCGTAAAACCGTCGCCACGCAGAACGCGTCACCCGTCCGGCGAAGCTCATCTATCGTGTCGAATATGTCGAAATTTGCCATTCGGGGCTCCTTTCACAATTTCCGGAACTGCGGTTCAAGCGCCGCAAGCGCCTCAAGCGTATTGGCTGGAAGATGGGCATCCAGATACGGCTCGGCCGCCTGCATCGCAGCCGCGATGGGTTGATAGTTCTCCCACCCTTTCAACGGGTTCAGCCACACGATCCGCCGCGCCTTGCGCCGGATGCGCGCCAAAACCGCGCCCAGCGCCTGCGGGTCCGAACTGCAATACCCGTCTGACAGGATCAGCACGATCGTTCGACCATTCAACGCGCGTGCGCCATAGCCTGACACGAACCGCTCCAAACTGCCCGAGATATCAGTGCCGCCCCCGAACCCTTCGGCCATCAGCGACAACCGCCCCGCCGCACGCAAGCTATCGTGGTCGCGCAGCGCATCGGTGACGCGCATCAGGCGTGTGTGGAACAAATAGGCGTCTGCTTCCGTGCCGCTGCCAATCAACCCCTTCAGAAATGCCAGGAACACGCGGGAATAGACGGTCATGGACCCGCTGACATCGCACAACGCAACAATCCGCATCGGACGCGGAGGGCGCGTGCGACGGTACAGGTCCATCGGCTCTCCGCCCCGCGCAAGACTGGCCCGATGTATGCGCCGCAAGTCCAACGCCGGTCCCTTTGACGCCTGCTTGCGCCTACGCGACCGGCGATCGCGGATAGCGCGGGCGATCGACAGCGCAGCCCTTTCCGCCTGATTTAGAGCCTCATCATCCATTAATTCGCGCAGATCCCGGCGCGACAAGTTTGTCGTTCGAGTCGCAACCAGTTTACCATCCACCCCCTCAGCGTCTCCCTCGCCCGGATCAGGGGTGGTGGGTTGCTCTGGTCCAGATAACGCATCGTCACGCGCCTTACCCTGTTGCTGCCAGATCATCGGCTTGGTCGACTGCACGCGAACATGAGTCGTCTCGGACGACCCTTCCCGCTGTTTCCCGGCGTTAAACCAGTATGAGTCGAACAAGTCATCAAACCGACGCCAGTCATCGGCGTCACCCGCAAGAACGGCGCACAACGCACGCCGGGCCTGCCCTGCATCCGTGGCGTCAATCAAGGACAATGCGCTCAAAGCGCCCGCCGTTTCCTTCGGTCCGACCCGCATCCCATTCATCCTCAGATGCGCGACAAAGCCGGACATGCGATCCGCAAAGCCCAAGGCACGGGAGGGAAACCGCGTGACCTGCATTACGCGACCTTTCCAATCAAACGATCCATCACCTCGGGAGGGGCGGCATCATAGTCAGCTGCGGTTTTCAGCAAGCAGACAAGCGTTGCCTGTACCTCGTCCCGCGCCTTGGCCAGATCATTCACGCCCAACCCGGCCAAAGCTGCGGACCAGTCCAGCATTTCCGCAATGCCGGGCGTCTTCTCAAGGCCTTCTTTACGAAGCGCCTGCACCACACCCACAATCTGCCGCGCCAGAGCACCCTCGATTTCAGGCATACGCGCCTGCAAAATCGCCAATTCCGTCTCGCGTGACGGATAATCCAAAAAGCTGTAAAGACACCGCCGCCGCAGAGCATCCGACAAGTCACGCGTGCCGTTTGCCGTCAGGATCACGATTGGCCGAACCCGCGCCTCAATCGTCCCCAGTTCCGGAATCGTGATCTGAAAGTCTGACAGGATTTCCAGAAGATACGCTTCAAATTCCTCATCCGCCCGGTCAATCTCATCAATCAACAAAACCGGAGGTTTGTCTTCACGAATAGCCTCTAACAAAGGCCGTTTGAGCAGATATTCATCTGAGAACAACTGCGCTTCGCTGGTTCCTCCCTGCGCTTCACTCGCGCGAATGGCCAACAACTGACGCTGATAATTCCACTCATAAATGGCATGACTGGCATCCAGCCCTTCATAGCACTGCAACCGGATCAAACGCGTATCCCGCCAAGCCGCCATCGCCTTGGCAACCTCGGTCTTGCCAACCCCTGCCGGCCCTTCCAGCAACAATGGCCGCCCCAACGCCTGCGCCAAGTGCAACGCCATCGCCAACCGATCATCAGCAACATAGCCCTGCGCGGCCAATCCGTTCTGCACATCACTCAAAGTCAAAACCAGGATCCACTCTTCATCTGGCTAAAAATATCCCGGGGGAGGTTCGGAGGGGGCTGGCCCCCTCCGTTCGGTCGGACCGGCACCAGCCGGTCCGAACCCCATCACCCATGCATCCCCAGCCCGTTGGCAATCTTCCAGATTCGCCAATGGTCATGCGGCATGTGACTTTGCACCAACCCAAACGGCCGGAACGCATCATGCACCGCATTCGAGAAACAGGGCACGCCCCCCACGTTCGGGCTTTCACCCACACCTTTCGCGCCAATCGGATGGTGCGGAGACGGCGTGACCGTGTAGTCGGTGATATAGTTCGGCGTCTCCCACGCGGTGGGCAGGAAGAAATCCATTAGCGTGCCAGTCTTCACATTGCCCATATCGTCATAGGCAATCTCTTGCCCCATGGCGATGGCCAGCGCCTCGGTCACGCCGCCGTGGACCTGACCGTCAATGATCATCGGGTTGATCCGAGTGCCGCAATCATCCAGCGCATAGAACTTCCGAACCTCCCACTCGCCGGTATCCACGTCGATCTCCATAACGCAGATATAGGCCCCAAACGGATAGGTCATGTTCGGCGGATCGTAATAGCTCACGGCTTCCAACCCCGGCTCCAACCCCGGAATCGCCTGATTATAGGCGGCAAAGGCGATCTCTTTCATCGTCTTGAACCGCTCGGGCGCGCCTTTGACCGAGAACCGATCCACGTCCCATTCGACATCGTCGTCGTGGACCTCAAGCAAATAGGCCGCGATCATCTGCGCCTTGGCGCGGATTTTACGCGCGGCCATCGCCGTTGCAGCACCCGCCACCGGCGTGGACCGAGACCCGTATGTCCCCAGACCGTAAGGCGCGGTGTCGGTGTCACCTTCCTCCAGCGTAATGTCGTCGGCAGGCAGGCCGATCTCGCTGGCGATGATCTGGGCAAAGGTCGTGGCATGGCCCTGACCCTGAGAGATCGTCCCCAGCCGCGCAATCGCAGACCCTGTTGGGTGGATGCGGATTTCGCAGCTATCGAACATACCAAGCCCAAGGATATCACAGTTCTTCACCGGACCAGCGCCAACGATCTCGGTGAAATGCGTCAGGCCAATGCCAAGAAGTTTGCGAGTCTTACCAGCCTTGAAATCCTCGACCCGCTGCGCCTGTTCCGCGCGCAGACCTTCGTAATCAACAGCCTTCAGCGCCTTGTCCCAGGCGGTGTGATAATCGCCCGAGTCATATTCCCAGCCCAGCGCCGACTGGTAGGGGAACTGATCGGCCTTGATGAAGTTGATCCGGCGCAGCTCGGCCGCGTCCATGTTCAGCTTGATGGCCAGAACCTCGATCATCCGTTCTATGAAATAGGCGGCCTCGGTCACGCGGAAGGAACAGCGATAGGCCACCCCACCCGGAGCCTTGTTGGTATAAACCCCATCCACGGCCAGATACGCAGTCGGGATGTCATAGGACCCGGTGCAAATGTTCATGAACCCCGCCGGGAACTTGGTCGGGTCGGCACAGGCATCGAAACCGCCGTGATCTGCCGTGGTATGACACCATAGACCGGTGATCTTGCCGTCCTTGGTGGCGGCGATCTTGCCCTGCATCCAGTAGTCGCGGGCAAAGGCGGTGGACATCAGGTTCTCCATCCGGTCCTCGACCCACTTCACCGGCTTGCCTGTGACAATCGAAGCCACGACGGAACAGACATAGCCCGCATAAGCCCCGACCTTGTTGCCGAACCCGCCACCGATATCGGGGCTGATCACGCGAATATTGTGCTCGGCAATGCCCGAGATCAGCGACACAACGGTCCGGATCGCGTGCGGCGCCTGAAACGTGCCATACAGCGTCAGCTTGCCGGTCACCTTATCCATGCTAGCCACTGACCCGCAGGTTTCCAGCGGGCAGGGGTGGGTGCGGTGGTAATAGACCATCTCCTCGGCCACGACGTCAGCCTCGGCCAGAATAGCCTCGGTCGCGTCTTTGTCGCCCTGTTCCCAAGTGAAGATGTGGTTGTGATGCTTGCGGGGGCCGTGTGCGCCTTCGGTCTGGCCTTCCAAGTCTTCGCGCAGGACCACATCGGACTTCAGCGCCTCGAACGGGTCGGTCAGAACGGGCAGTTCTTCGTATTCCACCTCGACCAGCTCCACGGCATCCGCCGCGACATACCGATCTTCGGCCACGATAAAGGCCACTTCCTGGCCTTGGAACAGCACTTTGCCATCGGCCAGCACCATCTGCTTGTCACCCGCCAAGGTCGGCATCCAGTGCAGGCCCAGCGGAGACAGGTCCTCGGCAGTCAGAACCGCAATCACGCCGGGCAGGGCCAGCGCCGCCTCTTTATTCACGCTGACGACGCGAGCATGTGCATAGGGGGAGCGCACAAAGTCGCCGAACAGCATGCCATCCAGCTTGATATCATCGACATAGTTGCCCTTGCCTTGGGTAAAGCGGACATCCTCGACGCGTTTGCGCGAGCTACCCATGCCTTTGAGATTGGCGGCGCGTTCTTCGGGGGTCAGTGTCTGGTCGTTCATTCCGCGGCCTCCTTCTGAGCGTTCAGCAAGTCAGCCGAGGCCGAGATCGCCTTGACGATGTTCTGGTATCCGGTGCAGCGGCACAGGTTCCCGGCCATTCCAAAGCGAATTTCTTCTTCGGTCGGGTTCGGGTTTTCCTGCAACAGACGGTGCGCGCGGGTGATCATGCCCGGCGTGCAGAAACCGCACTGCAGCCCGTGATGTTCGCGGAACATCTCTTGCAACACACCAAGGCTGCCATCCTCATTGGTCAGCCCTTCGACGGTGGTGATATCGGCCCCGTTCACCTGCGCGACGAAAGTAGTGCAGGATTTGACGGATTTGCCGTCGATATCCACGGTACAGGCCCCGCAATGGCTGGTTTCACAGCCGATATGAGGGCCGGTGATTTTCAAATCTTCCCGCAGGAAGTGGATCAGCAACGTGCGCGGCTCGGCCAGTCCTTCGACCTCGCGCCCGTTCACGGTGAGTTTGACGTGCATTTTTGACATGGTTTCCCCTCCTCAACTCGCGCGGCTTTGCGCACGGTCGATGGCGCGGCGCAGCATCACGCCTGCCACATGTTTCTTGAATTCAACGGGGCCGCGATTGTCGGCCACAGGCTCAATCGCATCCAGCATCGCCGCGACGCAGCCATTCACATCACCATCTGCTAGCGCAGCGCTTGAGCCTTCGGACCAAATCGGCGTGTCGGCCAAATTGGTCATCGCGACCGAGGCCGTTCCATTGCCCACCATCACCGCAGCCGCAGCGGTGGCGTAATCCCCGATCTTGCGCTTTTGCTTTTCATAAGCCTGTCCAACACCCGCCCCCGGAACCGGGATCGAGATACGGGTCAGAATTTCCTCATCTTCGCGGGCGGTGAAATAGGCGGCCTCATAGAACTCGCGCGCGGCCACGCTGCGTGACCCATCGGGGCCGGACAGTTCAAACGTCGCGTTCAGGCATTGCATCAGCCCCGGCATGTCATTGCCCGGATCGCCATTGGCCACGTTGCCGCCGACAGTCCCGACATAGCGCACCTGCGGATCGGCGATCTGCAACGCCGCCTCGCGGATCAGAGGGATGGTCGAGGCCAGACCGTCATGGGTGATCAACTCGTGCTGCGTGACCATCGCGCCAAGCGTCACGGTATCAGACCCGACAGCGATCCCCTTCAACTCGTCAATAGCCTGAAGATCGACCAGATGGCCCATCTCGGCCATGCGCAGCTTCATCATCGGGATCAGGCTGTGCCCGCCCGCGATCACGCGCGCCTCGTCTCCGTGTTCCTGTAAAATGCCGATGGCCGAGGCGATGTCGCCTGGCCGGTGATACTCAAAACCGGCTGGTATCATGTTTTTCCTCCCTGGGTCCGAGCGATATGCCTTGGGGGACCTGCGGTAAGGAAAGAGCGGTCACATCAACCGTTCCAGCCAAGGGGAACGGGGCGCGTAGCTTGTTTCACGAAATGCGAATGAGCTGCACGAGTTGCGATCAAAGGCCCAGCGCGTCGCGAATGTCATTCAGGCGGGATCGGCTGACCGGAACCTTGTTCAAGGCGTCGACTCCGTCGAAATAGCAGGTACCGTTGTCCTTGTGGCGCTCGAAACTCGAGACATGTTTGGGGTTCACCAGATAGCTGCGATGCGCGCGAAGAAATCCGTTTGGCTTCAGGCGGGTTTCAGCCTCAGTAATGGACCACGGACAAAACAGCTTTTCGCTACCCATGTAGAGGACGGTGTAGTGCCCCTCGGCCCGGACAGCGGCGACGCGCGCGGGTTCGGCAAAGAAGGTCTGGCCTTCGCGCTCAAACGGAACACCTGCCCTCAGTGTCTTGGGCTGGGGTTCGGGGTCCGGTGGTCTGACCTGCGTCGTGTCTGCATTGGGTTCGATAAAGGTGACCCCGGTCAGAAGGAACGCACCGCAGATCAGGAACACGGCGACTGTGACGCCCATTGCCAATACCTGATTGTTCAGCGCGGGGCCGGCTCCTCCGGCGGCGTCGCTGGCCACAAAATCTGTCAGGCCCGTCGCCACGAAATGCATTGTGAACACCGCCAGACCAAAACACGCTGTCCCCAGCAGGATGTTGCGCTGTGTGCGATTGTCGTAGGCCACCCAAATCGCCAGCACGGACAGCACGACCGAGGCCAACGTCGCAATCGCCACATCCCATCCGGTGTAGACCGGGCGGCACAGTTCCATTCCGGCCATGCCCACATAGTGCATCACGACAATGCCCAGCCCGACGATTACGCCTGCGCCGATGATCGTCTGCATCGTTCTGGGCCGGAAGTGAAGCAATAGCAGCGCCAATCCAACCATCAGGATCGCAACCAAAGCCGAGATCAAGGTGATCAGCGCGTCGTAGTAGAAAAGGATCGGTAGTTGCAGCCCCAGCATGGCGACGAAATGCATCGACCAAATGCCGCCGCCCAGAATGATAGCTGCCAAAGCGACAATGAACTTGCGCCTTTGATCATCCAGCTTGGACGCCCCATGCGTGAGGTAGAGACCGGTAAATCCGGCCATCATCGCAACGGCCAAGGATGCCGCCACAAGCCAGGCGTTATGCGAGTAGTCCAGCATTTCGGTTTGCGCGCCCTCCCCGACGCGATGGCGACGTTAGCAAACGGATTTGATTGGGACAATCGGCTGCAGGCTACGAATACCAGGTTGCTGCCCGCCCAGACGCTGAAACCGTCCACGCTCAACATGAACCCGATCGTCGTTCGGCTACTGAATGACCGCATTTTCCCATGCTGACAGGAACTTTTTACGCTTTAGGTCGTCCAGAAATGTCAACAGCGCCGGATTCAGTCCTATTGTCTCGCGATCAGTCGCACCGCTCTGAGATGTCAGTGGCGGAAGCGAAGACCGGCTGTCTTGCGGCACAGGCTCTTCAGCGACCAAATAGCTGATAAACGCTTCGGCTGCGTCCGGCTTCTGCGTTTCCCTTGAGACCAAGGCCGTTCGCATCATCGTTGTTTGGAAATCCGTCGGCAAAATCACTTCAAGCGCATCCTTGCGCTCGGCGCGGACTGCCGCGTAACTCCCCAGGACATTATAAGCGACCAGGATTTTTCCGTCTGCCAAGTCGTTTATCATTTCCCCCGAACAGCAGTACAGGCGCACATCAAGACCGCCCATGACCTCCATCAGCCGCCAATAGGTTTCCGAGGCGCGCGCGTCCTGCGTTGCGAACAGATAGCCCAGCCCGGATTCGCGGACATCGTAGGTGCCGACCTTGCCGCGAAACTCCTCCGGTCGCTTGCGCAGCGCTTCGATCAAACTCTGCCGGGTATGCGGAATATCCTGACCTTCAAACGCTGCGCGGTTGATGACGATGGCGGCGGGTTCGGTCGTGAAGGCAAACAAACTGTGGTGCCACTGTGTCCACAATGGAGTCTCGATGTCGTCCAGCGCCAGCGCATAGCCGTCATTCGCCAACTTCAGCTGCAGGTCCATTGCGCTGGATACCACAACATCGAAATCACCCGGCGCCGCGCGAACGCGACGGTCGATATCCGCCGTTCCCGAAACGAGGTATTCAACACTTATCGAGGGGTTCCGAGCGACAAAGCCTTCTATCAACGGCGCAAACAGAACCGTGTCCGTGCTTGAGATAACTCGAAGGCGCGCGCCCTCTGCGCCCTCGTTGAAAATCAACTGGTCTTCCCAATCCTGCGCCCACACCAAGCAGGGACACAAAAGCAGAGCTAAAGCGATAAGATAACGCATGCGCCCCCCGTAGGCTTGTTCGTCAAAACCAAGGTTCCGCCATGGGCCGTCGCCACGTCCTGAGCGATGGTCAACCCCAGACCTGACCCAATTGTTCCGGCCGCGTTTTTGCCGCGCTCGAACCTGCGCGTCAGTTGTTCGATCTCTTCCGCTGGAAAACCCGGACCCGAGTCGCTGACTTTGACCTCAACATCTGGTGTGGCGGTAACCTCGATCTCGACGATGCTGTCAGCGGGCGCGTATTTCAGCGCATTGTCGATCATGTTGCGCACAGCGTTCTGAATCAGGATAGGGTCACCGGAATAGGGAACCGTGGGATCGCCTCTCAAGGAAAGCGAAAGCTCTTTCATTTCAGCAATCGGCGTCAACCGCTGCACAAGTTCGCGGATCAGTTCGACCAGATCGACATCTTCCCTCTCCAGATGATCGGCGCGAAACGTAATCATCGCATGATCCAATAACTGTCCAGCCGCGCGCGAACTTTCGTCGATCGCGCGGACCATCGCACGAAGTGCCTCTCGATTTTCTTTCTTTTCGACCCTGTGCAGGGTTGCCTCGGCATAAGACCGCACAGTCGCCAGCGGCGTGCGGACGCGATGGGCGGCTTCGGCGATGAAATCTTCGGATTGGCTGAGGGATTGATCCAAACGCCCCATCAGAGAGTTCAGGGACAAAACCAGGGGCGCCATTTCCCGAGGCACCGGCTTTTTGAAAGGACTCAGGTCCTGCGGCCCTCGCCGCGTGACCGAGGTTGTCAGTTTGTTGAGCTGCCCGATGGTGGTTGACGTGATCCAGAAAGACAGCGCCGCAGTCAGAAGAAAGAAACCAAGACCCAGAAATGCGGCATTGCGCGAAATCTGGTCCAGAGTTTGCGAAAGCGCGTCCTGCGTCTGGCCCAGCACGACCGCAATTTCCGTCTGCCGTCCCAACCCGACAAGTGTTCGACTTGCGCTGACCTGCCGAATGCGTTCGCCGCGCAGTTCACCGGATGTGAACACCCAGTCACTTTGTTCGGACGCCCCTGCCAGAAGAAGGTCTTCGTATCCCGACAAAAACGCACCGTCCTGATAAATGGCGTAAAACACCCGGTCGTCTGACGGGGTGGTCAGCATCGAGAACGCGGCATAGGGAATATCGACTTCCAGCACCCCGTCCCTCAGTGCGGCGGCATCAAGAATGGACGTTACGGATGCCTCAAGGATGTTGTCCTGTCCCTGCTGCGCCACCTGAGCCGCATAGTTCCGAACTGCAAAGAACAACAAGATAGCCAGAACCGCCGCACCGCCAATCAAGGCCAGCACAAGCCTGTTTCGCAGTGACCCTGACACGGTGGGATTAGTGGTCATGGTCCAACCTGTACCCCAGACCGCGCAGCGTGGTTATCTTCAGATCCGAAGGCTCGAGATGCCTGCGCAGTCGCCCGACATATACCTCGATCGCGTTGTCCGAAACGCTGTCGTCGTAAGAGAACAGCCTGTCGGCCAGCTTCTGTTTCGAGAATACGTGACCCGGCGCGTTGATGAACAACTCCATCATGCGCAGTTCCCGATTTCGCAGCGACAGGGTTTCCCCGGCCACGGTCAAATGACCGGCCACCGGATCAAACACGACACCGCCGATCTCGATCGTAGATTTCGCGCTGCCGGATTTTCGCCGCAGGACCGCGCGGCAGCGGGCCTCAAGCTCGGCATGATCAAACGGTTTGGTCACGTAGTCATCCGCACCCAGATCAAGCGAACCGATTCGATCCGAAACCTGACTGCGCGCGGTCAAAACGATCACCGGCGTGTCTAGGCGGCTGGCCCGGTGCCGCTTCAGAAAGTCTCGACCATCCCCATCCGGCAGCATGATATCCAGCAGGATCAGGTCATATTCCTCGGTTTCGACAAAGGCGGTTGCGTCTTCCAAATTCGCTGCGTGATCAATGACATGACCGTCCAGCCGCATGCGGGAACTGATCGCAGTTGCGAGGTCCATATTGTCTTCGACAAGCAGAAATTTCATCAGGCTCAACCAGTATTTTGCCGCGTGACAGGTTGATGTCAGGTTGGTGTGTTTTTGTTCCGTCCAATCTGAGCCGCCATGCGGCCGGTTGTCAAACGGGAGGAAACCATGACGACATTCAAACTGGGCCGTCGCGCCCTAATCGCAGCTGTGGCCGCATTCGGCTTGGCCGGACCTTCGCTGGCCGACGGCCATCAGGTCGTTGACAGCATCCACTTTCTGATTCCCGGCGGCGCTGGCGGCGGCTGGGACGGCACGGCCCGCGGCACGGGCGAAGCGCTAACCAATGCCGGTCTTGTCGGAACCGCGTCCTACGAAAACATGTCCGGCGGTGGCGGCGGCAAGGCCATTGGCTTTCTGATCGAAAACGCCGACAGTAACCACGGCACGCTGATGGTGAACTCGACCCCCATCGTGATCCGCTCGCTGACTGGCGTGTTCCCGCATAATTTCCGCGACCTGACTCTGGTGTCGGGCACGATCGGCGACTATGCGGCGATTGTTGTGGGCAAGGACAGCCCCATCAACTCGATGGAGGATCTGCTGGCTGCCTTTGATGCCGACCCTGCGGGTACGGCGATCGGCGGTGGCTCGGTTCCGGGTGGTATGGACCATCTGGTTGCGGCCATGGTGATGGAAGCGGCAGGCAAGGACGCTCTGGCCGTGAAGTACATCCCCTATGACGCAGGCGGCAAAGCCATGGCAGCCCTGCTGTCCGGTGAGATCGCTGCGCTGTCGACCGGTTTCTCGGAAGCCGTCGATCTGGCAAATGCGGGTGAGGTCAAGATCATTGGCGTAACCGCGGAAGAACGCGTTGACGCCGCACCTGACGCAATGACCATGATGGAACAGGGCATCGACACCACCTTCGTCAACTGGCGCGGTTTCTTCGCAGCCCCCGGCCTGCCCGAAGACAAGCTGGCCGCCTATCAGGATGCGATTGCCAAGATGTATGACACTCCGGAATGGGAAGAAGTTCGGGCGCGCAACGGTTGGGTGAACATCCACAACTCGGGTGCTGACTTCCAGACGTTCCTCGAGCAGCAGGAACAGCAGATCGGTGATCTGATGAAAAAGCTGGGCTTTCTCTAACTGACAATTGGCAGAGCGGACCGCCGCTCTGCCTTCCCCAAAGACAACAAAAAAGGAGGGGGCATCATGGCGTTGGATCGCTGGATCGCGCTCGTTCTGCTGGGTGTTTGTTTAACATATGGCTACGCCGCCTGGTTCACGATGGACAGTAGCCTTCCCCCTTTCATGCAACGAAATCCCATCTGGCCAAGCACCTTCCCCAAAGTGCTGTCCATTCTGGGAATCATCACCACAACGATCATCCTGCTGGGCTTTGAAAAGTCCGAGGTGAAAGAGGCCGATATCGACTATCGGCGTCTGGGCGACTACCACTTGGATCAGGCGCTGATGCTGCTGGCATTGATGGTGATCTACGCCCTGTGCCTGCGTCCTGTCGGTTTCCTGATTTCCACTTCGGCATTCCTGATCCTTGGCTCTTTCATTCTGGGCGAGCGCAAGTGGCATATCATGCTGCCCGTTGCCTTTATCGCGACCGGGGCGGTCTGGTATCTGGTTCAGGAAGTTCTTGGCATCTACATGCGCCCGCTGCCGGGCATTTTCGGAGGCTGACATGCTTGAAGGACTTCTGATCGGCCTGCAAACGGCATTCTCAATCCAAAACCTACTGATGGTCATCGCGGGATGTCTGATCGGCACGTTCATCGGGATGTTGCCCGGTCTCGGGCCGATGTCGATCATCGCCATAATGATCCCGGTTGCGATCTCGATGGGCGACCCATCCGCCGCGCTGATCCTGCTGGCCGGGGTATACTATGGCGCGATCTTTGGCGGCTCGACATCCTCGATCCTGCTGAACGCGCCGGGGGTCGCGGGCACCGTGGCCTCAAGTTTCGACGGCTACCCCATGGCGCGACAAGGCAAAGCCGGCAAGGCACTGACAATCGCTGCGATCGCCAGTTTTGCCGGCGGCACGCTGGGTGCTGTGCTGCTGATGGTGTTTGCCCCTGCCCTGTCATCAGTGGCGCTGTTGTTCCACTCGGCCGAGTATTTCGCCCTGATGGTTGTCGGTCTATCCGCCATCGCCGCATTTGCCGGCAGCGGACAGGTCGCTAAGGCGGTCATCATGACCGTCCTTGGACTGATCATGGCAACCGTTGGCGAAGGTGCACTGTTCAACCTGCCCCGTTTCACCATGGGAATCATGGACCTGCAATCCGGCTTTGGTTTCATCACGCTGGCCATGGCGATGTTCGCCCTGCCCGAGGCGTTGTTTCTGGTCCTGAAACCAAAGGACCTGAAAGGCGACGATGGTGAGATCAAGGACCTGCGCATCACCCGGGCAGAAGCCAAGGCCATCGCGCCTGTCGTGGGTCGCCAATCCGTGCAGGGTTTCTTTATCGGTGTTCTTCCCGGCGCGGGCGCGACAATCGCCAGCTTCCTTGGATATGCTGTCGAGCGCAACATCGCCCCGAAAG
Organism: Ruegeria sp. BC7; assembly: GCF_056539165.1. Classification (NCBI taxonomy): domain Bacteria; kingdom Pseudomonadati; phylum Pseudomonadota; class Alphaproteobacteria; order Rhodobacterales; family Roseobacteraceae; genus Ruegeria; species Ruegeria sp. BC7. Next base: position 644,772 of record NZ_JBQFUL010000003.1, on the reverse strand, counting down.
AGGAACAGGAAGAATTCGGCAAAGGCTCGATCAAGGGTCTGGCTGCCCCGGAAACGGCGAACAACGCCGCCTGTACCGGGTCTTTCGTTCCGCTGCTGACTCTGGGCATTCCCGGTTCGGGCACAACGGCGATCCTATTGGGTGCGCTGATTGCCTTGAACGTGACGCCCGGCCCGCGCCTGATGCTGGACGAGCCTCAGATCTTTTGGGCGGTGATCATGTCGATGTTCATCGGCAACCTTGTCCTGCTGATCCTGAACCTGCCGCTGATCCCCTACATCGCCAAGGTGCTGTCGGTTCCACGCAATTACCTGATCCCGTTCATTTTGTTCTTTACCCTGATGGGGGCGTATATCGGCCAGAACAATGCGACCGAGCTGTTGATCCTTGTCGGTTTTGGCGTCTGCGCCACGGCTTTGAAGTTTGCCGACTATCCGCTGGCCCCGCTTCTGATCGGGTTCATCCTTGGCGGCATGATGGAGGACAACTTTGCGAGGTCCATGCAGCTCTATGATGGGATCGCGTTTATCTGGGAACGTCCCATGACGCTGGGTCTGCTGGTGATCGCCGCGTTGCTGGTGCTGCTGCCCAGCTATCGCGCGCGCCGCGCACGGGCGCGGGCTGCCGGTATCGCCGATGGCGACTGAGCCTCTGGCAGGGATACGGGTTCTTGACCTGACGAATGTTCTGGCAGGCCCGTATTGCTGCTATCAGCTTGCCCTCATGGGCGCCGAGGTGATCAAGGTCGAACGTCCCGAGGGCGGCGACCTTGCTCGGGTGTTGGGGGCTGACCCTGATCGCAACAGGGCCGGGATGGGCATCAGCTTTCTTGCCCAGAACGCGGGCAAGAAATCCGTCACGCTGGATATGAAATCCGCCAAGGGCAAAGTTTTGCTGAAGAAGCTGGTTCAAACCGCCGATGTGCTGGTCGAAAACTTCCGGCCCGGCGTGATGGATCGCCTTGGCCTTGGCTATGAGGTTCTGCGCGGTGAAAACGCCAACCTGATCTATTGCGCGATCAGCGGATTTGGGCAGGACGGCCCTCGCAAAAAAGATCCGGCCTACGACCAGATCGTTCAGGGCATCAGCGGCGTCATGTCGATAACCGGAGCGGCCGATACAGCACCCTATCGCGTCGGTTACCCGCTGGCCGATACTGTCGGAGGGCTGACGGCTGCCTTCGCAGTCAGTGCCGCCCTGAACGCCAAGCCGCGCGGCGCCTTTCTGGATATCGCAATGTCCGAGGCGGTAATTTCGACCATGGGCTGGGTGGTGTCGAACTACCTGATCGGGGGCGTCACGCCGGGAGCGCATGGGAACGAAAACACCACGTCCGCGCCGTCGGGAACCTTTGCTACTGCGGATAACCCGATCAACATCGCAGCCAACCGCGACAAACAATGGCAGGCGCTTGCCCGACACCTTGGGCGGGACGATTTGCTGGGCAATCCTGACTATGCCACACGCGAAGATCGCAAGAGGAACCGCCTCGCCCTCAGGGACGATCTGGAAGCCACCCTGCGCACCCGGCCCTCCCGGGACTGGGTTGGTGAGTTAAACGCGATTGGCGTTCCGACCGGGCAGGTGATGACCGTGCCCGAGGCGCTGGCTGATGAACAGCTTGCGGGCCGCGGGTTGATTGGATCTCTGCCGGTTCAGAGCGAAGAGCTGAAACTGACCGGCAGCCCGGTCGTGATGGACGGTCAACGCAGAATGCCCCGAACCGCCCCGCCGGATTTGGGGGCGGATAATGCCGCGATCTGGTCAGAGCTTGGCCTGACCCGTGACGAAATCAACGCGCTGGTGAAGGAGGGTGTCATATGAGCGACGTCGCCGACTGGTGGTCAACAGCCATCATCGACATGGAACCCGGTCGAATAGACCTGCGGGGTACACCCATTCAGGACCTGATCGGCACCGTTGGTTTCGCGGAAATGATCTGGTTCATGGTGCGCGGTGACAGGCCATCCCCCGAACAGTTGAAATTGTTCGAGGCCGCCTTGGTTGCTGCCGTGGATCACGGGCCGCAAGCCCCTTCGATCGCAACCGCGCGCATGGCAGTGACGTGTGGGCTACCGCTCAACAATGCTATGGCTAGCGCGGTGAATATGCTGGGCGACATCCACGGCGGCGCTGGGGAACAAGCCGTGACTCTGTATCAGTTCGTCAACGCGCACCTATCCGCCGTTGGCCCCGCATTGGATGACTGGATCGCCGCGCAGGGAAAAATTCTGCCCGGGTTCGGTCACCGCTTTCACACCCCAACCGATCCGCGCGCCCCTCGTTTGATGAGCCTTGTGGACGAAGCGATTGGGGCGGGCGCTTGTGACGGGTGTTACAAGTCCGTTGCGACTGACATCGAAGGGGAACTGGCCCGACGCAAAGGCAAACCCGTTCCGATGAATATCGACGGTGCCACAGCAGTGATCTATGCCGAGCTTGGTTTTGACGCACCGCTGGCGCGCGGCCTGTTTTGCCTGTCCCGGTCCGTCGGCATTCTTGCTCATGCGTGGGAGCAAACTCAGCAGGGTGGCCGAAACAAGGGACCGACCCCGCCAAAGTATCGCTGGACGTATTTGCCCAGCGACACTTGATTGGTGATAGGGATTTAAAGGGTCTGTTGAAGCGCGTACTCAGACCTTTTCTTCGATCGCAGGCTCGACATCGGGACGCACGGGTTCGGCCTCCATTTCGATCACGTCAGGCGTACCCTCTTCTTCCGGCTCGTCAACCTCTGGCTCGGGTTTGTCCTCAAGCGCACCGACGATCAGCGGCAACATGTGAACGCCGGTGGCCGAAGCGATCTCGGGCGTTTGCGGGGTTTGCCAGCTCAGCGTGTCAAAGCTGCCGCAATTCTGACAGACCGGAGCCCACTCGGGCTGAATGTCGTGGCAGTTGTCACATACCCATTGCGGGCCGCGCGGCGCGTTCAGAGCTTTGGCCAGCCACCCCTGCACGACCGCGTCCGACGCGCCCTCGCCGCGTTCGATTGCTGCCATCAGTGTATAAGCCCGCGCATCTGCCTGCTTTTCGACGACATCGCCCAGTGCACGCCGGGCTTCGGGAAAGTCCTCGGCCACGATGTTCAGCTCGGCCAGGATCAGGCGGGTTTCCATGTCCTGCGGATGCACGCGGGTCAGCGCGGTAAAGCGATTGATGCGTTCTTCCGGGGTTTCATTCGGCGCGATCTCGGCAAAGGCGTGGGCCAGATCGGGGTGGGGCTGAACCTCCCACGCTTTCTTGAGGATCTTGGTCGCAGAGCGCGGCTTGCCCTTTTCGATATATGCACGCGCGGCCATTGCTGCCGCTGGCACCAGATCAGGAGAAAGACGATTGGCTTCAATCGCGTGTTCGCGTTGTTCAACCGTAGCGGATTCATCCAGAATCCCCTTGGCCTCGGACAATGCAAGCACCGCATCGCGGCGCTTGAATACATCGCGCGGCAAGTGGCCGGCCTTCAGCTTGGCGGTCAGGGTTGATCGGGCTCCGGCCCAGTCCTGCGACTTGGTTTGCAGTCCCAACAGAATATCCTGCGTTTCCTGGTGCCGTGGCTTGATCGCCAGCGCCTTTTCCGCAAGCTTGCGGGCGGTGTCATTATCGCCTTCGGCCAGTTTCTGTTTCAGGATACCGCGCACACCCACAAAGCGGGTGGCGTTATTTGTGACCAGCTTGCGATACGTCTCGGACGCTTTCTTGGTGTCGCCATTCATTTCGGCGGCCTGCGCAACCAGCAGGTTCGTCAATTCGGGTTTGTTCAATAGCTTTTCAGCCTTGGTCGCCTTGTTCATGGCAACGCGACCTTCACCCGAGGCCAGCGCCATCAACCCGTCGGCCAATGCCTGATACCCGCGCTGTTCCCGACTGCGGTCGAAATACCGCGACAACGCGGTTTCGTCACCGTTGAGGAATTTCAGCGTGGCGATCAGCAGAGTCAGCAGCTTGAAGAACAGCCAGATCGCAACGACCATCACGCCCAGCGCAATAACCGACTGCAACGGCCCCAGCGTGTATTCCATCCCACCTGCGGTGATCTGCACGCCACCGCTGGTCTCCATCAGGAACCCAGCGCCCACGGCCAGCAAGCCGACAATCGCAACGAAAACAAGGATTTTTAAAAGTGACCACAGCATGGCAGGTCCTTCAGTTCGAGTTTGCGCCAGAGGACAGCGCATCTGCGGCATCAACCGCGGAAACCCGCGTTTGTGCCGCTTGTTCCCATTCAGCCATCGCAGGCTTTGCCGCTTCGGGCAGGGACTTGAGTTCATTCAGCGCGCCGGACACGTCGCCATCCGCTAGAGCAGCCTGCGCGCGGGACAGGATTGCGTCCGGGCCATCGCCGTCCTGCGGTGTAACAGAACGCGCGCCGGTCTGTCGCTGAAAGAACGCGACCAAACCCGTGCCCTTGTCGGCCTCGCGCGCATCCGCAAGGGCCGCGCGTGCCGAGGGTTCATACGTCTCGCGCAGAGAAGCCACCGTCGCAACGCCCTTGTCCGCAGGTGCAGACAATTCACCTGGAACGGCAACCCCTCCGGCCGATAGTTCAGCGACAAGGTCGGCATAGCTCTGACCGGTATCCAATCGGCTGCGCAGTTTCGTAAGAATTGCTGCATTGGTCGCAGCCAGCGCATCAGCCGAGGCTTTCGCCTCAAGCGCCTGAGCATCAGCCACCATCTTTTCAACCTCGGCGCGCTGGGCGGCCAGCGAGTCCTGCAGTTTCTTCAACTCCGCTTCAAATGCAGCAGTGGCTTCGGGTGACGCGCCCTGGGTCAAAGCTCCACCCTCAAGCTCGGCAAGCCGTGACGACAAAGGGGCGACCGTGTCAGCCAACCCAGCCACGCTGGACTTTACAGCCTCAAGATCAGCAGAGAGCGGCGCAACCTGAGCGGTCAACGCATCCACTTTCGAGGACAGACCCGCGCCATCAGCCAAAGATTTGGCCAACGCGTCGATCTGGTTCGCCTGATCCGTCAGTTTAGCGTCCAGCGTTGCAATCGCATCCGCATCGCCAGAGGTCAGCATGCCGCTGTTGCCAACCGCAAAACCGATTGCCGCGGCAATTGCACCGCCCAGCAACGCGGGCAAAAAACCACTGCGTTTCTTGGTGCTGCGCTCATTAATTTTTTCCTTGAATCGTTCAAGGTTAGCTTCGGCTTCGGCTTCGGCTTCGGCTTCGGCTTCGGCTTCGGCTTCGGCTTCGGCTTCGGCTTCGGCTTCGGCTTCGGCTTCGGCTTCGGCTTCGGAAAGGGTTTCTTCTACGGGCAAAGACTCGTCAACCGGAGTGTCTTCGGTAGTGACGCCAGCTTCGGCCACGTCGTCCGTCTTGGGGTCGTCCACCGGCTTTTGATCGGTTTTGTCTTTACCAGCCAACGCAATATTCCCCCTAACGAATCCAAAATTACCTGAACAACAGACCCGACTAAGTTAATCTGTGGCCTCGCCGCCCTCAACCCGCAACGCATGTTTCACAAGCTTTTTAATGGCTTTCCGCATTTTCTTGGGCGTAGGTTCCTTGGCAATCTTCAGGCGCTGATAGCCCAAGGAATAAAGGGGTTCCGCTGTCGCGGTGCTGATTGCAGCCAGGAATAAGGGGGCTGATCCGCGCCAGATGTCGGCAAATTGTCGCGCTGTTCTGGGGGAAAAAATAGGGGCAATTACGGGCACTTTACCGGACGCAGCGGCGATCGCTTCGGATGTCAGCGGTAACAATCGCTGCTGATACACGGGCAGCTCGCGCACGGTGAGGCCGGATTCGGTCAACCGCTCGGCGACACTTCCGCGCGTATGCTCTCCGCGCAAGTGCAGAAGCGGGCTGTCGGGTCTGGCTTTCAACAGCGCGGCAACCAGTTCTTCGGCGGTCTGGCCCACCATCTGCGCCTGCCACCCCGCACCTATGGCTGTTCCGGTGGTCGCTGGACCTACACAGTAAGCTGGCAGTTCGCGATCCACGCCCATGGACGCGGCGGCGTTGACCGCATTGGCCGAAGTGAAAATCAGACCGCGCACATCCGTGTCGTTTACCTGAACCGGCAAGGGCTTGATTTCGAGGATCGGGGAATAGATGACCTGAACCCGTGACCTGATGCGGGTCGGTAGTTGCGCAACGAACCTTTCCGAGGCGGCGCGAGGGCGGGTCATCAACAAATACAACGGCGGTGCCCTTGGCCTTGGGATTGTTTGCATCCGCGCAGGGTGATACCCCGCTTTGCAATCAAGGTGTAACGGATCAGGCCAATGGTGCAAACACTTACTGTCCTCGGGCTGGAAAGCAGTTGTGACGACACAGCAGCCGCAGTCGTGCGTCAAAGTGACGGTGCAGCGGCCGAAGTGCTGTCATCGGTTGTCTTTGGCCAGACGGATCTGCACAGCGCGTATGGCGGTGTCGTCCCCGAGATCGCGGCCCGGGCCCACGCCGAAAAGCTGGATACCTGCGTGTTGCAGGCACTCGAATCCGCAGGGATGACCCTGAATGACGTCGATGCCATCGCCGTGACCGCTGGTCCGGGTCTGATCGGCGGGGTCATGTCCGGCGTCATGTGCGCCAAGGGCATCAGCGCGGCAACCGGCCTGCCGCTGATCGGTGTGAACCATCTGGCCGGTCACGCGCTGACACCTCGGATGACCGACGGGATCGCGTTTCCGTATCTTATGCTGCTCGTGTCGGGTGGGCATTGCCAGTATCTGATCGCCCACGGCCCGGAAAAGTTCACGCGGTTGGGTGGTACGATTGACGATGCCCCCGGCGAAGCGTTCGACAAAACCGCGCGGCTTTTGGGCTTGCCGCAACCCGGCGGCCCCTCGGTCGAGGCCGAGGCCCGAACAGGTGACCCGAAACGGTTTCGCTTTCCCCGGCCCCTGCTGGATCGGCCCGGCTGCGACCTGTCCTTCTCTGGCTTGAAAACGGCCCTTATGCGTATGCGCGACCAGATCGCTGCGGAAAAAGGTGGGTTAACCCGTCAGGACCGGGCAGACCTTTGCGCCGGATTTCAACAGGCGGTCGTGGATACTCTGGCCGAGAAAACACGCAGGGCCATTGACCTGTATCTGCAGGAAAGCCCGTCTGATCCCGTTATTGCCGTTGCGGGCGGGGTCGCGGCCAATTCTGCCATTCGATCCGCGTTAGAGACTGTTTCTGCCGAATGCGGCGCCCGTTTTACCGCGCCCCCGCTGCGCTTTTGCACCGACAACGCCGCGATGATCGCCTATGCCGGGATCGAGCGTTTCCGAACTGGTGCACGCGATGGTCTGGACCTGACCGCACGCCCGCGTTGGCCTCTGGACCAAACCAGCCCTGCCATGCTGGGCAGCGGTAAGAAAGGTGCCAAGGCATGAGTATTTCGGTCCTCGGTTCTGGTGCCTTTGGGACAGCGCTGGCGATTTCGTTGGCAGGGAAAGGGCCAGTCACTCTTTGGGCGCGCGACGCGGATCAAGCGCGTTTGATGCAAAGAGACCGTGAAAACACAGCGCGTCTGCCGAATGTGTCCTTGCCCGGCGCGATCTCCATTACCTCTGACATCGCAGAGGCGGCGCAGAACGAGGTTCTGCTGGTTTCCGTGCCCATGCAGAAACTACGCGGTGCCCTTTTGGATCACGCCGCTGCGCTGTCGGGAAAAACCCTGGTCGCTTGCTGCAAGGGCATTGAATTATCGACGGGGCTTGGGCCGATCTCGGTCATTCAGCAGGCCATCCCAGATGCGCGCCCTGCCCTGTTGACCGGACCGAGTTTCGCCGACGACATCGCGCGTGGTTTGCCGACGGCCCTGACACTGGCATGTGCCGACCTCGAACTAAGTCAAACCCTGCAGCACGCCCTGACAACGTCCAACCTGCGCCTGTATCGCACGACGGACGTCACCGGGGCCGAACTGGGCGGGGCATTGAAAAACGTGATAGCCATCGGATGCGGGGCCGCCATCGGTGCGGGGCTTGGCGACAGCGCCCGTGCCGCCCTATTGACGCGAGGCTTCGCCGAAATGCAGCGTTTTGCGCTTATGCGCGGCGCGCAGGTCGATACGCTGATGGGGCTATCCGGTCTGGGGGATCTGGTCCTGACCTGCTCGTCCGAACTGTCCAGAAACTACCGTTTTGGCCTGTCTTTGGGTCGAAATCTGCCTTTTGACGCCGCGACCACTGTCGAAGGTGTCGCCACTGCGCGCGCAATGTCGGACATCGCCACACAAGAAGGGCTGGATATGCCCATAAGCGCAACGGTGGCCGACTTGAGCCGGGGTGCCTACAGTGTACCCGAGGCCATTCAATCCCTGCTAAACCGACCCCTGAAGGAGGAATAATATGCTCATTGCCCTTATCGCCCGCGACAAAGACGGCGCACTGCAAACCCGTCTGGACAACCGCGCCGCGCATCTCGGCTATATCGAGGAAACCGGCGTTGTCGCACAGGCTGGGCCTTTGCTGGTTGGGGACGCGATGATCGGTTCGCTGATCATTCTCGAGGTCGAGGACATGGCTGCCGCCCAAGCCTGGGCCGACAATGACCCCTATGCCAAGGCCGGTCTGTTCCAGTCCGTTGACCTGATCGCGTGGAAAAAGGTCGTGGGCTGATGGCGTATTGGCTGTTCAAATCCGAGCCATCGACCTGGAGCTGGGACCAGCAGGTTGCCAAAGGGGACGCAGGCGAAGAATGGGACGGCGTGCGCAACTATCAGGCGCGCAATTTCATGCGACAGATGGCGGTCGGCGACAGAGGGTTCTTCTACCACTCGCAAAAAGACAAAGCGATTGTCGGCATCGTCGAAGTCTGCGCCGAGGCCCACCCCGACAGCACCACGGATGACGACCGTTGGGAGTGTGTGGACATCAAGGCGGTGCGGCCATTCACGACGCAGGTGACCCTGGACGATATCAAAGCGGATGAGCGTTTGGACGATATGGTTTTGGTCAAGAACTCGCGACTGTCCGTTCAACCGGTCACCGAGGCGGAATGGCAGGTGATCTGTGATCTGGGGCAGACGCAAGCGGACTAATAAAGGGAAGGCTCTGACGGATGCAGAACCTTCCCTACCCCGCGTGCTCCCTACTCACCACACGCGTATGGAAATGTCTGGTTCTGACCGTCCTGGTCACACGCTGACACTAGCCGAAGTATCGGGCCGGGTACAAACCTCAAGTATCTAAAATTTAAGTCGCCCTTTTGGTACGGCGGGCGCGACCGTGTCATGGCACCTTATCCGTAAGCCGACTCTTTCCCGAAATGCTTGGTCAGCATGTAGTAAACGACCGCGCGATATTTATTGCGCTCGGACTTGCCATAGGTTTCCAGAACCTTGTTGATGCCTTCCATCAGTTCGGGGCCATCTGACAGGCCCAGTTTCTTGATCAAAAAGTTGTTCTTGACCGTTTCAAGCTCACCTTCCTGAGTGGCCGCAACCGTTGACGCATCAGCGTCATAGATCGCTGGTCCACAGCCGATGGTGACTTTGGTCAGCAAATCCATATCCGCGTCCATGCCGCATTTGGATTTCAGGTCCTCTGCATACTTGGCAATCAGCTCATCGCGTTTTCCCATAGTCGTCTCCTGAATTGGGTAGATTTGAAATTCCCCATCACCCCGATCACGGTAATGGCCAAGCGGGTTTGCTCAAAGGGGAAAATCTGTGGCGTTCTCCCTAGACCCGTCCCTCAAGCGCAGGGTCTTGATTTCACACTGCCCTTTATTTAACATCAAGGTTAAATTATAAAGTCAGGAGATCGCCGTGACCGTTTCCTTGCCCAACGAAAGCCCCGCGTACCGAGAGGCACGAAACCGCCTGCTGGCCGCCGAAGTGGAATTGCGCGCCAAAATAGAAGACGTGGCCAATCTGCGCCGCCAACTTCCATCGGGTGGCCGGATTCCGCAGGACTACGCGTTCCGAAACCTTCAGGGCGATGGTGCGCCTTTGTCCTCGCTCTTTGGCTCACATGACACGCTTGCAATCTATTCGCTGATGTATGGCCCAAATGCAGAGCTGCCCTGCCCGATGTGCTCGGCCTTTCTGGACGGGTTGAACGGACAGGTTGCTCACCTTTCAAAGAAGATCAGCTTTGCCGTGGTTGCCCAGAATACACCGGAAAAACTGGCGGCGCTGCCAGCAAAGATGGAATGGCACGACCTGCCGCTATTTTCCGCGCTGGGCACCGAGTATCAGCGCGACTATCTGGCCGAAGCCGAAGACGGAAGCCAATTGCCCATTCTGAACGTCTTTCGGCGCTCACAGGACGGAATCCACCATTTCTGGAGTTCCGAGCTTTTCTTCCAGCCCAGTGACTGGCACCCCCGGCACGTAGATGCCGCTTGGCCGCTTTGGAATATTCTGGACCTGACGCCCGAGGGTCGCGGCGATTTCTTTCCGGCCCTGCGCTGAGTATCAGGCACAAAAAAACGGCGGCCCTACAGACCGCCGTTTCAATTCCGTTTTTCGCCAAAATCAATAGCGATAGTGTTCCGGCTTATACGGGCCTTCGGGTTTTACACCGATATAGGCCGCCTGGTCGCTGTCCATTTGGGTCAGCTTCACGCCGATACGGTCCAGATGCAGGCGGGCCACTTTCTCGTCCAGATGCTTGGGCAGGATATAGACCTTGTTTTCGTACTGATCCCCCTTAGAGAAAAGCTCAATCTGCGCCAGTACCTGATTGGTGAACGAGGCCGACATCACGAAAGACGGATGCCCGGTGGCGTTGCCGAGGTTCAGCAGACGACCTTCGGACAGCAGGATGATACGATTGCCCGAGGGCATCTCGATCATGTCCACCTGTTCCTTGATGTTGGTCCATTTGTGGTTCTTCAGGCTGGCCACCTGAATTTCGTTATCGAAGTGGCCGATGTTGCCGACGATGGCCATGTCCTTCATCTCGCGCATATGCTCGATACGGATCACGTCCTTGTTGCCGGTGGTGGTGATGAAGATATCCGCGCTGGCAACTTCGTCTTCCAGCAGTGTCACCTCGAACCCGTCCATCGCAGCTTGCAGCGCGCAGATCGGGTCAACTTCGGTGACTTTCACGCGGGCGCCTGCACCACGCAGCGAAGCGGCCGAGCCTTTGCCCACGTCGCCATAACCACAAACCACAGCAACCTTACCGGCCATCATCGTGTCAGTGGCGCGGCGGATACCGTCGACCAGCGATTCCTTGCAGCCGTATTTGTTGTCGAATTTCGACTTGGTGACGCTGTCATTCACGTTGATCGCAGGGAACGGCAGGTGGCCATCTTTGACCAGTTGATACAGGCGGTTCACGCCAGTCGTGGTTTCCTCGGATACACCTTGAATCTGGTCACGCATCTTGGTGAACCAGCCAGGGCTGGCCGCCATACGCTTGGCGATCTGCTTTTTGATCACTTCTTCTTCTTCCGAACCCGGAACTGGGATGATGTCCTCACCGGCTTCGGCGCGAGCGCCCAGCAGGATGTACAGCGTCGCATCGCCGCCATCGTCCAGGATCATGTTGGGGCCGTCGTCGAACAAGAAGGACTTGTCCAGATAATCCCAATGCTCTTCCAGCGTCTGGCCTTTGATGGCGAAAACAGGGATGCCTGCCTCAGCAATCGCAGCGGCGGCATGGTCCTGGGTCGAGAAGATGTTGCACGACGCCCAGCGCACATCCGCGCCAAGAGCTACCAGTGTTTCGATCAGAACTGCGGTCTGGATGGTCATGTGCAGCGATCCAACGATCCGCGCACCTGACAGAGGCTTGCTTTCGCCGTATTCCGCACGCAGGGCCATCAGGCCCGGCATCTCGGTTTCGGCGATGTCCAACTCTTTGCGGCCGAACCCGGCCAGCGAAATGTCTTTGACGATATAGTCCCCGGCCATCAGGTGCTCCATTCCGGTAAGATTAACTCCAGATTGCCACTAGCATCCCTTTGTGAAGGTGGCAACGAGGACGGCCGGAAACGGGAAAATCACGTTTTTTTTTGATTAACTTGGCGTCCCCTCAACCTTTATCTTGGGGATCGCCTCGAAAAAGTCAGTACCGACGGCGACAATGCAACTGATGCCGTTTGGACGGGTTACCAGAACGGTGTAGCTTCCCGTTTCCTTTGAGGTCCAAACCTCCATAACGGATCGCCCACTCTGGGACTTTTGCAAACCGCCAAAGGTCAGTTCTTCTGAATAGCTGTCCTGCAACTTGGCGATCACATGCTCGCGCTGGGCGCAGCTTTGTGCAAAAGCGGGGGGTGCAGTCGCGGCCATGCCAAAGGCACAGGCAATTCCCAACAAACGCTTGAACATAGCAAGCTCCTTTCGATACGAGTTACGATCGAGAGGGGCACACCGGGAGGAGCGTGCGCCCCCCTCGGTACTAGATGTCGGTATCACCACGCACCTGTTCAAAGCACGAATGCTCAAGAAAAAGTTGGCAGCAGGTGATCTTGACAGGTAAACCATACCACAAAAATGCGGCGCAATCGCGGCTGTTCATATGGGGCATGGCATAATGGCAACACAACCCAGAGCGTGGCAAAGGATGCTGTCCGGTCGCAGGCTGGATCTGCTGGACCCGACCCCCGTGGATATCGAGATCGAAGATATCGCGCACGGCCTAGCCTTTGTGGCGCGCTGGAACGGCCAGACAGCCGGGGATTTTGCCTATTCAGTCGCTGAGCATTCCCTGCTGGTTGAGGAGATTTTTTGCCGGATCGCGCCCAAAGCGCCCGTCAAATGGCAGCTCGCGGCTTTGTTACATGATGCGCCGGAATATGTGATCGGAGATATGATCTCACCGGTCAAATCCGCCGTCGGCCCCGACTACGGCGCGCTGGATGATCGGCTGGCGGCTGCGATCCACATTCGGTTCGGCCTACCCGCCGCAGTGCCCAAAACGGTCAAGCGCCAAATCAAGAAGGCCGACAAGATCAGCGCCTGGATGGAGGCCACCCAGATCGCCGGATTTTCCGAAACCGAAGCGACCAAGTTCTTTGGCCGTCCGGACAAGACCGTGATGGAGGGGCTAGAGATCGTTTTACGCCCACCGGTTGAGGTGCGGCAGGCGTATACGGACCGACATGCCGACCTGCTACGTCAGCTTTAGCCGAATACAAAGAAACACAGCTTATTGCCGTCCGGGTCACGAACATATGATCCGTAAAAGCGGTCCGGCACACGTTGACCGGGCTCTCCTTCGTCGGTTGCGCCCAGACTGATGGCCTTGTCGTACAGCGCCATGCTTTCCTCTTTGGACTGAGCGGCAAAGGCAACCATGCTGCCGTTACCAGCCGAACAATCGCCGCCATCATAGGGTTCGCAAACGGCCAGCATCGGCTCACCGGGTTTGCTGCCGATAAAGGCAATGCGCCCTGCGTCGATGATCACCTTCGCGTCGCGATCCGAAAAAAGGTCGGTATAGAATTTCTTTGCGCGCTCCATATCCGAGACGCCGATGGTCACATAACCGATCATGAGAGTATCCTTGTTTTGCGGTAAGTTTTCAGAAGCAGGCTTCCGGCAAAGCGCTTCAAGGTATCAGATCAAAAAGCGATGCCCGCTAGCGCGGGCTGCGCTTCGCCAATATCCGCTGCAAGGTCCGGCGATGCATGTTCAGGCGACGCGCGGTCTCCGAAACATTGCGATCGCACAGTTCATACACGCGTTGGATATGCTCCCAGCGCACGCGGTCCGCGCTCATGGGGTTTTCGGGCGGTGGCGGCAGCTCGTCGCCCTTGGCCAGCAGCGCGTTGGTGATGTCGGTGGCGTCGGCGGGTTTGGACAGATAATCCGTTGCACCGATCTTGACGGCAGCCACGGCGGTGGCAATGGCACCGTACCCGGTCAGAACCACGACCCGGCTGTCGGGGCGTTTTTCACGCAGCACTTCGACCACATCCAGCCCATTGCCATCCTCAAGCCGCAAATCCACAACCGCATAGGCAGGTGGACGTGCCGTGGAAATGGCGCGGCCTGCGGCGACCGACCCTGCGGTTTCAACCTCAAAGCCGCGCTTTTCCATGGCCTTGGCAAGACGTCTCAGAAACGGCTCGTCATCATCTACCAGAAGCAGGGATTTGTCCGGGCCGATATCGAGATCAGAGCTGTCCGCCATATTCTATTCTTTCCGCTATTTCACGCCTTTGGCTTGAACAAGAGTAATAGCAGCGCCATGAGAAAGGTCAAACAACGCTTGATTGCGGCACGGACTTTAAAATCTCGTGTTGAAATTTGGTCCTCTGACCGGCGGAAACCTTGGGAAAAAACAGCAGTGGGACAGCCCATAAGCTGCCGAAGGGTATACTAGTTGTTGAAGCAGTCCCTGATGATCGCATTTCCATCCGTGTCCACTGCACCGGTATCGAATTTGATCTGTCCGGCAATGCGTGGACGTGTAAACGCCAGCGTCTCGTAGGTACGCCGGGACAGGATGAAGTCGCCAAACATTGGTGTGTAATCCAAAAACGCCTCGGTCATGAGAAGCGTGTCACCTTCGGTAAATAGCGGCGTGTTTGCTGCGTAGAATGCAATCTCGTCGTTGGTCAAAGCCTGCAAACCAGAGGAGGGATGGGACCAGCAGAACTCGAGCACACGCTCGGCCTCGTTTTCACAATCGGCCGTGCATTCAATCGTCGAAATGCGCAACTCGCTAGGGTGTTTGTCGCCGAGTATGTACTTGAAAACACTGTTCAACCCATCAAAGTAACCGGAGTCGATCAGGCTGTCTTCACGGCTGACCATATCTGATACGGTGTAAGCCGCATTTGAACGCAGGTAAGACATCCTGACAGCATCCTGTACGACCAGCGCACCGCAGGTCAGAAGGATCAGCATCGGCAGGGCGATCCCCATTTCAACAAGCGCGGCACCGCTTGTGTCGCGTGTAAAGCGATGTACTGAGCGCTGAATTCGGGCTGAAATACTCTTAAACCGGATAAACATATCAAAATGGCTCGTTTACAAAGGCCGACCTCGACACCAAAGCGAAATTGCCCAAGTCGTCATATCGGGGAAGCGAAGCAAGCATCGGGATCGGGGGAAAAATGGAATTCTGAACCAAACATGCACGTGCAATCATCAATTGGTTTTCGATTCCCGCACTGAAAATGATGGGCGGCTCATAGCCGTCGGGCGGTGTTGTATCGATGCAAAGGACGTCAGCCAGATTCAATGACCAGTCTGACTTTTCGACCTGCCGCACTTCCAAAAGCAGGTTTTCATCGCATCTCCACAACACGATCCGCGCCAGCGGTTTTGTGCAGATCGCTGTCTTGACCTTTTCGTGGTCTGGCTCGGGTATCAGGCCCAGCCGCAATTCGCGAAAGGTTTCGTCGGTTGCGCGGTCCAGTGAAACCTGCCGCATGATCAGGTAGCTGAACTCCAGTGTAATAAAGAGGAACAACAGAAGCACCGGCAGGCAAAGCGAATATTCGACCAGCGTGGTGCCGGTTTCGTCTCGCCATCCATTTTTGAGGCGGCTGGCAAGCGACGAAGTCGTCTGTTTACCTGAAGGCTGTGTATCGCGACGGGATTGTTTCATGACATCAAATCTCCGGCTCGGTCACTGCGTCAGGCGCAGTTTATTGATTTGACGCGCAATCGACGCGAAGGCCGACGCAATATCAAGGCTGTTGACGTCGTAGAAATATGCGGGGGACGAGGCGCAATCAGCCAAGGTTGCGTCACCCTGCCCATAGGTGTCCATTCCGATCGTGAAGACAACAACGCCGTTGTCTTTTGCTGCCTGGCAAATCTGCGAGGTTCGGTTGTTTTTCCACGAACCGCTCCTTTCCTGAACGATCCGGTCATAGTGGGCGTCTGCGCTGCGCCGGGTGTCGGCTCTGGACAGGATGCTGTCTACAAACCGTTCCACAGGCATGTCGGCCCAGACCTGCTGCCAGGTCATCCGTCTTGCCCCTCGGCCTGCCGTCCTGCTCCATTCTCTGTCAGACACCCGGTAGAAATCCCGGCTCGTCCCGCTTCGGTTGCGGTAATAGGCGTAGTTGTTTGAACCGGGCAAACGGAACAGCGGCGAGTCGCCCTCGCGATACGGTGCTTTGATGTCGTAGTTCAGTGTGTTTTCACCGTCAGACATCACGATCAGGTACTTGAGAGCGTCCGGGTTGTCGTAGTCATACGGCATACCGCGACCGGCAGGCCCAGACAGGTAATCATACCCCGCTCGTCCCGACATGGACGACAAAACAGGTCGCAGTGAAGGGTCCAGCATCGCCGCGCCCCATTTGGCGGCCATTTCGATCGATGTATATCCGTATGGTTCCATCGCCCGGATACGGGCTTTCAGAAGTTCGGGGTTCTCTGACCAAGCAAAGATATCGCGCACGGATGAATCCGTAGGGCAAACGGTGCTGTATGAAGTCAGATCCCAGCCCGAGGTCGCCGGATCATGATGCGCCGTTCGGGTCAACAAGGTGTCCGTCGGTACGGCTGTGACGCCGTAGTCGGAATTTGAGTTGAAGGTCACACAGTTGGATGTCGTGTGCTCGGATGTAACCGTGAAATTGCTCAGCAAATCCGCACCAACAGAAACCTGAGTGGCGAACGGAACAAGAGAGATCGTCGTGGTTCCCGGTTGCCCTGGTCTGGGCTGCACCGCGTCTACAAAAGCCTCTGCAGCCGGGATAAGCAGGTCCATACGTGATGGGTTCGAGGCCGGTCCGCTGGTTGATCCGGGCGCCCAGGACATCGAACCGGAGTTGTCCAGCGCAACTGCGATCTCTAAATCGCGGCGAGACTCGGTCGCGGCCCCGACAACCGGAACATCCCAGCCCGTGCGCCCCACAACCCTTGTAAGCAAGGCAGGAAGATGCGCTTCGGCTTCAACAGAAACCGTTCTCTCAAAGGCGGTGTTCACAATGGTGACGTTTTGCAGATTGTCCGCCAGACCAGCCTTGGCAAAGAAGTCGTTGACCACGGCCTCGGGGTCCAGAACCTGTTCCAAATCCGCCGATGCGAGGCTTGCTGAATCCGTTGTGTTCTGAAGTCTGACCCGGAGGTGCTCAGTCAGGGCAATTTCCATCGCGAACCCAACAAAAGCCATCATTGGAATAAGCATAACCGCAACAAAGACCATGACAGCACCGTCTGTCTTCTTGCGGAACCGCAGCAACAGACTGCTAACCCGGTTTTGTTCTTTGTGACTTGCTTTAATCTGGGACCCTGAAACAAAGCGCCCAGAGGGCTTTTTCCATTTCGTAACCATGTCAATCACTCACACACATCTGGTTCGGCCGAACATTTTGGCACAATCAGAACACTAAAAATCTTTAAACAACTTACCCCAATATGAATTGAAAATGAATTGAAAATGAACGGGTAAGATCGAATTATGGACATAATTTCGACACAAAGTCAAATTTTCGCAGATGTTCAGCGCGTTTGCCCGCCTGAAACTCGTCGGACATCAACAGAGAAATGAAAAGTGATTCTAGGGACTTAGCGTCTCTGCAGCCCGGTCGCTTCGTCCAGTGTATTTGGCCGGAACACATGTCGCGAGGTTCTGATCAATAGCGCCCTGAAAGTATCGGCCTCATAACCAATCGCCCAGCTTTTCAGGAATCGTGTACGCTCTCAGAACCCATCCGGCTTGTGTCCGAAGAAGACCTTGGTCACGTCCTCGACAATGTTCCACTCCACACGGCTGCCATTGCGGACAAAAAGGCTTTCTCCGGCGCTCAGGACGCTAACCTGTCCCGTCGTCTTGTCGGTCAGGCGACACTTACCGGACAAAATGGTCATCAACTCATCGCCCTGCTCCGTACACTCAAAAACGCCTTGCGTGCATCGCCAGATACCTGCCCGCGTCGTGTAACCCGGACCACCTGCATCCAGACGCCCAAAGACTTGTGGTGCGCCCTCAACAATCACGTAGTCGCTTCTTGGATCGTCGAATGGCCAAGGATCAAGCGCGCCCACATCGTCACCCGGCTTGTACTTGAGCATGATCTTCTCCGAATTTCCTGCTGGGGACCAGCCGTGCAGCCTGAGCGGTCGATTGACCTTTGGTGAATGGTCCCGGGCCGCTCTGTCCTATTCCCGAAGTGTCCCCGTCCAGACCTTCAAGAAAAGTCTTTATCCGTCAGGACGCGCTGTGTCTTGCCCGTTCGCCCAAAGTCAATGTCTACGATCTTTCGATTTCTGTCCTCGGTCTTGTGACGGCAGAACCGAAAACCGTCCGTGCTGACATTGCCCGGCACCATCGCCCAATTCCAAAGGCTCGGCATGAGTTTGCGGTACGGGGCGATCAAATCAATCACCCACATCCGCCCTCCTTCCGCTTTCCAGTCCTCTGGCATCAGCGGTTTTCCCTGAACGTGTTTCCTTTCTGCCTCGGGTGACAGAAAGGCCCAAGTGAAGATCGCGCGGGGAACCTCGTCAAAACGAAAAATCCTGTACTGGCCCAATACAAGGGGTGGTTCAAACGCCAGTCTCAGGTTCGCAACACTCATCTGATTGTGATAGCCGCTACGAAAGGCCAGAAACATGGCGTCGCCATAGGCGCGCAGGAGTTTCGCGTCCGGCGCTTCTTCTCGCGGCAGAGGTTTACCCGAGGCATCAAGTATTTTTTTCATGCTAAATCAGGGTTTTTGTTAAGCAAGGCGGCTTCCCACGGCTTGAGACCGGGCAAGGCCGAAGGGCCAAAGCTGCGCGAGTTGCTCCTCAGATTCGGGAAGATTTCAAAAAGCTCTTCGGCCGCATCAAGGTCAATGCCTTCCAGACTGGTCGGTCCGGGATGAAAACTCTCGGTCGCGAGTCCGTTGGTAATCATGACTTCGTGCTGATCGAACGCCAGATGGAAGTATTCGACTTCCGATACTTTCCGATCGACCGTGATCGTGGAATCGTTCAGCAAGCCCTTGGCCGGAGCCAAGACAACCGGATGGCCGAACAACATTTCAGCCAGCGGATCGCTAAGCTGCACCCGGTGTTGCGGGGAAACCAGCAGGTCGCTTTTGGGTTGCCCCGGACCTATTGCATCCCGGCAGATCCTAACAGGGTAAAGACGGGTGTTGCTGGCAAGTTCTTCGGCTTCAATGCGTCGGCTTCCGATCCAGCGAATCCTCTCGGCTCGCCCGTCTGCTGTCAGAACCTCATCGTCGATCATCAGGTCTTCGACCAAACGCTCACCGCTGGGGGTGTTGATCAAAGTGCCCTTGGTGACACAAATCAACAGCTCGATAACCACGGTGTCCGTGTCACTCGTTCCAAACGAACCGGTGGCCGTCACAGTGAAACTTATGACCTGATCTGATCCCGAAGCAATGACGGCAGCGCGATCGACGAAAAAGGTAAACTCGCCGGTGGCGGTGTCTGTCACCAAAGTACCGTAGGGCGTGACAAGCGGGCTGAAAACGTAACCGCCTGGCGCCTCACCCTCTCCGACGCCATCCAGGTCGTTATCCAGATCAAAATCGCCCGAGACCGTTGTCACACTGGGATCGCTGAGGTCGGCGGTGGTGGTCCAGATATCCAGACCCTGCTCACCGCTGCCGGTGAACCCGTCCACCTCACTGATGTTTAATACAAAACCCATCTTTCATCGCACCCGGTTCGGTCGCCGGGCGTGGACCGGCAAATCACGTGTCGTTACCTGAATACACGTCGCGGGTTTGTTTCTGCAATTAAACGGGCAGGCCACCCAATTTTAGATGGAAACTGTGTGAATATGGTCCAATCGACCCAAAAACTGAACAGAGTTTCGTGCCCAGCGCGGGTTAGAGCTGGTCCAGAAAGCAACCCACCTTGTCGGCCATCTGTTCGGCGGTATCGTTGCGATTGAAGAACTCGATAAAACCATCCTGTGGCGTCACCAGATAGGTAAAGGTCGAGTGGTCCACCAGATAGTATTCATCGCTTTTGTCATGGGCTTTGTAGTAGGTCTTGTAGGCTTGGCTGGCCGCCTTGACCTGCTCGGGCGATCCGGTCAGCGCGATGGTCTTGCCGCCAAGATTGAAGGCAAAATCACCCACCACTTCGGGCGTATCCCGGTCCGGATCGATCGAGATGAACAACGGCGTCACCGACTGGCCACGCTCGGCCAGAATGTCCACGGCTTCGGCGTTCCGTGACATGTCAAAAGGACAGACATCTGGGCAGAACGTATAGCCGAAGTAAACCAACGTCGGCTCGGTGATCACATCCGCGTCGGTGACTGTTTCGCCTGCTCCGTTGATCAGCTCGAACGGTCCACCAATCGCGGCCGACCCTCCAGCAATCTGGCTGGAACGGCATTGAGCAAACTTGTCATCTGACCCACCGCCCTGTGTCAGCAGCCACATAGCACCTATACCGATGGCCAGAACAACGGTCGCAAGAATGGCATACAGGCGGATCATGACGGGTTTCCTGACCAAAAAGGGGTTGTTGATCGTTTCGGCCGGGACACCTATCAAGATGAACAGCCGATGCAACAGGACATAATGGACAAATGGCAATTTCCAACATCACATTATGGCGCGGTCAGGAACGCAGTAGCTGGATCCGCCTGCGCACCCTCATTCTGTTGCGATGGGTCGCCATTATCGGTCAGATCACCGCGATCACCGTCGCCCAGCAGACCTATCAGGTGCAGTTGGATGCCACGCTGTGCTACCTGGCAATCGGCGTGTCGATCATGGGGAACCTGACGGCTATTCTTGTGTTTCCGCGAAACAAACGGCTGTCAGAGTTTGAAAACTTTCTGATGGTTCTGTTCGACCTGCTTCAGCTTACGATCCTGCTGTATCTGACCGGCGGCTTGAACAACCCCTTTGCACTGTTGCTGGTCGGGCCGGTGACGATCTCGGCCAGTGTCATGAGCACCCGCTCGACGATGATCATCGGCGGTGTCGCCATTGCCCTGACCACCCTGCTGGCGGAATTTCACGTGCCCCTGCGCACGGCGGTGGGCGTCGATCTGGACATCCCCGACATCCTGCTGTTCGGAAACTGGGCCGCCATCGTTATCGCGATCGTCTTTCTTGGTGCGTATTCCCATCGCGTCAGTACCGAGGTGCAGTCCATGTCAGAGGCGCTCTCGGCCACGCATATGGCGCTGGCCCGCGAACAGAAACTGACCGATCTGGGCGGGGTCGTGGCCGCTGCCGCGCACGAGCTTGGGACACCGCTGGCCACAATCAAGCTGACCAGTTCGGAACTGATCGAAGAGTTGGACGACCGGCCGGACCTAAAAGACGATGCTGCGCTGATCCGTGAACAGGCCAATCGATGCAGGGACATCCTGCGGGACATGGGACGCGCGGGCAAAGACGATCTGCATCTTCGGCAGGCGCCCTTGTCGACGGTCGTCCACGAAGCCGCCGAGCCTCATATCAATCGCGGCAAGATCGTTCATTTCGCTGAAGGTCCCGCAGGCGAAGGCGACGTGCAGCAACCGTCAATCCTGCGAAAACCCGAGATTATCCACGGCCTGCGAAACCTAATCCAGAACGCCGTGGATTTTTCGCGCGCCAATGTCTGGGTTGAGGCCGAATGGACCCCTGATCAGATCACGGTAGGCATCATGGATGACGGGCGCGGCTATCCTTCACAAATGATTGGCCGGATCGGAGACCCTTTCATGCGCCGTCGCCGCGCCGAGACCGAGCAACGCGCGCGGCCAGAATACGAAGGCATGGGCCTGGGTCTTTTCATCGCCAAGACCCTGCTGGAACGGAGCGGCGCAGAGCTGGAATTCGCCAACGGCTCGGACCCCTATCAAACCCTGTCCGACCACCCCGAGCGCCGAGGCGCGATCGTCAAGGTCACATGGCCCCGCAATCTGGTGGACGCCCAGATCGGAGATACCCCTGTTCCATCCGGTGCAAATCAACGCTTTCAGGTCTGAGTTAAGACCCCGTTAACCATTGGAAACCATAATCTGTACCCGTGATTTTCGTTGCGGGGCGCGCATGGTGGACTGGATCATTCTAGCCTTTATCAGCTTGGTATCTGCCGGTCTTGCCGCGCAGTGGTTGTTGCCGCGCCGCAGGCATCGGGGCGACAATTTCGGCCTGTCCTCGCCTTCCTCATTCTTCGACGTGGTGTTTCTGTTTGATGGCGACCGGCTGATTAGCCACTCGGACATCGCCCTTGATGGGTTTGAAGAGGTTCGCCAATGGGCCGACCTGCAACGCCTGCTGAAACGGGACTTTCCGACATTTCCCGAAACCCCGGATCGAATTCGGAAGGAAGGAAATCTGGTTATTCCGGCTATCGACTGCACGGTCGAGCGTGACGTTTTATGCGAATGGATAGACGGCGTTGTCCGCGTCCGGCTGCGCGACAACAGGGGTGGTCAGCAAGCTGTTCCTCAGGGGGCGAGTGACCCTATTCGCATGGCGATGGAGCGTGCGCCCTATCCCGTCTGGCTGCTTGATCAGCAGGACAATGTCCGATGGTGTAACGCGGCGTATGTGTCATTGGTACGCAAGGTTCGGGGTCAGGATACCGACCTCACGGCACCTTTGTTTCCGGGCGCAGAGGGCAACACAGGGTTGCGCACCAAAACACGTGTTTCGATCTCGCCGGAAGACAGTGCAAACAAGCTCTGGTTCGACCTGACACTGGTAAACCACCCGGAAGGGTACTTGTGCTATGCCGTGGACATCAACGCCATTGTCGATGCCGAAACCGCGCAACGAAAATTCGTTCAGACAATGACGAAAACATTTGCCCAGCTTTCGATCGGGCTGGCCATATTCGACCGCAATCGCCAACTTGCTCTATTCAACCCGGCCCTGATTGACCTGACCGCCCTCCCCCCTGATTTTCTGAGCTGCCGCCCAAGCCTGTCCAGTTTTTTCGACCGGCTGCGCGACCAGCACATGATGCCTGAGCCCAAGAATTATCGTAGCTGGCGGAGCCAGATGAACAGCCTGCTCGAAGCGGCAGAGGACGGAAATTACCATGAGACGTGGTCATTGCCCTCAGGCTCAGTCTATTCGGTCAGCGGGCGTCCGCACCCAGACGGCGCAGTGGCCTTTTTGTTCGAGGACATCACGGCCGAGATCACGCTGACTCGGCGGTTCCGCTCAGAGATGGACCTGATGCAATCGATTCTGGATAAACTGGCCGACGCCATCGCCGTTTTTGGCGATGATGGCACGCTGGCATTCACCAATTTCGCTTACCAACAGCTTTGGGGCGAACCATCTGACGTGGGGTTTGACTCGGACACCGTGCTCGAAGTGACGCGAGGCTGGCAGACACAGTGCACGGCGACGCCTATCTTGGGTGAAATTCGCGATTTCGTTGAAATGCGCGAAAACCGCGTCGAATGGAATGGCACTTTGCAAATGCGCAACGGCACGCATCTGACTTGCATGATCAGCCCGCTGCAAAACGGTGCCACAATTATACGCTTTTCCTCGGACGCAGACGCCCTGCAACCGGCAGAGATACGGCAGATCAGCGCCTGAACCGGGTTGCGGCCAACCGGACACAGGGCCATTGTGGCGCCATGACGACGACACCGCTGACGATTGCCCTGAATTCCCCAGAAGAAACAACCGGGTTTGCCACTCGGTTAGGTTCAACTTTGCTGCCCGGAGACACCCTGTTGCTTGAAGGTGAGATCGGCAGCGGCAAAACCCATTTCGCGCGCGGTCTGATCCAGTCACTGTTGACCACCCCCGAGGATGTGCCCTCTCCGACGTTTACGCTGGTGCAGGTTTACGACACCGAGTCCACAGAGATCTGGCATTGCGACCTGTACCGTCTGAGCGCCGTGGAAGAAGTAGAGGAGCTTGGCCTGACCGAGGCGTTGGACTCGTCGATCTGCCTGATAGAATGGCCGGAAAAGCTGGGTCCGCTTCGACCTGATACCGCCCTCACAATGACGTTTGAAACAGACCCTGACACAATGGAAAAACGAATACTGACCCTATCGTGGTCGGACCCAAAATGGGCCCAAAGGCTGGAGTCCTGCTCATGACCAACCGTGCTGTTCTGGCCGAAGCCCTGATCGCACAGACGCCTTGGGCCGACGCGCAGCGTGCGCCTCTGGCCGGGGATGCCTCGAACCGCCGATACGAGCGTCTGACCGACCCGAAAACCGGCAAAACCGCCGTTCTGATGGATTCCCCTCCGGGCCAGGCCGAACCTGTTGAGGCATTTGTCCGCATGGCCGAATACCTGCGGTCCATTGGCCTGAGCGCACCCGAAATCTATGCCGAAGACACAGAGTACGGGTTCTTGTTACTTGAAGATTTGGGCGATGATCTGTTCGCGCGCGTTCTTCGGCAATATCCGCAGAAGGAACGTGAACTGTACGAAGCGGCAACAGACGTTCTGATCACGCTACATGATGCGCCTACCCTGTCGCTGCCATCTTATGGTCCATCGTTGATGACCGAGCTGGCCGCGCTCTCGTTCACAAAATACGCGCAGGCCGTTCAGGGCAGTTATGACGAAGACGCACGGGATCGGTTCGAGCATCGGTTCTCGGACATCCTGCACAGTGAGGCATCTGGGCAGAAGGTCGTTGTTCAGCGTGACTACCATGCCGAAAACCTGATCTGGCTGCCGGAACGTAACGGCGTGCAGCGCGTGGGCCTTCTGGACTTTCAAACAGCGATGCTGGGACATCCCGCATATGATCTTGTATCGCTGTTGCAGGACGTCCGCCGCGACGTGGCACCGGGCACCGAGATGCGGATGGTCGACCGATACATCGCGGCAACAGGGGTCAACGATCATGACTTCCGTACGGCTTACGCCGTTCTAGGTGCACAGCGGAACCTTCGGATACTCGGAGTATTCGCGCGTTTGGCGACCGAGTTCGGAAAGCCGCAATATATAGACCTGATCCCCGCGACCTGGGCCCACCTGATGCGGGATCTCGAACATCCCGCCCTGGTGACGGTTGCAGATCTTTTGCGCGACGCCCTGCCCGCACCGACACCCGAAGCTCTGGAAAGGCTCAGACAGGTATGACTCGATCTCCTGATGCCGTCATGCTGTTCGCAGCAGGGTTCGGCACACGTATGGGCGCGTTGACCAAAAACACGCCCAAGCCGCTCATTAAAGTTTCGGGCCGGGCCTTAATCGACCACGCGCTTGATCTTGTGGACGAAATGCACCCAAAGCGGGTTGTCGCTAACCTTCACTATCTGCCGGATCAACTTGAGGCGCATCTGACCCCGAAAGATGTGCAGTTGTCGCTGGAACAGCCGGACATTCTAGACACCGGGGGCGGATTGCGCGCCGCTTTGCCCTTGCTGGGGTCTGAGCCGGTTTTCACCCTGAATTCAGACGCGATCTGGTCTGGTCCGAACCCGCTGAAGCTGCTGCGCAATGCGTGGGATCCCGAGCGAATGGATGCCCTTCTGATGTGCGTGCCCGTTGCCCAGACGATCGGCTACAGCGGGACAGGCGATTTCACCGCCGACGCTACAGGCCGGATCACCCGCGGCCCCGGTTTGATTTATGGCGGCGTACAGATCACCAAGACCGAAAGGTTGAAAGAATTCCCTCAGAAGTCATTTTCACTGAACCTGCTCTGGGACCGGATGCATCAGCAGAACCGTCTGTTTTCGCTTTCGTATCCTGGTCGCTGGTGTGATGTAGGTCACCCGGAAGGGATCGCACTGGCCGAGGGGCTTTTGGCCGATGTTTAAGCCTGTTGACCAGCCCCGAGTCTTTGCCGTCCCACCGGGCACGGACTTTCCCAAAGCGCTGGTTCAGGGGCTAAAAACCCGGTGCGCGGATCAGCCGCCCGAAGCGCTGGCCCGGGTTCAGCTTGTGGTCAACACCCGACGCATGGCCCGCCGGGTACGCAGCCTGTTCGATCAAGGCCCGGCTTGCCTGTTGCCTCGGCTTTCGCTGGTGACTGATCTGGGTGAAAGCGTCGATCTTGCCAGTGTCCCACCAGCCATCCCGCCCCTCCGACGCAGGCTGGAGCTGACACAACTGGTTTCCAAGCTCTTGGACCAACAGCCCGATCTGGCCGCGCGGTCGTCCTTGTTTGACCTTTCTGACAGTTTAGCCGCGCTCATAGACGAGATGCAGGGTGAGGGCGTATCGCCCGATGCGATCCGAAAACTGGACGTCAGCGACCTTTCAGGTCATTGGGCGCGGGCGCAGGCATTTATCGGAATTGCAGATAGCTTTATCAATCCCGGTGGCGATGCGCTGGACGCTCAGACCCGGCAGCGTCGCGTGGTAGAGAACCTGATCCAGCGCTGGCAAGATGATCCACCGCGTCACCCTGTGCTTCTTGCAGGGTCTACGGGTTCTCGGGGGACAACCCTAATGCTGATGGAAGCCGTCGCGCGATTGCCGCAAGGCGCCTTGATCCTGCCGGGGTTTGATTTTGACCAGCCCGAGCGTGTCTGGACCGATCTTGATGATGCGCTGACGTCGGAAGATCACCCGCAATACAGGTTCCGAAAGCTGATGACCCAACTTGGGGTGAAACCAAATCAGATTGAACCCTGGACACCGGACGCGCCCCCCTCGCCCGCCCGTAACCGTCTGGTTTCATTGGCATTACGCCCAGCGCCGATCACGGATGCCTGGATGTCCGAAGGCCCAATGCTGAGGGATCTGGACCGTTCGACAAACGACCTGACACTGGTCGAAGCCCAATCTCCTCGCGCCGAGGCGCTGGCCATTGCCCTGCGTTTGCGTCAGGCCGCCGAGACCGGTCAGACCGCTGCCCTGATAACCCCGGACAGGATGCTGACACGTCAAGTCAGTGCCGCGCTGGATCGGTGGAACATCCTGCCCGATGACAGCGCCGGCCTGCCCCTGCAACTTTCTCCGCCCGGACGTTTTTTGCGGCACGTTGCCAACCTGTTCACACGACGGTTGGATGGTGAAGCTCTGCTGACGTTGCTGAAGCACCCCCTCTGTCACGATGGCGGGGGTCGGGGTGAGCATCTTTTGCACACCCGTGACCTTGAGTTGGACCTGCGGCGTCACGGTCCTCCGTTTCCAGACAGCTCCAGCCTGACCGCTTTCGCCATCCGCAAAGAGGTTCCGGGTGACTGGATGCAATGGCTCGCGCGGCATTTCTGCGACCAAGAGGTCTCGACCGAATTGCCCCTGTCGGATTGGGTTGCCCGTCTGCGAACGTTGGCCGAAGCTATCTCAGCCGGCAGTGCGGGCGACACCGGAACGCTTTGGGACAAAAACGCGGGTCAAAAGGCGCAATCCGTTCTCACCTCGCTCGAGTCCGAGGCACACCATGGTGGGTCAATGGACGCACATGACTTCACGGACTTGCTAGGGGCTTTGCTGGCCGGAGAAGAAGTGCGCGATCGGGACGCGCCACATCCACATATCATGATCTGGGGAACGCTTGAGGCCCGCGTACAAGGGGCCGATCTGCTGATTCTCGGCGGCCTGAACGAAGGTAGCTGGCCGGAAGCGGCCGCACCCGACCCGTGGCTGAACCGCCAGATGCGCGACAAAGCGGGGCTTTTGCTACCGGAACGGCGGATCGGCTTGTCGGCGCATGACTTTCAACAGGCTATTGGCGCGCCCGAGGTCTGGCTGACGCGCGCGATCCGGTCCGATGACGCCGAAACAGTGCCTTCGCGCTGGCTGAACCGGCTGACAAACTTGTTGCAGGGTCTGCCAGATCAAGGTGGTCGCGACGCGTTGTCAGGCATGCGTTCCCGTGGTCGGCAATGGCTGCGCTGGTCCGAGCAGCTTGAAACCGCCCCGCATATCAAAGCTGCCCCACGACCATCGCCGCGCCCGCCCGTTGCGTCGCGCCCACGCCGTCTGAGCGTTACGGAAATCAAGCGCCTGATCCGCGATCCATACGCGATCTATGCCAAACACGTGCTGCGCCTAAAGCCTCTGGACCCTCTGGTGCAGGCACCGGACGCGTTGCTGCGCGGGATCGTGATCCATGAGATCCTCGAGCATTTCGTCAAGGACAGCTTGCTGGACTCGGCGCTTCTGTCGCGTGACAACTTTTTGAAACGCGCCGAAAGCCTGCTGGAACAGCATGTTGCATGGCCGACAGCCCGCAAGCTCTGGCTGGCGCGACTTGAACGGATTGCTGATGACTTTTTGAAAGCTGAGGCCTCACGGCACGGCGATGGTGGCCCCGTGGCGTTTGAGGCCGCGATGAAACTGGTACTGTCGCCTCTGGACTTTACGATTTCGGGTCGCGCTGATCGTATCGACCTAAACAGCAGGGGTGCGCTGCGACTGGTCGACTACAAAACCGGCACTCCGCCTAGCGAAAGCCAGCAAGCCAAGTTTGACAAACAATTGCTGATCGAAGCTGCAATGGCCGAGCAGGGCGGGATTGAGGGGATTGACCCACTGCCAGTGGCAGAAGCCATCTTTGTCGGTATGGGAGGGGCTTATAAGGAAGTTCCCGCGCCACTTGGCAAGGAACCGCCCGACAAAGTTCTGGCTGAGCTGAAAGAGCTGATTTCAGCCTATTTAGAGCCTGAACAAGGCTATTCTTCGCGCCGTATGCTGCATAAGGACACCGACATTGGCGACTACGATCACCTCGCTCGATTTGGCGAGTGGGACCGGACGCACGAAGCAAAGCCCGAGGATCTGAAATGAGCCCGCGAAACGACGCGACCGAACGTCAGGTGCAGGCCGCGCGACCCGAAGCCTCAACTTGGTTGGCGGCAAATGCCGGTTCGGGCAAAACCAGGGTGCTGACCGACCGGGTGGCGCGATTGTTGCTGGACGGTATTCAGCCGCAGCACATTTTGTGCCTGACCTACACAAAAGCCGCCGCCAGCGAGATGCAAAACCGCCTGTTCAAACGACTGGGTGAGTGGGCGATGCTGCACGATGACCGGCTACTGGCGCAATTGACCGATCTGGGCGTTCCGGGTGTCATCGACCCCGACCGGCTGGCGCAGGCTCGCACGCTGTTTGCGCGCGCCATCGAAACGCCCGGTGGGTTGAAAATACAGACAATCCACTCGTTCTGCGCGTCTCTCTTGCGCCGCTTTCCGCTTGAGGCTGGCGTCAGCCCGCAATTTTCCGAAATGGAAGACCGCGCCGCCGCGCTGCTGCGCGAAGAAATTGTCGAAGATTTTGCAGAGGGGCCGCAAGCCGCGCTGATCGAAGATGTGGCCCGGTTCGTGACGGATACCGGATTTGAAAAGCTGACGGCCGCAATAACGCAAAAGCGAAACCTGTTTGCGAAGCCCCTGAATTGGGACGAGATTCAACGGCAATTCGACCTTCCCGAAGGGTTTGACGAAGAGACGTTGCTGTCCCGCGTTTTTCTGGGCGGCGAGGTTGATCTGATCCGCTCGATCCTGCCCGCCATGCTCGAAAGCGGTGGAAACAACGCGAAGGCCGCAGCAAAGCTGGCCGGATTCACCGAGCCCCGAACCAGCATCCTGCCAACTTTGGAAGGGGTCTTCCTAACCGGAAAGTCGGCGAAGGAACCGTTTTCAGCCAAAATCAACAACTTTCCGACCAAAGCGCTGCGTGAAGGGGCTCTGGCAGACCGAATGTCGCAACTCGAAGCCTTCATGTTGCGGGTTGAGGCAGCCCGGGAACAACGGCTGGCTTTGACGGCCGCGCGTAAAACACATGTACTGCATGGGTTTGCAGCGGCTTTCCTACCGGAATACGAACGGCGCAAAC
Source organism: Ruegeria sp. BC7 (assembly GCF_056539165.1). Taxonomy (NCBI): domain Bacteria; kingdom Pseudomonadati; phylum Pseudomonadota; class Alphaproteobacteria; order Rhodobacterales; family Roseobacteraceae; genus Ruegeria; species Ruegeria sp. BC7. The sequence continues at coordinate 615,265 of NZ_JBQFUL010000003.1, read as the reverse complement.
AGATACGGGGGTGGCTGGACTTTGACGACCTGATCCTGCGTGCGCGCCAAGTTCTGAACGATCCGGCCGTCGCGGAATGGGTGTTGTATCGACTGGATGGAGGTATCGACCATATCCTTGTGGACGAAGCGCAAGACACAAGCCCCGACCAATGGGACGTGATCGAGAAGCTGGCCCAGGAATTCACCAGCGGAGAGGGCGCCCGATCGGGGGTTGAGCGGACGATTTTCGTGGTCGGCGACAAGAAACAGTCGATCTATTCCTTTCAGGGCGCCGACCCGCAAGCCTTTGACCGGATGCAGCTTGAATTCGGGCGGAAGTTGGCGGAATCAGGCTCTAAATTGTGGGATTCCACGCTTGAATACTCGTTTCGGTCCTCCAGCGCGATCCTGTCCCTGGTGGATATTCTGTTTGAAAACCAAGTAGAGGCAGGGTTCCACAAAGAAAGCCTTCACCGTGCGTTCAAAGCCGATCTTCCGGGGCGGGTTGATCTGTGGCCCGTGGTTGAAAAGGTCGAGGAAGACGAAGACGGTGACTGGACCGACCCTGTGGACCGGCCCGGCGCGCGGCATCACACCGTTATTCTGGCCCAACAGGTGGCAGAGTCGATCAAGGCGATGATCGAGCGCGGCGAAACCATTCCCGATGATAGCGAAACGCCGGGAGAGTTTGTACGACGCAAGGTGCAACCGGGGGATTTCCTGATCCTGGTTCAGCGTCGCTCGGACCTGTTCGCTGAAATCATTCGGGCGTGCAAAGCCGCTGACCTGCCAATCGCCGGGGCAGACCGGCTGAAAGTCGGCGCGGAACTGGCGGTTAAGGACCTGGCCGCGCTGCTCAGCTTTCTGGCAACGCCGGAAGACAGCCTTTCGTTGGCGACAGTGCTCAAATCCCCGTTGCTGGGATGGACTGAACAGCAGCTTTTCGATCTGGCCCATCGCCGAAAAGATCCGTTTCTTTGGGCCGCGCTGCGCCGCCGCGCCGATGAGTTTCCCGACACGCTTGCCGTATTGAACGACTTGCGCGGGCAGATCGACTTTCTGCGCCCTTACGACCTGATCGAACGTATCCTGACCCGCCATGACGGGCGACGCAAACTGCTTGGACGGTTGGGGGCAGAAGCCGAAGACGGCATCAACGCGCTGTTGTCGCAGGCGCTTGCATACGAGCGCACCGATATTCCCAGCCTGACCGGGTTTCTGGTGTGGATGCAGACCGATGACCTTGAGATCAAGCGACAGATGAGCGGTGTCGGCAACATGATCCGGGTCATGACAGTGCATGGATCAAAGGGGCTGGAAGCGCCAATCGTAATCCTGCCCGATACGGGTAAACGGCAAGCCCCACGTGATGCCGAAATCATGGTGGCAGAGGGGATACCCTTGTGGAAAGTCCCGGCAGATGGTTCACCGGCCTTGATTGCCAGCGCCCGCCAAAAGGCGCGCGAACGGGAAGAAAACGAGCGGTTGAGATTGCTCTATGTGGCTCTAACACGGGCCGAAAAGTGGTTGATCGTGGCCGCAGCCGGGGATGTCGGCAAGGATGGGTCAAGCTGGTACCAGATGGTTCAGGCCGCGATGGAACGGGCAGGTGCCACTTCAGAGCCGGGTTCAGAAACGCTAAGGCTGTCGCATGGTGAATGGCTTGACCCGCCTCTGATCGAACATGCAGAACCAACGATCGAGCGTGTAGACCTTCCGCAAGCGTTTCTGGCTGAGGCAGCCACGCCCGAGCCAGAAACCGAAACGCTCAGCCCATCGGATCTGGGTGGCGCGAAAGCCTTGCCGGGCGACAGTGGGCAGGATGAGGAGGCCGCAAAGCTGCGCGGAACCCGGCTGCACCTTCTTCTCGAGCACTTGCCTTCGGTTGCGTCCGAATTCTGGCCGCAGCTTTGCGCAAGGGTTCTTCCCGATATGCAGGATTCGGAACGCGATGCGCTGTTTTCCGAGGCGCAGACCGTACTGTCCGCAGACCATCTGCAGGACATATTCGGCCCAGACTCTCTGGCCGAAGTTCCGGTATCCGCCGATTTGAACGGGCGTCGGATGCACGGGGTCATCGACCGGTTGATCGTAACGGACAAAGACGTTCAGGTCATTGATTTCAAATCGAATATGATTGTGCCGGACACCGCAGCCGCGTGTCCTGACGGCCTGCTGCGACAGATGGGTGCGTATTCCTGTGCGCTGTCACAGATTTACCCCGACCGCGACATCAAAACTGCGATCCTGTGGACCCGCACGGCTCAGTTGATGTGGTTGCCACACGATCTGGTGACGGATGCGCTGACGCGTGCGTCGATGCCTTGACCTTGGAAAACCCCGCACCTAGTTTCAGTGACCAAGCATTCCCCATTCAGGAGACAGAATATGTCGACCGTAGCCGTAACCGACGATACCTTTGACGCCGAAGTCAAGAATTCCGACATCCCCGTTGTTGTCGATTTCTGGGCCGAGTGGTGTGGCCCCTGTAAACAAATCGGTCCCGCCCTGGAAGAGCTGGCGGTTGAGTATGGTGACAAGGTCAAGATCGCCAAGGTTGACGTGGACAGCAACCCTAACGCCGCTGCCGCGATGGGCGTGCGCGGTATTCCTGCGCTGTTTATCTTCAAGGACGGTCAGGTTGTCTCGAACCGTGCAGGCGCCGCGCCGAAGGCCGCCCTGCAAAGCTGGATTGACGAATCCATCTGATCCGTTTGGATACGCAAAAATCAGGGGCGCCTCATCCGGGGCGCCTTTTTCATGCCGGAGGATCACATGGCGAAAACACGCGTTCTTGTTGAGTTTGGCATGGGCACCTCGCTGCGCCGCGAAGACTATACCGAGGCCGCTTTGCGGGCCATCAAAGACGCGCTGTGGCACAACTCGGTCAACATGGCAGAGCTGTTCGGCTTTCCCAAAGAGGCCATGATTATCGACGCCGAAATCGGGGTTGCCCGCCCAGAAAAGGTCGACACCGAAGCGCTGATGGCGGTGTTTCCATATGGCCAACCAAACATCCGCGTGACTCGGGGCGGGTTGGACATAAAGAAACCGGAAACCGGCGGCCACACGGTAATTGCAAATGCGGCGATCATCGTGTCGTTCGGCATGGAGGCCGAACTGTAATGGAAAAACGCATCATTCTGGAAATGGGAACCGGCAACGATCTGTACGGACAAGACTATACCAAAGCTGCGCGACGGGCCGTGCAGGACGCGCTGCATCATTCGTCGATCACGTTGTTTTCCAAGCTGGGCGTAGACCACCATCAGATGCGTGTGCGGGTAACAATAGGGGTTCAACAGCCAGACGCCGTGGATTGCGAACTTGTCGCAGGCGATCTTCCACGCGGTCGCGCCGAAGTACGGGCGGTCACCGGAGGACTGGATGTAGAGGACCCCGAGGACGGCAAGCGCCACGTCATCGCAACTGCTGCGGTCGAGGCATTTCTTCCCGATATGGATGGGCTTTTTAAACTGTCCTGACAAAGAAAAAGCCGCCCAGATCTGAGCGGCTCATCTTAACTGTCGAATGTCTCGCGGATCAGATGTTTCTGATATCCGCGCGGCTCAGGCCGATGTCGTCCAGTTGAGCGTCGCTGAGGACCGACAGGGCCTTGCGAGTTTTGCGGGATTCATTCCACGCAGTTGCTTTTTCAAATGTTCCGAAGAACGCGTCCACTACATGCAGGATGGTAGCTGCTCCGAGCGGCGCATGGATATTTGCAGTAGTTGCCATTTGCGCATTTCCTTGTAACTGAAACAGCCGACCTCTTGTCGGTTGTGAGGCTCATGTAGGAGCATTGGCTGAGTCTCACAATTGCTAGTCCGGTAACCCCGAATTGCATTTCTTGCATATCTTTTGGGCGATTTGTGAACTGTTGCGCTGTGGATGGGTCCGGCCCATATAGGGTGCAAGAAAAAACGGAGGCTTTCATGGCAGACAGCGATTTTCCCGGTTGGCACGGCACAACGATTATTGGCGTCAAGAAAGGCGGCCAGGTGGTGATCGCCGGGGACGGGCAGGTGAGTCTCGGTCAGACGGTCATCAAAGGCACCGCCCGCAAGGTTCGTCGCCTGTCTCCGGGCGGGTTCGAGGTTGTTGCAGGCTTTGCCGGATCAACCGCAGACGCGTTCACTCTGCTAGAGCGGCTGGAGGCCAAGCTGGAGGCCACACCCGGCCAGCTTGCCCGGGCCTCGGTAGAACTGGCCAAGGACTGGCGCACCGACAAGTACCTGCAAAAGCTCGAGGCGATGCTGATCGTCACCGACGGCAATGATCTACTGGTGATCACCGGGGCAGGGGATGTGCTGGAGCCCGAACATAACGTGGCCGCCATCGGTTCGGGCGGCAATTTCGCACTGGCGGCTGCGCGCGCGATGATGGACGGCGACAAACCCGCCGAAACGGTGGCGCGTGAGGCAATGGCGATTGCCGCCGATATCTGCGTTTATACCAATGGCAACCTGACGGTTGAGGAAATCTCAGGCCAGTAGCGCCTTGATCTCTTTTCCCTTCCAGCGCCGGTGCATTCCAATCAGGCCGCATATCGCGGCAGCGATCACGATGTAGTATGGCACCCGGATGTCGATGCTCATCAGCCCGCCACCGATCAGGGACATGACGCCTCCGGCCAAACAAAAGACGGCTGTGGTCACGCCCATGACCCAGCCCTGATCTGCCTCGCTGACGCTGGACGAAAAAAGGCCCAGAAGGGTCGGGTAGGCCACGCCGAACAGGAAATAGAAGAAAAAGACCGGGACATAGCTGAACACTCCGCTGGGGCTGAAGGCGAAGGCAAAGCCGCACATCACCATAACGATCAGCGACGCATAGATGATCTTGTGCTTGCTAAACCTTTCCTGCGCGGGTTTGACAAGGAAGGTGCTGGAAAACGCAAGCGCCACGCCTATGACCACCATCGCCACGCTGCCTCCGATCACGCCATAGCCGAACTTGCTGGTCAGGAAATTGTCAACGAATACATAAAACGTGACGTTGGCTATCATAAAGAACGAATAGACGGGCAGGATTTTCAAAACCGTCGGGTGACCCTTCACCGCGATCAGGCTGTCGGTAACATCGCGCGGGCGAAAGACAAAGGCAGCGCGTTCGGTTCGTGTGTCCTTGAAGAAAATCAGGACCAGGAAAATGGCGATCAGAACCAGAACGAACGCGCCGTAGAATGGCGTTTTCAGTGTGGCTATGCTGCCCAGCAGGGCGGCGTCGGACAGGACCGCGCCAATTATCGGCCCGCCGACAAGTCCGAAACTGACGCCGGTCACGATATATCCCATATTTCGGTCGCGGTCGGCCGCATCGGTACTGCCGTCAATCATGGCTGCCTGTGCGATAGGCTGGTTCCCGGCAGTAAACCCAGTGATCGAACGTCCAAGGATCAACAGCAGCAGGCTGTTCATATACAGCGCCGCTATGGTGATCGCATAGCCGGCCAGCGCCCCTCCCAGACAGACCAGCAGCGCATTCTTGCGTCCGATCGAGTCCGAAACCTTGGACACGTAAACCACGCCAAGAAACCACGACAAAAAGAAGCAGCCGATCACAAGCCCATAGTAGAAATGCCGCCGTCCCATCGGCGTATTCTCAGGTAGGAATCCGGATTTCGTCTCCATGATCAGCGAGTTGATGATGGGAAAGACAAGCCCTTGTCCAATCAGGTCAACAAACACAACGAACAACAGAGTGATCTTCGCAATTTTCGTCATATCCGCGCTCCTGACCCTCAACGCCTTGAAATCACTGTATCAGAGGGCGCGCGTTTCACCTATGGAAAGCATTTGCAAACCGGATGGACGGTTGTTAACCAACGCTGCCAATGAAAGTAGCTTGGTTGTTTTCGCCCACGCGGTGACTACCTAAGCCGCATCTGACCCACGCCGACCGAAAGGACCGCCCCCGTGACTGACCTGACCCCGCGCGAGATTGTCTCGGAACTGGATCGTTTTATCATCGGGCAAAAAGACGCCAAACGCGCGGTCGCCGTGGCATTGCGCAACCGCTGGCGGCGCAAACAACTGGCGGATGACATCCGCGATGAGGTCTACCCCAAGAACATCCTGATGATCGGCCCGACCGGGGTTGGCAAGACCGAGATCAGCCGCCGACTGGCAAAACTCGCCCGTGCGCCGTTCATCAAGGTCGAGGCCACCAAGTTCACCGAGGTCGGCTATGTGGGGCGCGACGTGGAACAGATCGTGCGTGATCTGGCGGATGCCGCGATTATCCAGACCCGCGAGTATATGCGCGAGGATGTGAAAGCGCGCGCCTATCAAGCCGCCGAAGATCGCGTGATCGAAGCCATCGCAGGCTCTGACGCACGCGAAGGCACGCGTGAGATGTTCCGCAAGAAACTGAAAGCGGGCGATCTGGACGATACGGTGATCGAGCTGGAGTTGTCCGACAGCTCGAACCCGATGCCGATGTTCGACATTCCCGGTCAACCCGGCAGCCAGATGGGGATGATGAACCTGGGCGACATCTTCGGAAAGGCGTTCGGCGGACGCACGGTCAAGAAGAAGATGACTGTCGCCGAAAGCTATGACGCGCTGATCGGGGAAGAGGCCGACAAGCTGCTGGATGATGAAACCGTCAACCGCGTGGCTTTGGAATCGGTTGAACAGAACGGGATCGTGTTTCTGGATGAGATCGACAAGGTCTGCGCGCGATCTGATGCGCGCGGTGGCGATGTCAGTCGGGAAGGGGTGCAGCGCGACCTGCTGCCCCTGATCGAGGGCACGACTGTCAGCACCAAACATGGCCCGGTGAAAACCGACCACATCCTGTTCATAGCCTCGGGCGCGTTCCACATCGCCAAACCCTCGGACCTGTTGCCCGAATTGCAGGGCCGTCTACCGATCCGGGTTGAACTGCGCGCACTGACCGAGGAGGATTTTGTACGAATCCTGACCGAGACGGACAACGCCCTGACCCGCCAATATACCGCCCTGATGGGCACTGAAGAAGTAACTGTCAGCTTCACCGAAGATGGCATCGCAGCCTTGGCCAAAATCGCAGCGGACGTAAACCAAAGCGTCGAAAACATCGGTGCGCGGCGGCTTTACACGGTGATGGAGCGCGTGTTCGAGGAACTCTCCTTCACTGCCCCAGATCAGGCAGGGGCCGAGATCACGGTCAACGCGCAATTCGTCGATGACAATCTGGGCGAACTGACCAAGTCCACAGACCTCAGCCGTTACGTCTTGTAATATGTGCAGCCGGATTCCGCCGGAATTTCTGTGCGGCACCGCTGGACCTTAGACAAAAATCCGATAGCGTGGGCGCATATTGTCCCGAGGGCCAACCCTGTGCTGCGCTATTTTTTCATTTTCCTGTTGGCGGTGCCCCTGACCGCTTGTGTTGACCGAACGATATCCGAAACGGTGCCAACCGCGCTGTCTGTAGGAAGTCCCGAAACCGTATTTGCGACAACGACTCGAGCGAGAGAGCCCGACGGCTCCTACGGATTTAAGCGGGGTGAGACGTTGCAATATCTGGAAATGACGGTGTCGATTCCACCCAATCACACGCCCGGTACGCTTGATTTTTCCTATTCCAATCCCGACCCCGAAAAGCAGTTCGTCATGGCCAGTGTGGACGAGTTGAAAGGGCCGAGTGAGATGAAAGCGCGATTGGGGGGTAAAGATGAAGTTTCCATCTTTATTCACGGCTACAACACGACCCAGTTCGAGACCACGTTCCGCGCGGCGCAGCTCAGCCGCGACGTCAACATTCCCGGCGCCATCATGGTGTATTCCTGGCCCAGCCAAGCCAAGGGTGCCGGGTATGCCTATGATCTGGACAGTATGCTTTTTGCCCGCGATGGGCTGGAACAGACTGTTCGACAGTTAAAGGCGATGGGCATAAGGCGCGTCGTGCTCGTGGCGCACTCGATGGGAACGGCCCTGACGATGGAGATGATGCGACAAGCCGAATTGCGAGAACCCGGATGGTCCAGCAAGAACATCGAAGGTGTTGTCCTGATCGCCCCTGACCTGGATATTGATTTGTTCCGGTCACAAATGGATACGATCAAAACGCCGCCCGACCCTTTCATCGTTATGGTGTCGCAGAAAGACAAGCTGCTGAACATCTCGGCCCGGCTGCGCGGTGTTGAAGAGGGTAAGCGCCTTGGCAATATCGACTCTGCTGAGGCGTTGGCCGACTACAAGATCAACATTCTGGACACGACGGCCTTCAACCGGGATGCCGAGTCCTCGCATTTCGTCGCTGCGACGTCGCCCGCGCTTTTGGCCATTATCAATTCCGCCCGCAGGGTCAGCAGCACGTTCGACCCGGATGGGCGTGGATTTGACATAATCGCACCGACCAGCATTCGGAACCCGTCAGGGGCAACTGAAATCGTACTGAGCGAAACGGGGCAGGCGCGGGTCAGCTCTCCGTGACTGGGTTCCGTTTGGGCCAATACCTTCGGAACAACGCGACATGGTTGGGTGCTGGGGTCTTGCTGACCTTCATGTCCAGCTTTGGGCAGACCTTTTTCATTTCGATCTTTTCCGGGGAAATTCGCGCCGCCTTTGGCCTTAGCCATGGCGCGTGGGGCGGACTGTATTCGCTGGGCACCACCGTATCGGCTGTCGTGATGATCTGGGCCGGGGGACTAACCGACATCTTTCGAGTTAGGGTTCTAGGCCCAGCGGTTCTGGCAGGTCTGGCACTGGCAACCGTGGCGATGGCAATGAACACTTGGCTTGTTCTGCTGCCTGTCGTGGTATTTCTGTTGCGGCTTTTTGGGCAGGGGATGAGCACCCATCTGGCGCTGGTGGCCATGGCGAGGTGGTTCACCGCCACGCGGGGCAAGGCACTGGCGATCGCGTCGGTTGGATTCTCGGTGGGCGAAGCATTGCTGCCAGTCACTTTCGTGGCTGCTATGGCCTTGCTGGATTGGCGTTGGCTTTGGGTGATTGCTGCCGGTGTCACCCTTTTGGGCATCCCAATCCTGTTGCGCCTGCTCCGTCAGGAAAGAACCCCGCAAAGCCTGTCCAGCGAATATTCGGCTACGGGCATGGACGGCCACCATTGGACCCGGAAAGAAGCGATCTTTCATCCGCTGTTCTGGTTCATGGCACCGGCCTTGCTGGGTCCATCTGCTTTTATCACCGCCTTTTTCTTTCATCAGGTCCATTTGGCGGGCTCCAAGGGTTGGCAGCATATCGAGTTGGTTGCCCTGTTTCCGATTTTTACCAGCGTCTCCCTGCTGTCGATGTTTGCGGCGGGTTGGGCACTGGATAGATGGGGCACGGCTAGGATCATGCCATTTTATCAACTGCCGATGGCCGTTGGGTTTGGGATCGTGGGGCTGACGTCGTCGATCGGAGGGGCAACGCTGGCCCTGATGTTTCTGGCGCTGACGGTTGGTGCCAACAGCACCTTGCCCAGCGCGTTCTGGGCCGAGTTCTACGGCACCCGGCATATCGGCGCGATCAAAGCCATGGCAACAGCAGTCATGGTTCTGGGGTCGGCCATCGGGCCGGGATTGACCGGCTTGTTGATTGATCTGGGGATGCCGCTGGACATCCAGTTCCTGTGGATCGGAGGCTTTTTCGTTCTGGTCTGCGTCCTTACGCGCATCGGCATAGCCAGAGCCGTTCAGACGCTTTAGCGAATGCGGCGCAAATACACGTAATAAGCCCCGTCACCGCCATGGCTGATATGGGCAGGTGTCACTTGCAGAACAGCCTGCGCCAAGGGTGGCAGGGACAACCATTGCGGCACTTGATTGCGCAACACACCGCGCGGAGTGGGAATGGGGCCGGGTTCATCACGATCCTTGCCCTTTCCGGTCACGACCAGAACCAGACGCTTGCCTGATGCCTGCGCCGATAGGATGAATCGGATCAATGCCGGGTGCGCGGTATCTACGCGCATCCCGTGCAGGTCCAGCTTGCCTTCGGGCTTCAGCTTGCCCCGTTTCATGCGGCCGAACGCCTTTGTATCCATCTGAACCGGCGTCGCGCGCAGGCTTTCGGTCACTGTGGGCTTCAACGCGTTTCGCGCAGGTTTGCCCAAGGCGTTCTGCCCGACCTCAAACCTCTCAATCCGTACCTTGGGGGTCTTGGTTGGCTTGGGCTTGGGTAAAGTGGTCGGGTGCACTGACTGAGGTATCTCGGGATGCAGGCGCTCGGCCTGATTGGTCACCTTGCGCCACAGCTCAATCTCTTCCAGGGTCAGTTTACGGCGCGACATCAGAACTCATCCGGCAACAGCGCATAGGCGCGTTGAATCGGCAGCAACAGCACCATCCGGCCGGGATCTTTCAATCGACCGGCGGCTTCCCCGGCCTCATCCCCCGTGCCAAAGAAGATGTCCGCGCGTTGTGCGCCCTTGATGGCAGCGCCTATGTCCTGCGCGATCATCAATCGGCGGAACGGAGCCTTGCCTTCTTTCTCAACCCAGACCGGCGCGCCCAGAGGCGTATAGGACGGATCAGCTGCAATACTGCGCATTGTGGTGACGGAACGGTTCATTGCGCCCAGCGGACCCAATTCTGGCGCGACGCGGTTCACTTCGCGGAAGAACACATATGACGGATTGTGGAACAGCAATTCCGCGCCCGCTTCGGGGTTCTTGCGCACCCAGGCTCGGATCATCTGTGCGCTGACCTGATGCGCCCCCAGCGCACCGCGGCGGATCAGTTCCGCCCCGATGGACCTATAGGGGTGGCCGTTCGCCCCACCATACCCGACGCGGACTGCGCCGCCATCCGGCAACCGAATGCGGCCAGAACCCTGAATTTGTAGAAAAAACAGTTCGACCGGATCATCGACCCACGCAATCTCCAGACCTCGGCCAGTCATGCTGTCGCCGGTCAGTATTTCCCGGCGGCTCAGCCACGGACCGTCGGCGCGTGCTTCTGGCGGCATCTTGTAAATCGGGTATCGGAAACGCTCGGATCGGGTCAGGGATCCGTCCAATTCGGGCTCGAAATAGCCGGTGAACAAGGCATCCTTACCGTCTTCAACCAGAACAGGGCGGAAGAACAGCTCAAAGAACGACCGGGCGGCATCGGGTTCATAGGCTCGGGCCACACCACACAGCGCACGCCAGTCCGGGTCGTTCAGATCACCGCATGTGTTCAGAAATACCGATAGGGCTGCGCCGTGGTCATCCTCGGCCCAGCCATCAAGATCGTCAAAAGTCAGAATGGAACGCGTCGCTTCGGCGCTGGCAGAGGTTGCCATCACAGCCCCCAGCAAAAACGACCGAAGCGCAGCAATCATGCGTCCGTGGCGACAAGCAGCCAGTTCGGATCGTCCGCGCCCATCACGCGGGCAAAGGTCCAGCTGTCCTTCTGGCGTTTGACAGTGTTGGGGTTGCCCTCGATGATATCGCCGCCGCGATCACGCACGACCGAGGTCAGCTCACCGACAAACTTCATGGTGATCTCAGCCTCGTTCGTATCCTTGTCGAACTTCACATCTGCGAGGGATGTCTCGCGCACGCCAATAAACTCGGCCTCGATGGTCAGCCCCTTGTCTTCCCGATCGGCAACGACGGAAACAAAGGTGTCGAACACTTCTTCGGACAGGAAGGGTTGGATTTCATCCAGGTTGCCCTTTTCAAACCCCATGACGATCATCTCGTAGGCACCGCGCGCGCCCTGCACAAACTCACTGACGGAAAAGCTGGGCTCAACCCGCTTCATTGCGGTCAGGGTTTGCGCCTGCTCGCTGTCTTCAGCGACGTGGTCAGTGATGTCGTGATCCGGGCCGCCTTCGATCACCTCGAAGTCACGGCGCGACTTGTGCGCCTCTGGTTGCTGCTGAACCGGGGGCTTTTCAAAACCCTCACGCGTACCCAGCACGCTTTTAAGGCGCAGGATCAGGAAAACGGCAATTCCGGCCAGGACCAGCAACTGGATCATCGGTTCGTTCATTTCATCCTCTTTTCGGGCCACGACTTTGTATACGCAGCCTCATGCCACTATGTAGGTGACAGTTCCGGGCAAGTCCACCGCCCGGACCACGGTAAAGGAAAACACGAATGTACCTGTTCCTGGCATTTTTATTGGTCCCGATCATCGAGATCGCCCTGTTCATTCAGGTTGGCGGTTTGATCGGCCTATGGCCCACGCTGGCGATTGTAGTCCTCACGGCCGTTCTGGGCACTGTTTTGGTTCGGACACAAGGTCGCATGGCGCTGGAAAACCTGCAGCGGTCTTTTGCCGAATTGGATGACCCGACCGAGCCGCTGGCCCATGGCGCAATGATCCTGCTGTCGGGCGTATTGCTGCTGACGCCGGGGTTTTTCACCGATGCCGTTGGTTTTGCTTTGCTAATTCCCGGCGTTCGGGTTGCTGTGTTCCGGTACCTCAAATCCAAAGTTACCATCACGCAGTTTCAGATGGGAACGGGCGCTCAATTCCGCACCGGGCCTGATCCATTTCAACAGGATGACGTAATCGATGGCGAGTTTACCGAAGTTCGTCCACGTCAGGACCCGTCAAAACCATCGAAATGGGTCGAAGGGCCGTGACCTGCATTGAGGTGTCTGCCCCAACTTGTTAAGCAGTGACGAATTTTATTTTCGGAGTAGATCCATGGCCGACGAAGACGCCAAAGAAAACACCGCGGCCCAGGCCGCCCCGCAAATCCAGATGCGCGTTCTAGGACAATTCATTCGTGACCTGTCTTTTGAAAACGTGATGGCCCAAAAAGGCGTATCGGGCGATGTCCAGCCCGAGATCGCAGTTCAGGTCAATCTGGATGCGAAAAAGCGCCCGGCCGAGCATCAGTACGAAGTGTCGATCAAGCTGAACCTCAAGTCCAAGGCCAAAGGTCTGGAAGACATCCTATTCCTGTGTGAGCTGGACTATTGCGGCCTGTTCCACGTGGAAGGCGTTGCCGAAGATCAGCTGCATCCGTTCCTGATGATCGAATGCCCCCGGATGCTGTTCCCGTTCCTGCGCCGCATCGTCAGCGATGTGACCCGCGACGGCGGCTACCCGCCGGTAAATCTGGACAATATCGACTTTGTCAGCTTGTACCGCAATGAGCTGATGCGCCGTCAGGCCGAAGCCCAGAAAACCGAAGCCTAAAGTTCCGGTCCCGCGCCAGGATATTTCTCAGGCGCGGGTCCACAAGGCGTTTTCGCCCAGTTTTTCCACGAAAGCATCATGCGCGGCACGTTCGTCCTCGGTAATACGGGACGCAAGCGCGTTTGGACGGGCCGACGGACGCCATTCCTCAACACCGCCCGCAGATGAGGACGCCGCAGTCGACAATCCGAAATCCGGCTGTCGCCCCCCGATCAGTTCCAGATAAACCTCGGCCAGAATCTCAGAGTCGAGCAGCGCCCCGTGCAGCGTTCGGTTCGAGTTGTCGATATTGAACCGGCGGCACAACGCATCCAATGATGCAGGCGAGCCGGGAAACCGTTTGCGCGCAATGGCCAGCGTATCCAGCGCCTGCTCCATCGGGATCGGGGGCAGACCCATCCATTTGAGTTCCGCGTTCAGGAATTTCATATCGAACGAGGCGTTGTGGATCACAAGCCGTGAATCCTTGATGAAGTCGCGAAATCCCTGACCGACCTTGGCGAAAACCGGCTTGTCCTTCAGTGTCACCTCGCCCTTTTCCGGCGGGCGCGGGTTCTCAAGCAGGTCCGGCCCGATGCCGTGCACACCAAAGGCTTCCTCGGGCATCGAGCGTTCAGGGTTGATATAGACGTGGTAGGTTTCGCCCGTGGCCACGTGGTTCCACAGTTCGACCGCCCCGATTTCCACGATCCGGTCACCGCTTTCGGGATCGAACCCCGTGGTTTCGGTATCAAGTACAATCTCACGCATCTGCCAGCCCCGTTCGTATCTGTTTGACCACATACTGCACCTGCGCGCGGGCATGGTCCAGACTGTCTGCCACGATCACAAAATCCGACCGTGCGCATTTTTCTTCATTCGGCATCTGCTTGGCGCGGATCTGTTCAAACTGCGCCTCGGTCATTGTGCCGCGATCCATCACACGACGTTTTTGCTCAGCAGCCGGGATCGATACACAGGCGACAGCATCCATTGCTGCATCGCCCCCGGTTTCAAACAGCAAGGGGATGTCGAAAACCAGAATATCCGCGGTCGCATCTTGCCGAAATGCCGCGCGATCTGCCGCGACCAGTGGGTGAACGATCGCTTCGATCTGTTTCAATGCGGACACGTCCCGCGCAATGATCTGTTTCAACGCATCACGGCTGACCGCGCCATCGACGATTACGTCTGGAAAAGCGGCCTGCATCGGCTCAACAGCCGCTCCGCCCCTTGAATAGAGTCTATGTACGGCAGCATCCGCATCCCACAGCGCACAGCCTTGGTCGACGAACATCTGAGCCGTCGTGCTTTTTCCCATCCCGATCGAACCGGTCAGGCCCAGTGCAAAACTCATGACAAAACGGCCGCGCGCAGGTCCAAATTCACCTCGGGCCTTACCCCGAACCAGCTTTCAAATCCGGGAACGGCCTGATGCAGCAGCATACCCAGCCCATCCACCACCGTGCATCCGGCTTCTTCGGCCGTTTGCAAAAGGTGCGTTTTCAGCGGCGCGTAAACCAGATCGGTGACAACAGCACCCGGCTGCAACCCATCCAGAGGAACCCGCAGCTCAAGCTGTCCCTGCATCCCGAGTGACGTCGTGTTGACCACTAGTTCGGCGTCTTCAATCACGTTTCCGGCCTGCACCCAATCGACCACAGTAATGGTTTGGCCGAATTCATCCTTCAGCTTGTCCGCCCTGGCCCGTGTTCGGTTGGTCAGCATAATTTTAGGCACTCCGGCCTCGACCAAGGCTTGCAAGACGGCGCGTGCGGCTCCACCAGCGCCAAAAACCACGGCCGGACCGTCGCCCGGCGTCCAATCCGGTGCCCCGCTGCGTAGGTTTTCCATAAATCCGTAGCCGTCGGTATTGTCGGCATGGATTGTACCGTCTTCGCGAAAGACCAGCGTGTTCGCGGCACCGATCTTCCTTGCCCGATCCGATACGTCATCCGCCAATCGCAAGGCCGCTTCTTTATGGGGCACTGTCACATTTGCCCCAACAAAACCGGCCTTGGGCAAACTGCGCAGGACAACCTCAAGATCATCCGGGGCTACATCCATCGGAACATAGTGCCCAGCCAGCCCGTAGGACTTTAACCAATGCCCATGAAGCGTTGGAGATTTTGAATGCGCAACCGGGTGCCCAATCACGCCTGCCAGAGGAATACGGTCTTTACTCATTGATCAATAACCCCTTTGACCGCCAGAAAATTCAATAGCTCCAATAGGGGCATACCCAAGACGTTAAAATAGTCTCCGTCAATAGTTGCGAACAGACGCACGCCTTCTTCTTCCAATTTATATGCCCCGACCGCGTGCCGGATACTGTCCCAGTTACGATCAACGTAGTTACGCAGATACGCGTCCGAGCTCATCCGCATCCGCAATCGCACCTGACCCACATGTCGCCAGATGGGCTCCCCGTCCTGATAGATCACCGCGGCGGACAACAGCATATGCCGCTTACCGCGCATCGCCCTGAGCTGCGCCAGTGCATCCGCTGGCGTTTCAGGCTTGGACAGCAGCCGACCGTCAAAGTCCAGCACCTGATCACAGCCCAGCACCATCGCGCCCGGAGTCTTGTCACTGACTTTGCGTGCTTTCATTTCGGCCAGAGTGTCCGCAATATCGCGCGGGCTTGCATCCTCGGCCAGTAATGCCCGCTTAGCCGTGTCTTCGTCCACGCGCGCGGTTTGCACGGTGAAGGGCACGCCAGCATTCTCAAGAAGCTGCGCTCGTATCGACGACCCAGAGGCCAGAATGATGGGGACAGACATGTGGAAAACCCCTTGAGTAAACCGTTAGCTATTCCGGGATGGTTTGTATGGTTTTCCAGTTGACACGCAAGCCCGGGATTTTCGCGCCAAACTTCCCAGATTCGCCCGAACACTGTCCAAACGGGACAAGGATAACTTGGAACACGGGGATAAGCGATTTTTCATGCGTTACCCAAAGAGTTATCCCCAGATTTCCCATCTTAATGAAGATATAAGTACCTGATCTTATTGTGAAATAAATTCCTTCTACAGAATCACCTATTCTTGAGGGGATTC
The DNA here is from genome assembly GCF_056539165.1 of Ruegeria sp. BC7. NCBI lineage: Bacteria > Pseudomonadati > Pseudomonadota > Alphaproteobacteria > Rhodobacterales > Roseobacteraceae > Ruegeria > Ruegeria sp. BC7. The sequence continues at coordinate 599,171 of NZ_JBQFUL010000003.1, read as the reverse complement.
TATCCACCTGGGGAAAACACTTGTGTAAAAAAGTAATCCACGGATTTTGTTCACCCTACAAAACCATCTTCCTTTTTCTTTTCTTATTTTTTTATTAGGGAGAGTTCCGAGCAACCTTCGGAGCCGAGATGACGGATCTTCTTTTCACGATTTACCCATGGGTGAAGTCACTTCACATCATGGCGGTAATCTCGTGGATGGCAGGACTGTTCTATTTACCCCGACTGTTCGTCTATCACGTCGAAAAAGCGCAGGCTATCGATAAGGCAGAACCAATCTTCTTTGAAATGGAAGAAAAGCTGCTACGCGTGATCATGCGCCCCGCGATGATCGTGGCCTGGGTCTGTGGCCTGATCATGGTGTTTACACCTGGCATCGTCGGGTGGGATTTTGCATGGCCTTGGGTCAAGGGTGCGGCCGTCATTGGCATGACCTGGTTTCATCATTGGCTGATGGCACGCCGTAAAGACTTCTTAGAGGGGCGAAACAAGCTCACTGGGCGGCAGTATCGCATGATGAACGAGGTTCCGACGGTTTTGATGGTGATCATCGTTCTGGCGGTCATTCTGAAGTTCTGAGGGCGTTTTTACGCGTAAGGGGCAGGCGGGCGGTTTGACTCCGCCAGACGCCACGCTTATGTAGGGGTCAACACGCCCGTCCGGGCGGCGTATCTTCCGTACTGAAATTCCACTTCGTGCCGCGCTGACAGCGGTGAAGGTTTGTATCATGTCTACTGAATCCCTGAATCTGGCCGATCTGAAGGCCAAAAGCCCCAAAGACCTTCTGGCCATGGCCGAAGAGCTGGAGATCGAAAACGCCTCGACCATGCGGAAGGGCGAGATGATGTTCCAGATTCTGCGCGAACGCGCGGATGAGGGCTGGACCGTCGGAGGAGACGGTGTTCTGGAGGTTCTACAGGACGGGTTCGGTTTTCTGCGCTCGCCCGAAGCGAACTATCTGCCGGGGCCAGACGACATCTATGTCTCGCCTGACATGATCCGCCAGCATTCCCTTCGGACCGGCGACACGGTTGAAGGTGAGATCAAAGCGCCTGATGACAATGAGCGTTACTTTGCGCTGATCAAAGTCACGAAGATCAACTTTGAAGAGCCTGAGAAGGCCAAGCACAAGATCCTGTTCGACAACCTGACGCCTCTGTATCCCGACGAGCGTCTGAAGATGGAAATCGAAGATCCTACCATCAAAGACAAGTCGGCCCGCGTGATCGATCTGGTTGCGCCCATCGGTAAGGGTCAGCGGTCGTTGATCGTGGCGCCTCCGCGGACCGGTAAAACAGTGATCTTGCAGAACATCGCCCATTCGATCGAACAGAACCATCCTGAGTGCTACCTGATCGTTCTGCTGATCGACGAACGACCAGAAGAAGTGACGGACATGCAGCGCTCGGTAAAGGGTGAGGTTGTGTCCTCGACCTTTGACGAACCGGCAACGCGCCACGTGGCCGTATCGGAAATGGTTATCGAAAAAGCCAAGCGTTTGGTCGAGCATAAACGAGATGTTGTTATCCTTCTGGATTCGATCACAAGACTTGGTAGGGCGTTTAACACCGTCGTGCCGTCCTCGGGTAAAGTTCTGACCGGTGGTGTGGACGCGAATGCTCTGCAACGTCCCAAGCGGTTCTTTGGTGCGGCGCGGAATATCGAAGAGGGCGGTTCGCTGACCATCATCGCCACCGCGCTGATCGACACCGGCAGCCGGATGGACGAGGTGATCTTTGAAGAATTCAAAGGCACAGGTAACTCGGAAATCGTTCTGGATCGCAAGATTGCTGATAAGCGCGTGTTCCCGGCCATCGACATCCTCAAATCCGGTACAAGGAAAGAGGATCTTCTGGTCGACAAGGGCGATCTGGCCAAGACCTTCGTCCTGCGCCGTATCCTCAACCCGATGGGTACGACCGACGCGATCGAATTCCTGCTGTCCAAGCTGAAGCAGACGAAGACAAATGGTGAGTTCTTCGATTCGATGAACACCTGATACAGGTCTTAACCAACGCGGGGCCTACGAATGGATACGATATTCGCCTTGGCCAGCGCGCAGGGCAAAGCAGGGGTGGCGGTCATCCGCCTCTCTGGTCCTCTGGCGCATTCTGCTGCTGCTGAATTGACCGGTCATCCGCTGCCGCCCCGTGGTATGCGCTTTCGGTCACTTCACGCATCTGATGGGTCGCGTCTGGATGACGGCCTGGTCCTTACTTTTGAAGCACCTGCGAGTTTCACTGGCGAGGATGTAGTTGAATTTCAGATTCACGGCAGCACTGCCACGGTGGATGCTGTGATCCGCTGTCTTTCCGATACAGAAGGCTTGCGTCTTGCAGAGCCGGGCGAATTTACGCGCCGGGCTCTTGAGAACGGCAAGATGGATCTTACGCAAGTCGAAGGTCTGGCTGACCTGATCGACGCTGAAACTGAGGCACAGCGGAAACAAGCTCAGACCATCCTCGCGGGGGAGCTCGGCTCTTTGGCGGAACGGTGGCGAGGTGACCTGATCCGTGCTGCATCCTTGCTAGAAGCCGTGATCGATTTTGCGGATGAAGAAGTCCCGACAGATGTGACCCCAGAAGTTCGTCAACTGGTGAGCGGCGTTATGTCAGACCTTCAACGCGAGGCCGAAGGAGTGCGGATTGCCGAGCGTATTCGGACTGGGTTTGAGGTCGCAATCGTTGGGCTTCCAAATGCGGGTAAGTCTACACTGCTGAATGCTCTTGCCGGGCGTGATGCAGCTATTACATCTGAATATGCAGGGACGACCCGTGATGTGATTGAGGTTAGAATGGACCTTGATGGATTGCCTGTTACTTTGTTGGATACGGCAGGGCTGCGCGAGACTGAGGACCATGTCGAAAGTCTTGGTATCGAGCTGGCCCGAAAACGCGCTGAAACCGCTGATCTACGAGTCTTTCTGACAGAGAATCCTTCGGAACTGGGCGTAGCCATGCGCGAGGATGATATCCAGGTTTTGCCCAAAGCTGATCTTAGAAAAGGGTCAGGTGATGGAATATCTGGTAAAACGGGTCAGGGATTGGATCAATTGGTAAACAATATATCGCGTATATTGAACCAACGGTCCACTAGTTATGGTATAGCTACGCGGGAACGGCACCGTATCGCACTCAATAACGCCCGAGATTCACTAGGTGCTGCAATGTCTGTTCTGGAATCGGGCCCGGATTTGTATGATATCGCAGCGGAAGAATTGCGCACGGCCATTCGTGCGCTAGAGGCTTTGGTAGGCAGGATCGGTGTTGAAGACCTCTTGGATGAGATATTTTCAAGTTTCTGCCTTGGAAAATAGGGAGTGTTTCACGTGAAACATTCGAGTTTCGACGTTGTAGTGATTGGTGCCGGACATGCTGGAACTGAAGCCGCGCATGCAGCGGCCCGAATGGGTGCCCAAACTGCTTTAGTTACGCTTTCATCAGCGGACATAGGCGTTATGTCCTGTAATCCGGCAATCGGTGGGCTGGGAAAAGGTCATCTGGTTCGCGAGATAGATGCGCTGGACGGTGTTATGGGGCGTGTCGCTGATCAGGCCGGCATCCAGTTTCGACTTTTGAACCGGCGAAAGGGTCCGGCGGTACAGGGGCCAAGAACACAGGCAGATCGCGCGTTGTATCGAGCTGCCATGCAGCAGGAAACCAGTGCCCAGCCTAATCTTTCGATAGTTACCGGAGAAGTTGTTGACTTTCTAATGGATGGTCACCGCGTCGCAGGGGTGAAACTCGCGGATGAGTCCGAAATTGGCGCTAAAGCGGTTATTTTGACATCGGGAACTTTCCTGCGTGGTGTCATACACATAGGGGACGTTTCGCGCCCGGGTGGACGGATGGGGGATAAGCCGTCCGTCAAGCTGGCCGAAAGATTGGATAGCTTTCAATTCCCACTTGGAAGATTGAAAACTGGGACTCCACCCCGGCTTGATGGGCGCACGATAGATTGGTCAGATTTGGAACGACAGGATGGCGATGATGATCCGACGCTGTTCTCATTTATGTCCTCGGCTGTTGTAGCGCCTCAGATTTCCTGCGGAATCACACACACGAATGCGCGAACACATGAAATTATTGAAAAAAATCTAAGTCGATCGGCGATGTATGGGGGGCATATTGATGGGGTCGGCCCCAGGTATTGCCCTTCGATCGAAGACAAGATCGTAAGGTTCGCCGACAAAGAGTCTCACCAAATATTTCTGGAGCCAGAAGGTGTCAACGACCACACGATTTATCCCAACGGTATTTCGACGTCTTTGCCACAAGATGTGCAGCTGGACTATGTTCGGTCGATCAAAGGGCTGGAAAAAGCCGAGATACTTCAGCCTGGATATGCTATCGAATATGACTATGTGGATCCCCGCGTTTTAACTTCATCTTTGGCCGTCCCAGAAGTTCCAGGTCTATATCTTGCGGGTCAAATCAATGGAACAACAGGATATGAGGAGGCGGCTGCCCAAGGATTGGTGGCAGGTCTGAACGCGGCACTGTCTGTTTTTGGGCGAGATCCGATCCAGTTCACTCGAGCTGATAGTTATATTGGCGTGATGATTGATGATTTGACGACACGCGGTGTTGCGGAACCCTACCGTATGTTCACATCTCGAGCAGAGTTCAGATTATCTCTACGCGCTGACAATGCAGATCAACGACTAACACCAATCGGTATGGAGTTGGGATGTGTAGGAGAGGCCAGAATAAAATCGTTCTCCGAAAAGATCGAAAAGCTGACTGAAGTCAAATCCAGGCTTTCAGAACGAACTTATACTCCGAAGGAAATGCGCTCTGTCGGTATAAATGTCAATCAGGACGGAAACCGTCGTGATGGAATGGCAATCTTGGCGTTTCCTGATGTTTCTTTCTCTGACTTGCTTCCGCTAATTCCGGAACTTGGAAATGTAGATCCCGAGATACGCCAGCAAGTCGAGAGAGACGCGCTATATGCAAACTACATTGCTCGTCAGAAACGGGATGTCGAAGCAATGAAGCGTGATGAATCCTACGAAATTCCACTTGATTTCGACTATTTTGCCCTGGATGGTCTATCATCTGAGATGAAGCAGAAGCTTTCAAACGCGCGGCCAGAGAACGTGGCCCAAGCAAGTAGGGTCGAAGGGATTACTCCAGCAGCTTTGACGCTTGTTCTTGCGAAGCTCCGCCGAGAACAAAAGGTCAGAAAAGTATGAGTGAAGGAGTATTGGGTGATCTGAATGTTTCACGTGAAACATTCGAGCGTCTGACCAAATATGTTGAACTGGTAAAACGATGGAATCCAAAGATCAATTTGGTATCGCGTAACAGTCTGAATGACATTTGGACCCGTCATATCAAAGATTCCGTTCAGGTTTATCGTTGTGCCGGTACCTTTTCCAATTGGGTAGACCTGGGCAGCGGCGGAGGTTTTCCGGGAATGGTTTGCGCAATAGTGGCCATTGAAGAAAACCCAAGTGCACAGTTTACACTTATCGAAAGCGATCAGCGAAAATCAGCCTTTTTGCGCAACGTTGCCCGTGAATGTCAGGCAAATTGCAGGGTCATTTCCAAACGGATTGAGGCGGTCGATCCGCTTGGCGCAGATATTCTATCCGCCCGAGCGCTAGCTGAGCTGGGCGTGTTATTGTCCTTTTGTGACAGACATTTAGGGGATTCAGGTGTCGCGCTGTTGCCTAAAGGCGCAACCTGGAAAAAAGAACTGGACGACGCGCGCAAAGAATGGAATTTCCAGGCTGAGCCGATTACAAGTTTAACTGAACCTCAGGCCGTTATCCTTAAAATTAAAGGAGTATCACGTGGTTGATCTGTCTCGTCCCTCAGGGCCCCGGATTATCGCCGTTGCCAATCAGAAGGGCGGAGTAGGCAAAACCACAACAGCGATTAATCTTGCAGCGGGCCTGGCAGAGGCCGGTTGTCGGGTTTTAGTTGTTGATCTGGACCCGCAAGGGAACGCCTCGACCGGGCTGGGGGTGGAAGACAGAGATTGGACGACCTACGATCTGATACTGGATGACGCACCTCTTGAAGCTGTCATTCAGGAAACAGAAATTGGCGGTCTATACGTTGTACCGGCAACGGTTGATCTGAGTTCAGCAGATATCGAACTTATCTCGAACGAAAAGCGCAGTTATCTGTTGCACGATGCGCTCAGGCAGACAGCAATCGACAAGTTCGAGTTGGACTTCGTGCTGATAGATTGCCCGCCATCCCTGAATTTGCTGACTGTCAACGCGATGGTTGCAGCTCATTCCGTACTGGTGCCGCTTCAAAGCGAGTTCTTTGCGCTTGAAGGTTTGTCGCAACTCATGATGACGATTCGAGAGGTCCGCCAAACCGCGAATCCGGACCTGAGAATCGAAGGTGTTGTGTTGACCATGTATGACAACCGCAACAACTTGTCCCGTCAGGTCGAAAAAGACGCGCGTGACAATCTGGGTGAGATGGTATTTAAAACCAAAATACCCAGAAATGTGCGGGTCAGCGAGGCGCCGTCATACGCGTTGCCCGTACTGCAATATGATTCCGGGTCTCTGGGTGCGATGGCCTATCGTCATTTGGCCCGCGAAGTCATGCATAAGAATAAAAATGCCGCGTAAGCGGCAGTAGGAGGGGAGGGTCCAGTGGCAGCTAAGAAATCAAAACCCAGGGGATTGGGTCGCGGCCTGTCTGCTTTGATGGCGGATGTCACGCAAGAGACAGAAGGGCTTAGACCGTCAGAACCTCGCCGCCCGGATATGAAAGTTCCGATTGAAAAGCTGCACGCGAACCCAAATCAGCCGCGCCGCACCTTTTCGCGCGACCAACTGGATGAACTTGCGACTTCGGTTAAGGAAAAGGGCATTATTCAACCTCTGATCGTCCGCGAGATAGCGGAAGGCGATTATGAGATTGTCGCGGGTGAACGCCGCTGGCGTGCAGCGCAAATGGCGCAACTGCATGATATTCCCGTCATTGTCCGTGATTTCGACGATACCGAAGTGCTGGAAGTCGCGATTATCGAGAATATTCAACGCGCTGACCTGAATGCAGTTGAAGAAGCGGCCGGCTACAAGCAGCTTATGGATCGTTTCGGACACACGCAGGAAAAGCTGGCCGAAGCCTTGGGTAAAAGCCGCAGCCACATTGCAAACCTTCTGCGTTTGCTTTCCCTACCGATGGATGTGCAGCAACTTGTCGTCGAAGGTAAGCTGTCGGCTGGACACGCGCGTGCATTGATCACAGCGGAAAACCCCTCGGAATTGGCGAAAATTGTTGTGCGCGACGGTCTTTCCGTTCGGGCGACTGAGGCGCTTGTGAAGAAAGAGCAGGCCGATCCTGCTAAATCCGTGCCGAAGTCCCGGAATCTGAATGCAGGAAAAGACGCAGACACACGCGCGTTGGAAAAGGATCTTTCTGCGATTCTGGCTATGAAGGTAGCGATCAATCACAAGGCCGGGACAGAGTCTGGGCAGGTGGTTCTAACCTATGAAAACCTGGATCAACTTGATGACCTGTGCGCAAAGCTCAGCCGTTAGGACGGGTCCAGATAAAGGTCATCACACCACCTAATACAATCGCCTGAATGATTAGCACGTGATCGGGCACTTGGATAAGAACTGAAATTCCAAAGACGGCGGCAATCGAGAGGGTTGCTGCCTTTTTTGCTTTTGGGCGTATGGCGCCGGAGTTCTGCCAATCCAAGATCATTGGGCCAAAGGTTTTATGAGTGATAAGCCAGTTGTGCAGGCGGGATGACGACCGAGCGAAGAAAAACGCGGCCAGCAGCAGGAAAGGGACGGTGGGAAGCAAAGGCAAAGCAATACCGACCACCGCAAGGGCAACGCTCAATAATCCCAATGCTGCCCAGAGATATTGCATCCGCTAACCCAAAAGTTCCCGGATGACCGAGTTCAATACCGCGCGCCCGTCTTGTGTGGCGATCAAGCGCCTGTCTTTTTGTTCGATCATGCCGATATCGGTCAGATGTTCCAGCTTGGTTTTTGGCAAAGGCTGGCCAGATAAAGAATTAAATCGATCAATATCTAGACCTTCTGATACCCTTAACCCCATCATAAGGTATTCATTGGCCTGATCCTGCGCAGAAAGTTCAGTGCGTTCCTTTTCTCCGCTACCTTGATCGACGGCTTGTAGCCACCTGTTCGGAGATAAGTAGGTTTCGGTTGCCAGTTTCTTTCCATCTCGGGTGATACGACCATGTGCACCAGGGCCAATTCCAACATAGTCGCCGTACCGCCAGTAAATCAGGTTGTGTTGAGATTCCGCTCCGGGTCGGGCGTGATTGGAAACTTCGTAAGCGGGTAAGCCGTGCGCTTCGCAGATTTCTTGCGTGGCAAGATACATATCGGCGGCGCTGTCATCCTCGGGCAGGCCACGCAGCTTTCCAACGGCGTATCTGTCACCGAATGCGGTGCCTTCCTCAATGGTCAGTTGGTACAAAGACAAATGGTCAACGGCCATGGACAAGGCGTCAGACAGTTCTGCGCGCCAAGCTGCCAGGGTTTGATGCTGGCGGGCGTAGATCAAGTCAAAGCTGACCCTGTCGAAACAGGCTCTGGCGATATCAAACGCAGCCTGCGCCTCGGCGACCGAGTGGATTCGACCCAATCGGCGCAGGTCGTCGTCATTCAGCGCTTGTACGCCCATCGATATCCGGTTCACCCCTGCGTCGCGATAGGCGGCAAACCGTCCAGCCTCGACCGAGCCGGGATTGGCCTCAAGCGTGATTTCCATGTCATTGGCAGGCCGCCACAGGCTGCGGGCCTCATCAATAACGGCAGCAACGGTGTCCGGGAGCATTAGCGAGGGTGTGCCACCGCCAAAAAAGATCGTATTCAGCACCCGATCTGGTGTGTCCAAAGCAGAGCGGCGCAGTTCGTCTAGATAATTGTTAAGCCATTGTTTTTGATCTATATTTTTAGACACATGGCTGTTAAAGTCGCAATAGGGGCACTTGGCCTCGCAAAAGGGCCAATGCACATACAGGCCAAAGCCCCCGTTGCGCCAATCATCCGCCAAAGCAGCCTTTCACGAACATCTCAACCGCGCGACCGCGATGGCTGATCTTGTTCTTTTCCCAGCGATCCATTTCGGCAAAGGTAATGTCATGCCCGTCGGGGACAAACATCGGGTCATAGCCGAACCCATCCTTACCCCGGATCGGCCAGACAAGGTGGCCGGGGGCGATGCCCTCGAACACTTCGTCATGACCATCGGGCCAGGCCAAAACCAGAGTGCACCGAAACTGGGCCGTTCGGGGGTGGGCCGCGTTTTTTGCTTCCAGCTCATCATGCGCACGGGTCATGGCCATCAGGAAATCACGGCCATTTCCGGTTTCCGCCCAATCCGCGGTGTATACGCCGGGTGCACCGTCCAGCGCATCAATCGTAATCCCGGAATCGTCCGACAGGGCAGGCAGCCCGGTGGCCTTGGCCGCGGCATGAGCCTTGATCCGGGCGTTGCCGACGAAAGTATCCTCGGTCTCCTCCGGTTCGGGTAGGTTCATCTCACCTGCGCCGACAACGGTCACGCCAAAGGGTTCGAGAAGATGCGCCATCTCCTCGAGCTTGCCTTTGTTATGCGTGGCCACCAGTAGCCTGTCGCAGTCGAACTTGCGGGTCATGCGGTGGCGGCCTTTTGCGCGGCTGCCAATTCGCCGACGCCTTTTTCGGCCAGATCCATCAGTTGATCCATTTGCGCCCGGCTAAAGACCGAGCCTTCGGCGCTCATCTGTACTTCGATCAGTTTGCCCGATCCGGTCATGATAAAGTTACCGTCGACGCCAGCCTCGCTGTCTTCAGGGTAATCTAGGTCCAGTACCGGCTGACCGGCGTAAATGCCACAAGACACGGCGGCCACCGGATCGACCAGCGGGTCAGAGATCACATCGCCCGCTTTCATCAGCTTGTTTACGGCCAGACGCAGCGCAACCCAACCCCCGGTGATCGAGGCGCAGCGGGTGCCGCCATCGGCCTGAATGACATCGCAGTCCACGGTGATCTGACGTTCACCCAACGCAACCCGATCCACACCGGCGCGCAGGGCGCGACCGATCAGGCGTTGGATTTCCACGGTCCGACCGCCTTGCTTGCCGCTGGCGGCTTCGCGCCGCATCCGGGTGTTGGTTGCGCGGGGCAGCATGCCGTATTCCGCCGTCACCCAACCCAGACCCGAGCCTTTGATAAAGGGTGGCACGCGATCCTCGATCGTGGCGGTACACAGCACATGGGTGTCGCCCATTTTGATCAGGCAGGAACCTTCGGCATGTTTGGTAAAGCCTGTCTCGATTGAAACGGCGCGCATTTCGTTTAGATCACGTCCTGAGGGTCGCATGGAAAATCCTTTGTTTGCTGGGTTGGGGATACCGCCCCGTGGCGTTACGATGCAACCCCGATTGACCTTTCATTTGCCTGCGATTTAATGACGACCCAGCAGGGGACCGCCGATGAGCGAAGCAAGCAAAATTCTGAACGAGATGAACGACCGGTCGCGTGAGGTGTTTCGGTTGATCGTCGAAAGCTATCTGGAAAGCGGTGAGCCGGTGGGCAGCCGGACCCTGACACGCACCCTGTCGGAAAAAGTCAGCGCCGCGACGGTACGCAACGTGATGCAGGACCTAGAGTTTCTGGGATTGCTGGACAGCCCCCATGTCAGCGCGGGGCGGATTCCGACGCAGCAGGGGTTGCGGATGTTTGTCGATGGATTGCTTGAGGTCGGCGATCTGGGGGCGGATGATCGGCAAAAGCTGGATGAGACTTTAGGCTCTAACGCAGGCGATGTGGGCGGGATGCTGGACCGGGTGGGATCGGCTTTGTCACACGTGTCACATGGCGCGTCTTTGGTTTTGACGCCTAAGCAAGAGTCCGAGATCAAGCACATCGAATTTGTTTCACTGGCCCATGACCGCGCCCTGGTCGTTCTGGTATTTGCGGACGGGCATGTGGAAAATCGCCTGTTTACACCTCCTCCGGGGCAAACGCCCAGCTCTATGCGCGAGGCGGCGAATTTCCTGAACGCCTTGATCGAAGGGAGGACGCTTGGCGAGGTCAGGCGCCAGATGCAGACACAAATCGCCGCCCGCAAGCAAGAGATCGACGTGCTGGCCCGCGAGATGGTTGAAAGCGGTATGGCGGCCTGGGACGGAGACGGCGGAGACTCGGCCCGGCTGATCGTGCGTGGACGCGCGAATCTGTTGGGCGACTCAGGTCAGGAAGAGGAACTGGATCGCATTCGCACTTTGTTTGACGATCTGGAACGTAAGCGCGATATTGCCGAATTTTTGGAATTAACCGAAGAAGGTGAAGGCGTTCGCATTTTTATTGGTTCTGAGAACAAACTTTTCTCACTTTCGGGTTCCTCTTTGGTGGTGTCTCCATATATGAACGCTGATCGAAAGATAATCGGTGCGGTCGGGGTTATCGGACCTACGCGACTGAATTATGGACGGATCGTACCGATCGTGGATTATACGGCGCAACTGGTCGGCAAGCTGATTTCCGACCGGAGCTAGAGGGTAAGAGATGGCAGAACCCAAAAACGAAGATTTCCTGGACGATATCGCAACCGCCGAAGCGGAAGAATTGGCGGAAGAATTTGCTGAGATCAGCGAAGAAGAGCTAGAGCTTGAAGCGCTGCGTGCTGAGCGAGACGAGTTCAAGGACAAGTTCATGCGCGCGCTGGCAGATGCCGAAAACGCGCGCAAACGCGGTGACAAGGCGCGTCGTGACGCCGAACAGTATGGCGGATCGAAACTGGCTCGGGATATGTTGCCGGTTTACGACAATATGAAGCGCGCTTTGGAAGCAGCGACAGACGAGCAGAAAGAGGTTGCCGCCGGACTTCTGGAAGGGGTCGAACTGACCATGCGTGCCCTAAAGGACGTATTCCAGAAACACGGGATTCGAGTGATTACTCCGGAAGTTGGCGACCGGTTTGACCCAAATCTCCACGAAGCCATGTTCGAGGCTCCTGTTCCTGGCACCCGTGCCGGTGATATTATTCAGGTGTCCGCCGAAGGCTTCATGCTGCATGACCGGTTGCTTCGTCCGGCACAGGTGGGTGTGTCTTCGACACCTGCAAGCTGATTGGCCTCTGCGAGGCCAAGCCTCCGGCGGAAGTATTTTTGAACAGAAGAAGGGGCGGTCAGGATTTGGCCGCCTCTTTCAGTTTGTAGACCAGGTCGAGCGCTTCTCGGGGCGTCAGTTCATCTGGTAGGATTTCGTCCAGCATGTTCGTAAGCGGGGACGCCTTGGGCGCGGGGGGCGGAGGCGGCGGCGCGGCGGAAAACAGGGGCAGGTCGTCGATCAGAGCCTTTTGTTTGCCACCTTCGCGTTCGGTTTTTTCCAATTGGTCCAGAACAACGCGGGCGCGTTCAACCACGGATGCGGGGAGCCCGGCCAATTGCGCGACCTGAACACCATAAGAGCGGTCGGCGGCACCTTTGTGGACCTCGTGCAGAAAGATGACCTCGCCCTCCCATTCCTTGACGGCGACGGTGGCGTTTTCGACACCTTCCAGCTTGCCCGCCAAAGCGGTGAGTTCATGGTAGTGGGTGGCGAACAGCGCCCGGCATTGGTTTGCGGCGTGTAGATGTTCCAGCGTGGCCCAGGCGATCGACAGGCCGTCATAGGTGGCCGTTCCCCGTCCGATTTCGTCCAGAATGACCAGAGCGCGATCATCTGCCTGGTTCAGGATTGCGGCGGTTTCAACCATCTCAACCATGAAGGTTGATCGCCCGCGGGCCAGATCGTCCGACGCTCCGACACGGCTGAACAGTTGGCTGACGATGCCGATATGAGCCTGCTCAGCCGGGACATAGCCGCCCATTTGCGCCAATAGCGCGATCAGGGCGTTCTGGCGGAGAAAGGTAGATTTACCGGCCATGTTTGGGCCGGTCAACAACCAGATCGCCGCGCCTTGATCCGCGCTCAGATCGCAGTCATTGGCAATGAAGGCGTCGCCCGATTGCTGACGCAGTGCGTGTTCGACCACCGGGTGGCGACCACCTTTCACGTCGAACGCACGCGAATTGTCTACCTGCGGACGGCACCAATTTTCTCCGCGCGCCAGATCAGCGAGTGCTGTGGTCAGGTCCAGCTCGGCCAGCCCTCGGGCGGCCTGGCTCAGTCGCGCGGCGAGGGCTAGAATTTCGCCAGAAAGCCTTTGATAGAGCCGTTTTTCGATCTCCAACGCCAGATTACCCGCGTTTAGGATGCGGGTTTCGATCTCAGACAATTCCACGGTTGTGAACCGCACCTGATTGGCGGTTGTCTGGCGGTGGATGTAGGTTTCACTGAATGGCGGGTTCAGCATTTTTTCGGCATGGGTGGCCGTGGTTTCGATGAAATAGCCCAGCACGTTGTTGTGTTTGATCTTCAGCGAAGTGATGCCGGTGTGTTCCGCGTATTTCTGCTGGAATCCCGCGATGACCGAGCGGCCTTCGTCGCGCAGGGTGCGGGCCTCATCTAGGTCTGTGTCGAAACCGGGCGCGATGAAGCCGCCGTCACGGGCCAGCAAGGGTGGTTCAGCGACGAGGGCTTCGTCCAATAGGTTCAGCAGATCATCAAAGCCGACAAGGTTCTGCACTGCGGTCGCCAAGAGGACGGGAAGATCCTGACTTTCGCACATTTCAGCGATTGCCGATGCCTGTGTCAGCCCATTTCGGATGGCGGCCAGATCGCGGGGGCCGCCGCGCTCGAGCGATAGGCGCGACAGGGCACGGTCCAGATCGGGGGTTTTGCGCAACGCCTCGCGCAAGTCCGAGGTGGTCAGACTGTCATCAGCGGTGAAACTCACCGCATCCAACCGGGCGTGGATCACATCTAGATTGCGCGACGGGCTGGACAGGCGTTGTTCCAGCAGCCGCGCACCACCCGGCGTAACAGTGCGATCAACCACCGACAGCAGTGATCCGGCGCGGCCACCAGACAGAGACCGGGTCAGCTCCAGGTTGCGGCGCGTGGCGGCGTCGATCTGCACCACGCGATCCTCGGATTCCTTCAGTGGCGTTTGCAGCAGCGGCAGTTTGCCCTTTTGCGTGATTTCAAGATAGTCGATCAGCGCGCCCATAGCCGACACTTCGGCCCGGCCAAAGGACCCGAACGCATCCAAGGCGCCAACGTGAAACAGACCGCAGATGCGTTTTTCGGCAGCCGTGCTATCGAAACTGGCGCGTCCGATCGGGGTCAGCGAAATCCCCAGATCGCGCACCGTTTCGTTCAACGCCTGCTCCATCCCGTCGCCCACGATCAGTTCGGACGGGGCCAGCCGTGCCAGTTCGGGGCTGAGCCGCACGGACGTCAGAGGCATCACGTGAAACGCGCCGGTTGAAATATCGGCCCAGGCCAAAGCGGCCTCATCCCGAACCTCGGCGTAAGCGGCCAGAAAATTGTGGCGGCGGGCCTCTAGCAGCGCATCTTCGGTCAGCGTGCCCGGCGTCACCAAACGCACAACATCGCGCCGAACCACCGATTTAGAGCCTCTTTTCTTCGCCTCAGCCGGGCTTTCCATCTGTTCGCAGACGGCGACGCGGAACCCTTTGCGGATCAGGGTCAGCAGATACCCCTCGGCCGAATGGACCGGCACGCCGCACATGGGAATGTCCTCTCCATTGTGCTTACCTCGCTTGGTCAAGGCGATGTCCAGCGCCTCGGCCGCGTTTACAGCGTCCTGAAAAAACATCTCGTAGAAATCACCCATGCGGTAGAACAGCAGGGCGTCGGCGTGGGCCTCTTTGATTTCAAGATATTGCGCCATCATCGGCGTTGCTGTGGACAAAAGCGGCCCCCTTCTGGCGTATTCCGGTCGCGACCTTACAAATCCCCCATCCGCGACGAAAGGTGAAAACGTATTGTCGTTGAGGCGCAGCCCTGCCTGCGTTATGACGCATCAGCCCGAATTCATGGAAACGACCGACAAGATGCCCAAAACGAAAATCACCAAAGAAGAGGCACTGGCCTTTCACCTGGACCCCACCCCCGGCAAGTGGGAGGTGCAGGCCACCGTTCCCATGACCACGCAGCGCGATCTGTCGCTGGCCTACAGCCCCGGTGTGGCCGTTCCTTGCGAAGCCATCGCCGAAGCGCCCGAGACCGCCTATGACTATACCAACAAGGGCAATTTGGTCGCCGTGATCTCGAACGGGACGGCTGTTTTGGGGCTTGGCAATCTGGGCGCGCTGGGCTCGAAGCCCGTGATGGAAGGAAAATCCGTCCTGTTTAAGCGCTTCGCCGACATAAACTCGATCGATATCGAACTGGACACCGAAGACCCGGATGAGTTCTGTCGCGCCGTGCGACTGATGGGGCCGACCTTTGGCGGGATCAACCTCGAAGACATCAAGGCGCCCGAATGTTTCATCATCGAACAGCGCCTGAAGGAAGAGATGGATATCCCTGTCTTCCATGACGACCAACATGGCACGGCGGTGATCTGTGCGGCAGGTCTGATCAACGCGCTGCATATCTCGGGCAAGAAGATCGAGGACGTGAAGATCGTACTTAATGGTGCGGGTGCTGCGGGGATCGCCTGTATCGAATTGCTCAAGGCGATGGGCGCGCAGCACGACAACTGCATCGTTTGCGACACCAAGGGCGTGATCTATCAGGGCCGGACCGAGGGGATGAACCAGTGGAAATCGGCCCACGCCATCACCACTGATCTGCGCACCCTGGAAGACGCCATGAAGGGCGCGGATGTGTTTCTGGGTGTGTCGGTCAAAGGGGCCGTGACCCAAGAGATGGTTAAGTCGATGGCTGACAACCCGGTGATTTTCGCCATGGCTAACCCCGACCCCGAGATCACACCGGAAGAGGCGCACGAAGTTCGTGTAGATGCGATCGTTGCCACGGGTCGCAGTGACTATCCGAACCAGGTGAACAACGTGCTGGGCTTCCCCTATTTGTTCCGCGGCGCGCTGGATATCCACGCGCGGGCAATCAATGACGAGATGAAGATTGCGTGCGCCCACGCGTTGGCACGTCTGGCGCGCGAAGATGTGCCGGATGAGGTCGCAATGGCGTATGGCAAGTCGCTGACCTTTGGTCGCGACTATATCATCCCCACGCCGTTCGATCCGCGCCTGATCCACCGCATTCCGCCCGCCGTTGCCAAGGCCGGGATGGATACCGGGGCTGCGCGCCGTCCGATCATCGACATGGACGCATACGAGCTGAGCTTGAAATCCCGCATGGACCCGACCGCCAGCATCCTGCGTGGTCTGAACGCCCGTGCGCGTCAGGCGCAAAGCCGGATGATCTTTGCCGAGGGCGACGATCCCCGTGTCCTGCGTGCCGCTGTCACCTACCAACGCTCGGGCTTTGGCAAGGCGCTGGTTGTGGGTCGCCCCGATGACGTGAAGGCCAAGCTGGAAGAGGCCGGTCTGGGCGATGCCGTGCGCGAGCTTGAGGTGGTCAACGCCGCCAACACCGCGCATCTCGATACCTACTCGAACTTCCTGTACGAGCGGCTTCAGCGTAAGGGTTTTGACCGCAAGGACATTCACCGCCTTGCTGCGCGGGACCGTCACGTGTTTTCCTCGCTGATGCTGGCGCATGGGCATGGCGATGGTCTTGTGACCGGGGCCACGCGCAAATCGGCGCATGTTCTGGACCGGATCAATCACGTATTCGATGCGGATGCAGCGCATGGGGCGGCTGGCGTGACGGCGCTGTTGCACAAGGGGCGGATCGTGCTGATCGGCGATACGCTGGTCCATGAATGGCCCGATGAGAATGATCTGGCCACTATCGCCGAACGCTCGGCTGCCGTTGCACGCCACATGGGGCTTGATCCGCGTGTGGCTTTCGTCAGCTTTTCGACCTTCGGCTATCCGGTGTCGGAGCGGGCTGAAAAAATGCACCGCGCACCTGCGGTTCTGGATCAGCGCGGCGTTGATTTTGAATATGAGGGCGAGATGACCGTGGATGTCGCCCTGAATGTCGATCAGCAAGCCAGCTATCCGTTCCAGCGTCTGACGGGTCCTGCGAATATCCTGATCGTACCCGCGCGCCACTCGGCATCGATCTCGACCAAGCTGATGCAGGAAATGGGCGGTGCGACTGTCATTGGCCCGATCCTGTCGGGTGTCGATAAGCCGATCCAGATTTGTTCGACCGTCTCCACGGCGAATGACATCCTGAA
Source organism: Ruegeria sp. BC7 (assembly GCF_056539165.1). NCBI lineage: Bacteria > Pseudomonadati > Pseudomonadota > Alphaproteobacteria > Rhodobacterales > Roseobacteraceae > Ruegeria > Ruegeria sp. BC7. The sequence goes on along the minus strand of NZ_JBQFUL010000003.1, from coordinate 582,031 downwards.
CATGGCTATTTTGGCGTCTTGTGACATTGGATAAGCCATGACGATCTGGAACCTCGGCTCGATCAACGCGGACATGATTTACGACGTGCCGCACCTTCCCGGGCCGGGGGAGACGCTCTCGGCCAACCGTTTGGATCGCTTTCTGGGCGGCAAAGGGGCGAACATGTCCGTGGCCGCGGCCCGGGCTGGCGCGCAGGTGGCCCATATTGGGGCCGTGGGGTCGGACGGGCGCTGGGCGCTGGATCGCTTGACGGAATATGGCGTGGATACGCGCCGTATCGCTCTGGTTGATGTGCCGACAGGCCACGCCATCATCGCCGTGGATTCCAAGGGTGAGAACAACATCATCCTGTTTCAGGGGGCGAACCACGCCATTTCAACCGATCAGTTGGGGCAGGCGCTGTCTTCAGCCTCGCAGGGTGACTTGCTGGTGATGCAGAACGAAACCAACCTGCAGGTTGAGGCCGCGAAGATGGGGCGCGAGATGGGTTTGACCGTCTGCTACGCTGCAGCACCGTTTCAGGCTAAGGCGGTGCAGGCCGTGCTGCCCTACCTGGATTTCCTGATCCTGAACGAGGTTGAGGCCGAACAACTGCATCAAGCCACCGGCCAATCCGTCACGGATTTGAAGGTCGAGCATGTGATCGTCACTTTGGGCTCGAAAGGTGCGCGATACTATCATCGCGCTGCGGCGTCGGATTTTCCGGCCCACAAAGTGAAGGCCGTGGATACGACCGGCGCGGGGGACACGTTCACCGGCTATGTTCTGGCCGGTATGGATCGTGGGATGCCGATAGCGCAGGCAATTTCACAAGCAAATCGTGCCGCGGCCCTGATGGTCACGCGGCACGGTACAGCCGATGTCATCCCGGATCTGAAAGAGGTCCGGGACGCGCAGTTCGATTAAGACCCGGCAAACGGCGCGTCGCTACCCCAAAGTTGTTTCACTCGGGCGTCCCGACCGCAGGCTTTGCGGTATGCCTTGTATGCGCTGTGCTGACGTTTGGGGCCAAACCGCGTGAGAACCAGCTTGGACCCCTTGTAGTAATCCTGATGATACGCCTCGGCTGGGTAAAACGCGCCGGCCTGCAGGATCGGAGTAACCACAGTCTGCCCCAGCGCACGTTGTGCATCGGCTTTGGCCTGCTCAGCAGATGCTTTTTCGCCTGCGTTAGAGACGAAAATCGCGGTTCTGTAGCTGTCGCCCCGATCGCAGAACTGACCGCCTGCATCGGTAGGGTCGACCGAGCGGAAAAAGAGGCTCAACAGCGTTTCACGGGAAATGACCGATGGGTCAAAGGTGATCTGAACGGCCTCGTAGTGACCTGTACCCCCTTTTGTGACTTGATCGTAGGTCGGGCTTGCAGTGGTGCCGCCGGTATATCCGGAAACTGCCCCTGTCACGCCTTTCACCGATTCAAAGTCGGATTCGACGCACCAAAAACACCCGCCAGCCACCGTCAGGGTTTCAGTTCCGGCAGCGGGTGCCGGGGTTGCGCGCAACAGTGCGGCAATTGCGATCAAGACAAACAGAAGCGTCGGTTTGACGTAGTCGAGATAAGCGATGCGGGTCATGGCAGGTCTCCTTCCAAGATTAGGCTGCCCTGTCTTTTCGCCCTGCGCAATCACCTGACATCGTTTGTCACGCGCTGGTGAGAGGAGTTTATCCCAGCAACTGCCCCAGTTTCATCGCAACGCCCATATTTCCCGAAATCTTGAGCTTGCCCAAAGCCACGCCCGTCATAGGGTTCAGTTTGCCGGTCAGCAGCTTGGTCAGGTTCTTCTGCGAGATGCGGATGGTGCAGTCGGTGTCCTGATCCTGGGTGGTGGCCTGATTGTCGGACAGGACGATCACGCCGTCATCGCCACAATCGAATTTCAACGAACCCTCAAAGCTCTTGCCAACCAGGTTTTTCTGAATGTCGTCTGCAATAGATTGCATCATGGTATCTCTCCTTGGTTGACCTGTGCGTAAAGCTAAACAGGTTAACCAAGCAAGGATGACGCAACGGGAACCTGAGGCTACGAGCGTTGCAAAAGCTGGTCGGTGCGTTCGCAGCGCTGGCCGTCATAGAATGCGTCAAGAACGGCCTTAAATTCCTGTGGCGCGCCGGGTACAGACGAGAACAGAGTCATGCACGACCGCAGTTTCTTGGCATCAATCCCGCCCAGAATGTCCGAGGCGTCGCGCCCCTTGTGCAGCAGCATCAACCGCGCTGTTTCCGTCAGGCGTTCGCGCAGTTCTGGATGATCCAGATAGGCGGTTGCCTCGTCCAGATCTTCAATTCCATATAGTTGCGCCATATCGGATCGGCCAAGCTCGGCCAGTTGCGGAAAGACGAACCACATCCAATGGCTGGTTTTCTGCCCCTGCTTCAGTTCGCGCAGGACGTCGGACCAGACCGTGTCCTGCGCTTCGATGAACAGATCAAGCTCATCGCTGATGCCGTCGTCCTCGATCACTTGGACAAACGCTTGTCTCGGGCTGCCAGCAGTTTCAGACGCAGGGCGTTCAATTGGATAAAGCCTGCCGCATCTGTCTGGTCATATGCGCCCGCGTCATCCTCAAAGGTCACATGTTCCTCGGAGTAGAGCGAGTGATCCGACCAGCGGCCCACGGTCGAGGCCAGACCTTTATACAGCTTCACCCGCACGGTGCCGGTGACGTGTTCCTGGCTCTTGTCGATTGCTGCCTGCAACATTTCGCGTTCGGGCGAGTACCAGAAGCCGTTATAAATCAGCTCGGCATACTGCGGCATCAACTGGTCTTTCAGATGCATCGCGCCACGGTCCATGGTGATGGATTCGATGCCACGATGCGCTTCCAGCAGGATGGTGCCGCCGGGCGTTTCGTAGATGCCGCGCGATTTCATGCCCACGAACCGGCCTTCGACCAGGTCGAGACGGCCAATGCCGTGCTTGCCGCCATATTCGTTCAGCTTGGTTAGGATGGTGGCAGGGCTCATCGCTTCGCCATTGATGCTGACCGCGTCGCCTTTTTCAAAGCCGATCTCGATGAATTCAGGCTCGTTCGGCGCGTCTTCGGGGTGGACGGTGCGCTGGTAGACGTAGTCAGGCGCCATATCTGCGGGGTCTTCCAGAACCTTGCCCTCGGACGAGGTGTGCAGCAGGTTCGCATCGACCGAGAACGGAGCCTCGCCGCGCTTGTCCTTGGCGATCGGAATCTGATGCGCCTCGGCCCATTCGATCAGACGGGTGCGGCTGGTCAGGTCCCATTCACGCCACGGCGCGATCACCTTGATGTCTGGGTTCAGGGCGTAAGCGGCCAGTTCAAAACGAACCTGATCGTTGCCCTTGCCGGTTGCGCCATGCGCCACAGCGTCGGCACCGGTTTCGGCAGCAATCTCGACCAGACGTTTCGAGATCAGCGGACGCGCGATGGACGTGCCCAGCAGGTACAGCCCTTCGTATTGAGCATTGGCGCGGAACATGGGGAAGACGAAATCGCGGACGAATTCCTCGCGGATGTCTTCGATATAGATGTTCTCGGGTTTGATCCCCAGCATCTCGGCCTTTTGTCGTGCCGGTTCCAGCTCCTCACCCTGACCCAGATCGGCGGTGAAGGTCACAACTTCACAGCCATACTCGGTCTGCAACCATTTCAGAATGATCGAGGTATCAAGGCCACCGGAATAGGCCAGAACAACTTTCTTGGGCGCGGACATCTGACTTCCCTTTATGCGTAGAACGATTGGCCCCTAACGGGTTTTGAAAGCGGGGGCAAGTTATCAGCGTTGACGCAGGCAGCGATTTGAGATGAAACATTCTTGTATTGTACAAGGATTGGTTGAAAGGGCAGTTTTGACAATGTTGGGTTGGCAGATTTTTACGCATTCGGTGCGGATGGTCTTTGGAAATCTCAAACAGGTATTGCAGATCACTTTCGGGCCCGCGCTCGTGGCTACGGCGGTTATCGTTGCACTGTTTCTGGTTCTGGACGTTCCGTTGGATCAATTCGACCCGGAATCGGGTCAGTTGCCTCCGGGTACGTCCTACGGCTCGTTTGTCGTCTTTATCATCGGGCTGGTTGCCGTGACGGTTGTTACGATGTTCTGGATCGCCGTGTCTTGGCACCGCTTTATCCTGTTGGAAGAATACCCACGCGGGATCTTCCCAACCTTCAGGTTCGACAGAATTCTTGCGTATCTGGGGCGCGTGCTGATGCTTGGCATCTTTATGGCCATCGCCTTTTTGCCGCTGAGTTTGGTCGTCGCGGCCTTGGGAAGCGGAGCGTTGGCCTTCGCGGTCATTGCGGTCTACGCCATTTTTCTGGTCGTTTGTTTCTATCGCCTCTCCATTATTCTGCCGGCGGCCGCGATCGGCCATCAGACAACCATTGGGGACGTCTGGAAAAGTACCGAAGGCACGACCGGAGCGATTGTCGTTCTTCTGATCGTGAACTTCCTGTTTCAGTTTCTGGTGCAGCTTTTGTTCACCGCGCTCGCGTTCATTCCGTTGCTGGGCATCTTGCTGACCCTGTTCTTCGGAACTTTGGTATTGCCCCTGATCAACGTCAGTATTCTGACCACGATGTTTGGCGTCTTCATCGAAAAGCGTGAACTGGCTTAACGGCTCGTACACATATGTATTCCTTGCGCTTTCGGCGGTGATGCGGCACTGAAACCGTCATGAGTGATTTCATGACCCGTGCCCGCGCCGCCGAACAGGAAATGCGATCGGTTTTTCCGCCGACTCCCTTGCAGCGCAATGCTCACATGTCCGACCGCTATGGGGCTGATATCTGGCTCAAGCGAGAAGACCTCAGCCCGGTACGATCCTACAAGATCCGCGGCGCTTTCAATGCCATGCGCAAGCAGCAAGGGCGGGACCTGTTCGTCTGTGCCAGCGCGGGCAATCACGCGCAGGGCGTGGCGTTCATGTGCAAACATCTGAACGTGCGCGGTGTGATCTTCATGCCGGTGACGACGCCGCAGCAGAAAATTCAGAAAACCCGCATCTTCGGCGGTGACAATATCGAGGTTCATCTGTCCGGGGACTATTTCGACGACACTCTGGCGGCGGCGCAGCAGTGGTGTGCGCAGCAGGGCGGCTATTTCCTGTCGCCCTTCGACGATGAGGACGTGATCGAAGGGCAGGCGTCCCTTGCTGTTGAGATCGAAGCGCAACTGGGCCGCGTACCGGATCACGTCATCCTGCCGGTTGGGGGCGGGGGAATGTCATCAGGTGTGGCGACGTGGTTTGGGGACCGAACACATTGCCTGTTTGTGGAACCCAAGGGTGGGGCGTGCCTGCATGCGGCGATGGCAGCGGGTCACCCCGTTTTGCTGGATCACGTAGATAATTTCGTTGACGGTGCCGCGGTTGGCCGGATTGGTGCCAAGCCGTTTGAATTGCTCAAGTCGCGCCACCTTTCGGATGTGCTGGTCCTGTCCGAAGATCGCATCTGCACCACGATGATTGAAATGCTGAATGTCGAAGGCATTGTTCTGGAGCCTGCCGGTGCCCTTGCGGTCGAGGCGGTTGCCGATGTGCAAAGCTTCATTCGCGGCAAGACCGTGGTTTGCGTCACCTCGGGCGGGAATTTCGACTTTGAGCGTCTGCCCGAAGTGAAAGAGCGGGCGCAGCGCTACTCGGGCGTGAAAAAGTATTTTATTTTGCGGTTGCCCCAACGTCCCGGAGCGTTGAAGGAATTTCTCAATATCCTTGGCCCGGATGACGATATTGCCCGGTTTGAGTATATGAAGAAATCGGCGCGCAATTTCGGTTCGGTCCTGATTGGTATCGAAACCCGGAAGCCAGAGAACTTTGCGCGTTTGTTTGCGCATCTGGACGAAGCGGGTTTCACCTATACCGACATCACGGACGACGAGGCGCTGGCGCAGTTTGTCATCTAAGCCAGTTTTTGCGTCTTTTCCGACAGGAAACATGTGCGCGACTCTTCAAACGCTGCCAGAATTGCCGGCAGGTCAACATCGACAGCGTGGCCAGAGGCCGCCGACCGCTCACCGTCCTGGCATAGCCGCGAGAAGTGATCAAACCCAAGGCTCAGGGCGCTGCCCTTGAGGAAATGCAGGTTTTGTTCCAGATCGCGTCGCGCCTGGTCCTGTTCCAAACGCTCGATCGCCTCTTGAACTTCGTCCAGAAAGATTTGAACGACCTCATCAAACTCTGCGTTGCCGACCTCGTTCCGCAACTGAATGACCCTGGACCAGTTGATCATGTCCGCATTCTCCACAAAAATCGCGATGTGAATTTGCTAGCGCTTTGCCGGTAAAGGGCAGGTTAAGCGATGCGAAGATCGACCTTCACCTGATGTTAAACAGCCCACGCTTAGGGTCTTCTTGCGCGGGAGATGGCTACGGAACAGAGGATTCGGGTGGCAGAGGTCAGTCAAGCAGAAACCAGGTCTGAACTGGATTTTGGAGTCATCCAAAAAGTGCTTGTCGTGGATGACAGCAGGCTGCAGCGTCGTATTCTCGTGGCTTCGCTCAAGAAATGGGGGTTTCAGGTTCTCGAGGCGGACAATGGCGATGCGGCGTTGGAAATCTGTGCAAACGAACCACCGGACCTGGTTCTAAGCGATTGGGTCATGCCGGGGATGAGTGGCCTGGAATTCTGTCGGGCATTCCGAGCGCTGAATCGTGAGCAATACAGCTATTTCATCCTTCTGACCTCCAAAAGCGAAAAGCAGGAGGTGGCGCGGGGACTGGACGCCGGGGCAGACGACTTTCTGATCAAACCGCTTGAGGCGGACGAGCTGCGCGCACGTATTTCGGCGGGTGCGCGAATTCTGGATATGCAGCGCGAATTGTCCGAGAAAAATCGCCTGATCGAATCCGCGCTGGAAGACCTGAAACTGGCGCATGACGCGATCGACAAAGATTTGATTCAGGCCCGTAAGATTCAGGAATCTCTGGTGCCAGAGCAGACGCGGGATGTAGGAAAGTCGCGTGTCAGCGTTCTTTTGAAACCCTGTGGACATATCGGCGGTGACCTCGTGGGAATGTTCTCGCCGGGTGTGAACAGGCTTGGGTTCTACAGTATTGACGTGTCGGGCCACGGCATCACTTCGGCCATGATGACGGCACGCCTTGGGGGGTACCTGTCCAGCAAGCATTTCGAGCAAAACGTGGCTATGGAAAAGCGGTTCGACAAGTTTTATGCGCTGTTGCCACCCGAACAAGTGGCAGAGATGCTGAATTCAAGGTTGATGGCGGATGCAGGGATCGAGGAGTATTTTACAATGGTCTATGCCATTGTTGACCTGCGCAACGGTCATCTGAAAATGGTTCAGGCCGGGCACCCTCATCCCCTTTTGTTGCGAGAGGACGGCAGTACCGAATTCCTTGGCGAAGGTGGACTACCGATCGGGTTGCTGCCGGACGCGACATTTCAGCGGATCGAAACGTACATGAAGCCCGGCGAAAAGCTGCTGTTGTATTCCGACGGCTTTACTGAATGTAGCATGGCGGATGGAAACCTTCTTGAAGAAGAGGGTTTGCGCAAGATGGCGACCGAATGTGCCGCGCTGTGTGATGGGTCCGAGTTTTTGGATACCATGTTCACGCGGCTGACTCGGGCGATGAAGCCGGGACCGGGCATGGATGACGATGTCTCGGCCGTCTACTTTGAATACGGCGGCCCCTAAAGTGCTTGCAGGTGCAGGCCGGCAAAATGGCGGTCCCCCGCATTCCCCAACATCTGAACCGCGTCGGATGTGTCCATCCAAAGTGCTTCGTGAAAAGGCTCGGTCGGCGCACTGATATTGCGGACGGGACGCGCGCGGTAGATCAGGCAGACTTTTTCTGCCCATAGGTCATATTCCGGCATATAGGTGAACCGGCGAAACGCACCGATACGACGCGGGTCTGCGACCAACCAACCGGTTTCCTCGAAAACCTCTCGGTGCAGGGCCGTGACGGGCGACTCGCCGGGATCAATGCCGCCACCGGGCAGTTGCAGATCGGGTCCGGGTTCCATTTGGCAGGTCAATAAAAGGTGCCGACCGCGGGGAAGCAATGCGTAGACGCCAACGCGCCGTGTGTATTTCCGCCCCGCTTGTGGGGTTTCACCAAACCGTCTGATCATGTATGGCCCCTTACAACCCGATTTGTTCGACCTATATGGTGGCGGTATGCCAACCTGTGGCGTGTAAGGAAACCCCATGTCTCTTGGAACCAAAATCGCGTGGGACGATACCGTCCTGCCCTTTCAACTCGATGTATCGGACATGCGTGGCCGTGTGGCCCGTTTGGACGGGGTGCTGGATGGCATCCTGAAACAACACGACTATCCCGAAAAGGTCGAAGCTCTGGTCGCTGAGATGGCGCTGTTGACTGCGTTGATCGGTCAGACGGTTTCATTGCGCTGGAAGCTGTCCCTTCAGGTTCAGTCCAAGGGCGCCGTCCGCATGATTGCCACCGATTATTATGCGCCCTCTGAGGAAGGTGAACCGGCGCGCATCCGGGCCTATGCCAGCTTTGACCGCGACAGGCTGACCGATGCCAGCCCGTTTGATCAGGTGGGCGAAGGGTATTTTGCGATCATGATCGACCAGGGCGAGGGTACGCATCCCTATCAGGGGATCACTCCGTTGGCTGGCGGGTCGCTCAGCGCCTGTGCCGAAGCCTATTTCGCCCAGTCCGAGCAGTTGCCGACCCGGTTCTCGCTGAGCTTTGGGAAATCGACCGAACCCGGCGTTGGCGAACACTGGCGCGCGGGCGGGATCATGCTGCAGCATATGCCCAAAGCCTCGCCTTTTGCGGCAAAGGGTGAAGGCACCGGCGACATCCTGACGGCAAGCGATCTGGTCGACGGCGAAGAGGGTGAAAACTGGGGCCGCGTCAATATCCTGCTGGATACGGTCGAGGATCTGGAGCTGATCGGCCCGTCAATTGCGCCGACCGATTTGCTGGTGCGTTTGTTCCACGAGGAACAGCCCCGCGTTTATGACGCGCAGTCGGTGCAGTTCGGGTGTACCTGTTCCGAGGATCGCGTGCGGCAGAGCTTGTCGATCTATTCGGCGAAGGACATCGAGAAGATGACGACGCCCGAAGGCGAAGTTACGGCCGACTGCCAGTTTTGCGGCGCACATTATGTGTTGGATCCCAGCACCGTTGGTTTTGATGCTGACCGGGCCTGATCCGACAGACTTGCTGCGGGCGGCGCTGAGTCGCCCCGGCCACCGGTCAAGCGATTTTGACCTGAATCCCGACACTGTACTGCCCGCAGGTCGCAAGCTGCGCCCGGCCGGAGTGCTGGTTCCGGTTTCCGTTGTCGGAAACACCCCGCGCGTGATCCTGACCAAGCGTTCGTCGGCGCTCAAGCATCATCCGGGTCAGATCGCCTTTCCGGGCGGCAAGCAGGATGAGGGTGACGCCGATGTCACCGCCACCGCCCTGCGAGAAGCGCAGGAGGAGATCGGTTTGCCCCCGGACATGCCGGACATTCTGGGTCATTTGCCGACCCATGAGACGGTGACATCCTTTACGGTCACTCCGGTGATCGCCATTCTACGGGACAGGTTCCAAGCAGTGCCCGAACCGGGCGAAGTGGATGAGGTTTTCTCGGTCCCGCTGACGCATGTCCTTGATCCTGCAAATTATATCGTTGAATCCCGCCGCTGGCGGGGTCAGAAACGGTATTATTTCACGGTGCCGTTCGGTCCCTACTATATCTGGGGCGCGACGGCCCGCATGTTGCGGGGTTTGGCCGCGCGGGTGAGCGAATGACGCAAATTTCCGAAAGCTGGGTGTCTGATCCGGCGACGCAAAAGGTCTGTGCGGCTTTGACGAGTGGCGGAGCGCAGGCGTTGTTTGTGGGCGGCTGTGTCCGAAACGCGCTTTTGGGTGCGCCCGTGTCCGATATCGACATCGCAACGGACGCCCGTCCGCAGCAGGTTGTCGAACTGGCGCAGAATGCGGGGCTGAAAGCGATCCCAACCGGGATTGATCATGGTACCATCACGGTAGTCTGCGACGGCATCCCGCACGAGATCACCACCTTCCGCCGTGACATCGAAACCGATGGCCGCCGTGCGGTGGTGGTGTTTTCTGACAATATCCAAGAGGACGCAGCACGCCGGGATTTCACCATGAACGCGATTTATGCGCAGCCTGACGGGACGGTTTTGGATCCGCTGAACGGTTTGCCGGACTTGCGGGCGCGGCGAGTGCGTTTCATCGGAACCGCCGAACACCGCATCCGCGAAGACTACCTGCGGTCTTTGCGCTATTTCCGGTTCCACGCCTGGTACGGTGATACAGAGGCTGGGTTTGACGCCGACGCTCTGGCGGCGATTGCGTCCAATCTGGAGGGCTTGTCCGACTTGTCCCGCGAACGCGTTGGGGCCGAGCTTTTGAAATTGCTGGGCGCCCCCGATCCTGCACCGTCTGTTGCGGCCATGCGCAGCGTTGGTGTTCTGGCGCAGCTTTTACCGGGGGCGGATGACCGTGCTCTTGCGCCCCTGATCATGTTAGAGCAGCAGGCTGGCACCGCGCCAGAGCCGATCCGACGGCTCGCCGCGATTGCAACGCCCGAAATTGCAAAGACCTTGCGCCTGAGTAAGGCGCAGCTTCAGCGCCTTACCCGGATGCGGGACGAGGCAAGCGGCACTGCGTCAATCGCAGAGCTGGGGTTCCGTTATGGAGAAGAAAGCGGTTTGCACGAAGTGCTGCTGCGCTGCGCCTTTCTGGAACAGCCCTGGTCCGATGAGATGCGCACCGACCTTCACGCAGGGGCCAAGGCTGATTTTCCAATCAGCGCCTCAGACCTGATCCCCGAATTCACCGGTCCCGCGCTGGGCCGGAAACTGGCCGAGCTTGAGGCCCGCTGGATTGCTTCGGGTTTTGCCCTGACCCGCGACGATTTGCTGGGCAGCTAGACCCAAGTCTCAAAAAGGGATGACAAGTTGCGGTCTTTGTGCTTACGTTCGCCTGTCACATAAATGGAGGGATGCGAATGTATTACGGGATCTGGTTCGGCTAAAGCCTGGACACATTGACCCGTAAGGGTGGTGTTCTGGCGCCATCTTTCTTCGCATGACCTATATTCTGCTCAATCGGAGCACTCTCCATGTTTCGCTATTTTGAAAACCTCGTTGACCCTTTTGTCACCTACAAGGAATCTGACACGCCGCCCACGCGGTTGTGGCCCTTTATGCTGGAATACTCCAAGCCGTTCTATCGAGTGTTCTTCTGGGCCGGGCTGATCTCGGTCATCGTTGCGGCGGTTGAGGTCGGGTTGATCTACTATATGGGTCGCGTGGTTGACTTGTTGTCCGGTCCGCCCACCGAGGTTTGGCAGGCGCACGGGACCGAGCTGATCCTGGTGGCTGTCTTTGTTCTTTTGCTGCGGCCCCTGTTGCATGTCGTGGACGTTCTTCTGTTGAACAACACGATTCTGCCGAATTTTGGCACTCTTATCCGTTGGCGTGCGCATAAACACGTTCTGCGTCAGTCGGTGGGCTGGTTCGAGAATGACTTTGCGGGCCGTATCGCCAACCGGATCATGCAGACGCCCCCGGCAGCAGGCGAGGCGGTGTTTCAGGTATTCGACGCGATCTCTTTCTCGCTGGCCTATCTGATCGGGGCTGCGGTGCTGCTTATGGCGGCTGATCCGCGCCTTTTGCTGCCATTGCTGGTCTGGTTCGTTCTGTACGGTCTGCTGGTGCGCTGGACGGTTGCGCGGGTGGGGCCCGCGTCGCAGGCGGCGTCCGATGCGCGGTCTGCCGTGACGGGCCGGGTGGTCGACAGCTACACCAACATCCACTCGGTCAAGATGTTCGCCCATGACGCGCAGGAACTGGACTATGCCCGCGAAGCCATCGAGGAAACGCGCCGCACGTTCCAGATCGAGATGCGGATCTTCACCATTATGGACGCTGTTCTGGTTGCCCTGAATGGTCTGCTGATCGTCGGCGTTGTCGGATGGGCGATTGCCCTGTGGATGCAAGGCAGCGCGTCCGTCGGGGTGGTCGCGGCGGCAACGGCTTTGACTTTGCGGCTGAACGCGATGACTGGCTGGATCATGTGGGCGCTGACCAGCTTCTTCCGTCAGCTTGGTGTCGTGGCCGAGGGGATGGAGACGATTGCCCAACCCATCGACCTGCTGGACGTCCCCGATGCCAAACCTCTGCACCTGAGCAACGGACAGATCGACATCCGCGATCTGTCGCACCACTACGGGCGCAAGACCGGCGGTCTGGATCACATCAATCTGACCATTCAGCCGGGTGAAAAGATCGGTTTGATCGGCAGGTCAGGTGCCGGAAAATCGACCCTAGTAAAGCTGCTTTTGCGGTTTTACGACGTCGAGCAGGGCGCGATCCTGATCGACGATCAGAACATTGCTCAGGTCACGCAGGACAGTTTGCGCAGCCATATCGGTATGGTGCAGCAGGACAGTGCCTTGTTGCATCGTTCGGTCCGCGACAACATCCTTTACGGTCGTCCCGACGCGTCCGAGGCGCAGATGATCGCCGCTGCGAAACAGGCCGAAGCCCATGAGTTCATCCTCGATCTGCAAGACCCACAAGGGCGCACCGGCTATGACGCGCATGTGGGTGAGCGGGGCGTGAAACTGTCCGGCGGGCAACGTCAGCGGGTGACTTTGGCACGCGTGATCCTGAAGGATGCGCCGATCCTACTGTTGGATGAGGCGACATCCGCCCTAGATTCCGAGGTCGAAGCGTCGATACAGGAAACTCTTTACGGCATGATGCAAGGAAAAACCGTGATCGCCATTGCCCACCGGCTAAGCACCATTGCCCAGATGGACCGCATTCTGGTCATGGACGGCGGTCGCATTGTAGAGCAGGGCGGCCATGCCGAGCTGCTGTCCCAAGGCGGGCTTTATGCCCAGTTCTGGGCGCGGCAATCTGGCGGTTTCCTGAACCCGGAGGCTGCGGAATGAGGATAGCTGACCTCATAAACCCGTTCAAAAACATCGAAACGCCCCCGCCGCAAACGTTGGGGGCGTTCATTCGCTGGTGCTTGTCCGGCGCGTGGCCCATGCTGTTTGTCGCGGCCTTCTTTTCCGCAACCGCAGGCGCGATGGAGGCCGGAACCGCCTGGATTCTGGGATTGGTGGTTGACGTTGCAACCTCGGGCGGGCCCGAGAACTTTCTGACCGCCAGCAATATGTGGATGATCCTTGGCGCAGTTGCCTTTTTCATGCTGCTGCGCCCGGCCTTGTTCGGACTATCCTCACTGTCGAACAATTACATCGTGATGCCCAATATCACGCCGCTGGTTTTGGCCAAGCTGAACCGTTGGACACTGGGGCAGTCTGTCACCTATTTCGACGACGACTTCGCGGGCCGGATCGCGCAGAAACAGATGCAAACCTCGAATGCGATGGCGTCAGTCGTGTCCGAAACCATCAGCGCGATCGTCTTTGCGCTTGCCTCGCTTGTGGGCTCTTTCCTTTTGTTAGGGTCTATTCACCCGCTGGTTATGCTGCCCTTCACGGCTTGGCTTGCGGTCTATTTCTTGCTTATCCGCTGGTATTTGCCGCGCATCCGAAAACGCTCGGCCGCGCGGGCTGGGGCGCGGGCAATGGTGTCGGGACAGGTGGTCGACACGATCACAAATATCAAAACCGTCAAGTTGTTCGCGCATTCTGCCTATGAAGATCAGGCCGCCCGGAATGCGATGGTTGATCTGCGAGAGAGGTCGCTTGAGTTCGGCAGCCTGTCAGCCAGTTTCAGGTTTATTCTGATGACGCTGGCCGGGGTGCTGCCAGTTCTGCTGATGGGTGCCACGCTATGGTTGTGGCAGGCGGGAAGCGCGACGGCGGGTGATATCGTTGCGGCGGGTGCGGTTTCGATCCGTATCGCCCAGATGACAGGCTGGGTCAGCTTCACGCTGATGGGTCTCTACGCGAATGTCGGTGAAGTTGAGAACGGAATGAAGACACTCGCCAAGCGGGACCGGGTTGAGGACGCGACAGGCGCGTCTGATCTGCAGGTGCCGGATGGTCGGATCGAGTTTGACCAAGTCAGCTTTGCCTATGGGCGCGATATTGGCGGCGTAAGCGATGTGAACATGACCGTATATCCGGCTGAGAAACTGGGCATCGTCGGTGCATCGGGGGCGGGAAAGTCGACCTTGGTTTCGTTGCTGTTGCGGCTCTATGACGGGGAGAAGGGCGCAATTCGCATCGACGGCCAGGACGTTGGCCAAGTGACACAGGACAGTCTGCGCAGGCATATCGGTATGGTCACGCAGGAAACCGCGATGTTTAATCGGTCCGCGCGTGAAAACATCCTGTACGGCCGTCCCGATGCCACAGAAGACGAGATGATCGCTGCCGCAAGGAAGGCTGAGGCGCATGAGTTTATTCTTGGGCTGCAGGATGCCCATGGTCGCACGGGGTATGATGCCCATCTGGGTGAGCGTGGCGTAAAACTCAGCGGGGGCCAGCGGCAGCGGATCGCCTTGGCGCGTGCGATACTGAAAGACGCGCCGATCCTTGTATTGGATGAGGCAACATCTGCGCTGGATTCCGAGGTTGAAGCCTCGATCCAAGCCGCCCTGCACCGTGTGATGCGGGGCAAGACCGTTCTGGCGATTGCACACCGGCTTTCGACTCTGCGTGAGATGGACCGGATTATCGTTTTGGATCAGGGACGCATTGTGGAATCCGGCAGTCATGACGATCTGCTAGAGCAGGGCGGCCTTTACGCGCGCTTTTGGCACCGTCAGTCAGGCGGATTCATTCAAGCTGAGGCCGCGGAATAGCGTTTGGCTGAAAAAGCCGGCACCAACGGCGTATTTTTGTTCAAGCCGACCTTGGTGGTGTCTAAGGGGTTTTGTTGCGGGCAAAGCCCCGGTATCAGGCGCTCCATGACTCAGACATTCACTATAACCCGCCTTGGCCATCAGGGTGATGGCATTGCCGAAGGCCCCGTTTTTGCGCCGCGCACCTTGCCGGGCGAAGTGGTCAGCGGCACCACTGTCGGGCAGCTTTTGACCGAGATTCGGGTCGAAACTACCTCGGATCAAAGGGTTAAGGCGCCTTGTCGCCATTACAAGTCTTGTGGTGGGTGTCAGCTGCAACATGCATCAGACGCGTTTGTCGCTGACTGGAAGGTCGAAATTGTGCGCAAGGCGCTTGATGCGCAGGGGATCGAAGCGGACATGCGCCCCATCCATACCTCACCCGAACGGTCCCGGCGTCGGGCAACCGTTGCCGTGCGGCGGACGAAAAAGGGCACTTTGGCCGGGTTCCATGGCCGCGCATCCGATACGATTACCGAGATTCCGGATTGTCACTTGCTGCATCCTGATCTGATCGCTGCGATCCCGGTGGCCGAGGCGCTGGCCCTGTTGGGGGGCAGCCGCAAAGGGGTTCTGGCCGTGACCCTGACCCTGTCCGAGGGTGGTCTGGACGTAGCAGTCAAGGGCGGCAAGCCGCTGGACGGCCCGCTTGAGCTGGCTCTGGCACAGGCAACCGAACACCATGGGCTTGCGCGGCTCAGTTGGGATGATGAGGTAATCGCCACGCGCCAGCAGCCGGTTCAACGCTTTGGGGCGGCCGAAGTCGTGCCTCCTCCGGGTGCGTTTCTGCAGGCCACCAAGGATGGAGAACAGGCTCTATTACAGGCCGTTTTGAAGGCAACTGAGGGCGCAAAGCGCGTTGTCGACCTGTTCGCCGGCAGCGGTACCTTTTCACTTCCACTGGCGCAGACCGCCGAAGTTCACGCCGTTGAAGGCGAGGCCGACATGACCGCCGCGCTGGATCAGGGGTGGCGCAAGGCCAAGGGGCTGAAGCGAGTGACGACCGAGGCGCGCGACCTGTTCCGCCGCCCCTTGATGCCGGATGAACTCAGGCATTTTGACGCGATCGTGCTGGACCCGCCGCGCGCGGGGGCCGAGGCGCAGGTGTCCGAGCTGGCGCAGGCAAAACGCCCGGTGATTGCCTATGTCTCGTGCAATCCGGTTACATTCGCCCGTGATGCAAAAACGCTGGTTAACGCGGGCTATACCCTTGAATGGGTACAAGTGGTTGACCAATTTCGGTGGTCGTCACATGTCGAACTTGCCGCGCGCTTTACTCTGAACTCAAAACCCTGACAGGAGAGCACCCGAATGGGGATCACCCAACGCCTGCAGACCATCATCGACGCCCCGACTTTTGGGCATTTCATCACCGGAGTCATCCTGTTCAACGCGGTCCTGCTGGGGATGGAGACATCTCCGACTCTGATGGAGATGGCGGGTCCGGTGATTGTCACGTTGGACCAGTTGTGTCTGGCCATCTTTGTTGCCGAAATCTCGATGAAACTGATCGCAACGGGGCGGAACTTTTTCAAGAACGGGTGGAACAACTTTGATTTCCTGATCGTTGGCATCGCCCTAGTGCCCAGTGCAGGCAGCCTGTCAGTCCTGCGGGCGTTGCGCATTCTCAGGGTGCTGCGTGTGATTTCGGTTGCGCCCCGTTTGCGCCGGGTGGTCGAAGGGTTCATTTCAGCCCTGCCGGGTATGGCCAGTGTGTTCCTTCTGATGGCGATCCTGTTCTATATCGGCGCGGTGATTTCGACCAAGCTGTTCTCGCAGTCTTTCCCGGACTGGTTCGGTGATCTTGGCCTGTCGGCCTATACGCTGTTCCAGATCATGACGCTGGAAAGCTGGTCGATGGGCATCGTGCGCCCGGTCATGCAGGTGTATCCCTATGCGTGGGTGTTCTTTGTACCTTTCATCATGGTCACGACCTTTGCCGTCGTGAACTTGCTGGTGGGTTTGATCGTGAACTCGATGCAGGACGCCCACCATGCCGAGGATGAGGTGAAGACCGACGCCTATCGCGATGAGGTGCTGGAGCGTCTCGAATCCATCGAACGTCGCTTAATTGAGCAATCGAACATCAAAAAGTGATTTCAGTTTTCCGGATTTCTGGCATAATCCTGAAAAAAACAGAGCAGCAGGCAGTGAAACATGGATCGTCGAGCATTTGGATTGGGTGCTATGGCAACGCTGGGCCTATCGGCCTGTGCTTCGGCAAGCCCCAGATTTCTGACATATGATGGACCTGAGGTGACTTCTTTGGTCATCAACAAAAGTGCGCGGAAGATGTATCTTCTGCATCACGAACACGTTCTTAAGGAATACAAGGTTGATCTGGGTTTTGCGCCCGCTGGAACCAAGACCAAACGCGGGGACGGCCGCACGCCTGAGGGCACGTATCTGATCGACCGCCGCAATCCGAACAGCAGCTATCATCTGTCGCTGGGGATTTCTTACCCGAACTCAGAAGACGTTGCGCAGGCGAAGGCAGCGGGTGTTGATCCGGGCGGCGATATCTTTATTCACGGCCAGCCCAACAAGCGATCTGAACGCAAACGCGCGAAAAAGACGCCGGATTGGACTGCCGGATGCATTGCGGTCAAGAATGATGAGATCGAAGAAATCTACGCGATGGTAAATCGCGGAACGCTGATCACTCTGCGCCCTTAACGGGTTTCCACGCGCCAAAGCCAAACTGCATATAGTCGCGCTGGTAGGCCTCTGCCGCCAGCGTCTCGAGCGTTTCGTCGTAGATATCACCCAGCGTGTATGGACTGTCAGGTTCGGCTGCGGCTGGCACCGGCGGGGTTTCGTGCCCGAAAGTCCGGGCCAGTTCGGGAAGGGACGATGCCAGTTCGTCTTCCCTCAGGATCATATCGGGCAGGGCAAAAGACGCCATTCCTTCCAGAACCTGTGCCTGGCTGCACCAAACTCCGTCAACACGAACGGGTGTCTGCCCTGCAAGGTTCTGGCGCAGAAACTGCAAGAAGGCGGAAAACGCTTCGATGTGCTGATCGAGAGGGTAGTTGTCTTTACGTAGTTGCCCGGGGATGGGAACCTTGAACCGATTGCGCAACATGTTTCGGATTTTCAGATAAGCACCCGGTTCGGTGCTCAGGATATAGGAGCAAAAGGCCGAATGCGCACGGGCCAGCGGATGCCGCAGCACTGTGAATTTCCGGTGGCCCGGGTGGGAAATCATCCAGTTCCGCGTCCGCTTTCGGTTCTGATTGGTGATCAGGGCATCTGTGCCCACCCCGTCCAGATCGGCCAGCCATTGTGAAACCTGCGCCTCTACCCCGCCGCGCACGGGCAGATACATCAATGGTGTTTTAGGAGCGGCCACGTAGTTGGCGACTGCCGGACCACGTCGGGGTTCAAAGTTGGGGGTCCGATGCAGATTGAACCTGTCGATCGCGGGCAGCTCCTGCTCCATCCGGTCCGGGTTTGTCACCTTGGACAAGGGCGGTTCAGGATTTTGTGGTTTCAGCGAGTCATCAAGGGCCGATAACCGGCTATCAATACCCAGCCATGCCGCCAGACCATTTAATGTGTCCAGGCGGAGCAAGTCGTCATATGCGATGTAGAAAGGGGTTTGGCCAGTCGCCTGAAGGTGATGCAAAAGCATCAACTGGAAGTCCTGCTGTTGATCCAGGTAGCTCTCGAATGCGGCCACATCGAATTCAACGCGCGCTTCGCGCCGGCGCTTGACGTTCTTCAACTGCCACTGCTTCGTTTCCCGCGCGATCTGCAGTGATACGAAACTGTCCAAAGGGTTTCGGGTCAGAATGATCTTGGCGCAGCGTGGATCGTTCAAAACAGGCTCTAACACACGTGGATCGTGACCGTCGAAAAAGCGAAAGCCGCTCAGTTTGCCCGGTGCTTCTCGGATCGCGTCCAACAGATCGACCGGGTTTTTATCCCGGTCCTCCAGTGAAATACCAAGCAACTCCTCGGTCTTGAGCCGACCTATGAAATGCGGGTTGAAAGCCTCACCGTGGCTGGTGACCCCCTCCAAGGCATTCAGATTGGCCTCGAGCAGGTTCGAGCCGGTGCGCATGGCTGCGAGAATGACGAAATAGTCGAATTTTGAACGCATCTCGGACTATTGCACCAAGTAAGGTTTTCGGTATGGCCTGACCTGTTTTCCAAACACATCGTCCGTAGGGAAATCACCCATGAGATAGGGATGCATCCCCTGGTTCTTGAGGTTCTGCAGAAATTGACCAAAGCCCGAAAGGTCAACCATGGTTGGGGCCGTTGTCAGGTGGCTTTGATGCTGAATCCCGATTTCTCCGATCACTTCTTGCAGCGGCTCCATCGGCGTTTCTATGAAATCCGCCAGCGACCAGGTCCGCAGGCGGGCCTTGGTCCAGACCGAGTTCAAAACTTCAAGCTGTTTGGTTTCGATCTGCTGCAACCGGGCGGCTTCGTTGCGAATATCCGAGAAGTTCAGGTTTGATCGGAACAGCGGTATCGCCCATGCGCCGGTAATGACCGAGATTTGGGCATTCTTGTCACGCGCCAGAAACCAATTGATTGCCTGGGTGTCGCGCGGCCCGAACTGCAAACACTGCCGTTCTCCGCGCGTGTTCCAGATCAGGTTCGACAGGAACGCCGTTGGGTTATAGTCCCGCAGAGTGGCGCAATCGCTTAGTGCACCGTTCGTGATGGTTTCACCGCCCGAGAACTCTGCCCGGTTGGGCGCGAAAAGGTGGCCGTGCACGCGCGCACCAGTCGTTTCTGACAGCCATGGCTCAAAATCCTCGAACAACTCGGCAAAGCCCTGAAACACGGAATAGGGAAAACAGGTCAGGCCATTCTCGCTTCCGTGGCGGGGAAAGCGGCTTTGCATATAAAGGCCATCCCGCCCGCGTGTCCGGCGCTCGACCGCCTTCGAGAATACGCGGTCGATTTTCCCCGGATTGGGTTCTGCCGGTTTCATTGCACCAGTTTGATCCGTGAGAAAGGATTGATACAGCCGATCCGCGTCGCGCCAAACCTTTCGGGCAACAAAACAGTCAGACCTGCGCAAAAGCTGCAGGTGATCGTCGTAGAAGATATGCGGCCGCCCTTGATAGTCGAACTTGGACAGGGTGAGAGACCGGCTTTCGATATGGGTCGAGTAGAGTCGAGCCAGCGTCTGAAAATAGCTTTCATCAGGTATCCAGACGCGACGGAAATAGCTGTCATAAACCTTGCGCTTGGGATCTTGCAAAATAGCGGACAGAGTCTGACGGGTCAGACACCACCATTGGCTGCCCATATGCGGCACCAGCCCCTTTGGGATACGGCGGCGCATTCTCAGGGCACGCTGCAGTTTCACGTAGCTGTCGAACAGTTTGCGGTGTCTGCGCCACGAAAACGGAAATCTGAGCGTGAATCTTTCCTGATCCAAACCACCAATCGTCCAGCTTACGTCGGCAGTGGTGGCACTTTCGATGAAATCGACGCGGGGGCGCTGTACCAAGTAGTCCACCAGTTCGGAAACCGGACGCAGTGGCAGGCAGGCACCCGAGGACAAATACACGTGGTGTACATCGGGAAACGCGTCGAGCATCAGTTCTGAGGCGGCTTGAGTGGCCTCAACGATGCTCCACCTTCCCCAGTCGCATGTGTACCGATCCGAGAACCGGATCATGGAGTTGTCCGCGCAAGAGGAGACAAGATCAGAATAGGCGTTGTCCGAAACTTTCTTGTCCACGTGGATAACAACCGGACAACCAGCAGCGGCCCAATGACGAGCGACCTGCTCGACCCGGTGCAGAGCAGTATGGACGAGCATGACAACGCCAAGACTGCTCATGCCCAGTTTCCTTTTGACATCAGACCCAGGATTTCAAGCTGACGCCAGTTGATGTATTTCTCGGACCAGTCGCACCAGAATACCGGCTGATCGTCCAGCCCTTGGGCATAAGCGCGGTATTCGCCTGATCTTCGGTAGTGCTGACCCCGCTCCATTTCCTCGCGGGCCTTGGTGCCCAATGTGTCAATCAGCTTGGCATGCAGCAAAGCACCGCTTGTCTTTTCACCGCCCCATTCGTCATAAACTTGGTTCAAACCCCGCGGCAGAAGCGAATGGGTCGAGCTGACATAGACGTAGCGCCGGTCCCATTTCACCAAGGGTATCTTGTTCAGCGCTGGTGCCTTGGACGGGTTATCCCGGAAAAACACCCGCGCCCGAGGGCCGCCCTGAATCCACAAATTCCCGTAGTCGGGGTTCTTCGTGATCATGTAGTTGCCCGAGTCGAACCAGCGGGCGATTTCAAACGGATCCTGACCTTCGTGATAGGGTTCGGCTTCAACCGGGCCACGCGGGTACATATCGATCAGCATCGTGCCAAAACTGCGCACTGCGCATCCGTCCAGCCAGTCGGTCAGCGCCCGCACGGGGCGTGTGTCACAGAACGGGTAAATGAAGAATTCATCCGGGTCGACTGTCAGAACCCAGTGACCATGCGCGTATTTGCGCAGCAGGTAGTTCGACCAATCGATACCGAATGTGGCCCGCTTATAGCTTGCATCGGCCCGCCAGACAGAAACATCCGGTTGATCGGCCAGAAACTCGCGTGTGCCGTCATCACTGTCATTGTCCACAAAGAGAAAGTGATTAACCCCCAGACGGCGGTAATAATCCAAAAAGAACGGCAGGCGAATTTTTTCGTTTCGCACCACGCTCATCAACAGGACATCGCGCTGTTTTATGGTTCTGGTTTTATTGGAAACTGCTGAAAGATCACGACGTTTGCGTAAAGAACGCAAAATACGGCGCTTGCGCCGCAATCTCATTCGGTAAGAATCCAACAGGCCCACGTGACTGCCCTACCTCTTAATTTACGCGAGCATACCCGGGGCCTGGATCAGCCAGAGTGGTGCCGGGTCATTATCGGGTTATGCCACTTTTCCATCTATCGAGGCAACGCATTTACAAGCCGTTAGCCGAAGATGCTGAAATTTCAATCAATACTGCCCATCAGCCCGAGTTGCTGAAGCTGCCTCCAGCCCGTGTAGCGCTCTGATTGGGGTGTCCACATTAAGGGGCGATTAATTATCCCGTCATAATAGCCCGCGAACTGATCGGGGTTGTGGAAATGCTGCCGCCGGGTTTTCTCGATCTTCGATTTCTCGATTACCTCGGGTAGAAACTTGGTGTGCAGCAATACGCCCGACGGCCTGCTATCGCCCGGACCGTCATAGGCCGCGTTCAGCTTTCGCGGCAAAGCCGAATGGCACGAGTTTACATAAGCGTATCGCTGGGACCACCGAACCAGAGGAAGCTTGTTCAACGTCGGGGACCGCTGAGGGGTGTCGGCAAAGAACATGCGTTCGCGCGCGCCGCCCTGCACCCATAGATTTCCCATAGGAGACTGTCGTTTAGCGCGGTAGGGACCGGTGTCGAACCAGTTCAAAACTGCGGTTGGGTCAGTGTCGGGGTCGTAGTCCTTTACCCCAAGCGGGTCCTTGGGGTAAAGGTCCAGCATCAGCGCGCCAAAGGCGTCGCGGCCTTGTCGATCCAGAAGGGACGTCAGATCGCGCAGTGAACGCGTATCATGCTGCGGGTAGATCAACAGCTCATCCGCATCCACCATCAGCGTCCAGTGCCCGTGCCCATGCCGCATCTGCAACCAGGTCAGCCAATCCAGCCCGTAGCGCGCATCGCGATAGCTGCCATGCGTCTGCCATAGCGACACGTCCGGCTGGTCGCCAAGAAACGCGACCGACCCGTCATCGCTGCCGTTGTCCACGATCAAGAACTGATCCACACCCAAGGCTCGGTAGTGCCGCAGGAACCAGGGCAGGCGGGTGATCTCGTTCCTAAGGGTGGTAAAGGCCAGAATGTCGCCCGGTTTGATCGCGCGGGTTCGATTCAATAGCGGAGTCAACTGACGGCGGCTGCGAAACGATCTCCATAACAGTCGCCGCCGTTTCAGGCGTAACCGGTACTTCTGCACCCATGACAGGGACGGCAGAGTATCCTCGGTACCGGTCACAGGGGGCTCATTTCTCGTAGTGACCGTTTTGGTGCCAGCGCCACGCGTCCGAGATCATCGTCTCTAACGTGGATCTTTTGGGCGTCCAGCCAAGTTCCTCACCGGCGCGCACCGATCCTGACACCAGTTTGGTACAGTCCCCGACCCGGCGCGGTCCGATGGAATAAGGCACGTCGCGATTGGTGACGGACTTGGAATGGCCGATAACTTCCATCACAGAAAAACCGCTGCCTGTCCCAAGGTTGAACACACGGCTGCCTTTGCCCTGCTCTAGCCAGTTCAGGCCCAGAACATGCGCATCAACCAGATCGCAGACATGCACGTAGTCGCGGATGCAGGTTCCGTCCGGCGTGTCGTAATCGGTGCCGAACACGGTCAGGCCGTCGCGCTTGCCGTCGATGGCGTCCAGCATCAAGGGCACCAGATGCGTTTCAGGGCGGTGGAATTCGCCCACTTCACCGTCTGGGTCAGCGCCAGCCACGTTGAAATACCGGAAAATCACGTGGTTCAGACCGTGCGCCGCCTGAAAGTCGCGCAGAATGTCCTCGATCGCCCGTTTGGACGCGCCATATGCGTTGAGCGGTTCCTGCGGCGTGTTTTCGTCCAGCACGACATTGTCGTGTTCGCCATAGGTGGCGCAGGTCGACGAGAACACGAAGTTCAGGCATCCGGCGGCAACGGCGGCCTCGATCAGGGACAGCGATCCGGTGACATTGTTGGTCCAGTACTTACCCGGCTCCGACATCGCCTCACCCACCTGGCTGAGGGCAGCGAAATGCATCACGGCGGCGGGCTGATATTTGGCAAAAACCTCGTCCAGCCGGGCGCGGTCCAAAAGATCGCCCTGTTCAAAGGGGCCGAATTTCACAGCGTCCTGCCAACCAGTAATCAGGTTGTCAAAGGTCACAGGCGTGTACCCTGCTTGCGACAGCGCTTTGCAGGCATGCGACCCGATGTAGCCGGCACCGCCGGTCACAAGGATATTAGTCATTCAAAATTCCAGTTTGTCTTGCCGCCCAAGAGGGCTGTTAAATTCAATAGTTACGCGATCAGTCCAGCCCCATGGCGGCCATCATTTGCTCCAGCTTCAGCACGTCCTGCGGGTTGTTCAGTTCCCAGAACTGGCGGCCCTTGGCCTCGACCTCGACGCAAAGAACCTTGCGCCCGTTTTCCATGAAGCGCAGTTGCTCCAGCCCCTCCAGCTGCTCTAGCGGGCCAACGGGCCATGTGGGGTAAGCGGCCAACGCATCGGGGCGATAGGCGTAAACGCCGACGTGGTGAAACACCGGGGTCTCGTCTGCCTCCGCATAGGTCTGAGCGGTGTAAGGAACGACCTCTTTCGAGAAATACATGGCGCTGTGATCTGCGGCGAAGACGGCCGTTGTGCCGCCGACGCGCCCGTGCTTGCGATCGTTCAGCAGGCTGTTGAGCGCATCGCCATCACAACGCAGCACCGGCGTGGCGACACCGGCATCCGGTGCGGCGCGCAGCCCTGCGATCAGGTCTTCCACAAACCAATGCGGCGTCAGTGGCGCGTCGCCTTGAAGATTGACCACGATATCATAGCCCATACCCAGATTGGCGTGAGTTTCGGCGCAGCGCTCGGTGCCATTGCCGCAGGAGTCCGAGGTCATGACAACCTCGGCCCCGAACCCTTCCGCCGCTTCGCGGATACGGTCGTCATCGGTGGCGACAACCACCTTGTCCACTCCGGATACGGAACAGGCCGCGCGCCAGGACCGTTCAACCAGCGTCATGGACTTGCCACTTGCGCCGGTCAGCGGAACCAGAGGTTTGCCCGGATAACGGGTCGAGGCATAGCGGGCGGGAATGGCGATCAGAACGGACATCAAGCCTCCTTCAGGTCAACACCCGGAGCGTAGGCGATGAAGAACGGGTTTGCATAGCCATCCTTGCCATAGGTCAGGGGTGTATGGTCGTCAAAGCGAACCACGTTGCCGCCTGCACCCGTCAGAACGGCATGGCCTGCGGCTGTGTCCCACTCCATCGTGCGGCCGACGCGGGGGTAGAGATCGGCCTCACCCGTAGCCACCAGACAGAACTTGAGCGATGAGCCGGCGCTTTTGCTGTCCTGCACCTGATACTTATTGATGTAGTCCTCGGTTGCCTGATCCCGGTGGGATTTCGAGGCTACGATCAAAAGTGCGGAATTGTCTGGTTTAGAGACTGAAATCGGAGTTGTCTCGCCGATATTTTCCCTGTCCAGCGCGCCGGTTTCCTCGACCGATTGTCCGTCGGGCTGCGTGTAGAACATGCGCCCTTTGGCTGGGGCATACACCACACCTCGGGTCGGCGTGCCGTTTTCAACCAGCGCGATGTTCACGGTGAAATCACCGCGGCGGTTGATGAATTCCTTGGTTCCGTCCAGCGGATCGACGATCAGGAACGTGTCACCTTTTTCCGAATGCGAGGCCGCCTGTTCTTCGGTGACCAGCAGAATATCCGGGAAAGCGTCGCGCAAACCGGCCGAGATCAGGGCGTCTGCGGCCTCATCCGCTTCGGTCACGGGGCTGGAGTCGGATTTGACCTTCACGTCGAAATCATCCGAATTGTAGATCTGCATGATCTTGTCGCCAGCTTCCAAAGCCAAACGGCGGATGACGGGGATAAGGGCGTCGTAGGTCACAAAAATGCTCCGTTCCTGTGATTTGTTGATCGAATATGCTGACGGCCTTATGATGTGCCGGTTACGGATCGGCAAGAATTTCGTGTCAGTTTGCAAGCGATTAAGCGGGAAAGAGCGCGCGGGTGTTTTATTTTAAGCGAAATCAGACGCTTTTGGGGGGCGCGTTCACGACGGCTGAACTGGTGTTTCACGCTGTTGTGCGAAACATTCGGTCACGCCATTCCAACGCCGTGATCGCGATCGTTATGAACATCGTCCAGATTTTGGCGCTGGTGACGGTTTTCTATTTGCTCCTGAGTTTGATGGGGACACGGGTCGCCAAAATCCGGGGTGAATTCATCCTATTCCTGCTGTCTGGCGTGTTTCTGTTCATGACGCACATCAAATCCGTCAGTTCCGTGGCCGGAGTGGGGACGGGCAATAATCCGATGATGCTGCATTCTCCGATGAATATGATGGTGGTTCTTTTGGCCTCGGCCTTTGGAACCCTTTATACGCAGCTCGTCTCGATTTTCGTGATCCTGTTTGGGTATATGGTCTTAGTCGCTCCGCTGGAAATTCAAGACCCCGGCGGCGCGTTCTACATGCTGGTTCTGGCTTGGTTTACCGGTTGCGCGGTTGGCGTGGTTTTCATGGCGATGAAACCTTGGCTGCCAACAACATCAACTATTCTGAACACGATTTACCGCAGGCTGAACATGATCTTCTCGGGGAAGATGTTCGTCGCGAACGCGCTGGGCGG
Organism: Ruegeria sp. BC7; assembly: GCF_056539165.1. Taxonomy (NCBI): domain Bacteria; kingdom Pseudomonadati; phylum Pseudomonadota; class Alphaproteobacteria; order Rhodobacterales; family Roseobacteraceae; genus Ruegeria; species Ruegeria sp. BC7. Next base: position 555,883 of record NZ_JBQFUL010000003.1, on the reverse strand, counting down.
GTTCATGCTGACAATGTTCGCGTGGAACCCGTTGTTTCACATCATCGACCAGTGTCGCGGCTTTGTTTTCCGCAACTACTTTCCGCGCAACACCAACTGGGAATACCCGCTGTGGGTGGGGTTGGCGCTTTTGATGATTGGTCTGCTGGGAATTTTCTACACCCGCAAGCAAATCTCGCAGAGCTGGGGCGCGCGCCGTTAACTGGCGATGCGCAAGGTCAGGTTGATCCGCCCTCCCTTGGGCAATAGCTTGGATGACCCGAACCGGATGCGGTCCACGCCGTGATAGGTCAGGCGTGCCGGTCCACCCATGATCACGACATCGCCCGAGTTCAGCCAGATCGACTCGGTCTTGCCGCCCCGGGTGTTGTTGCCGATGCGGAACAGCGCGTCGTCCCCAAGAGAAATCGACAGGACTGGCCATGAAAAATCCGCCTCGTCCTTGTCCTGATGTAAACCCATTCTGGCCCCTTCGCCATAGTAGTTGATCAGACAGCAATCCGGGTCCCGTTCGGCGCTGGCCAGATCGCGCCAGATATCGAGAATGGGGTCTGGAATTGCTGGCCAGCCACCCCCTTTGGGATGCTGCGCCTGATACCTGTAGCCGGCGCGATCCGTCACCCAACCCAGCGCCCCGGCCGAAGTCATGCGAACCGACATTTCCTTGCCCGAGGGCGTAACGGGCCGGAACAAAGGCGCAGATTTCAGAATCGGACGCAGTACCTCGATCAGCCGCGTTTGCGCAGTGCTGTCCAAATAGGCTTTTCTGATGTCGAAATCGCGCAAAATAAGCCGCGCCATCTAAGAATCCTCAATCCTTGCCAAAACCTTGCGAAAAAAGGCCACAGAATCCCGAAAACCTGCGATTTACACCGCTTGCAGGCTTTTGGTCCCGCCCTTATATACGCCGGGACGCGTAATGGTGTAGGGCTGTTGCGCAAATCAGATCGGGGCCGGGTGCCATAACGGGTCCGGACCTCGGACATCGCCTTGAAGAGAAAGGGATTGAACATATGAGTAAAGTAATCGGGATTGACCTCGGAACCACCAACTCGTGCGTGGCCATCATGGACGGCTCGCAGCCGAAGGTCATCGAAAACGCAGAAGGGGCGCGGACCACGCCCTCGATCGTCGCCTTCACCGAAGATGAGCGGCTGGTCGGTCAGCCTGCCAAACGTCAGGCGGTCACCAACCCCGACAACACGATCTTTGGCGTCAAACGTCTGATCGGTCGTCGCGTGGATGATGCAGAAGTCGAAAAAGACAAGAAAATGGTGCCGTATGCCATCGTCAATGGCGGCAACGGTGACGCGTGGGTTGAAGCCCGCGGTGAAAAGTACTCCCCAAGCCAGATCTCGGCCTTCACTCTGGGAAAAATGAAGGAAACCGCTGAAAGCTATCTGGGTGAGGAAGTCACGCAAGCCGTGATCACCGTTCCGGCATATTTCAACGACGCACAGCGTCAGGCCACCAAAGACGCCGGTAAAATCGCCGGTCTGGAAGTGCTGCGGATCATCAACGAACCCACAGCGGCTGCGCTGGCCTATGGTCTGGACAAGGAAGAAACTCAAACCATCGCGGTCTATGACCTTGGCGGCGGTACCTTTGACGTGACCATTCTGGAAATCGACGACGGCCTGTTCGAGGTCAAATCGACCAATGGTGACACCTTCCTGGGTGGTGAAGACTTTGACATGCGCATCGTCAACTACCTGGCGGATGAGTTCAAAAAGGAACACGGCGTCGATTTGTCCAGCGACAAGATGGCTCTGCAGCGTCTGAAAGAAGCTGCTGAAAAAGCCAAGATCGAGCTCAGCTCGACCTCGCAGACCGAGATCAACCAGCCGTTCATCTCGATGGGCGCAAACGGTCAGCCGCTGCACATGGTCATGAAGCTGACCCGTGCCAAGCTGGAATCGTTGGTCGGCGATCTGATCAAGAAGTCGATGAAGCCTTGCGCGGCCGCTCTGAAAGACGCGGGTCTGTCCGCTGCTGACGTGGACGAGGTTGTTCTGGTCGGTGGCATGACCCGGATGCCGAAAGTCATCGAAGAGGTCACCAAGTTCTTCGGTAAAGAGCCGCACAAAGGTGTGAACCCGGACGAAGTGGTTGCCATGGGCGCCGCAATTCAGGCGGGTGTTCTGCAGGGCGACGTCAAAGACGTGGTTCTGCTGGACGTGACTCCGCTGTCGCTGGGGATCGAGACGCTGGGTGGCGTGTTCACCCGTTTGATCGACCGCAACACGACGATCCCGACCAAGAAATCTCAGGTTTTCTCGACTGCCGAGGACAACCAGAACGCCGTGACCATCCGCGTGTTCCAGGGTGAGCGTGAAATGGCTGCGGACAACAAGATTCTGGGTCAGTTCAACCTCGAAGACATCCCGCCTGCACCGCGCGGCATGCCTCAGATCGAGGTGACGTTTGACATCGATGCCAACGGTATCGTTTCAGTTTCGGCCAAGGACAAAGGCACCGGCAAAGAGCAGAAGATCACGATCCAGGCTTCGGGCGGTCTGTCTGACGCGGATATCGAAAAGATGGTCAAGGACGCCGAGGAAAATGCCGAGGCCGACAAGGAACGTCGCGAGCTTGTGGACGCCAAGAACCAGGCGGAAAGCCTCATCCACTCGACCGAGAAGTCGATGGAGGAACACGCCGACAAGGTCGACCCGACCACCATCGAAGCCATCGAGCTGGCGATCGCCGCACTGAAGGACGAACTGGAAACCGAGAATGCCGACAAGATCAAGTCGGGCATCCAGAACGTCACCGAATCGGCCATGAAGCTGGGCGAGGCGATCTACAAGGCGCAGTCGGACGAGGCCGAAGATGAGCCTGCAGCGGCAGACGCAGCTCCGGGCGACGATGACATCGTCGATGCCGAGTTTGAAGATCTGGACGACGACAAGCGTAACTAACGGGCAACCGGGCCAATTCGGGCCGGTCCGGTTGTCGGGCCGGCCCGATTACGTTGAGGCAGAAGGAAATACTGATGTCAAAACGCGACTACTATGATGTGCTCGGCGTATCAAAGGGCGCATCGGCGGACGAGATCAAGAAAGGCTTTCGCAAGAAAGCCAAGGAATTGCATCCCGACCGCAACAAGGACAACCCGGATGCCGAGGCACAGTTCAAAGAAGCGAACGAAGCCTATGACGTACTGCGCGATGCCGAGAAAAAGGCCGCGTATGACCGCTTTGGTCACGCCGCGTTTGAGAACGGCATGGGTGGCGGTCGTCCCGGTGGCGGGTTTGGCCAGGGCGACTTCTCTAGCGCATTCTCTGACGTATTTGACGACCTGTTCGGCGATTTCATGGGCGGTCAGCGTGGCGGAGCTGGTGGCGGCCGTCGTGCCGCACGCGGATCAGACCTTCGCTACAACCTGCGCGTGTCGCTGGAAGAGGCGTTTTCGGGACTTCAGAAAACTATCAACGTCCCCGCTGCCGTAGTCTGCTCAGCCTGTGACGGCTCGGGTGCCGAAGGTGGCGTGGAGCCAACGATGTGCCCGACATGCTCGGGTATGGGAAAAGTGCGGGCGCAACAGGGTTTCTTCACTGTCGAGCGCACGTGTCCGACTTGTTCGGGCTTGGGACAGATCATCAAGAACCCCTGCAAGTCCTGTCAGGGCGCTGGCCGCGTAGAAAAAGAGCGTGCCCTATCCGTGAACATCCCAGCTGGCGTTGAAACCGGTACCCGTATCCGCCTTGCGGGTGAGGGTGAGGCCGGGATGCGCGGGGGGCCTCCGGGTGATCTCTACATTTTCGTCGAAGTTTCAGATCACAAGCTGTTTGAGCGCGACAGTGTAAACCTCTATTGTCGTGTGCCGGTCAGTATGGCCAAGGCAGCGCTGGGTGGCTCGATCGAAGTGCCGACAATCGACGGTGGCCGCGGTCGCGTGCAGATTCCGGCTGGCAGTCAGTCAGGCCGCCAAATGCGCCTACGCAGCAAGGGTATGCCTGCCCTGCGCGGCGGTGGGGTTGGTGACATGTTCATTGAACTGGCCGTTGAAACACCTGTAAACCTGACCAGCCGCCAGAAAGAGCTGCTGCGTGAGTTTGATGACCTGGGCGAAGATAACCACCCGGAATCAAAAAGCTTTTTTTCGTCCGTTAAATCTTTCTGGGACGGGATGAAAGGCTGAACCTTCGGTTAGGGGGCTCTGCCCCCGCCTCCCTTCGGGAGACTCCCCCGGGATATTTTTAGCCAGATGAAGCAGGGGATCCGTACTTCATCTGGCCCCAAATATCCCGGAGCGCGAGGCAGAGCCTCGCAAAAAATACTTGATTCTTGCGGACCTCCCTGAGATGGTCCGCGCCAACCGTTGGGGTGCCCTGTCTACAGGGCTGAGAGGTGCGAACGCGTCAACCCATCGAACCTGATCCGGGCAATACCGGCGGAGGGAACGGTCGTACACTTTGCAGACGTTTTCCACGCCACCGTTGCCCCAATTGAACCGGAGCAACCATATGGCGCCTATTGCATTGACAATTGCAGGATCGGACAGCGGCGGAGGGGCTGGAATTCAGGCCGACCTGAAAGCGATGTCGGCTCTTGGCGTGTTTGGCGCGAGTGTTATCACGGCGGTGACGGCGCAGAACACCCGTGCGGTGATCGCCGTGCATGGAATTCCCCTGGATGTTATCGCGGCGCAGATCGATGCGGTTCTGACTGATTTGGACGTTGGTTCCATCAAGATTGGAATGTTGGCGACGCCCGAGATTATCCGTACCGTGGCCGACAGTATCGCAGCTTTTGAAGGTCCGATCGTCCTGGACCCCGTGATGATAGCGAAGTCCGGCGATTCCCTGTTGGCGGAGGACGCAGTTCAGACCTTGCGTGATGTGCTCTTACCCCGAGCTTCAGTGTTGACGCCAAATCTGCCGGAGGCTGCGTGTCTGTTGGACAGCGCAGCCGCCGCGTCGCCTGTAGAGATGGCGGATCAGGGGCGTAGCCTGTGCGCATTGGGGGCAAAGGCAGTATTGATGAAGGGCGGGCATGGCGCAGGGGATATTTGTCACGATATCCTGCTGGACGCTTCGGGTGTCTTAGGTGAATACACGGCCCCCCGTGTGGATACGCGCAACACGCATGGCACCGGATGCACGTTGTCGTCGTCGATTGCTGCGGGGTTGGCAAAGGGTCTGGCGCTGTCCGATGCGGTCGCACAGGCGCATGACTATCTTCAGCGGGCCATCGCCAAGGCGGATGAGTTGAATGTCGGGCAGGGCCACGGGCCGGTCCATCACTTTCATCGGGTGTGGACGGCGTGACGCTCTGGTCGGTCATAGGGGCCGGTGTTGCCGGTTTGACCGTCGCCAGCGAGCTTGTGTCACGCGGCGTGAAGGTGCAGGTTTTTGATCCTGGCGGACCTCCGGGTGCCCATGGGTGTTCCTGGTGGGCTGGCGGAATGTTGGCTCCGTGGTGCGAGTTTGAAAACGCCGAGGAACCAGTGCTGCGTCTGGGGCAAGGCGCGTTGGAGTGGTGGGGCTCGCGCACTCAGGTCCATCGGCGCGGTACTCTGGTTGTTGCCAATTCAAGAGACCTGCCTGATCTGCGCCGGTTCTCGCGCCGGACGCACGGGTTCAAGGATGTAAATCAGGCAGGAATCCCTCAATTAGAGCCTGACTTGGCAGGCTTTTCCAAGGGCTTGTTCTTTTCGGATGAGGCGCATTTAGATCCGCGCCGGGCGTTGCTGGATCTGTATCGGCAGTTGCACGCAGAGGGGGTCGTATTTCATCAGAAACTGGCCCCGGCCAGATTGAAGAACGCCATTGATTGCCGGGGGCTGCACGCGCGCGAGACATTGCATGACCTTCGCGGGGTCAAGGGTGAGATGCTGGTGATCCGGTGTCCTGATGTAACCCTGTCTCGCCCCGTGCGTTTGTTGCACCCACGAATGCCGCTTTACATCGTGCCACGCGGCGACGGCGTCTACATGCTAGGCGCAACAATGATCGAGTCAGAGGACAGCAGCCGCATCACCGCGCGATCCATGTTGGAACTGCTGAGCGCCGCATACGCGCTGAACCCCGCCTTCGGAGAAGCCGAGGTGCTGGAAATCGGTGTCGATCTGCGCCCGGCTTTCCCGGACAACCTGCCGCGTATCCGGCGTCTGGGGCATACGATCTATGCCAATGGCCTCTATCGTCATGGTTACCTGTTGGCTCCGGCGCTTGCACAGGGTGTGGCTGATCTGGCGCTTGAAAACAAACATTCGGAGATGGTGGATGAAGATCGTGCTTAACGGTGAGCCGCGCGAGGTGCGTGCCGAAACCTTGTCGGGCGTGTTGTTGGAATGCGGGTTTACCGGTCGCGTTGCGACGGCTGTCAACGAAGAATTCGTGCCTTCGTCCCTGCGCGTCGCCCATAAACTAACCGACGGCGACAGGGTCGAAGTTGTTGCGCCGATGCAGGGGGGCTGAAGATGAAGACGTTCTATGGCACCAAGCTGCCGAATCCACTGATGCTGGGGACGGCGCAGTATCCCAGTCCGGCGATACTTGAGACGGCATTTCGGGAAAGCCGGGCCGGGGTCGCCACCGTGTCCTTGCGGCGCGAGTCCGGTGCCGGGCAGACGTTTTGGCAAATGATCCGCGATCTTGGCGTATTGGTCCTGCCCAACACCGCTGGCTGTCATACAGTCAAAGAGGCCGTGACCACTGCGCATATGGCACGCGAGGTGTTTGATACCCGGTGGATTAAACTTGAACTGATCGGTCATACCGACAGCCTGCAACCGGATGTGTTTCAGTTGGTCGAGGCCGCACGCATTCTGACCGAGGATGGGTTTCAGGTTTTCCCGTACACCACCGACGATCTGATAGTGGCGGAACGCCTGTTGGGGGCTGGGTGCGAGGTGCTGATGCCGTGGGGCGCTCCGATTGGGTCGGGGCGCGGGCTGAACAACGAATACGCTCTGCGCGCAATGCGGGCTGAGTTCGCCGATGTGCCGTTGGTCATTGATGCGGGGATCGGCCTGCCAAGTCACGCGGCGCACGCGATGGAGCTGGGCTATGACGCCGTTCTTTTGAACACAGCGGTGGCGCGGGCAGGTGATCCGGCGGCGATGGCGCGGGCGATGATGCTGGCGATTGAGGCGGGGCAACTGGCGCATGAGGCCGATCCGATCGAGGCCCGAGATATGGCCGAACCTTCGACTCCGGTGATCGGAAAGGCGTTCCTGTCATGACGCTGGACCGGTTCTATCCGATTTTTGATCATTCCGACTGGTTGCGGCGCATGTTGCCGCTGGGGGTGAAGCTGGTTCAACTGCGGATCAAGGATCAGCCGGATGAGGTGGTGCGGGAGCAGATCTCCGCGTCACGTGACCTCTGCCGCGCTTATGGTGCCGTGTTGGTGGTGAACGACTACTGGCAGGCCGCCATTGATGCGGGGTGTGACTGGATTCATCTGGGTCAAGAGGATTTGGACGACGCCGATCTGAAAGCGATCCGGAAAGCTGGGCTTAGACTGGGCGTGTCCACCCACGACGATGATGAGCTTGAACGTGTTCTGGCAATGGACCCGGATTATGTGGCGCTTGGCCCGGTCTATCCGACCATCCTCAAGAAAATGAAATGGGAACAACAGGGTTTGCCGCGCGTGACAGAGTGGAAAGCACGGGTGGGCGACATTCCCCTTGTCGGTATTGGCGGGATGAGCGTTGAACGCGCCGAGGGCGTGTTGCAGGCAGGTGCGGATATTGTTTCGGTCGTGACCGACATCACCCTGAACGACGACCCCGAAGCCCGCGTGCGCCAATGGATCGAGGTCACGCGATGAGCCGGTACGCGCGTCAAACCCTGTTGCCCGAAGTCGGGGCCGAAGGTCAGGCGCGCTTGTCCGATGCGCGGGTTCTGGTGATTGGTGCCGGAGGTTTGGCGGCCCCGGTTCTTCCCCTACTTGCCGGGGCCGGTATCGGGCAGATCACGATTGTCGATGGCGATACGGTTGCCCTGTCAAACTTGCACCGCCAGACGCTGTTTACCGAGGCAGATTGCGGGCGGCCCAAAGCCATCGTCGCCGCCGAGCGGTGTCGCGCGTTGAATGGTGAAATCAACGTATCTGCGGAAAAACAGGCTCTAACAAGCGAAAATGCCGCCGATTTTGTGGCGCAGGCGGATGTGGTTCTGGATTGTGCCGACAGTTACGCCGCCAGCTATATCTTGTCGGATACGTGTTTTGCCGCAGGAAAACCACTGATCACCGCGTCGGTTCTGGGCCTGTCGGGTTATGTTGGTGGATTCTGCGGCGGTGCCCCGTCGCTGCGCGCTGTGTTCCCGGATGCGCCAGACAGTGGGGCAAGCTGTGCAACTGCGGGCGTTTTGGGTCCTGTTGTGGGATTGATTGGTGCGATGCAGGCGCAGATGACGCTGAACCTGATCCTGGGGCTGGACCTCTCGCCTTTGGGCCAGATGGTTCAGTTCGACGCACGAACACTGCGCAGCACCACGTTTCGTTTTGACAATGCGCCGGAACCCGAGCGGCACTTCAGATTTGTCTCCGCAGGAGAACTGACCGGGGACGATTTGATCATAGAACTGCGTAGCGAAGATGAAGCACCGAAACCGGCGCATCCAAATGCACAGCGCCTGCCGCTCACCACCCTTAAATCAGAGCCTAACAAGGGCCAAACACTGGCTTTGTGCTGCGCCACTGGTTTGCGCGCGTGGCGCGCTGCCGAAGAAATACAACCGGATTGGTCCGGCGAGATTGTCCTCGTCGCGGCCGCAACCTCGTGAACAGAAGGAAACGCGAGACATGAAAAAGCTGATCACAGCCATCGCTCTGCTGGCCGCCGCGCCCGCATGGGCCGAGGACAAGATGACCGTGCTGCTGGACTGGTTCATCAACCCCGACCACGGTCCCATCATCGTCGCTCAGGAAAATGGCTACTTCGCGGATGAGGGGCTTGAGGTCGAGATAGTCCCGCCTGCGGACCCGTCTGCGCCTCCGCGTCTGGTTGCTGCGGGTCAGGCGGACCTGGCCGTTTCTTATCAACCGCAACTGCATCTGCAGATCCACGAGGGGCTGCCGCTCAAGCGTGTGGGCACTCTGGTTGCGACCCCGCTGAACTGCCTGCTGGTGCTTGAGGACGGCCCGATCAAATCGCTTGCTGACCTCAAGGGCAAGAAGGTCGGATTCTCGGTCGCAGGCGTGGAAGAAGCAATCCTGACGGCGATGCTGAACGCGCATGGTGTTGCACTGGACGATATCGAGTTGATCAACGTGAACTTCTCGTTGTCGCCATCGCTGATGACCGGTCAGGTCGATGCGGTGATCGGTGCGTTCCGTAACTTTGAGCTGAACCAGATGGATATCGAAGGCGTCGCAGGCCGCTGTTTCTATATCGAAGAAGAAGGCGTTCCACCCTATGATGAGCTGATCTATGTCGCCAATCCCGACAAGATGGACACCGACATGATCGCGCGTTTTCTGGCTGCGACCGAGAAAGCCACCCAGTTCATCGTCAACAACCCTGAAAAAAGCTGGGAGATTTTCGCCGCCACGTCGTCCGAGCTGCAGGATGAGCTGAACGCACGCGCATGGGTCGACACTCTGCCCCGTTTCGCGCTGCGTCCGGCGGGTTTTGACGCTGGCCGGTATGCCCGGTTCGAGGAATTCCTCAAGGACAGCGGCATGATCGACAGCATCAACCCGGTCAGCGACATCACCATCGACGTGACCGCGCAATGAGCGAGTACGGCAAAGCCTTCGCGCTGATGCGCGACGTGGCGCAAGGGCCGTGGCGGGACTATACCCGCCACGCTTTTGTCGAAGGGCTGAAGGACGGAAGCCTGCCGCGTGAGGCCTTCCTGCACTATCTGCGTCAGGACTATGTGTTTCTAATCCATTTCTCCCGTGCCTGGGCGCTGGCGGTGGTGAAGTCGGAAACCCATTCCGAGATGCTGACCGCCGTCGGCACTGTGAACGCACTGGTGGCCGAGGAAATGCAACTGCATATCGGTATCTGTGAGGTCGAAGGCATCTCGGGCGAGGAACTGTTCGCCACCCCCGAACGCGCCGAGAATCTGGCCTATACGCGGTTCGTGCTCGAGGCGGGCTATAGCGGCGATCTGCTGGACCTGCTGGCGGCCCTTGCGCCTTGCGTGATGGGCTATGGCGAGATCGGAGCGCGCCTGGCGTCCGAGGCCACGTCCGAGACGTATCGCGACTGGATCAACACCTATGCAAGTCCCGACTATCAAGAGGCGTGCAAGGCGGTGGGATCATTGCTGGATCAGGCTCTAACACGGCGCATTGGGCCGGATTTTGAAACCTCACCCCGGTGGGGCAGGCTGTGCCAGACCTTCCGAACCGCCACAGAGCTAGAGGTCAATTTCTGGCAAATGGGCCTGACACCATGACCCCTGCACCCGACCTGACCATTAGCGGCACGGCCACCATCGACGGAGCGACGCTGTTCGCGCCGCTTAGCCTGACCCTTGGGTCGGGGCAGTGGACCTGTTTGTTGGGGGGATCGGGTGTTGGAAAAACAACGGTTTTGCGTCTGATCGCAGGGCTGGAAACGGGCGCGGATTTCAACGGTCAGATTACCGCAAGCGATGGTCAGACTGTAGCGGACCGCGTCGCGTATATGGCGCAGGACGATCTGCTGTTGCCGTGGGCGACGGTTGCGCAGAACGTGTCACTGGGCGCTCGGCTGCGTGGTGAGACCCCCGACATTGAACGCAGGGACCGTTTGATCGAACGGATGCGCCTTCAGGATCACATGGCCAAGAAACCGTCAGAGCTGTCCGGCGGGCAGCGCCAGCGGGTCGCGTTGGCGCGTACCCTAATGGAGGATCGGCCCATCGTTCTGTTGGATGAGCCGTTCTCGGCCCTCGATGCGCGTACTCGTGCCGACATGCAGGACCTTGCTGCCGATGCGCTGAGGGGCAGGACCGTTCTTTTGGTGACCCATGATCCGGGCGAGGCCGCGCGGCTGGGTCAATCCATTGTGGTGATGACACCGCAGGGGCTGACCTCATGCGATCCGCCAGCCGCGCCTGCGCCGCGCCACGTGGATGATCTGGAAACGTTGGAAACGCAGGGTGCTTTGTTGCGACTGCTGAGAGAGGCGGCATGAAGATCCTCTCGGCCCTTGCAGCAACCGTGTTCGCGCTGGCTATATGGCAGGCAATCGTCAGCCTGACCGGGTTGCCGAAGTTCATCCTGCCCGGCCCGGCACTAGTTGCCGAGACTTGGTGGCAGAACCGCTGGATCATCGCGGAGCACACGTGGATCACGGCGGTCGAGGTTGTGATCGGTCTGGCCTTCGGGACGGTTTTGGGTGTTCTGACCGCCCTGCAACTGGCCAATTCACGTGCGGCCCGAGTGTTGGTGCAGCCGATGCTGGTCTTTACGCAGGCATTGCCGGTTTTCGCGTTGGCACCTTTGCTGACGCTCTGGCTTGGATACGGGTTGTGGTCCAAGGTCGCCATGGCCGTGTTGATCATCTACTTTCCGATCACGTCCTCCTTCTTTGATGGGCTGATGCGGACGCCACAAGGGTATCTTGACCTTGCGCGCACCATGCAGGCCAGCCCCCGCGCCGTGTTGTGGCACATTCGTATTCCCGCCGCGCTGCCCTCGCTGGCCTCGGGGATGCGGCTGGCGGCCGTTTATGCTCCGATCGGGGCCGTGATTGGCGAATGGGTCGGGTCATCGCAAGGGCTGGGCTATTTGATGTTGCTGGCCAATGGGCGCGCCAAGACCGATCTGATGTTTGCCGCAATGCTGACGCTGGGTGTGTTTTCCATCCTTCTACACCTGATTGTCCGACGGGCCACCGCACGCATGGCGGGTGAGGCACGTTAACCTTTCAGAAACTGATTCTAAGCCAGTCTCTGGGGCATGACTCAGGACGCCTTTGCCGAAGCCCCCTCATTGTTTGAAACTGATGAAGCCCCGGTGCAGCCATTGCCACAGGGGAAGTTACCGTCCTATATCAAGGACCACCGCAAACGGCTGCGCGAACGGTTCATGGCGGGCGGATCGGCTGCCATGCCAGATTACGAATTGCTGGAACTGGTTCTTTTTCGCTCGATCCCCCGGCAGGATGTGAAGCCCTTGGCGCGCGCCCTGATGGACACATTCGGTGATTTCAACCGCGTGCTGACCGCGCCCGAGGAACGGTTGCGGCAAATCAAGGGCGTGGGCGATACGGTGATCACGGACCTCAAGATACTCGAAGCCTGCGCCCACAGGATGGCACGGGCGCGGGTGATGCAGCGGCACGTGATATCGGGTTGGGATGCGTTGCTGGACTATTGCCACACAACGATGGCGCACCGCGAGACTGAACAGTTTCGGGTCTTCTTCCTGGATCGCAAGAATGTCCTGATCGCGGATGAGGAACAAGCCAAGGGCACAGTGGACCACGTGCCAGTCTACCCGCGCGAGGTCGCCAAACGCGCGCTTGAGTTAAACGCCTCGGCGCTGATCCTTGTGCACAACCATCCCTCGGGTGATCCGACGCCGTCGCAATCGGACATCGACATGACAAACCGAATTCAGGATGCGTGCACAGCCTTGGGGCTGACGCTGCACGATCACCTGATCATCGGAAAATCGAATGAGCTGAGTTTTCGGTCCGAAGGCTATCTGTAGCTTTTAGTCGACCCAAACCTCGACCCTGCGATTGACCTTGCGGCCCCAGTTCGTGTCGTCGCAGGCCATTGGCATCGCCTCCCCAAATGCATCCACATTCAGTTCGACGCTGTCTGGCACCGTGGTCTCGACGGCTGCCAGCACCGCATTGCGAAACGTTTTCGCGCGCAGCAGGGCGATACGCGCATTGCCTGCGGCGGGGCCGTCGCCGTCGCTGAACCCAACAAATGTCAGCTTGCGCGCATCAAACGCCCCGGACTCAATCTGTTGCGCCAGTTGCCGAATATTAGACCGCGATTGCGCATCGGGCCGGGACGATCCCGCCTCGAACCGAAAGGACAGCGACAACCGTGACAGGGGACGCAAGGTTTCGATCATGCGCTGCAATTCGTCCAGCCCAACCTCGGGGCCGCCAGACGCCACGGCATTTGCCAGACGGTCCCCCTGTAGCCCGATCCGCATCGTTTCGGGCGCCTGATCGACAAAGCCAGAGTTTCGGATCTGCAACTGCGCCGCATCGCTTTGGGTATAGGCCAGAAACTGCCTTGCGATCCGGGGCAGGCGGCGGTTGGGCAGATACAGGAACATGGGCGAGGTCAGCGGATAGTCCTCGGTCTTGATGGTTTGCCGCGTGGCTGAAAGCGCATGACCGCAGCCTCCGGTCAGCGGCAGTGCGCGGACTGAGTCCAGTTCGGCCTGACTTGCAATGCCGATCGCGAAAGGGTCACTCGCAACTTGGCGTACCAGTTCTGCACTGCGACCGTGCCGAGTGATTTCGTCGGACAAGACCGCTTGGGATGGTGCAAGCAACTGATCCTCGACGAATTGGGCCAGGCCCGACCCGGCATCCGGCAAGTGCAACGAAATCGGCGCGTCTGGGCCGCCAAGCTCGGACCAGTTGGTGATCTGGGCAGCAAACACCCGCGCCAGATCAGAAGGTGAAATTTGTCGAACAGGATTTTCAGTCGCAACAATCGGTACCAACGCATTCAGTGCGACGACACGTGACCGGCGTGCGCCAGTCAGGTCCCCTAAGCCTGCGTCATCTGCGGCCTTCTGTTCCGCTGGGCGCACTTCGCGCAGGGCCATGACGATATCGGTTTCGTTGTTGGTCAGATCAGTGAACCCCTGACCCGTGTTGTTCGGACTTAAAAAGAACCGGCCTAGCGGAGTGTTCCGCTCGGGTTTGTGAAACGTGTATGTCAGCCTTCCCGAGTTCAAATCCTGCGGTACGGCCGAAAGCCCCTCTTGCCTTGCAAATCCCATGATAAGGGCGGGCAGAACTTTTTCGGCCATGACAGACGAACCCGAAAACCGAACCTCGGCCACGAAATCGGTCAGGTTCGGGCAGGCAGGACCCTCGCAGGTCACGCCTGATCCATCAACGGTCAGGTGTCCGAACTTGGTGTCCACTCTGTAGAATTCACCATCGAATCCAAGCAAGTTGCCGACAACTTCGACTTTGCCGTCATGAGAGGTGAGCGTGATGTCTTGGGCTGACGCGCCTGACGTCAGTGCCAACGAAACGAGTGCAGCCGCCGCCGCACGAAAGAAAATCATAAGTTGCCCGAGCCTGCTGCCTGATTTTAGTTGGCCGCGATTGTCAGGTCTTCGATCAGATTATTCAACACCAGAAACTCACCCGCCTGCGTACAATTCGGAAGGTTGAGTGTCAGTTCCCGCGACCGAAGACGTTGATCGGCGCGCAGTTCAAAAGACTGAACGATCAGGTCGCGGTCACAGTTCACGTCTGTCACCTCGGCTTCGACGGTCAGGGCGATAGAGCCGGTCCGGTCAGTCTGACCGTAAGGAAACGAATACACCTCGACGTTCTGGGCGTCGTCGAAACCGGCCGACCCGAGCGTTACGACGCTGCCTGCGCCTTGCGCGTTTGGATCCGAGAAGACATGGCCTTTGCCGCCATAGCTGGCACCAAATTCAAGAGCGTGGATTTGCAGGTTTGTGTCACCGGCCCATTGCAAGGCAATCCGGTTATATTCGGTCAGGTCGGGAATATGAGTCGTGGCGACTGTCCCGCTCTGGTCATCGACCGAGATCAAAAAGATCGCGTATTCCGACAACGCTGGAATCGTCAGTTCCATCGCGCCGTTTTCATCCGTCATCTGCGTAACCGTCAAGCCGCTGTGCAGCACATTGACTGGCTCATTCGCATGGCAGGGTGCCTTGATCGTCAGCACGGCAGATGCGCCGGGCACAGCCCTTGCGCGCGCGCTGAGGCCGCAATTTACCGGTTCTGAGGGGGCTGACCGGCTGGGTTGCAGGGTGCGCTGCTGGGGATGACTGGAATCGGTCGCATCCGGGGCTGAAGACGAGGAGGTCAGAACAATATCCTCCAGCCCGACGATGATCGAAGCATGGTCAGTTATTGATGTAGCATTGGCCGCCGTCTGCGCACCGTTCGGCTGCACAGGCGTTCCATTCTGCATCAGGTAACCGATCGCAAGGGCACAGGCGACCGTGCCTCCGGTGGTTACGTAGTTCTTAATAATAAACAAGACACCCTCCCCAGTTGAAGGAGCGAGTCGGATATTGTCCGCGAATCACGGCCAATATGTGGCCGTGAAACGGACTCATTGTGTCTGAATTACGTCGGCGTCAGGTCAGGCGGCCGTGGCAATGCTTGAACTTTTTCCCCGATCCGCAGGGGCATCTGTCATTGCGTGACGGGTTGCCCCAAGTGCTTGGGTCGTCCTCGACAAAGCCGGGACGCGCATCGCCCGAGGCTTCGGCCTCGGCCACGGCTTCGGCTTCATCCACCGCCTGATCGACGGCTTGTTGTGCCTGTGCCTGCTGTGCCTGCATTTGCGCCAACATCTCGCGCTGTTCTTCCTCGGTCAGCGGGCGGACGCGCGACAATTGCTGGGTCACGGTTTCCCGCAGACTGTCCAGCATGCTTTCAAACAACTGGAAGCTTTCGTTCTTGTATTCGTTCAGCGGATCGCGCTGGGCGTAACCGCGGAAGCCAACGACTGAGCGCAGATGCTCGAGCGTCAGCAGATGCTCGCGCCACTTGCTGTCGATGGTGTTCAGCAAAACCTGCTTTTCGATGTTGCGCATGTTTTCAGGGCCAAAGGCTGCGGCCTTCTGCGCCATCATCTCGTCCGAGGCGTTGATCAGGCGTTCACGCACCTGTTCGTCGTCCACGCCTTCTTCGGCTGCCCAGTCCTGTACGGGGGCGTCGATGGTCAGCTTGTCCTTGACCGCTTCGTGAAGGCCGTCGGTGTCCCACTGATCGGCGTAGGATTTCGGCGGCATGTATTCGTCGATCAGGTCGTCAATCACCTGTTCACGCATATCCGACACGATTTCGGACAGATCATCCGAGGACATGATCTCGCGCCGCTGGCTAAAGACCACCTTACGCTGGTCGTTCATCACGTCATCGAATTTCAGGACGTTCTTGCGCATGTCGAAGTTGCGCCCTTCGACCTTTGACTGCGCGCGTTCGAGGGATTTGTTCACCCATGGGTGAATGATCGCCTCGCCTTCCTTCATGCCCAGCGTGTGCAGGACCTTGTCCAGACGTTCCGAGCCGAAGATGCGCATCAGGTCATCCTCAAGGCTCAGGTAAAACACGGTGCGGCCCGGGTCACCTTGCCGACCGGAACGGCCGCGCAACTGGTTATCGATGCGGCGGCTTTCGTGGCGTTCGGACGCCATGACGTAAAGACCTCCGGCGGCCAGTACCTTTTCTTTCTCTTCCGCGTGGCGGGATTCTTCAGCGGTGCGCAGCTCGGCTGGATCGGCCTCGGGGTTTTCAGCTAACGCTTGCAGAACCTTCATCTCGACATTGCCGCCCAGCTGAATGTCGGTGCCACGTCCCGCCATGTTGGTGGCGATGGTGACGGCTCCGAACCGGCCTGCATCGGCAACGATCTGCGCCTCTTGCTCGTGCTGGCGCGCGTTCAGAACATTGTGCTCGACACCTTCCTTGGTCAGCATCTGGCTCAGAAGTTCGGACTTTTCGATCGAGGTGGTGCCCAGCAGGACAGGTTGCCCGCGTTCCTGCGCTTCCTTCGTTTCCTGGATCATCGCGCCGTATTTTTCACCGGCGGTGCGATAGACCTGATCGTCTTCATCCGCACGAGCAATCGGCTTGTTGGTCGGAACCTCGACAACGCCCAGACCGTAAATTTCCTGAAATTCCTCGGCCTCTGTCAGCGCGGTGCCGGTCATGCCGCCCAGCTTGTCATAGAGGCGGAAATAGTTCTGGAAGGTCACACTGGCCAGCGTCACGTTTTCCGGCTGGATTGGCACACCTTCCTTGGCTTCGATGGCCTGATGCAGACCTTCCGACAGGCGGCGCCCCGGCATCATACGGCCGGTGAATTCGTCGATCAGAACCACGTTGCCATCACGCACGATGTAATCCTTGTCGCGCGTGAACAGTTTATGCGCGCGCAGACCCTGATTGACATGGTGAACAACCGTGGTGCTTTCGGGATCGTACAGCGAATGGCCTTCAGGGATCAGCCCGCCGGCGATCAGTTGCTGTTCGAGGAACTCGTTGCCCTCATCCGTAAAGGTCACGCTGCGGGATTTTTCGTCCAGCGAGAAATGGTCGTCCTGCAAGGACGGGATCAACGCATCAATCGCGGTATAAAGCTCGGACCGGTCCTGCGACGGGCCCGAGATGATCAGCGGCGTCCGCGCCTCGTCAATCAGGATCGAGTCCACCTCGTCCACGATCGCAAAGTTGTGGTGGACCTGATAAATCTCGGCCAGATCGGCCTTCATGTTGTCGCGCAGGTAATCGAAGCCCAGTTCGTTATTGGTGGCGTAGGTCACGTCACAGGCATAGGCGGCCTTCTTCTCGGCGTCGGGCTGGCCCGACCAGATCACACCGGTGGTCATGCCGACCGCGCCAAACACCTTGCCCATCCATTCCGAGTCGCGCTTGGCCAGGTATTCGTTCACCGTGACCACATGCACGCCCTTGCCGGTCAGCGCGTTCAGATAGGCGGGGAAGGTGGCGACAAGCGTCTTGCCCTCACCCGTTTTCATTTCCGAGATGTTGCCCTGATGCAGGAAGGCACCACCCATAAGCTGCACGTCAAAGGCGCGCAGACCCAGCGCGCGCTTGGCCCCTTCGCGGACGTTGGCAAAGGCTTCGGGCAGCAGGGCATCCAGGCTTTCGCCGTCCAGTGCGCGTTTGCGCAGCTCGGCGGTCTTTTCGATCAGACCCTCATCGGACAATTTCTCGAACTCGGGTTCCAACGCATTGATCTGTTCGATCAACGGGCGGGTCGCCTTGATCTTGCGGTCGTTCGGTGTTCCGAACACCTTTTTGGCGAGCGTTCCGAGTCCCAGCATGTTCACTCCAGCGGATCTGTTCTTGTCTTGGTTGCGACAGGCTTGCCCACCTTGCGCGCAACCCATAGATACGGGGGGTGAAAGGCGGCCCTGTCCAAGGCTTCAAAGCGATGTAAGCGGCAGGTTCCTGAGTGTCAACGCTGCGCCCTGTCGCGGCAAAGAAATAGGATGATTCCATGCCCAAAGGCTTCACTTTTCTGCCATCTCTGGCGCTTGCTGCCGTTTTGGCCCTGCCGTTGGCCGCCGAAACCAAGCCTGACGCCAGCACGGTTGTGGCCCGCGTAAACGGGGACGAGATCACTTTGGGTCATGTCATCGCTACGGTTGCGACCCTGCCACCCAACTATCAACAGATCGAAGACGACGTTCTGTATGATTTCGTCATCGAACAACTGATCCAGCAGCAACTTCTTGGACAGCAGCAGGAGGCGCTGACGGCATTGAACGCCCTTGCGCTGGCGAATGAGACCCGCTCGTTGCTGGCGGTTCAAACCGTGAATGCGCTGGTCGAAGATGCCGTCACCGACGAGGCCATCCAATCTGCTTATGACGCGCAATTCGCTGAGTTCGAGGGCGAGGATGAGTTCGACGCCAGCCACATCCTTGTGGCGACTGAAGACGAAGCGAAAGAGATCAAGACACTGTTGGACGACGGCGCGGATTTCGCTGAACTGGCCATAGAGAAATCGACAGGTCCGTCCGGACCCAATGGTGGTTCACTGGGGTGGTTCGGCAAAGGCCAGATGGTGCCCGAGTTTGAGGCCGCGGTTCTTGCATTGGAAAAAGGTCAGGTTTCCGACCCCGTACAAACCCAGTTTGGCTGGCATGTCGTGACATTGAATGACAAACGCAAGTCCGAAGCCCCTGAACTGGACGCCATCCGCGATGAACTGGCCCAGACGATTCAAAACGAGGCGATTCAAGCCCGCATCGAAGAATTGACACAGGCGGCTCAGATCGAGCGGCCCGAACTGGAAGGGGTAAGCCCCGACGTTGTTCGCCAGATCGAGCTGATTCAGGAGTAAGCGACCGTGGCGACGATCACCAAAGTTTCGCCGCTGGCTCCGGCGGCGTTTCCTGAATTGCCAGCGATTGACGGTGTGCGATTTGCGACCGTCGAGGCGGGCGTGCGCTATCAGGGTCGGACCGATGTGATGCTGGCGGTGTTGGACCCCGGCACGTCTGTGGCTGGGGTGTTCACACGCTCGGCCACACGTGCGGCCCCCGTGTTGGACTGTCAGGACAAGATCGGCGGGGCCAGCGATGGCCCTGCGGCGATCCTTGTGAATTCGGGCAATGCCAATGCCTTCACCGGACATTACGGTCAGACCTCGGTGGCCGAGGTGACTCAGGCCGTTGCCAAAGCCACTGGCGTGGCGGTGGAGCGGGTGTTCACCTCGTCGACCGGCGTGATCGGTGAACCGCTGCCCCATGACAAAATCACGGCCCAGCTTGAGGTGTTGAAAGCGGGCCTCAGCCGCCACGCGATCGAAGACGCGGCGCGGGCGATCATGACCACCGATACCTTCCCGAAAGGAGCCTCGGCGCAGGTCGAGATTGACGGCAAAACAGTCTCTATTGCAGGGATTGCCAAGGGGTCGGGCATGATTGCGCCGGATATGGCGACGATGCTTGTTTACATCTTCACCGATGCGCAGGCCGAACAATCGGCGCTGCAAGCGATGCTGGGCGCGCAGACGGATCGTACCTTCAACTGTATCACCGTGGACAGCGATACCTCGACCTCGGACACCCTCTTGTTGTGCGCGACTGGCGCTTCGGGCGTGGATGCAACCGGCAACGCAGCTTTCGCTCAGGCACTTGAGACAGTGATGCTGGACCTTGCGCAGCAGGTGGTGCGCGACGGGGAAGGGGCCACGAAATTCGTGGAAATCCGCGTGACCGGCGCGGCCTCGGACGCGGATGCCAAGGTGCATGGGCTGGCGATTGCCAACTCGCCGCTGGTGAAAACGGCGATTGCGGGTGAAGACCCGAACTGGGGCCGTGTGGTCATGGCCATCGGCAAATCCGGTGCCGCCGCCGACCGCGACCTGCTGAGTATTTCTTTCGGAAATATTCTTGTGGCCGAGAAAGGCTGGGTCAGCCCCGATTATCGCGAGGAAGACGCCGCCGCATATATGAAAGGTCAGGATTTGGTGATCACCGTCGATCTGGGGCTGGGCGAGGGCGCATCGACCGTTTGGACCTGCGACCTGACCCATGGCTATATCGAAATCAACGCGGATTATCGTTCATGAAGACCGTTTTGGTGTCGGCCGTCGCCCTGATCGACGTCGAAGGCCGGGTGCTGTTGGCGCAGCGCCCGGAAGGGAAATCCATGGCCGGTCTGTGGGAGTTTCCGGGCGGCAAAATCGAACCCGGCGAAACCCCCGAGGTCGCCCTGATCCGCGAATTGCACGAGGAACTGGGCATCGACACCTGGGCCTCGTGCCTCGCGCCGCTGACCTTTGCCAGCCACAGCTATGACGATTTCCACCTGCTTATGCCGCTGTTCGCGTGTCGCAAGTGGGAGGGGATACCGCAGTCCAAGGAAGGCCAGGCCCTGAAATGGGTGCGTGCGAATGACCTGCGGAATTACCCGATGCCTGCGGCGGACGTACCGCTGATCCCGATTTTGCGGGATTGGTTGTAGTGGAAAAACTAAATCTTCCCCGAGGAGTGTTAGGTTCAGAAAGATCTTTCAGCAAGAATAGAGTTCAGTCGATATCTGTTCCCAAAATCCGATGAGAAACAACATTGCCAGCGTAGATAAAAACCGCTGAGAACGTGATCCAGAATACTGCGCCCGCGATGCTCAATTGGGTGGCGAATGCGCAGGCAGAAATTGCAAAGAATGCAGTCTTTGAAGCCAATGCACTTTTTAATGCACGCTTCTCGCGGTTTGTTAATGGCTTCATTTCAGAACTCATCTGTTGTCTGACAATGGATATTCAGGACTACGTGGATGCCAAGTAATTTTTATCGCTCGGGAAATCTCCACTCCACCCCTGTTACAATTCGTAAGAATTGAGAAAACATCAGGCAAAACTTGCCGCTGATCTTGCCCAAGCTCCTTATCGGAGCGCTGGCGTTCGGGCTGAGGTCCGGGTTTGCCGTTTCCGGCCCGGGGAGGGGTCGGATTGGGAGGAGAAAGAGATTGGCTCAGACGCAGTCGGGCGCCGATGGGATGAAGTCCCTTCCGGCGCTGCTACACCGCAATGCGACGCAGTTCGGGGATTCCCCGGCCTACCGGGAAAAAGAATTCGGAATCTGGCAGTGCTGGACCTGGGCCGAGGCCTCAGTTGAAATCCGCAAGCTGGCGCTGGGGTTCCTGGAAATCGGCGTGGAAAAGGGTGACCATATTGCCGTAATCGGGCGCAACCGTCCGGCGCATTACTGGTCGATGGTCGCAGCCCAAATGGTGGGCGCGGTTCCGGTTCCGCTCTATCAGGACTCGGTCGCCGAAGAGATGGCCTATGTTCTGGAACATTGCGGCGCGAAATATGTCGTCTGCGGCGATCAGGAGCAGGTCGACAAGGTCATCGAGATTCAGGAAAACCTGCATCAGGTCAAACACATCCTTTATACCGACAAGCGCGGGATGCGGAAATACGACCACAGCCAGATGAACGCGCTTGAGGACATCATGGCCGAAGGTGGCGCGGGACACGCTCGTTTTGACGCCGAGCTGGACAAGCGGATTTCCGAAATTTCGTATGATGACACCTGCGTGATGCTCTATACCTCGGGCACGACGGGCAAGCCGAAAGGCGTTGTGCTGTCGAACCGCAACGTGATCGAAAGTGCCAAGAATTCCTCGGATTTTGATCACCTGACCCGGAATGAAGACATCCTGTCCTACCTGCCGATGGCGTGGGTGGGTGATTTCATCTTCTCGATCGCTCAGGCCTATTGGTGCGGGTTCTGCGTGAACTGCCCCGAAAGCGCTGACACGATGATGACTGACCTGCGCGAGATCGGTCCGACCTATTTCTTTGCGCCGCCGCGCGTGTTCGAGACTCAGCTGACCAATGTGATGATCCGGATGGAGGACGCAGGCAAGCTGAAGCAGCGCATGTTCCACCACTTCATGGACCACGCCAAGAAAGTGGGCGGTCTGTTGTTGGATGGCAAACCGGTTGGGTTTGCCGACCGGATGAAATACGCGCTGGGCAATATGCTGGTTTACGGTCCGCTCAAGGATACGCTGGGCTATGGCCGGTTCCGCGTGGGCTATACGGCGGGTGAGGCCATCGGGCCCGAGATTTTCGATTTCTACCGCTCGTTGGGGATCAACCTGAAACAGCTTTACGGCCAGACCGAAGCGACCGTGTATATCACCATCCAGCCCGATGGTGAGGTCCGCGCCGACACGGTGGGCGTGCCTGCGCCCGCGGTCGAGTTGAAGATCGACGACAAGGGCGAGATCCACTACCGCTCGCCCGGGGTGTTTGTTGAGTACTACAACAACCCGGACTCGACTGCCTCGACCAAGGACGCCGAGGGCTGGGTGGCCACAGGGGATGCCGGGTTTATCGAGGAAAGCAGCGGCCATCTGCGGATCATCGACCGCGCCAAGGATGTGGGCAAGATGGCCGACGGGTCGATGTTCGCGCCGAAATATGTCGAGAACAAGCTGAAATTCTATCCCGACATTCTTGAGGTCGTGCTGTTCGGCAATGGCAAGGATCGCTGCGTAGCCTTTATCAATATTGACCTGACAGCGGTCGGCAACTGGGCCGAACGCAACAACGTGGCCTATGCGTCTTATCAGGAACTGGCCGGTCATCCGCGTGTGTTAGAGACGATCAAGGCCCATGTGGAAGAGGTGAACAAGTCGATCGCCGCAGACGAGATGCTGTCGGGCTGTCAGGTGCATCGCTTTGTAGTTCTGCACAAGGAACTGGAT
The DNA here is from genome assembly GCF_056539165.1 of Ruegeria sp. BC7. NCBI lineage: Bacteria > Pseudomonadati > Pseudomonadota > Alphaproteobacteria > Rhodobacterales > Roseobacteraceae > Ruegeria > Ruegeria sp. BC7. The sequence goes on along the minus strand of NZ_JBQFUL010000003.1, from coordinate 533,025 downwards.
GCCGATGACGGTGAAATGACCCGGACTCGCAAGGTGCGCCGTGGGTTTGTTGAGGAAAAGTTCAACGACATCATCACCGCACTTTATGACGGCTCGCCCAGTGTCTCGACCACGACCGAAGTGACCTATGAGGATGGGCGCAAGGGCTCGATCAGCGCAACGCTGGATATCGTTGATGCGGCGGTTGCGCCATCGACACAGCACAAGGTGGCGGCGGAATGAGGGCCGTTCGAGCGCCGCTCGACCTGCGGTCGTCGCCCCGCCCTCCGTCCCGTTTTTGCGCAAGTCAGGGAGTGACTGATGCTGGATAATTCCGAAGGATATGTCACCGAGGACGGCCGCAAGATCGGCGGCGTGGTGATGGAGATGAAAAACATCACGCTGCGTTTCGGCGGTGTGGTCGCGATCAAGGATATCTCGTTCGACATCCGCGAAGGTGAGATCCGCGCCATTATCGGTCCGAACGGGGCGGGGAAGTCCTCGATGCTGAATGTGATCTCGGGGTTCTATGTCCCGCAGGAGGGCGAGGTTTGGTTCCACGGTGCCAAACGCCCGGCGATGCGGCCCTTTGAGGTGGCGCAGCAGGGGATCGCGCGGACCTTCCAGAATATTGCGCTGTTTGAAGGCATGAGCGTTCTGGATAACGTCATGACCGGGCGGTTGGGCTACATGAAGACCAACATTTTCCAGCAGGCGCTGTGGAAAGGGAAGGCCGAGGCGGAAGAAACCGAAAACCGCGAGGCTGTCGAGAAGATCATCGACTTTCTCGAAATCCAGCACATTCGGAAGACACCGGTGTCGCGCCTGCCTTACGGCTTGAAGAAACGCGTGGAACTGGCACGCGCGCTGGCAGCCGAACCCAAGCTGTTGCTATTGGACGAACCGATGGCGGGCATGAATGTCGAGGAAAAAGAGGACATGAGCCGCTTTATCCTGGATGTGAACGACGAATTCGGCACAACGATCGCCCTGATCGAACACGACATGGGCGTTGTGATGGATCTGAGCGACCGGGTGGTCGTGATGGATTACGGAAAGAAGATCGGGGACGGCACACCGGATGAGGTGCGCAACAACCAGGAAGTCATCGACGCCTATCTGGGGGTGAGCCATGACTGACCAACTGACAGACATGAGAGGGGGCGCACATGCCTGATCAGCTGATTTTCGCGATGGAGGTCATCCTGAATGGCCTGATGGCAGGGGTTCTTTATGCGCTGGTCGCGCTGGGCTTTGTGCTGATCTACAAGGCTTCGGGGATTTTCAACTATGCTCAGGGTGTTATGGCCCTGTTCGCGGCCATGACCCTTGTCGGGATCATGAAGGGGCAAGTGCCGTTCTCGCACCTGATCAACGCGATCTTCGGGACGCATATCCATTACTTCGGTTGGAATGTCCCGGCGCTGCTGGCGATCCTTCTGACGATGGCGGTAATGGTGTTCCTGGCCTGGGCGGTGCAGCGGTTCGTCATGCGCCATCTGGTTGGCCAAGAGCCGATCATCCTGTTCATGGCGACCATCGGTCTGGCCTATTTCCTTGAAGGCGTGGCCGACCTGATGTGGGGGTCCGAGATCAAGACGCTGGATGTGGGTCTGCCGCAGGGCATCAACCTGTGGATCGACGAGACCACGTTCAACATCTTTGGCTATGGCTTCTTCATCGACAACCTCGACATCGTGGCGACCGTGATCGCGGCGCTGCTGGTGGCTGCGCTGGTGGTGTTCAGCCAGTACACCAAGCAGGGCCGGGCGATGCGCGCGGTGGCGGATGACCATCAGGCCGCGCTGTCGGTGGGTATTTCGCTGAACTTCATCTGGATCATGGTCTGGTCGGTCGCGGGGTTTGTCGCGCTGGTCGCCGGGATCATGTGGGGCACCAAGTCGGGCGTTCAGTTCTCGCTGTCGCTGATCGCCCTCAAGGCGCTGCCGGTGCTGATGCTGGGCGGGTTCACCTCGATCCCCGGAGCGATCGTGGGCGGGCTGATCATCGGCGTGGGTGAAAAGCTGTTTGAATTCGCAATCGGCCCGATGGTCGGTGGCGCGACCGAGAACTGGTTCGCCTATGTTCTGGCGCTGATCTTCCTCGTGTTCCGGCCGCAGGGTCTGTTCGGTGAGAAGATCATCGAGAGGGTGTAGCGATGCAGAAGGTGATCGCCATCATCAATGTGATTGCATGGGCGGGGTTCTGGGCCTTTGGCTATATCGCCGTCACCTCGGACGATCTGACGGCGAGCCAACTTGTCGTCGCAGCGATCCTTGCCTTTGCCGGGCTGGTCACGGGCATCATGGCCTACATGAAACTGGTGCGCGCGTCTGAGGCGAGCGGATATGCAAAAGGGTCCAACCAACTGGACGCGGCAGCCCGGAACCGGGCGCAGGAACAATGGGGAAAGTGACACATGTTCTATCGTGAGGCCGGAGACTTCAAAGTTTCCTATGTGGATGACAGCCAGACTTTCCCGATCAAGTTCGACCGGTATCGGTACTACGTGGTTCTGGCGGTGGCGTTTGGGATCATTCCATTCATCATCAACGATTATTGGGCCAACGCTCTTTTGCTGCCGTTCCTGATCTACGCGATCGCGGCGATCGGCCTGAACATCCTGGTGGGATATTGCGGACAGGTCAGCCTTGGTACGGGCGGTTTCATGGCGGTGGGGGCTTATGCCTGCTACAAGCTGATGACGGCCTTCCCCGATGTCAGCATGTTCATCCACGTCATTCTCGCTGGCGGGATTACAGCCATTGTCGGCGTTTTGTTCGGTCTTCCATCACTGAGGATCAAAGGGTTCTATCTGGCGGTGGCGACACTGGCCGCGCAGTTCTTTCTTGTGTGGCTGTTCAACCGTGTGCCGTGGTTCTATAACTACTCGGCTTCGGGTCAGATCAACGCACCGGAACGCGACGTGTTCGGGATCATCATCACTGGACCGAATGCTCCGGCATGGGCGACGTATCTGTTCTGCCTGATCTTCCTGACCGTCTGCGCCCTGATCGCACGCAACCTGACACGTGGCACCACCGGGCGCACGTGGATGGCGATCCGCGACATGGATATCGCGGCCGAGATCATCGGGGTAAACCCTCTTAAGGCGAAACTGACCGCCTTTGCTGTCAGCTCGTTCTTTGTGGGCATCTCGGGGGCGTTGTTCTTCGCGGTCTACCTCGGCGCGGTTGAGGTCGGCGAGGTGTTCGGCATCAACAAGTCGTTCCTGGTTCTGTTCATGATCATTATCGGCGGACTGGGCTCTATCTTCGGATCTTTTGCGGGGGCGGCGTTCCTTGTGCTGCTGCCGGTGGTCCTGAAAGTGGTCGGTGCCGACATGCTGGGCTGGCCCACGGATATCGTGGCGCATTTGCAGCTGGTGATCGTTGGTGGGCTGATCATCATGTTCCTGATCCTCGAACCACATGGGCTGGCGCAGCTGTGGCGCGTCGCCAAAGAGAAACTCAGACTCTGGCCGTTCCCGCACTAGGGGCAGGCCCAATCAGATAACGGGTGCAAAGCCCGAGCCCAACATCGGACCAACCAAGGGAGGAGACACCCGATGAAATTGAAACTGGCAACCGTGGCGCTGGGCGCCGTAATGGCGGCAGGACCGGTTATGGCCGACCTCGTGTTCCCGTCACTCAGCTACCGGACCGGGCCTTATGCGGCGGGTGGCATTCCGTTCGCGGATGGCTATGCGGATTACTTTACCCTGCTGAACGAGCGTGATGGCGGGATCGGTGGCGTTCCGGCGAAAGTGATCGAGTGCGAAACCGGATATAACACCGAAAAAGGTGTGGAATGCTATGAGTCGACCAAGGGCGAAGGCGCTCTGGTTTATCAGCCGCTGTCGACCGGTATCACTTATCAGCTGATCCCCAAGGCGACCGTGGATAACATCCCGATTCACTCGATGGGCTATGGCCGTACGTCTGCCAAGAACGGCGATGTGTTCAGCCACACGTTCAACTATCCTGCGAATTACTGGGATGGTGCCTCGGGCGCGGTGAACTACCTGCTGGAAGAGAATGGCGGAGACCTGAACGGCAAGAAAATCGCGCTGGTCTACCACAACTCGGCCTACGGCAAAGAGCCGATCCGCACGCTGGAGGAGCTTTCGGCCAAGCATGGCTTTGAACTGGTTGCCCTGCCGGTTGACCACCCGGGTCAGGAACAGAAATCGCAGTGGCTGCAAATCCGTCGCGACCGTCCTGACTATGTCCTGATGTGGGGCTGGGGTGTCATGAACCAGGTGGCCGTTCAGGAAGCTGCCAACATCCGCTTCCCGATGGAAAATTTCATCGGCATCTGGTGGTCCGGTTCGGAAAACGACGTGCTGCCGGCGGGTGAGGCCGCAAACGGCTATAAGGCGCTGACCTTCCACAACGTGGGTACGGACTTCCCGGTCTTTGACGATCTGAAGACACATGTTGTCGACGCGGGCAAAGCTGCCGGTGCTGGCGATCAGGTTGGTACGGTTCTCTACAACCGTGGTCTTTATGCAGCGATGCTGGCGGCCGAAGCTGCCAAGAAAGCGCAGGAAATCCACGGGACTGCCGACATCACCGCTGCGATGATGCGCGACGGTATGGAAGCGCTGGAAATCACCGAAGCCAAGATGACCGAACTGGGTCTGCCTGGTTTTGGTCCGGCATTCTCGGTCTCGTGTGAGAACCACGGTGGTGACGCTCTGGTTGGTGTGACCCAGTGGGATGCGGCCAACAAAACCTGGAGCCTGATTTCCGAGTTCAAGGCAACCGATGGTGACGTGATCGGCCCGCTGATCGACGAAGACTCGAGCGCCTATGCGTCCGAAAACAACATCGAATCGCGTTGCTGATCCGATGCACTGAAACCCGGGGCGGCGGCAGACCGCCGTCCCGACCCCAACACTCGCACGAGGACACGCGCTGATGCTGGATGCGGCTCAAACCACTGACGTGCAGGCGGAAACCCTGCTTGAGGTCAACAATATCGAGGTGATCTACAACCATGTGATCCTCGTCCTGAAAGGTGTCAGCCTGACCGTTCCCAAAGGCGGTATTACTGCTCTGCTCGGCGGTAATGGCGCGGGCAAGACGACGACGCTCAAGGCGGTGTCGAACCTGCTGCATTCGGAACGGGGCGAAGTCACCAAAGGATCGATCAAGTATCGCGGGTCAAGCGTGCATGAAAGCGACCCGGCCGATCTGGTTGAAAAAGGTGTGATCCAGGTGATGGAGGGCCGCCACTGTTTTGAACACCTCACGGTCGAGGAAAACCTTCTGACCGGAGCTTATACCCGCAAGGACGGCAAGGCTGCGATCCAGAAAGACCTTGAACTGGTCTACACCTATTTTCCGCGTCTGGCTGAACGTCGCCGGTCGCAGGCGGGCTATACCTCGGGCGGTGAGCAACAGATGGTTGCCATGGGCCGGGCACTGATGTCGCGGCCGGAAACGATCCTGCTGGACGAGCCTTCGATGGGTCTGGCCCCGCAGTTGGTCGAAGAGATTTTCGGCATCGTGAAGGATTTGAACGAAAAAGAGGGCGTGTCCTTCCTGCTGGCCGAACAGAATACAAACGTGGCCCTGAGGTTTGCGCATTACGGCTATATCCTGGAATCCGGCCGCGTCGTGATGGACGGCCCGGCCGCCGAATTGCGCGAAAACCCGGACGTGAAAGAGTTCTATCTGGGCATGTCCGATGAAGGCCGAAAAAGTTTCCGCGATGTACGCTCATACCGCCGCCGCAAGAGGTGGTTGTAAGCGGATGGAGGATCTGGAGATGACTTACTTCGACGCACTCGAGACCCGATCAGCAGACAAGCGCGCCGACGAACAGGGTCAGGCTCTGCGTCTACAGATTGAACGGGCATTGTCCGCCCCTGGATTTGCGTCGCACCTGAGCGACGCGGATACTGGCGGGGTGATGACGGCTGAAGATCTGGTAAAGCTACCTGTTCTGCGGAAATCCGATCTGGCGCAGGCGCAGGCGGCGCGCCCTCCGTTTGGAGGGTTTACCGTCAAACCGGCGCGGCATTTCCATCATGTTTTCCAGTCCCCGGGTCCGATTTACGAGCCGGGAAGCGCAGATCATGACTGGTGGCGCATGGGCCGTTTTGTACATGCGGCCGGGATTGGCCAAGGCGACATCGTGCAAAACTGTTTCGGCTATCACCTAACGCCTGCGGGCATGATCTTTGAAAGCGGTGCACGGGCGGTTGGCGCGGCCGTTCTGCCCGCCGGAACCGGTCAGACGGAATTGCAGGTAACTGCCGCGCGCGACGTGGGCTGTACCGCCTATGCGGGCACACCGGACTATTTGAAAGTGATCCTCGACAAGGCCGACGAGATGGGCGTTGCGCTCAACTTCTCGAAAGCGGTTGTGGGCGGGGGTGCGCTGTTTCCGTCTCTACGTCAGGATTATGCAGATCGGGGTATTGTTTGTTTGCAATGTTACGCTACTGCTGATCTAGGTAATATTGCATATGAAAGCCCCGCGATGGAGGGGATGATCATAGACGAGCATGTCATCGTCGAGATTGTCACTCCGGGCACCGGAACACCGGTGGCGGCTGGAGACGTGGGTGAGGTTGTGGTGACCTCTCTTAATCCTGATTACCCGCTGATCCGGTTTGCCACCGGTGACCTGTCGGCCATCATGCCGGGCACGTCACCTTGTGGACGCACAAACGCGCGGATCAAGGGCTGGATGGGTCGCGCCGATCAGACAACCAAGATCAAGGGCATGTTCGTGCGCCCCGAGCAGGTTGCCGCGCTGGTCGACAAACATGCCGAGATCGTGAAGGCGCGGGTCATTGCTGCCCGACAGGGCGAGATGGACACGATGACCGTTCAGATCGAAAGCACGGGTGGGGACGATATGGTCTATGCCAAATCCGTTGTCGAAGTGCTGAAGTTGAAGGGCGCAATCGAGGTCGTCGCCCCCGGCTCGCTGCCCCGAGACGGGTTGGTGATCGAGGATCAGCGCGTCTACGAATGATAAACTAGCAGGTCTGCGGCAGTATGTGTCGCAGATTTGTCCTCCGGCCTACTGGTGTTTCTTAGCGTTTTGGTCGATTAAAGATCAACTCTGCGCTCTAGCCAGGTACAAGCCGGGAACATGGCCGAAATCGAACTTTCAGAACACGGAGCGCGCAATCGCGGCGCGTTTGGCACTCGGCTGGTTGGTACGATGGCCTGCCTTGTTGCGGCTGCCTGTCTTCTGCCAATGGTGGCCGTTGTTCTGGCCTCGGCAACGGGTGGCACCGAAACGATCTCTCACCTAATGAATACGGTTCTTCCGCGTTATGCGCTGACTACCGTGATCCTTGTCGTTCTGGTGGCTGCCGGAACCTTCTCGATCGGAGTGGGCGCGGCCTGGCTGGTGACGATGACGCGCTTTCCGGGGGTGCGGTTTCTTGAGATCGCCCTGGTTCTGCCGCTGGCCTTTCCTGCCTACGTTCTGGCCTATGCCTACACGTTTATTCTGGACCATCCCGGTATCTTGCAGACCACATTGCGGGATATAACCGGCTGGGGCCCCCGCGACTATTGGTTCCCCGAGATCCGCTCGACCGAGGGGGCTGCTGTGATGCTGATCCTCGTTCTGTACCCTTATGTCTATCTGTTGGCCCGTGCCGCCTTTCTTCAGCAAAGCGCCACGGCATTTCTGGCGGCTCGCGCGTTGGGCAAAAGCCCGTGGCTGGCCTTTTGGCACGTGTCGCTGCCAATGGCGCGCCCCGCAATCGCCGGAGGTGTTCTGCTGGCGATCATGGAAACCATCGCCGATTTTGGCACAGTCGCCTATTTTGGTGTTCAGACTTTTGCCACAGGTATCTACACAAGCTGGTTTTCGATCGGAGACAGAGCCGCCGCCGCCCAGCTTGCCCTGTGTCTGCTGGGTTTTGCGCTCGTGATGGCCGTAGCCGAGCGTATGCAGCGCGGCAGGGCGAAATACTATCAGGCAGGGAAAAGCCACGCATCGTTGCCCTCAGCGCAACTGAAGGGCTGGCAATCAGCCGCCGCCGTTACCCTTTGCGCCATTCCTGTCCTGTTTGGGTTTTTGCTGCCAGTGTTTATCCTTGTTCAGATGGGGCTGGAGTCCGAGCAGAACCTTCTGTCGCGGCGTTATGTAGGTTTCATCCAGAACTCTTTGACTTTGGCAGGTGTGGCGGCTGTTGTGACCGTTTGCGCGGCAATCTGCGTTGGGTTTTTTCAGCGATTGCGGCCGGGGCGCGTTTCGTCTGGCACCAGCTATATGGCGCGGCTGGGTTATGCGGTTCCGGGTGGCGTAATCGCCGTTGGACTGATGGTGCCATTTGCCAGTTTCGACAATGCGTTGGATGCGTGGATGCGGCAGACATTCGACGTCTCGACCGGGCTGCTGGTCACCGGGTCCATCTGGTTGCTGGTCGCAGCCTATATGGTGCGCTTTCTGGCTGCTGCCCTCAGCGCATATGAAGGCGGGCAGAGCACGGTACATGCAAATATGGACGCGGCTTCGCGGTCTTTGGGTCAGACACCGCTGGGTACCCTACGCCGGGTGCATTTGCCTATTCTGACACCTTCGTTGCTGACCGCCCTTCTGATCGTGTTCGTGGATGTGATGAAAGAGCTGCCCGCGACGCTGATCATGCGGCCGTTCAACTTTGACACGTTGGCAGTTCAGGCGTACCGGCTGGCTTCGGACGAACGTCTTGAAGGGGCCGCGGTCCCCTCTCTGGTCATTCTGGCCGTGGGATTGCTACCGGTCATTCTGATCTGTCGGCAGGTCGGCCAGAGGCGCTAGGGCGGTCCAAAAATACCACACCCCTTAGTAGGTGGGCTTGATTTACACGCAATTTCCGGCAAGGCTTGGGGTATGAACATGCAGCCTCCCAGCCGGTTCTCTGCAAACTCGGCCCAGATGCCCGTCGCGTTTAATCGGCATGAGATGTCCCATATCCTGTCCGTCTATGGCCGGATGGTCGCCGCCGGAGAATGGCGCGATTACGGTATTTCCAACCTGCGAGATATGGCCGTGTTCTCGATCTTTCGCCGAACTGCGGAACATCCCATCTACCGGGTCGAAAAACATCCCCGCCTTCGGCAAAAGCAAGGGATGTACTCGGTCGTGGGTATGGATGGCCGTATCCTGAAACGCGGGCATGATCTGCGCACGGTGCTGCGCGTGCTTGAGCGTAAGCTGATCCGCTCGGTTGACCTTGGTTAGAGCCGTTTGTGGGCCGTCACCGGCCCGTCACCCTGATCCATAATCCGCGTAATCGCCTGCTCTAAAGGTTCAAATGTCACGTCCATGTGGAAGGCATTGGCGTGCAGCAGCATGTCCTCGGCATAGACCCATGCCACATGCCCCTTCCAGAACAGCAGATCGCCGCGCTGAGGGGGCGTGCCTTGGGGCAGCAGGTGACCAACCTCGCGTTCTTGATCGCCACTGTCGCCGGGGCAGGGCTGTCCGCAGGCCAGCAGCCCGGCTTGCACAAGCCCCGAGCAATCCAACCCGAACCGGCTGTTTCCACCCCAAAGATAGGGCGTGCCCAGAAAAAGTTCGGCCACTGCAACAGGATCGGTGAGCGTAACGCCAACATGTTTGGCGTGAACGGACGGGATGAACCCAAGCTCGGTTTCCAGAAAACCATTCACCTCGGATGTGGCCGCAATCCTGCTACCAAAACTCAGGGACGTCCGGTCGTGGCTTTTCATGTCTGGCTGCACATAGGCGTGGGTGGCTGGTGCGGTGATCCAGTGCGTTGCGCTCAGCTCTGGGCCAAGCTGTTCCGACCGAACCCAGCCCGCATAGCCATCTTTTTCCGCGGTGACCCGGGTCCAGCCGTTTGCCTGATCGGAGACTTCGACGGCGTCACCAAAAAGTAACTGCCGATCGCGCGGACCATTTGGTTCGCGCAACAGGTCTGTGACCGGTTGGATGATGCGTTGGCGTGTCATAGGCCCAGCATCTCGGGCAACGCCGTCAACAAGGCGCGCGGCCCCTGACCAAACCCGCCCTTGCTGCGGCCGGGCTCGTTGCTGCGCTGCCATGAGAAGATGTCGAAATGCATGTAGCGGCTGTCGCCAACGAAGCGGCGCAGGAACAGCGCTGCGGTGATTGAGCCGCCAAACCCACCCGCGGGGGCGTTGTCCAGATCGGCGATGCCCGGTTCGATCAGCCCCTCATAAGGGTCATGGAATGGCATGCGCCAGACCGGATCAGCGGCTTTGCGCGCGGCGCGGGTCAGCGCGTTTGCCGCGTCGTCGCTGTCAGTGAAATAGGGTGCAAGATCGGTTCCAACCGCGACACGCGCAGCCCCGGTCAGCGTCGCCATCGAGATCACGAGGTCCGGTTTTCCTTCGTCAGCCAGCGCCAGTGCGTCGGCTAGCACCAGCCGCCCTTCGGCATCGGTATTGTTGATCTCGACCGTCAAACCCTTGCGCGAAGTCAGGATGTCGCCGGGCCGGAAGGCGTTTCCGGCCACCGAATTCTCGACAGCCGGGATCAGAACGCGCAGTCGCAGCGGCAGCTTCAGCGCCATGATCATCCGGGCCAGACCCAGAACATTGGCGGCACCGCCCATGTCTTTCTTCATCAACCCCATCGACGCGCCGGGTTTCAGGTTCAGACCGCCCGTGTCAAAACACACACCTTTTCCGACCAAGGTCAGCTTTGGCCCCGCCGTACCCCAGTTCATCTCAATCAGTCGCGGCTCTTGCGCCGCGGCGCGGCCAACCGTGTGGATCATCGGAAAGTTCTGATCCAGCAGCGCATCGCCAGTTATCACCGAGCAGGACGCGTCGAATTCCAACGCAAGGTTCTCGGCGGCGGCCTGCAACTGTTCCGGTCCCATGTCCGACGCGGGTGTGTTGACCAGATCCCGGGTCAGGGCTTCGGCCTTTGCCAAAATCTCAAGGCGCGCGGTATCAACGCCGTCGGGTGCGACCAGCCGGGCCTTGGCGGGTGACTGGCTGGCATAGCGGTCAAACGCGTAACCGGTCATCAGCCAACCAAGGCATTCGGTTTCCAGCGCATCCTTTGGAACGCCCGATGCGATGTGATAGGTGCCTTCCGGCAGCGCCTCGGCCGCAGCCGCCAGCGGAAAACGCTTTCGGGCGCGGCCAGCGGGTTTGCCATACCCCGCCAGCGCGCAAAGCGGAGCCTCACCGGTTCCCGGAACCAACAAGGTTTGGCCCATCGCCCCGGTAAAACCGTTGTTCGAGACCCAGGCCTGCACCGCGTCAGACTGATCTTTCACCCAATCTTCCAGATCGGGTTGGGCGATCACGTGCAGCGGGACAGAACGGTCAGAGGGCGAGGCAAAAGTCAGGGTCATGGGTAACTCGGCTGGTTCGATTTGCGCCCAGCCTAGTCGCCCACACTCTATCCGCAAGCCCCCGTCAGACCGAAAGGTCCTGCTGATCCCAGATAACGGTCAGGGATTTTTCACCCACACGGATCAGGCGCGACAGGGTGGCGCCAGTGGCGACAGCGTCGCCGGCATCCACGTTTCGGGCCACGTCGCCTGCGACGCGGGCCAAAGCTGTCATGCCGATCTGTTCTGCGATTGCCACCAAAGACCGCGAACATTTGCGCAACCCGGCCCAATCGCGCTGCCGCCAGAACCGTTCGCAATTCGACAGGCGAACGGCCAACTCCTCAACCGTGCGGCACAACACGTCCAATGCGTTCTTTTCCCCAAGCTGCCGGTACAACCCGTTCAGGCGATCCGGGTCCAGTCGGACGGTTTCCTTGTGTTCAAGCGTGATAATCTTTTCCACCACATATTCCCCAATTCACTATACCCCCACGGTACAATCGGAATGTGGCGTTGAATTCCTTTGCAAAACCTTGCGGCCAAGGGGGATAATGTCTCGAATTTAGCTAGAATTCAGGCGGGCCGCTGATCTCACCGTGCCAACGGACGCGGCGAAGTACCCGATCAACATCATGCGCCGCTTGGGGATCTGGGACCCTCGACGGCGTGGTAATACTTGCTTTGATATTCTCTAGCTGCCATTTACGGCCCGAATTCAGGCGGAGGGGACAAGAAGATGCCAATTACCACTGATGAGTTGACCGCCGCGCGCGAAGCCTGGGGAGAAGGGCTGATCGCAATCTCAAAGGCTTATGAAGACGGTGGCATAGACGCAGCGCGCACGGTTGCCGAGGGGGTGCTGAATGCGGCCTATGGCTATTCTCTGGGACCGGTTCTTTTCAAACCGACAATGGCGTCCGGGGATCAGACGTTTCGCCCAACTCAAAAAGGCGCGTTGGCCTATTTCGTTGGGCATGATGCCGAGTATCCGCTAGACGGTGGGTTCGGAATCAAAGGCTGGCGCGCGATGGAAAGCGTTACATCCGCCACTTTCGTCGAAGGCGACGTAGGTTTGTGGATGGGTGCTGTCATTCTGACGGACAAGGACGGCAACGTCACGCAAGTGGACAAGAGCTTTGGTTACAAGAAAGACGCTGACGGTACGCTGAAGATCGTGCTGCATCACTCGTCGCTGCCCTACCAGCCTTGATGCCAACATTGACCTTGCAGCCAAGCGCCTGACGGCAAAAGCACGTATCGCCGCCGGATTTCCAAGGCGCACGAAAAACAAAGACGGCGTGGATATATTTCCGCGTCGTTTTTTGTTTCGGGGTGGGTCAGCCTGTTTTGACCTTTGGATTTGGCAGTTCGCACCTTCTTTAGAAAACTTAAATTTTGGTCATTCTGCACTTTTTTTAACTTTTTCGTTGCCGAAACCGGTTTCGGTGCGAACAAATGTGAAGAATGACAGCGAATCTTTCATATCGGTCGCGCGACGTCGCTAACCGCCCCTCGGTCTCTGGGCGCGTCAAGCTGGACGAACTGGCCGCGCATCTGGGCTTGTCGAAAAGCACGGTGTCGCGCGCGCTGAACGGGTATTCGGATATTTCGGCTGTGACCCGCGCCAGGGTGGAAACGGCGGCGCGCAAGCTGGGCTATCGGCCCCTGAGTCATGCGCAGGCCATTCGCACCGGTCAGGTCCGCGCGATTGCGATGGTGTTGAACAGCGACGAACCTGATCGCCACAACCCGTTCCTGCAGGATTTTCTGGCCGGCGCGTGCGAGGCCGCCAGCCACCTTGACTGGACCATGACGATTTCAACTGCAACCTCGGAACGGGACACGCTGACAGTCCTCAGCAGATTGTTCGAGGAACGCAAAGCGGATGGTTTCATTCTGCCCCGCACCGCGGTCAAGGACGCCCGGATCGGCCTTTTGCGCAGCCTTGAAGTTCCGCATATCCTTTACGGTCGCACCGGTTACGGGCAACCGAACACGTGGGAGGAAACCTCGTGGTTCGACATTGCGGGCGAAACGGCGATGCGCAAGGCGGTTTTGCGGCTGGCCGGGTTTGGACATACGCGCATCGGCTATGTCGGCAGCGACCTCAAGTTCAACTACAGCCACCTGCGCCGTGACGGATATGCCGAAGGTCTGCACGAAGCTGGATTGCCCTTGGACCCCGAGTTGATCCGCGACGGCGCCAGAACGCGGGATGAGGGTGCAGCGCAGGCAAAGGCTCTGATGCAGATCGAACAGCCTCCGACGGCGATTGTCTTTGCCACGGATCTGGCGGCCTTGGGCTTTTATCCGGTCGCGCAGGACTTGGGGCTTGAGATCGGGCGTGACGTGTCCGTCATCGGCTATGACGGCATTCCCGAATCCCGATACGCGCGCCCGGCTCTGACCAGTTTTGCCGTGGATTCCCACATGGCCGGACAGCGTTTGGCGACGATGCTGATCCGGCAAATCCGGGGCGACGACCCCGCAGGTTTACGCGAACTGACCGAAGCCACTCTGGTCGAGTGTGGGTCGGACGGGTCGCCAACACGAACGCCACAGGAATTGGCGCGAATAATACAGACTGACAAAAATCAAAACCGGGGAGACCGATCATGAAACTTACACCCAAGATGTCCCACCTGATGCTGGGCACGTCGATGGCAGTGATGCTTGGCGCGCTGTCTGCACAGGCGGATACGATCCGCTTTTGGACCACTGAGGAACAGCCAGAACGTCTGGCCAAGCAGCAAGAGATGGCCGACCAGTTCAAAGCCGAAACCGGAACGACGGTCGAAGTGATCCCTGTCACCGAAAGCGATCTGGGCACCCGAGCAACCGCAGCCTTTGCCGCCGGTGATCTGCCGGACGTCGTCTATCACACACTGCAATACGCTCTGCCCTGGGCCGAGGCGGGTATTCTGGATACCGAAGCCGCAACCGAAGTGATTGAAGAACTGGGCGCGGACACATTCGCCCCCGGCGCGCTGGCTATGGCGGCGTTCAATGGCGAAACGGCCTCGGTCCCGGTTGATGGCTGGACCCAGATGGTCGTCTACCGCAAAGACCTGTTCGACGAGGCCGGTCTGGAAGCCCCAAGTTCCTATGCCAATGTTCTGGCCGCGCTGGACAAGTTGCATAACCCGCCGGAAATGTACGGCTTTGTCTCGGCCACGAAGGTTGACGAGAACTTCATGAGCCAGGTGTTGGAGCATGTTTTCCTTGCCAACGGCGTTTCGCCCGTTGGACCGGATGGGTTCCAGCCTCTGGACGAGGCCAAGACCACCGAAGTTCTGGATTTCTACAAGGCGATTTCCAAAGCCTCACCTCCGGGTGAGCTGTTCTGGAAGCAATCGCGCGAGCTGTATTTCGATGGCAAGGCCGCGATGATCATCTGGTCGCCCTTCATTCTGGACGAGCTGGCCGGTCTGCGCGACAGCGCGCCGCCGACCATCAACGATGATCCGACCTCGCGTGATCTGGCGTCCAAAACGGGGATTGTCACCAACTTCTCAGGCCCGTCCAACCCGGATGGCGCGGCTTGGGGGGACGTGCGGTATTTCGGGATCACCAACGATGCCGATACTGACGCGGCGATGGAGTTTGTGAAATTCGCCATGGATGACGGCTATACCCAAACGCTGGCCATCGCGCCCGAGGGCAAGTTCCCGGTGCGTCGCGGCACTGCGGACAACCCAACGGCCTTTGCCGAAGCGTGGGCGGAATTGCCTGTCGGCGTCGATCGCAAAGCCCCGCTGGGTGAGTTGTACGATCAGGCGATGATCGACGAGATCGTCGGCGGTCTGGACGTGGCGCAGCGTTGGGGCGTGGCCGAAGGGCAGCTTTCGCTGGCGTCCAAGATGATCAACTCTCAGGCCATCAACCGGATCGTGCGCCAGTATATCGACGATGAGATCGACGCCGCCGCTGCCGTGGCTGCGATGAACGAAGAGCTCGCCAAGGTTCAGTAGACCCCTGCTTGACCGGCATCTGCAGCGGCGTGCGCGCCGCTGCACCTAACCCTCTGAGGTCCACCCATGTCTTCGGCTACCCCACCGACCGGAACCGGGGCGCTTGCCAAACGCGAGGCGCGTCTGGCCTGGGCGTTGCTTTCCCCGACCGTGATCAGTGTATCGCTTGTGGTGATCCTGCCTTTGCTGGCGATCTTCTGGATCAGCTTCAAGCCGTTCACCCTGTCTGACTTGCGTCCACCCGCGCCCGTTGTGCGTGAAAGCCTGCGCGGATCAGGCGAGGATTTGCGGATCGAATACCGCGTGCGCAATTCAAGCCAAGAGATCGCCATTGAAGGCGTGACCGTGACAGATGTGCTGCCTAATGGCGTAACGGCGGGCGAAGTCTCGGCCCCCTGTGTGCTGGATGGACGGAATTTGTTCTGTGACTTCGGCGCGTTGGAGGGTGGTCAGCGCGAACGCATCCGTATTCCCGTCACCGTGGACGGAGACCCTGACGCCTTTGAAGACCTGATCGAAGGGTCTGAACCCGACGTGACCGGCAGCGGCCCAAGTGTTCTGACCAATTTCGAGTTCAGCCTGGAGAATTTCGCCCGCGTTTTCGACGGGGATGAGTTTTGGGGCGTTCTCTGGGTCACGCTGTTCTACACGGTTTTCGGAACCATCGGAGCCTTGGTGATGGGCCTTTTCGCGGCCCTGTTGCTGAACAAAAGTTTCAAGGGCCAGGGGATCATACGGGGGCTTTACCTATTCCCCTACGTGGCCCCGGTGATCGCGGTGGCCTTTACGTGGGTCACGCTGTTTGACCCGTTCTCAGGCTCGGCCAATGCGCTGTTGGTGCAGATGGGGCTGAGCAGCGAGCCGATCAATTTCTTCGGCGAGCGGCCTTTGGCGCTGATCATGGTCACTGTGTTCGAGATATGGCGGTATTTCCCGCTGTCCTTCCTGTTCATCCTGGCGCGGATGCAGTCCATCGATTCCAGCATGTATGAGGCGGCGGATATGGACGGGGCGTCGCCCTTCCAGAAATTCTGGCTGCTCAGCATCCCGCAACTGCTGGGCATCCTGTCGGTGCTGTTCCTGCTGCGCTTTATCTGGACGTTCAACAAGTTCGACGACATCTTTCTACTGACCGGCGGCAATGCGGGCACGCGCACCCTGACCGTGAATGTCTATGAACAGGCCTTTGCGATCTCCAACATCGGGGCAGGCGCAGCAGTGGCCGTAGTGATCCTGATGTGCCTGATCGCTTTCAGCTTTGTCTTCTTCCGCTTCATCAGCCGAGAGGAGGGCCTGTGATGCGCAAAGGCTATATTACCGGCCCGGTTCTGGGCGCGCTCTGGCTGGTGGTGATTGCCACAACGGTTGCCATCACAATGTCCTTCTCGACCGGGGCGGCGTTTCGGCCACAGGTCTTGCTCTGCCTGATTTGGGGCGCGGTGGTCGGGCTGATCTATGTCCGGTTCCCGGCACAGCGCGCACCGGCGCGGTTGGGGGCCTCTGCCCTGTTGGGCCTGTCCGCCCTGACCGGGTTCGGGCCTGTCCTGATCGGTTCGGACACGTCTTTGCAGGCGGTGCTGGTCACGGTTCTTGCCATGGCCATCGTCACGCACCTGTCGATGGCCGCGATTCTGCGGGATACGCCCTTTGGCGACCTCACCCGGCATGAGTTCGAGGATGCGGTGATCCGGTTCTGCACCGGCTTTGGCTATATCTTCTTCACCGCGATCGTCGTCATTCCCTTCTACGTCATGGTGATGACCAGCCTGAAATCGCAACAGGCTCTGTTGCAGAACCCGCTGGATTTCTCGGTCGACCTGTCGCAGGGCTGGGCGCTGTTCCGCAGCTATACCGAGCTGTTCCGAGACTTCAATTTCGGCACTTACCTGTGGACCTCTTTCTATGTGTCGGTCCTGACGGTGTTCATCACCCTGCTGTTCAGCGTCCCCGGCGCCTATGCGGTGGCGCGGTTCCGGTTCAAAGGGCAAAAGGCGTTCTCGCGCTCGATCCTGCTGATTTACATGGTGCCGATGATCGTTTTGGCGCTGCCGATCTATATCGCTTTCTCGCTGACGGGTCTGCGCAACTCGATCCTGGGCATTGTGATGATCTACCCGGTCACCACGATCCCTGTCGCGCTTTATATGCTGCAAGGTTACTTCCGCGGGTTGCCGACCGAGGTAGAGGAGGCCGGTCTGATGGATGGCCTGTCGCGTCTGGCGGTGATCTGGAAGATCACCCTGCCGCTTAGCCTGCCCGCGCTGGCGTCGGTGTCGCTTTATGTCTTTATGATCGCCTGGAATGAATTCCTGCTGGCTTTCATGCTGCTGGACGACCCGTCGAAATTCACTCTGACCCGAGGGGTCACGATGCTGAACTCCTCGGAAATTCCCCGCCAACACCTGATGGCCGGGGCGGTGATTGCCACCGTTCCGATCATGGCTCTGTTCCTGGGGCTTGAACGTTTCATGACCAAGGGTCTGACGGCAGGCTCGGTCAAAGGATGACTGACATGAACTACTATACCACGCCGAGTGAATCGGCCCGCAACATCCTGATTGCCAATGACAGGGGCGGCTACACGATCCCCACCAGTGGCCTGTATCCCTACCAATGGAACTGGGACAGCGCGGTTGCCGCGTTGGGCTTTGCCGAGTTCGATATCAACCGCGCATGGGTTGAGCTTGAGACGCTGTTCTCGGGACAGTGGGCGGATGGCATGGTTCCGCATATCCTGTTCCACAAGCCCGATCCGGGCTATTTTCCGGGGCCGGACGTCTGGGGCGGCACGGGGCCGATCCCGTCTTCGGGGATCATTCAGCCTCCGTTAGCGGCAACGATGGCCCGTCGCGTATTGGATATGGATCCGGTGTCTGGAAAAGAACGGATGCGGGCGCTGTTCCCCAAGATGCTGGCTTGGCACCGTTGGATCATGGCGTGGCGGCTGGACGATCACGGCGCGGTCTGCACCACCCACCCGTGGGAGGCCGGGCGCGACAATGCCCCGGACTGGGACAATACGATGGCAGCGATTGATGCCTCGGACGTGGGTGAGTATCAGCGTCGTGACACAAGCCATGTCAACAGCGCCGACCGCCCAACGAAATACGACTATGACCGCTACATCAAACTGGTGAATATCGGCCGTGAGGCCGGCTGGGATCAGGCCAAGCTGCTGGAGCTGAACCCGTTCCGCGTGGCCGACCCGACCATGAGCTTCACCACCCTGCGCGCCGCCCGCGATTTGCTGGCCGTAAGTAAAGACCTCGGGCTTGAGGCCGAGGGGCTCAGCGCCGATATCGACCGGCTTGAGGCTGGTGCGCGGTCCCTTTGGAACAAGGCGCTGGGCGCGTTTGACGCACGTGACGCGCATACCGGCGAATGGGCGGAAAGCGTCTCTAACGCGAGCTATTTGTGCTGGTATGCGGGAATTGACTCGGCCCGGATGCTTGAACGGGTCAAGACCGTTCTGACCACCGTGCCGCATCCCATACCCAGCTATGATCCGCATATGCCCAAATTCGACGAACGCCGATACTGGCGTGGTCCAACATGGGCGTTCATGAACATGCTGACCGGCTTTGGACTGGCTGAAATGGGCCACGGGGTCGAGGCCGAAGCCCTGCGCCTGAAAACCGCGCGCCTGATCGCTGGACATGGCTTTGCCGAGTATTTCGATCCGCTTACCGGTGGGCCCGCGGGTGGCACTTCTTTCACATGGACCGCTGCCGTTTGGCTGCACTGGGCAGGGAGGAACTGATGGGCAGCATCGAACTCAAAAGCGTCGAGAAATGGTTCGGCGAGGTGCAGGTGATCAAAGGGATCGACCTGCAGATTCAGGAAGGTGAGTTTGTCGTCTTTGTCGGCCCCTCGGGGTGTGGCAAATCCACTCTGCTGCGCATGATCGGCGGGCTCGAGGACATCTCGCGCGGGGGGCTTCTGATCAATGGGGCGGACGTGACCGATCACCCGCCCTCGAAACGCGGGCTGACGATGGTGTTTCAGTCCTATGCTTTGTATCCCCATCTGACCGTGGCCGAGAATATGGGATTCTCGCTGAAAGTGGCGGGTGTGTCCAAGGCCGATATCGCCGAGCGTGTTGGAAAAGCGGCCGAAGTCCTCAAGTTAGAGCCTTATTTGGAGCGCCGCCCCAAGGATCTGTCCGGCGGACAGCGTCAGCGCGTGGCCATAGGTCGGTCCATCGTGCGCGACCCGACCGCGTTCCTGTTTGACGAACCCTTGTCCAACCTCGATGCCGCCCTTCGGGTCGAAATGCGGTACGAGATTGCCAAGCTGCATCAAAGCCTGAACCGAACCATGATCTACGTGACCCACGATCAGGTCGAGGCGATGACACTGGCCGACCGTATCGTGGTGCTGGAGTTCGGCAAAATCGCGCAGGTCGGCACCCCGCGCGAGCTGTACGAACGCCCGGCCAACCTGTTTGTGGCGCAGTTCATCGGCAGCCCGAAAATGAACGTCCTGCCCTGTACCGTGGCCGGGGATCAGTTCCGTCTGGAAAACGGTGGCAGCGGTCCTTTTGACCGGACGGGTAAGGCGACACGGCTGGGTATCCGCCCCGAACATATCAGCGTGGTCGAACCAGGCGCGGGCCATAGTGACGGCGTGGTCGAGGTTGTCGAATACCTTGGCGCTGACATGTTCATCATCGTCGATTGTGGCACCGAAGAAAAAGTCACCGTCCGGCTTGGTGGAGATACCGAAATCAAGGCCGGGGCGCAGATCGGTCTGCACTTTGCCCCCGAGAAATTGCAGTTCTTCGATGCAGAGGGTCAGGCTTTGTGAGCCGATCGTTTCACGCCGAAGCTCAACCGGGCGACAAAAAACCCCGCTGCGAAAACAGCGGGGTTTCCAAAGCATTGCTTTTTAGTTGCCTCAGCCCTTTTTCAGAACCTCACGGCCCAGCAGTTCGGCGATCTGCACGGCGTTCAGGGCGGCACCTTTGCGCAGGTTGTCGCTGACGCACCACAGGTTCAGGCCGTTTTCCACGGTTGAATCCTGACGGATGCGGCTGATGAATGTGGCGAAGTCGCCCGCGCATTCGATGGGCGAGACGTAGCCACCGGCCTCGCGCTTGTCGATCACCATGATGCCCGGAGCCTCGCGCAGGATGTCGCGGGCCTCGTCTTCGTCCAGGAATTCCTCGAACTCGATATTCACGGCCTCGGAATGGCCAACAAAGACCGGCACGCGGACACAGGTTGCGGTGACCTTGATCGACGGATCGACGATCTTTTTGGTCTCGACCACCATCTTCCACTCTTCCTTGGTCGAGCCGTCTTCCATGAAGACGTCGATCTGCGGGATGACGTTGAAGGCGATCTGCTTCTGGAACTTGTTCGGTGGTACGTCCGTTGTGGGGTTGTAGACAGCTTTGGTCTGATCCCACAGTTCGTCCATCCCCTCTTTACCCGCGCCGGAAACCGACTGGTAGGTCGAGACGACAACGCGCTTGATCTTGGCGCGGTCATGCAGCGGCTTCAGCGCGACAACCATCTGCGCGGTCGAGCAGTTGGGGTTGGCGATGATGTTCTTGTTCTTGTAGTCGTGGATCGCCTGCGGGTTACATTCCGGAACGATCAGCGGGATGTCCGGGTCGTAGCGATACAGCGACGAGTTATCGATCACCACGCAGCCAGCCTCAGCCGCTTTGGGCGCATAGACCTTGGTCGCGTCCGAGCCGATGGCGAACAGCGCCATGTCCCAGCCGGTGAAGTCGAAGGTGTCGATGTCCTGGGTGGTCAGTGTCTTGTCGCCAAAGCTTACCTCGGTGCCCAGCGAACGACGGCTAGCCAGAACGGCAAGTTCATCGACGGGGAACTGGCGTTCCGCCAGGATGTTCAGCATTTCGCGGCCCACGTTACCCGTGGCGCCGGCGACAACGACGCGATAGCCCATTTCATGTCTCCAAAGTTAAGGACGCGCGTTCATAGCCGCGTTGCAGCAAAGAAAAAAGAGTTTTCGGGGCATATTTCGCGCAAAGACACCGATTTGACGCGGCGCATCGCCTCAGTTTTCGGTCAGAAGCCGTTCGTAGAGGGCGACAAGGGTCTTTGCCTCGCCGTTGATATCGAAATTCTGTTCGACATGGGCACGGGCGGCGAAGCCGGATTGGGCGAGGGAATCGCGGTTCTTCAGCATTTCGGCGCTGGCTTCAACCATGGCGGGGATATCGTCCGGCGGTATGATGCGGCCCAGCGTGGGGTCGGTCACAATTTCCGAGAACGCTCCGACGTCAGTTGCGACAACAGGAACGCCACAGGCCATCGCCTCTAGTGGGGTGAGGCCGAACCCTTCCCACCGCTGCGGAGCGACAAAGAGGTCCAGAACCTGATACCATTCAGCGATTTGGTCAACGGTGACTTCGGGCATGAACAGGATGCGATCAGACAAACCGGCTGTTGCGACCTTGTCTTTCAATTCGGCCAGAAAAGCAATGTGTTTCTCGGTCGCGCGGCCCATGACGATGCCGTGGGCGTCATCGAACCGGCCACACAGGTCGATCATCGCATCGACAAAAGCGTCAGTGCCTTTCTGATGACGGATGCGGCCATAGCAGCCCAGCAAAAGACCATCCGGCAGACCCAGACGGGCGCGAACCGCCGCTTTGTCCTCGGGCGGGGTGAAATCCTGCAGGTTGATGCCATGCATGATCACCTGCGCGTCCCGGTCCAGATACCCGGCGGTCTTGCGCGAGGTGGCGACCACCGCATCCATCTTTTCGATCAACCACTTGGTATAGCCGGTATGGGCGCGTTGCGAGGCGCTGGTGAACAGCAGCTTCAACCGCAGGCGCAGAATGTTGCGCAGGAACAGGCCCAACAGCATCTCGGTGTTGCGGCGCGCGTGCCAGACACGCAGGGTTTTGCGCGACAGAAAGGGCAGGCGGCCCAGCGGGATATGCGGGATGTCGGCAGGCAGGCCCGGACCAGTGGCGGCAATGTCGATCCATTGCACCTGCAACGGTACCAGTCGCGCAATCGTCGCTGTCACGCCCGACAGCCTGCGTTTGAGATTGGGGGCGATGACGCGCGGTTCTGTCAAAGGGGCTCTCCCGAAGGGTCTCAGTCCAGGCTATCGCGGCTGAACAAGTAAATCACGCAGCCAAGCGCGACGGCTATGGCAAAAAAACCGAATATTGCTGTGTAAGGTGCGCT
Source organism: Ruegeria sp. BC7 (assembly GCF_056539165.1). Taxonomy (NCBI): domain Bacteria; kingdom Pseudomonadati; phylum Pseudomonadota; class Alphaproteobacteria; order Rhodobacterales; family Roseobacteraceae; genus Ruegeria; species Ruegeria sp. BC7. Next base: position 510,598 of record NZ_JBQFUL010000003.1, on the reverse strand, counting down.
TGCGCCCATGTCCACCGTCGCTGCGTGGATCCGCCCCGAGGCAAACTGTGCCAGCCCAACGCCCCCGATGCCGAAAAGATTGAGCAACGCAACCCCGCGCCCCACAAGATGCGGAGCGATAAAAGCCCGCCCATGCGCCATGATGACCGGGAAGGCCGCGCCAAGAAAGCCGATCAGGGCCAGCAAAGCCACGGAAAGCCAGACGGATGCTTCAATCCAGAAACACATCGCCGTCAGCGCCAGGCTGCTCAGGACATTGCCGCCGAAAATGACCCATTTCCGGGTGCCCAACACGCGGTCCAATGGTCCATAGACGAAGATACCCGCGATCATCGCGGCCCCCATGAACAAAGTCGCCTGACCGATCTGCGACGTGGTCAGTCCGAACACCTCTTGCAGGTACGGGCCTGCCCACAAACCGCGCAGCGCTGCCGAAGGCGCATAGGCCACCAGCATTAAGGGCAGTATGGTCCAAAGCGCCGGTTCCCGGAGTAGGTCAAGCACGGACCCTTTTTGTTCAGTTTCGATCCGCTGGGGATCGCGCACCGTTGAAAGAATACCCAGCGCCACAATTGCCGAAACCACGGCCAGCGTCCAAAGCGTATTGCGCCACCCCATCAATTCCACGGCAAGCGCTGTCGGGTATGAGGCCACCAGATTTCCGACCGACCCGACTCCCATCATCAAAGCCGCAAGGGTCGCGAACTTGGCAGGCGGAAACTCACGCGCGAAGATGTAGTAAGAGGCCATCAGCACCGGAGAACACCCAACGCCGATCAGCCCCATCGCAAGGGTAATGTGAAACGGCGTGGTGGCCACGGCAAACAAGCCCGCGCCACCTGCTCCGCCGACCAGCAGCAAAACCGCAGCCGTCAGGCGGGGACCGACCCGATCCAATGCCCAGCCCACGGGCAGTTGCATGGCCGCAAAGACCAGAAACCAAAGACCCGATGCAAAGGCCAGATCCTCGGGCGTTGCGCCAATGTCGCGGCCAAGATCGACGGTGAGAACGGCAAGGAAAGCACGAAAAAACTGGCTGAGCACATAGCCCAGACACAACACCACCAGACCTGCCTTCATGTATCGCCCCTCTTCCCCAACGGCTGACCGGACCTGATTGGCACGTCCAACCGCTGCACACAAGCACGTGTGTCGTGACGATTTCACGGGACAGCAAGCGCAATCGCACTACACTAAGCGTTAATTTCTGATTGAGGCGATTATGAAAGACGCTCAGGCCGCGTTTTATGACAGTCTTCCTTTGCTGCGCGACTTTGCCCGGCTTGCCGATCCCGTGCAGTTTTCAGCGCTTCCTGACGATTGGGTCGTCGGGGTGGCGGATATTGTTGATTCAACGGGCGAAATTGCCAAGGGCCGCTATAAAACCGTGAATATGGTCGGTGCTGCGGTCATCTCTGCCATGATCAACGCCATGAAGGGCAACGACTTCCCTTATGTGTTCGGCGGAGACGGTGCGGGCTTTGCCGTCCCCGCAAGCGCCGCCGATGACGCGCAATCCACGCTAGCCGCATTGCGGCGCTGGGCGGAGGAGGAGTTTGGGATATCCTTGCGCGCCGCGTTGATGCCTGTTGCTGAAATCCGTGCCGCGGACCGGGACCTGCGTGTCGCCCGTTATGCACCCTCTGACGGCGTGGACTATGCCATGTTCTCGGGCGGTGGGTTGGCCTGGGCCGAGGCGCAGATGAAAGCGGGTGCGTTTGCCGCGTCTGTTGCGGAACCCGGCGCTCAACCGGATCTGACTGGCCTGTCCTGTCGCTGGTCGAATATCAAGGCGGCTCATGGTCGGATCGTATCACTGGTGATCGAGCCGACCCCGCACGCGACCGAGAGCGATTTTGCGGATCTGGCGCAGTCCGTACTGGCCGCGTCAGAAGGGTTGGAGAGGGCTGGCCATCCTGTGCCAGTGAATGGCCCGCCGATAAACTGGCCTCCGCCGGGTTTGGATATCGACGCGCATGTGTCCCGACGGGGCCGCAATGTCACAGTGCAGAAACTGGGCTTGCTGGTGCAGAACCTGCTGATTTACCTGTTGTTTAAGGCTGGGCGGCCCATGGGCAACTTCCAGCCCGAGCACTACAAGCAGATGGTCAGCCGCAACGCGGATTACCGAAAATTCGACGATGGGTTGAAGATGACGCTGGATTGCGACGAGGCGACCCTGTCGCAAATCCGTATAATGCTTGAACAGGCCCGTGGACAGGGAAAGATCCGCTATGGCCTGCATGCGCAGGATGAGGCGATGATGACCTGCTTTGTTCCCTCGGCCACGCGCGACGACCACGTTCACTTTGTGGACGGCGCATCCGGAGGATATGCTCAGGCGGCAGCTGCCATGCAAGGCTGAGGCGCTATTTCCCTTTCCATTGCGCAGCCAATGCACGCGCGGCCTGAGCCAGCAACATGACATCAATGCCGACCGCCAGAAACTGCGCACCCATATCCAGATAGGCTTGATTGGCCTCATCCGTTGTTCCCAGAATGCCCGGAGCCTTGCCCGCAGCCTTGATCCGCGTCATGGCATCGGCGATCACGGTGCGGACTTCGGGTGCGGTACTGTCGCCCTGAAAACCCATGTCGGTGGACAGATCCGCAGGCCCGATAAACACGCCGTCGATGCCTTCGACCTTCAGAATTTCGTCCAGAGCCTTTATCCCCGCGCGATTTTCCACCTGAACCAGCAGGCATATCTGGGCGTCTGCGGTTTGAATATAGTCGGTGGCCGTTCCGTACATCGTCGCACGCGAGGCCATGGCCCCGACGCCCCGCACGCCTTGAGGCGGGTAGCGGCACGCGCGCACCAATTCCCGCGCCTGTTGTGCGCTTTCAACCATCGGAACCAGTATCGTTGGCGCCCCGGCGTCCAACACCATCTTGATCAAAGCGGTGTCACCTACGGGCACCCGGACAACGGGATGGGTGGGGCTGGACGACAACGCCATTAGCTGATCGCGAATGGATCGGATGTCGTTTGGCGCATGCTCTCCATCAATCACCAGCCAGTCGAATCCGGCCGTGCCCATGATCTCGGCCGTGACAGCCTCGGCAAAGCTGCTCCAGCAACCGATCAGGCGATCGCCGTTTTTCAGAGCCTGTTTAAAGGTATTTGTGGGCGTGGGCATGTCGAAACCTTCAAGTCAGAGAGCGGGCGATTTCAGTTATAACGTCAAATGCCATGCGGACATCCTCTTCAGTGGTTTCAAACTGACCGGCTTGAAAGCGGATCGCGAGCGTACCATCGACGCGGGTTTGGGTCAGGTAGATGCGGCCATCATCGTTGATGGCGTTGACCAGCCGCAGGTTCAGCTCGTCCAGGTCGGCCTGCGCATCAGGGGCATATCGAAACGTCCAGAGCGACCACATCGGCTGTGTGACAATTTCAAAATCCGGTTCGGTCGCCAATCGGTGATGGAGATCAACGGACCATTGCACATGGTTTCGCAGCCGCTTTCGCAACCCCTCCAGCCCATAGGCCCGCATCACGAACCATAACTTGAGCGCCCGGAACCTACGGCCCAAAGGGACGGACCATTCCGAATAGTTGATTATCCCGTCCTTACCGTGGGTCTTTAGGAATTCCGGGCTGATCGCCAGTGTCTGAACAAGATCATCGGGGTTTTTCAGGAAATGCGCGCAGCAGTCGAACTGAACCCCAAGCCACTTGTGTGGGTTGAACACGATGCTGTCGGCCTGTTCGATTCCGGGCCAGTAGTGGCGAAATTCAGGGCAGATCATGGCCGATCCCGCCCAGGCCGCGTCTACATGGGAATAGAGGCCGTATTTGCGGGCGATTTTTAGACATTCGTCGATCGGATCAGCCGCGCCTGTGCTTGTTCCGCCGACGCACAGAATAACTCCGGCTGGATGCAAACCAGAGTCTAAGTCAGACAAAATCGCCGCTTCCAAGGCCGCCGGGTCCATGCCGCGCCAGTCGCCCTTGATTGGGATGCGGATCAAATTGTCCTGTCCGATCCCGGCAACCCAGATGGCGCGATCCACCGACGTGTGAACTTCGGCGGAGCAATATACCCGTAGGGGCTTTTGCCCGAACAGCCCCTGCTGGTTGCCCTGCCATTTCAACGCTTTTTCCCGCAGCGTCAGAACGGCCGCCAACGTCGCCGAGGAGGCCGAATCCTGAATAACCCCGGCGAACCCATCTGGCAGGTCCAGAGCGTGCCGCAGCCAATCCATCATGCGTGTTTCCATCTCGGTCGCGGCAGGCGAGGTTTGCCACAGCATGCATTGAGGCGCGATCGCGCTGGCCAGAAACTCGGCCAGAACTGACGGCGCAGATGCATTCGAGTTGAAATAGGCAAAGAACCGAGGATGCTGCCAATGCGTGATTCCGGGCATCACGATTTGCTCAAAGTCCGAAAAGATGTCCTCCATCGCCTGCGCGTGTTCTGGCGGGTGTTCTGGCAGTGCGTTCAGAATGTCGCCCGGTTGGGTCTGGGCCCGGACAGGTTTGTCGCCAACGGTCAGGTGATAATCCTGAGTCCACTCCGAGATTTTCTTGCCCCAGTCCGAAAACTCATCCCATTTCATACCGATCTCCACCCGTTCAGCCTCACCAAGAATCCGGCTGTGATGGCTGCAGTCCAAGTGATGGTCATTCGATGCCAAAGGTCAATCGTATTAAGAGTGTCTTCAATCCGGGTTGTGGGGCATGACCGACAAAACAGGCTCTAATACGGTGAATTCCCCGATTCAGGGACCGGTTGCAGTCTGATGTGAATTCGTCCAAGATTCCTCATGACCAGCGATTTGCCCCTGACATCCCGCTCTTTACCAATTGCTTTGCTGCGTGCGCGGGAACGCGTGATGGGCCCCGTTCGCAAAATGCTGTCAGACGCAGGCGTCACCGAGCAACAATGGCGGGTTCTGCGCGTGCTCAAAGAGGAAGGCTCGCAAGAGCCGACACATATTGCGGAACGTGCATGCCTGCTGTTGCCAAGCCTTACGCGAATCCTTCAAAAGCTGGAAACCAAGGGGTTGATCCGCCGTCATACCCATCCGGGTGACAAACGCCGCCAGATTGTGGAAATCACGGACCGGGGCGCAACGATCATTGAGGACAACATCGATGTGACGCTGCAGCTTGCAGAGGAAATCAAAGCCCAGTTGGGACCAGAGCGGCACGAGGCATTGCTGGATCTTCTCAACGACCTGCACGATTTGAAAACTGAGGAAACGGATTAAGACCCCGCCAGAGGCATAGGGGGGCACCCTCTGGCGGGGTTGGCCAGACGAAGACTGGACTGCGTGTCTGACCCGTGGCCGCAGCGCCGGGTATTCCCCCGCGAACGGCTCACGCTCCGAAGATCCGGCCAACCTGAAAATATGGATGACGCTCGGCACAGAATTCCTAAGGGGAAGGAACGCTGGCCATGGTTCTCCGAAACTTATGCGCCCGGGTCAGGTCGCGAGACGCGGCCTGTTCGGGTCACGGTCGTCCTTGCCCTTGGACAGTTGGCTGCCACAGGCGGAATTCATGTTTTTTGATATTAAAACCGCGTTACATGCCTCATCTAGCCCGATGTACCTGAATTCCAAGGGCCCGGCGTGACATAAACCGCGCTGTCGCGTGCAGCCTCTGCGCGGGAAAGGGTATTGGTCGCTGACATGCCTTGCTCTGGCGGGTTTGTCCCCTAAGATACAGGTCTCTCAACCGAAAAAGGGGCGATGATGCCGGATAGTTTGTTCTTGTTGCCCAAGCCGATCGCAATCCCGATTGAGGGCCTCGCGACCCCTTATCCGGTGGGGCGCATTTTCTGCGTCGGGCGCAACTACGCGGCGCATGCGGCCGAGATGGGCCATGAGGTTGATCGCGAAGCGCCGTTCTATTTCACGAAATCCGCCGCCAATGCAGTTTTGTCGGGTGCGACAGTGCCCTTTCCACCGGGGACAGATAACTTTCATCACGAGATGGAGCTGGCCGTAGCAATCGGCAAACCCGTTTTTCGTGCGTCCCAAGCTGAGGCCGCAGATGCCGTGTATGCCTACGGGTGCGCATTGGACATGACCCGCCGTGACCTGCAGATACGAGAGAGAAACAAGCAGCGCCCCTGGGATCTGGGCAAAGACCTTGAGAACGGGGCCGTCTTTGGCCCCCTGACGCGTGCCACGGACTGGTCGCCGGATGACGACAAGCGTATCTTTCTAAGCGTGAATGGCGATGCGCGTCAGGACGCAACGCTGCACGAATTGATCTGGAAGATCGACGAAATTATCAGTCATCTTTCAGGCTATTACCATCTGCGGCCCGGCGATCTGATCATGACGGGTACCCCGGCGGGCGTTGGGCCGGTGCAAGCTGGCGACAGGCTGGAGGGCGCGATTGACGGTTTGCAACCGATAAGCTTGGCCCTGTCCGAGGCTGAATAGGCTCTAAACAGGGGCTTTTAGCCAGTTGTCCGCAAACTCGACGCGGCTAAGGTCGGCGAACCTGCGTACCCGGTCTAGTTCTGATTCCAACCGTCCTGTCCGCGCCGCAGACCAGCGGACCGAGCGTTCCGGCCACACAGCACTGACCCGCAGTGCGTCGTCGTCGCGGTGGGCCTTCATGTCGATGCGGCCGATCAATCGGTCGCCTTCCAACAGTGGAAACACGTAATAGCCATAGGTTCGTTTCGGGGCGGGTACGAACACCTCGATCCTGTAGTGAAACCCAAACAGCTTTTCGGCCCGGTTGCGATCGCGAAGCATGGGGTCAAACGGACTAAGCACACGGATGCGGCCCGGCGGCTTGCTCAACTGGCCTACGTCTTCCGCGCCGGGCCGAGACAGCATCTTGCGCGTCCGGCCATCGGCACAGGTGATTTCGACTTCCTCCAGTTCCCCTTTTGTTAGAGCCTGTTTGCACCATTCCCGTGCTTCGGTGGTGCTTACCGTGTCCCAAAACGCGGCCAGTTCGCCCGAGGTTGCAAACCCCAGCCGGTCCATCGCCGCATTGCACAGCCAGTCAACGGTTTCCTCCGGGTCGATCTGCAGCGCCCCGGGGCAAAGGTGGTCGTCGATCACACGTTCTGTCAGGTCATAGCGTTTTTGAAATCCCTGCCGTCCAATCACGGTCAATGCCCCGGACCGCCAGAGGAACTCCAGCGCCGTTTTGGAGGGGTGCCAGTCCCACCAGCCGCCCGATCCTTTCTTTTCGTCTTTGCCGACATCCGACGAAGACACTGGCCCGTGGTCGCGGGTATGCTGCAAGACGGCTTCAAATCGCTGCTCGAACCCATCACGGCGCCAATTCTTCCACCGGGATTTCAACAAGTCCGCGTCACGTTGAAACCTGAGATGCCAATGCCGGTAATACTCCATTGGGATAACGGCAGCGTCATGGGTCCAGTGTTCAAACAACGCCCGGTCGCGTTCGTACAGATGCTTCAGATTCTTCGAGCGGTAGCTGGGTCTGCGGGAAAACAGGATCATGTCGTGGGCGCGGGCCACGGTGTTGATGCTGTCCAGTTGCACAAAACCCAACCTCTGGATCAGGTCCAGAAGGTCTGCACCTTTGGCGCTGCCCGTCGGCGGTTCAAGAAGCGCGTGCCGATCCATGAACACGGCCCGCGCTGTTCGGTTGTCCAGTTGACGAAGCGCCATCAGGTCAGCGTCGTTTCAACGTGTCACCATAGCTGATCTTGGGGGTCAGGGTCACGCGGGTGTCGACCTCGGCATTCGGGTCGGCAAGCTGCGCGGCGATGATCTCGGCCGCTTTGCGCCCGATCTCCAACCGGCAGGCGTCCATCGTGGCCAGCTTGCGCGGCAGACCTTGCAAAAGCTCAACATTATTGAACCCCGCCAGACCGATCTGGCCGGGCACGTCGATGCCCTGATCCAGCAGGTAAAGCAGGCCACCCGCGCCAATCATATCGTTGGAATAATACAGAAAATCCAGTTCGGGTGAGCGTTCCAGCATGGCCTGCGTCATCTCGCGCCCCTTGGCCAGCGCAGAGCCACCAGAGTAGAACTCACGATCTTCGATTTCGACGCCGTTCTTGCCCAGCACTTCGGTAAAGCCCTCAAACCGTTTACGAGCACGGTGGTCCAGCGGCATCTTCGTGCCCATGAACCCGATATGTTCATAGCCCGCCTTGAGGATCGCCTGAGCCATCTCACGCCCGGCCCGACGGTGCGAGATCCCGACCATTGCATCCACTGGCTTACCGTCGGTGTCCATGATCTCGACCACTGGTATCCCGGCCGAATCCAGCATGGCGCGGGCCGCGTCCGTGTGTTCCAGCCCAGCGATGATCACACCAGAGGGCCGCCACGAGAGCATCTCGTACAGAACTTTTTCTTCTTTTTCCGGCAGGTAATCGGTGACGCCGACCACGGGTTGCAACTCGGTATCTTCCAAGACCTGATTGATGCCGGTCATAACTTCGGGAAAGACCATGTTGGCTAGCGACGGGATGATGACCGCCACCAGATTGACCCGGCTTGACGCCAGCGCGCCTGCGATTTTGTTCGGGACGTAACCCAGCTCTTTCGCGGCGGCTAGAACGCGGGTCCGGGTGGCGTCGGACACATCCCCGCGGTTCCGCAGAACCCGGCTGACCGTCATCTCGGATACGCCGGACGCCTCAGAGACATCGCGAAGGGTAAGCGGGCGTTTTGTATCTGTCGTCACTGGGGCACCTGCGTTGTTGTTTTGAGGAATGGTAGCGTGAACAGAACGCATTTTACAACTGTTGCGCAAAGGTCATGACAACCAGAAAAAACACAGGTAGAGAGAGCCTTGCGCGGCCCCGTGGCTCAACTGGATAGAGCAGCCCCCTCCTAAGGGGCAGGTTGCAGGTTCGAATCCTGCCGGGGTCGCCAGCCGGAACCTGCAAATCAGCCCTTTTATGCCCGCAAAGTCCGGGTGGCAGGCTCATCCGCCCGAATATCAACCTGCTTCTGCGCTGCTGGGCCGTATTATTCTGCGACTTCCGCTTTCGCCTCGGGGTTTTTGAATTGTTCTTCAAACAGGCTGCGGAAGTTGCCGTTCTTTTGCATGAGTTCTTCCAGATTGCCTTGTTCGACCACTGCGCCGTCCTGAACGACCATGATCGTGTCGGCCTCAAGTATCGTGGACAACCTGTGTGCGATCACAACAACCGTGACGTCCTTTGTCAGCGCATCCAGTGCTTCTTTAACCAGAGATTCGGATTTTGCGTCCAGCGCGCTGGTTGCTTCGTCCAGCAGCAGAATCTCAGCTTTGCGCAAAATCGCGCGGGCGATGGCGATTCTCTGTTTTTGACCGCCCGACAGGAACGTGCCGTTTTCACCAACGGGTGTGTCATAACCGTTGGAAAGCTCGGTGATAAAGTCATGTGCGTGTGCGGCTTTCGCGGCAGCGATCACTTCTTCGTCGGTTGCATCCGGCGCTGAACAACGCAGGTTTTCCATGACCGAAGTGGAAAACAGGAATGTATCCTGACCAACATAGGAAATCTTGCGCCGCAGCGATGAGTAACTGGCGTGCCGCACGTCCTTTCCGTCGATTTCGACACTGCCTTCGTCCGGGTCAAAAAAGCGCATGATCAAACCGAAAATCGTCGATTTACCCCCGCCGGACTGACCCACAAGCGCGGTTGTTTTGCGGGCCTGGAATGTCAGGCTCATGTCTTCGATCACAGGCACCGAACCTTGATACCCAAAGGTGACGTTGCGCAGTACAACCTCACCCGGTCCGTCGCCGAGGTCATGGGCGTCCGGGCTTTCCAGCATCGAGTCTTCCTGGTCCAGAAGCCCAAACAGCAGACCAACGCCGACCATAGCTGTTTCGATCTGAACACGCATCTTGGACAGCCGCTTTGCCGGCTCGTAAGCCATTAGTAGCGCGGTAATAAACGACATCAATTGACCGGCCGTCGGCTGTTCGCTGCCTGCGATTCCGGTTGTGCTGACGATCAGGACGCCGGCGACGGCCAAACCTGCCAGAAATTCCATCAGGGGGCTGGCGATGGATTGAAGCCGCGCAATATCGTTGGCCCGCTTCTCGACAGTGCGGATCGCTGTGTCCATTCGATTGATCATCCGGTCTTCCAGAGAAAAAACCTTGATCACTTTGATGCCGGCCGAGGTTTCCTGCAGAACGCGAATGATCTCTGCCAGGGACTTGAATTCGGCCTGCATGATCGAACGGACGCTTTTCAACAGGTACCGCACCCCGACCAGAGCGATGGGACCAACGACAAAGAACATGACGGACAGAACCGGCTGTTGGTACACCATCACGATGACAAGGCCCACCAATGTCAGCGCGTCGCGGACAAAGCCGGTCACGAGAACGTCGATCAGTTTCCTGGCGGACTGCGCCCCGTTGGTCGTTCGCATCAGCAGGTTCGACGAATCGTTGTCCGAAAAGAACGAAACTCCGTGCCTAAGCAGTTTGCGATAAACTTTTTCCTGCTGCGCTGCCACGATCCGGTTTCCGGCACGGGCCAGAAACACCGCCTGAACATATGACGCCAGAGCCTTCACAAGAAACAGGGCGATGACGCCCAGAGCAATCAGATGGGCCCAGCCGCGCATTTCGGGGCTGGTCATGGCGTCCACGATGTATTCCATCATGTAGGCGGACCCTGCAGTGGTTGCCGCAACCGCGATCATCGCAACAATCGCCACGGTGTACAGCCCGCCCTGGGCAAAGAAGCTCTCGCTGATGAGGCGGCCCATATAGCCCGACCGCCAATTGTCCCAGGCGCGCTTTATCATTGCGTTCTCCAGATCGTGAAACTGTGCGCTCGCTCAGATAACCTATAACCGTTCTTCTCTAAAGTGCAGATGAAACGAAATGACCTTACGGTCCGTTTCGACAGCATGACGAGTGCCAGATAGGTATCCGTACCGTATTGGGCAAGTGCTGGCGAAAACATAGATAATCCTCACGGGTGGCCTGCAGCGGCTTTTCGTCGCCCCGGCGCGCGTGCCTGTGATTTATGTGAATTGTGCGGCCAGATAAGGGGCTGAAAAATATAGCTATTTTTTTGAGCTCGCCGTGCCGGGGCGTGCAGCAGGCCAAGCGCTTTTCCTGATTTTACAGTGTGTTACCAGCAGCGCGGCTTACTCCGACGCCGATGCCCACGCGGTGAACGTGTTCAGGTGCCGGATTGGGGTTTGAAATTGCGCGGTTTTTTGCCGCTGTGGACTTTTGGTCCGTCTTTCAAAAAAAACACTCGTTCTTTCGCGTTTCTGCTGCTTAAATGTTAGTATTAGCGACGCGGTAATTTCAATTGGTATCAAGACAGTGTCGATCACGGCCGTAATCCTCAGCCTGCCAAAAGATGTAGAGCGGCGACGTTTCTGCGAAGCAGAGCTTGCACGTCTGGGCGTGCAGCATAAATTTTCTGATGCCATATCTGGCGACCAGTTGGGCGGGTCCGAACTGAAGCGCATCTATGATGCCGAGATGAACCGCGCCAAGTTCAAACGTCCCCTTAGCCGCAACGAAGTTGCCTGCACTCTGGGACATCGACAAATCTGGCAGCACATCGCAGCATCCGATGACAGTGTCGGTCTTGTCCTGGAAGATGATGCAACGTTTATTCGGGATCCCAGATCGTTCCTGAGCGCGCTTTCAGAATGTCCCGAGTGTTTTGAAGATGTGATGATCAAACTGGATGGCGTACCGGGCAAAAATGTTCAGGTCATCAAAGAGTTTGCCGATCAGAACCTTGTTTTGTCGGATATCCTGCCACCCAGAACCACCGGTTATATTCTTGGCCGCCGGGCCGCGGCTCGGTTGCTGCAGGTAGATGCGCCGATTGCCCGCCCTGTTGATATCGACCTGAAATTCTATTGGGAGCATAAAGTGCCCATTTTGACCCTCGGCAAGCAGATGGTGGCTGAGCGGAATTCGCAAGACAGCAACATTGAATCCCATCGGAGAAAAGCCAAACCGGGCTCGCGGCTTGAACGATTTGTCCGCAATCTCGTGTATCAGGCGAAATTCACCCACGGTCGACTAAGCCACCCGCTGAACCCGGACATGATCGACGGGCTTGGCCCCCTGTTGCGGACCGATAGCCATATTCGGAACCACGTATGAACAAAAGCCTTGTGGTTGTCCGGGCAGGCGGCAAGTCGCTGCATAGTCGGTGGCTGGAAATCCCTTATGATGATCGCAACTACGATCTTTTGATCAGCTATTTTTCAGACGAAGCATATGCGGAATTCGTACCAGAGCCGGGCGTGGACGCAGTATTGGTCAAGGGCGGAAAATGGGACGGTTTGTATAAAACTCTCTCGGACCGGGATCTGGATCAATATGAGTACTTTTGGCTGCCTGATGACGATCTGGACATCAGCGCGCAGGATGTGAACGCTCTGTTCGAGGCGATGCGGTTCTACGGTTTGCGCATCGCACAGCCTTCTCTTAGCCCGAACAGCTACTTTTCGCACTTTGTGTTCAGCCAATGCCCCGGCTTCGTGCTGCGTTATACGAACTATATCGAGATCATGGCCCCATGCATGCATAGGGACATTCTGAAAAAGGCGTTGCCGCTGTTCCAAAACACCATGAGCGGTTTCGGGCTGGATTATATCTGGTGCCGCTGGGCCGAAGCCGGGGCATTCCGAACAGCCATTCTGGACGAGATCGCGATGCACCACACGCGACCGGTCGGTAAGAACCTAAAGGCGGCAATGGCCGAGACGGGCAACCTCAGTTCCGAAGAAGAGGAAGCCGTCCTGAAAGAGATGTTCGATCTGTCCCGGCGCACCGTTCCCGTGATCTTTGCCGGAATATTGCAAGGTGGGCAGCCTGTTTCGGGCAGGATTCAACTGGGGTGGCGTATGTGTCGTGGTTGGCTTTCGATGATGTCCAGCTTTCGCGATGCTGGAGAAGCGCGCGCGGGCATTCTGAAAATTGCCCGGCGGCAGTTGATCAAGCCTTTGGACATGACGACGATATCACCAAGACAAGAAGGTGTTTGAATGGAAGCGGGTCGATTTCTTATGGTTGGTGCCGGTTTGTCCGGTGCCGTAATTGGTCGTGCACTGGCAGAGGAAGGCCATGAGATCACGATAGTTGATAGCCGCGACCATATCGGCGGCAACTGCCATACGCAGCGCGACGCCGACACGGGTGTCATGATCCATGTCTATGGCCCCCATATCTTTCATACCGATGACGAAGAGGTCTGGGCCTACGTCAACCGGTACGCCAATTTCCTGCCCTACAAGAACCGGGTGAAGACAACCTCGCGGGGGCAGGTCTTTTCGCTGCCGGTCAACCTGCACACGATCAACCAGTTCTTTGGCAAGACGATGCGCCCGGACGAAGCGCATAGCTTTATCACCGAAGAACAGGCTGACACCTCGATCACCGATCCGCAGAGCTTTGAGGAGCAGGCCATGCGGTTCGTCGGGCGTGACCTTTACGAGGCGTTCTTCAAAGGATACACGATCAAGCAGTGGGGGTGTCACCCGTCCGAACTGCCTGCGTCGATCCTCAAACGTCTGCCGGTGCGGTTCAACTACGACGACAATTACTTTTTTCATCGATTTCAGGGGATGCCCGAAAACGGCTATACCGACATGATCGCGGGTATCCTTGATCACCCCTCGATCACCGTCAAACTGAACACGACCTTTGACCGCAGCATGGCCGAGGGGTTTGACCACGTCTTCTACTCGGGGCCGCTGGACGGCTATTTCGACTATGAGCTTGGGCGTCTGGGGTATCGGACGCTGGATTTTGAACGCTTTACCTATGACGGGGATTATCAGGGCTGTGCCGTCATGAATTACGGCGAAGAAGACGTCCCTTATACGCGCATCACCGAACACAAGCACTTTGCCCCGTGGGAGACCCATGACGGGTCGGTCTGTTATCGCGAGTATTCGCGCGCGGCCGAACCGGGCGACATTCCCTATTATCCGATCCGGCAGGTGAAGGAAAAAGCGCTGCTTGGTGAATATGTCGAGCTGGCCAACAAGACTGCGAACGTGACCTTTGTTGGCCGGTTGGGAACCTATCGCTATCTGGATATGGACGTCACGATCCGTGAGTCTCTGGATACGGCGGCGGCTGTTCTTTCATCGCTGGAACGGGGTGACGATCTCAAACCGTTTTTTGTTTCGGTGCTCTAAGCGCGGTCATGCCTTTTGCGTGACTGCCGAATCAGGAAACCGGCTGCGCGTGCGGTTCGCAAAAGCCACGAGTGACAGCATCACCGGCACTTCGACCAGAACCCCCACAACGGTTGCCAGGGCCGCGCCCGAGTTCAGCCCGAACAGGCTGATGGCGACGGCCACGGCCAGCTCAAAGAAGTTGGACGTGCCGATCATGGCGCAGGGTGCAGCGATGCGATGGGGCACTTTCAGCGCATAGGCCGCGCCATAGGCCAGTGCAAAAATGCCGTAGCTTTGGATCAAAATGGGCACTGCGATCAGCACAATCACCAGCGGCTTGGCCAGAATGGTTTGCCCCTGCAGGCCGAACAGGATGACCACCGTGGTGATCAGGCCCAGCACGGACCACGGCTTTACCCGCGCCGAGAATGCGTCAATGGCGTCCTGCGATCCCAGCTTGCGCCGTGTGAGCAGACCGGCAAGCAAGGGCAGTACCACATAGAGAACTGTTGCCAGAACCAAAGTCTGCCACGGGACCGAGATGTCAGTGACCCCTAACAGGAACGCGACGATCGGGGCAAAGGCCACGACCATGATCAGGTCGTTCACCGACACTTGCACCAGTGTATAGGTCGCATCCCCCTTGGTCAGTTGAGACCAGACAAACACCATCGCCGTACAGGGGGCCGCGCCCAACAGGATCAGGCCAGCCGTGTATTGCGCGGCGTCTTCCGGTTTGATCCACGGCGCAAACACGTAGTCAAAGAACAAAACAGCCAGCAAAGCCATTGTGAACGGCTTGATCAGCCAGTTGACCACCAGCGTGACGATAAGACCCTTGGGCTGACGGGCGACCCCAGCGACCGCGCCGAAATCGACGCTGACCATCATCGGATAGACCATGGCCCAGATCAGCACGGCCACCACAAGATTGACGCTGGCAAACTCGGCCGATGCGATCAATGCCACCAGACCGGGGGCTGCCAGACCGATCAGCACGCCTGCGATCATGGCAAGGGCGACCCATACGGTCAGGTAACGTTCAAAAATGCTCATGAGTACGCCTCGTTCGTCTGATCGCTGAGCTTGCCAGAGGTCAGTGCCGCAAGCGCGACCATAATAGCAGCAGTTCCCAGCACCAGTGGAAGGCCGCCGATCTGATAGGTCAGGCCGGATAGGACAGTGCCCAGCAAACGGCCCGTCGCGTTTGCCATGTAATAAAAGCCGACATCCATCGTGACCCGCTCGGACTTGGTGAAGGCAAGGATCAAGTAGGAATGCAGCGAGGAATTGACCGCGAATATCGCCCCGAACACCAGCAATCCAAGTACCAATGTCAAGGTCAGCCAAGTTTCCGGTCCCGAAGACATCAGGACAGCGACCGTCAACGCAGCCGGGACGCAGAACAAGGCCAAAGCCCAATTGCGGGCAGCCCGGATCAGGTCGCCCTCGGTCCGCTCGGACGCGCGCAGGATTTTCGGTGCGCTGGCCTGAACCGCTCCGTAGAGGATGACCCAGACGGCCATGAAGGTGCCGATCATAAAGAAAGTCGCGCGGTTTCCTTCTTCGGTCCCGTCGGACAGGACCGCGTAGAAATAGATCGGGATACCAACCACGAACCACACATCCCGCGCGCCAAACAAAAACACACGCGCTGCGGATAGCCAGTTCACGTTTGCGGATTTGGAAAAGACCTCGGAGAACTTGGCGCCCTTGCGTCCTTGCGGCAGGCCGGGTGGCATCAACACAAAGACCGCAACCAGAATGAGTGCCAGCACAATGGCCATCGCCAGTGTCGCCCACATAAAGCCCACCGTTGCCAGCAGACCGGCCCCCAGCAGAAAGCCCAAACCTTTGACTGCGTTTTTCGATCCGGTCAGAAGGGCGACCCAGCGAAACAACCCTCCGCCCGTTGTTGGGGCCAGCAGTTTTACGGCGGATTTGGATGACATCTTGGCCAGATCCTTGGCCACTCCGCTGGCGCCCTGCACGATCATCACGAAGACGACTTTGACTGGAATTGCCCAGTTAGGGTCTAATTGCGTCAGCACCAGCAGCGCCCCGACCTGTAGCGCAAGCCCTGCATACAGCGTCGAGGTCAGGCCGAACCTTGCCGCGATCCAACCGGCGGCCAGGTTTGTGACCATCCCGGCGATTTCGTACAGGACGAACAAATACGCCAGCTGCACCGGCGAGAACCCCATCGTATGAAAGTGCAACAGCACCAGCATCCGCAAGGCTCCGTCGGTCAGCATGAAAGCCCAATAAGCCGCCGTGACCGCAATATAGGCCGACAGTCCTTCGGGCCGGTCGGTCACAGCGCGTCCCCGACCATCAGCGCCACATCAACCAGACGATGCGCATAGCCCATCTCATTGTCATACCACGCGTAGATTTTCACCTGCGTTCCGTTCACCACCATGGTCGAGGGCGCGTCAACGATCGAAGACCGCTCGTCATTGGTATAATCGGTCGAGACCAGCGGCCGCGTTTCATAGCCCAGAATGCCCTTCAGTTCGCCCTCGGCAGCGGCTTTGAAGAAGGTGTTGACCTCTTCGGCGTTTGTCTCACGCGCGACCTCGAAGACGCAATCGGTCAGCGAGGCGTTCAGCAACGGCACCCGCACCGCGTGACCGTTCAGACGGCCCTTCAGTTCGGGATAGATCAGCGTAATGGCCGTGGCCGACCCGGTGGTGGTCGGGATCAGCGAATTCAGCGCCGAGCGTGCGCGGCGCAAGTCCTTGGCGGGGCGGTCCACGATGGTTTGGGTGTTGGTCACATCGTGGATCGTGGTCATCGAGCCATGGCGGAGGCCCAGATTTTCATGGATGACCTTGACCACAGGGGCCAGACAGTTCGTGGTGCAGGACGCCGCCGTCACGATGTGATGCGTGGCGGGGTCATAGGTGCCCTCATTCACGCCCATCACGATATTGGCGGTCGGGCCGTCCTTGACCGGGGCCGAGACGACAACCTTCTTCACACCGGCCTCGAAGTAAGGAGCCAGCTTTGCCTCGGTCTTGAAAACACCGGTGCAGTCGATCACCACATCTACGCCGTCCAGCGGGAGGGCGTTCAAATCCTTGGTGCCAATAAACGGAAGGCGCGTGCCATTGATGGTTACACTATCTGCGTCGTGCGCGAACTCGGCATCCCAGCGGCCATGCACCGTGTCGAACTCCAGCAGATGCGCGTGCATCTCGGGGTCACCGACCCCGTCGTTGATCCAAGCGATCTTGGCACCCTTTTCCAGTAGGGGCTTCAGGGCCAGTTTTCCCATCCGGCCAAGGCCGTTTACCGCGAAAGTGGTCATTTCGTTTCCTCAACAGGAGTTCTGCCGATGTCATCGACAGCAGTTTGCAATGCGATCCGATCCAGACTTTCGACCGGCAGAGAGGTGAACGCCTCAATCCGACGTTTCAGTGCGCCATAGGCGTTCTGGAAGGCGAGGCTTTTCTCGGCATCCGTGCCGGTCGCCTTGACCGGGTCGATCATACCCCAGTGGCCGCTGATGGGCTGGCCTTCCCAAGCCGGGCACTCTTCGTTGGCCGCCTGATTGCAGACCGTAAAGACGAAATCCATATCGGGCGCGTCCTCTGCGGCAAACTCGGACATGTGCTTTGATCGCAGGTTCGACGTATCGTGTCCCTTGTCGCTGAGTACCTGAACGGCGAAAGGGTTAAGTTCTGACGTAGGTTGCGTGCCCGCGGAATAGACGTTGAACCGATCCCCGCCCAATGTCCGCAGAAGGGATTCAGCAAAGATCGAGCGGGCGGAATTCCCCACACATAGAAACAGAACGTTAAATTTCCGATCCGTCATTTTCTCAGGTCCTTGCGGTGAGGCCATGCAGATATCAGGCCGTCCACGGCAGCAGTCGTTCAGCAGGAAATCCAGCATGTGCTGCACGTTCTTCATTTCAACCGAATAGAGCAGAGAGGTGCCCGACCGGTCCTGCGTTACCAGACCCGACCGCTGAAGCGCATTCAGGTAGTTCGACAAGGTGCTGGGCTTGATCCCCAGTTCCGCCGCCAACTCACCTGCCGGGACCGAGTCAGGAAATCGTCGCATTAACATGCGAAACACCGAAATACGCTGCGGGTGGCCCAGAATGGCAAGTTGGTTGGTTATCTGTTCTATCATATTTCATGAAATATAGAAATAGTGATGAGTCGGCAACGTCTGATCTGTATCGTTACAAATAATTCACAATCGAAGACCGAGAGCACAGTGCAAGCCGGTTCGATGGGCCAAATCCAGCGGATGAAGACTTGCACGCCACTTCGGGACCGTTTAAACGATCCTTCGCTTGCCTCAATAGCTCAGCTGGTAGAGCAGGTCCTTCGTAATTAGCGGGTCCCCGCGAGAATGGCTTGCGAAACCAACAAGTTCGCGGCAAAGGAGTAGAACTAGTAGGGCCATAGTAGGGTCCAGGAAGCCGCTGTAGCTCAGCTGGTAGAGCACGTCATTCGTAATGATGGGGTCGGGGGTTCGAGTCCCTTCAGCGGCACCAGTTCTTCTTCAATATTCAAAGATTCAACACTCAAAGTCACAGATATTTACGTTGTCGTTAGTTCAGCTTCGCCAGGTGCTACATTTACTGGGGGCTGCAAGAGCATCTCTTCAAATGCCCGCGCCATCGTCTTCTCTTCTGCCACTAGGTCTGAAGAACTGAGGTCAAACGCATAGGCAAAGAGCTTCACTGAGTTAATGGTTCCCAAGAGTCTGATACCTCTTTGTCCAGTAGCGCTACGCTGGTGCAGGAGTATCGCATTTTTGGTTTTGTAGGAGTTGGCGTAGGTAATCGCCTGATTGATATCGTTTCTGTTGGGTTTTTCTTTATACTTCACCTCAACAACCAAACAGGTGTCTCCAACTTTCTTGCGTAGCACAATGTCAGGCTGCGCCGGAGGCGAATCTTTATCATCGAAGAGCGGTTTTTTCCCAGAGCTATTTCCGTCAAGTACATGCATCTCTTTGTTGCAGTTAAGTCTCAGCGAGTTCCTGAGGTAGTCTTCAAAAAGCGTCTCAAAATTGACCACGAAAGTCCCCAATTCAATATCTTCGCCAAATTGATCAAAGGAAACCGATCTTTCCGAAAGTATCAGAGTTGCAATATCAAGAGCGCGCAAATAATAATCGCGGCCTCTTGCTAATTTCCTACCCTGAACTGCTGCGCTAGCGGCCACTAAATCACTGGGACGCAGTCTTTTGACTTCTCGGGGAATCAAACCATGAGAAGAATTCAGATTTTTGATTAGTGACGACGACAACTCGGTGCCAATTGTCTTTCTTGTCAGAATAAATTCCAACGCCGACTTTATAACCCGGTTTACTGGAACATTGGTGGTCTGTTCATGCCGCACAGTCTGTAACCACAGAGGATGACCTCGGCTGTGGCACTCCACTAATGTCCCTTGGACGCTTATCTTTCCGCGACTTCGGGAAGAGTTCTCCTTCATCGGAACGTATTCTTTGAGGAAGCCGCTGCTAAATATGGGGGACAAAGAATCGAGATAATTTCGGACAAGGAACTCGAAAGCACTTGCGCTTTTGGACATCTCTGAAGAATAGAATCTGTTGTAGCTTGATAAGTAGTCGACTTTGCTGCGCGCCATGTCCAATACATGCGCCACATTGCTGACTGGCTCCTTTGGACGAACATCAACGATTACGTTTGGCGACAAAGGAATTAAACCAATGTATGGACCTGCCGACAGTGCTACTTTCGACTTTCGGAAGTTCAAAAAGAGAAAGCCTCGTTCCTCAACGTGAGGGAAGACGCTGATTGTCCCATCTTCCATAAGCTCTTGGAGGCTTATCTCGGTGGTTTCCCGAGAATTGAGAACAATTGTCTTCACTTCTTCGTTCCGTTCCGCCTACTTTATAATCTCTTAAATCTATTTCAGATTAATGATTAGGAGTTCCCATCAGTCGTTTCTTCGTTAGTGCCTTGTGCAGCAATTTCAGCCTCACAAGTATCCCAGAGCCCCTCAACTTCCGCCAGCGCCTCCGAATCGAACCGAAATTTCTTTTGAGCGAGATGATGGATCTGAGTGGTCCAGACCCTAGAAAGGGATTCCTGGTTCTTCACTTTCCGAAAGAACGCGTGCCCGATAGAAATATGATCTTGAAGAGAATTGAAGAACTTCAATGTTGGGCCCATCAGTTCTGCTGGGTGTTGGTTGTCTTCTAGAAATTTGCGCAAAACGTCCGGATCAGGACGTAGATGTATTTTTGCCCAACGCCTTTCCATTGCGTCATCCATTTCGTCGACCGAACGGTCGTCAGGATTCATTGTCGCCAGAAAAACTAAGTTCTTGGGTATTTCGGCGAGGCGACCGGACGGGAGGTAGAATTGCACCCCGCGTAGTGAGCCTTCCATGTATGTAAGTGTTTCCCCCAATACTCTTGCTGGGTCGGTACGGCTGAATTCATCGATTACGAGCACGGTAGGGTCGCTATGCCCTTGGGCTTTATGAACCATTTGCAGCAGATGACGATCAACTAGTTCAAAGCCCTCATCTCCCCTTGGGATGTAGCCTTCCACGAAGTCTTCATACTGGTACGATGGGTGGAATTGAACCTCTCGTATAAAGTCGCTTTGGCCATTAGTAAGCTTAATTGCTAGCTGGCGGGCGTACCAGGACTTCCCGGTTCCTGGAGCTCCAACAAATAGAACACCGCCTACTTCGTCTTCAAAAATCAGTTTCTCAACTTCCTTGAGAACTGGATCGTCTGGTTCGAGTTGAGATTCTAGGCGCTCGCTTCGCCCCGATTCGTCATTCAGAGGCTTAGAAACGTCCTCCGTAAGGTAGTCAACGCGGAACGAATAAAAAATGACTATGCCGACCGAATTCTTGGAACACGGACCTGAAGCGGCAAACGCAACGATCTTGTTTGCGCACGGCGCCGGTGCGCCGATGGACTCCCCTGCAATGACAGCAATCGCGGATGCGTTGGCCGAACGGGGTCTTAGAGTGGTCCGATTTGAGTTCTCCTACATGGCTGCCCGCCGAACTGAAGGCACCAGGAAGCCCCCGCCACGCGCTGAAAAACTGAACTCGGAGTACCTAGCCGCAATCAACGCGCTCGATGTCGACGGCCCGCTGATAATAGGCAGAAAATCCATGGGCGGACGCGTCGCCAGCATGATTGCGGATGAGCTGTTTGACGCAGATCGCATCACTGGGTTGCTCTGCGTGGGCTACCCGTTTCATCCAATTGGAAAGCCTGAGAAGCTCCGGACCGAGCACCTGCAACACCTGCGAACCCCAACACTGATTTGTCAGGGAACGCGCGACCAGTTTGGCTCGAAGGATGAAGTCATTGAGTATGAGCTTTCCTCAGCAATCCAGATGAGCTGGTTTGAAGACGGCGATCACGATCTGAAACCGCGCAAGCGCGTTTCGGGCTTCACCCAGGCCAATCACATCAAATCCATGGGCAGAGCGGTTTCAAAATGGGTGTAAGATCTTGTTGGTTAGCAAGCCCCTGGAGCGCCGGGTTTGCCTTGTTTGCAGGGTTTGCTTTGCCGCCTGCAGGGCGCAAAACCAACATTTTACATAAGGGCGCTTATAAGAAGGTTTGCGAACTATCTGCCGAACACATCTAGCATCCAGACGATTGGGTTTATCAATCGATGTTTTCAGTCGGCTGGAGGTCAGCAGCTTGTTCAAAATCCTGAAGAGTTTGTGATGGGGGCAGACCGTAGGCATCCCGCATTTTGTTCCAAAATAGGTGCAGCGAGGTTCGAATATCCTCGCTAGATGCCAGTTTCAGTTCGTTGGCACTTTCGACAAACGTGTCCACTGCCTCAAAATGCTCAAAGTTGTAAGCCCCAGGCCACGAGGTTTCAGAGATATCTCCGGCGCCGAGCCTGAGTCCAAATGGACCGGCTCCGCCGACCGCCTTTATTGTATCAGCGGCATTAACCAGAAATCTCTCCAAAGGAGCAAAAGGTACTTTGGATCCAAAGATAACACGTCCGTTGTATTCATGAAACGGAGCTGTGCTAACCGCCCATACTTCGCCGGTTTTCTGAAACCACTGTGTAGCGCTGACTACTGTCATCTCCTCAGGGGCGGCTAAACCCCAAACCGACAAGGCTCCCTCTCGGTTAAGTCCCCAGTCACCATCCCTTTCACGCATGTGCAATCCCAGTTTAGACACGCGTTGTTCCATGTCGCTCCTGGTAGGGTTGGCCCATTTTGACGGTACTATCCTTGCGTAGATGCGTGTTCCTGGACTCAAACTGAGTTTGCGCTTTGGCATGCTCAAAGAAGCGTTCCTGAACTCCATCGGCTCGTCCGCCCCTTGCCAGACACATGGGTCGTCCGCTGCATGTGTTTGCCAGGCAATTTCAGCGGCCGAAGAAGCCAGCTCTTGTTTTGCCAAGATGGGAAGAATCAAAGCCTTCAACAAGTTGGCAAAACGCTTACGTTCAACATTGATCTCAGCTTTGGTCGCACCGTCGGGCAGATTGTAGGTTTTGGGCCCGCTGCGGTGCCGCCAATCGAACGGGAGCGCATCCGCCCCAGGATAATGCGCGCCATTGGCAACCAGGATGATTTTGTCCTGGCCAAGCGCGCGCTCGGCATAGCCTAATTCTGACATAACGTTAGGGTTCTGTAGATACTTGGGGCTCGGTAGTTTGTCCTTCGATGTTTTCGGTTGGAGTGAGGAAGGGTCTGTAATTCCAACCGGTGTTAGATCAGCAACAAACACATTTGCGTCGGATATCTTAGTGAGAATTGTTGAGGCAATGTCAGGCGTCCCAGCGGTGTTTTTTGTGTCGTGGTCGACTTCCGGCCTGTCAGCCTCTGTGTATTCAGGATCCTTCGCTATCATCTTGCAGGCTTCTTTGAGCGCATCTCGAACAAAGTAGTGATGTAGCTTTGGGTTACGATCACTCTGCCACGACCAGAAAACCTTCATAGAGCGCCTCAAATTAGGAAGTTTGTGCTCCAGACCATTGGTCAGTTTCGGCTGCTAGTGTCAACACAGCTTTGTCGTAGGGCTACGTTTCAAAAACTTGTCCGTTACCATTACGAGGTTCAAGGCGTTACTTGCTAGCAGTTTACATTATGGACCCTATCGGCCCGTCGTAGCTACTTCTCTCGACCGCCAAGGCCCTGAAAGATCGTGTTGATTTCCGACTCCAAGTGCTGACCACTATAAACAAACGAAGTCTCATGTCGCGCGTACTTGCCGTGTCGGTCAGCGCTAAGCCAGTTATACGATCCAATCGCCAATAGATCGTCGTCAACGGCTACGATCTTGCTGTGCAGCCGAGGCACTTCGTGGAGACGCACGCCAATCTTGGTGAGCGTGTCTTTTGCCAGCGACATTTGGGTTTGACCATCACTCGCCACGTTGGCGTTCAGAAGGGGATCTGAGAATACATCTACGCTCGCACCCCGACTTATCGCATTCTCAAAGGCAGTCAGGAAGCCGACGTTCTCCATAGTGCGGGCGATGATCCAGGGGCTAACTATCGAGTATCGGCGTCCATTACCTGCGAGAGCATCGATAAGGAAAGCATCGTGCTCAGCAGCATCGCGAAGCATCTGGAGCTCGCCACTTTCATCCTGCAGATCGCTCCTGGGCTCCGTCTCGAACTCAAGTGCGTTGTCTGTTGAGCTGAACAAAAAATCACCAAGTATTGAACGTGGTGACCCCGGAACGGCAGTAGTCAGAACGTCCATGTCACCAAAAACAAGACAACTGTCCTTGGCGCGGGATACGGTAACGTTGAGCATGCTGGCCGAGGCGTCGATGAAATTACCATCCGCATGTTTCGAATAGACCGGCGAGAAGATAACCACCGGTCTCTCTGCACCCTGCAGTGAATGAACCGTGCCGATCGTCATGCCGTCGCGCAAATCAACTGAGATACCTCTACTCGCACAGGCGGTCCTAATTTCACGCACCTGCCGTCCAAATGGCGTCACAACGCCCACGATTTGTTCGAGGCGCGCCCGATAGCGACTCTCCAGCTCCGATCTGTTGGCATCCAGCCATGCAGCAATCGTCCGGGCCTCCAACAGATTTGCGCGACTACTTCCCAGGCGAATTGCCCGCCCATCGACATGCAAATACCCCAATCCTGGTAGCTTGGCGTCGGCTGGGACTGGGCCTCGAAGTGGACGCAGTTTTCCCTTGTAGCAAAGTGCGTTGCTATACTCGATGATCTCATCAAAGCAGCGACGATGTTCGAATAGGTACAGCCCCTTTTCAAGTTCAGCATAGGGTGAGACGCGGCAAGCTTCTTGTGCAACCCGCATGGCGCTTCCGGATGTGGTGCAAAAACCTCTTTCCGACAACGCGTTCCAATCGTCATCGTTCTGCAGCAGGCCAACTTCTCGGAGGTTCCCGATATCAACTGGTTTCGGCACAGACGAGATGGGCTCAATCTGCTGGGTGTCACCAATCACGAGAGCTCGCTTCGCCAGAGAAAAACTCGCTCCGGCAACTTCCGGCAAGACTTGTCCGGCCTCATCCACAATCATTAGATCAATGAAGTCGTACAGGTACTCTTTCGCCCATTTGCCCCCAGTCTTGCGACTGTATGTCAGTTTTCCTGGCAAGCTGGCAAAAGTGGCAACGGCGCAAGGCGTAAGCATCATACGTCTTTGCCAGCGCGGAACGAGTGTTGCTTTGCCTTTCTTGTTTGATGAACCTGTGATGCCAGCGAGGTCTTCCTCCATAGCCAGCAACCAACGTCCTTCCCAATAGTGGGTCGCCAGAAGAAAGAGTTTGAAGCGAATGCTAAGATCGGCGGCGCTCTCCAGCTCTTCCACTGTATCGGCGACAGCACGCTTTGCGCGATCCCATTGGTTCTCGGCGTCCGCCAGCGAGGAACGAAGACGACGAGCCTTTTCTAGTTCCTGTTCAGCCTGCTTCGTCAACAGCTCGACAGATTGCAGTCTTTCAGCGACATGAGCTTCCACATCTGTAACGCGGTGGAACCCGTCGGCGTCCGGCAAGAACCCATGGATTGCCTGTCGGGCCGACAGCACCCGTTTCTTCTTGATGGCTGGCAGAAAACCGAAAAGTGCCAAGAATGTAGACTCCGCTGCGAGGTATGCTTCCAGGGAGGTTTTAGCGGCCTTAACCCGTTCTCGGTTCTGCTGCGCCTCGTCAGCTGCCTTGGTCAGCGCCTGTTCCGCTTCAGCAGGGCTCTCGCCGAGGGTTGCCTTTACCGCCTCTTGAGCCTTAGCCAGGGTTTTGGAGGCCTGATCTAGTTTGGAGAGCTTCTTAGCCTCTTTTGCCATTTCACTCTGAATGGCTTCCAATATGAGCTCTACGCGAGCTTCCGACACAGCAGGAAAAGCGACCTGCGCGGCTTGAAGGTATTCCTCCTTAGCCCGTGAGAAATACTCAACGCTTTCGCATGCCGTCTGAAAATCTTCTGTTTGATACTTCTTCGCAGCCTCCAACTTACGAGAGTGCGACGGCAGGAAGATTCCGAAACTTCCGATGTCGGGGAGCCACCGCCCAGCGAAAGGCCCTTTTCCCTTGGCGAAGTCTTTCCCAAAAGCATCAATAATGTTTGTGACTGCCTGGTTGTTGGTGGATGCGGCAACGATGATTGGTGGGTTCTCACCCTTGAGTGCAGCTTTGATCCAGAGGCTTGCCACCGCCGATAGCAGCATTGTCGTCTTGCCCGTACCCGGCGGTCCGTTCACCGCAATGACTTCTGCAGGAGACAACACATCAAGGTAAGATAAAACCTGGCGCTGATGCTCTGACAAAGGGAAGTGAGGGTTGGAGTGGCCTAGGCGGCGACTGAATTCACCCTCTACTTTAGGGTCAGGAGAGAATGTCGTTTTGCGAGGCGCAGCGACCTGTGTCAAAAGAGGCACGTCTGGCTTTTCACTCAGCAACTTGTCGTAGAGATCCACAATGTTGCGGATCGTGGCACTGGCATCCTCTGCTAACTCAAGGAAACCGAAGCCCATCGACTGGTAATCTTCGTCGCCATTCGGCCAGCCCTCTGCGACAGCATCAACCATCTTGCGACAATGACCGAGGTATTCCGGCCATGAATCTTCTACGATCATGTCTGGTAAAGGTGTCTTCGTGAGAAAGTCATCGAGATCGTCTACACTGCCGATTGAGAACTCGCCGGATGGAAGTGGTGACAGCACGTCTCGCGCCAGAGCGTTGCGCAACGGTGTGATCTGCCCGTCACTCTCGACTGTTGCTTCCGTAACAACTGGCGCGACGATCTCTGGTAAGCCATCGACGCGGGCCGCTCCATGAGAAGATTTTCGAGCCATCACAAGCGGCCAAAAACGTACGGCAACACTTTTCGCTGACTTCCGTCCGCCAAATACTCTATCGAGCATCGCGTCTGGGAGTTTCCCTGACCGGACTGCCTCCCCGGATACCTCGATGAACCGTTTCCGGTCTCTTTGGGTGAACTTACCGTCCCCTAGCGCACTGTCGGCCAGAGAAACACGCCAATACTCGAGGATCTTCTCAACGTCTTTGTCCATAATATACTTTGTAGCCAGGGCTCCGTGCGGATGGTCTTTTGGGAAGTCGAGCCAGCGACACAGGTAGGTCGAAGATTCGAACGCTTAGTCTGATTTGAAACCTTAGCGCATTGTTTTGCAAAGATTATGGCACCAGGTTAGGTGTAACCAGGGCGAAAAAGGCCACTGTTTTAGGTTTGCCGCACACAATCCGCTCAGAAATCCACGGGTGGATGAAAGAGAGTGTGGACCGGGCGAGCGCCTGCCGCTTGCAGCCACATTAGCCGTCTATGGGGTGGGGTGGCGAGACGGTTGGAAGTGTCCAGGTGCAGTAGAGCCTAACTTAACATAGTGGACCTTATCAGACTCAGTCTGGGAATTAAGGCACTATCGCGAAGACGCCGCCTTCGGAAAGATTGGTCACGTGGGTAACCCTGCTGCCGTCCCAATGATAGCGATAGTGACTGGCTTGCGAAGGAATGCGCGGCACGTTGGGATAGAATAGTGCCACGCACAAACCGCCTGGGTAGCGGACACTGGGGTAAAGGACCCCGCTCGATTCTTGTTCGCGCAGTTCAGTCGCAATACGTTGGCTTGCTTTGTACGAGCCGGGATCCAAACAATCGGCAAACGCCGGATCGCTTACGTCATGCAAATCAGCTTCGATTTGCCCAACAAGTTCCCGGAAAGTTGCTGAGCAAGGTGGCTCGTCTGTAGCCCTAAGAAAGTTCTCAAAATGGTATATTGTCTCAAAAAGCGCTACCTCAGAACTGTCGCCCGCGTAGTACGCGCCTTCTTCGCCACTGTGAAATCTGCCCGGACGATCTGGGCTGGCATGTACAAATGGAGCCATCACCCAACTTGCGCCTGGACCAGCCACACGTCTCTCACTCGGAACAAGCGCCAGATTTCCGACCCCTTCGAACAGCCTCGGGTTTGTTTTGCTTTCGGCAGAGGCTAAAAGCTCCCAATCGGCTGGATCGGCAATGTCCTCAAATAGAGACACCGGCGGGTATTTGCTGTTGATGATGCGATGTGCGCTAGTCCAGACAACATGTGCAATCGGGGGTAATGGTGCTGTCACCACACCCCCCTTTGCGCATCAAGATATCGCCTCACACGCATCAGGTCTGTCAGCTGTCCACCGAGCATTATTTGGAGTGCACTTAGATCGCTGAAAGCACTGTTTGGTCGTTTGATCCAACCGTAAGCCCGTGCCGGATCGTCGAATAGCAATCGCAGCGCCTTATGAATGCCAAGCAAGTTAGACATCCGAGCTTGAAGGTCGATACTTGTTCGGCCGAGGTCTCCGGACTTCCACCGCGAGAACGTCCTTAGGCCAATGCCTCCCAACAGAGTGCATGCTTCATCGTCGGTTAGCTCCCACTTGGCGAAAAGATTGACGATTGCGCGCTGCATAGCCTGTGCCTCTTCAAGAGAGATATTAGGCGCTTGAGGCGCAGGTGGTTGAGTAACAAGTTCCAGATGCGGCATGTTTTTCTCCTGCCATTTGGCGTAAGTATAGTATTATTTCGCCAGATGACAAGCTCTGTGAGTATTGGGTTGCGACGCGCCTGAGCCTAGGGTGAGGCGCGCCGCCTTTGTGAGAAATATTCACGTCTTGTCGCCGGATGGATGATTCCGACTTGGTGGGCTCCGCACGGGTTCGCCGCCATCCCCACCGCCGCACTTGATCCGCCCCACCGTGCGGCGTCTCCTGCGGTCCCCGCGCTTCCATGGGTGCGGGTCCCCGAACGCAGATCAGCCGAAATTGACCGAACTGCTAGGATCAAAAGGCCAAGGCCTCTGTCTCCGTGATCTTTTCGAACTCAGGCAGAAACTCGGAATGATACATCTCGAGATACCGCGTGACGCGTGCATTGGTTATGAGCTTGGAGACGTAGCCACGCGCGAGAACCAGATCGAGGTGATCACTGCCATAGGTGTCCTCGACGAGGCGCAGCTCTCTCTCAAGGTTCGCAGATTCACGCTCCATAAGTTCAAGCTGCTGACGGGAGATCCCTTTCACAGCTTTCGGCTTCTCCGGATCTTTCAGCTGGCTGGCCGGCGTCGCAGCCAAAAGCGAGCGGGCATAATTGACGGTGTATTTGTTCATCGTCACCATCAGTTCCGCAGCCTCGATCTGACGCAGCGGTTTCATCTTCTTGAGAATTTGGAACCCGGTCAGCGCGACCTGTTTATCTTTGAGGAGCTCTGCTGCCTCTGGGCAGATCCCATCCAGCAACCGCTTTTTGTCCTGCAGGGATTTTACATTCACATTGAGGGCTCGCGCCAGTCGCTCCTCCGGCACGCCGCGTTCGAGCGCCTTCAGGATCATCTTGTATTCCTGAATTGTGGCAAGGCGGCTGATGCGCTTGTTGTAGGTAAAGGCCTCGTCGTCCGTTGAAACCTGACACAGCGCATCCGGCTCACCGAGATCCGACAGGATCGCGAGGCGTACGTGTCCATCGAGTAGCATGTGTTTTTCGGGATCGGATTGGTCGCGGACGACGACAAGGGGCTCGACGAGACCAACTTCTTTGATGGAAGCGACGACCTGGCGGTACTTAACCGTATCCTTGGTTTCTTTGCGAACGGCGTAGAGCGGGCAGATCTGATCGAGCGGCAGCTGAATGAGGTCTTTCTCAAACGCCATGTTGATTGATTTGGAGCGTCCGGATCGTGCCATCAGAGGTCCCCCGTTCGAGCGGCCAGGCGGTCAGAAAGGTTCTTCGGGATCGTCGCCAACCCTTCGGCCCTTAGAAGGGTGACGAAGTTTTCGTCATTCAGGAGTTTGCGCAGGGCCTCTGTGATGAACATCAGCTCGTTGCGAGTCGCCGTCGCCTTGCGCAGGAGGACTTGTTTCTTCTCGACGTCGTTTTGATAGGTGCGGATCAGGCTGTCGACTGAAAGCGTTCGTTTCTTCTTTTGGTCCGCGCTCGGTTGTCCTTTCCCGTATTGCTGACGTGCTTCGACCAAGCGTTTCGCGGCCATCAGTCGGCCACCGCGCAGCTGGTTGTTCTCATAGGCCTGACGCAGAACGTCCTGAACTTCTGTATCTTTTGCTTCAGCGATATCGACGGCAACACTAACGGGAAGTTTTCCGCTTTCAACGGCTCTGAGCAGTCTATGCTCGCCGCTCTCGAGGAGCCGAAGGACGCCACGGACATATTTGAGAGAAAGCTGGGTCTTGCGTGCGATCTCGGGACCTGAGTAGCCGCGCTCATTCAAGCCTTTGATATCGCGCAGAAGATCAAGGGCGCGATGCTGTCGGCGCGCCAGGTTTTCCACGAGACTCATCACCAAACAGTCTTCGCTACTGGCCTCGATGACGATCGCCGGGATTTCTGTTTGTCCTAGTTCCTGAAACGCCTCAAATCGCCCCTGTCCACAAACCAGATCGTAACTCAAACCATCCTCATTGGTTCGCGCTGCAACAGTGATCGGCCGTTTCAGCCCGAGCTCGGCGATGTTGTCGACAATCTGTTTGAAGGATTTTCTATTTCTGATGCGCGGGTTAACTATGGTGATACGATCCATCGGGATCAATTCAGCTGCTTGCGGATGCAGGTTTTCCATCAGGCCACCTCCGGTACCGGGACATGAACCGCCATGTCGAACAAGGGGTCCAGCGTTTCGAAGCGATACGCATCAAGCGACAAGCCGTTGTGTTCAGCCAGGCGGATGCGGTTGAGAGTCATGTCGAGGCCCGGCAGCAGATAATAGTCCAGCGGCTTCTGGTTTAGCCGATCCATGCGCACGGCGATTGTGATGTCGGGTTTGAGGCTTGTGTCAAAGCGGATATTCCACCTGAGAGAACCCGCATTCGTTTCGCTGCACCGGACGATCACGAGGGATGCGGTGAATTCACTATTGATGGTGAGCAAGTCCGTTCTGGGGTGTCGTTCCACTTTGCCACCCGAAGCTTCGATGCCTGCAATCGTCTCGGTGACGATATTGGGATGAAGCTCGCGCAAGCGTCGATTGATCTCGATGTATCTGTAGTCCCGATCCGGTTTGAATCCGACGAGCTTGTAGGCGCGTAGCAGGCTACCAAACCGTGATCGATACGCGCTGCTCGAAGGGAGCGAGTCGGATTCATCTATTACGAGGCCGGACAGAAAGCCCTGGGCCTCGAATACCTCTTTCAAGCCCTCGAGCATTTCGTTGTCGGTGAGCTTGTTGGATCGCGCGTTGATAATTGCGTTTGCGGCGGCAAAGAGGTCAGGATCGACGATCCCCTCGAAAGCGCCCTCGGCTCGAACCCAGATGTTGGGATCGTTTTGGACCCGTCGCTTCTTCAGTTTGAAGGAGCTTCGGTTCCAGACGTTGTTCCCTATATATTTCTCGTTGATCAGTATTTGGTGAACGGTTCCCCGGGTCCAGGCACGATCGAGGTCCGTTAGAATGCCGCGTGCATTGAGCAGCTCAGCAATTTCGGTCTCAGACTTACGCTCTTCGACAAAAGCGAGGAAGATCTCTCGGACGATGGCGATTTCTTCGGCGGGCCCCGGAACCAGAGTAACGCGATCTGTCTGAATGCTTTTGTGTTCACCGCGCTCTAGGATGCCTTTCGCAACCCCATGCTCGTCGATCAGCATACGCCGCAGGCCGAAGCCGGGTGGACCGCCTTGGCGATAGCCGAGTTCTATTAGGCGACATTGGCCTGTGAAGACCTTCTGCGAAAGCTCGCGGCTGTACTCGCCCGCCATGGCGCGCTTGACGCCTTTGACGATCGTGGAGACCGGGCTGCCATCGTTTTCGAACTGCTCGGCGCAATAGATTATGGAGATGCCGGCGCGTTTGCAGATGTATTCGTAGTAGGCGCTTTCGTCCGCATCTTGAAACCTCCCCCAGCGGCTGATGTCGTACACCAGCACGGCCTCGTAATCTGCGCGACCGGATTGAATGTCGTCGATGAGCTGCTTGAGCCCATCGCGGCCCTGGATCCTTAAACCGCTCTTACCCTGATCCGAATACGTACGGACGATCTCGATCCCGCGTTGCTCCGCGTAGTGCGCGATCGCGTCCGACTGGTTCTCGGTCGAATAGCGTTGGTGCTCGGTCGACATGCGGACGTATTGAGCGGCGCGGCGCGGCGGCGCCCTCTTGGGAGCCATTGCCCTCTGGTCATGTTCATCCCTCCAGCTCAAGTTCCGAGCCCTTCATCTTTTGTCTTTCGCCAAATTAGTGGGAATGCTCGTGATTCCATGGGGCCGAAGCATAAACGCGGAGGTTCGGAAAAATGTTTCCTAAGATGGGCAAGAATTTTCAAGATGACGACGAAAGGAAGGTCGATCGATCAAAATACCAAATGGCCATTGCAGCCGCGCTCAAGCGGGAACTCGGCGGATCTCATCGGGCGATCAAGACATTGGTTAAATGGACAGATGTTTCGGAGCGTACCGCTAAGAATTGGCTTTCTGGGAGCCATGGGCCGTCTGGCGAGCACCTTATCAATTTGATGCGGTGTTCCGACGAGGTGCTTCTTGCCGTTCTTGAGATTGCTGATCGTGAAAGTAGCAAAGCGGGCATCCTGTTGTCAGAGTTACGTACAGCGCTGCTGCAAATGGCATCAATTGTTGACGACACGATGAAATCGTGAGTCCTAGACACTGTTCTGTGGATCGTAGATTTCCGTGCAAGCCACTGAGGGAGCGTCGAACAGGCGGCGGCCAACCTAAGGTCCTCTAAGCGGCCGTGCATGGGGTGGGGTATGCCATTTAGTAGGGGATTAGTAGGGAATGTTCATCAAACGTTCGCCAGCGCCGTCCAACACAGTCCAAGTTCGATCCTAAAAATAGTGTTTTAATCGTAGGGGTTTAGTTGACTTCAGACGGCTTCTTGCGGTTAAGTCCAACTCATGGGCGGCAAAATTCGTAAGGACAAGGTCGGGGGTTCGAGTCCCTCTTGAGGCACCAGTTTCTTCACTACATTCAAGTGAACGCTGCGTGATCAGGCGCGCTTTTCACCAATTGACGCGACGCCCAGCACCGAAAGCACCTTGGCTTCGATCTGTTCGGCGTTCATTCCTGCCACGGCATACATGTCCGCCGGGCTTGCTTGATCAATGAAGATATCGGGCAGAACCATCGACCGATACTTCAGGCCGTGATCGAACACGCCCTCGTCCGCCAGCAATTGCGCCACATGAGAGCCAAAACCGCCAATCGCACCCTCTTCGATGGTGATCAGCGCCTCGTGATTGGCCGCAAGGTCCAGGATCAGCTCGCGGTCCAGCGGCTTGGCAAACCGGGCGTCTGCAATTGTGGGCGTGATCCCACGGGCCGACAGAGCCTCGGCCGCTTTTTGCACTTCGGCCAAACGGGTGCCGAACGACAGCAGCGCCACACGCGCCCCTTTCTGGATCACACGTCCCTTACCGATTTCCAGAACCTCGCCGCGTTCGGGCAGATCCACCCCGACCCCTTCACCGCGCGGATA
The DNA here is from genome assembly GCF_056539165.1 of Ruegeria sp. BC7. Taxonomy (NCBI): domain Bacteria; kingdom Pseudomonadati; phylum Pseudomonadota; class Alphaproteobacteria; order Rhodobacterales; family Roseobacteraceae; genus Ruegeria; species Ruegeria sp. BC7. Next base: position 477,593 of record NZ_JBQFUL010000003.1, on the reverse strand, counting down.
GCGGAAAGCGATTGGCCCGTCATCATGGGCCGCTGCCGTTGCAACCATGTGCACCAGTTCGGCCTCATCCGCGGCGGCCATGACGGTCATGCCGGGAAGATTGGCGAGATAGGCAATGTCGAACGACCCCGCATGGGTCGCTCCGTCTGCCCCCACAAGGCCCGCGCGGTCAATCGCGAACCGCACCGGCAGGCGCTGGATGGCCACGTCGTGCACAACCTGGTCGTAGCCGCGCTGCAAAAAGGTCGAATACATCGCGCAGAACGGCTTCATCCCGCCTGCGGCTAGGGCCGCAGCGAAAGTCACGCCATGCTGTTCTGCAATCGCTACGTCAAAGCAGCGCGAGGGGTAGCGTTCGGCAAACAAGTTCAGGCCGGTTCCATCCGGCATCGCGGCGGTTACGGCAACGATCTTGTCGTCCCGCGCGGCCTCATCCACCAGCGTATTGCCAAAGACCGAGGTATAGGAGGGCGCGTTTGAAGGCGCTTTCTTCTGCTTGCCCGTCACGACATCAAACTTGGCCGTTGCATGGCCCTTGTCGCGCGCCTGTTCCGCAGGGGCATATCCCTTGCCCTTTTTCGTCAGAACATGGATCAAGATCGGACCGGTCGCCCGCGCCTTGACCGTGCGCAGAACCGGCAGCAACTGGTCCATATCGTGACCGTCAAGCGGGCCGATATAGGAAAACCCCAGCTCCTCGAACAAGGTGCCGCCGACCGCCATACCCTTGAGCATTTCCTTGGCCCGTTTCGCGCCCTCTCGGAAAGGCTCTGGCAGCAGCGAAACAGCACCTTTTGCAGCGGCTTTCAGATCGTGAAACGGAGCCTCGGTATAAATCCGCGACAGGTAACTGGACAGCGCGCCAACTGGTGGGGCGATGCTCATCTCGTTGTCGTTCAAGATCACGATCAGGCGTTTCTTGAGGTGACCTGCATTGTTCATCGCCTCGAACGCCATGCCCGCCGACATCGAACCGTCACCGATCACGGCAATCGCGTCGCCCAATCCTTCGGGGGTGACGCCGCCCAGATCGCGCGCGACCGAAAAACCAAGCGCGGCACTGATCGAGGTCGAGCTATGCGCCGCGCCAAACGGGTCATACGGGCTTTCGCTGCGCTTGGTGAAACCGCTCAACCCGTCTTTCATGCGCAAAGTACGGATACGGTCGCGCCGTTCGGTCAGGATTTTATGGGGATAGCACTGATGCCCAACATCCCAGATGATCTTGTCGCGCGGTGTGTCAAACACGGCATGCAACGCCGTGGTCAGTTCCACCACGCCCAGCCCTGCGCCCAGATGCCCGCCGGTGACGGACACGGCCGAGATCGTTTCTGCCCGCAGCTCATCCGCAACCTGACAGAGTTGCGCATCCGAGAACTGCTTGAGATCCGCAGGGCGGCTCACAAGGTCCAGCAGGTGCGTGTTTGGGCGATCTGACATTTGGCGCGTTCCTGGCTTAGCTGTCCCGGGCAATAACGAAGCGCGCGGCGTCCTTCAAGGTTTCCGCAGGTGCCCCATAACCTTCAAGCGCGTCGCAGGCCCGATCCACCAGCTCGGCCGCCCGGCTCTTGGCGGTGTCCAGACCCAGAAGCGACACAAAGGTTGCCTTGCCCGCCTCTGCATCCTTTTGAAGACGTTTTCCGGCGATCGCCGCGTCCCCTTCAATATCCAAGATGTCGTCAGCGATCTGAAAAGCAAGCCCAAGATCCCGCGCGTATCGGCGCAGGGGGTCGGGATCTTCTTCAGCCAAACGCGCACCGGCGCAGGCTGACCATTCTATCAAGGCACCAGTCTTGCCAGCCTGAAGCCGCGTAATCTGGTCCAGTGACAAAGGCGATTTTGCGGTTTCCGCAGCAATATCCAGCGCCTGACCCAGTACCATGCCTTGCGCACCGCTTGCTTTGGCCAGTGTTAGGGCCAGTTCCGCACGTATCTCGGCCGATCCGACCTCGGGCCGGGTGCACATCTCAAACGCAAGGGTCTGCAACGCATCCCCGGCCAAAACCGCCGTTCCCTGATCCCATTTCACATGGACCGTCGGACGCCCCCGGCGCAGGTCATCGTCATCCATGCAAGGCAGATCATCGTGAACCAGCGAATAAGCGTGCAGCGCTTCAATCCCCGTTGCGGGCCAAATGGCCTGCGCCGGGTCCACGCCGTGCAGCCTTGCGCTTTCCAGAACCAGAAACCCGCGCAGCCTCTTGCCGCCTTCGGTGGCATAGGCCATCGCACGGGTCACATCCAGATCATCCAGCGCGCCCAGAACCAGATCGAACTGCTTCTGAATTCGCGCGGCATCCCGTGCCAGAATGTCCTGAAACATTTACAGACCTTCGACAGGAGACGTCCCGGTTGGCTGACCATCCGCGTCCAGCGTGATCGCCGCCACCTTTTCTTCGGCCCGCTTCAGCTCGTCTTCGCAGCGCTTTTTCAAGGCCGCTCCGCGTTCATACAGGGCAATGGACTGATCCAGCGCCACGTCGCCGCGCTCAAGCTGGCCGACGACGGCCTCAAGCTCTTTCATCGCTTGTTCAAAAGTCATCTGATCTACAGGAGTATCGGTCATCGGGCTGCCTTCATCAATTCTTCCACATGGGCGCGGGTGGCCTCGGCCAGTGCGTTCAGATCATACCCGCCTTCCAGAGTCGAGACGATACGCCCGTCACATACTTCATCGGCGATCTTGCACAGCTCGGCCGTGATCCACGCGAAATCGCCGGTCGACCAGTTAAGCTCCGCCAGCGGATCGTCCTGATGCGCATCGAAACCCGCCGAGATGATGATCAATTCAGGCTTGAACGCACGCAGCCGCGGGAAGGCTTGGGATTCATAAGCCGCGCGCATCTCTGCCCCACCGGATCGGGGCGGCAGCGGAATATTCAGGATCGTATCGTGGGTGCCGGTTTCATCCGGACGTCCCGTGCCGGGCCACAACGGAATCTGCTGGCTAGTTATGACCAGGGCACGGGCCTCGTCCCACAACAAATCCTGCGTGCCATTTCCGTGATGTACGTCAAAATCCACCACGGCCACGCGTTTCAACCCGTGGTGATCCAGCGCATGTTTGGCAGCCAGTGCCGCATTGCCGAACAGACAAAACCCCATCGCCGTCTCAGATTCGGCGTGGTGCCCCGGCGGGCGGATTGCACAAAACGCGTTCGGAGAGTCGCCGCTCAGGACCAGGTCGACCGCCCGAACGACAGCGCCCGCAGCACGATACGCCGCATCCACCGATCCCGGCGACATGAATGTATCACCATCAATCTGCTTGTACCCTTCCGTCGGGCGACTGCTGCGAATATTCCGAATATGGCTTTCGGGGTGAATGCGCAGCAAATCATCATCCGCGGCAAGCGGAGCCGTCCTTCGGTCCAGATCCAGCGATTCCAGCGCATGAAGAATGTGTTCAAGCCGCGCGACCCGTTCGGGGTGTCCGTCCGGGGTCACATGCTCAAGGCAATCCGCGTGAGTCAACAGAGCAGTCTTCATCAGGATCCGATCTTCATCTGGCTAAAAATATCCTCGCCGAAGGCATAAAATCGCCGCGCAGCGGCATAATCAATCCGGGGCCAACATATATCCCGCCCCGCGGACCGTCTGCAGGTAGCGGGGTTGCTTGGGGTCCTGTTCGATCTTGCGCCGCAGCCGGGTGATCTGGACATCCACCGCGCGCTCCTGTGCCTGCCCTTTGTCGCGGCCCAGATCCTCGACCAGTTTGGCGCGGCTGATGGGTTCTCCGGGTTGGGCCGAGAAAATCTTCATCAACTGGCTTTCGGTTGCGGTCAGACGCACGGGTTCTTCTCCCTGCCACATCTCGCCCCGTTCCACATCGTACCGGATCGGCCCAAGGATCAGAATCTTGCTTGCCGCTTCCTGTGCAGGTGTTTCGGGCATCCGCCGCAGAATTGCGTTGATGCGCAACAACAGCTCTTTCGGCTCAAACGGCTTTGCCAGATAATCGTCGGCCCCGGCCTCAAGCCCCGCAATGCGGTGTTCGGTTTCACCGCGCGCTGTCAGCAGCAGGATCGGGGTTGCATGTGTCTCGCGCAGCGCCTTGGTCAGGCTGACGCCGTCTTCGCCGGGCATCATGACATCCAGAACGATCAGGTCGAAATCCAGACCTGACATTACACGTCGCGCATGGGCTGCGTCCCGCGCGGCAGTGACAAGAAAACCGTTCCGCATCAGAAACTTCTTGAGCAGATCACGGATGCGCTCGTCATCGTCAACTATCAGCAGATGGGCGTCCATATCGCTCATGAGGTGGTATCCCGCAGTTTCTTATAGGCATGACGCATATCAGCATCCATCATCGCTTCAAGCACTTTGCGAAAACCCGAAACGGCCTCGGGGCCGGCGTCCTTATAGGCGGCGCGCATCCGCACGCGCTGGGCTTCGGACAGTATGGCCTCCAACTCTTCTCCCTTATCTGTCAGAAATAGATGTCTTTCGCGTTTGTCCACGGTGCCCACGCGACTTTCCACCAGACCATCGTCGATCAGGGTGCGTAGAACGCGGTTCAAGGACTGTTTGGTGACACCTAGAATCGCCAACAAGTTGTTTACGGTTGTTCCTGGCGCTCGGTTGATAAAGTGGATGGCCCTATGATGCGCCCGACCATAGGCCAGTTCAGACAGGATGCGGTCTGGGTCCGCCGTGAAACCGCGATAAGCGAAGAACATCGCTTCGATACCCTGCCGCAGTTGCTCATCCGTCAGAAACAACAGGCTTTCACCGCCAAAGACCTGGGCGGGACGGGTGTCGGACATATTTGGCCTCATTGGTTACTCGGTACCCAGTTTATGTCAGCGTTATTGACATTCCAAGAGTGGGCAGGTATCGAATCGCAGTTTTTGCGCAACATTATGTCCGGTTCGGACTTAATTGGCGCAATAATCATAAATCAAGCCCGGATCAGGAGGTTGCGCATGGCGGGGTATGACGATCGTGACGGTGTCATCTGGTTGGATGGTGAGCTGGTGCCATGGCGCGACGCCAAGGTACACATTCTGACGCACGCAATGCACTATGCTTCGTCTGTATTCGAGGGCGAGCGTGCCTATAACGGCAAGATTTTCAAAAGCCGTGAGCATTCCGAGCGTCTGATCGCGTCGGCCGAGGCGCTGGATATCCCGATGCCTTATACGGTCGATCAGATCGAAGCCGCCAAGCAAGAGGCGTTGAAGGCCAGCGGATTGCAGGACGCCTATATCCGGGCGCTTGTCTGGCGCGGGTCGGGCGATGACATGGGCGTGGCGTCGGCCAAGAACCCGGTTCGCATGGCTGTCGCCGTCTGGCCGTGGGGCGCTTATTACGGTGACGCCAAGATGCAGGGTGCCAAGCTGGACATTGCGGAATGGAAACGCCCCAGCCCCGAAACCATCCCGGTTCACGCCAAGGCTGCGGGTCTGTACATGATCTGCACCATCTCCAAGCATAAGGCCGAGGCCAAGGGCTGTTCGGATGCTCTGTTCATGGACTACCGGGGCTATGTCGCCGAAGCGACCGGTGCCAACGTGTTCTTTGTCAAAGATGGCGAGGTCCACACGCCGCTGGCCGATTGCTTCCTGAACGGCATTACGCGTCAGACCGTGATCCAGATGCTGAAAGACAAAGGCATCACCGTTCACGAGCGCCACATCATGCCCGAAGAGATGGCTGATTTTGAGCAATGCTGGCTGACAGGCACAGCGGCCGAGGTTACCCCGGTGGGTCAGATTGGCGACTACACCTTTGAGGTTGGCGATATCACGCGCGAGATCGCGCAGGACTACGAGGCGCTTGTTCGCGCTTGATCGAAGTTGGATGATTGAAGAACCCCCACATTTTGCGGGGGTTTTTCTATGGCTAGCATAAGGATGCCTTGGCGATAGAATCCGGCGGCCCGCCAACTGCCCGGTAGCAGAACGCCAGCCGATCCGAATGATAGGCTCGGGCCGGTGGTCAGGGCGAAAAATAGAGTCTAAACCTCAGAAATCCACACCGCGCTGAGCTTTGATTCCGGCCTGAAACGGGTGTTTCTCCTCGGTCATTTCCGTCACCAAATCGGCATAGTCGCGCAGCGCCTGCGGCGCGTCCCGGCCTGTTAGAAACACGCTGGTTTTGTCTGACCGACCGTTCAGCCCATCAATCACCTGCTCGACCGAAAGGTATTCATAGCGCAAGGCGATGTTGATTTCGTCCAGAACCACAAGATCGTAGTCGCCACTGGCCATCAGCGCCCGCGCCTTGTCAAAGGCGGCATTGGCGGCGGCGATGTCGCGCTCGCGATCCTGAGTGTCCCAGGTGAAGCCTTCTCCCATCGTGTGCCAGGTCACCAGATCCCGCTCCTCGAAGAAGCGTCTCTCGCCGGTTTTCCACTTGCCTTTGATGAACTGGACCACGGCAACCTTCTGACCCCAACCCAGAGCGCGGATGACCACGCCGAACGCCGCCGACGACTTGCCTTTGCCCTTGCCGGTGTTGATCAGCACCAGTCCGCGTTCGGGATCGACGGCCTCGGATACTTTCTTGCGGTGCTGGGCCTGCACCTTCTGCATCTTTTCCTTGTGGTCTTTTGCGTCGCTCATCTTGGGAACCTTTTTTGATTTTGGACCCAAACTAGGTGAAGTTCTCAAAAGGTAAAGATCAGGCTTTGGGGTCCGTTGCCTGACGCGCCTTGCCTCGGTCCAATCCCAGTTGCCGCTCGCGCAGGATAACCAGCACGTTTCCGGCGATGACCAAAGCGGCTCCGCCCAACATGACCAGTGTCGGCAATTCGTCGAACCAGACATATCCGATGACAATGGCGAACAACATGGTGGTGTAGTCATACGGCGCAAGCATTGAGGCTTGTCCGAACCGATATGAAGATGTCACCAGAATTTGTGCGACACCCCCGATCAAACCCATAACGACCAGTATTAGGGTCTGTTCCAAGGTTGGCGTTGCCCATCCCCAAAGGGCGGTCAGTGCCGAGAGCAGCGTCGCTGTGATCGAAAAGTAGAAAACAACCGCGGCGGGGTGATCGACCTGAACCAGTTGTCGGATGTGGATTTGCACAAAGGCCCGCGCCATCGTTGCGGCCAGCACGCACAGCGCACCGATTGTCGCGGCGGTATCCATGTTGTTGCCGCCCAGACGTGGCCAGATCATGATCAATACACCCAGCAACCCAATAGCCACCGCACCAATGCGGATCATGCGAATGCGTTCCCCCAGCATGATCGCCGCCAGAATCAGGGTGAAGATCGGCGTGGCGTAGCCAATGGCCGTAACTTCGGGCAAAGGCAGCAGGCTGAGGCCGGTAAAAGTCAGGCCCATGGCGCTGGTGCCCAACACTCCGCGCCAGAAATGGCCCATTGGCTTTTTGACCACCAAGCCCTGCGAAAGCTCTCCGCGCCAGGCCAGCCAGCCGATGATGACAGGCACGGCAAAGAGTGAGCGAAAGAACACCATTTCACCGGGAGGAAAGTCATCGGACAGAGCTTTGACCAGCGCTTGCATCACCATGAACAAAAAAAGGGCGCTAAGTTTCAGCGCCACGGCCAACATTGGCCTATGTGATGTGAGGGGTTTCGCCATTGGCGCGACCCTGCGCTTTTGAGGCGCAAATATCAACGCGAAGGGCTGAGTTTTAACCAGTCTTCGGGCAGCGAACCACCGATTTCCTCGGCGAAGTCTTCCAGAAACCGGATCATTCGGTGCGTTCTTTCCTTGGCAAGAGCCTTGCCGCCGTCTGTCAGCATGTCCTGAGACAAAGCCAGAAGTTTCACTTTCCAATGGTCAATCGAGAATTCCAGATCGTCCAATGGCCGATTCTCTGCAAACGGGTCAGCGGGATCATAGAGAACCCGGCCAAGCGCACCGGACACCGAGAACGTGCGCGCTATGCCGATCGCGCCCAACGCGTCCAACCTGTCCGCATCGCGCAGACTCTTTGCTTCGAGTGTTTCTGGGGGGATTCCGGCTGAAAAACTATGTGCGGCGATGGCGTGTTGCGTTGCTTGGATCTCGTGCGGGGAATAGCCCAAACTCTCTAGAATAGACTCTGATTCCTTGGCTGAAAGGCGAGAGGCCAGGTGACGGTCCGGGTCGTTCTTGGGCAAATTGACAAGATCATGCAGGTAACTTGCGGCCAAAAGCACCCGCAGGTCGGTCTTGTCGCTTGCGATTGCCCTGGCATTCACCCAGACGCGATCCAGATGCGCCAGATCGTGCGCCGGGTCTGTCTCCATCCGTTGCGCAACAATGCTGCGCAATCGACTGCGCAGATCAGCCGATCCTTCCACGGTTTTCTCCGATCTGGCCGCGATGCAGCAGAAGATGGTCAAGGATCACGCAGGCCATCATGGCCTCACCCACTGGCACCGCGCGGATGCCGACGCAAGGGTCGTGGCGGCCTTTGGTGATGATCTCGGTCTCTTCACCCGATTTGGTGATCGTTTTGCGCGTGGTCAGGATCGACGAGGTCGGCTTGACGGCAAACCGCACCACGATGTCCTGCCCGGTCGAGATGCCGCCCAGAATACCACCCGCGTGGTTGGAGCTGTATTGCGGGCCGTTCTGACCCATGAATATCTCATCGGCGTTGGCCTCGCCGGTCAGTTCGGCGGCGGCCATGCCCTCGCCAATCTCAACGCCTTTTACCGCGTTGATCGACATCATCGCGGCGGCCAGATCAGTGTCTAACTTGGCATAAACCGGCGCGCCAATCCCGGCGGGGACGCCGCGGGCCACGACCTCGACCACGGCACCGACCGAGTTGCCGGACTTTCGCAGGTCGTCCAGATACGCGGCCCAATCGTCAGCGGCCTGTGCATCGGGTGTCCAGAATGGGTTTTGTTCGATCTGCGACCAGTCAAACTTGGCGCGGTCGATCTTGTGCGGGCCGATCTGGGTCATATAGCCGGTGATCTGCACATTGGGGGCAATCTGTTTGATTGCCTCGCGCGCGAGACCTCCGGCAGCAACGCGCGACGCGGTTTCACGTGCGGAACTGCGCCCGCCGCCGCGATAGTCGCGGATGCCATACTTCTGCCAATAGGTGATATCGGCGTGACCCGGACGGAACTTGTCCATGATATCGCCGTAGTCTTTGGAGCGTTGATCGGTGTTCTCGATCATAAGCTGCACCGGCGTTCCCGTGGTCTGGCCCTCGAATACGCCTGACAGGATTTTCACCTGATCGGGCTCGCGCCGCTGGGTGGTGAATTTGTTCTGACCCGGTTTGCGCTTGTCCAGCCAGTGCTGGATCATCGCCTCGTCGATAGTGACGCCCGGAGGGCAACCATCCACCGTCGCACCCAAGGCGGGGCCGTGGCTTTCACCCCAGGTGGTGACGCGAAAGAGGTGTCCAAAGCTGTTCATCGACATGGGGCGTGCTCCTTTGAGGGTTGTGATTAGCGGGGAGAGCCTTGGGCCTCAAGCGGATTTGCGTCTGAGGGGTGGGGAGGGGGCGCTGCCCCCATCGCGGCAAGCCGCGATTCCCCCGAAGTATTTTTGAACAGAAGAAGGGTCAGGCCGGCTCCAGGAGTGCGGCGCGGGTTTCGGTGATTTTGAGCGCGGCTTGCGCGGCTTCGCGGCCCTTTTCCACGAAATGCGCGCGGTAGATGGCGTTGTGGTGGTCGGTTTCCTGATATTGGTGGGGCGTCAGCGAGACGGACAGGACCGGAACGCCCGTATCCATTCCGGCGCGCATCAGGCCGTCAACCACGGCTTGGGCCACGAAATCATGACGGTAGATGCCGCCATCCACCACGAAAGCGGCACAGGCAACCGCGGCATATTTGCCGGTTTGGGCCAGATCGCGGGCCAGCAATGGCATCTCGAACGCGCCGGGCACGTCGAAAACGTCAATCTGATCGGCGGGGATAAGCTGCTGAAACCCTTCCAACGCCTGATCGACAATATCGGAATGCCAGTTGGCTTTGACGAAAGCATAGCGGGTGTGTGTCATTATGATCTCCTTTCGCAACAGACACGTCACCCAAGGCGATCACGGGCAGGCGCGCGGCAAGGCCGGCGCACTGCACGTTCTCTTTCATCCGGACTGTAACCGTCGGCTCTGGCCTCTCACCAGATCTGCTTGTCATCCCGGATGGTCCGGGACCGCTCGCGGGCTTACGGGTCATGGCCCGCATACCGCCGGTGGGGAATTTCGCCCCGCCCTGAGAACGAGGCAGACCTTGCCAAGGACCAAGCGAATCTGCAAGGCGTTCCGTTAGGAGACATGTCATGCACCCAAATCCCGCTTTCCGCGCCGAGGACCGCGCCCGCCACATTGCCTTTGCGCGAGACCGCGCCTTTGGGGTTTTGGCGATTTCAGCGGAAACCGTCCCTTTGCTGAGCCACGTTCCTTTTCTGCTGAGCGAGGACGGATCGGTGGCCGAACTGCATCTGGTGCGGTCGAATCCGATTGTCCGTGTGCTGAATACACCCTGTGCTGCCCGGATCGCTGTGTCAGGGCCGGATGGCTATGTGTCGCCGGACTGGTATGGGATCGACGATCAGGTGCCGACTTGGAACTATGTGGCCGTTCATCTGTCGGGCCAGTTGGAGTTGAGACCGCAGGCCGAACTGGGCGACCTGCTTGACCGGCAATCCGCGTTTTACGAAGGCCGCTTGCTGCCAAAACCGCCTTGGAGTGCTGCGAAGATGACACCGGACGCTTTGGAACGGATGAAGCGCATGATCGTGCCCTGCCGGATGCGGGTTGATGATATTCAGGGCACTTGGAAGCTGAATCAGAACAAGCCGGATAGCGCGCGCGCCGCCGCCGCCGAACATATGGAAGCTGACGGCTTTGGCATCGAGGTCCGGGAATTGGCTGCCCTCATGCGGGAAACTTGAAGGCAGCCCAATTCAATGGGTGAAGGTGGCCAGATATGCCGCTATATCCTCGGCGCCTTTTTTCAGTTTGACACTCATGTTCGGTCGTGCGGAGTCGTCGTTCAGATAGTCCTGAATGAATTCAATGGGGTTCTCGGAATAGGCGGTGATGTTTTCCTGCGTCCAGACCAGCCCTTCCTGACCCGCCCGGATCATATCGTCAGTGAACATCCCGATTGGCAAACGCTCGCTTCCATTCAGGTAGTCGGGTTCGGACCCAGCGATCCGGCCAACGACGCCGTAAAGATTCGGCCCGGTAATACCGCCTTTGACCAGAACTTCACCGTCTTTGATGATCGCGTGACAGGATGAGCAGCGGTTATATAGTTGTTCGCCTTTTTCCGGGTCACCGCTGGCGGTGGCTTGGGAAGAAACGGTCAGTGCGAAGATCACGAGGGGGGCCAAGTGCTTTGACATGGGAAACGTCCTGCTAAGCGAGTGTCTTTTGCCGCCTTTCACTCATTCCCGTTTAAAGTGCAATCGAAATTTTCAGTTTTCAGGGCGCGGGAAATATCTATTTTAAATTCAATATTTAAAGGCTCCAACAGCACGTAAAGGTAGAGCGATTGATAGCCACTTCTGGGAGGAAAACCGGCAGTCCCAGATTGTCCGATGCACCGGACTCTGGTGGCGCGATCGGTTGCGTGGTGTTGCAGGGTACGAATCAAGCTGTGGGGAGCATCGGAATTTGTCTGCAAAACCAGCCTATATCTTGAAAAATTGTCGTTACGTTGTGACATGAATGCCCAGATGCGGCGTAGTGCGCGCCTATGACCGCTGGACGAACCGATTTCTCCCGGATAGATAGCCGCGATGAGACGCCGCTTTGATGCGGTGCTGATGCATGTTTGCCCGCAACCGCGGGCGCCGGAATCGGAGAAAACCTCGTGTCCCACGCAGAAGACCACGAAGGCACCCGCAGAGATTTCCTCTACTACGTCGCTGGCGGCGCAGGTGTCGTTGCGACGGGTGCAGCCGTATGGCCCCTGATCAACCAAATGAACCCCTCGGCAGACGTTCAGGCGCTGTCCTCGATCCGCGTGGATGTAAGCGGAGTTGAGCCGGGTACGCAGCTAACGGTGAAGTGGCTGGGTAAACCCGTATTCATCCGTCACCGCACCGGTGCCGAGATTCAGGAAGCCAAGGAACAGGACGCAGAAGGCGTTGGCGCCCTGCCTGATCCGCTGGCGCGCAACTTTAATATTGCAGCAGATGCGCCCGCGACCGACGAAAACCGCGTGATGCCGTCGCCCGAAGGTGAGGCACCCGGCGCGTGGCTGGTTCAGATGGGCGTGTGTACACACCTGGGTTGTGTGCCTCTGGGCGATGCCGGTGACTTTGGCGGCTGGTTCTGCCCCTGCCACGGCTCGCACTATGACCTTGCCGGTCGTATCCGCAAGGGTCCCGCGCCTGAAAACCTGCCTGTTCCGCCTGCGGAATGGACAGACAACAGCACCATCAAACTCGGCTAAGGGAGACCCAGATGTCCGGAATTCCCCACGATCATTACGAGCCGAAGACAAACGGCGAGAAGTGGCTGAACAGCCGCCTGCCCATCGTCGGCCTGATTTACGACACCATCATGATCCCCACCCCCAAGAACCTGAACTGGTGGTGGATCTGGGGCATCGTCCTGGCGTTCTGCCTGGCGCTGCAAATCGTCACCGGTATCGTTCTGGTGATGCACTATACCCCGCATGTTGATCTGGCCTTTGCCAGCATCGAACACATCATGCGCAACGTGAATGGCGGCTATATGCTGCGTTATCTGCACATGAACGGCGCGTCGTTGTTCTTTGTTGCGGTTTACATCCACATTTTCCGTGGCCTGTTCTACGGCTCGTACAAAGCCCCGCGTGAGATCACGTGGATCATCGGGATGCTGATTTACCTGATGATGATGGGCACCGCGTTCATGGGCTATGTTCTGCCTTGGGGTCAGATGTCCTTCTGGGGCGCGACCGTGATCACCGGTCTGTTTGGTGCGATCCCGTTTGTGGGTGACGCGATCCAGACATGGCTGCTGGGCGGACCCGCCGTGGATAACGCCACGCTGAACCGCTTCTTCTCGCTGCACTACCTGCTGCCGTTCGTGATTGCGGCGCTGGTGATCGTGCATATCTGGGCTTTCCACACCACAGGCAACAACAACCCGACAGGTGTTGAAGTGCGCCGCGGGTCAAAAGCCGAGGCCGAGAAAGACACGCTTCCGTTCTGGCCGTACTTCGTGATCAAGGACCTGTTCGCGCTGGCTGTCATTCTGGTCGTGTTCTGGGCGGTTGTAGGCTTTATGCCGAACTATCTGGGCCACCCCGATAACTATATCGAGGCCAACCCGCTGGTCACGCCTGCTCACATCGTGCCTGAATGGTACTTCCTGCCGTTCTACGCGATCCTGCGCGCTTTCACTGGCGAGGTCTGGGTTGTGCAGTTCGCCAGCTTCATCACTGGTGGCATCATCGACGCCAAGTTCTTTGGTGTTCTGGCGATGTTCGGTGCGATCCTGGCGATGGCGCTGGCGCCCTGGCTGGACACGTCGACTGTGCGTTCGGGCAAATACCGTCCGATGTTCAAATGGTGGTTCTACCTGCTGATCATTGACTTCTTTGCCCTGATGTGGCTGGGTGCGATGCCCGCCGAGGAGCCCTATGCGACCTTCTCGCTGATCGCGTCCGCCTACTGGTTCGCCTATTTCTTCGTGATCCTTCCGATCCTGGGTGTCATCGAAAAACCCGATGCCCAGCCGGAGACGATCGAAGAAGACTTCAACGCGCATTATGGCAAGGCTGACGCCGACGCCACGCCGGCCGAGTAAGAAGAGGGACCGGAAACATGTTCAAGAAACTTGCAATCGGTGCCGCGTTTGCTTTGGCTCTTACCCCTGCTGCGTCCTTCGCCGCAGGCGGCGGCGAGCAGCATATCGAGGATTTCCACTTCTCGTTTGAAGGTCCGTTCGGCACCTGGGACAAGAACCAGCTGCAGCGCGGTCTTCAGATCTACACCGAGGTCTGCGCGGCTTGCCACGGTCTGAAATATGTACCTCTGCGTGATCTCGAAGCGCTGGGATACTCGGAAGACGAAGTGATCGCGTATTCTGCGTCCAACTTTGAAGTGTTCGATCCCGAGCTGGATGATTTTCGCCCGGCGATCCCGACCGACCACTTCCCGGAGAACAACGGTGTTGGCGCGCCTGACCTGAGCCTGATGGCAAAGGCACGCGCCGGGTTCCACGGCCCTTATGGTCTGGGCATCAACCAGCTGTTCAAAGGCATGGGCGGTGCGGAATACATCGCTTCGCTGCTGGATGGTTATACCGGTGAGGAAAAGGAAGAGGCTGGTACAGTCCTTTATGAGAACAAAGCCTTCCCGGGCGGATGGATCTCGATGGCACCGCCGCTTGCCGATGATCAGGTGGAGTTTGCCGATGGTCACCCGGCCACGGTTGAAGCCATGTCCGAGGATATTGCTGCGTTCCTGATGTGGACGGCTGAGCCTAAGATGATGGAGCGCAAATATTCCGGCTTTGTCGGCGTGTTGTTCCTGTCAGTCCTGTCGGTGCTTCTGTATCTGGTCAACAAGCGCTTGTGGGCCGGTGTGAAAGGCAAGAAGACCGTCTAAAGTTTTCGACAGCTAAAAAATTTGAACCCCCGCGCCATCCGGTAGCGGGGGTTTTTGTTGAGGGCGCGGTGAAGGGGCCAGCCCCTTCTTGGCCTGCGGCCAATTCATCCCCGGGATATCTTTGGCCAGATGAAGCGCGGATCAGGCTTTGAGTTGGCTGTCGGTGTGATCCGTGATCGTGGCGGTGACGATCTGGCCTTCGGGTTGGGGGGTGGTGAAGGTGACTTCGGTGAATTGCTCGGTCCGGCCCATGGTGGGGTTTTCCATCAGGATGTGATGGGTTTTGCCCAGTTGCGCGGCCAGGTGTTTGGCGACCTGAGCGTCTCCGGCGGCGCGCAGGCGGGCGGCGCGGGTTTTGATGATTTTGCCGTTGATTTGCTGTGGAATGCGGGCTGCGGGAGTGCCTTCGCGTTTGGAGTAGGGGAAGACGTGCAGCCAGGTCAGATCGCAATCCGTGACCAGTTTCAGCGAGTTTTCAAAATGGGCGTCAGATTCGGTGGGGAAACCTGCGATGATGTCTGCCCCAAAGGTCATGTCGGGGCGCAGCTTGCGGGCCTCTTCGGTGAAACGGATGGCGTCGTCGCGCAGGTGGCGGCGTTTCATGCGTTTCAGGATCAGGTCGTCGCCATGTTGTAGTGACAGGTGTAGGTGCGGCATCAGGCGTGGCTCGGTCGCGATGGCCTGCATCAGGTTCTCGTCTACTTCGATCGAGTCAATCGAGCTGATCCGCAGGCGCGGTAGGTCTGGCACCAGTTTCAGGATACGCATCACCAGATCGCCCAGCTTGGGCTGTGCTGGCAGGTCGGCGCCCCATGAGGTGAGGTCTACGCCGGTCAGCACCACCTCATTGTAGCCCCGGTCCACTAGCCGCTTGATCTGGTCCACCACTACGCCCGCAGGGACGCTGCGCGAGTTGCCGCGGCCATAGGGGATGATGCAGAACGTGCAGCGGTGATCGCAGCCGTTCTGAACCTGCACATAGGCGCGCGACCGGGTGCCGAAGCCGTCAATCAGGTGGCCAGCGGTCTCGGTCACGGACATGATGTCATCAACCTGCACCGCCTCGGTCTGGCCGATGAAGTCGGCGGCCATGCCTTTCCAGGTGTCGGGCTGCATCTTCTCGGTGTTGCCGATGACCGCGTCGACCTCATCCATCCGGGCGAAGGTTTCGGGTTCGGTCTGAGCGGCGCAGCCGGTCACGATCAACCGCGCATCGGGGTTTTCCCGGCGCAGCTTGCGGATTTCCTGACGGGCTTTGCGAACGGCCTCGGCGGTTACGGCGCAGGTATTCACCACGACGGCATTGCTAAGCCCTGCTTGCTGCGACAGTTCCTTCATCGCCTCGGTCTCATAGGCGTTCAGGCGACAGCCCAAGGTGGTGAATTTGGGTGCGCTCATCCAAGCGTCCTTAGGAACTCGGGCGTCAGGGTGCCCGAGAATACGTGGCAGGTCGGGCCGGTCATCCAGACGCCGTCCTCGCGCCAGTCGATCCAGATCGTACCGCCATCGAGTTCAATCTTAACTTTTCGCCCCGTCAGGCCGCGCCGTGCGGCGGCCACCGCCGTGGCGCAGGATGACGAACCTGAGGCCAGAGTGATGCCTACGCCCCGCTCCCAAACTCGCATACGGATGTGATCTGTACCGATCACCTGTGCCACTTGCACATTGGTGCGTTCGGGGTAAAGCGGGTGATATTCGTAGCGCGCGCCGAATTCGGTCAGAGGGATGGCTTCGGCGTCCTCGACAAAGAAGGTGCAGTGCGGGTTGCCCATGCCCGTGGCCGTTGGCCCGCCCTCGATTGGCAGTTCCAGCGTGTTGACATCTTCGGCCAATGGAATGTCACGCCAATCGGTTTGAGGATGTCCCATATTGACCGACGTCAGGCCGTCGCCGACATCTTGCGCATAGAGCGTCCCGCGCTCGGTTGTCAGGGTCAGGGCGGATTTTCCGGTTTCCTGCATCAGAAACCGCGCAATGCAGCGCGTGGCATTGCCGCAAGCCGCCGAGGTCGACCCATCCGCATTGTAGAACACCAGATGCGCGTCCGATTCGCCGTTTTCGATGACGGCCAATTGGTCAAACCCAACTCCGAACTGACGGTGGCCGATTCCTTTTGCAAGTGAGGGGGAAATTTCGGCGGAATGCGCGCGTGCGTCCACAATGACAAAGTCATTGCCCAGCCCGTGCATTTTCATGAAGGGCAATCCGGTGTGCAGATTCTGTTGCATGGCGGGCATATAACGCTGCGCAGGACGGGAATCCACCCTGCGGTGCAGATTCCTCAAAAAAGGGGTTGACCCCCCAGCGCCACCTGCCTAAGTAGGCCGCCTATCGGGACGCCGAAACGCAAGAAATTGCTGGCGAAACGAGGTGCAAAAAAGGTCTTGAACCCGGTTGGGAAAATGCCTTAGAGAGCGCCACGGATCGAAGAGATCCAAACAAAAGAGTGGGCCGTTAGCTCAGTTGGTAGAGCAACTGACTTTTAATCAGTGGGTCGCAGGTTCGAATCCTGCACGGCTCACCACTTTTTGCACGAATGAAAATGTTTGACTAAGATCGAGTAGACCGTACTACGCGACTTGTGGGCTGCCGGAATCAATACGGAAGCGCTGCAGCATAGACTGATGTGTGCCTAATGGATCGCTATAACGCTGAAGGTTCTGGTCGAGATATATTCTGAGTATAGCCGCTGGCCCTCGCTACTCGATCCTCGGTAAGATTCGCCGCGCAACTTTGGGTGCAGAGTGGCAGATTGGTTGAAATCGGCCAGTGCTGCGTCAACTGATGAAAAAGCCTATCACATTACCGTCGAGTTGCCGGGCGTGTTTGAGGAAGACGTCGGGTATTCGGTCAACAATGGATACCTGATCGTGCACTGCGACATAGAAACGGAAAGCGAGAAAAAAGGGCGACACCTGGTACTTGAACGGGAAGGAACGGGGCTTTGAAGGAACCTTCCGATCGCCCGAAGATGCCGACGGCGCGAAAAAAGCGCACCTATGAAAGATGGTGTATATCACCGACTAGTAGAGCTGTTCAAAGAGAGTTTATTCTGTCATTCATGTCGAAACAAAGGGGCGAATTTAAACGGGCCTAAATGATAGTATCTCATTCGTTTCGTTTCTGTTTCATCAAAACTAGGAAAACCGCAGGTACTTCAATCGAAGTTGCTCTGGCACCGCTGTTAGGGCGGAATGACTGGTTGTCTCCGTTAAAAGAGCATGACAAGCGGACGAACCGCTTGGCGCGTTCTTTTGCACGGCAGTTGCGAACGCGCATAGAAGATGTCCGTCCGCGAAATCCACACTTACCTGTTTCGACTATCGACACATACTTCTCTGATGACACGCAAGGGTATTTCAGATTTTGCGTTGAACGAAACCCATGGGACAAAGCCGTGTCCGCTTTTTTTTGGCTCACGAAACGGCGCGGTACATTTCCCGGTAAAACCGTTGAGGAACAGTTCTTCAATTTTGTGTCTGGCCCGCGTTTGGGACACTTCAGTGACTTTGGCCTTTACTCGGCAAATGGGCAAATCGCGGTCGACATCGTGCTGGAATATTCTCAACTGCGCGAGCAACTCTTTGAACTTGCCGCAGCCGATAGGATTCCGTTTTTTGATATTGGAAATACTCGTATGAAGTCAGAGCAGCGACCCGGAAGAACCAGCGACCTGACCAAGTTATACGGCAAAGATTTCAGCAATGAGGCAAGTGATATCATCAGACGCGTGTTCCATCGTGAAATCGAACATTTTGGCTATGAGCCGACAAATCTTCTGCCCTAGTCTGCATAATGGCGAAGAATGACCTAAACGAACGCTGAAGCAGCTTCACTTTGTTGCAAAAAATACCGTC
Source organism: Ruegeria sp. BC7 (assembly GCF_056539165.1). Classification (NCBI taxonomy): domain Bacteria; kingdom Pseudomonadati; phylum Pseudomonadota; class Alphaproteobacteria; order Rhodobacterales; family Roseobacteraceae; genus Ruegeria; species Ruegeria sp. BC7. Next base: position 459,249 of record NZ_JBQFUL010000003.1, on the reverse strand, counting down.
TAGCCGCGTAACCGCGTTGCAAACCAAGCCCATGGCGATGATTGATTTGGCAGCCATGAGCGCCGCCTCGAAATCTCGATGAGAAGATTTTGGACTTTTTGAGCATTTGATAACCCCAGGAATTGTAAGAATTCCCCGACGGAGCTAAGACGTTTCACAACTAACGGGGGCACGAGTGACGAAACCGATTTCCGCAGGCTCGGCACATTTCGCGACGTTTAACAAATTACCGCGCGAGAAACTGGTGGTAGAATTTCAGTCGCCATCTCTATCGCGGCTAGAGCAGGTTACAGCGACGGAATAAGACCCATCATTCTTTTAGATGGTCGCTGCGATAAGGAGCAGATTCAGTTGCCGCTTCTAATGGAGTTTCAGAAATCGTGGTCGCAAGTCGCCATCTGCGGGTGATTCTGCTCTCTTGCGTTTCTGAAATAGATACATAGTGAGAAAAAATCTTTGTATTGTTTCTGATTTAAGGTCGTCTTTTCCGCGAAAACTGGATTGGCAGAGGACAAAGTGGCAAAGGCCGCTCTGGGGTTGTGCGTTGGACGATTTCGAAGGGCGACGTACCGTACAGGTTAGCAGAGCCTAAAATTCACGACTTCGATTGGCGGCCGGTCCTGCATGGTCTGCGAACAGCAGACTTGTGTAGTAGAAATAGGCATCCCGAGAGGCGTGGGACCGAAAACAACTCTGCATGACACTTTGAAACTCGTTTAGTAGTGTAAAACACTGTAATTCTCTGCGTTTGTGCTACCCTCGCGGTAACATGCTGTGTTTTTCTTAACGAGTTTGGGGTGCGCCGGAAGATGACGGACAAAATCAACATTGCCGTGGTCGGCCTCGGGAAGATGGGATTGTCGCATTTCGCGATGGTCAATATGCATCCGTTGGCCAATACGGTGGCTTGTGATGGTGCTCGGTTCATTCGTGATGTGCTGACCAAGAACACCGACGTGACCATTCACAGTGACTACGCCGAGATGCTCGCCACTCAGGACTTGGATGCGGTCGTGATCGCGACACCGTCCCGTCTGCATGCCCCTATGGTGACGTCTGCCCTGGATAAAGGGTTGCATGTCTTTTGCGAAAAGCCGTTTTGCCTGGACTGGCAGGACGGTGAGCGCCTTGCGCGGGTTGCCAAGGAAAAAGGCGTCGTGAACCAAGTCGGCTATCACTACCGATATGTTGGCGCTTTCCAAGAGGTGAAAAAGATCTTGGACTCAGGAGCGCTGGGCACCATCACGCACGTTCAGGCCGAGGCATATGGCCCCGTGGTTCTGCGCCCCAAGCGCACGACCTGGCGTACGGATAAGGCCGAGGGCGGTGGATGCTTGTACGACTACGCGGCCCATCCCTTGAACCTGTTGAACTGGTATTTCGGCGCTCCGTCGCAGGTATCGGGATCAGTGCTGACCCAGATTTTCTCGGAAGGCACGGATGATCAGGTGATGTCGACGTTGCGCTGGGACAATGGTCCGACGGCGCAGCTTTCGGTTAACTGGTCTGACGAAAGTCATCGCAAAATGTCTACCAAGATCACGATGATCGGAACCAAAGGGCGCCTGTTTGCAGACCGACAGGAGTGCCAGGTTTATCTGCGCAGTGCTGATCCCGCTTTGCCGGGCTATACCGAAGGCTGGAATGTCAAATACACCACCGAACTGACAGAAGACGCGTGGTTCTATCTGCGTGGCGAGGAGTATTCGGCCCAGCTTGATGATTTCATCACTGCGGTGGCCCAAGGCAAGTCAGCTCCGGTTGAGAATGATTTTGCGTCTGCCACCGAGACGGACAAGACCATGTCGATGATTCTTGCCAATGCCGATACCGGCACACCCACAGGTGAAGCCCCAACAGTCACACAGCCCGCACCCGCGAAACGGCGCGGATGGTTTCGTCGTTAAGGAGTGCAAGACGTGGACAAGTTGCTTTTCGGCGATAATCAGTTCTTCGGTATCAACCACATGTCCGAAGAAAAGGCTCGGGCGCAGGCCATGCGCTTTCAGCGGACAGACGCAATCATGGACGTTCTGGATGTAGCCTATGACGAAGGTATCCGCACGTTCATGTGCACGACGCATGATCGTATTGCAAACGTGGCGGATCGTGTGCGCGCGAATCCAGAACGCTATGGCGACTTTCAGTTCTATCCGTGTATGCCCTACGCGCATAAATACGCGAATGCCGTGACCGAGCATGGAATGTTGGGGGCCGTCAGAAGCTTTATCCCTAATGACGGGCTGTTGACGACTGCGCTTGCAGGGACAAAGGCATTGGCCTCGAAAGAGGTGGACGGCATCGCGAAGGTGATGATCGACATGGAAATGAAGATGTTCGCGGGCACGAAAACCCCGGTCATCTTTATTCAGAATGTTTTTGCCGATTTGTTGATGGGCATGGGATTCCATCGGGCCTTCCGTATCTTCCACGATCACATACAAGAGAAATACGGCGCGGAACCTGCCTATATCACGATGAACATGCCTATGCTTTTGGACGTTCTTGAGGGGCAGGGTGTCGAGCGCCCGATAATCTGTTCCAATATCAACAAGATCGGTTTTCGGATGTCCGGAGGGTTTGATGCCTATCTGGATGCGCTGAAATCCGGCCGCGTGCGTGCCGTTGCCATGTCGGTTTACGCGTCAGGAGCGATCCCGGCCGATGAAGCAATCCACTGGATTTCAGAGCTTCCAGGCGTTGAATCAATCGTGTTCGGAGCCTCCAGCGCAGGCAATATCCGAGGGACAAAGGCATTGGTAGACAAGTATATGACCGGTGAATAGGCGAACACCTTTCACCCGTGCTGCGTGTTCAAGCCCCTTGGTGACGTTAACTGTTTTCCGAATGGCAACAGTAATTCACGAGTGGATTCATTCTGCGAATCGATCGTTTGGATAGTACCACGTTTTTAAAGTAGAACTCTGAAAAATAAGCGTTTCCAATTTGGCAACAATTCGTTTCCGCAAGATTCGTGGACACAGTTTTGCCACAATGTCATCATCTTCATGTGGGCGGCATGTTATGGTTTTGAGCGCGTACCAGTTTATTCTTAGCTGGTCAGAGGGGGTTGTAGAGTGCAACTTGCCGCCCCGCGATTATCCACCTTATCGCAGATAGTTCTCGAGGGCGGTGGCCTGTGTGTCAGGTCGCGGTAGCAACTGTTGCCAAATCGGGTTTTGCACCTGCACCGGCCAGCAAACCAGCTTCGATTTCGGCAAGACGCTGACGCCGATTGACCATCGCCTGAGTCTCGGGGAGTTGCAGATGGCTCAGAATTTGAGCCCACCGGTGCAGCCAGTCGTGTTTGCGCAAAGCGCCAGCCAAGTTAACCCTGCGCATTCGATCCAGTTCGGCTCTGTCGTCAAGTAGGGCTACGATCTTCTCAATGGCGGCGTCCGGGTCCTCTGGCAATCGAACCACCGATTCCGGCCAGTCAAAAAATTGAACATAGTCGTCCGTTTCGGGCGCATACCCAACCTGCGCGGCACCACCTGCGATGCCCTCGACATGGCGCGGCCCCCACGCGATATTTCCTTTGACCTGATCTGCGTGCCCAATTTTGGCGATATCCACCATGAACAGCTTGGCGTGCTGAACCAAGTTCGCCAGCAAATCCCGATGCACGGCATGTTGGGCCGTGATCGGAGGCTTAGTCGCGGAATCATACAGGTAGAAACCAGCGCGTTCCTTGATCCTTTGCAGCAATCTTTCATGCAGTTCAGGGCGTCTGCGCCCCATATAGTAGACGTCCACTGGTCTGTCGGCGATCAAAGATTCGGGAACAAATCGAACCATGTCCGCCGCGCCCGGCAAGTGAATGACCGGCTTGCCCGTCCTGCGCTGAAGCTCATCGCAGGTTTCGGCAAACGCGCAGCATATCAGGTCAAACTGCGCCAGTGACGTAATCAGCGGTGCGTGGAGGTCCAGCTCTTTCGTCCAGACTTCCTCGAGAACGCAAACGGCAAGACGGCATCGTTCCCGCCAATTTGGCACGGCATCAAGCGCCAAAAGCTCCTCTGGTTTCTGGGCATCGCAGAAAAACACATCATAGTCGCGATCCAGATTGGTTTTTTGTACGCCGGACGGCCAGTACCTGAAAAGATCGGTGCGTTTGGACAGCCATCTCTTGGGGTTAATCGGAAAGCGGCGTTCCCTGACGTGTTTTGGGGCCAGTACCTCGGCATTCTCGATTTCGGCAATGACGTCTTCAAACTCAAACCCGGAACAACGTGAAACGTTGTCGTTCAAGCTCCGCTGGGAAAAAATCAAGACCTCTCTGGGCGTTTCTGCGGGCTGGGTTGGGCTGGTCAAACGCGTATTCCTTTTTAAGAATTCCAGATCGAATCTATTTCACAATCAGATGGTCGCCTATTCAAAGAATTTTTCCTCAAAACGTTCCCCTTGATCGAATGACCAAAGCCAATGACCGGGATTTGAGCGTTACCTGGACGATATCGGCTGCCCCGTTCAAAAACTATGGAAATAATATGCGTTGTCTGATTAGATTTTTGCGTCCGGTTCGCTGTACGGGCTTATTTCAAGGGTCAGTTTTACTTGGGATCCTTGCCTGGTTTCAGGATGCGGGCCGATGGATATTTGGTGGCCGTTGGAACAGGCGGGTGGTTTATGATTTTTACTGAAACGCCTTTGCAGGGCGCGTTCGTAATTGATCTTCAGGAAATCTCGGACGATCGCGGCTTTTTTGCCCGCGCCTTTTGCGCTGAAGAATTCGAGAGGCATGGCCTCAAGCCGACGATTGCGCAGGTAAACCTTTCATTCAATGAGAAAAAGGGAACGATCCGTGGTTTGCATTACCAGCAAGCGCCCGCGGCTGAGGCCAAGTTCATGCGCTGTATCTCGGGTGCGATTTACGACGTGATTGTTGACCTGAGGCCGGACAGCCCGACCTATCGCCAGCATTTCGGAATTGAGCTGTCCGCGCAGAACCGTCGTGCGCTGTACGTGCCAGAGATGTTTGCGCATGGCTATCTTGCACTGACGGACGGTGCGCAGGCGTTCTATTCGGCCAGTGAATTCTACACACCCGGAGTGGAGGGGGGGATTCGATACGATGATCCCGCGCTTGGGATACAATGGCCGATTTCTGCCGCGATTGTTTCCGAAAAGGATGCATCCTGGCCATTACTTGAAACGTAACAGCCCACAGATTCTGTGACCGGAGCTTGAACCCAGATGAATTTGAAGGCCCAAAATTCAAAAGTGCTGGTCACTGGCGCCTCTGGCTTTATCGGTCGGGCCTGTGTGCGAAACCTTGCTGACGCAGGGTACAGGGTTGTCGCGACCTATCGCACCGATCCGCCCCCGCCAATGGACGGTGATGTGGACTGGGTAAAGATCGACATGGCGGATTCAGCTGCAGTCGGGGACTTGTTGCAGCGCCAGCAGCCCAGCCATTTGATGGCTTTGGCGTGGTATATGGGGCCGGGCAACCAGCAGTCGCTGGAAAACTTCCGCTGGATACAGCATTCGATTGATTTGCTGTTCTCGTTCGCCGAGGCCGGGGGGCAGCGTGTCGTGTTTTGCGGCTCGTGCATGGAGTATGATTGGAGCGCGCCCGTCAAACTGCGCGAAGGGGTGACCCCACTGGTTCCGGCCACGGAATACGGAGCGGCCAAGGCTGGCCTTTCGGTTGCGTTTGACCGGATGTGTGCTGCGCTGGGGCTATCTGGAGCATGGGCGCGACCGTTCTTCCTGTACGGGCCGGGCGAAAGCCCAAAGCGGCTTGCGGCGGATGTGATCGTTTCGCTGCTGGAAGGGCGCGAAGCCCTGTGCACGCATGGCCGTCAGAAACGGGACTTTCTGCATGTTGACGATGTTGCCCGCGCTTTGGTCGATCTGCTGGGCAGCGATCTGCAAGGCCCGCTGAATATCGGCAGCGGCACCGCGATCCCGCTGGCCGATCTGATCAACGTGATCGCCCGACAGATCGGGGCCGAAGATTTGGTTCGCTTGGGCGCACGCGAAGCCCGGGCGGGTGATCCGCCTTTGGTCGTGGCCGACAACGCGCGCCTGAGTCGTGAACTGGGCTGGTCCCCGAAGTATAATTTGGAAACCGGAGTTGCGGATACCATCGCCTGGTGGCGCCGCGAAATTGTGAAAGAAACCTGATATGAGTAACGAGAACATAGTTATCCTTGGCTCTGGCATGGCCGGACTCGGCGCGGCGCATCATCTGCATGCTCAGGGCGTCTCGAGCAGAATGTATGACAAGAACCCGTTCCCCGGTGGTCATACCGCGACCTTCGCCCATGACAGCGGTTTCATCTTTGACGACGGGCCGCATATCTCGTTCTCGAAGGATCCTCGCATTCAAGAGCTGTTTTCAAACAATGTCGGTGGCAAGTTTGAGAAACTGCAGGCTTACGTGAACAATTATTACCACGGCGCATGGGTCAAGCACCCGGCTCAGGCGAATCTGCACAACCTGCCGGATGAGTTGAAAACCCAGTGTATTCTGGACTTTATCGAAGCCTCCAAGCAGGACGTGGTGGAAAAACCCGCCAATTACCTTGAATGGCTGATTTCGGTCTTTGGTGAGACGTTTGCCACGCATTTCCCGGCTGTTTATGGCAAGAAATACCATACCGTTGACGCCGATCAGATGAGCACGGTTTGGATGGGGCCGCGTTTGTACCGCCCGTCGATGGAGGAGGTGATCCGCGGCGCGGTTTTCGCGGAAACGCCTGACGTGCACTATATCACCGACTTCCGTTACCCGACCGAAGGTGGATTCATTTCCTATCTCAAGCCGTTCATGAAAAAGACCGACCTGCATCTGGATCACAAGGTTGTCGCCATTGATCCCGTTGCAAAAACCGTCCGGTTTGAAAACGGCGTGACCGAGCAATATGGCAAGTTGATTTCATCCATCCCGCTGCCGGATTTGATCCCCATGGTCATAGGTGCGCCCCAGCATGTTCTGGATGCTGCGGCAAAACTGGCCTGTACCACCTGTGTGACTGTGAATATCGGGCTGGCGCGCGATGATTTCACGCCTGCAACCTGGACATATATTTATGACGAGGACATCGTCTTTACCCGGTTGAGCTTCCCGCACAAGATGTCGACCCAGACCTGCCCGCCGGGATGTGGCTCTATTCAGGCGGAATGCTACTATTCACATAAATACAGGCCGCTGGATGTCGCGCCCGAAGAGTTGATCCAGCCGGTGATCGATGACCTCGTCAAGATTGGCCTCATCGCCGAGGACGAAAAGATTCTGCACACGGATGCCCGTCTGATCACCCACGCCAACATCATCTTCGATCTTGACCGCGAAGAAGCGCTGCCCATCGTTCACAAGTGGCTGGACGAGGTTGGCATAACCTATGTCGGACGGTTCGGAGAATGGGGCTATCAGTGGACGGACGAGGCGTTCAAATCCGGTGAGCGCGGCGCCCGAAATGTCATTCAAGAGCTTCAGGCCGTCTAACGCAGTTCGTGCCGATCACGAAGCGATCGGCACGGTTCTGCGAAAATCCTGATCCAGTTGGTTTTCCCGCAAAAGGGCTTCCAGCTGGGCCAGACGTTTGTACTTGCGACCTTCAAAATCCTCGACCTGCAAGTCGCAGGCTTTGACCGCATCATATAATTGCTGCGCCCCCCGGACCGCGTCCCATTTGGGTTGAAAGCCCGGGATAGATTTTTCGATCTTGGCCGAGCTGACCCGGTATGATCGATTGTCAGGTCCGGCATCGGCCGCATAGTCGATTTTCGCACCCGGAACCGTGTCGGCCACGATTTCGGCCAGATCGCGGATCTGATAGTTGTTTTCGGTTCGGCAAACGTTGAACGCCTCGCCCGAAATCTCGGCAGGGTCGGCCTGGAGCGTGGCGAGGAAGGCGCGGGCCATGTCTTCGACGTGGATGATCGGACGCCACGGCGTGCCATCCGACATCATCAGGATGCGACCCGAGGTATAGGCATGTGCGATCAGGTTGTTGAGAACAATGTCGAACCGCATTCGGGGGCTTGCGCCATAGGCGGTGGCAAAGCGCAGGAATGTGGGCGTGAAGCTGTCATCTGCCAGCGGTTTCAAATCCCGCTCGGCCAGAACTTTGGACACGCCGTAATCCGTCTGTGGGTTAAGCTGGCCGTCTTCATCGACAAAATCCTCTCCGGCCCGACCATAGTTCGAGCAGGAGGATGCGAAAACAAACCGCCGCACACCAGCGGCCTTGGCCTGTTTCGCCACATGGATTGTGCCTTCGTGGTTGATCTGCTGCGTCAGGCCGGGGCGAAGCTGTCCCAACGGATCGTTCGACAGCGCCGCCAGATGCACCACCGCGTCAAAGCCTTTGAGGTCGTCAACCGTCAGGTCGCGAATGTCCTTACCCAGGTTCGGGATCGTGGGAACAGCACCGCCGGGCGCGAAATCAGCCCGATCAAAGAGATTTATATCGCACCCAGTCACCTGGATTCCCGCCTCGGCCAATACCGGGGCGGTGACCGTCCCCACGTAGCCGAGATGACCCGTTAACAGGACTTTTTGAATGCTCCCATGTTGCCCACGGTCGGTTGCCATTTTTCCACATCTCCTCAAGCCGGCGTTTGTCCGCCAGATGGTCCATACAATACCAGAAACCAGGATGGCGGTAGGCCATCAACTCACCCAACTCCATCAGCTTGGGCAGGGGGCCTTCTTCCCACATGATCTCATCGCCGTTCACGCTGGCGACGGCGTCGAACACCTCGGGCTCAAGCACAAAGAACCCGCCATTGATCCAGTCGGCTGCTGTCTCGGGTTTTTCCACGAAGCCTTCCACCAATCCGTCCTCGCGCACCTGCAGATGCCCGAACGTGGTCAGCGGGCGCACCATCGTGATCGTGGCCAGCTTTCCATGCGATTTGTGAAAGGCAACAAGCGCGTCCAGATCGACGTTTGAAACACCGTCCCCGTATGTCAGCATAAACGTGTCGTCGCCCAGGTACGGTTGCAGTCGGGCCAGCCGCCCACCGGTCATGGTTTCCGTCCCGGTGTCGATCAGATCGACTGTCCAAGGCGGCATCTGCGCGTCCAAAACACTGTTGTGATAGTCGGGTTCGCCAAACAGCTCGCGCTTGGCGAAGTCGATCCTGAGATTCCCGTCGTATTGGCAGAGATCGGAAACATAGCGTTTGATCAGGTCGCCCATGTAACCAAGGGCCAGCACGAATTCATGATGCCCATAGGTCGAGTAATGCTGCATGATATGCCACAGGATCGGCCGGTTGGCGATCTCGACCAGTGGCTTGGGGCGAACGCGGGTTTCCTCGATCAGACGAGACCCTTTACCACCTGCAAAAATGGCTGTTTTCAATGGTGCCTCCCCAACGGATACAAGAACTGGCAAAAGATTCAAAAGTACGAATGGATAAAGTCCACAACACTGTGCGGGTTGCTGTCAATCATTGAAGGCCCGAGCGACAATGGAAATTGTTCTGGTTTGGGAAACAGTGAGTAAAATAACGACTCTTTGATTTCCGTTCTCGTGGTATGACAATCAGTTTAATGTTCATGCAGCTTCTCTCACCCACAAGCGACTGCTAGCACGCAAGGCTTTGGCGATGAGATTCGCCTTGGTCATATACATAACCGGTATAATCCACTGGCCGTTCAATCGGCTTAGGACAGAGCTTTCTGTGATGTTCAAAAAGATGAAGCTCAGGCCCAGGACGAACAGAAGAACCAGATCGTCCCGGTCTTTCAAGTGGCGCATGCAGTAAAAAATGGACCCAAAAAACCGGATCAATGCCAGGAACAGCAAAGCCACTCCGACAAACCCGATATGGAACCAGGTCTGAAGCATCCCGTTATGAGAGTAGTGAGGCGAGAATCCCAAATTGGCCTGGCTTTCGTACACTCGCATATGTGGCGCCTCGCTGTGCCAGTATGCTGCATACCCGTATCCGAGCCAAAATCGATCCATAAGATAGGGCCACGCAATTTCCCACAGGGGAATTCTGTTGGACAAGGTCGGCTGTCGTCCGATCAGCGCAAAAAGCGGATCGGCAATGTCCGAGGCGAGGATCAAAGCGGAAAAGCCAATCACAAAAGCCGAAAAAAGAAAGAACGCCAATGCCCAAAGGTATTCCAAACGCGGTGCGATCTTGCTGATGAAAAATCCGGAAAGAAGGAAAGCGCCGATTATATGTGAGGTCCTGGAATCGGATGCGATCAATAGAACGACGGCGACAACAATTGTCAGTTGGAAGAAAACGCGCAGTTTTCCTTTTGTTTTTTGGGCTGCGAACCAGGATGTCAGAATGGCCAGCAAAGAGTTCGCGCCCAACTCGTTTTTGTGCAGAAAGATACCGGTCCAGAACCCTTCCCAAGTATCCAGACCCCTGGCCTGCGGCAGGGCAATAACGGCGGCGAGCGACAAAAACATGGAGATCGCGAAATAGGTCGCAAGAAACAAAAGCAAGCCGCGCAGGGACATCATGCTGCCCAGAGCGAGACCAAAGAGTGTCGTCACGACAAGGGGAACAGCACGCTCCATCGTCAGCAATGGGTAGTTGCTCCAGGACGTCGACAGGACAACCAGAATGATCATGATCGCGATTTCCGGCGAGGCGAAAGCGCCTCTGAGGAGGTGCCGGTAATACAGCATCGTAGTGGCCAGTATTGGAACGGTGGTCAGGATCTCGATCTTGTTGGCGATGGTGTTGCCGTACAGGATAACGCCAAGGATATCTGTCCCGACAATGATCAGAAACACCATGCAAACCGCCAGGACAACGTGATGGAACGAGGTTCCCACGGTCTGCTGATAAGGGATATTTCGATGGGAAATCGTCATTCCACAGTAAACACACCCAGCAAAACAAAACTCAGAAAAACGCGATTCAGCAGATCAGAATGATCTCTATATAGCAAAACTTACAAATCTGACGTGGACCTGTCTATCTCGTCGCGAATTGCCGCGCGGACTTTGGGTCGAAACCCAACCCGGCCGACGCAATCGGAAAATCGACAATCAGCAGTGAATATGATTTAACGAACGCGGCTTCTGCCAAGGTTTGTCGCGACGCATTTCTCCAGAACGGCAAACACCCTGGTCAATTCGGCACGGCTGGGCGTTTTGGGCAGCGGTAAGTTTATTTTGTTTGAGTCGATGTCGGCATCTGGCCATTGGGTTGTTTAATGAGTGCACTGCCACTGATCATGCTAAGCGGTCTTTCATGACTTGGTACTTTGTCCCCAGGATGGTGTCCGCATTCATGGCGATCGCGATTCTCGTGGTCATGACGCGCGTGTTGGGCCCGGCCGAGTTCGGTCGGTACACACTGACCCTGCTGGTGGGGATGCTTCTGTTTTCCTTCACGTTTTTCTGGCTGGTTATTTCGGTGGGCCGGTTTCACCACGCCAAAGAGTTTGAAGGCCGGACAATCGGAACAGTTCTTGGCTCTGCCATACTTGTCGCGCTTTTTCTTTCGGCGGTTGTCGGTCTGGCTTACTTGGTCCTGCCCATTGACCGGGCAAACAGCTTTTTGTTCGCAGCCGTTTTCTGCCTCGGTCACGCGGTTCACGAAATTGGTGCGGTGTGCCTGCGGCAATATGAAGAAGGGCCGAGGTTCGCGGCTGTTACTTTGCTGAGGCACGCTCTGGGTGTGTCTCTGGCGGTCGCTTTCATCATGAACGGTGGCGGCTACGAGAGTGCCGTGATCGGCATGTCGCTGGGTGCAGCTCTTACCGGGGTTTATGCGTTGGTAATAACGGTCAAGCGATCCGGCATTTATTTTCCGAGACGCACCGAAGCAAAGACCTATCTGTTTTTCGGCTTTCCTCTTGCCGTTGTGGGCTCTGCTTCGGTTTTCCGCGAGATGTCCACGCAATCCCTGCTTGCGGTTCTCGTCGGGATCGAGGCCGCAGGCTATTTCGCTGCCGCGCAAGCCCTGGCGATGAGGTCTTTGGTGCTGACGATGAGCACGCTTTCAAACGTGGTCGCACCATCGGTGTTCGAGGCGCATGAAGTTAAGGGTATCGCTCAGTCCGACAGGGTACTGGAGCGGTATTTTTCATTTCTGATGCTGATCTCGATACCAATTGTTGCCGCCTTGATCAGTGCAGCTGACGTGTTCGCGAACTTGCTTTTTGATCAGGGCTTTGCCGTGGAAACCGCTGGTTACCTGCGCGTGTTGGCAATCGCGGCCTTTGTCACCGGGCTGCAAGGCGCCTATTTCAGCTATTCGTTCATGAGGTCAAAAAAGACTGGGCTGCAATTGGTAATCACGTTCGGCACGCTGATCGTGCACGCCTTGCTGTCATTAGGCGTGATCTATCTGTTCGGTGCGCCCGGCGCGTCTTACGCCTTTTTGTTCAGCGCGTTCGTCAGTTTCCTTGTCTACTACCATGTTGGACGCAAGGTTGATCCACTCAAAGTGCCGGTTCAGGAATTGACCAAAGCCTTGGTTGCCGCGCTGGTATTTGTGCCGTTCGGCCTGTTGGCTGAATCGTCCTCTGAACTGACGACTCAATTCGCATTGCTCGTGCTGGGCACATTGGTCATGTTTGCGGTTCTGGTTGCCATTCGCCAGACTGCCGCTGTGACGGTTTGGGAAAGAGCAAGATTCCGCGTTTCCTAGCCAAATCCGCATCTCGAAAATAATGTTTTGTTAACAATCCGTTAACATAGGTGATGCCAATGTTTTTGCCATGAATTGGCGTATTCTTGCCCAGTTCCAATGCGTTTCTTGGCTCAGGCTGTGAGACGCCTCGTGGTTGGCTGAATATGATGTTAGATTGTCACTGACCTCAAGATTTTGTGTCACTTCAAGGCCAATCAGGCGGGTTGATCTATAATCAAACCAAGCCGCCCGAAAACACGAGAGCATGAGGTCAACAAGGGCAGGTGCAGAAGAAAATGAGAAAGACCGAAAAAGAGCAACGTACTAGATGGTAATAGTATACCTACTCTCAGGACCGCTGGTCGCTTTGTTGTGCTTCGTCGCGTTTTATCTTTCCGGCGCAAGCACCGGGACACTTGTGTTTGGCAGTCTGATCATCGGATGCCTGACACCGCTTTTGGTTGCTGTGCTGCAATTCGCGTTCAGCCGCAAGATGCGCTTGAAAGTGTTCAGAAAACTGCCCTCGAAAATCGGGCAGTGAGAGAACAGGCGAAACTCAGTTAGAAAGCCGGAAACGGGGCGTTGGATCGACCTCGTGGGTCGGGCCGATTTGACGGCTGCCCGGTAAATGGGCAATTGCCTAAGACAAGCGCAAATCCCCAACAAATAAGTTGTTTCCTTTAGGCATAAGTGCGATCATATCGCGGGGCAAATATCCCGGAAAGCGTTATAGCTGAGTCGGGGAATACGTGGGTGGGAATTCGCACTTGGTGCGTAGACCCCAATATCGAGCAAATAATATTTATACGTTGCCGCGGCAGCCTAGCTTAAGGGCCAAGCGAGCAGCGAGGCGTTTTGCGTTGTGTCTTTTGAATGCGCGCGCCGTGTAGTTGTTGTGTTGTCCTGGGGGTTATTATGAACCATGTTCGAAGTTCTATTCGGATAGAAGATTCTGAAATTTGCAAACCAAATCAAGGCTCTATTTCTGAAGTTGTCGAGTTCTACAATTTAAAAAGTTTCTACGCCGTCAAAGGCAAACGTCTGCTGGATATTTTTCTCATCCTTGTCGGCGCTCCGTTCGTTTTGCCGCTTATTCTGGGCATCGCGATACTTGTTAAACTGGATGGCGGTCCTGCCATCTATCGTCAAAGACGCATTGGAATCGGTGGGAAGGAATTTGATTTTCTCAAGTTCCGTTCGATGGTGCCGAATGCGGATCTGATGTTGGAAAAGCATCTAAAAGAGTGTCCGGCGGCTGCGGCAGAGTGGCACAAGCATCAAAAGCTTGAGCATGATCCGCGCGTCACGAAATTCGGTCGTTTCATTCGGATGACCTCTTTGGACGAGCTGCCGCAACTTTGGAATGTGCTTGTCGGCGACATGAGTCTTGTTGGTCCACGGCCAATGCTGCCCGAGCAGCAAGTTCTTTATCCGGGCCGGGAATACGGCCTGATGAAGCCGGGCATCACCGGTTTGTGGCAGGTGTCGGACCGCAACGATGTAGAGTTTTCGCATCGCGCAGTTTTTGACAGCGACTATGCCCGGAAAATTGGGTTCTGGTTTGATCTGAAAATACTGTTCCGCACCGTAGGGGCGGTCTGCAACGCAACCGGATACTGAATGTGCGGGAAGTGTTGCCAGTAGGAAACGTGGTGACCGTTATGAAATTGGTACAGAGTGATTTGTTAGGAAAAGCGTCAGACTGGGTTGGAAATCAATTTCGGTTTCTGGGTCGTGGCGCGGTATTTGGTTTATTCTTGTTTAACGCTGGGGCCGCTCTGGCGGATTTTGATCTTGAGCCCGGTGACACGGTTCAGGTGACGTTTACTGGCTTGTCTGCCCTGTCTTTTGAATCGCTGATAGACGTGGATGGCTTTGTGAACCTGCAATGGCTGGGGCAGTTCAAAGCGCAAGGTATATCCCTGGAAGAGTTGGAGCAGCGTGTCCGACTGGACGCTGCCGGGAAGATTGTAAAGCAATACAACGGTGACGGGCAGATTTTCATCATTCAGTTGGATGGTGATGAAGTCGAGATTTCCCGGAACGGGTACAGGCCAATCATCATTGGTGGCGACGTCGCGCGTACTGGTCAGGTAGATTACCGTCCCGGCGTCACCGCGCGCGAAGCTGTTGCACTGGCGGGTGGTGTCAGAAGCCAGCTTTTGACGGATGATGTCAGCATTGATCCCATCCAGTTGATGCGGTGGCAGACGGCCTATGGTCAGGCCGCGCTGGATCATGCGGAAGCCCTGGTTCAGAAATGGCGCACCACCTCGGAGCTCTTGGATGACATGTCGCATCCACAGCCGCTTATTGATCACGTGTCCGTGTCAGAGAAAGTCCTGGAGGACTTGATCACCGAGCAAGTCAAGATTCGCACCATAAACCTTGCCAACGAAACCGGTGAGCGGCACTTCTTTGAAGAAGCTCAACAACAGGCGGGGCAGCGGATTTCGATTCTGCAGAAACAGAAATTCGAGCTGGCCAAGGCACTCGCCGCCGATGAGGAAGAAGAGGCAAGGGTCATCAGCCTTGTTGATCGTGGGTTGGCTCCGGGGTCTCGCATCGCGGATACACGCCGCACGACCGTTCTGTCCGCAACGCGGCTGTTGGACGTGGAGGAAGACCTTGCAACAACCAGTCTGGTTCTGACCAGGTTGAGGCGCGATCGTGAGCAATACGAACAGGAACGGTCTCTGCGGCTTTTGCAAGAACGGCGGGGCGCGAACCTGGCCATTCGAGATGCCAGTTTGCAAATGGACACGATCGCCAAATATCTGGCCGGAGCATCCAGCGAGATCGGTGTAGACAGCCTGATCACGGACATCGATTACACGGTCGAGATTTACCGCCTTGTTGACGGTGAACTGAAGTTATTTCCGGCGGACAAGCTGACCCGGTTACTTCCCGGCGACAGCTTGGAAATTTCGGTGGAGGAAATGGCGCCCGAGGCTCCGTTAACCGAGTAAACCCAACCTGATCATTCTGTGGAACCCTGTCTGGTGACGGGCAATGTATGGGCTTTGGTGACGAGCGCGGTTTTGGGTGTGGGAAGACCCGCCGCCGAACATCTAGGGCTTGGGTGCGCTTAGTTGCAGGTAACTCAGGCGGCGCGCCTCTCGCCTGCCGCGCGATACTGTGTCCAGGATAAGAGCGCAGGCAACGCACATAAACGAAACCAGGAAACCTGTCAGGGCCGCGAATAGCGAAGGAAAGCGGTCGACTTCCGCGGTTTCAAGAAACTCCAGGAACACCGAAAGAAACACCAGGCCGGAGGGTATGAAAACCAGCCCTGCCAACGAGCAGAAGAACAGCATTGGTTTTTCTTCTTTCACAAGAAACCCAATCATTTTCAGGATTCTAAGCCCGTCCCCATAGGTGGACAGTTTCGAGACCGAGTTTTCGGGCCGTGCCCGATACTTGACCTGAACCTCATCAATCGGAAGCCTCATCTGAAGGGCGTGGACAGTCAGTTCCGTTTCGATTTCAAAACCGCTGGACATACTGGGAAAGCTTTTGACAAACCGTCGGCTGAAGACCCGATACCCCGACAGCATATCGTCCAGATTCCTGCCGAAAAACAGCTTGACCATAAACGTCAGCAAACGGTTTCCGAACTTGTGACCGGGGCGGTACGCGGCGTCGTCCGAGTGCTTTCGCGCGCCATTCACCATATCCAGATTGTTGTTTCGCAAAAGCTCGATCAGGTCACCGGCATTGCTGGCGTCATATGTGGCGTCGCCGTCCGCCATGACGTAAACGTCGGCCTCAACATCAGCAAACATGCGCCGGACCACATTGCCCTTGCCCCGGTTGAGTTCGGAGCGGACGGTCGCGCCTGCCTTTTGCGCGACTTCGATTGTGGCATCTGACGAGTTATTGTCGAACACGTAGACGTCTGCATCCGGCAGCGCGGTCTTGAACTCGGAAACGGTGAGTTCGATTGCGGCTTCTTCGTTGTAGCAGGGCAGAATGACTGCAATCCGATACGCGTCATCAGAAGCAACATGATCCGGGATGCCTTCCTGCAGATTTGACGTCACTTCCTCTTTAAACACAGTATCCTTCCTCCAAAAAATCGAAAATTCATGGATTGACAGAATATGTTTTGGGATACCAGATAATCACATATGCCAAAAGAAAAATTGACATAAGGGTCAAAGCTCTAACCCTTGATGAGACCAATTTGCTGCGATCCTCCAGCTTTGCTTTGTGGGGCGCATGCGAAACGGGATCACGTGCGGAAGCTAATATCAGTTGCGGGGGCGGAATTCGGAAAATGCCTTCCTCAGAGTTCTTGAAATTCATGATTGTCGGCGGGGTCGCTTTCCTCGTGGACGCTGGGTTGTTGTTGATTACAACCGAACTGTTGAACCTACCGCCCGAGATAGGGCGTATCTTTTCGTTCTTAGGAGCGGTTACGACAACTTGGTACCTGAACCGGACATACACGTTCACAACGGCAAGCCGCCCCACTTTGAAAGAGTTCGTAAGCTACGTTCTGGCCATGAGTTTCGGTCTTGCGGTCAATTACGCGGTATTTGTCGCGTTGATCCGGCTTAACGAAATAGCTGGTGCCTATCCGGTTCTGGCCTTGGTGCCATCGACCCTTGCCGGGATGATCATCAACTTTCTATTTTCGCGCCGGATCTTGGGGGCCAAAAAAGCCGCAAAATAGAAGCGCGCCTTGGCGTTTGGGGCCAACGGATCGCGCAAACCGCATTTCGTTAACCAAGATTTGGGTCGCCATACCGTTTGGCTTGCTTCATATCGACCCGCGTCGCCACCAAAGCTGATGGTCGCACGTCAGCGTTGTCCAGCTCTCGAATTGCCTGGTAAACGGCATTTCTGTGCGTTTTGTTCCACCGGGTGAACAGAATGACACGCTGAGAAAGCTGGGACAGATACGCAGATTCCACGGCTGCCAGAAGGGGCGGAGTATCCAGCAGGATGACTTCGTACACATCCGACAAGGCAATCAACAGATTGATGAATCCCGGAGACCGCAGGAATTCTTCCACCAGAGCGACCTGCGTGCCCGTATCCTGACTGCCCGCAAGCGGCAGGATATCAAGCCCGTCTTGGGGGGTTGCAACTATGTGATCCATGAAAGACGCAGGGTTCGACGTGCAGTATTTGAGTTCGTCGACTGAAAGCTGCGACAGGTCTTGATACGCAGATGAGACGGTATCGCAATCAATGATCAAAGTTCTGAATTTGGTCTTGGCGCAGACAGACCCGATCAGCAACAGAGAAGACGTTTTACCTTCGTCCGGCAATGCGGATGCCCCAGAGAAGATCACACATCCATTGTTCGGCAAGTTCTGGTTGGGCTTACCATCCAGGCTCTTTGAAAAGAACTCGACAGCCTGCGAAAATGAAGGTTCATCCTGTTGCCGCAACGACCGCAACCCGACATCGCTGCTGGCCAGCAGTTTCTTTCCGTAGCGCATGAATTCTGGGTCCAGCTTGCCTTCGCTGGTGAAGAAGGCTTCAAACTGCGGGACATGTTTGATTTCAGGAAGGATGGCCGACAGCTTTACCCCGGTTGCACTTTCAAATTCGTGTGTGGTTCTAAGCCGCTTCTGAAAGATTTCGCGGAGTACGGTCCAGACCAGACCAAGGAAAATAATCGCGAACATAACTGCGATGGATGTCTGCGACCGTTTTGGCTCTGACGGATCGACAGATACGCGCGCCCGCTCGATTAGATGCGCCCCGGCGTCCAGATAATCGCCCTGTTCCGCCCGGCGTCCAAGCTGGGATACAAAGTCACGATAAATCGCTTCTGTAACCAGAATTTCGTTTTCAATCCGTTTGGTGACAGAATCGTGCTGGACCTGTTCGGCCTGTTGCTCTTTGAAAACTTCAATGCTTCGCGTCAGATCGTTCAGCTGGTTCTCCAACTGCTCTACCCGCTTTTCGGCGATGTCCTGCGCCGCGCTCAGGCGCTGCAGCGCCTCTTCCGACCCGGTCGCTTCGCTGATATCCGGGGGCAACATCCCGATCTGGGTCGCAAACTCAATCGCGTCCTGCGACTTGCCCTGCGCCCGAAGGGTTTGGATTGTATTCGCCTGTTCCCGAATCCGGGCCAGTTCCTTTTCAGCAAGCGCCGCTCGCCTTTCGGATTTAATCCGCTGCGCCTTGATGGTCGCGTATTCATCCGGGGAATAAGGCGTTTCGATAGAATGGGTTTCGAGGTCGGAACTCAACTTGTTCAGATCTTCGCGCAATTGCCCGATCCGGGTGGTTAGCCAACTTTGAGATTGCCCCAGATCATTGCGTTTCATCGCGGTCAGGTTCGACAGGTATTCACCCGCCAGGTTATTGGCGATGTCGGCGGCCTTTTGTGGTGACTTGGACGTAACGCGGATCTGGTAAACTGCCGAAATTTCACCCACCTGTTCGATGCGGGTGGCTTGCGACAGGTTCTCGATTGTCGTTTCGCGGAGCAGTTCTTCTTCAGAGCCCAGCTCGGTTTCAGTCTGTTCGCCTCCGCTCAAGGCGCTGACCAAACTGTCCTTGATCTGGCGCGCCAACGTGATTGGAGACAGGTTGACGCCTGTGCCTTCTCCGGAAAATTCCGGGTCCGATTGTAGCTGCATCCGGTCAACAACGCTTTCGATCAGATCCGTAGAACGCAGCAGTTCCAATTCACTTTCCAATGAAGTTAGCGACAGCGGCAGGCCCGAAACATGCGGCGTGAACTGCGTTTCGGTCTGAACGCGCGTCTCCATCATGACTTTTGCACTGGACGTATATTTTGTGTCCAAGGTGTAAGTCAGAACATAAGCGATGACCGCGCCGATAAACCCAAGTGCCACGACCCACGGCAGCGAACGTCTGATGGCCCATGCTATGTTGGACAGCGTTCTAAGCTCTGGGTCACCTGCCGCAGCTAGGCCCACCCCCGAGAGTTCCACGTCCAATCCTCTGCGATACTGATCAGTCATAACTAATAACAACGTGCGGTATGGATAGGTCCAAACATACGGCGAGTGGCCCTAAATCAACAGTGAAAACAACATTTGGCGTCAACAATGGGCCTAGAAAACCACGTTTAGCGACTAAAAGATAGGATATTAGGCCCAATTGCCGTTTTGGTCCCATGTGCACCGATAAACTTGGCAATGCGGTGAGAAGGTATTCGCGAGAATCGGCAATACTGATAACCTGTGCGCGTATTTGTTATTTTGACGAGTTGGTTGTGAGATGAATCAGATTATCGACAAGCGTTTGTCGCATACGATTGTAGCAGGAATGCCCGTCGCGCTGGTCAGCGACGCTGAGCTGACCTCTGCCATGCTGGACGATGTCGAAGGGCGCAGAAGCGGCCGCAACCAGCGGGCGTTGACGGTGTTCGATGCCAACGCATACGGCATATCGCTTTATGACGAAGATGCGCAATTCGCCGAGGTCATAGATTCGGCCGACATCGTTCACGCTGACGGACAGATCGTGGTCTGGGCCTCCAAGTTGAAGCGTGGGTCGCACGCAATACCAGAGCGCACCGCAACAACCGACTTCATCCATTCCGCCGCGGCCGCGGCTGCCGAGAACGACGTGGGATTTTATCTTCTGGGCAGCACCGAAGAGATCAATCGCGCCTGTGCCGAAAAGCTGACCGAACTTCATCCCGGTCTGAAAATCGCGGGTCGGCGAAACGGTTACTTTGATGAATCCGAAGTCGAATCGGTCATTGATGACATCAATGCAAGCAAGGCTGACATCCTCTGGGTTGGGCTGGGCAAACCGAAGGAACAGCTTTTTTCCACCCGTATCGCGCCCCGATTGACGCATTGTGCCTGGGTTGTGACCTGCGGCGGCTGTTTTCACTATGTCGTCGGAGATTACGCGCGCGCGCCTGTGTGGATGCAGAAAATTGGGTTAGAATGGCTGCATCGCACCGCGACCGGTCCCGGGCATATTCGCAAGAGGCATTTTAACAGGTTCCCACGCGCGCTGGGCATTGTCCTGAAGAAAGATGTGTTCAAACGCACCCAGCGGTGATGAGGTGCGCAAAGGCTGGCCAAGCAGAATATCCCGACGTTTGCCAGCGGTGTTTGTAGGTTGATTTGTTCATAGGGGATTTTGTGTGGCGAAGGTGGACTTCATAGGAATTGGTGCGCAGAAGGCAGCAACGACTTGGCTGCACCATGTTCTTTCAGAGCACGAATCCGTAACGACGAACGAAGCCAAGGAACTGAACTTCTTCACGGCGAACTATGATCGCGGCTACACGTGGTACGAAAGCTGTTTCGCAGATTCCCCTCCTGATAATTTATGCGGAGAGTGTTCGCCCACCTACTTCTTCAGCTCTGACGCGCCCCGCCGCGCCCGCGACTATAACAAGGACCTCAAGCTGATCTGCATCCTCCGGGATCCGATCGGGCGGGTTTTTTCCAATCACCTGCATGAAATTCGCAAGGGCCACATTGCGCCGTCAACGTCGGTTGAAGCAGGTTTGGCGCGCAACCCCGCCTATGTGCAGCAAAGCCAGTACAAGGCAAACCTGAAGAACTGGCTGACCTATTTTGACCGGGATGCGTTGCTGGTTTTGTTCTCGGAAGAAGTCGCCGCAAATCCAGACGAGTCGTATGACCAAATTTGCAAGCATCTTGGTATTTCGCCCGGATCCGGGTCAGATGCGATTTCAGAAAGATTTCACGAAAACGTCACCTACAAGAACCAGACTCTTCAAAAGTCGTTGCGTTTCGGAGGCGATGTTATGCGATCTCTGGGCATGGAAGGTGGGGTGAAAAAACTCAAAGCCCTTCCGGGGTTGAAGCAGGTGCTGTCGATGAACAAGCAGCATCTGAAGATCATGGTCCCACCGCCAACGTCAGAGACACGTGAGATGCTTGCGAACCAGTTCAGGCCCGACATGGAATATGTGGCGGAACTGACCGGCCGCCAAAGCCTGCCCTGGTCCACTTGGAGCGACATGCGGCCGGACAGTGCCGAGCATAAGGGATAACGATGCAGGGATCATTGGCGGCTCAAAACTCTGACAGCGTTGGCCCAAGTGGCCCGAGCCGCGAGATCAGCGAGGTGCAGCAGCGATGACCTCTGGCCGTCGGGACAACGCTGCGCCGCATGTCGCCATTTGTGTCGCCACTTTTCTGCGGCCGCAGGGTTTGCAATCCCTCATTGAAAGTCTGAACGGGCAGGACATGCAGGGTCGCAATGTTCAGGTGACACTTGTGATCGCCGACAACGCCCCCGAAACGCCCGCAAGCGACATGCTGGGCGATATTCAGCAGCTCAGTCGTTGGCCGGTTGTTTATGTCTTTGAATACGAGCGTGGAATTGTGTCTGCGCGAAACAGAACGTTAAGCGAAGCCCCGATGGATGCGGACTTCATCGCCTTTCTTGACGATGACGAACAGGCGTCTGAGGGCTGGCTGATCCAGATGCTGGATACGATGGGGCTGCCAGACACCGTGGCTGTCCAAGGCCCGGTTGAGCCGCGGTACCGGCAAAAGCCACCGGATTGGATCGAGGCGCTGAACCTGTTTCGCATGGGTCCTTATGACCAAGGGGCCAAGCTGGTGTCTGCGGCAACAAACAATTCGATGGTTGATGCCTCTGTCATTCGTGAGCGGGGATTCAGGTTCGACCCGCGTTTCAACATAACCGGCGGTGAAGACGAGGAATTTTTCACGAGACTGCGCGCCAGTGGCGGAACAATCAGGGCGGCTGCGGGTGCGCTGGTCTGGGATGACGTGCCCGAAAACCGGACGACCTTGCGTTGGCTGGGTCGAAGGTGGTTCCGCATGGGCAATACGCTAAGCCGAATTGCGTTGATCAGGCGGCAGGGCGTTGCGCTGCGCGCTGCGAAAAGTGTTGCGGCCCTTGGGTGGGGCGGGATCATGTGCCTCTGCCTTGGCTTCGGTTCTCGGGCCAGATGGTATCGGGGTTGGCTCGAAATTCTGAGGGGGGCAGGCATGGTCGCAGGTCTGTTGCATTTCAACTTCGCTGAATACAGCAGCACGGCCGTCAAGGTCGATCGGGTAGAGGAGGGATGAGAATGGCTCGGGCATCCTCGGACCCAGTGTTCTCGGTCATTGTTCCCGCGCGCAACATGGAACGATTTCTTGAGGAAACGCTGCAGAGCGTGCGCGACCAGACCTTTGACGCATTCGAGGTCATCTGCATCGACGATGGGTCAACGGACGGGACGCGCCAGATCGCTGACAATTTTGCGCAACTGGATAGCAGGTTTCGTGCGGTGGCAGGTCCGGCCAAAGGCGTCAGTGCGGCTCGGAACATGGGGCTAGAGCTTGCCAAGGGTCGTTTCGTGCTTTTCTTGGACGCCGACGATCTGTTGCATCAGCGGGCGCTGGACGAATTCCAATCGTCACTGACGACAAACGACGCGGTCGGGGCGGTGGCGGGTGTGCAGAGGATAGACGTGAATGGGCAACCCATGCGGGGGGCGGATAACCGTCAGCTTGTTCCCGCGCAGGATCAACTGGCCGCGTTGCTGCGAAAGAACTTTGTGGTCAACGGAGGAGCGTTGGCTCTCAGGACGGACATCGCGCGGCAAAGCGGCGGGTTTGATGAAGCCCTTGTCAATGGCGAGGATTGGGAGTTCTGGTGCCGCGTCGCCCTTCTGGGTGTTTTCACCGTAGTTCCGGGACCGGCGCTGTTGCACTATCGGCAAGTTTCCAGTGGCGCGAATTTCCGTGCGCGCGGCCCGGTCTTTGCACATCGCGCGCCGTGTATCGAGAAAGTGGCAGTGAACCCGTCAATGAAGGAAAGGTTTGGTCCGCGCCTCGGGTCCCTTTTGCGAGCCAGACAGATCGACGTGTTCTGGTCGGGTGTCCGCAATCAATATCAATACGGGCGCAAGTCGACCGCCCTTTTTGAAGGTGCTTGCGGGGCCGTTCTGTACCCTGACAGCCTTTTGCGCCCCCGTTTGATCTGGCGCTTTTTGCAGAGTTTGGAGCGAACAGGGAAATAAGTTAGGGTCACAGAGTTTGAGCCGAGAGGAGGATGCGGCAGATGACGTTTTCTAGACGTGCCATTTTGCTTCAGGGCACCGCGCTGGCACTTGCCGCGCCCTTCGCCAGTGCGTTGGCCTCAGTCCTGAATCCGGGTATTTCGGTGGAACCCGCGATCAGCTTTGTTGGGGGTGACATCGTCCAGGTCACCTTGGTAGACACGCTTTTTGATCACCCGCAGAGTGTCGAGGTAAAAGCGGGTGACACGCGGGAATGGGCTCCTGATCCTTACGACTCGTTCGGCTCTGTCGGCCGGCTCAATGGGCAGAAGGGGTATTTCTCGGGCGACGCGAACGTGACGCAGCCCCAGTTGTTCATGGCCTGGCCGACTGAGGTGCCGGGAAGCAGGCTGTCAGGCTTTCGCACCGGACCCGAACCGCACCAGAAGCGATCATTGGCGGACCAGCCCTCGAAATGGACGGTTCTCGTCGACGGCGCAGCAGCCAACGTCCTGGTGGTCTATCGCAAATCCGTTCCAATTCGCACTGTGGCTCTGGATGTGGGCCGTTGGGACAGCACCAAGCGGCACATCCTGACATTTATTCTGGATCGACCGGTGCCGGACGGCGCTACCATCTCGGTGGAAGGCCCATCCGTTTCAAAAATCGAAAGCCAAAAGTCAAAAACGGCCTTCAGCGAAGCCGTACATGTCTGCCACGCCGGATACCCGCTGACCGGACCCAAAAAGGGATATGTCGGAGAGTGGTGGGGGCATGACAAGGACGGCAACAGCGGTAACACGGATGCAATCCTTTCAGACCAAACCGGGTGGAGCGTCATAAACGAACAAGATGGCACGGTTGTGCGCACGGGAACGCTTGAATTGGCAAAGCCAGCGACCGAGCCGCATCGGGGCGAGGACAACTTCAACGGTTGTGACATTTACGAGGCTGACTTTTCGGATTTGAATGGTGAAGGCGAATACCGTTTGCAAGTGAATGAGCTGGGAGTCTCATTCCCTTTCAAGATTTCGGCCGCTCCGTATGCCGAGGCGCTTAGGCTGGTGGCGCGATGGTATTTTCATCAGCGGTCAGGCTGCGAAATTGCCGAACCATACGGAGAAGGCAGAACGCGCCCTCGCAACGGCCACCCCGAAGACGGTTTGCTGGTGTGGCAGACGGATGTGCTGATCGGAAATAAGACCGACGGGTACGGTGAGGCCAGTTCAGACCAGGCGCTGCGTAAACAACCCCACGGGAACAGCGGTGCGCAGGGGGCAACAGCAGCTTGGTCCGAGCACCTTAATCCCAACGCCTGGGGGGGCTGGCACGACGCCGGAGACTGGGATCGCCGTATTCAGCATACGGAAGTCATCTATCACATGGCTCATATCATCGAGACGTTCGAGTATGCGCGTTCTCTGGATCTGAACATCCCCGAAAGCGGCAGGTCCTTTGCCGACGACAGCGTCAAGGCGCGTAAGAATGACTCGGATCGGGGTGACGGAGAAACGGTTCTGCCTGATCTCATTCACGAGGCGCTTTGGGGTATTTCGCTTTGGCGCAGAACACAGCGCGAAGACGGCGGAGTCAGCGGTGGTGTTGAGTACTCAAAATCTGGGATTTTCGGCTCTGTGTCGTGGAATCCCGTTCAGATTACCTACTGCTACGGGCCGGAAGATTGGGCTGGATATCTGTTTGCACGCAGTGCGGCAAAGCTTGGGCTTGTGATCAAACAGGTCTGCGGCGACCACGCGCTTGGCGATGAGCTCATACAGGAATCTCTGCGCGCATGGAATTGGGCAGAACAGGAATTTCTGTCCAAGGATCCCTACGGCGCGCTTTCCAAACCTGTGCAGGAGGCGTCAGAGACTCAGGATACGACCGCGCAACAAGAACCCGACCCAGAGCGCGAAAGATGGGTCAGCGTCGTTTCACGGGCGCGCGTCGCTGCTGCGGCAGGTGTCTTTCGCGCCAGCGGAGACGCAGCCGCCCAGAAGGTATTTGAGGACAACAATCCCTTTGCCCCGATGTCGGACGAGCCGATTGAGTACATAAAACGGGAAGTCCTTCAATTTTCCTATTTCGAATATCTGCAGGCCGCCAAGGAAGGCAGGCCCACCAAGCCCGATATCGTCAATGCTATCAAATGGTGGACAGTAAATCGCATCAAGAACTCGGAACGCATGGGTCGTGATTATGGGCTGCACAGTACGGCCACATACCCGTGGGGTCTTGGATGGCTTCGTTTCGGGCCGGGCTCGAACTGGAGGGCTGCGCACTACGCGCTGTACTACGCAGCCAATGGTGAGATTCCGGCTGAAATGCGGGACGCCGTGATCGAAGGCATGTGGTTCGGACTAGGCTGCAATCCTTCCAATGTGAGTTTCGTTCAGGGGTTGGGGCATAGGGATTATGCCGACCCGCTGTATCTCGACGGAAGGGGAAAACCGCCTATTCCTGGCCTAATCAGCTTTGGAGTGACAGGCGGCACATTGTATGAATGGGAGCGCCACAAGACAGAAGGGTCGATCTATCCGGCTGACCAACTGGCCTGGCCGATATACGCTCAGATATTTGAAAGCCGAACGATCGCAAAAGCGTCAGAGCACGACATCAAGGCCAACGTGATGGAATGGCTGATTGCCTGCGCAATGGTCAATTATCAAGCCCAGGAGCCGTCTCAGTAAATCTTGGGCAAGTGACGCTAGACCGGTTTCATTCGTGCTACTCCATTCAGCCTTGGACCCCTGCGCACGGTCCCTGCGCTTTGGTTTGTGAAACATCTGTCTTGTGCCTTTAATCACAATGGCGTCGGTTGCCCTTTCGCGCTCTGTTCGTCTTGGATATGACGGTTAAAGCGTCGGCGATACGCGCCGGTCGTCCATGCCTGTGTTGCACAACTGGGAGCGCGTAAATGACGTTTCGCCTTTTGGCTCTTGCCGCGATAACCGTTTCTTTTCCGATGATAGCGCAGGCGCAATCCGAAGGGGCGGCGCAGTCCGGCCTTTTGATGGAGTTAAATACCGTTCAGGATGTCGAGGGTGCCTGCCGGCTTACCTTTCTGGTCGACAACAAGACCGGAGAGGCAATCGACTCGGTCAGTTTTGAAACGGTGATTTTCGATGCGTCCGGCAGTGTGGTCCGCTTGTCGCTGTTCAATTTCCGTGACCTGCCGGTTGACCGGCCTCGAGTGCGCCAGTTTGATTTGCCGGGTCTGACCTGTGATGGGCTGGGCCAAGCGTTGATCAATGGGGCAAACACCTGTGTTGTTGCCGGGACAGACAGTCAGCTTTGCGATGACGCGCTAAAGCTGAATAGCCGGACAGATGTGGAGTTGCTTGGATGAGCCCGCTGATCGCCCTTCGTGATATACTGGCCCTTGGCGGGCCGGTCGTCGGAATTCTCATCGCAATGTCCGTGGTGACGCTTGCGGTTACCCTTTACAAACTATGGCAGTTTGCGGCTTCGGGTGTCGGTCGCCACCGTGTTCTGTCTGAGGCGCTGGCTGCGTGGGACAACGGCGACACGCAGGGTGCTCGGGCGCGATTGGCGGAAAGCCGCAGCTATCTTGCCCCCTTGGTTGGGGCCGCTATGGATGCACCTGCCACGCCCGGTCTTGATCAACGACTGGATGCAGAAGCGGGGCTTGCACTTGCCGGGCTTGAGCGCGGGTTCCGACTGTTGGACACGGTGGCGCAGCTTGCGCCCCTGCTGGGGCTTTTCGGAACGGTGCTTGGGATGATCGAAGCCTTCCAGAGCCTTCAGTCTGCGGGGTCATCGGTTGATCCATCCTTGCTGGCCGGAGGCATCTGGGTCGCGCTGGTGACAACGGCGGTCGGACTTGCGGTTGCGATGCCCACGTCGATGGTTCTTTCATGGTTTGAAAGCCGCACAGCCCGGGAACGGGTTTTCGCGGACAAGGCGCTGCGCACGGTGCTGGTGCCGGGTCAGGGTATGTCCAACCCGGCCGAGACCAAAGCCGCGCTAGCCGCGCCTGAACATGCGTAACCGGGCACCCTTTGTCCGTAGGCCATTGTCGATGACTCCGCTCATCGACGTGATCTTTCTGCTGCTGCTGTTTTTCATGCTATCCTCGACATTCTCCAAATATGGCGAGATCGAGCTGAGCAATGCGACAGGCGGCGGGTCCGCTTCCGAAGCACAGGTCGAACGGCACTTCGTGCAACTCGGTGCTGAACGGCTGGATTTGAACGGTGCGCCGATAACATTGAATGAGCTGGGCGATCAGGTGGAAACAGGGCAGGTCCTTGTCAGCCTTGACCCCGACACGACGGCGCAGCGATTGGTTGACCTGCTGGTCCGGCTGCGCGGACGCGATGGGCTTAGTGTTCTGGTGCTGGAATGATCCGTTTCAAACGCCCTCGCCGCAAGCGCGACTCTACCATTGCCATGATCAACGTCATATTTCTGATGCTGATCTTCTTTCTGATCGCGGGAACCGTGGCGTCGCCGCTTGATCCCGACCTGAATCTCGTGGACACATCGGACCTTCAGGGGCGAGAGCCGCCGGACGCGCTTGTTCTTCACAGGGACGGTCGGATCACCTTTCGCGGCAAGGACATCGACCTTCAAAGCTATATGGACGGTCGCGAACCCGGAGCGGTACGTATTGTGCCCGACCGGGCGGCCTCTGGTCCGCGTCTGGTCGAGGTGACGGGGGATTTGCGCAGGCTGGGTGCAACGTCCGTGTATGTCGTTACTGAAAAGGCGCTGGAATGATCCGGCGATCGGTCGTCATAGCGGCTGTCGCCATACTTGTGTCTCTGCTTCTGCACGTGACGGGTTTGACATTCACCGCGCCAAGACTGGCCGAGCAACCGGCAGGTGAAAGCCCGGACGACAAGGTCGAGCTGGGGAATTCGTTCGAGGAGCTGGCCGAAGACAGCATTGAGCCGGTTGAACCAGAACCGAATGAAGCCCCTGAGCCGTTGGCCGAAGAACCCCCGGACCCGCCGGAAGTCCCCGTCAGCGAAGCGCTCGTGGCGTCGGAGGACCCGCAAGTTACACCCTCGCCTGATCTGGGCTCTGCAGAGGTGGTGAACCCCGTGGCGACCGAACCGGTCGAGCCTGACGTTGCCGAAACCGAGAGCACGTCCGATGGTGATAAAACCGCCAGCGAGGACATCGACGAAACACCGCCTGTCGCGCCGCAGGAGGTGGTTGAAACGCCGCAAGGTGAGCCTGACTCCGCAGCCGGTCCGGATGAAGCCCAGCCGGTCGAACCCTCGCAGCAACTCGCTGCGTTACCAGCGCCAGAAGTGGCTCCTGTCCCGGAGGTTTCGACGGTACCGGCTGTTCCGCTGGAAAGTGAGACCGTTGAACCGGACGTACCGGATGCATCAAACCCGGAAACGGCAGACGAAGCCTCGGAGCTGGCCGTGACATCTTCGATACGACCACAGCGCCCCGAACGCAGCGCCGCCACACAAAGGCAAGGGGTTCCGAACGGAGCGCGGGATTTCAGCAACCTTCAGTTCCCGTCCCAAGAGATCGAGTCACCTTTGACGACCTATCAGCGGAGGGGGATTGACGCTTTCACTTCGGGAAATACCGGAACCCGATCTGGTGGCCGCGGCCCTGGAAACTCGAACACCACCAACTATGCGGGACGGGTTCTGGTGCATCTCAACAGGGCACCGGTCGTGTTCGTGTCAGCTCGGGGTTTTGCGCAGGTCTTTTTCGAGATTAATCCAGATGGCACCTTGGCCTGGGTCGACGTGGTTGATAGTTCAGGATCACCCGAGGTTGACCGGGCGGCCAAGGCACAGGTGCGCGCGGCGTCTCCATTTCCACCTCCGCCAGGCGGTGCGAGCCGCAAGTTGTCGTTTTTCTATACGAGTAATTGACTATGCTCTGACTCTTTCGTCGTAACGCGTCTTACCCGCTGCGACAGTCGAACTGTCGCTCTGGCTGCACGACGCCACGAATCTTGTTTTTAACGATGTCCTCCGCCTTATAAGCTTGTGATCACAAACTCCGATTTGGCGTAACACTGGTAGTCCCAAAGTGATTTAAAGAGGGGGTATCATATTTTTTTAGTCAACTTTTTGTAACAATCGCGTGGATGCAGGAAAAACTCCATGAAAACATGCGCTTAGGTTTCAGCGGTGTGGGCTATGGGTATGTGCAAGGTTGCAACAGAATCCGACGCCGAGGGAAAGAATTTGTGCGCGTCCATTGTGCGCATGACGAATTTGAACGAATACGCGGGCAGCCGCTCTAGCGCGGCTATACTCCTCTCAAAAAACTTATGGATTAACCATGAAAAAAGTTCTCTTTGCATCGACTGCGCTGCTTGCAACCGCAAGCGTTGCCGCAGCGGAAATCCGGTTCAGCGGTTACGGCCGTTTCGGTCTTGGCTATGAAGAAGATCGCACGGGTACAGTTGCGAACTTCACCACCACCGCAAGCGGAGACATCGTTCGCGGAGCCAACGGTGTAGCTGACCCTGACGCGGTAGCCACAGAAGTTGACACCGACAGCACCATCCTGGTCTCGCGGTTCCGTCTGAACATCGACGCAAACGTCGAAACCGACAGCGGCGTTGAATTCCAGGGTCGTGTTCGTCTGCAAGCTGACGACGACGCGGGCAATGGTGAGCAGAACGAAGCCGGTCTGAACGGCGCACGTTTCTCGGTCATCTACAGCGGTCTGCGTGTTGACGCCGGCAACGTCTCGGGTTCGTTCGACAACCTGGGTGACTACTTCGGTACCGAGCCGGGCCTGGAACAGTTCCTGGGTCAGTACTCGGGCGTTAATTACTCGTTCCTCGAGTACAGCTCGACCGGTTCGGGCGCAAACGGCGTGTTCTTCCAGTACGCAGTTGGCGACCTGTCGTTCGGTGCTTCGTATGACCAGCGCACCCTGGCTCTGGCGGGTCAACCGCAAGACGCAGACCGTTGGGACATCTTCGCAAGCTACGTCTTCAACAACATCACCGCATCGCTGGCCTACGGTCAGACCGATCTGGTTGACGGCGAAGACCAAAGCCTGACCGTCTTCACGCTGGGCGCTGAACTGGGCGACTTCTACGGCACCCTGTTCGTTGCAGACGATGACGTCATCGACGACGCAGAAAACGGCACCGCATACGGTTTCTCGGTTGCTTACGACCTGGGCGCAGCGACCACCCTGCAGCTGGTTTACGGCGACGGTTCGGCTGACGACGACACCCGCAACATCGGTGTTGGCGCCATCTACGACCTGGGCGGCGGTGCATCGCTGCGCGGCGCAGTCGGCGAAATCAAGGACGGCGACGACGATGGCCGTATCCGTGCTGACTTCGGTGCTCAGTTCAACTTCTAAGTTGACCTGAACCATCAAGGTTCAAGGGCGGGTCTTCGGACCCGCCCTTTCTTGTTTCAACCTTCTACTTCTTTTCAAAAAAGAGAATGACTTCGCCCAGCCGGACGCCGTACCGAGAGACATAGGCGCGGTTCAGCAGGCGATTGTCCGACAGCAGCCACATCCAGTCATCGAAATTGACCCGCATCGTGCCGTCCTTGACGGGCAGGTCGATCTTGTATTTCCAGTTGAACGTGTCTCCACGCTCTACTCCGCTGGCGGTTCCAAGAACGCCGGGTGCGGTGCCGGTCCAGGTGTCTTCACCCGTTTTGGTCAGCGTCCAGATCCGCTGTTCCGTGGCCCCATCGTCATAGACGAAATCCTCAACCAGCGTGAGGGTTTCACCGTCCCATGTGCCGTCGATGTCGACGGTGAACCGGCGCGGGACGTTGCCCAGAACGTCCTGAAACTGGCCATATGCGACGGTCTTGCCTTCAAAAAATTCCTCTAGGTTCAACTGGCGGTCAGACAAGAAGGTTTTGGGCACGCGCGGCTTGGCCGAGCAGGATGCCAGAACGGTCACGCCGACAATCGCAATCGCCGAGATCACAAAGCGCCGCCAGTTCATTGAACCGCCCTCGCTTCTGACGCGCTGTCATAGCCATTCGCGCCGTTCAGATGGGCGGCCTTTGCCTCGGGTGCGGGGCGCATCGTTGCGACCAGTTCAGCGACCTTTACGCCGAATTTGCGCATCTCGGACCTGTTCATGATCACCCCGTTTTCGGTCAGGTACATCCAGTCGGTAACATCCAGCGTATGTCCTCCGGCGTCTTCGGGCAGCATGATGCGATAGGTCAGTTTGACGGTCGCGCCCGAAATCGTGCCTTTCCCCTCGCCCACGATATCATCCGCTGTTGCGGTAAAGGTGTTCCCGGTGCCCAGTGTCAGATACCATTTGCGGGCCATTTCCTTGCCATTGGAATATGTGAAGTATTCGGACAGCGTTCCAGTGTTTCCGTCCCATTCCCCGACCATGCGGGCGACGAAGCTGTTCGACATCTTGCCGTTGGGCCCATAGATCAGCCCTTCGGACAGGATTTCCCCGTTGAGAGCCTCTTTCATTTTGAACGTGGGTCCAGTCCCGGCATAGTCCGAAGGCGACTGCGCGCGAAAGCTCAGAAAGCGGCCTCTGGCGATGAGAAAGGCGAGGATGGCGAGTAGAAGGGCGGCAACGAGAGTCATTTGGCTGATACCTCAGTTGGCAGCGTCAGGACCATTCCGAACGCGCCGAGTTTCAGGATACAGGGAAGAACGGCATAGGCGAGGTTGAGCGTCTGCAACGCCGCCGCCGAATTGGTTTGCCCCGGTGTGAAGCCGCTGCGTTCCAGCAACGGCAGAGTGAAGAAGGCCGCGAGCGCAAGGCCCAGCTTGCCAGCGAAAGACCAAATGCCAAACGCAGCGGACGCGTTCAGACCAGCACGGGTCAAGGCGACCGAAAACATCGCGGGCAGCACGACCATGTCCGCGCCCAACGCCGCGCCTGAGGCAAGGCAGATCAGGGCAAATCCTGTCAGGTTTCCGGCGGATAACGAGGCCGCGCCGATAAACCCCGCAATCGCCAGTGGCATCGCGATCATCAGAGTCTGTTTCGGACCAATTCTATTGCTGAGGCGTGCCCAAAGCGGAACGCTTGCCCCGGCGCTGAGGAAAAACAGGATCAGCAGTGGACCGGCCTTGCCGGGCAGTTGCAGGCGGTCTTCCACAAAAAACAGGAACAAGGTCGAGGTTATTGCGACGGGCAAGCTGTTGATCAGTGCCAGCGCCAGCAGACGCAGTGCTCCGGACTGTCCTAGCCCGGTAAGCGACAATCCCTGACCGGTGATCGGGGTGCGCTGCCAGATGGGAAAGGTCACAACCAGCGTGACGATTGCCAGAACACCCAGAAACAGACCGAAGGCAGGGTAGCCCTGCGCACTTGCGCCAAAAGCCACAAACAGGGCGGGTGCACTAGCGGCAAGAACGACTCCGGCCAGTTGCCCGCCTTCGCGATAGGCCGCAAGGGTCATCAGGTCTTTGGCATCCGCGCGTTTCGCCAGCGTCGCGCTGCGGCCGTATAGAAGGATGGTCCCAAGGCTGTAGGCGGAAAAGAGAAGTATCAAGATAGACACTAACACAGACAGTTTTGCCCCATCGGGCAGGGAAAACAGCAATGGAAATCCAACAGCGAGGCCAAGTGCGGCCAGTGTCGCAAACAGCGCCTGCGCCCGCGGCCAACGATCTATGGCCCAGCCGATCAGAGGATCCTGTATCAGGTCCACCAGACGGATCACCAGTAGCACGGTTCCGATGACCCCCAGCCCAATGCCCAGATTGACGGCAGCAAAACGCGGCAGGTGAATGTACAGCGGAATACCCGCCGCAGC
This sequence comes from Ruegeria sp. BC7, assembly GCF_056539165.1. Taxonomy (NCBI): domain Bacteria; kingdom Pseudomonadati; phylum Pseudomonadota; class Alphaproteobacteria; order Rhodobacterales; family Roseobacteraceae; genus Ruegeria; species Ruegeria sp. BC7. The sequence continues at coordinate 426,000 of NZ_JBQFUL010000003.1, read as the reverse complement.
GAGCATCAGCGCATAGAGACTGACGCGCGGGTACAGCATCACTGCCCCTTCAACTGGCGGGTAAAGCTGGCGCTTCGCGTGTCTGCGCCAAGGAAAATGGACATGAAGGCGCGTTTTGCGCCGGGATAGGACAGGGTGCAGGTCTTTTGGCCGTTGCGCCAGAACCCAATCTTGTTGGGGCCTTCGGATATGGCGATATAGTTATCGCCCTTACCGACCGCCTTATAACACTGCTGAAGCGCGCTTTGCGACGGCGCGGGGTTTCCCTGTCGCGCCATCTCCTCCAACGTGGACTCGACCAGAGCCTTTTGCTTTAGCGTCTTCCGATATGTCAGCTTCAGGCCAAAATCGGCGTCCCAACTGAACGCCGCGCCGTTCGGGGTGAAAAGCTGGGCGTCGTAAACTGGTATGCCCAGAAACCGGAAGGTCGCGCTGCCGATCTGCTGCGGGCTGGATAGGGTTTGCGAGATCGGCGAGGCCGCCAGCCCGCACGGTATCAGCACGACAAGGCAGACCAGCGCAGCGCGTGACGTATCACAGATCCGCTGAGACAGGGATGGCCGGATCTTTTGCAAGAATGCCATTTTCAGCTCCGAGGGTTTGCGGGGCGCCGTTCAAAAGCCCGACGACATGCATCGCGCTGGCGATCCCGTCTTCGTGAAAACCGTGCCGGTTATAAGCTCCGGCAAACCAGGTTCGGTTCTGTCCCTGCATCTCGCGGATTTGCCCTTGGGCTTTCAGGGCTTCCTTGTCGAACACCGGATGAGCGAACTCGACCTGGTCATAGATTTTATCCGCAGGAATTTCTGAACCCGCGTTCAGCGATACAAACAGTGGATCGCTGTCGGGAATGTTCTGAAGGCGGTTCATCCAATATGTTACGCCCACATTTCCAGCCTGCGAGCGATAGGTCCAGCTGGACCAGCACGCGCGTCGCCGGGGCATCTGGCCGGGGTCGCAATGCAGGATCGCGGTGTTCGGCTGATACCGGATCGCGCCCAGAGCGTCCCTTTCGGCCGGTGTCGCGCTGTCGCCAAGGATGGCCAGCGATTGATCGGAATGGGTGGCCAGAATGATCTCGTCAAACTGGTCGATCTGACCCTGGCTGTGAACCGTGACACCGGAATCATCGCGCTTCACGTGATCGACGGGTGCCGCCAGGCGGACGTCGCAGCCGCGCCCGCGCAAGGCGGCGTCTATGCGGCGGACATATTCGATACTGCCGCCTTTGACCGTGTACCACTGGTGCTGTTTGGCGCGTCCACTGGCCAAAAGCGCATGGTTGCGGAAAAATTGCACCAGAGACCGCGCCGGGAACTGATCCACGAACTCGACCGGGGTCGACCAGATCGCACCGCACATCGGCATCAGATAGTTGTGGCGGAACCAGTGACCCAGACGCAGTTGGTCGACCAGCTCACCAATAGTGGTGTCATCGTCCTGCGCGGCAATGGGGGCCTCTTTGCCGAACCGCAGGATGTCCGCGATCATCTTGTAATAAGCCGGACGCGCCAGATTGCGTTTTTGAGCCGTCAACGTGCGCAGATTGTTCAGGCCGTATTCGATGCGGCCATTGTCGATTGTCGCGCCAAAACTCATTTCCGACTTGATGACGGGAACATTCAGCTCATCGAACAGTTTGGTCAGATAGGGGTAGGTCACATAGTTGAAGACGATGAAACCGGTATCCACCGGCTGATCGCCATTCTTTCCCGCCATCACCGTTCTGGCGTGGCCGCCCAGTCTGGGCTCGGCCTCAAAGACGGTCACGTCGTTGTTTTCTGAAAGGTAGTAAGCTGCGGAGAGACCTGAGATTCCTGCGCCAATTACTGCGATTTTTTTCCGGACGCCCCGGGATTCATCGAACATTCAAGCCTCGTTATGTGACATTTTACAATAAGATACGCAGACTGGGCCGGGGTGGATCAATCGGGTTATGAGAAATTCAGCTATGAGCACTGCAAAATCTTTAGGCGTTGAGGCCCATTTCCGGCCCCGGCGCGTGATCCATTGCCTTGGCGCGTCCGTAAAAGCATCACACGGAACGAAACGGTCGACGCATGAGCAGCTTTGATGGAAAAACCTATTGGATTATCGGCGCAAGCGAAGGGTTAGGGCGCGCTCTGGCCGACGCGCTTGGCCGTCAGGGGGCGCATCTGATCCTGTCCGCGCGCAATGCGGACCGTTTGGACGAAATCTGCGCAGCGCTTCCCAATGCCCGGTCCATTCCGATGGATGTAACCGATTTAGAGTCTGTTCGTGGCGCAGTTGCCAAGGCCGGGCCTGTCGATGGGCTGGTCTATAATGCGGGCGCTTATTATCCGATGCGCAGTCCTGACTGGAACACCGAAGCGGCCTTGGCCATGAGCGATGTCAACTATCTGGGTGCCGTTCGCGTGTTGGGGGAAACTGTCCCGGGATTTGTTCAAGCCGGTCGCGGTGAGATCACCCTGATCGGGTCTTTGGCGGGCTATCACGGCCTGCCGGCCGCTATCGGGTATGGGGCAAGCAAGGCGGCATTGATTTCCTTGGCGGAAACCATGCGACACGATCTGGCTGGAACCGGCGTAACGGTGCGCATCGTCAACCCGGGTTTCATCAAAACCCGCCTGACCGAGAAGAACAGTTTCAAGATGCCGATGCTGATGACGCCCGAGGATGCGGCCGCGCGCGTGGTCAAGGCGATGTCGCGGCGTCGGTTCCGCACCGATTTCCCGGCTCCGTTTTCCTGGGTGATCCGATTGATCGACTATCTGCCAGATATTCTTGTTTTTCGCGGAAAATAGACTCTAACAAAACTGACCGTGGCAAAACCAACCCGCTGACATGGTGCCGCCATGTCCGTAGAACAGCCAGAGCCGTTCCCCTTGTTCGGTCACCACCACCCAGTAATCGCGCACGCCGCTGCGCCAGTTGGGATCGTCCAGCCACCATTCCGGCGCGATCCGTTCCGGGCCGGTCGCCTGCGCCAATTGCCAGTCGCGCCCACGCCAACGAAAGGCGCTGGGCACGTCCGGAGTGTCCGGGGCCATTACCGGTTCGGGCTGCCACATCTGCAAGGGGCGCGGGCGCGGCGGCGCAGGCCAGTCGCGCGCCGGTTCCGACCATGCGGCGGCCAGTGTCTGCGCGGTCTTCTCGGGGATGTGCGAGGCCGCAGGGTGTCGCCGTGTGATCGCCTCCAGCCCGACCCGCGCGCCCAGTTTGCCGATCAGATCCTCGACGGCGGTGTTGCCGTCCAGCCGCTCGCGCACGGCGCGGCGTGCCTCGGCATGGCCCGTCATGGTGCGGGCGTGGATCGGTTCGGTCTGCACCGCCTCAAGCCGCAACATGTCGATGCCATAGCCCGCGTCGATCTTGTCAATTTTCATCTCTAACAAAGGGCGAATGCGGTGTTTGTCATAAGTCGGACGCGCCAGACCGACCTCGATAACCTCGGCTGCCTGATCCGCGCGATGCGCCTCAAGCCGCAATGTTCGTACCCCGCGCGCTTTCTCCTCCAGCTTGGTGCAGAGCGTCGGCAGAACCCGGTCGATCGCGGCCATCACATCCTCTGTCAGGCCAATCGGGTTGGGCAGAGTCATCCGCACCGCAAAGTGATGTGGCGCGCGCGCGGGTGAGACCGGCTCGGGCGCGCTGCCCATCGCCTGATCCAGCCGCAACACCAGCCCCCGCCCGAACCGCCGCGCCAATGACGCGCGTGGTTGGCCCAGCAAATCCCCGATCCGGCGCAGGCCCAGACGGTTCAACTGTGCCACCACCTGATCCTCAAGCCGCAGCGCCGCGATGGGCAAGGGGCTGAGCGCGCCATAAGATTGCCCCGGTGCCGCAATGCGTGCGCCCCCGCCCAATGCCATCACCTGCGGTGCGGCCCCGCCCTTGGTCCAGTGCCGCCGCTTGGTGGCACGGGCGCGGGTGGCGCGGGCCTCTTGGCTGATGGCGTCGCCATTGCGGTCGGATGTGGCCTCTTGCCCCGCGTATCGTGCCAGCGCCCAGGCCGCACCCAGCGTGTCGGCGATGCCCATCTGTACGCTTAGACCCATATCGGCGCAGTCGGTTTCGATCACGTTCAGCAACGCCTCTTCCCCGCCGAACAGATGCGCGCAGCCTGACAGGTCAACGATCAAGCCATCCGGGGCTTCCTCGGCCACCCACGGGCTGAACTTGCCCACCCAGCGGCGCAACGCAGTCAGAAAGGCAGCCTCGGCCGGGGCGTTTCGGGGGCGGGTGATCAGGGCGGCGCACATGGCGTGGGCATCACGCACGGGCTGACCCACGCGCAACCCGGCGGCCTGCGCCTGATCATTCAGCGAGGTGACAACCTGCATGTTTGACTGTTCAGCCACTACAGCCAAAGGCCCATCCTGCAGCCCCCGCGCAGCGCGGACCAGCCGTTCAGCCCCCAGGCGGGGGAACCAGAGTGAGAGTATTCGGCGTTTGGGCATCGGCAGACATCAAAATGTTCCCATTTTGTTCTTATCCGAGAATCACACCCCGAGTCCACGCCTACCCGCAGGTCAGGCGTTGAATGATCCCTGTGCCATTGATGTACACGTTCAGCCGGTCAATGCGGTAATCCTGCGTGGCGATATCATCGGGGCCAAGAACGCGCGACCGTTCCGGCAACTGCGCCTGAATGGTCGAGACCGGTTGGCCGACGGAATCGGAAAATGCCTCGCCCTGACAGAAGGCCAAATCAACCGGAGCGGCTTCGGGTTGGGTCGCGGCGTCTTCGGTCGCGGGTGTCTCAGCACAGGCTGCCAACAGGACCAGCGCGGGAAAAAATCGATGCATTGGCGTTTCTCCTACTGACAACGTCGTTACTGCAATATCAAACAATTAGCCAATCTGTCACGAAAGCATAGTTGAAAATACCCTGCAATTAACGCAGGGTCGGGGCAAATCAGACACGGAGATAAGTACAATGCGTACCCGCGCCGCCGTCGCCGTTCAGGCGGGCAAACCTTTGGAAGTGATGGAAGTGAACCTTGAAGGCCCAAAAGCGGGTGAGGTTCTGGTCGAGATCAAAGCCACCGGTATTTGCCACACGGATGAATTCACCCTATCGGGTGCCGATCCAGAGGGGTTGTTTCCCGCCATTCTCGGCCATGAAGGTGCCGGAGTCGTGGTTGAGGTCGGTCCGGGTGTGACCAGCCTAAAGCCGGGCGACCATGTGATCCCGCTCTACACCCCCGAATGTCGCGAGTGTGAATACTGTCTGCACCCCAAGACCAACCTGTGCCAGGCGATCCGCGAAACGCAGGGCAAGGGTCTGATGCCCGACGGCACGTCGCGCTTTTCGACCTTGGATGGTGATCCGATCCTGCACTACATGGGCTGCTCGACCTTCGCCAACCACACGGTTCTGCCCGAGATCGCGCTGGCCAAGGTGCGCCCGGACGCGCCTTTCGACAAGATCTGCTATATCGGCTGCGGCGTGACCACCGGTATCGGAGCCGTCATCAACACCGCCAAGGTGGAAATCGGCAGCCGCGCCATCGTGTTCGGTCTGGGCGGTATTGGCTTGAACGTGATTCAGGGTTTGCGTCTGGCCGGGGCCGATCAGATCGTCGGCGTCGATCTAAACCCTGCCAAGGTCGAGATGGCGACCAAGTTCGGCATGACCGATTTCGTGAACCCGGCCGAGGTCGAGGGCGATCTGGTGCCCTATCTGGTCAATCTGACCAAGGGCGGCGGTGACTACACCTTTGATGCCACCGGCAATGTGGGCGTGATGCGCGCCGCACTGGAATCGGCGCATAAGGGCTGGGGTGAATCGATCATCATCGGCGTGGCACCTGCGGGGGCCGAAATCTCGACCCGTCCGTTCCAACTGGTCACCGGGCGGTCGTGGCGCGGCACGGCCTTCGGTGGCGCGCGGGGCCGGACCGACGTGCCCAAGATCGTCGACTGGTACATGGACGGCAAGATTGAGATCGACCCGATGATCACGCACACCATGGGTCTGGACGACATCAACCATGGGTTTGACCTGATGCATAAGGGTGAGAGCATCCGTTCGGTCGTAGTATACTGATAAAGCTAAAATAAATTCACGGGGCGGGCTTTTGCTCGCCCCTTTTGTTCTTACATTCACCCTCGAGAATACTATTTCAGGTTGAGGGATTGAATTGACAACACGGAATACCGACCGCCTTGCTGTCGTCGGCAGTCAGCAGGGCAATATCTATCCAGACTTTGACGCACAAACATACGGGCACAAAAGATTGAGCGATTTGGTGCGGGCCATCGACCGTTTTGACAAGAGCGGTACAAACGGCGATCTCAAGATCAGATGTGGGGAAGTTTGAAGAGAGAGATTTATTTCCCCGGCCGCGATGCACCCGTATCCGACCGAGGTGAGCGTACCCGCAGAACCGGAGTGTTGACCGATGAGGTATTCGCCCGGCTCTCGCGCCAGACGACAAAGACGCCGGAGGCGATGATGATGCTGGCCCCGACCGCGACCCAGCCGTCGGGTCGTTCGCCGAAAAAGATCATGCCGAACAGCGTGGCCCAGATGATCTGGCTGTACTGGCTGGGTGCGACGACTCCGGCGGGCGCAGCGCGGTAGGCCAGAATGATCAGGTGCTGGGCGATGACTGAAAACACTCCAACCAGCGCCATCATCGCCAGATGCAACAGCGAGGGCGGCAGGTAGACGGCGGGTTGGGCCAGACTCATCACCGCGATGGCCAGCAGCATCGGGTAGAGGATCAGCACGGCCGAGCGTTCCTCATTCCCGATTTTGCGCACCAGAACGGACGCAAACGCGCTGCAAAACGCAGCGGTCAGGGCGGCAAGATGGCCAAGCGTGATGTCCGTCGCCCCGGGGCGCAAAACGATCAGCACGCCGATCAGACCAACGCCGACGGCGGCCCAGCGTTGGGCGCGCACGACCTCTCCCAAAATGGGGATCGACAGGACTGTTACGATCAGCGGGAAGGAAAACAGCAGCGAGTACACCTCGGCCAGTGGCAGGACAGAAAAGGCATAGAACGCGCAGGACATTGCCGTAACCATCAGGCCGGACCGCAACAGCACCAGCCACGGGTGGTGCGGCAGGAAGTTCCCGGTGGTGCGGTCGGTCAGGATCGTCACCGCCATTGGCACGAACGAGAAAAGCGTGGCGAAAAAGATGATCTGCATCACCGAGTAGGTGCCACCCAGCACCTTGATCAGCGCGTCATGGCTGGCAAAAACCGCAAAGCCAAGAAACGCATAGCCAAGTCCCCGGAGGGTGGTGTTCTGAGTGCTCATTGCTGTGGTCTCGGTCACTGGGTCGGTGTGGCGGCGATCTGCCATTACAGCGCGGACCAATTCCCCGGGCTGTCTTTTGTGTTGATTAAACCCAATTTGGCGAGGCGCATAGCCCTTATTTTATCGCTAACATGGCAAAGCCGCCATGATCTGTGGTCATCGCAGGATCGGCGGCGCGTCCTTTGGCTGGCGCGCGGATTGCACCCCGGCCTTCATCCCCACGCCGATTCTGCGCGCCAGCGCGACCCACGGGGTGGCGGTTTCAGGCGGTAGGGTATGGGCAGCGACCTCCTCGAACAGGTCGAGCCAATGGGCGAACATCTCGGGCTGAACGTCTGGACGTTCAACATGAACCCGCTGCGGATTACCGTCATAGCTGCGCTCAAACAGGATGGCGTTGCGCCAGAAGGCGGCGATCTTGTCCTCATGCGCGGGCCAGTCGTGGACGTGTTTGTTGAAGACCGGTCCCAGCACTGCATCCTCGCGCACGCGGGCATAGAAGGCGCGGACTTGTGCGTTGATCTGGTCCGGTGTCGCGGGAAAGCGCGGCGGCAGGGTGGGTCGGGTCATCTGTGTCTCGGGTTTCGGCTCTGTTTCGGGCATACCCGGCTGTGCGTTTAGGCAACAGGCGTGGTTTTGTCGCGCGGCTCGGGCGTCAGCAGATGCCGGATCAGGGCCACCGGATGCGCCTTGAGGCTGAGGCGGGTGGCCACGTAATCCTCGATCACCTGCTCGCCCAAAGTCATCTGCGGCAGATAGGCTTCGGGTTCATCCAGCGCCTCGCCCTCCAGATCCTGCGAGAACAGCGGCAGGGGTTTCGCGGTGGCAATCGCCTTGGCTTGCCACAACGCCTCGCGCCGGGTCAGATCGCAGGCGGCGAAGGCATCAGCCTCGGCCAGCCGTTCGATCACCGCAGGGCCAAGCCCCGCGCGCCGCCATACGTCATCGACCTGATGGTAGCCATTGCCGCGCGCGGCGGTCAGCCAACTGGCGTCTTCCTCGCCCAAGCCCTTGATCTGGCGGAACCCCAGCCGCAGGGCCAGCCCGCCATGACCGTCGGGTTCCATCACATTGTCCCAGAAACTTGCATTGATGCAGATCGGGCGCACCTGTACGCCATGTTCACGCGCATCCCGCACGATTTGCGCCGGAGCGTAAAACCCCATCGGTTGCGAGTTCAGCAGCGCGCAGGCAAAGATGCCCGGATGGTGGCATTTGATCCAGGCCGAGGCATAGACCAGCAGCGCAAAGCTGGCCGCGTGGCTTTCGGGGAAGCCGTAGGAGCCGAAGCCCTCGATCTGGGAAAAACAGCGCTCGGCAAAGTCGTCGTCATAGCCGTTCCGCTTCATCCCGCGCAGGAACAGCGCGCGGAATTCGCTGACATTGCCGTGCTTTTTGAACGTCGCCAGCGATCGCCGCAGCCGGTCGGCCTGTTCCGGGGTGAACCCCGCACCGACAATGGCGATCTGCATGGCCTGTTCCTGAAACAGGGGCACGCCCAGCGTTTTGCCCAGCACCTCGCCCAGCGCGTCCGAGGGGAAGCTGACCTCCTCCTCTCCGTTCCGGCGACGGATATAGGGGTGGACCATGTCGCCTTGAATAGGGCCGGGGCGGATGATGGCGACTTCGATCACCAGATCATAGAAATTGCGGGGCCGCATCCGGGGCAGGAAGTTCATCTGGGCGCGTGATTCCACCTGAAACACGCCGACACTGTCCGCCTTGCACAGCATGTCATAGACCACCGGATCCTCGGGCGGCAGGGTGGCGAGGGTATAGCCCGTCTGGTGGTGCTGCGTGATCAGGTCGAACGCCTTGCGGATGCAGGTGAGCATCCCAAGGCTGAGCACATCGACCTTCAGAATACCCAGACTGTCGATATCGTCCTTGTCCCAGCAGATGACCGTGCGGTCCTCCATCGTGGCGTTTTCGATGGGGACAAGCTCGTCCAAGCGTCCTTCGGTGATGATGAAACCGCCCACATGCTGCGAGAGGTGACGGGGAAAGCCGTCGATCTCATAGACCAGCATTAGAGTCTGTTTCAGCCGTCGATCTTCGGGGTCGAGGCCGATTTCGCGCATCCGTTCGGCCTCCAACCCCTTGGCCGAGAAGAACCCCCAGAGCTGCGAGGACAGTGCCGAAATGGTGTCCTCGGTCAGGCCCATCGCGCGGCCGACCTCACGGATGGCGCGCTTACCGCGATAGTGCACGACCGTGGCGCAGAGCCCCGCGCGTTCGCGGCCATAGCGGTCATAAATATGCTGGATCACCTCCTCGCGGCGTTCATGTTCAAAGTCGACGTCGATATCGGGGGGCTCGTCCCGTGCCTCAGAGACGAAACGCTCAAAAACCATCGTGCCCATCTCGGGGCTGACCTCGGTGATGCCGAGGCAGAAGCAGACCACCGAATTGGCCGCTGAACCGCGCCCTTGGCACAGGATGCCGCGCGAGCGGGCGAAATGGACGATATCGCGGACGGTCAGGAAATAGGGTTCATATTTCAGTTTGCCGATCAGGGTCAGCTCATGCGCCAGCATTTTGTGCGCTTTCTCTGACGCGCCTGCCGGATAGCGCCATTTCAACCCCTCATGCGCCAGGCGGTGCAGGCGTTCGGTCGGGGTTTCCTGTTCGCTGCCCTCGCTAGGGTATTCATAGCGCAGCTCATCGAGTGAAAAGGTGAGCTGCTCGCTGAGCATATGGGCGCGGGTGACAGCGCCCTCATGACCCGTGAAGATACGTAGCATTTCGGCCTCGGACCGCAGGCGCTGTTCACCATTGGTCAGCGCATTGCGGCCCAGATCATCGACCTTACGACGCAGGCGGATGGCTGTCAGCACATCGGCCAGCTTGCGGCGGGTGCCGTGGTGCATCATCGGCGCGGCACTGGCGAGGGTGGGGATGCCGAGTTGCTTTGATTCAGTCTCTAATAAAGGAAAATATGTGGTATCCGCACCGTCATACCTGGGATGCATCAGCAGATGCATCCGCCCGGCAAAGCGGCGCGTCAACTGCTGCGCCTGTGTCCGCCACGCGTCCGCGCCGCCCTGTGACCGGGTCGCCTGTGGCCAGAGCAGCAGGTGGAGACCGTCGGAAAACTCCATCAGGTCGGACAGGTGCAGGATGCAGTCACCTTTTTCAGCCCGCAGGCGGCCTGCGGACAGGATACGGCACAGGTTGCCCCAGCCTTGTCGGTTCAGCGGCAGGGCGGTGACGGTGGGTGCGTCGGTAAAGATCAGCCGCGCGGCAGGGATCAGGCGGGGGACCGCGTGGATCGGATACGAGGGCGGTTTGGGGATGTGATCGGGGCAGGGCGGGCCGACAGAGGTGTTCTGCGCCTCCCACTCTAGCCGTTCGCGCACCTTGCGGGCGATCTCGCGCGCTTGGGTGTGGGCGCGGACGATCCCGGCGACCGAGTTGTCGTCGGCAATCGCGATGGCGGGCAGGCCCAGGGTGACGGCACGCTCCATGTACTCCTCGGGGTGGGACGCCCCGGTGAGGAAGGTGAAATTCGACGTGATCGACAGCTCGGCATACATGGCGATTCCATATTATATTCACCTTTTGTTCTTTTTCGAGTCCTTTGCGCAGGAAACGGGTCGCTTGGCTTTGCGACGCTGGGCAGGGTGGGCAAAAAGAGAGGCCTGACATGTTCAAGATCACTGCACTGCCCACCGACGAGGTGCGCGCCCTCCAAGCCGGTGGGCCGGACGCCTACAGCACAGCCCCCGAACGGGCCATTTCAACCGGTGCAGGCAATCCCTGCCGGCACTGTTTGCAGAACATCCCGGAGGGCGAAGGCATGTTGATACTGGCGTATCGCCCTTTTTTAGAGACACATTCTTACGCAGAAACCGGCCCGATCTTTTTGTGCAGCAGCCCGTGCGACCGTACGAAGGCGACGCAATGCCCGAAATCCTGACCACCGCGCCCGACTATCTGATCAAGGGGTATGGAGGGGACGACCGGATTGTCTATGGCACCGGGGTGATTGCCCCGGCGCAGGGCATCTCGACAGCGGTTGAGGGGATATTCGCCCGGTCAGATGTCGCCTATATTCACGTTCGGTCTGCGCGAAACAACTGTTACCAGGCCCGGATCGACCGCATTTAACCTGTTTGAGGGCGCAGCTACATGCCTTTGCCAACCACCGATGATCCTGATTGCCGCATCGCGCATGCGGCACTTGCCCCCGGTTTGCGCATCGCTCATAAACGCAGTGATATATGCCCCGCGAGGCCGACAACCGAAGAAGGATCGCCAGCCGTGACCATCGAAGCGCCGGAAACCAAAATCGTGGAATCCACCCGAGTTGCCTGTGATGGCGGCGAAGGTGCGTTGGGCCATCCGCGTGTCTGGCTGCAAATCCCCGAAGATACCGGCTGGGTCGAATGTCCCTATTGCGACTGCAAATATGTCCTGAAGGGCAAGGATTAACTTTCTGACGCAAAACTGTTACAGAGGCTGACGCTCGGCAGGATTTGGTGTACCAAGCCCCCTAGTTTTGTGTTTTTTGAAACGGATCCCAAATGCCTTTTTCAGTGCGCCTGTTGCACCTGACGGATCATGACCTTGTGGCCACGGGCGGGCACCGGAATGTTTACGCCTGCCCCGATCACCCTGACTTGCTGGTTAAGGTCACGCGGCCGCGCACACGGCGAAATCGGTCGTTTTCCAAGCGGCTGGTGCGGCGTTTGTTGCCGGATTCAACCTATCGCAACGCGCTGAAAGAGCTGGAGTGCGAGATGAAAGCCGCGTTGAAAAGCGGGCTTGATGTCGCCCGGCTGCCTTTGGCGCGATCATTTGGCGTGGTGCAGACAGATGTCGGGCCGGGGGTTGTGGTTGAGCGGATGGATGGCGCGGACGGTGCACTGGCGCATGACCTCAAGGCGCTGTGTGCGCAAGGTCCGCTTGACCCCGAGACGCTGGCCAAGCTGAACAGCTTTGTGCAAAAGCTGTTTGATCTTCAAATTGTGGGCCGGGATATCCATGCGCAGAACGTGGTTTACGGTCTGCGCGACGATGTACCGATGTTTGTCCTGATCGACGGCTATGGCGAGCGTAATCTTGTGCCCTTGCGCAGCCTGAGTCGCCGGTTGAACGATCGGTCCCTGAACAAGCAGATGCAGTTGATCGCCACGCAGACCGGATTGCATTGGGATAAGGCAGCCCGAGCGTTCAGCGAAGTCCAAGGCCCCGCGGGATCGGTTTGATCGTCAACCCACGTTCTTGACTGGCCTCCTACGCGTCCCTGTGGCAGAACCACATCTGACCGACAGGGAGAGCGCGCATGAGCAGTTTCGGAAAAGGGTGTCACCTTCATCTGATCGACGGATCGGCCTTTATTTTCAGGGCTTATCACGCGCTGCCTCCACTGACGCGCAAGTCTGACGGGCTGCCGATCGGGGCGGTGTCAGGGTTCTGCAACATGCTGCAGAAATATGTCGAAGGGAATGATGGCCCGGATGCGCCGACGCATGTGGCGGTGATCTTTGACAAAGGCTCGCACACGTTCCGCAATGACCTCTATGACCTTTACAAAGCCAACCGCGAGGCGATGCCCGAGGATCTGCGCCCGCAGATGCCTCTGACCCGCGAGGCGACGCGCGCCTTCAACATCGCCTGCAAAGAGCTGGAAGGCTACGAGGCCGATGACATCATCGCGACGCTTGCGGTGCAGGCGCGTGAGGCAGGCGGGCGGGTGACCATCGTCAGCTCCGACAAGGATTTGATGCAGTTGGTGGGCGACGGCGTGGAAATGCTGGACGCGATGAAGAACAAACGCATCGACCGCGATGGCGTGTTTGAGAAATTTGGCGTTGGGCCGGAACGGGTGGTCGATGTGCAGGCGCTGGCCGGGGATTCGGTGGATAACGTGCCGGGCGCTCCGGGCATTGGGGTCAAGACTGCCGCCTTGCTGATCAATGAATACGGCGATCTGGAAACCCTGTTGGACCGCGCGGAAGAGATCAAGCAGCCCAAACGCCGCCAGACCCTGATCGAAAAGCGCGACCAGATCGAGCTGTCGAAGAAACTGGTGCAGTTGGACGAAAACACGCCTCTGGATTTCACACTGGACGATCTTGAGGTGAAAGATCCCGAGCCGGACGCGCTGATGGGCTTTCTGGCCGAGATGGAGTTCCGCACCCTCACGAAGCGGATTGCCGATAAGCTTGGCGTTGACTCTCCTGTGATCCCGGAAGCCACCACGCCCGAGGTTGTATCAGAGGCCGAGGCGGTTCCGTTCGATGCCTCGAAATACGAATGTGTGCGGGATGCGGCGGCTGTGCAGGTGTGGATCGACCGCGCCTATGAAACCGGATGGGTGGCCGTTGACACCGAGACTACCGGTTTGAACGAGATGATTGCCGATCTGGTAGGTATTTCGTTGTGTGTTGAGGCGGGTTCGGCTTGTTACATCCCACTGACGCACCGGGACGGGGCCGCCGATGACCTGTTTGGGTCAGATGCGCTGGCCGAAGGGCAGATGCCGCTGGATGAGGCTCTAACACTGCTGAAACTGATGCTTGAGGATCCGTCGATCCTGAAGATCGGGCAGAACATGAAATATGATGCCAAGATTTTTGCGCGCTATGGCGTGGAAGTGGCCCCAATCGACGACACGATGCTGATGTCTTATGCCATGCATGGCGGCGAACATGGGCACGGGATGGATACCCTGTCCGAGCGCTATCTGAGCCACACGCCGATCCCGATCAAGCCGCTGCTGGGCTCGGGCAAATCGGCCATCACTTTCGACAAGGTGCCGATAGATGAGGCCACCGCCTATGCCGCCGAGGATGCGGATATCACGCTGCGCCTGTGGAAACTGTTCAAACCGCAACTGCATCAGGTGAAGGTGACAACGGTGTATGAGACGCTGGAACGCCCTCTGGTGCCGGTTCTCAAAGAAATGGAAATGCACGGCATCAAGGTTGACCGCGATGTCCTGAGCCGTATGTCCAACAGCTTTGCGCAGAAAATGGCCGGATTAGAGGCTGAAATTCATGAACTGGCCGGTGAGACCTTTAATGTCGGCTCACCCGCGCAACTGGGTGAGATTCTGTTCGACAAGATGGGGCTTGAGGGCGGCAAGAAGGGTAAGACCGGGAAGTACTCGACCGGGGCCGATATTCTGGAAGACCTTGCCACCGAGCATGAGTTGCCGCGCAGGGTGCTGGATTGGCGGCAGCTTTCCAAGCTGAAATCGACCTATACGGATGCGCTGCAGACCCATATCAATCCAGATACGGGCAGGGTGCATACCTCGTACTCGATCACGGGGGCAAACACGGGCCGTCTGGCCTCGACCGATCCGAACCTGCAAAACATTCCGGTGCGCACCGAAGAAGGCCGCCGCATTCGTGAGGCGTTTATCGCCGAGCCGGGTAACGTGATGGTCAGCCTCGACTACAGCCAGATCGAGCTGCGGATTTTGGCCCATATCGCTGATATTCCGGCGCTGAAACAGGCGTTCGCGGATGGGTTGGACATTCACGCCATGACCGCGTCCGAGATGTTCGACGTGCCACTGGACGAGATGACGCCGGACATCCGCCGTCAGGCCAAAGCGATCAACTTTGGTGTGATCTATGGGATTTCGGGCTTTGGTCTGGCCCGCAACCTGCGCATTCCGCGGGCCGAGGCGCAGGGGTTCATCGACCGGTATTTCGAGCGATTCCCGGGTATCAGAGCCTATATGGACGACACGGTCGCCTTTGCCAAAGAGCATGGATATGTGCAGACGTTGTTTGGTCGCAAAATCCACACGCCTGAGATCAACGCCAAGGGGCCGCACGCAGGCTTCTCGCGCCGGGCGGCGATTAACGCGCCGATTCAGGGAACGGCGGCGGATGTGATCCGGCGCGCGATGGTGCGGATGCCAGATGCCATTAACGGGCTGCCTGCAAAAATGCTGTTGCAGGTGCATGACGAATTGCTGTTTGAAGTGGCCGAAGATGCGGTGGATCAGGTGATCGGTGTCGCGCGCGACGTGATGGAAGGCGCATCGGACCCGGCGGTGAAGTTGGACGTCAAGCTGAGCGTTGATGCCGGGCAGGGGGCGAACTGGGCCGAGGCGCACTGAGGTTCAACGGGGCGCTTCTCATCAGGTCCGATGGACCCTCTTCGCAGCGCGTCAGTCCTGCGGCCTGACCAGGCGATTGACCAACCGTTGCACGGCAGGACCGAGAATCAGAATGACCGAGAATGCGATTGGCCAGCAAAAGGCCCACGATGCCATCCAGTCGCCCATCGTGCTGGGTCCAAACCCGATGGCCTTAACCGTCGCAATACCCGTCACGATGCAAGACATCAGGCCTGACATGATCAGGCTGAACAGAGCGCGGGCATAGCGGTTAGGGATCATCGGTTAATTCCTAAAGGACTCCACGCCATTCATCTGAGGGATTTTTCGCAAAAATTCCAGTGCTAGGCGCGCATCCAGCCCAGACTGTCCGTCGTTTTCGGTGTCGAAGGCAGGTACTCGGCGCTGACCCATCCTTTGTAGCCTGTATCGTCGATAGCGTTGAACAGGGCGGGAAAATCTGTCGGTCCCTGCCCGGGTTCGGACCGGTTCGGTGCGGCCCCGATCTGGGCGTGGACCACATTTGCGTGGAACCGGGTCCACACGTCCAGCGCGTCGCCGTGGATCATGTGGGCGTGAAAGCTGTCGAATTGCAGGCCGATATTCGGACGGTCCACGCGATTTAGAACATCCGCTGCCAGATCATAGTCGTTCAGGAAATAGTCTGGTTGTGAAACCGGGTTGAGTGGTTCAATCGTGAACTGTTGCTTAGGTGCGAAATCGGCGGCCCATTTCAGGTTCTTCACGAAACAATCCAGCGCGTCCGGCCCTGCGGAATAGCCGGACATGATGTGGATCAGCCCCGGTTTCAGAACATCGGCGTAACGCATCACGCGACGAATATCCGATTGAAACCGCGCTTCGCCGCCGGGGACCGCCGCATAGCCCGGCTGTCCGCCCGTGTAATTCGGTGGCGGCGCGTTGATCAGGACAAGATCCAACCCATTGGACAGCAAGGCCCGCCGAGTTTCCTTCGCGGCCAGATCATAGGGAAACAGAATCTCAACGGCTTGAAATCCGGCCTCAGCCGCCGCCTGAAACCGGTCGAGATAGGGAAGTTCTGCAAAAAGCAGTGAGATATTTGCGGCAAATTTGGGCATTGGCAGGTCCGGATATTTGGTGACCGGACCATAGCTGTCGGGTGATTTCAGGGAAAGGGACTGAAAACGACAGATTGTCGAAAATCGGCCAGATCGCCCGATGCAATTCAGAGACATTCGGGACAATGCGGCGAATCATTTTCGGTCGCCGTTCCAACAGAAGGTCTGACACCATGGCAATGAGCCCTGACCCCGTGCGCGGGAACACTCTTTCTGTGTCTGCCGAGCGCAGTTCTGCCTTACCTGGCAATGGCTTGGCCGTGGCCAGCATGCTGACATGGGCGGCCGGGTTTCCTGCGGCCGAGGTGCTGTTGCAAAGCTGGCCGCCGGTCGCGCTTTTGGTGGCGCGACTTGCGATTGCGGTGTTGGTGATGGTGCCGATCTGGGTGCTGTTTGACGGGCCATCTCGGGTGCTGCGCGCCCGCTGGGGACATGCGATGCTGGTCGGAGGAACGCTGGGGGCGGGGATGTTCCTGATCATTCTGGCGCAGAAGCTGACCGACCCGGTGACCGTTGCCATCATCGCCTCGTGCGCGCCCTTGTTTGCGACTCTGCTTGAGCTGGCGACGGGCGCGCGACGCTTGCGGTGGAATTTTGCCATCGGAGTCGTCGTGTCGATCGTCGGAGGGTTGATCGCGACCAGCGCGGTGGCCCCTGCGCAACTGGGACTGGGCGCGGGGTGTGCCATTGTGTCGACGGGGCTGTTTTGCTGGGCAAGCATGGCAACCGCGCGGGACTTTCCAGAACTCAGCCAGACCGGGCGCAGTACCATTACATTCGTGGGCGGGCTGGTCGTGGCCGTCATTCTGTTCTTCGCGGCAGGGCAGTTGGGGTTGGACGTCATCCCCACAGCTCGGGTCGACATTCAACAGGCGGGGATGCTGGTGATCTATGCGCTGATCTCGATGGGGCTGAGTCAGGTGTTCTTTATCGCCTCGGTCGGGAAACTCGGCGTGGCGCTGGCGTCTTTCCACATCAACATTGCGCCGTTTTACGTGATGTTGATCATGCTTGTGCTGGGGGACGAGTGGAACTGGACCCGCGCGCTGGGCGCGGGGATCGTGGCTGTGGCCGTAGTGCTGGCGCAAGACCGTCGGGTGGCGCGCCGGGCCTAATCCGGCAAGTCCTCGGACCGGATCAGGGGGAAAAACTGCCCATCTGACCAAACGCCAAACCATTCACCATTGTGTTCGGCAATGTCGACCAGCCGGTAGAAACTTTTGCGGTCGATCCGCGCTTCGAGGTTGGCGCGCACCAATATGTAGGGCGCGGGTTCTTCCGTTTCAGGGTCGATGACAATGCGGATCGGGTGGTCCGGCCCTGCAACAGCGGTATCGCCCACATGGGTCGTGAAAGTCAGCACCTGCGCCGCGCCTGTGCCCGCAGCATCGAAATCGACCGCCACAAAAGGAGCGTCCTCGACGGTGATTCCCACCTTCTCGACCGGGGTGACGAGGTAATATTTCCCCTCTTCTTTCTTAAGAATTGAGGAAAAAAGCTTCACAAGCTCGAACCGGTTGATCGGTGACCCTAGATAAGACCAAGAGCCATCTTTGGCGATATGGATGTCCAGATCGCCGCAAAACGGAGGATTCCACAGGTGAACAGGGGGTAAGCCCTTGGTTTTGGCGGCTTTGACTGATGCCGCAATGCCATCAGGGGAAGGTGTCACAGGTTTTTGTCCGCTCATTACTTTTGCCATTTCCTTTTCGCGCGATACACTTCAACCATATTAGTCCACGGAAGGGAAAGTCATGACCGAACCTGCCGACCTCGTGTCCGAGATCGAAGCGCTGGAATCGAAACTTCAAGAGGCCAAGTCCTCGATCACCCGCCGCTTTATCGGACAGGAGAGGGTCGTGGACCTGACGCTGACCGCGCTGCTGTGCGGTGGGCATGCGCTGCTGATCGGGTTGCCCGGTCTGGGCAAGACAAGATTGGTTGAGACGCTGTCGACCGTGATGGGCCTGCACGGCAATCGCATCCAGTTCACGCCGGACCTGATGCCGGCCGACATTCTGGGGTCCGAGGTTTTGGACACCGCAGAAGATGGCAGCCGCCATTTCCGGTTCATTTCAGGCCCGATCTTTTGCCAGCTCCTGATGGCCGATGAGATCAACCGCGCCAGCCCCCGGACCCAATCGGCGCTGTTGCAGGCGATGCAGGAACGCACGGTGACGGTCGCTGGTGAAGACCGTTCGCTTGGAACGCCGTTTCACGTGCTGGCGACGCAGAACCCGATCGAGCAGGAGGGCACCTATCCGCTGCCCGAGGCGCAGTTGGACCGTTTCCTTGTGCAGATCGACGTGGAATACCCGGATCGCCAGACCGAGCGTGACATTCTGTTGGCCACCACGGGCGTCGAGGAAGACGACGCGCATGAGATTTTCACCAAAGAGGAGTTGCTGGCCGCGCAGGTGCTGCTGCGCCGGATGCCGGTTGGCGACTCGGTCGTTGAGCTGATCCTTGATCTGGTTCGCGCCTTCCGCCCGGACGAGGCTGGCGTGTCGGAACGTGTGGCCGAAACCGTTGCATGGGGGCCGGGTCCGCGCGCGGCGCAGGCGCTGATGATGACGGTGCGGGCACGGGCGATGTTGCAAGGGCGACTGGCCCCGAATGCCGAGGATGTGCTGGACATGGCCCGCCCTGTCCTCAGCCACCGGATGGCGCTGAACTTTGCAGCGCGTGCACGCGGAGATAGCCTTGCCGATCTGATCGAATCCACCGCCGCCGGTCTGATCCGCGCCGAGGCCGCGGCGTGAATGCCGCGCTGACCCTTCGCGAAAGATCCGAGGCCGAGGCGTCCCGGCTGCCGCCCCTGTTGGCGCGCGCCGAACATCTGGCGGGAACAGTTCTGCTGGGCGATCACGGGCGCAGACGCTCGGGTCTGGGTGATGACTTTTGGCAATACCGTCCGGCCCAGATCGGCGACAGCCGCCGTATGATCGACCATCGGCGATCTGCGCGGGGGGATCAGCAATTTGTGCGCGAACGCGAATGGCAGATTGCGCAATCGGTGATGCTCTGGGTCGATCAGGGCGCGTCGATGCGGTTTGCGTCCGACAAATCCCTGCACACCAAAGCGGACCGGGCGCGTCTGCTTGGTCTGTCAACGGCGATCCTGTTGGTGCGCGGCGGGGAACGTGTCGGCCTGACCGGAACAACTCTTCCGCCCCGGCGCGGCAATGCGCAGATCGTGCGGCTGGCGCAGGCATGGTCCGAAGATGCCGAGGCCGATTACGCCCCGCCCGAACACAGGGCCATGATCCCGCACGCGCGCGCCGTCTTCATTTCCGATTTCCTCGGGCCAATGGATGAGGTCGAACTGGCCCTGACCAAAGCTGCCGACCGGGGCGTGCGCGGTGTTCTGTTGCAGGTTCTGGACCCGACCGAGGAGAGCTTTCCCTATCGTGGGCGGACCATATTTGAAAGCGTTGGCGGCACAGCGCGACACGAAACCCTCAAGGCCGGAGAGCTGCGGGATCGCTATCTTGAGCGGCTCGCCAGTCGCAAGGACGCGCTGACGCAACTGTGCCGGGCGACCGGATGGCAACTTGGGTTGCACCACACGGGTGACAGCGCACAAGCGGCTCTGTTGTGGCTCTATCGTGCGCTGGACGGGGGAACGGCATGACGGTTCTGGCGGGTATTGGATTTACCGCACCGTGGGTGTTGCTTGGTCTTTTGACCCTGCCCATCCTGTGGCTGATCCTGCGCGCCGTGCCACCCGCGCCGATCCGCAGGTTGTTTCCGGCGGTCACGCTACTGCTTGGGTTGAAGGACGAAGAAAGCGTTTCGGACCGCACCCCGTGGTGGTTGCTGCTGTTGCGCATGCTGGCAGCGGCGGCGATTATCATCGGGTTGGCCGGTCCGGTTCTGAACCCATCGCGAGAGCAAGCCGGATCAGGGCCATTGATGTTGGTGCTGGACGGAAGCTGGGCGGGCGCAACCCGTTGGTCTTCGACGCTGGATCAGATCGACGTGCAACTGACCGAGGCCGGTCGCGCCGGGCGCACGGTCGCGATCCTTAACCTGACAGATCCCGAAGTCCCTGTATTCCAGGCTGCCGAGGCGTGGAGCGGTCGATTGCCGGGGTTGGTTCCGATGCCGTGGCAGCCCACGGCGGAACAGATTGAACAGGCTTTGGCCGCGATGGATCAGGTGGATGGTGGGTTTGAAACGCACTGGTTCAGTGATCGTCTGGCCTTTGAGGGCAGTGAAACGATGCTTACGGCTTTGCAGGCGCGCGGGGGTGTGACCGTGTATCAGTCGCCCTCGTCCGTTGTTGGGTTATTGCCGGCTGGCTATCAGGACGGTGTCATTCAGTTGACTGCGCAACGGGCCGAGGCTGGCCTGGCTGAGCGCATCACGGTTCTGGCGCAGGGCCGCGATCCGGCCGGGGCGATGCGGGTGTTGCAATCCGCCGAGGTGGAATTTGCAGGGGACGAAACCCAGGCCCAGATAGAACTGGCCCTGCCGTCAGAGCTGCGCGCCCGGATCACGCGGTTTGAAATTCAGGGCCAGCGGTCTGCCGGGGCCGTGACGCTGACCGATGACAGCCTGCGGCGGCGCGAAGTTGCCTTGATCGCCGGAACGCTGAATCGCGAAGGGTTGGAGCTGCTGTCGCCGCTGCATTATCTGACGCAGGTTTTGATCCCGACTGCGGATTTTGTTGATGGCGGTTTGCTGGATGTGCTGCCAGCCAACCCGGATGTGATCGTTCTGGCTGATGTTGCCAAACTGTCAGGGGGCGAACAATCGGCGCTGGTCGAATGGGTCGAAGAAGGCGGCTTGTTGCTGCGGTTTGCGGGGCCGCGCATGGCCGCCAGCGATCTGGGCCGTGACGAGGAAGATATCCTGTTACCTGTCCGCCTGCGCAGCGGTGGCCGATCCGTCGGCGGCGCGATGAGCTGGGGTGAGGCCAAGGGGCTGGCGCCGTTCCCTGAAAGCTCTCCCTTTTACGGCCTGAAAGTGCCCGGAGATGTATCTGTCACCACGCAGGTCATGGCGCAACCAGACCCTAATCTGGCGGATCGCGTGATTGCATCGCTGTCGGACGGAACGCCACTGGTGACCCGCAAGGCGCTTGGGCTGGGTCAAGTTGTGCTGTTCCACGTGACGGCTGACGCAGAATGGTCCAGCCTTCCCCTGTCTGGTCTGTTTGTCGAAATGCTGGATCGGCTGGCCGTCGCCTCGGCCGCGAAGTCTCGGCAGGAGTCCCAGTTGCAAGGCACCACGTGGGAGCCCATTCAGGTGATGGATGGGTTTGGCACCTTGTCCGATGCCGGCAATCTGTCGGGCGTCGATGGTGTCGATCTTGTGTCCGGTGCAATTGGCCCGGATCTGCGTCCGGGGCTGTACGAAAGCGGCAAGCAAAAGCTGGCGCTGAATGTCCTGACCAGCGACACGGTACTCAGCCCCGCTGTCTGGCCGTCGGATGTGCCCATCAAGGGGCAGGAGGTCAGTACCGAAACGCCCATCGGGGGTATCTTGCTAAGCATTGCGCTGCTGTTGCTGACGGTGGACGTCATTGCGTCTCTGGCGCTGTCGGGACGGTTGGGATTGGCCAAGGCCGCGGCCACGGCGGTCGGAGTTTTGTTGTTTGTGCCCCAAGCAGACGCACAGTCACCAGCGGACACCGATTTTGCCCTGAACGCCACCAAGGAACTGGTGCTGGCGCATGTCCTGACGGGTGACGCGCAGGTCGATGACATTGCGGGTGCCGGCATGCGGGGTCTTGCGCAAACCCTGTTCTATCGCACGTCTGTCGAACCGGCCGAGCCGATCGGCGTTGATCTGGAACGGGACGAACTGGCCTTTTTCCCGCTGCTCTACTGGCCCATTACCCCTCAGCAGCCGCAACCGTCCGACGAGGCATATGCCAAGCTCAATGCTTACCTCCGCTCGGGCGGGATGATCCTGTTTGATACGCGGGATTCGGATGTGGCGCGATTTGGCGCCTCCAGTCCCAATGGGCGCAAGTTGCAGCAGTTGGCCGCGCCTTTGAACATCCCTTCGTTAGAGCCTGTTCCGCGCGACCACGTACTGACGCGCGCTTTCTATCTGTTGCAGGATTTTCCGGGGCGCTACGCCGGAACCGAGGTTTGGGTCGAGGCCGCGCCGTTGGATGCCGAACAGATCGAGGGGATGCCGTTCCGCAACCTCAACGACAACGTGACGCCGGTGGTGATCGGTGGCAACGACTGGGCCGGAGCATGGGCCGTTGACCGCAACGGTCAGGCGTTGCTGCCCGTCGGACGCGGCTATGCAGGTGAGCGTCAGCGAGAGCTGGCCAACCGCTTTGGTGTCAATCTGGTCATGCACGTTCTGACCGGGAACTACAAATCCGATCAGGTGCACGTGCCTGCCTTGCTGGACAGGTTGGGACAATGACAGGAACCGTTATCTTTGATCCCCTGATCCCGTGGCCCGTTTTGGCCACCATTGCCGCGATTGCCCTTGCCGGGGTGGTTCTGGCCCTGTGGCGGGGGCTGTCCGGGTGGGCCTTGCGCGGATTGGCGGCCCTTGTCGTGATTGGGGCGCTGGCTGGTCCGGTCTACCAGATCGAGGATCGCGTACCCCTGACGGACATCGTGTTGATGATCGAGGATGAAAGCGCCAGTCAGACCCTCTCGGACCGGGCCGAGCAGACCGCACTGGCGGCCGAGGAACTGGCCGCCGAGATCGAGTCGCGTGACAATACCGAGCTGCGCCGGATCAAAGTCGGTGATGGTGACGGCGACGAAGGTACGCAGGTCATGGCCGCGCTGAACGAGGCCTTGGCCGAGGAGCCGCGCGCGCGGATTGCAGGAATTCTCGTGGTATCCGACGGGATTGTGCACGATGCAGATCAGGCACCGGACCTGCCAGCACCGATGCATTTGCTGCAAACCGGGCGCGCCACCGACTGGGACCGCCGCCTGATTGTGCGCAATGCCCCGGCCTTTGCCATTATCGGCGAGCCGGTGACCCTGACTCTGCGCGTTGAGGATAGCGGCGCAGCCCCTGCTGGCGCGACCAGCGCCGCGCTTGAAATCTCGGTCGACGGGGCCGAGCCTCAGCAATTCTCGATCCCCATTGGCGTCGACGTGGAATTGCCCGTCAGCCTTCCGCATGGCGGGCGCAATGTCATTCAGTTCACGGTGCCCGAAGCCGAAGGCGAACTGACAGATCGGAACAACACGGCGCTGATCCAGATGAACGGTGTTCGTGATCGCCTGCGCGTGCTGCTGGTATCGGGCGAGCCCCATCCCGGAGGCCGAACCTGGCGCAACTTGCTGAAATCCGACAGCTCGGTCGATCTGGTACATTTCACGATCTTGCGGCCACCCGAAAAACAGGACGGCGTTCCGGTGGACGAGTTGTCGCTGATCGCGTTCCCGACTCGAGAGCTGTTTCTGGAAAAGATCAACGATTTCGATCTGATCATCTTTGACCGTTACAAGCGGCGGGGCATTCTGCCGGCGATCTATCTGGACAACGTCAACAACTATATCAACGAAGGTGGAGCCGTTCTGATCGCGGCCGGGCCTGACTTTGCCAGCGCGGACAGTATCTTTCGCTCACCTCTGGCCCCGATCCTGCCTGCGCAGCCAACTGCGCGGGTGATTGAGGAACGCTTTGTCCCGATGGTGACCGATCTGGGGCATCGCCATCCGGTTACGACCGACCTTGGGGATTCCGAACAATGGGGCGCGTGGCTGCGCCAGATCGACGTAAAGCACCGCTCGGGCGAGTTGCTGATGACCGGGATTGATGACCGGCCCTTGCTGGTCCTTGACCGTGTAGGCGAAGGGCGCGTGGCGATGCTGGCCTCGGATCACGCGTGGCTCTGGAGTCGCGGGTTCGAGGGGGGCGGGCCGCAGCTTGAACTGTTGCGCAGACTGGCGCATTGGATGATGAAGGAACCCGAGCTTGAGGAAGAAGCGCTGTGGGCCGAAGCCAATGGTCAGATCATGCGGATCATTCGGCAGACCCTTGAGGATGAGATCGGGCCGGTCACGGTCACGCGCCCGAATGGGGAAACGCTGGACATCACGCTGGACATGATTTCTCCCGGCCGGTTTGAGGCACAGTATTTCGGGCCGGAAATCGGACTTTACCGTTTGCAGGAAGGCGAGTTGTCCGCCGTTATCGGGTTGGGTCCGGCCGCGCCGAAAGAGTTTGAGCGCACCATCGCAACCTCGGACATTCTGGATCCGCTGCTGGCCGAGTTGCGCGGTGGGGCGATCACGCTAGAGGATGGTCTGCCCGCCATTCGCAACGTGCGGGCCGGACGACCGGCATCCGGGCGTGGTTGGATTGGCCTGACACCGCGCGACGCTTACGAAACCCGGGACGTGACGCAGGCCGGTCTGCTGCCGCCGTGGTTGGTGCTGGTTCTTGCAGGCGGCTTCCTGCTGGGCGGTTGGTTGCGCGAGGGGCGTCGCTGACGGCCCAAACCTGTGACCCGAACTGCCCAGGGATCGCTTAAACACTTCTTCATGCTCTGACTGGATGTTGATCTCGGGATAGTTCGGGATCACCAAAGATGAGTCTTGCAGCAAAACTGGCACAGGAACGACGCGCACGTCTGGCGGCAGAGCGTCTTTTGGAAATGAAGCAGGCCGAATTGTCCGCCGCCAACCGCAAGCTGGGCCTACATGCGATGGCGTTGACCAAGCGCATCGGCGAAACGCAGGCCGAGGTGGAAACGGTTCGGGGCGAGAACGAAAAGGTCAAATCCGACCTGACGCTGGCCAATGCCAAGATCGAAGTGGCCGAACGGCGCTTGTGGCATTCGATTCAGACGTTTCAGGACGGGTTCGCCTTTTTTGACGGGGATAACCGCCTGATCGGGGCGAATACGGCCTACCTTAGCTTGTTTGACGGGATCGACGAAATTGCGCCGGGCATCGCATATCCACGGATACTTGAGATTCTGACGGCTGAGGGGTTGATTGATCTCGGGTCCGAGGGGGCATCGGACTGGATTGAGAGGATGCTTGAAAGGTGGGCGCAACCGAACCCGAACGCGGAGGTTATCCGCCTTTGGAACGGACACTATTTCAAGCTGATCGACCAGCGGGGCAATGGTGGCGATGTTGTAAGTCTGGCGCTGAACATCTCGGCCTCGGTCCGGCATGAGGCCGAGCTGACGGCAGCACGCGAACGCGCCGAAGCCGCCAACCGTGCCAAATCCGCATTTCTGGCCAACATGAGCCATGAGATACGCACTCCGATGAACGGCATCGTCGGGATGACCGACCTGCTGACCGAAACCCCATTGGACGAGGAACAAAGGCTCTATCTCAATACGATCCGCAATTCGGGCGAGGCGTTGCTGGTCATCATCAACGACGTTCTGGACTACTCGAAGATCGAGGCGGACAAGCTGATCCTGCACCCTGAACAGTTCGACTTTGAGCGTTGTATTCTTGAGGTTGCGATGTTGTTACAGCCAAGTGTCCGCGACAAGGGTCTGACGCTGCTGGTGGATTACGACCTGTTTCTGCCAACGCTATTTGTGGGCGATCCGGGGCGTGTTCGTCAGGTTCTGACAAATCTGGTGGGCAATGCGGTGAAGTTCACCGCCAACGGCCATGTGCTGATCCGCGTCACCGGGGTGCCCAACTCTGATACCAAGACTTGCGATATCCACGTGGCCATCGAAGACACCGGGATCGGAATCGAAAAGGACAAGATCGACCATATATTTGGAGAGTTCAATCAGGTCGAAGATGAACGCAACCGTCAGTTCGAGGGGACCGGGCTGGGTCTGGCTATCACGAAACGCCTCATCACCCTGATGGGCGGCACGATCTGGGTCGAAAGCGAACCGGGGCGTGGTTCGTGTTTCGGGTTCCGCGTGCCGATGCCGACGGTTGAAGGTGTGCAGCCTGCCCCTCCGGATCTCGGCGGGGGGCTGCACCATGTAATGGTGGTCGAGGATTTGGCGGTGAACCGGGCCATTCTGTCGAAGCAGCTCGGCCGATTGGGATCGCGCGTCACGGTGTGTTCTTCCGGCGGAGAGGCATTGACCGCAGTTGACGATACCGTGGACCTCCTTTTGTGCGACCACGACCTGCCGGATATGGATGGGCTGGAATTGGCAACCATCCTGAAGGATCGCGGCTGGAATGATCTTCCGGTTGTGGTGATGTCCGCCAATCCAGCCGTCATCCACGCAAACCCGGCCCGCCACCTGATCGAAGGGGTTTTGCAAAAACCAATTCCCCGGGCCGAGCTGTATTCCAGTCTGACCGCTTTGGCCCAAAAACCCCGGCCAAGTATCGTTTCAAAGGTGATCCCGAAAATCGATGAGATCGAACAGTCACAGGTGATTTCGCAGGGGCGTGTGATGCGCGTTCTGGCCGCTGAAGATAACCGGACAAATCAACTGATTCTGGAAAAGATGGTCAAGGATCTGAACATCGACCTGCGGTTTGCCGGAAACGGGCTTGAGGCCGTTGAAGCCCACCGTGAATTCGATCCGGATCTGATCTTCATGGATATTTCAATGCCGAAAATGGACGGTAAGCAGGCCACCGGTGAAATTCGGCGGCGCGAGATTGAGACGGGCCGCCATGTTCCGATTGTCGCGCTAACTGCACATGCGATGTCAGGGGATGATCAGGGGATATTGTCGGCAGGTTTGGACCATTTCCTGACCAAACCTCTGCAAAAACAGAAAATCCATCAGACAATCCTGACGCATCAACCCGAGGGCACTCAGGCAGTCGTTGCCGGACAGCCCTAACCGAATTAGGCTGAGCGTATGTCAGATGAACGCGGTTTTCAGCCTCGCGCGCTGGGCGAGATTGCCATTCGATGCGCCGATATGCCGGCGATGGTCGAGTTTTATGAAACAGTGATCGGCTTACGGCGTCTCAGCGGCGACCATGACAGCGCGATCGTTTTCTTTGAGATCGCGCAGGGTTTCGGCGGGCATACTCAGGTGCTTGCCCTGTTCCACCATACAGCCGCGCCACGTCCCGGCCTGCATCCCACAGGTGATCAATCCCCGGTGACCGGCGGCGCGTCGGCTTTGCATCACATCGCCCTATCGCTGCCCTTTGAAGAACAGGACGCTGTCCTGCGTTGGTATGAACACATTGGACAGCCCTACCGGGTCGAGCAATTCGGCTGGATTGGCTGGCGCGGCATTTTCACCGAAGACCCCGAGGGCAACACGGTTGAACTGGTCGCTTACGACCGGTCAATGCTGAGTCAGGCTTGATAAGGGCGCACGAAAACGGGTTTGTCCTCGGTCGACAGATCAGGCCGGTATTCATAGCCGCCGCTGTCAAAATCCAACAGCCCCGCAGGATCGGTCAGGCGGTGCTGGATAATGTATCGCGCCATCGCGCCGCGTGCTTTCTTGGCGAAAAAGCTGACAATCTTGGGTGTGCTGGCTTTGTCCTCCATGAAAACAGGCGTGATCACCCGTAGTTTCAGCGCTTTGGGATCGACCGCGCCGAAATATTCCTGACTGGCGCAATTCACCAGCACGTCCGACCCGATCTGGGCGCCTTGTGCGTTCAGCGCCTTACTGAGGTGATCGCGCCAGTATTCATACAGGTTCTTGCCGCGCCGGGTTTTCAGCTTGCTGCCCATCTCAAGCCGATAGGCTTGAATCGCATCCAAAGGGCGCAGCACGCCATAAAGCCCGGACAGAATGCGCAGGTGGTCCTGCGCCCATGCCATTTCATCGGCATCCAAAGACGCGGCCTCAAGCCCTTGATATGTGTCACCGGCAAAGGCCAGCGCAGCGGGGCGGGTCTGGTCACCCTCCGGCGCATCGGAAAAGGCGCGATACCGGTCGCGGTTCAGGCGGGCCAGATCGTCGCTCAGGTCCATCAGTTTTTTCAGATCGCCCAGCGTTAGATTTCGGGCGGTTTTCGACAGCCGGATCGCGTCGTCCTGAAAATCGGGTTGGGTCGCGGTCACATCGCGCTCGGCCCAGTCCAGCCGCTTGGCCGGGGAAATCACTACCAGCATATCCGCCCTAACTCCTTGCCTTATTGTGCGTACCTAGCCCGCCTGTTCCAGCACGTCCAGAAAGGCGGCCCCAAACCTTTCGTGACGACGATCCCCCAGCACCTGTTCCAAACCGCGCTGATCTCCGGGGCGCAGTTGTGCGACCTTGGCCAGTTGCGCGGCCGAGCAGGTCAGCGGCTTGTCGATCCCCTCGGGCCCACGTGCAAGATCGCTCTGCACGGCCAGCAGTTGATCGTAGATGTCACCCTGTTCGCGGCCCGCCAGTTTGCGGCGAGCGGGATGTACTGCCTCAACCTCTCCGGTGATGACCTCTAGGAACGTATCGCCATAGCGTTCCAGTTTTTTCGCCCCCACGCCGCCGATCCGGGCCATGTCGTCCAGAGTCATGGGGCGGGTTTCGGCCATCTCGATCAGGGTGCGGTCAGGGAAAATGACATAGGCAGGCACCCGTTGCGATTCTGCCAGTGCACGACGCTTGGCCTTGAGCGCCGACAGCAGCGGCGCGTCTTCTTCGGCCACCATCGCTTTGACGGCGGGGCGGCGGGTGGCTTTGCGTATCGTGTCCTTGCGCAAGTTGATCTGCGCCTCGCCTTTCAGGATCGGTTTGGCGGCCTCGGTCATGCGCAGCGCGCCGTGGCGGTCAGGGTCGGGGCGCACCAGATCGTGCCCCATCATCTGCCGGAAAATCGCCTGCCATTGCGGGCGGGACCAGTCCTGGCCGATGCCCCATGTGGACAGGGTGTCGTGTCGTCGCGCGCGGACCTTGTCGGTTTCATTGGCCAGCAGGATGTCGATCAGATGGCCCGACCCGAACCATTCTTCGGTGCGCAGGATGGCGGACAGGGCCATGCGAACTGGCGTGGTGCCGTCGAACACCTCGGGCGGGCTGTCGCACAGATCGCATTTGCCGCAGGGTTCAGCCCGTTCGCCGAAATAGCCCAGCAGGGTCTGGCGGCGACAGGCCAGCGCCTCGGCCAATCCAAGCAGAGCGTTCAGACGGGCATGGTCGGCCATGCGACGCTCAGCCGGGGCCAGCCCTTCGTCGATTTGCGAGCGGCGCAGGCGGATGTCGTCAGGGCCGAACAGGGTCAGTGTCTCGGCCGGGCCGCCATCACGCCCGGCGCGGCCGATTTCCTGATAATAAGCCTCGATGGATTTGGGCAGGTCAGCGTGGGCGACCCAGCGGATATCGGGCTTGTCGATGCCCATGCCAAAAGCAACCGTGGCGACGACGATCAAGCCGTCTTCGCGGGCGAAACGGGTTTCGACGATGCGGCGATCCTCGGGGTCCATGCCGCCGTGATAGTGGCAGGCGACGTGCCCCTCGGCGCGTAGGGCTTGGGCCAGCACTTCGGTCTTGTTGCGGGTGCCGCAATAAACGATGCCGGATTGCCCTTTGCGCGCGGCGGCGAAATCGAGGATTTGTTTGCGCGGCCCATCCTTGGCGGCAAAGGCCAGATGGATGTTGGGTCGGTCAAACCCGCGCAGGAATTTGCGGGGCGCGGTGCCGTCGAACAGTTTCTCGACAATCTCATCCTGCGTTTCCGCATCCGCCGTGGCAGTGAAGGCGGCCAAGGGCACGTTCAACGCGCGCCGCAACTCTCCGATCCGCAGATAATCCGGGCGAAAATCGTGACCCCATTGGCTGACGCAATGCGCCTCGTCCACCGCGATCAGGCTGACATTGATCCGCCGCAGCATCCCCAGCGCGGACCCGGCGGCCAGACGTTCGGGTGCCATATAGAGCAGCTTTAGCCGCCCGGCCTCGAGCGCCTCCCACACCGCGTCGGTTTCTTCAGGGGTGTTGCCGGATGTCAGAGCGCCAGCTTCGACCCCAGCCTCTTGCAGTCCGCGCACTTGATCGCGCATCAAGGCGATCAGAGGGGAAATCACCACCGTCACGCCATCGCGCAACAGGGCAGGCAGTTGAAAGCACAGGGATTTTCCGCCACCCGTGGGCATGATGGCCAGCACGTTTTCGCCCACAGTCACGGCATCGACGATCTCCTCCTGACCCGGTCGGAAGTCGTCGAATCCAAAGACATCTCGCAGCAGGGGCGCGGCGTCGAACATGTGGGGATTGCCCTGTTTTTAGGTTTGTCTGCTCTTAGGGCAGGACAATCACATACTAAGATTCGGTGAACAAGAGGTCAGACGAAATAGACCATATTGTTGATCAGAATGATCCGCAGCGCATAGACACCGACCAGAACGACCAGAGGCGTCAGGTCCAGACCGCCCATATTCGGCAGAACCCGGCGGATCGGGCCGTAGATGGGTTCGAGTATCCGGTTCAGGCCAAACCAGATTTGCGCCACCAACTGCTGGTGCAGGTTGAGAACCTGAAAGTTGATCAGCCAGCTCATGATCACATGGGCCAGAATGATGAACCAGACAATGTCCAGGATCAGCAGCAGGATTTGGATCAGTGACAGCATGGGGCCTCCGGTATTTGCGTCAGACGAGACGTAAGCGCCCACGCTCCAAAGAGCAAGTCTGCGCCAACAGAACGCTTGCGAAACCGTCCAAAGCCCCGTCTTATGAAAAATAACAAGAACAGGGGCGGTCATGGCAGAGATTTCCAAGCGCAAGCGCATCTGGGGCTGGTGGTTTTTCGACTGGGCGACGCAGCCATATCACAGCCTTCTGGTCACCTTCGTCTTTGGCCCCTATTTCGCCGGGGTTGCTGCGGGGTATTTCGCAGGAACCGGACTGGACTCACAAGCTGCGGCTGCACGGGCGCAGACGGTTTGGGCGAACTGCCTGACCATCACCGGGCTGATCATCGCCTTTGGTGCGCCGCTTTTGGGCGCGATGGCAGATGTGTCAGGGCGGCGCATCCCGTGGATATTCGGGTTTTCCGTCATGTATGTCGTGGGGTCTGCGGCGCTGTGGTACACGCTGCCGGATGGTTCAAACATGTGGCTGATGCTGTCGGCTTTTGGTCTTGGATTTGTCGGCGCGGAATATGCGCTGATCTTCATAAACTCGCAGTTGCCCGATCTGGGCGATGACAAGGAAGTGGGTGAGATTTCCGGCTCGGGCTTTGCCTTCGGTTATTTCGGAGGGCTGATCTCGTTGGCGATCATGCTGCTGCTGTTTGTCGAGCAGGCCAACGGCAAGACGCTGATCGGACTGGACCCCGCTTTTGGGTTGGATGCAACGCAGCAGCAGGGCACCCGGTTCGTCGGCCCGTTCACGGCGGGATGGTTTATCCTGTTCATGGTGCCGTATTTCCTTTGGGTGCGGGACGATTCATCTGCCAAGAAACGCGGTTCGGTCAGCGACGCGCTGGGCCTGCTGGCACATTCGATTTCCAACTTGCGACACCGGCTCAGTCTTGCCAGCTATCTGGGATCGTCCATGTTCTACCGCGATGCGCTGAATGGGTTGTATAGCTTTGGCGGTGTCTACGCCCGGCTGGTGCTGGAATGGGACCTCATCAAGATCGGCGTCTTCGGGATCGTCAGCGTTCTGGCCGCTGCCGCCTTTTCGTGGGTAGGCGGGAAGCTGGACAAGAAAAACGGCCCTAAACCGGTCATTCTGGTCAGTATCTGGGTTCTGATCCTGGTTTGCGTCACGATCGTTTCCATGGACCGGACACAGGTTTTCGGCATCGCTTTGCCCGAAGGATCGGGCCTGCCGGATCTTGTGTTCTTTGCCTGCGGCATCCTGATTGGCGGCATGGGCGGCATTTTGCAGTCGGCCAGCCGGTCAATGATGGTGCGTCACACAGATCCCAAAACCCCGGTGGAAAGCTTTGGTCTCTATGGCTTGTCGGGTCGCGCTACGGCCTTTGCCGCACCTCTATTGATCGGGATTGCCACAACCGTGACCGGCAGCGCGCGTCTGGGGGTGTCACCGATCATTCTGTTGTTTATTCTGGGTCTAATACTGATGCGCTGGGTGAAACCGGAAGGGGATCAGAGCAGATGATATTACAGCGTTTTTTGGCGATTTTGGCCTTAGTCACACTGGCAGGCTCCGCAGGGGCGCAACCCCTGGCCAAGCAATTATTCGGAGCTCAAAAGCAAAGTTCACAACAAAAACCCGCCGCTTTCGGCAGTTATTCGCGCGGATGCGCTGCGGGGTCGGTGCAGTTGCCCGAAACAGGCCCGACATGGCAGGCCATGCGCCTGTCGCGCAACCGCAACTGGGGGCACCCGGTGGCGATTGACTATGTGCAAGACCTCAGCCGGTTTGCGGCCAAGCAACCGGGGTGGAATGGTCTCTATATCGGGGATATCAGCCAGCCGAGGGGTGGGCCGATGACATCGGGGCACCGGTCGCATCAACTGGGTCTGGACATCGATATCTGGATGCTTCCGGGCAATGACATGCGGCTCAGCCGAAAGGCGCGTGAGAATATCTCGTCCATTTCCCTGCGCCGTGCAAACGGGGCTTTCGTCAATGGCAACTGGACCAAGCAGCATCACGCCGTTCTGCGTGAAGCGGCCAAGGACAAACGGGTTGCCCGAATTTTCGTCTTTCCCGGTGCGAAGGTGCAGATGTGCAAAGAGGAAAAAGGCAACAGGGCGTATCTGCGCAAGATCCGGCCCTGGTGGGGACATCACTACCATTTCCACGTGCGGCTTGCCTGCCCACGCGGATCCAGAGGGTGCGTTAATCAAGATCCGCCGCCCAAGGGTGACGGGTGCGCCGAAGCGCAGCAGTGGGTGAACAACATCCTGAACCCGCCGCCTCCCGACCCAAATGCGCCTGCACCCAAAAAGCGTAGAGAATATCGTATGGCGGACCTGCCCCAGCAATGTACCACCGTTTTACAATCCAACTGATAGCCGCGCTGTTTCTGGCGGGACCCATCTGGGCAGTCGAAGTCAAATCGGCCTCGGAACATGGGACCTATGTCTGGCACCATCCGGATGAGTGGTTCGGCGGATTTTCCGCTCTGTACCTCTCGGAAAATGGTCGGCACCTGATCGCGCTGAGTGACAGGGCGCGGCTTGTGCACGCCGAAATCGAGCGCAAGGGCGATGGTATCGCAGGTGTTGAGATCACGGGACATTGGCCAGTTCTGTCCAGCACCGGCCAGCGATTGTCCGGCATTGCCGGAGATTCCGAAGGGCTGGCGACCATCGCCGACGGCAGCTATTACATCTCTTTTGAAGGCGTGCATCGCGTCGCTCATTATTCGACCCCTGGATCAAAGGCGCATGTGCTGCCCCGCCCAGAAGCGTGGGATCAGCTGAGTCTTAACGGCGCGTTCGAAGGACTGGCGATCGACGGTCAGGGGCGGCTATATACACTGACTGAAAAAAGCCGGACCGAGGACGGGGACATCCCGGTCTATCGCTGGGATGGGCAGGGTTGGTCGACGCCATTTGTTTTGCCGCAAAGGGGAAAGTTCCTGCCTGTTTCCGCCGATTTCGGCCCTGACGGGCGTCTCTACGTTCTGGAGCGTTCGGTGTTTTTGACAGGGTTCCGCTCACGCCTGCGCCGGTGGCAGATTGAAGCTGACATGCCAACCAGAGAAGAGGTGTTGTTCACGACTGGCGCGGGCAAGCATGACAACCTCGAAGGCTTGTCGATCTGGCGCGACGATCAAGATCGCCTGCGCGCCACTATGGTGTCAGATGACAACTTCCTCGCGCTGCAGCGTACCGAACTGGTGGAATACCTGCTGCCTGATTGACAGCCACCGATCAAGCGTCTAGAAGCGCGGCTTGCCTTGGGACGGTCCCTTGGCCAAGTCGCCGCTACCTTGTCAAAACGGGCATCTGAAAATGCAACGCAGCTATCTACCCGGCATTCTTGCCATGGCCACCATTGTTGTGGCCTCGAACATCCTGGTCCAGTTCCTCATCCTGGACGGTCTGTTGACCTGGGGTGCTTTCACCTATCCTCTGGCTTTTCTGGTCACTGACATCATGAACCGCGTCTATGGCGTGGGTCCGGCCCGCAAGGTCGTATTCGCGGGGTTTGTCACCGGCATCATCTGTTCGTTGATCGGCAGCCAGATCATGCTGCAAGGCGACGGCTTCACCTATGCTGCCGTGCCGCTGCGCATCGCCGTGGCCTCGGGCACTGCCTTCCTGATCGCGCAACTGACCGACGTCACCGTGTTCAATTCGCTGCGCGGTGGCCGCTGGTGGCGCGCACCGCTGGTCTCGACGTTGGTCGGATCTGCGCTGGATACAGCGATCTTCTTCACCCTGGCCTTCTCAGCCTCGGTCACCGTCTTCGGCGCAAATGCCGATGCCGCGATCAACTGGGCGTGGGAACCGGTGCCCTTCATGCTGTCGGGGCCGATGGCGCCGCTGTGGGTCACGCTGGCCTTTGCTGATTGGCTGGTGAAACTGTCGCTGGCGCTGATCGCACTGATCCCGTTCAAAGTGATCGTTGCGCGGTTGTCCGCGCAGCCCGCGTAAAAAGTGCTTTGAGAATGGCGCATCTTGTGTCACCATCCTTATCAACCGCAACAGATAGATAAGGAGGTGATCCAGTGTCGAGAAAGAGATTGGAGAGAGGTGTCGGAACAACCGGGGGGATCGCCTGTTAAGGCAGCCCTTGGCGGAGCGCTCGCTCCGGCTGGTCGATTGATCTAACCGACCCATCTCCTGAACTTTCGTAGGGCCGTCCCATCGGGGCGGCCCTTTCTGTTTTCGTGTCCGCCCGTTAAGGTCCGCCCCATGTTGCGCATTACCGACGAAATAATCCTGCAGGATTGGGAAATGACCGAGAGCTTCGTCCGCTCCTCCGGTCCCGGCGGGCAAAACGTGAACAAGGTTTCAACTGCGGTTGAACTGCGGTTCGAGGCGGCGCGCTCGCCCTCGTTGCCTGATCCAGTCAAAAACCGACTGAAACGGCTGGCCGGGCGTCGGTGGACCAAGGATGGCGCAATCATCATCCAATGCGAGGAAACTCGATCGCAGGCGCGCAATCGCGACATTGCCCGTGCTCGGTTGGCAGAACTGATCGCGCGCGCATTGGTGAAACCGAAACGGCGTATCGCGACAAAACCCACTTACGGTTCGGTTAAACGGCGACTGGCAGCGAAAAAGGCACGCTCTGACGTTAAGGCGCTGCGGGGTCGGGTGTCGGAAGATTAATCTGGAAAGTTCGCGGTGCCTTGCTACTCTGGCGCGTAAAGACGACTGGGAGGCAAGGTTATGAGGCTAGAAGGAAAAACCGCTATCGTGACCGGTGGTGCCTCGGGGTTTGGGGCAGGTATCGTCCAAAAGTTCCTGTCCGAAGGCGCGCGCGTGATGATCGCTGATATCAACGGCGAAGCGGCCCATGACATGGCTGCGTCACTCGGGGCGCAGGCCAGCGCGCAACAGGTCGATGTGGCTGATGGCGCGTCCGTTAGGGCAATGGCGGACACTGTGGCAGATACATTCGGGCATCTGGACATCTTGGTGAACAATGCGGGTGTTACGCATCTGCCGACCCCGCTCGAGGACGTGGCCGAGGACGACTTTGACAAGGTCTACCGCGTGAATATGAAGTCAGTCTACCTGACCGCTCGCGCCTTTGTTCCGCAAATGAAGACGCGACAGCAAGGCGCCATATTGAACGTAGCCTCGACCGCCGGATTATCACCGCGACCGAACCTGAACTGGTATAACGCGTCAAAGGGCTGGATGATCACTGCAACGAAAACGATGGCTGTGGAACTTGCGCCTTCAGGCGTGCGTGTCAACGCGATCTGCCCGGTCGCGGGGGAAACGCCCCTGCTGAAATCCTTCATGGGCGAGGACACGCCCGAAATACGCGCCAAGTTTTTGTCAACGATACCGCTGGGCCGGTTTTCCACACCGGAAGACATGGCAAACGCAGCGTGTTTCCTGTGCTCGGACGAGGCCAGCATGATCACCGGTACCGCTTTGGAGGTCGACGGTGGCCGCTGTATCTGATCCGCGCTTCATCTGGCCAAAAATATCCCCGCCGGAGGCAGCGCGCTTGCGCGCTTACTGGCCTAAACGTCAAAGAAACACATGATCCCTGGACCAAAGAACCTGATCACCGATGTCCCCGGCCTTTTGGTCGGCAACGCGCAGGATCATACCCTGAAATCCGGCGCGACCGTCTTAACCGCCGAGTCGCCGTTCACAGCGTCAGTTCATGTCATGGGCGGCGCACCGGGCACGCGCGAAACTGATCTGCTGGCTGCGGACAAATCCGTGGACAGGGTGGATGCGATTGTTCTGTCTGGTGGCTCGGCCTTTGGTCTGGACGCTTGTTCCGGCGTTTCGGACATGCTGCACGCGCAAGGGCGCGGGTTCCAGGTGGGTCGCGCGGTGGTCCCCATCGTACCCGGCGCAATCCTGTTTGACCTGCTGAACGGCGGCGAAAAAACATGGGCTGAAAATCCGTACCGAGGATTGGGACAACGCGCATTTCAAGTCGCCGCAGAACAGTTCAAACTGGGAAGTGTCGGTGCAGGAACCGGGGCGCTGGCAGCGATGCATAAAGGTGGATTGGGATCAGCCTCGCTTGTGTTGTCCAGCGGTGTGACCGTGGGTGCCTTGGTCGCCGCGAACCCCTTGGGCAGTGTTACCACGCCGGGTGAGCGGCATTTCTGGGCTGCCCCCTTTGAAATCGAGGATGAATTCGGCGGGTGCGGCCCTGACGGCTCCTCGGGTCTGGGGCGGGCAGTTCTCAGCCGCAAGGCGCAAGCCATGCATCCGGCCTCGCCAGAAGACGCGAACACGACGATCGCGATCGTCGCGACGGATGCCGCCCTGTCCAAGACTCAATGTCAGCGTATGGCCGTAGCCGCGCATGACGGTATCTCACGGGCCATCGTTCCGGCGCATACGCCAGGGGACGGCGATTTGGTATTTGGGGTTAGCACTGGATCGCGCGAGATTGGCCATGATCCTTCCGAGTTGGGTATGATAGGTCATGCGGCTTCGATCTGCCTGGCGCGCGCAATCGCCCGCGCCGTCTATCTGGCGACGCCCGCGCCAGGAGACCTTTTGCCATGCTGGTCCGAGCACAATGGCCAGGACGATTCCGCCTCGTGACGCAAGCGAAATCCGACCTTCGTACGCGGCAATCTGCGCGTTGACTCTGTGCCTGTGCAGGGTTCCATTCGGAACAGCCAATTTGTATCGGAGCAAAGCAATGAATCGCATCCTCGCCACCGCAATTATGGGTCTGCTGGCCATCCCCGCTTATGCTGAAGGCGACGCAGAAGCAGGCAAAAAGGCGTTTAACAAGTGCAAGTCATGCCACCTGATCGCCGACCCTG
Organism: Ruegeria sp. BC7; assembly: GCF_056539165.1. Classification (NCBI taxonomy): domain Bacteria; kingdom Pseudomonadati; phylum Pseudomonadota; class Alphaproteobacteria; order Rhodobacterales; family Roseobacteraceae; genus Ruegeria; species Ruegeria sp. BC7. The sequence goes on along the minus strand of NZ_JBQFUL010000003.1, from coordinate 388,364 downwards.
CAGGAGAAGTGATTGTCAAAGGCGGCAAAACCGGTCCGAACCTTTATGGTATCGCGGGCCGCACAGCGGGCACTGTCGACGGGTTCAAATACGGTGATAGCCTTGTTGCCGCAGGTGAAAAGGGTCTGGTCTGGGACGAAACAACCTTTGTCGAGTACGCGCAGGACCCCAAGGCATTCCTGAAATCCTATTTGGATGAAACGTCTGCAAAGTCCAAGATGACGTTCAGATTGAAGTCGGGCGCCGAGGACGTTTACGCCTATATCGTCAGCGTTTCGGGTGAATAACGTCTGAAACCGGGCAACCTGTAAGAAACCAAAAGGCCGCAGCACCTGCGGCCTTTCGTGCGGTTGATAACCAGATGGATCAGCGCCACCTTGGTTTTGCGCGGTTCTACATGCGCCCCGCGCATGGAGCCGCAAAGCCAAGCCGGTCCGGTCACGGCCAGAATATGAAACCCGGCCGTTCAGAGGGATCGGCAGCAGGAGACACCAAATGGGAATCATGATCCCGGCCTGGGTTGATGGCGAGTTGACCCCAGTGGACAAGCTCGAGGCGCATGAAAAAGGACTGCGGCACAAGGCGGTATCTGTCTTTGTCGTCCGAGGGACAGAAATTCTGCTGCAGCGTCGGGCGATGGGCAAGTACCACACACCCGGCCTTTGGGCCAACACATGTTGCACCCATCCCGACTGGGGTGAGACGCCCTCGGAATGTGCTGTTCGTCGTCTGCGAGAAGAACTGGGGATCACCGGGCTATACCCCGAGTACCGGCACCGGCTGGAATATCACGCGGATGTCGGCAACAACATGATCGAACACGAGGTGGTCGATATTTTTCTGGCCCATGTCCGCGGCCCGTTGAAAGTAGAGCCCAATCCAGACGAAGTGATGGACACGCGATGGATCGACTATCACGATCTTCTGGCAGAGGTTCAGCGCCATCCGGCCCGGTTCACGCCGTGGCTGAAGATATATCTTCACAACCACGCTGACACCATATTTGGCCCCGATTTGATCATCTCGGCCAAGTCCTGAGCGCTTTTTGGGTTCGCGTTTCACCTTGGACGAGTTTTCGGAAAAGGCGATAGGCAGAGGCGACGTCTTACCGTCCAGAACGATCACAAGCCGCTCTGGGCTTGCAAGGTCCGGCCAAGCCGCCTAAATCAACGCGTCATGGCCAAGCAGAAGACAGACCCGAATTACAAAGTGATCGCCGAAAACCGGCGTGCGCGCTTCGATTACGCGATCGAGGAAGATATCGAGTGCGGCATCGTGCTGGAGGGGTCCGAGGTCAAATCGCTTCGCTCTGGCGGATCGAACATCGCCGAAAGCTATGCGTCGGTCGACGACGGAGAGTTATGGCTGATCAACAGCTACATCGCGCCCTACGAGCAGGCCAAAGTCTTCAAGCACGAGGAACGCCGCCGTCGCAAGCTGTTGGTGTCGCGCAAAGAGCTGTCGAACCTGTGGAATGCGACCCAGCGCAAGGGCATGACGCTGGTGCCGCTGGTTCTGTATTTCAATCACAAGGGCCGCGCGAAAATTAAGATCGGTATCGCCAAGGGTAAAAAGACCCACGACAAGCGTGAAACGCAAGCCAAGCGCGATTGGTCACGTCAAAAGCAGCGGCTGCTGAAGGATCACAGTTGACCCTTCTGCTGCCTTAGAATGCCATTGCTGCGGAAACTGCGCGCTGCCAGCGGGCGTAAGCGGCATCCCTTTCTTCCTCGGACAGTTCGGGTTCAAATCTGCGGTCCAGCGCCCAAGTTTCCGAGAATTCGTGCTGCTTTGGGTAAATCCCCGCACGCATTCCGGCCAGCCACGCAGCGCCCAGCGCTGTCGTTTCCTGCATGACAGGGCGGTCGACTGCTGCGCCAAGATAGTCAGCCAGCCCCTGCATGGCCCAGTCCGATGCGCTGGCCCCGCCGTCTACGCGCAGAGTAACTTTGGTGTCTTGGCCCCAGTCCCCTTGCATGGCGTGCCATAGGTCGCGCGTTTGGTAGGCGATGCTTTCAAGTGTGGCGCGCGCAAACTCGGCGCGACCAGAGTTGCGCGTCAGACCAAAAACAGCCCCCCGGCAATCCGGTTTCCAGTAGGGCGCACCCAGCCCCGTGAACGCAGGCACCAGCACGACGTTCTGGTTTGGGTCCGCCTGCAGCGCAAGCTCACCGCTTTCGGCGGCAGACTCGATGATCTGCAACGCATCGCGCAGCCACTGCACAGCGGCACCGGCAACAAAGATTGACCCTTCCAGAGCGTAGGTACGTTGACCGTTCAACTGGTACGCGATGGTTGTCAGCAAGCGGTTCTTGGATTCCACCGGCTGTGACCCGGTGTTCAAAAGCGCAAAGCACCCGGTGCCATAGGTGGATTTCATCATGCCCGGTTTGAAACACGCCTGCCCGACCGTCGCGGCCTGCTGATCACCCGCAACGCCCAGAATGGGAATCTCGCCGCCCAACAGGGTTGTTGTTCCAAAGTCCGAGGCGCAGTCGTGCACCTCGGGCAGCATATTCATCGGAACATCCAGCAGATCACAAATCTCGGCGCTCCATTCGCCCTTGTGGATGTCAAACAGCAGGGTTCGGGCGGCGTTGGTGGCGTCGGTGGCGTGGCTGCGGCCTTCGGTCAGGCGCCAGATCAGGAAACAGTCGATGGTGCCGAACATCAGCTCTCCGGCTTCGGCCTTGTCCCGCGCACCCGGCACGGTATCCAGCAACCATTTGACCTTGGTTCCCGAGAAATACGGGTCCAGCAGCAGACCAGTCTGGACGGTGATATCGTCTTCGCATCCAGCTTGTTTGTAACGGGCGCATATCTCGGCGGTGCGGCGGTCCTGCCAGACGATGGCATTGTGGATCGGCTTGCCCGTGGCACGGTCCCAGACGACGGTGGTTTCGCGCTGATTGGTGATCCCGATACCCGCGATCTGATCCGGCGTCACACCGGCACTGTCCATCACTTCGCGGCAGACCCGAAGAACGCTGTCCCAGATCTCCTCGGGGTCATGCTCGACCCAGCCTTCCTGCGGAAAGTGCTGCGTGAACTCATGCTGAGCGGTGTCCACGCGTTGCATATCCGCGTCGAACAAAATGGCCCGCGATGATGTAGTGCCCTGATCAATGGCAAGAATAAAGGTCACGCCTGCGTCCCTCCCGTTTCGTTTTGCGGGACTTTAGCGCAAACGGTTACGAACGTACCAGAGCGATCAGACAGGAATATTGTCGATCAACCGAACACCATCCGCCCAGGCTGCTGCAAACAGGCGCGCAGGGCGTGATGCATGGGTCAGGGGCTCAAGCGTTTCGGCGCAGCGTAGCTGAATATATTCGACCTGCGTAAACCCCGCGGCCAGCAGTTCGGTTTCGGCCCGCGCGCCCAAAGTGTCAAATTGCGCACCATCGGCCAATTCCTTAGCAAGCGCGCGCATGATCCGGTGTTTGTTGGCGGCAATGTCCAACCCTTCCGGCGATAGACGCAGATTGCGCGACGACATCGCCAGCCCCGAGGGTTCGCGAACCGTGGGGCAGCCGATCACGTCGACCGGAATGTCCAGATCACGTGCCATGCGGCGCACGACCATCAGTTGTTGATAGTCTTTTTCCCCGAAATACGCGCGATCCGCCTGCGTTTGTAGAAACAGTTTGGCGACCACGGTGGCCACGCCATCGAAATGGCCGGGACGGAACTCGCCTTCCATCACATTGGTCAGGCCCGCGACGGAAACGGTGGTGGCGAATCCCTGCGGATAGATTTCCTCGGGCTCGGGCACGTAGATCGCGTCGACGCCGTAAGGGACAAGTTTCTGCGCGTCCTCGTTTTCGGTGCGCGGATACTTGGCCAGATCCTCGGGGTTGTTGAATTGTTTGGGGTTCACAAAAATGGTCACGATCACCCGGTCCGAGCCCGCCTTGGCCGCCTCGACCAGCGACAGATGCCCCTGATGCAGTGCGCCCATCGTGGGTACGACGCCGATCGTTTCACCATTATTGCGCCATTGAGTTGTCAACGCGCGCAGATCCGTCAGGCGGCGAAGGATAGGGGCAGTCATTTAGTTTGTCCTTTAGCCGGAGCCTGATCTGAGAACACGTGTTCCTCGGCTGGAAAAGTCCGCGCACGGACTTCGGCGGCGTATTCCGCAATGGCCGATTCCGCCAGCGGGCCAAGCTCGGCATAGCGTTTGACGAATTTTGGTTTGAAGGCGGTGAAAAAGCCGACCATGTCATCCACCACCAGAATCTGACCGTCACACCCGGCAGAGGCACCGATGCCAATCGTGGGGATCGCGATTTCAGCCGTAATTCGGTCGGCCAGCCGTTGTGGAACTTTTTCAAGCACAACAGAAAACGCGCCTGCATCGGCAACGGCACGGGCATCGGCCAGAACTGCCTCGGCCTGGTCATCCCGGCCTTGCACCTTGTAGCCGCCCAGCGTGTTGATGGATTGCGGCGTCAGGCCGATATGCGCCATCACCGGGATGCCGCGTTTGACCAGAAAGCGGATGGTTTTGGCCATCTCGACGCCGCCCTCCAACTTGACCGCGCCTGCGCCCGTTTCGGCCATCAGGCGGGCGGCGTTGCGGAAAGCTTCGTTTGGCGAATGCTCGTAACTGGCGAAAGGCATATCAATGACCATCATCGCGTTGTTCAAACCGCGCGATACGGCCTGACCATGCAGGATCATCATCTCCATCGTCACCCCAAGGGTCGATTCCAGACCGTGCAGCACCATACCGACGCTGTCGCCCACCAGAACAAAGTCGCAATGGTCATCCATCAGCCGTGCCATCGGCGTGGTATAGGCGGTCAGGCTGACCAGAGGTTCGCCCCCTTTGCGGGCGCGGATATCCTCTGCGTTTGGTGCCTTTTTGCGGGCGGTGGCGCTCATGATCGCTCCTCCGGGATTCATGTTGCAGCGCGGCATAGCAGATCGGACATGGGCTAAGAAACCCCGGTTGCGCCAACAATCCCTTGATTGACCTAAGGTTTAAAGTGACATTGGTCTTGGAAAGGCCCGGAAAAATACGGGGCCGCGGATATTCAGTGGGGAGTTATTTCTATGACAAAGCAGATGTTTCGGTCCTTCGCCTCGGCCCTTGCGGTGGGCGTCAGCCTGTTCGCGACGCAGGGTTTGGCCAAGTCCGACATAACCATCGCCATGCAACTGGAACCACCGCATCTGGACCCGACCAGCGCCGCGGCGCAGGCTATCGATTCGGTTGTGTACACGAATATATTTGAAGGTCTGACGCGGTTCATGGGGGATGGCTCTGTCGTGCCCGGCCTGGCCGAAAGCTGGGAGATTTCCGAGGACGGCACGGTTTACACCTTCAAGCTGCATGACGGGGTTACGTTCCATGATGGTACGGCGATGGATGCCGAAGACGTCAAGTTCACCCTTGATCGCGCCACCGCCGCAGACAGCGCCAACGCGCAAAAAGCCCTGTTTGCCGGCATCGAAAGCGTCGAGGTCGTGGACCCCCTGACCGTCAAGGTCACGCTGTCGGCTCCGAACGGGAACTTTCTGTTCAATCTGGCTTGGGGTGACGCGGTGATCGTGGCCCCCGAGAGTATCGATAAAATCAAGACCAACCCTGTCGGAACCGGAGCTTTCACCTTTGGCGAATGGGTTCAGGGCGACAGCATCACGCTGAACCGCAACCCAGATTATTGGGGTGAACAACCAGCGCTTGAGACTGCCACATTCAAATTCATCTCGGACCCGACTGCTGCCTTTGCCGCGATGATGGCCGAAGATGTGGATGTGTTTGACAACTTCCCTGCGCCTGAAAATCTGCCTCAGTTCGAGGCCGACCCGCGGTTCCAGGTGCTCGTTGGATCAACCGAAGGCGAGACCATCCTTTCGACCAACAACAAACAGCCACCCTTCGATGACATTTTGGTGCGGCAGGCAATGGCTCATGCGATTGACCGGCAGGCCATAATCGACGGAGCCATGTTTGGCTACGGAACGCCGATTGGAACTCATTTTGCTCCGCATAACCCGGCCTATGTCGATCTGACGGGTAACTCGGCATACGACCCGAAAATGGCGGCACAGTTGTTGGCTGAGGCTGGGTACGCAGACGGGTTTGAAATCACTTTGCACCTGCCGCCCCCTTCCTACGCGCGCCGTGGCGGCGAGATCATCGCCGCACAACTGGCCGAAGTTGGAATACAGGCGGAAATCATCAACGTGGAATGGGCGCAATGGCTGGAATCCGTGTTCAAGGGTAAGGATTTTGGCCTGACGATTGTTAGCCATACCGAGCCGATGGACATCGGTATCTACGCGCGGCCTGACTACTATTTCCAGTATGACAGCGTCGATTTCCAGACATTGATGGAGACTCTGAACGGCACCACTGATCCGGACGCTCGTAAAAAGCTGCTGGGTGAAGCTCAGCGCCTGATCTCAAATGACTATGTCAACGGATACCTTTTCCAGCTTGCCAAACTGGGCGTCGCCAAAGCCGGGGTTCAGGGTCTGTGGGAAAACGCGCCAACGGCCGCCATTGACCTGACGGCGATCAGTTGGTCCGAGTAATCGCTTCGGGGCCGCAATAGGCGGCCCCGGTAAACTGCAATTGCCTAAAAAGCCTTGCTATGACGGTATTTCGCATATTCTGCTTATTTGTTGCGACCGCCTTTCTGACCTTTTCGTCTGTCGGTCAGGTTCAGGCGCAAAACGCGCTTGGGGGTCGATTGGATGCGCTGGCGGGCACGCCGGAAAACCCTCTGCAAGTTGGCATCGGCATCTGGATCGACCAGATCACCAGCGTTGATCAGAAGGCCGAGAATTACGGCGCGGTTGTTGTGTTGCGGGTGGAATGGACGGACCCCGCACTGGCCTTTGATCAACAGGCATTGGGTCGTGATATCAGGGTTTTTAGTCCGCCTGCCCTGGCCGACCATGCGGCAAATATCGGGGCCGTGCTGCCCGCCTTTGTCATTCACAACCAGCAATCCAACAAGTGGATACACGAGTCCGCCGCCTCGCTGCGGTATGACGGTCGGGTGGTCTATGTCGAGAAGTCCAATCTGACGTTGCAGGCTCCGCATTTCGATTTTCGCAAATACCCGTTCGACACGCAGGATTTCTTCTTTGAAGTCGTCTCGATCTTTCCCTCGGACTACGTGTCCTACTATCCACTTGAGGACCACTCGGGCCTGGGCGACATGCTGGGCGAGGAAGAGTGGGTACTTGGAAATGCCCGTGTTGAAGTATCGACGGTTCCGGGACTGTCGGGGCAAGAAAGTGATCAGATTGCGCTGGTTTTTGAAGGCAGCCGTCACCTGACCTATTATGTGATCCGTGTTTTCCTTCCGATGTTGGTGCTGATCACGGTCGGCTGGGCGCTGTTCTTTCTGGACGAATACCGCAGACGGATCGAAATCGCCGGAGGCAACCTTCTGGTGTTTGTGGCCTTTAACTGGGCAATCTCGGCCGATCTGCCCAAGCTGGGATACCTGACTTTTCTGGATTTCGTTCTGCAGTGCATGTTCCTGATGACCGGGGCTTTGATCGTGTTCAACGTGGCCCTGCGAAAGTTAAAAGTATCAGGTCGGGAAAACGGTGCGCGTAAACTGGACAATTATGCGATCAAGTGGATTTACCCGCTGGGTTATGCGGCCATCGTCGGTTACGCGGTTTTTGCCTATCTTCTGATACCTTAGGTGCTGGACCCGCGCCATATGTGACCCTAACGTGGCTTCAATGCTCCGTTATGCTTTGAAACGTCTGATGTCCCTGATGATCAGCCTGGCTGTGGCCTCGGTGGTCATTTTTGCGGTGATCGAGGTTGCCCCCGGCGATCCCGCGTCCTTTATGCTAGGCGTCAACGCGCAAGAGGACACGCTGGCCGCGCTACGCCAAGAACTCGGGTTGGATGGCTCGAAACTTCAGCGTTACTTTAGCTGGGTTGGCGGGATGCTGGTGGGGGATTTCGGAACCTCCTACACATATCGCACACCGGTTTCACAGATGATCGCAGATCGGTTGTGGGTGTCGCTGCCCTTGGCGTTATACGCGCTGACCCTGTCGACCCTGATTGCCTTTCCCGCTGGAATCTATGCCGCCGCGCGCCGGGGCAAGCCGGGGGATTTGACCGTGATGGGTGCCACGCAACTGGGCATCGCAGTTCCCAATTTCTGGTTCGCGATGATGCTGGTGCTGATCTTCGCCATCAACCTGCGCTGGTTCAACGCCGGAGGGTTCGCAGGGTGGGACACCGGGTTCTGGATTGGCCTGCATTCCCTAACCCTGCCCGCTATCGCGCTGGCCCTGCCGCAAGCGGCGATTCTGGCGCGAGTGATGCGGTCATCCTTGCTGGATATTCTGGGCGAAGATTTCATGCGGACGGCGCGTGCCAAGGGGTTATCGCGCCGACAGGCATTGTGGAGGCATGGCGTGCGCAACGCGCTGCTTCCGGTGCTGACGATAATCGGGCTGCAATTTTCTTTCCTGCTGGCTGGTTCGATCATCATCGAACAGGTGTTCTACCTTCCGGGCCTCGGTCGGCTGGTGTTTCAGGCGATCTCTGCCCGGGACCTGATCGTGGTGGAATCGGTGGTCATGCTGCTGGTGTTTGCAGTCATCACCGTGAATTTTCTGGTCGATCTGGCCTATGCCGCCGTCGATCCTCGCCTGAGGAGCCGGACATGAGCCGCAACCTGATCCTTGGCGCGGCTTTGTCGTCGCTGGTTGTTCTGGCGGCGTTGGTCTCGTTTGTCTGGACGCCTTACGACTATGCGGCGCTGAGCATCCCGGACAAGCTGCAACCGCCAAATGCGCAGCACTGGTTCGGAACGGATCATTTTGGCCGTGACATGTTTTCCATGATTATGGTCGGTGCCCGAACGTCCATTGCAGTGGCCTTAGTCGCGGTGGGCATCGGTATGGCGCTTGGCGTGCCGCTTGGATTGGCCGCAGCAGCGCGCAAAGGATCGTGGCTGGATGAGCTAATAATGCGCGGCAACGATTTGGTATTTGCGTTTCCCTCACTGGTCATCGCGATCCTGATCACCGCCGTGTTCGGGGCTGGGGCGGTCAACGCGATCATCGCGATTGGCATTTTCAACATCCCCGTCTTCGCCCGCATCACTCGCGGCGCGGCGCTGTCCCTGTGGGAGCGCGAATTCATCCTCGCCGCGCGCGTGTCGGGCAAGGGCGCTGCCCGGATATCAGCCGAACACATCCTGCCCAATGTCGCCAATTTGCTGATCGTGCAGGGAACCATTCAGTTCTCGCTTGGGATTCTGGCCGAGGCGGGCCTGTCTTATGTCGGTCTGGGGGCGCAACCGCCAACGCCCAGTTGGGGTCGGATGCTGGCCGACGCACAGACAATGGTCAGTTTTGCCCCGCATTTGGCTCTGATTCCGGGGTTTGCGATTATCGTCACCGTGCTGGGCCTGAACCTGTTGGGGGATGGCCTGCGTGATTGGCTGGATCCCCGGATAAGGGTGGCGCGCGCATGAGCTTGCTGGACATCAAGAACCTGTCCCTGTCGATCCACGGGGTTGAAATCCTGAAACAGGTCAGTCTGTCCGTCGACCCGGGTCAGATCGTGGCCGTCACGGGTGAAAGCGGCTCGGGCAAGTCCATGACGGCCCTGTCCGTCATGAACCTGCTGCCGAACGGGGCGCAAACGCAGGGCGCGATCCGGCTGGACGGTCTTGACCTGCTGACCCGCCCCGAGGCGGACATGTGTGCCCTGCGCGGCGCCTCGATCGGAATGGTGTTTCAAGAGCCGATGACCGCGTTGAACCCGGTCAAGACCATCGGGGATCAGGTGATGGAGACTATCCTGATCCACAAGGCGATGCCCCGCCCGCAAGCCCGCGAACGCGCCGAGGAGGTTCTGACCCGTGTGGGCCTGCCGCCTGATCGGTTCCCCCTGACCCGCTATCCGCACGAGTTGTCGGGCGGTCAGCGTCAGCGTGTCGTGATAGCCATGGCCATTGCGCTGCGCCCGACCCTGTTGATCGCGGATGAGCCCACGACAGCGCTGGATGTCACCACGCAGGCGCAAATCCTCGATCTGCTCAGGGGGTTGGTCAGCGAGTATGGCATGGGTCTGCTGATGATCACCCATGATCTGGCGGTTGTGGCGGATCTGGCCGACAAGATCGTCGTTATGCGTCATGGCGAAGTTGTTGAAGAAGGGGCCACGGAAAACCTGTTGCGCAACATGCAGCACCCCTACACGCGCATGCTGTTCGAGGCGTCCGGTCACAAGGTTTCCCTGCCCGACACGATAAGCCCGCGCCCGTTGCTGGAGGTTACGCAGGTCGTCCGCGACTACCGCCTTCCCCGGAAAGGCTTGTTTGATACACCCGGTCATCACCGCGCCGTTGATCAGGTCAGTTTCACCCTCAATCGTGGCGAGCGTTTGGGGTTGGTCGGTGAGTCCGGTTGTGGAAAATCGACCCTAACAAGGGCAATATTGGGGCTAGAGGACGTTCAGGCCGGGGACATCCGACTAGACGGGGAACCCGTTTTTGCGGGCCACAAGCCCAACCCGGCCGTTCGGCGAAAAATGCAGGTGGTGTTTCAGGACCCTTACGGCAGTTTCAACCCTCGCCACCGGGTTGCGCGGTTGATCACAGAGCCGTTTCACGTATTGGACACTCCCCCCAAAGGGGCCGAGCGTCAGGACTTGATCGCTGAAATGCTAAGTGCCGTGGGCCTCAACCCCAAAGATGCCGACAAGTACATCCATGAATTTTCCGGCGGTCAGCGGCAGCGCATCGCCATTGCCCGCGCCTTGATCATCCGGCCCGAGTTGATCCTGTTTGACGAGGCGGTTTCGGCGCTCGACGTGTCCGTACGCGCGCAAATCCTCGACCTTCTGGCCGAGCTTTGCGCCGCGTATGACCTGACCTATTTGTTTATTAGCCACGATCTCAGCGTTGTCAGAACGATAACCGACCGCGTTATGGTGATGCAGGCCGGTAAGATTGTTGAGCAGGGCGAGACCGAGCAGGTCTTTTCTGATCCGCAGCACCCCTATACCCGAACCCTGATCAACGCCGCGCCCATCCTGCCAGATATTGGCAGTCAGGTTGCCTAATTTCTAATGTTAGAGCCGAAATAGGAGATCGAAATGCCCAATCCTCTCTGGTTCAACCCAACCCACTGCCTGATCGGTGGCGCATGGGGCGATCCTACCTCGGGGTCCACGCTGCCTTTGGTCAATCCTTCCGATGGGGCCGAGATTTGCCGCATCGCCCGCGGTGAGGCCGCAGATATCGACGCGGCGGTTCAGGCCGCGCACTCGGCCCTGGACGGCGACTGGGGCCGTAAAACAGCGCTGGAGCGGGGCCGCATCCTGACGCGGCTGGGTCAGTTGGTTCTGGAACGGGTCGATGATCTGGCAGCTTTGGAGGCGATGGATGTTGGCAAGCCGCTGACTCAGGCCCGCGCCGATGCCGTGGCGCTGGCGCGGTATTGCGAGTTTTATGGCGGTGCCGCCGACAAGGTCATGGGCGAGACGATCCCTTATCTGGAAGGCTATACCGTCTACACCTTGCGCGAACCGCATGGGGTGACGGGTCACATTGTGCCGTGGAATTACCCTATGCAGATCATTGGCCGCTCGGTCGGGGCGGCGCTGGCGATGGGCAATGCGTGTGTCCTGAAACCTGCCGAAGAAGCCTGTCTGACCGCGCTTGCCTTCGCACATCTGGCGCAAGAGGCCGGGTTGCCAGCAGGTGCGTTGAACGTGGTGCCCGGATTGGGTGCCGAGGCTGGTGCAGCGTTGTCCGCTCATCCGGGCGTGCATCATATCTCGTTCACCGGGTCGGTCGCCACAGGTGCGTTGGTGCAACAGGCGGCAGGCCGCAATGTGGTGCCAGTGACGCTGGAACTGGGCGGGAAGTCCCCGCAACTGGTGTTTGACGACGCTGATCTGGACGCCGCCCTGCCGTTTCTGGTGAACGCAGGAATTCAGAACGCGGGACAAACATGTTCGGCCTCGTCCCGGATTCTGGTGCAGCGTGGGGTGTATGAGCAGGTCAAATCCCGCATGGCCGACGCCTACACCGATCTAATCGTTGGGCCAGCGAATGAGGATTTGCGCGTCGGCCCCCTGATTTCAGCCCGTCAAAAGGATATCGTCGAAGGGTTTCTGTCCAAGGGTGCGGACCTGAAAATTGCCGCGCAGGGTCGCATTGTTGAACACGCACCGATTGATGGAGCTTATGTCTGCCCAACTCTGTTTGCTGACGTTCCGCCTGATCACGCGTTGGCCCGGGACGAAATATTCGGCCCCGTGCAGGTCTTGATTCCCTTCGATTCCGAGGAAGACGCCGTGCGGATTGCCAACGGAACCGACTATGGCCTAGTGGCCAGCATCTGGACCCGCGACGGTGCACGCCAGATGCGATTGGCGAAACGTCTGCGCTCGGGTCAGGTTTTCGTCAACAATTATGGTGCCGGTGGCGGTGTGGAACTGCCCTTTGGCGGAGTTGGAAAATCCGGGCATGGTCGCGAAAAGGGATTTGAGGCGCTGTTTGGGTTCTCACAACTCAAAACAGTGGCAAGTTACCATGGTTAGAGCCTAAACGATCACCTCGATCGACTCTTGCGCGCCCACTCCGAACACGCGTTTGTAGCGGTCGATTTCCTCTGCCGGACCCATGGCTTTTTCAGGGTTGTCCGACAGTTTGACCGTTGGGCGGCCATTGGCTGAAACAGCTTTACACACCAGTGAAAACGGGGCCAGCGCGTCATCGGGCACCAGCCCGCGGAAATCATTGGTCAAGAGCGTACCCCAACCAAACGACACCTTGGTGCGTCCTGCAAACTGGCCGTGCAGCTCGCGAATCTTGTCTACGTCCAGTCCGTCAGAAAAGATCACTCGCTTTTCCATTGGATCCTCGCCGCGTGATTTCCACCACTGGATTGCAGTTTCCGCGCCGGTGGCCGGATCGCCACTGTCCACGCGGATACCTGTCCAACCGGCCAGCCAATCAGGGGCGCGATCCAGAAAGCCCTGTGTGCCATAGGTGTCCGGCAGGATGATGCGAAGATTACCGTCATGTTCGTCATGCCAGTCGCTGAGGACATCATACGGCGCCTGCGCCAGTGCCTCATCGGTATCAGCCAGCGCCGAGTAAACCATCGGCAGCTCGTGCGCGTTGGTGCCGATGGCTTCAACCTCGCGCCGCATGGCAATCAGGCAGTTTGACGTACCGCTGAAGGCAGGTCCCAACCCTTCGATCATGGCCTGGACGCACCAGTCCTGCCACAGAAAGGAATGCCTGCGACGCGTTCCGAAATCGGCGATGCCCAACCCCTCAATCCCGCGGAGCTGTTCGATTTTCTCCCAAACGCGGGTCATCGCACGGGCATAGAGCACCTGAAGCTCGAACCGGCGCATATCGTTCAGCACGGCGCGCGACCGCAGCTCCATCAGAACGGCCAGAGCGGGAATTTCCCACAGCATGACCTCGTGCCACTTCCCTTCAAAGGTCAGCTCATATTGGTCACCCTTGCGTTCCAGATGGTAGGGCGGCAGGCGCAGGTTCTCGAACCACTCCATGAAATCCGAGCGGAACATTTGCCGTTTGCCGTAGAACATATTGCCGCGCAGCCATGTGCTTTCGCCTCGGCTGAGGCTCAGCGAGCGGATGTGATCCAACTGTTCCCGCAGTTCACCTTCGTCGATAAGCTGGGCGAGGGGGATGTGATTCGACCGGTTGATCAGCGAAAACACCACATCCGTTTGGGGCTTATTTCGAAACACTGACTGGCACATCAGCAGTTTGTAGAAATCTGTGTCGATTAAAGACCGGACAATCGGGTCAATCTGCCATTTATGATTGTACACGCGCGCCGCAATATCGACCATGGGGAACTCCTGCGATTTCCGTTGTTAGATCAATCGGTGCGTTGAATGGCAAGAGTCGCTGGTTTGGGGACAATGACAATGTCAGGTCACAAAGCGAGCATATTGTGAAATCTTTTCGCTTGTTAGTGAGAAGTGGGAAGGGAAGACGAGGTTTAAATAGTGAATGGTTCTCGAGTACGATTTTGACATCGTTGTAGTCGACCCGGGGGATGGGGGGGCAGAGTCCGGCCGTGACGGTTTTGTGAAAAAACCGGTTTTGCGTGCGATGTTTCGCAACGTGAAAACGGCTGATGCATTGCGTGCTACTTCTCCTAAAATTCGCAAGATTTTTCAGGATGCAGGCTTTGGCCTGGACGCAACCGGCAGCGAGTTGTCCAGCGGGTTGTATCGCCCTCGCGACGAAGCCGAACGTGAAAGAATTCTGCGTGCCCTGTTCGCCAATATCCGAGAGATGGGAGTGAAAGGCGAATATTGTGGTGAGTTCGATTTCAGGCAGTTTCTAATGGATGTCAAAGCCGCGCGGCCGCGCAATGGTCAGCGTCGGCAAGTCGCTGACTGGACGCCCAAGCCGCGCAGTGGCTCTATGGAAAAGCCCGAACGTCGCACGGTTCCGGCCCGGATCGGGCTGGCGCTGGGGTTGGCAGTGGTTATCTTCGTAATCCTCAAGTACCTGGCTGAATCGGGGTCAGCGCCCTAGATCAGTGTAACGCCTGCGTCGCGCATCGCGGTTTCGGCTGCACCCAGTGATCCATCAAGATCAATGGCCCGGCACGCGTCCATGCGCACTTTTACGTCATATCCAAGCCGAGCCGCGTCGACCGCCGAGAAATGGACGCAGAAATCGGTGGCCAATCCAACCATCGTCAGTTTCGTGAACCCTCGTGAATTCAGATAGCCGTCAAGACCCGTTGGTGTGGTCCGGTCATTCTCGAAAAAGGCCGAGTAGCTGTCGATCGCGCTGCGAAACCCCTTGCGGATGATCAAGTCGCCATCAGTGCGTAGATCGGGATGAAACGCGGCGCCTTCAGTGCCTTGAACGCAGTGATCTGGCCACAACACTTGTGGGCCATAGGGCATCTCGGTCACGTCAAACGGGTTTTTACCCGTATGAGAGCTGGCAAAAGACGAATGTCCCGCCGGATGCCAGTCCTGTGTTAGGATCACCGCGTCGAAATCGCCCATCATCGCGTTGATGGGGGCGACGATCTGATCTCCGCCGGGCACGGCCAGCGCACCGCCGGGGCAAAAGTCGTTCTGGACGTCGATTACGATCAGGGCGTGGGTCATTGCGGCCTCCTTGCGTTGTCCTATCGGTAGGCGGCAAGCAGGGGGGCGTCAATCCGGTCCCTTGCGACTCTTTGAATGCAGGTTTAGACCGCGCGCATGTATACCATCGCTGCTCTGTATCACTTCACCCGATTCTCGGATCACGCTGCCCTGCGCGAGCCTCTGCTAGAGCTTTGCCGCGCGCAAGCGGTCAAAGGCACTCTGCTGCTGGCGCGAGAGGGGATCAATGGCACCATCGCTGGCCCCCGCGCCGGAATCGACGCGGTGCTGGCGCATATCAAGGCGTTGCCGGGATGCGCGGATCTTGAGTGGAAAGAGGCCACCGCCGATCATCCGCCCTTTGGCAAGATGAAGGTGCGCCTGAAGAAAGAGATCGTGACCATGGGCCAGCCGGATGTCGATCCGCGCGCCCGCGTTGGAAACTATGTCGAGCCCGAGGATTGGAACGACCTGATCCGCTCGGACGATGTGGTGGTGATCGATACGCGCAACGATTACGAAGTCGCGATTGGCACGTTTGAAGGCGCAATAGACCCTGAAACAGCCAGTTTCCGCGAATTCCCGGCGTGGTGGGAGGAGAACAAGGACCGCTTCCACAACAAGCGCGTCGCTATGTTCTGTACCGGCGGCATCCGCTGCGAGAAATCGACCAACTTCCTGCTGGGGCAGGGGGTTGAGGATGTCTATCACCTGAAAGGCGGCATCCTTCGCTATCTTGAGGAAATGCCCGCCGACGACAGCACATGGCAGGGCGAGTGTTTCGTGTTCGACAATCGCGTGTCCGTCGGACACGGGCTGGTCGAGGGGCCACATAACCTGTGTCACGGGTGCCGACGTCCCATTCTGCCCGAAGATATGAAGCGCTCGGAATACGAGCATGGGGTGTCCTGCCACCGGTGCATCAATGAAACGTCCGAGGCTGACAAGATGCGCTTTCGCGAGCGGCAGAAACAGATCGGTCTGGCGCGTCAACGCGGGCATGAGCATCTGGGCACGACCTAAACCTCTGATTTTTCAGGTTGCGGGTATGCGCGTCTGACCCGATGATTGACCGTGTCACATATTGACGGAGGTTTCATGCACCGCGACCCGACTACTCTGGAAGAGTGGAAATCGACCTTGGTCGCCGCCTTGGGATTGGTGTTCGCCAGTTTCATCGCGTGGTACGGGCTGTCGCGGCTGAGCGAGACCACGGCAGGCGACAAGATCGGCACAGCTACAACGGTTCTGCTGACGATCTGGCTTGTTTCGCAGACCTGGTATTACATGACTCAGGTCAAGTCACCCCGTCGGCAACTGTTGTTGATGGGGATTTCCTTCATTCAGGTCGTCCCCTTTCTTTTTGCGGCTGTCTATGGATCGTTCGGCTATTACGACCTGTGCGTCGTAGGCGCGCGCGGCCCAACGGACGTTTTGTATTTCTCTTATGTGACCTTCACGACGGTTGGGTTCGGGGATTTGCACCCTGCCGGAATGTGTCGCGGTTTGGCTGCGGCCGAGGCAATCACCGGCTATATCCTGTTGGGCCTGTTTGTGGCCGCAGCGGTCGGGATTTACGCCCGTTCACACAGCGAAAACTGATCCGCTATTTGTTGTGGTCGATCCACAGCGACATCGCATGTTTGTCCCGAAAACACTCTTGCGGGATTTGCCTGCGTTTGCCGCGGGCAATGTGCTCGGCATAGGCCACCTGCTTGCCGGTTGGATAATTGGCAAAGGGCGATGGATCATGCGGTTTGTGTGCTGAAATCCACTGTGACATGGCCCGGCGATCCCGTTGCGCCTCGACGGGGATTTCCAAAGCTGTTTGTTGAGCGATCGCGCGCGCATAGCGCATTTGCTGATCGGTGACAGGCAGCAGGTGATAGTCGTTTGACGGGCCGTTCAGAGCAGTATTTTGCGTGGCGTAAGACATCGGAATGTTCCTCTGACTATGTAGAACATAAATGGAACATTAACTTTTCTATTCAAGAGGACGGCGAATCACATCGGCGAGAGTTTGCCGTATTCAAGTTTATTGACTGATCAATCAACAAAAGTTAAAGCCGGTGGAAAGACTTCTGAAAAGGATCCGGTCATGAAATTCCAGCCCAAGGCGAGCCATTTCATCAATGGTGAATACGTCGAAGACACCAATGGTGCCCCTATCGACGTTATCTTTCCCGCAACCGGAGAGATTATCGCCCGGCTGCATTCCGCCACGCCAGAGGTTATAGAACAGGCTCTAAACAGTGCAAAAACGGCTCAGGGTGAATGGGCTGCGCTATCGGGAACCGAGCGGGGCCGGGTTCTGCGCCGTGCTGCTGACATCATGCGCGAACGCAACCGCGCGCTGTCCCTTCTTGAGACGCACGACACAGGAAAACCTCTGCAGGAAACGCTGGTCGCCGACGCCACCAGCGGGGCCGATGCGCTGGAGTATTTCGGCGGGTTGGCAGGTTCCTTGACCGGTGAGCATATCCCGCTGGGCGGCGGTGACTTCGTTTATACCATCCGCGAGGCGCTGGGCGTCTGTGTTGGTATCGGTGCGTGGAACTATCCCACCCAGATCGCCTGCTGGAAGGGTGCGCCCGCGCTGGCCTGTGGCAATGCGATGGTGTTCAAACCGTCGGAAACCACGCCCTTATCCGCGTTGAAAGTGGCCGAGATTCTGATCGAGGCCGGTGCCCCAAAAGGTATCTACAACGTCGTGCAAGGGTACGGAGACGTCGGCGCGTCGCTGGTGACGGACCCGCGCGTGGCCAAGGTCTCGCTAACCGGTTCGGTGCCCACCGGCCGCAAGGTCTATGCCGCCGCCGCCGCCGACATGAAACACGTGACGATGGAACTGGGCGGCAAGTCCCCGATGATCGTGTTTGACGATGCCGATATCGAAAATGCCGTTTCGGGCGCGATTTTGGGGAACTTCTATTCCTCGGGACAGGTCTGTTCCAACGGCACGCGCGTCTTTGTGCAGAAAGGCATCAAGGACCAATTCCTCGCTCGCCTGTCCGAACGTCTGGCCACCGCGGAAATTGGCGACCCGCTGGATGAGAGCGTGAATTTCGGCCCTATGGTCAGCGAAAACCAGATGAACATCGCGCTGGGCTATATCGAAAAAGGCAAAGCCGAGGGCGCACGGCTGGTCTATGGCGGCGAGCGAATCGAGGGCGACGGCTTTTACATGCAGCCCACCGTTTTTGCCGATGTCACCGACGACATGACCATCGCGCGTGAGGAAATCTTTGGCCCCGTCATGTCGGTTCTGGATTTCGACACCGAAGAAGAAGTCTTGGCCCGCGCCAATGATACCGAGTTCGGCCTGGCCGCTGGCGTCTTTACCAACGACCTGACCCGCGCCCATCGCATCGTGGCCGGGTTTGAGGCGGGTACCTGCTATATCAACACCTACAACCTGGCCCCGGTTGAGGCTCCGTTCGGCGGTTCCAAGATGTCGGGCGTCGGGCGCGAGAACTCGAAACTGGCGATCAACCATTTCAGCGAGATGAAGACCGTCTATGTCTCGATGAACGATGTCGAGGCACCCTACTGATCAAAACCGGCCATTCACACTCTGTTTTCGACATTTCGCGTCGGGAACAGAGCATAAGCCGCCCCTGACCTGTGGCTGACTTTCCTGCAAGCGCCAAGTTCGCAAGCAGGAGGTCAGCCCATGAAAACCCACGCTCAGGCCGTTGTGATCGGAGGGGGGCTGGTCGGATGCTCGATCCTGTATCATCTGGCCAAGCTCGGCTGGACCGATGTTGTCCTGCTGGAACGCGATGAACTGACCAGCGGGTCCACATGGCACGCGGCGGCCAATATCCACGGGCTGCACGACAACAACAACATCACCCGTATCCAGCACTATACGATGAACCTGTATAAAGAGCTGGAGAAGGAAACCGGGCAGGGTTGCGGTGTTTTCCAGTCGGGATCGCTCTATCTGGCGCAGACTGAGGACCGCGAACACCAACTGCGTCTGCAAGAGGCCAAGGCGAAGTTTTACGGTCTGAATTTCCATGAGATCAGTCGCGAACAGGCGTTGGAACTGCACCCGCTGGCGCAGTTCGACGACATTCGCTGCATCATGTTTGAACCCGATGGCGGCAATGTCGATCCTTCGGGCGTGACGCATGCCTACGCCGCCGGTGCCCGCGCGAAGGGGGCCACGATTGAGCGGTTTTGCCCCGTAATAGGGACTGAACAGCTGCCGGATGGGTCGTGGATCGTGCGCACGGAGAAAGGGGACATCCACACGCAGTGGGTGGTCAATGCAGGCGGTCTCTGGGGGCGTGAAGTTGCGGCGCTGGCCGGGATTGAGCTGCCTTTGCAACCGACCGAGCATCAGTATTTCGTCACCGAAGCCATTGATGAGGTCGCAGCCTTGGATCGCCGCCTGCCATCTATCGCCGACCGGGATGGTGAGTATTATTTCCGGCAGGAAGGCAACGGGCTGCTGATCGGTGCTTATGAGAAAGACATGAAGTTCTGGGCCGAAAGCGGCACACCCCTGGATTTCGCCCATGATCTGTTTCCCGACGATCTGGACCGGATCATGGAAAACGTCATTCGTGCCACCGAACGTGTGCCAGTCGCCGCGACCGCTGGTGTGAAACGAGTGATCAACGGCCCGATGATCTGGTCGCCCGATTCCAACGCGATCTGGGGGCCGGTGCCCGAGTTGCAGAACTATTTCTGCTGCACCGGGATCATCCCCGGATTCTCGCAATCTGGTGGTCTTGGCCTGCTGTCTGCGCAATGGATGATCGAGGGTGAGCCGCAATATGACATGTTCGCGTGGGATCTGGCGCGCTTTGGCGACTGGGCCGACAAGAAATTCACCAAGGCGCGGGTCCAAGACGCCTATACGCACCGCTTCGCCATCCATTTCCCAAACGAAGAACGCAGCGCAGGCCGTCCCGCCCGTGTGCGCCCGGCCTATCAGATGCAAAAGGATATGGGCTGCGTCTTTGGTCTGAACTGCGGGTGGGAACATCCGCTCTGGTTTGCTGACCAACCCGGAGTGACCGACACCAACGGCTTTACACGCCAGAACTGGTGGGAACCCGTAGGCCGCGAGGTGCGGATGCTGCGCGACAATGTGGGCGTGATCGACATCTCGAACTTCGCCAACTACGTCATCAAGGGACCCGGCGCACATGATTGGCTGGATCGTCTGGTCGCCAACCGCGTGCCGACCGAGATCGGGCGGTCCTGTCTGACCCCTCTGATCTCGGTACGTGGGGGCGTTGCAGGCGATTTCACCATCACCAAAACCGCCGAGGATGAGTACATGATGATCGGTTCGGGCATGGCCGAACGCTATCACCAGCGGTTCTTCAACATGGTCGAGTTACCCGAAGGAACGACGCTCGACGTCGCCACAGACCGTATCGCAGGGTTCAACGTGGCAGGGCCAAAGTCGCGCGACGTGTTACAGCGCCTCACGAATGCGGACCTGTCAAACGAGGGGTTCCGCTTTATGCGGTCCCGCCGGATCGAGGTTGCAGGTGTGCCCTGTCTGGCCATCCGCGTCAGCTTTACGGGTGACTTGGGGTGGGAGCTTCACTGCGCCGAAGAAGATCAAATCAGGCTCTATACAGCGCTTATGGAGGCAGCTCATGACTTGGGTGGGGGTCCAGTCGGCGGTCGCGCGTTGGGGTCATTGCGGATTGACAAGGGATACGGTTCCTGGGGGCGGGAGTATTCTCAGGAATATTGGCCGCAAGAAGTTGGGTTGGCCGGGCTGATCAAGTTGGACAAGGATTTCTTGCACAAAGACGCGTATCTGGCCGTCAAAGACAATGCCCCGCGTGAGGTTTTGTCGATGTTTGAAGTGGAGGCAACCAATGCCGATGCATCCGGCGGAGAGCCGATATTCACCCCGGATGGAACACCGGTTGGGCGGGTGACCTCTGGCGCATATGGCTACAGCGTCGGGAAGTCTCTGGCGATTGGATATGCCGACCCCAAGGTTGCCCAACCCGGAGATACGGTGACTATATTCATCCTTGGAAAACCGCACAAAGCCACGATTTTGTCCGAACCGCCTTTTGACCCGTCTGGTCAGCGCCTTCGGGATGTGAAGCAGCCGGTGATGGACCCGGTAAAATGACAGGGACGTTCGACGAAGTCGCGGATTTTGCGCTGCGCCGGACAGCGGATCAGATGCCGCAAAGCGCGATGGACGCAGCCGCTCTGATGATGCTGGACACGATGGGTATCCTGATCGCCTCTGGTCCGATGGAGGCTGGGGTGATCGCCCGTGAAACGGCGTCTTTGCTGTATGCCAGCACGCAGGAAGCGTATAGCGCGCGCATGATGTTCGATGGTCGACGGGTCAGCATGGCAGGGGCGGCCTATGCGATGGCGACTCAGACCGACAATCTGGATGGGCATGACGGGTACAACCCGACCAAGGGGCATATCGGCGTTGTCGTCTTGCCTGCGTTAGTGGCCTTGGCCGAGCATTGCCCCGACCTGACCGGGCCCGAGGCACTGGCCGCCGTTATCACCGGGTACGAGGTTGCCGGGCGCGCCGGGTTGTCGTTGCACGCGTCGGTCAGCGACTATCACACATCGGGCGCGTGGAATGCGCTGGGTGTGGCGGCAATGGCCTCGCGCCTGCGAGGGCATACGCCGGAACAATTGCGACAGGCGATGGGGATCGCCGAATATCACGGCCCGCGCAGTCAGATGATGCGGGAAATTGCGAACCCGACGATGCTTCACGATGGCTCTGGCTGGGGTGCGCTGGTTGGCCTGTCCGCGGCGGTTCTTGCCGAAAAGGGATTTACCGGCGCTCCGGCCATCACGATCGAAGCCCAGTCTGCGGCGTCTCATTGGGCCGATCTGGGGCAGTTCTGGCAGGTCGAACATCAATATGTGAAACCCTACCCGATCTGCCGCTGGGCACATGCGGCGATTGACGCAGTTCGCGCGGTCATGACGTCGAACAGCCTGACGCACGATCAGATTCAATCTATCCAGATCAACAGTTTTGACGAAGCAGCGTGCCTGTACGCTGGAATGCCGGAAACGACGTCTCAGGCGCAGTATTCCCTTCCCTTCGCCGTTGCGGTTCAGGCGATTTACGGGCGGATCGGGGTCGAGCATATTTCGGGGGCTGGTTTATCCGATCTTGATGTGGCCGACTTCATGCGGCGTATCCAAGTATCCAGTGCTGAACGTCATTCCGCGCGCTTTCCAAATGGTAGATGGGCGGATGTCAGGATCGAAACTACAGATGGTCGAGTGCTCGAATCTGGTGACATCCATGCGCGCGGCGGCCCCGAAGCACCCCTCCGCCGTGATGAGGTAATCGGCAAGTACACGGAGTTCACCGAGCCGGTCCTCGGGCGCGCCCGTGCGGACGCGATCCGAGATGCCATCTTGGGCTGGAGCGACCCAGAAAGCCGGTATTCCGATCTTGCGCAATGGCTTTTTGATCCCATCGAGCAATAGGCGAAATGCAGGCTCAAACACTGAGTTTTTGTCTCTAAAACGGCTGAATTCTGCAAAACTGCGAGTTCTATCTGACAACCGCTGCCAATAATTCCGCGATTTGTTGCCGGGTGTCTGCGCTGTCTTGCAGCAGGGTTCTGGCGTCAGCTAATGGTTTTCCGGGCACGCGGCTAGGTTGCCTTGACAGGTTTTGGGTTGTTTGGCTTATCCGGCCAAATCTTGGACCTTGCACCGTGTCGACTTCATCGGGCAGATCGGCCAGCCAAAAGAACCTGTTTGCTTCGTCGTAGTTGCCAAACGCCAAGGAAAGACTTCCGGCCGTCGCGTAGTCATTGACGGACTGGAGTGCCTGCAGCTTAATTTGCGTTGCTTTCTCTGACGAGTCGTCGGCCAACTCTAGCAAAGCCTGATGCGGGCGGCGGGACAGCAGGGCGGAATGTGCGCGCAAACGTGCCCGATCTGCAACGCGAGCCTTGTCTTGAGATCGGCTGGCCAAAACATGCGCCGGGCGCGCAAAACCAAGAGATACCAATCGATCTGCCACTGCTATGGCCGTGCCGGTCGTCAGAGCATTTCTATGTTCCGCTGACATCGTCAAAACGCGCCGCAAAAAAGTTGTATTATCGGCGCGTTCCGTCAGAACCTGCGTGATCTGGTTTAGCCCCGCGTCATGTTCGGGCCCTTTCGGAATCTCCTCCAGAAAATCCAGAGCCTTATCAAATTCTTGGCTTAGCCCAAGGGCAACCGCATGCGTGCGTTGAAGCACTGGCTGAAGCGAAGACTCGCGCAACTCGGCCGCGAATGAGGCGGCAAGAGCCACCTCCTTGGCGGAAACCGACCCCCGATCCGTCCACCGTTTGTCGACGAGGCGAACTAAAGCGACCGGAGCCTCCAACGTGGATCCGGGTGCAGAAATAGCATCGGTCAGCAGCGTTTCAGCCAGCGGCCCGTCGCCGTCAGAAGCCGCGATTTTGGCATTGGCATTCGATGCGCTTGCACTGGGATTGGTTTGGACGCGGCCAACACCGCGCATTACCCGCCGGGCGGCTTCCAGTTCCTTGCCCTTCACGAAAATCTCTGACAGTTCGGGGCCAAGCTGACGTCGCAAATGGCGGGGCAAACGTGCAAAGGACTGCTCGATGGCGTTGAGCGCTGCATCCTCGGCCAAGATGCCTTCGGTGAGCACAGACCACAATGCCGCGTCACTTTCGCAATTTTGCAAGCCTGCAAACGGGTTGGCCTCAGACACTTCACCGCGATCCAAATATTGCGCTATCGCGGCGATCCGCGTCGTCTCGGGCGATGATACCTTGCCCAAAAGTTCCAGCATCCGAAGCGATTCTGCGCCAAACCCGTGAAACGCGTATAGCTTTGCGAGTTTTAGGGCCGAATCTGCATCGAGGTGATCAAACTCTTGAAACAATGTGATGCGTAGCTCGGCCAACTGCAACGGAAACGGATCTGCCTCAGACCATTTGCCGAAACCAAGGTCAGCACTGGTAAAACACGCGGGATACCGTTCAATGGGCATCAAACGCGCGCCGAACTGATCGTTCAGTTCGTCCGCAATCGAGGTCACGTTGATATTCGCGTTCAGATCAAACGCCGGTTGCAGTACGTCTTTGGCAATCGATGCCCTTGGCCCGACCGGAGCGAGTTCAAGGTCTACGAGATCCCGGTCAGCGCCTTGCAGCAGCCGCGTGGAAAGCTGACTTTCAAGGAGCCGTGCGTTCAAGTTCACAACGGGTAATGACAGCAGCGCCTTCAAAGGCTGCGCGCTGTCCAGAGGGTTTGGGGCTGGTACAGCTTTGGGCAGCAGGGGCGGAGGAATATCGGAGCTGATCGCCGGTTGAATTTTAGCCGCGGTAATATCGACGACGATCATCGTGTCTTTGTACAGAAAGGATGACGCGACACAGTCGCAGCCAAACTGCATCTCCAAAGCCTCACCGGGGCTTTTCTGCGATATGGCCGCCAGCCGGTTTTGCGTAAGTCTCTGAAAAACAGAGCCCGTATCAAAGGTCACGTCTTCCAGCGCCACGCTCAATCGCGCGCCATTCCTAGTTTGTGCCAGTGTCCAGTCAGTACCAGCTGGAACTTGAACGACCAGCCGCGTGTAGCCGTCGTGCTCGCCGGTTCTAACGGTCACCGGTCGCGCAGTCGCCAAGTTTGCGATCGCCAAAAGGCCAGCAACAAGAAACCCCAACTTTTTCATGCCGCAGCCTGTTTTAGCTCTTTCAGCGCGTCCTCAAGTTCGGAAAACCCCGGGCGGTTACGGCTGACGACAAGTCGCGTCAAATGCGAGAGCGTGTTCTACGTTTGGTCGAAGCGCGGGTCGGGGCCGGAAATGCCGTGGTAGAGGTCAGCGTGGATACTGTCACCAAGACGGAATCCATCCGCGAACGGCGTTTTGATCCCAATGGTCGTGTTGCCATCAGCACGGATGTCGAAGAGCGTTCGGACAGTGCGCGCAACCAATCCGCCGATGTCACTGTGGCATCGAACCTGCCGGATGGGGACGGAGCGGGAGGCGACGAATCAAACTCGAATGCCACCCAGACGCGTGAACGTGTGAACTACGAAGTATCAGAGACCGAGCTTGAGGTGCACAATGCCCCGGGCGCGATCAGGCGACTAACGGTGGCCGTGCTGGTGAACGGGTCGCGGGAAACGGACGCTGCCGGTGTCGAAACCTTTGTCCCGATGCCCGAGGTTGAGATGGAAGCCCTGAAAGAGCTGGTGGCTTCGGCGGTCGGCTTTGACGCAGAACGTGGAGATGTGATCACGTTGAAATCCATGGATCTGCCGTCGGTTGAACCACAGGGAACGCTTGCGTCGGCTTCGATCTGGCAGAACGTGCATTTTGACGCGATGTCGCTGATCCAGATGGCGGTGTTGGCCATCGTCTCGCTGATTCTCGGGCTGTTCGTGATCCGTCCGATCCTGACAAAACCTCAGGCAGCGCCGCCCTTGTTGCCCGCGGCTGCGCCCTCTGACCCCCAGACCGTTCTGACCGGAGAGATTGCCACGGACGAAGCCGGTCGTTTCACGTCGCTTCCGGGACAGGTTGCACAGGAAGAACTTCCCGCGCCTACAGCCCAGCAGAGCGCTGATCCTGTCGAACGGTTGCGCGCAATGATTGGCGACAAGCAGGAGGAAACCGTAGAAATCCTGCGCAGTTGGCTCGAAGAAGGTGAGGAGCGCGTCTGATGTCGATTGCCCACCTTCTTGAGGATTTTACACTACAGGCCGGCACAGCCAAAGTGCTCCTTCTGGATGAAGACGCGCTTGAGGAACAGCGGCTTGCAGCATTCGAGCAAGGCTACAGCGCAGGTTGGGAAGACGCGGTACAGGCTCAGGCACAGGACAAAGGAGAGGTCTCAGCGGACCTGGCCAAAGCGCTCGGAGATATGTCGTTCACCTACCAGGAAGCCTTGGCGAGGATGACCATGTCGCTGAAGCCCATGTTCCACAGTCTTGTTGAGGTAGTTCTGCCTGAAACGTTGGATCGAGGTTTTGCAACGCGACTGACTGAACAACTAACCGAAATGGCGCGCGATCACATTGGCCAGCCTATGCAGATATTTGTGCCCGTTGGCTGCGTGGCGGAAGTTGACGAGATGGTTCCGGCAGAGCTGTCCCCGTCCACCCAAGTCGTTGAAGACCCGTCGCTGGAGGCAGGGCAGGCAAGGTTGCAGGTCGGAGTGCACAGGCGCGAGGTGGATTGCACCGATCTGCTTGCCGCCATTTCCGGGGCGTTCGACGCCTATGTATTCGAGGCAAAAAAGGCATTGACCAATGAGTGATACCCAGACCCAGCGACCCGAAAAAACGAACCCGTTTGAAAATGTCCCTATCGAGGTCACCGTCTCGGTCGGGCGCGCGCGACCGCTGATCCGCGATCTGTTGAGCATGGGCGAGAATGCCGTGCTGACCCTGGACAAACGTATCGAGGATCCGGTTGACCTCTATGTCGGGGATCAACTTGTGGCACGGGGTCTGCTTGAAGAAATGGAGGGCGATCAAGCAGGGCAACTTGCCGTGCGGTTGACTGAAATCGCGGATTTGCAAAACGGAATCGGCTGATGCGTTGGTTGCCCGGGCTGATCGCTTTAACGGTAATGTTGTGCCCGTCGCTGGCCGCGGCGCAGGAGGTATCGCTTTCGCTGGGGGAAGGTGGTTCGATTTCAGCACGGACCATTCAGTTGATCCTGTTGGTCACAGTGCTGAGCCTTGCGCCGGGACTGGCGATCATGATCACGTGTTTTCCGTTTCTGATCACTGTTTTGGCGATCCTTCGGCAAGGCATCGGGCTTCAGCAATCGCCTCCTAACATGCTGATCGTCAGCCTGGCGTTGTTTCTCACTTACTTCATCATGGAGCCGGTCTTTACCGAGGCATGGACGATCGGTATCCGGCCTATGGTCGAGGAGACTCTAGAAGTGGATTTGGCGCTGGAACGTGCCATTCAGCCGTTTCGCGTCTTTATGGCTGCGCGCCTGGACCCGGATACGTTTCACGCGATGGCAGCCTTGCGGCCCGAGGGCGACACCGCTGTGTTGTCGCCGCAAGCTCCGCTTTCGATCCTGATGCCGTCCTTTATGCTGTCCGAGATTGCTCGGGCTTTTCAGATCGGGTTTCTGATCTTTTTGCCTTTTCTGATTATTGATCTGGTTGTCGCTGCGGTGCTGATGTCGATGGGGATGATGATGGTGCCGCCGGCAACGGTATCTCTGCCGTTCAAACTGGCGTTTTTTGTCATCGCGGATGGGTGGTCCCTGATCGCAGGAGCGCTGGTGCGCAGCTATATGAGCTAAAGGATTATTGCCGGGTGATCTGGAGGCGCGCGCGTAGCCCGCGATCTCCTGCTTCGAAGGTTAGTTCGCCGCCATGCTGCTCGGCGACTGTGGCGGCAATCGTCAGGCCAAGGCCAAACCCGTCGGACGATCCGGTGTTCGAGCCGCGCCGAAACGGGGCCATCAGCGTTTCGATGTCGGCGACAGACAAGTCCGTGCCCTTGTCCTCGACGGTAATGGTCGCTGTGTGCGCATCAGTTTCCAGTTGCACCTCGGCGTGGCGACCATATTTCAGCGCGTTGTCGATCAGGTTGGTCAGCGCGCGTTTCAGCGAGATCGGGCGCCCAGTAACCAACATGCGCCGAGTCTCCGGCAGCGATCCATGTCCGCGCCGGGTCATAAAGACCGACGGAGCGCCCTCGACCGCGACCGGATCAACCTTTTGCAGCGTGACGGGCAGGTCCATGTCCTGATAGTCGGCCACGACCGACTCGACCAGCGATGTCAGCGAGATCTGTCGCGGTTCCTCGACGCTTAGCTCGGACCGCGTGTAGGTCAGGACGCTTTCGATCATGCCGGTCATCTGATCGACGTCAGCCTCGAGCTTTTCGCGCAGTTCGTCATCGGCAATCAGGGCGGCGCGTAGGCGAACGCGGGTTGCCGGAGTTCCCAGATCGTGACTGACTCCGGACAGGACAGTGGCACGTTTCTCAAGCTGCATGCGCTCGGCTTCAAGATGTGCGTTCACGGCCGAGACGATGTCGCGCAACTCTTCGGGGCCATCCGTGTCATAGCTTTGCGGTCCACCGCGCCGCCGCCTCTCGCGCAGGGCGTGGGCAAAACGGGTGAACGTATCGGACACATTGCCGACCGAAGTCAGGATCACGGCAAGCGCAACGATGCTCAACAAGATGGCGGGCAGACGCAGATCAACCGGAGCGGCCCCGCAGCCCCAGATTGAGGTTCCGTCTACCCTGTACCACGGCCCGCGTCCAAATTGGGCGATCAGTATCGGCTCGCTGCAGTAGGTGGCCAGTAGGCGGGTCAGATTGCCCATCTTCTCGGGGCCGGTCTGATCCGTGCCAGAGACGATGTCCGATACCGGATA
Source organism: Ruegeria sp. BC7 (assembly GCF_056539165.1). Lineage (NCBI taxonomy): Bacteria > Pseudomonadati > Pseudomonadota > Alphaproteobacteria > Rhodobacterales > Roseobacteraceae > Ruegeria > Ruegeria sp. BC7. Next base: position 359,872 of record NZ_JBQFUL010000003.1, on the reverse strand, counting down.
GACCAGCCGGTCGGACAGGATAGCCAGAGTCAGCTCGCGCCCACTGAGCGGGGATGAACTGTCTGTCAGGATGGAAAGATTGGTTACGAAACGCCGGTCGGCGAAACCCGGCAACTGCTGAAAATCACCCGATTCCGCCAGGGACGAATCCTGCGGTGACAGGGGTTCTATTGAAAACGCAGTGGACGAGGCCATACCGGTGCGCAGGTCTTCATAGATGGTGAACCCGGCAACGAAAGAGCGCGTCAGGAATTGGTTCCAGGCACGGGCAGAGGCGAACCACAACCCAGCCGAAAGCAATCCTGCGGCAAAGGCCGAAAGAACCCACAGCCAGCCCAAGTTGCGCAGACGCCATGTCATTCCTCTTGCACCGAGACTTCGGCGGCAAAGACATATCCGACGCCCCGTTCTGTCCGCAGCATCTGTGGATCTTTCGGGTTGGCCTCGATCTTGGATCGCAAGCGCCCGACAAGCATGTCAATCGCGCGACCTTGCGCTTCGGGCTTGTCGCTGTCGCCTGTCACGTCCAGTGCGGCCACGATCTCGTCGCGGGTCAGGGGAATGTGGGGGTTGGCCAGCAAAACCTTGAGCAGCGCTGTTTCCCGTTGCGACAGAGAAACAAGATAACCTTCGGGCGAGAATACTTCGTCGCGTTTGCCGTCATAAAGCCACCCGTCGAACCGGAAACTGCGTGTGCGGCGGCGATAGGCCAGCGAAGGCGTCCGACGTGCGCGCTGCATAACCGCGCGAACACGCGCCAGCAGCAGTTGGGGGTTGAACGGCTTGGCGATATAGTCATCGGCCCCGACCTCGTATCCGGCCATTCTTTGGTGATCGGCGGACAGGGCTGAAACCAGAATGATCGGCACATCCTGTTCGGCTCTGAGACGGGCGCAAATCTCGACTCCGTTTTCATCCCCCAGCATCACGTCCAGCAGGATCAGGTCGATACGGCCTGAGGTAAGATGATCACGGATTTCGGATTCAGATCGAGCGGGCAGGGCGATGAAACCGTTTTGCTGCATGAACTGCGTCATCATCGACCGCATTTCTGGGTCGTCGTCCACCACCAAAAGTCGCGGAATGCTCACGCGGCTTGTCCTCCCTGTTTCTGCTCCTCCGGTATCGTCAATTGTAACGAACGGAAACAGATTCAATGTCAACGTAACACGCTGTAACAAAAGCGGTGAAAATTTGGGCTATTTCTGCATGTTGCGAAAGATTCCACGTTGCCAGACGGCCTGTGCGCATCAGTATGGCCGTCATCGCCGCTTTGACAGCGGCTCCGAATTTCCAGGGAGGAGACAGGAAATGAAGCGTTTTGCACTTGCTACCGTTTCGACATTGGCCGTGGTTGCCGGGTCGACAGCGTTGGCCGGACCCGAGGCCGAGGTTCTGCATTGGTGGACGTCGGGCGGTGAGGCCAAGTCGGTAGCCGTTCTGCAGGAGGAGTTTGCAGCGAATGGCGGCACCTGGACCGATATGCCGGTTGCCGGTGGTGGTGGTGATGCTGCGATGACCGCCTTGCGTGCCCGTGTTCTGGCCGGAAACGCGCCGACCGCTGTTCAGTTGAAAGGCCCGGCGATCCAGGAATGGTATGAAGAAGGCGTTCTGGCCGACATTTCATCCGTTGCCGAAGCCGAAGGTTGGGCCGATGTTCTGCCTGCCTCGATCGCGGGTCATATGATGTGTGAAGGCACATGGTGCGCCGCGCCTGTAAACGTTCACCGTGTGGACTGGATCTGGGCCAATGCGGACGTTCTGGCCGCCAACGGGATCGAGATGCCGACCACGTGGGACGAGTTCAACGCGGCCGCGGTCAAGCTGATGGATGCCGGTGTGATCCCACTGGCTCATGGTGGTCAGTCCTGGCAGGACGCGACCGTATTCGAGGCTGTTTTGCTGGGCATCGGCGGGCCTGAGTTCTATCAGAAGGCGCTGGTCGATCTGGACCCTGAGGCGTTGACCTCGGACACAATGGTGCAGGTGTTTGACCAGATGCGCACCCTGCGCGGTTACGTGGACGAAAACTTCTCGGGCCGTGACTGGAACCTGGCGACGGCCATGGTGATGAACGGCGAAGCAGCCTTCCAGATCATGGGTGACTGGGCCAAGGGTGAGTTCCTGGCGGCTGGCAAAAAGCCGGGTGAGGACTTCCTGTGCGCTTCGACCCCCGGTGACGGCTACCTGTACAACGTCGACAGCTTTGCCATGTTCGACGTGGACGGAGATGACAAGAAAGCCGGTCAGGATCTGCTGGCCAAGCTGATCGTCGCGCCGAACTTCCAGAAGGTGTTCAACCTGAACAAGGGCTCGATCCCGGCACGGACCGACGTGGCGCTGGATGACTTCGACATCTGCGCCAACCTGTCAGCTGAAGACATGGGCTCGACCTCGGCGGCTGGGTCACTGCTGCCGTCTTATGCGCACGGCATGGCGCTGCGCGGGTCGCAATCCGGTGCGATTACCGACGTTGTAACCGCACATTTCAACTCGGAAATGTCCTCGGCTGACGCTGTTCAGCAACTGGCGGACGCGGTGGCAAACAGCTACTGATCCGAACCGGCTCTGCCCCTATACTGTGGGGCAGAGCCTCTTTTCTCCCGGAGGAAAAAATGTCCGAATGGCTGGAAAACCACCTGCCCAAGGTGGTGCTGGCACCGTCGTTCATTGCCGTATTGATCTTTGTCTACGGCTTTATCGGATGGACGGCTTGGGTGTCGCTGACCCGATCGAAACTGCTGCCGAAATACGAGATCAAGGGCTTCATTCAGTATGAACGCCTGTTCGACTCGCCCCGCTGGGATACGGCGATTAACAACCTGTATATCTTTGGCGCATTGTTCATCGTGATCGCGATGGTGCTGGGCCTGTTGCTGGCCATCCTGCTGGATCAGAAAATCCGCGTCGAAGGGGCGATCCGCACCATCTACCTGTACCCTATGGCGCTGTCGATGATCGTGACCGGCACGGCGTGGAAGTGGATTTTGAACCCCGGTTTGGGCATTGAATCCATGGTGCAGGGCTGGGGGTTCACAAACTTCGAGTTCGACTGGCTGGTGAACCCAGATTACGCCATCTACACCATCGTCATGGCCGCGATCTGGCAAAGCTCGGGCTTCGTTATGGCGCTATTCCTGGCCGGGCTGCGCTCGGTGGATGGTGAGATCATCAAGGCCGCGCAGGTCGATGGTATCCCCACATGGCGCATCTATACGGCGATTATCATCCCTTCGATGGCCCCGATCTTCCTGTCGGCTTTCATCGTGCTGGCGCACCTTGCGATCAAGAGCTTTGATCTGGTCATCGCCCTGACAGGCGGCGGTCCGGGCTACGCGACCGATCTACCGGCAACCTACATGTACGCCATGGCGTTTTCGCGCGGCGACATCGGTCAGGCGGCCTCGTCTGCGATGATCATGATGCTGGTCGTCTTTGCCATCGTGGTTCCCTATCTTTACTCAGAGCTGAGGGCGAAAAATGACTGATCTGTCGATGCCCCAATCCCGAACGCAACCCCGTAGCCAAAGTGCCGCTGGCAAGATTGCCCTGCGTTGGCTGCTGTATGTCCTGTTGGGCCTGTTTGCGCTGTATTACCTGATGCCGCTGTTCGTGATGTTGACCACTTCGCTGAAAAGCCTTGAGGAAATTCGCACCGGGTCTCTGATTTCTCTACCGCGTGAGGTCAGTTTCGACGCTTGGAAAACGGCATGGTCCGGCGCTTGCACCGGTATTCAGTGTGAGGGTCTGCGGCCCTATTTCTGGAACTCGGTCCTGATCGCGGTGCCTGCGGTTGCGATCTCGACCTTGCTGGGCGCGCTAAACGGCTATGTCGTGGCGCAGTGGCGGTTCAAAGGGGCGAACATCATCTTCTCGCTGATGCTGTTTGGCTGCTTTATCCCGTTTCAGGTTGTCTTGCTGCCGATGGCACGTCTGCTGGGCATGATGGGGATCGCCGGGACCATTCCGGGACTGATCTTTGTTCACGTCATCTACGGGCTGGGCTTCACCACGCTGTTCTTCCGCAACTACTACGTCACCATCCCGGCCGAGCTGACCAAAGCAGCCCGCGTCGATGGGGCCGGGTTCCTGCGGATCTTCTGGTCGATCTTCCTGCCGCTGTCGCTGCCCATCATCGTGGTGACCGTGATCTGGCAGTTCACGCAGATCTGGAACGACTTCCTGTTCGGTGTGTCCTTCAGTCAGGCGGGGACGCAGCCCGTGACCGTGGCACTGAATAACATCGTAAACTCCACCACCGGCGTCAAAGAATACAACGTCGACATGGCTGCCGCGATCATCGCGGGGCTGCCGACGCTGCTCGTCTATGTCGTTGCCGGTAAGTATTTCATCCGCGGTCTGACCGCTGGTTCCGTGAAGGGATAAATCATGGCCCCGATCCTCGATATCCAAAACCTGTACAAGAATTACGGCGCGACCGAGATTCTCAAGGACATCAACATCTCGATCGAACCGGGTGATTTCCTGGTGTTGGTCGGCCCGTCGGGTTGCGGCAAATCCACCCTGCTGAATTGTATCGCAGGTCTAGAGCCTATCACCGGTGGGACGTTGTCCATCGGCGGGAACGACATGACCCATGTCAGCCCCAAGGACCGCGACATCGCGATGGTGTTCCAGTCCTATGCCTTGTACCCGACCATGTCCGTCGCCAAGAACATCACCTTTGGTATGAAGGTGCGCGGGGTCGATCAGGCGACGCAGGACGCCAAGCTGAAAGAGGTTGCCCAACTGTTGCAGATTGAACCTCTGCTGAACCGCCGCCCCAGCCAGTTGTCAGGCGGTCAGCGTCAGCGGGTTGCGATGGGCCGGGCGCTGGTGCGTGACCCCAAGCTGTTCCTGTTCGACGAGCCGCTGTCGAACCTCGACGCCAAGCTGCGGGTCGAAATGCGGACCGAGATCAAGAAACTGCATCAAACACTGGATGCGTCCATTGTCTACGTCACCCACGACCAGATTGAGGCGATGACCTTGGCCACCAAGATCGTGGTTCTCAAGGGTGGGATCGTGCAGCAGATCGGCAGCCCGGCCGAGATATACAACAACCCGGCCAACCTGTTCGTGGCCGACTTCATGGGCTCGCCCGCGATGAACCTGATCCCGGCGCAGGCGCGCAAGAACGGGCCGGGTACCCAGATCGCCATCGCCCGCGATAGTGGTGAGACTCTGGTGCTGAACGATGCCCGCGATCTGTCGCTGCCGCAGGATGTGATCCTTGGCCTGCGCCCCGAGGATATTGCCGAGGCCGGGTTCCGCGCAGGCGATGGCGTGCAAGAGGCCGAGTGCCTGGTCGATATGGTCGAACCGGCGGGGGCTGACACCTATGTGGTCTCGGAACTGGGAGGCAAGCAGGTCACTGCGCGCCTTCACGCGGAAACCAGCGCGCGGGCGGGCAAGATGTTGAACCTGGCCTTTGACATGAGCAAAGTTTCCTATTTCGCCAAGGAAACCGGTGAGCGCCTGAACTAAGGCAGCAGAACGACAAAGCGCCGCGCGATTGGGGTCGCGCGGCGCTTTTTGCATCTATGGGCCAGTTTAGCTGAGCTTATTCTGGTTCATGTCCTTGATAAGTCGGTTCAGATCACCGCCACGCGCATCCAGCATAGCGCCGATTTCGGTCCGTTCCGTCAGCAGCATGTTCACCCCTTCGATGAACATATTGAAAAACCGATCACGCCCGGACTTGTCGGACACCAGAAAGGTCACCTCGAACGGGGACGAGCCCTGAAGCTTGACCGACGTACGAACTTCGTACCCGGCCTTGATCTTGCGGGCGTTCCGAACTGTAACCTGACCACCGATGAATTCCCGGAAACGGCGGCCGTATTTGGTTGAGATATAGCCCTGAAACGCCTTGGTGAATTGTTTTAGCTGCGATGAACTGGCCGAGCGGCCGTCAGCGCCCAGCACATAGCGCGCCATAATCGGAACGTCGGCATATTTAACGAAGATTTTCTCAAAATCGCGGATCATCGCTTTTTCGGACTTACCCGAGGCGATCACGCGGTTGATTTCGTCCACGACGCTGACAACCAAAGCCTTGGCGCTGGCTTCGGTCTGCGCGAAAGCGGGGAGGGCAGTCATCAGCGCACCGGCAAGGCCAGTGGCGACGAAACTGCGTCGGTTCAAGTGGTTACTCGGCATAGGGGTCCTCGTAGGGGTCTAGGTAGGGGTCCCTGACTGGGTCGGTCCCGGTTTCGGCATAGGGGTCATCATACAGACCCAAATAGGCGTCTTCATCGTCTCTTGCCAGTTCAAAGCGCCGGTTTTGCAAGTAGATGGTCTGTGCCTGCCTGTAGCTGTCGGCACTTTCATACAGGATCGAATCGACCGTATCCGAGAACCGGCCGCGATCGCCCATGCGGCGCACTACCTCGGCGTAGACGCCGATATTGTCGACCGGGCGAACAGGCGTAAAGTTGATGGGGTTCGAGAACAGATTGACGATCACGCCAATCGAATCCCGCTGGGTTGACGGGCCGTAGAACGGCAGCTCGACATAAGCGCCCTCACCCACGCCCCACACGTGCAGTGTCTCGCCGAAATCCGTGTCCACCGGCGGCAGGTTCAATTCGCTGGCGGGATCGGACAGACCCGCGCCGCCGACCGTCGTATTGATCACGAACCGCAGCAGAGCATTCCCGGACTGTTTGATATTGCCTTGCAGCAGGTAGTCCAATGCCTGCCCCGGCATCGTTAGGTTTTCGGCAAAGTGGTTGAAGCTGGTGACCATCGGATCGGGCACAATCTTAACATAGCCCTTCGAGGCTGGACGGAACAAAAACCGGTCAACGCCAAGGTTGAACTTGTGGATGCCCCGATTGGCGTTTTCATACGGATCGAATGTTTCCCCCGGAGGCGTTCCTTCGGGCGGGCGCGTGGCACATGCACCAAGAACTGTCATAACGGACAGGACGACCAGGGGCTTCAAGCGAATTCTGCTCAACACGGGTCTTGCCACTCCAACCTGCTCGGAAACGATGCGCCCGAACATTTAATCAATACTGCCTTTGGCCGTTTGAGGCGGCACAATTCGACGTCACTCAGATGTTTCACAAATACACAGAAACAGCCAGCGTTTAACCTGCGCTTAGGGTCAAGGTAAAGTGACCAGAATGGAAGCGTCCCGAATAAGAGAAGTTATGCTTAGTGCGCAGGCTGCAACAAAACTGCCGGTTTCGTGCTTTTCCAAATCCCTGAACCCGGTTAGCGTCCGACCGAGTCGAATTTAGGTGAGGATCATCACATGAGCATCGCAGCAAAACTGGAAAGCCTGGGCGTCACTTTGCCGGACGCGCCTGCTCCGGCCGCGAATTACGTCCCTTTCGTGCGTGTTGGGAACATTGTCTATGTCTCGGGCCAGATTTCCAAGGATGACGACCTGATCACCGGCAAGCTGGGCGATGACATGGAAGTCGAGGCCGGAGCCGCCGCCGCCAAGGTCTGCGCGATCAACCTGCTGGCACAGGTCAAGGCGGCCTGCGGTGGGGATATCGATAAGCTGGTGCGCGTGATCAAGCTGACCGGGTTCGTGAACTCGACCGCTGATTTCACTGCGCAGCCGCAGGTCATCAACGGCGCATCCGATTTTCTGGTCGAGGCGCTGGGCGAAGCGGGCCGTCATTCGCGCTCGGCTGTCAGCGCCGCGTCGCTGCCTCTGGGCGTGGCGGTTGAGATCGAAGGTATCTTCGAGATCGCATGACGCCTGCATTACCAGCCGCTTTCCTGCGGGCTCCGATTGCGCATCGGGCCTTGCATGACATCTCGGACAACCGCCCGGAAAACAGCCGGGCGGCCATTCGTGCGGCGATCCGGGCTGGGTACGGGATTGAGATCGACCTGCAACTGGCCGCAGATGACCGGGCTGTGGTGTTCCACGACTATGACTTGACGCGTTTGACCGGTCAGTCGGGTCCGATCCGGCAGGTTTCGTCGGCTGAGGCCTCGAAGCTGACATTGTTGTTTGGCGATGACGGCATTCCAACACTGGACGAGGTGTTGGACATCGTTTCGGGTCAGGTTCCCCTATTAATCGAGCTCAAGGATCAGGATGGCGCGATGGGTCCTAATATCGGCCCGTTGGAGCATGACACCGTCCGAGCCTTGCAGGGCTATGATGGCCCGGTGGCGCTGATGTCGTTCAACCCCAATTCGGTGGCGGAACTGGCGCGTCTGGCTCCGCGCTTGCCGCGTGGGATCACAACCTGCGCCTATGAGCCGAAGGTCGAGCTGTTACCGCAGGGTGTGTGCGACCATCTGCGTGGCATCCCGGATTTCGACCGGGTCGGAGCCAGCTTTATCAGTCACGAAGCCGCCGACCTCATGCGCCCTCGCGTGGCCGAGCTGAAGGCGAAGGGCGTTCCGATCCTGTGCTGGACCGTCCGCACGCCCGAACAAGAGGCAGAGGCCCGCAAGGTTGCCGATAATGTGACCTTCGAGGGGTATTTGGCCGCCCATCCGGGTTGAACCCAACCCCGTCCGTCACAGATAAAGACCAGACGCGGAGGGCACATGGATCAGGCACAGATCGAGGTTCGGGTACTGAATTCACTCGCGCAGATACCTGCGGCTGAGTGGGACAGTTGTGCCTGCCCCGAAGCCTTGGACGGGGGTCGCCCGTTTGATCCTTTCACCACGCATCGGTTTCTGCTGGCGCTGGAACAAAGCGGTTCGGTCGGGCGTGGCACTGGCTGGCAGCCACAATATCTGACTGCCTATCTGGACGGGATGCTGATCGGGGCGGCACCGATGTATGCCAAGTCGCATTCTCAGGGCGAGTATATTTTCGACCACAACTGGGCGCATGCCTATGAAAACGCAGGCGGGCGCTATTACCCCAAGCTGCAGATCGCGGTGCCCTTTACCCCCGCCACGGGGCGGCGGTTTCTGGTGCGGCCGGGCTATGAGGGCGTCGGTATGTCCGCTTTGGTCCAGGGGGCGGTGCAACTGGCGGCGGACAATCAGGTCTCATCCATCCACGCGACCTTCTGCACCGAAGCGGAGGCCGCTGTGGGCGAAGAAATGGGTCTGATGGTTCGCCATTCCCAGCAGTTCCACTGGTTGAATGACGAATACGGTGACTTTGATGGGTTTCTTGCGGCGCTGTCTTCGCGCAAGCGCAAGAATATCCGCAAGGAACGCGCACAGGCTTGCAGTTTTGGCGGTGAGATTCGCACCTATACCGGCGATGACCTGCGGCCTGAACATTGGGATGCGTTCTGGCGGTTTTATCAGGACACGGGCGCGCGCAAATGGGGAATGCCGTATCTGACGCGGCAATTCTTTGATATTGCGCATGAAACCATGGCCGGTGACATGGCCTTGGTGCTGGCCGAGCGCGACGGATACCCGATTGCCGGAGCGCTGAACTTCATCGGGCGCGAGACTTTGTTTGGCCGCTATTGGGGGTGCGTCGAACACCACGCCTGCCTGCATTTTGAACTGTGCTATTATAGGGCGATCGACTTCGCCATCTCACAGGGCTTGGCGCGGGTCGAAGCCGGTGCGCAGGGGGAACACAAGCTGGCACGCGGCTATCTACCCACGCGCACGCATAGCCTGCATTGGGTGAACGACCCCGGTTTTGCAGATGCGATCAAGAAATATCTGGACGCCGAGGCAGCCGCAGTGGGAGAAGAGATCGAGATTCTAACGGATTACGGTCCGTTCAGAAAATCGAACCCGGAGGAACAGCAATGACCGAACTTTTGTCGACCGAGACCCGCGGCCCCCTTCTGGACCCGCTGTTCAAGAACGGCTGGACCATGGTCAAGGACCGGGATGCGATTACAAAAACCTTCATCTTCGAGGATTTCGTCCACGCGTTCGGCTGGATGACGCAGGTGGCGATTTTTGCTGAAAAGTGGAACCACCACCCTGAATGGTTCAATGTCTACCGCACGGTCGAGGTGACACTTTCAACGCATGACGTCGGCGGTTTGTCGTCGCTTGACGCAAAACTTGCCCGCAAGATGGACAGTCTGGCCTAGCCGCGATCCCCGCGTGAGCCCATGCCTCCGGCAAGGCTGGCGACTTCACCCAGACGCCTGAATTCGGCAGGGGTAATCGTGCCGTCGCTGACATCAATGTTGCCGGGTATTCCGGTTCTTCGGTTCCCGACCATGCGCACGGACCGGGCGGCCGGGTTGATGTCGAGGCAGCGCGACTCATAACAGGTCAGACCGCTGGTGCTGATCTGGATCTGTTGTTGGCCGCCCGGACCTGTGACCACGGGTGCTTGTGGCACATCGCAGGCGGCAAGCACGCCAAGAACGCCCAGAGAAATCCATTTGTTCATTGCACGCTCCTGTCCGGTTCTACGGGTGCTAGTCCAACAGCCCGTTGCCGTCCTGATCCGCGGATGTAAAATCATCATTCATCTGCGCGTCGTATTCTGCACGAGAGATAAGGTTGTCCCGATTGCGGTCAACGCTTTGGAACTGTTTTATGTCCAGAAACGGCTTGGCTTCATTCAGCCCGAGGGTTCCGTTCTTGTCCTCATCCATCGCCTGAAACGCATAGTCGGAAAAGGCGTTGAATTCGTCTTTGGACAGAAATCCGTCATTGTTCGCGTCGATCGCGTTCAGTTGCTGTTCGTGCAGCTCGGCCGCTGTTTCGGCTGAAACTGCCCCGGCCACCAAAATGGTAGCAAGCACCACATATCCAAGTCTCATCTTCGTCCTCCTCAGCATGCGTAAAGCTGACCGCCCCGGCCGCCTGCAACTGCGCCTGCCGCAGTCAGGATGTCGCGGCCCGAACCGCCGCCGAACTGGTTGCCGATGGCTCCTCCGATCAGTGCACCGCCCAGCGTACCGCTGAGACAGGCGATCTCATGCTGTCGGGCCGCTTGCTGCTGTGGAGTGGGGGCAGGCCCGCAGGCCGCCAGAGCGCCTGCCGCGCCGAGCAAGATAGTAAATACCCTTAGTTTCATCACAGAACTCCCTGAACGAATAGGATCAGTATTCGCGCATCAGGGCGTTGCATCAAGTTAAATAGAATTCATGGCCCCGACCGGGGCCGGGGCCATGCTTGCTTAGATCGTCTCGAGCAGACCCTCGCCAGCCGAAATCTCGCATGCGCCGGGGTTTTCTTCGAGGTTCAGGGCGGTAACCTTGCCATCCTCGACCAGCATCGCATAGCGCTTTGAACGCCCGAACAAGCCCACGGGCGGGGCGTTAAAGTCCATTCCGATGGCCTTGGTGAACTCCGATGCAGGATCGGACATCATCGACAACCCGGCGGCCGTCGCACCCGTCGACTCGCCCCATGCCCCCATGACAAACGGGTCGTTGACCGAGATACAGATGATTTCGTCAACGCCCTTGGCATCAAATTGGGTCTTGGTTCGGATAAAGCTTGGCACATGCGCGGTTGTGCAGGTTCCAGTATACGCGCCGGGGACGGCAAAAATTACGACCTTGCGCCCCTTGGTCTTGTCTGAAACCCGCGCTTCTTCGGGGCCATCTGCACCCATCTGGATCAGCGTGGCGTCGGGCAGCATATCACCTGTTGAAATCATTTTTGTGCTCCTGTCGTTTGGATTTGCAGAGTCGGGCTTTGCCGCAATATAGGTGGACGCGTGGAGGAGACCACGGGAATTCGACAGGGTGAGGGGAAGATGAGCCATATTGTCGTAATCGGTGCCGGACAAGCGGGCGCTTCGCTTGTCGCAAAGCTGCGCAAAGACGGGTTCAAAGGTGACATCACCCTGATCGGGGCCGAACCGCATCTGCCCTATCAGCGCCCCCCATTGTCCAAGGCTTATCTGCTTGGCGAGATGGAGTTGGAACGCCTGTTCCTACGCCCCGAGAGCTTTTATGCCGAGAACAACATCGCGCTTCGTCTGGGTCAGCGCGTGACCGGGATCGATCCTCAGGCCAAGACCGTTTCGTTGGGTGATGAGGTCATTTCTTATGACGAACTGGCTTTGACCACCGGGTCCGACCCGCGCCGGTTGCCTGCTGCCATCGGTGGCGATCTGTCTGGTGTGCATGTGGTGCGCGATCTCGCCCATATCGACGAGATGGAGCCGCGCGTGAAAGAGGGTGCCCGCGCGTTGATCGTGGGCGGCGGCTATATTGGGCTTGAGGCCGCAGCGGTCTGCGCCAAGCGCGGGGTCAAGGTGACTCTGGTCGAGATGGCCGACCGCATTCTGCAACGTGTCGCCGCGCCAGAGACCAGCGATTATTTCCGCGCCCTGCACACGCAATACGGGGCGGATATCCGCGAGGGTGTCGGTCTGGATCGTCTGGTGGGCGAGGACGGCAGGGTCACAGGTGCGGTCCTGACGGACGGGACCGAACTAGAGGTTGATTTTGTCGTCGTTGGCGTGGGTATCGCCCCCTCGACCGCTCTCGCGGAATTGGCCGGGCTGGATCTGGACAATGGCATCAAGACCGATGCCCACGGCCGCACCTCGGACCCCTCGATCTGGGCGGCGGGCGATAGCGCGTCATTCCCCCATGACGGGGGACGTATCCGGCTGGAAAGCGTACCCAACGCCATTGATCAGGCCGAGATCGTCGCTCAGAACATGTTGGGCGCGGAAAAGGACTATACCGCGACGCCGTGGTTCTGGTCGGATCAATATGACGTCAAACTACAAATCGCGGGGCTGAACACCGGCTATGATCGCGTTGTGACGCGGCAGGGTGAGGGCGCAACCGTGTCGTTCTGGTACTACAAAGGCGATCAGTTGATCGCTGTGGACGCGATGAACGACCCGCGCGCCTATATGGTCGGCAAACGCCTGATCGACGCAGGCAAAACCGCCGATCCCGCCGTGGTTGCCGACCCCGAAGCGGACCTTAAGCCGCTGCTCAAGGCGTGAGGATCATCGCCGGAGAATTCCGGGGCCGCGCATTGGCCTCGGTCGGCAAGGGGGACGCGGGCGCACATCTGCGGCCCACAACGGATCGCGTCCGCGAAAGCCTGTTCAACGTGTTGACCCATCAGATCGACTTTGACGGTCTGCGCGTGCTGGACCTGTTCGCGGGCACAGGTGCGCTGGGGCTTGAGGCGCTGTCGCGCGGCGCGAGCCATGTGACCTTCGTGGATGACGGGCGCGTGGCGCAGGGGTTGATCCGCAAGAATATCGACCTGACCCGTAGCTCTGGCCAGACCCACCTGATCCGCCGCGACGCGACCCGGTTGGGCGAAAACCCAGACGCGCCCTATGACCTGATTTTCCTGGACCCTCCTTACGGGAAATCCATGGGCCAGAAGGCTCTGGCCGCTTTGTCCGGCGGATGGATATCCGAAGGCGCGCTGATCGTGTGGGAAGAAAACGCCCCGATGCAGCCGCCCGAGGGGTTTTCACTGCAGGACAGCCGCAAATATGGGGATACGCATATCACGTTGATGTGGAAGGGTGCCTCGGACGCATGAGGCCGGGCTTTCCTGCGTGCCGCGTCCAGGTCTTTGGGGAAGTTGACCGAATGTGGTAGGCTGCCTTCATGGACCGCGCATTGACCCCTTCGATCTGGGCATCGTCACAGGTGGCCGCAGCCGATACCGGCCCCGAGCGCACACCGATGCGCGCGCCTATCTTCATCCACGACGCGGTGACGCCGTGGGGGGCTGAAACACTGCTGTTGAAGCTCTTGCGGGATCAGGCCGCCGATCAGGACGAATAGGTCGGATGGTACTTGTTGCCCGGTGATAGGGTAAAGATGTCTACCCCATCTGCCGTAACGCCAACCGAATGTTCAAACTGTGCGGATAGGGACTTGTCCCGTGTCACAGCTGTCCAGTCATCGGACAGGGTTTTGGTTTCAGGCCGCCCCAGATTCACCATCGGCTCGATCGTGAAGAACATGCCTTCTTCCAGAACCGCCCCGGTTCCCGGACGACCATAGTGCAGGACGTTGGGCGGCGCGTGGAACACCCGACCCAGTCCATGGCCGCAGAAGTCGCGCACAACGCTCATGCGATGCGCTTCGACATACGCCTGAATCGCGTGGCCGATATCGCCGAACGTGTTGCCCGGCTTGACCATCTCAATCCCCTTGAACAAGGCATCGTGTGTCACCTGGATCAGGCGTTCCGCCTTGCGGGGCAGTTTGCCCGCCACATACATGCGCGACGTGTCGCCGAACCAGCCGTCGACGATGACGGTGACGTCGATATTCAGGATATCGCCATCCTTCAGCCGCTTGTCGCCGGGAATGCCGTGGCAAACCACATGATTGACGCTGATGCAGCTTGCGTGCTGATAGCCCTTGTAACCGATGGTTGCCGATGTCGCGCCTGCGTCCTCGACCATCTGGGTGATCATGCCATCTATCGCGCCGGTGGTTTGACCGGGAAAGACATGCTCTGCAATGTCATCCAGAATCCGCGCAGCCAACGCCCCTGCCGCGTGCATGCCGGCAAAGTCGCCCTGTTCATAGATGCGGATACCGTCCTTTGTCAGACGGCCACGATGTTCCTTCATCGGTGCGAGGCTCCAAATGTTTCGCGCGGCATTTCTTTTACGCTGCTTGTGCAGAAAGTACCAGAGGGCGATGGGTCGCGGGCTTTTTCAACCGTTCAAATGGTTCTGACAGGGCAAAGTTCAAGGCCGGACGCGGCCTGCTGTGTTCGCATAAACTCGGAAACTGGGTTAAAGTGGCGACTTTCAACGGGTTGCGAACACTTGGGAGGGTGGTCATGTCAGGTAATTCGGCAGAATTTGTTGGTGAAATTCCGGCCCATTACGATCAAGGGCTGGGTCCGAATATATTCGTGGATTATGCAGATAAGATTGCAGCGCTGTGCGGCGGGCTGGACGCACGGCAGGTACTTGAACTTGCTGCGGGGACAGGGATTGTCAGCCGTAAATTGCGGGATCAGTTGCACCCGCAGACCTCGCTGGTTGTTACTGATCTGAACGCTCCGATGCTGGAAATAGCCAAAGGCAAGTTTTCAGACCGGGACAATGTTGAGTTTTCTGTCGCCAACGCAATGGAGTTGCCATTTGACGACAATTCATTCGACCTGATGGTCTGTCAGTTCGGCGTGATGTTCTTTCCGGACAAAACCGAGTCTTACCGTGAAGCGGCGCGTGTCCTGCGACCCGGCGGCCGTTATGTCTTTAACGTCTGGAACTCTATGGCAGAGAACCCTTTCTCAGAGACGGCGCACAATGCGGCGGCGCGGTTCTTCCCCGATGATCCGCCGGGATTTTACAAGGTTCCGTTTCACTATGGCGACCCGGAAGCTGTCCTTGAGGATTTGCGGGAAGCAGGATGGAGGGACGTCACTCATGAAACCATCAGGATCAACAAACCGATCATTGATCCCGAGAGGTTTGCCACTGCCCTGATTTACGGGAACCCGATGATTGACGAAATCAGGGCGCGCGGGGGTGTCGACCCGGACGAGGTTGTGACCGAAATGCTGTCGGCGCTTCGGTCGCAATTTGAGGCCAGCGATATGACGATGCCGCTTGCGTCCACCACCTTTGTATGCCGCGCGCCAAGTTGAACACAGCAGAGCTTTGGGTCAGTCAGCTAACCTTGTTCATAGTTGAATCGCTTCGTATCCACCCAAACGCCTTCGGATGAAATCCGGGTGCCGATGACAAGGCGCTCAACCCCTTGCGCTTGTGCAGTCTTGAAGGCGTCGGCATAAGCCGGGTCGATATCTGCAGCCAATGCAAACCGGTCACAATCCGTGCGCTGCACGAGATACAGCATGATCGCCCGGTGGCCCTGTGCCGCCATCGCCGATAGTTCGCCCAGATGTTTGGTGCCGCGTGCGGTGACGCTGTCGGGGAACTCGGTCAGACCCGGCTGGCGTGACAGGGTCACGCTTTTGACCTCGACATAGGCATCCGGCAGGCCGGGTTGGGTCAGCAGAAAGTCGATGCGGCTGTTTTCGCCGTATTTCACCTCGGGCCGGATGGTTTCATAGGCGGCCAGTTCAGGGATTTCACGCGCCAGCAGTGCCGCGCGTAGGGCTTTGTTGGGAACCGAAGTATCGACCCCTGTAAAGTGACCGTTCTCGTGATCTACAAGCCGCCAACCGTATTTCAGCTTTTTCTTCGGATCATCGTTGGGCTCCAGCCAGATTTTCTGCTCTGGTTCCGCCAGCCCCATCATTGACCCCGGATTGGCGCAATGGGCTGTGACCTCGCGCCCGTCCTCCAGCCTGCAATCGGCCAGAAAGCGTTTGTATCGGCGGATCAGGCGGGCGGGGACAAGAGGGGTTTCAAATCGCATGGCCAACGGCCTATACCTGCCTCAAGGGTCGATCAAGAGGGGGCACGCGCCATGGCCAATCCAACCGCTGCAATGCTTGTGATCGGGGATGAAATTCTCTCAGGGCGCACCCGGGACGCCAATATGCACTACCTTGCCGGAGAATTGACGAAACTGGGCATCGACCTCAAGGAAGTTCGTATCGTCAGCGACGATGCTACCGCGATCGAGTCTGCGGTCAAGGCGTTGTCAGGGGCCCATGATCACGTCTTTACAAGCGGTGGCATCGGTCCGACCCATGATGACATCACGGCGGACTGCATCGCAGCAGCTTTCGGGGCGTCAATCGACGTGCGTGCCGATGCCCGCGCCCTGCTAGAGACGCATTACAAGAACTCGGGTCTGGAACTGAACCAAGCCCGCTTGCGCATGGCCCGTATCCCGGACGGGGCAGAGCTGATCGACAATCCGGTTTCGACCGCGCCGGGTTTTACGCTTGAGAACGTGCATGTCATGGCCGGGGTGCCGACGGTTTTCCAGGCTATGGTTGCAAGCGTTCTGCACGGCCTGAGCGGAGGCAGACCGCTATTGTCTCAAACCTTGCGGGTAGACCGGGGCGAAGGGGATATCGCCGGAACATTATCCGTGTTGGCCGATGACTTCCCGGACCTCTCCATTGGCAGCTATCCGTTTCAGGTCAACGGCGTTTTCGGGTCAAACGTCGTCATTCGCGGAACCGACGGTGCGCGGGTTGACGCGGCCACAATCCGACTGGCGAAAGAGCTGGACCTGTGACCCCGAGCTGGGCGGATGTTGTCGATGGCACATGGCCTGCCGCGCGTTATGATCGGCGGGGTCCATTCCGGCTGCGGCAAGGATTGGGCGGGGGATCTCGCGTATCGGCCGCAAGCGCCCTGGGTGCAGCGAGCGAGACTGAGATCGACGCCGCCGAAGCCGCGATGCGGTCCATGGGGCAAAAGCGGATTTTCTGTATTTGGCCGGGCGACGAGGCGCTGAATCATCAGCTTGCCGACCGTGGATACGACATACTTGATCCGGTCAACATCTATTCCTGCCCGGTCGAGCATCTGACAGATATTCCAATCCCCCGCGTCACGGCTTTTGCCATCTGGGATCCGTTGGCAATCATGAACGAAATCTGGGCCAAGGGAGGCATCGGACCCGACCGTCTGGCCGTGATGGATCGCGCGCCGGGGCCGAAAACCGGACTTTTGCTGCGCCGCGCGGATCAGCCTGCGGGTACTGCCTTTGTCGCGGTGCATGGCTCGATTGCCATGTTGCACGCGTTGGAGATTTTGCCGTCGCACCGTCGTCACGGCTTGGGTCGGTGGGCGATGCGCGCTGCGGCGTTCTGGGCGCAGGAGCAAGGCGTTGAAACGCTTAGCGTGATCTGTACCAAGGCCAATGATGGGGCCAATGGTCTCTATCATGCGCTCGGGATGGAGATCGTCGGAGAATACCATTACCGTCAGCTTACCCAAGGAGAGAGCCCGACGTGACCGATCAAACACTACCAACCGCGCTGAACCTGCCGATGGCCGACCCGCTGCCGCCTGAAACCCAAAAATACTTTGATATCTGCGTCGAAAAGCTGGGTTTCGTGCCCAATGTGCTGAAGGCGTATGCCTTCGATATCGACAAGCTGAACGGCTTTACAGGGATGTATAACGACCTGATGCTGGGCGACAGCGGTCTGTCCAAGCTGGAACGTGAAATGATCGCCGTTGTGGTCTCGGCCATCAATAAGTGCTTTTACTGTCTTGTGGCCCATGGTGCGGCGGTCCGGCAACTATCGGGCGATCCGAAGTTGGGTGAAATGTTGGTGATGAACTACCGTGTCGCCCCTTTGGATGCGCGTCAGCGCACGATGCTGGACTTTGCGGCAAAGATGACGACTGCCAGTACCGAGATCGAAGAACCTGATCGTCAGCGCTTGCGCGACGAGGGTTTTTCGGATCGTGATATCTGGGACATCGCCAATGTGACCGGCTTTTTCAACATGTCGAACCGGGTTGCCAGCGCCACCGCGATGGCCCCCAATGATGAGTATCACGCGCAGGCCCGATGATCCGAAACCTCACCCTCATACTGGCCCTGTTTTGGGTCGGGCCGGTTGCCGCGCAAGACCTGACACTGCCCTCTGGTGCGCGTCAGGTCAGTGACCGGACCAGTGCCTTGGACAGCTATGACATGCCGACCGGGGTTTTTACCGATGGCTCTGTGCCTGCCCGAACGGTCGAGGGCCGGGTCGAGCGTTTGACGTGGCGCTTGCAGGCGGGGTCCAGCACGACGCTGCAGTTGCTCGAGCCGCTGCGGGATCAGATTCAGGCGCAAGGGTTCGACGTGCTGTTTGAATGCGAGGCGCGCACTTGCGGCGGCTTTGACTTTCGTTTTGGAACCGAGGTCGTGCCGACGCCCGACATGTATGTGGCCATTCAGGATTATCGCTTTCTGTCCGCCACCCGCGGGGACGAGGCGCTGAGTCTTCTGGTCAGTCGCAACCCGCCAGATGGCTATGTTCAGATGATCCGCGTGACACCTGCGGATGCCGAAGCCCCTCCGCCGCTTGTCATCGAAGAGACGGTGGAGCAGTCGCAGGGGCTGCTGGCTGATCTCGAACAGAACGGCCATGTCATTCTGGACGATCTGCATTTTCGCACCGGTGAGATCACTCTGGGCGACGGCCCGTTTGCGTCGCTTGCCCTGATCGCTGCGTACCTGAAAGAAAACCCGGACGTGCGGATGGCGCTTGTTGGCAACACAGATGACACTGGCACGCTCGAGGCCAATATCTCGGTCAGCACGGGCCGGGCGCAGGCGGTTCGCGTCCGTTTGATTGAAAAATACGGTGTCGTGGCAGACCGGCTTGAGGCGCGCGGGATCGGTTATCTTGCCCCGTTGACCTCAAACGCCACGCCCGAGGGCAGGGACCTGAACCGCCGGGTCGAGGCGATTTTGCTGGTCAACTGATCCGTCACATCACCCACCACAGGTAAAGCGGCAGACCAACCGTGATGTTGAACGGGAACGAAACGCCCAGTGACAGGGTCAGGTAAATCCCGGACTCGGCCTTGGGCAGCGCGATCTTCATTGCCGCTGGCACCGCGATGTAAGAGGCCGACGCAGACAGCACCATCAGCAGGAACAGGCTGCCTTCGGACAGGCCGATCATTGCACCGACGACCCAGGCCATCATCGCTCCGATCAGGGGCATCAGCACGCCAAAGCCAAACAGCCCCACCGACAGTTTATCGCGGTTACTCAGCAGGCTCCGCCCGGCTGAAAGGCCCATGTCCAGAAGAAACAGGCAGAGGATTCCGGTAAAGGGCGTCACAATGAACGGCGCGATCATTTGCATGCCTTCACCGCCCGTGATGGCTCCGATGAGGAAGGCGCCGGTCAGCAGAACAATGGACCCGTTCGCCAGAAGATCACGCCAAAGCCCCTCATCCTTGATGCCATTGCCATTTGATCTGTGGGCAAGCCACAGCGCAGACAGGATGGCGGGCACCTCCATCGCTGCGGCGACAGCGACCATGAACCCATCATGGCTGAGGCCGACAAGGTCCAGCAGGCTTGTGGCGGTCACGAAGGTAACGATCGAAATCGACCCATAGTGCCCGGCGACCGCCGCCGCGTTCAGCGGGTCCAGCCGGGTCATGATCCGCAGCAACCCGAAGGCAACGAACGGAATGGCGAAGGACAGTGCCACACCACCCAGCAGGGTTAGAAACAAGTCCAGGTGGATGCCATGTTCGGCCAGATTGCTGCCGCCTTTGAACCCGATGGCCAGCAGCAGATACAGAGACATGAACTTGGCCGCGCCCGTGGGAATCGAAAGATCGCTGCGCACAAAGGCAGCCAGCAATCCCAGCGCGAAGAAAAGGATCGTAGGCACCAGCAAATTGCTGGACAGTGTTTCGATTACGCTGGGCATTTGCGGCTCCTGTCCCGGTTTTTGGGCTAGGTGCCTTGCCGAATTGCATTATCCCAATATTATCTTTCTAAATTTAACATAGTTTAAGGCTATGAAATGCGCCCGACCTTGCGTCAACTTGAATACATAGTCACCGTCAGTCGCCTTGGCCGGTTCGGGCTTGCGGCGGACGTGCTGAATGTCAGTCAGCCCAGCCTTTCGGCGCAGATATCGGCTGTAGAACAGGAGCTTGGCCTGCGCATCTTTGAACGCAATCGAGGCGGTGTTTACGCAACAGCCAAAGGAGAGGAGTTCATTTCACGCGCTCAAAAAATATTGGCCGAGGTTCAGGACCTACGCCACGCCGTGACCAGCGACGCGCCGGTGGGCGGACGTTTGAGACTGGGTGTGCTGCCGTCAATCGGTCCATATCTGTTGCCGCAGGCCATCAAGAAAATCCATCAGGAGCGTCCGGGCTTGCGTATCGTAGTGCGTGAGGAAAACACGCGTGACCTTGAGCAAGGACTCAAATCAGGGCGCTTTGACCTGATTATCTCAACCCCCGAGGATCATCCGAATACGATGCAGCAGCGTCTGTTCAATGAAACCTTGTGGATCGGCGTGGCCGTTGACGACATGCTGGCGCGGGATTTGCACGGCGTCACCGCCGAAGACCTGCGCGACCGCTTGATTCTGACGCTGGATCAAAGCCATCGCCTGTCCCGGATCGTGTACGCTCTGGCTGCCGAATGTGGTGGGGTCGTGTCGGATGAATATGAAGGAACGACGCTGGATTCGATCGTTCTGATGGCGGCTTCGGGGGTTGGCGTTGCCGTTTTGCCCGACTTGTACGCGCGTCGGCAGGGGATCTACCGCGATGAGGTTCGGTTGCGCCCCTTGGCCATTCCCAATGCCAACCGCGATATCGCGTTGTTGGCGCGCCGTGGGGAAGATGATCTGCAGGGCCGAAATATTCTGACGCAATCTCTGCGCAAAGTTGCACGGGATATGGGTTTGACGGTGCCGTTTGAATAAAAAAAGACCCGCACAGGAAGCGCGGGTCGTACAGTCTTCACCGGGGAGAAATTACCAATCCATCGGACCCTTGTCGTTAAAGGACTCGACCAGAAAATCAATGAATGCTCGTACTTTGGGCTGCGTGAAACGGCCTGGAGGGTAGACAGCATAGACGCCTTGAACCTCGTCGGGTAGTGACGGCATCGCGTCCATAACCCGACCTGTTTTCAGCGCGTCGGCATAAAGATAGCTGGGCAGATGGGCGATCCCAAGGCCCGAGATCGCCGCGTTCAGCAGGGATTGACCGTCGTTGACGCTCAACCAACCTGCGGTGCGGACCTGACGTTTTTCACCCGAAGGCGCGGTCAGCTTCCACACGTTGCCCGACGACTGGCTGGAATAGTGCAACAGCTTGTGTTCGTTCAGATCGTCGATCTTCTGCGGGCGTCCGTATTTCTCGATATAGCTTGGGGCGGCGACCATGCGTTTCACGGTTTCGGTCAGCTTGCGGGCGCGCAAGGTGCTGTCTTCCAGCTCACCGATTCGTACAGCCACATCAAAGCCTTCCGAGATCAGCTCTACATACCGGTTGTTCAGAACCATGTTCACCGTGATATCCGGGTAAGCCGCCAGAAACCCTGACAAAACCGGCGACAGGTGATTCACGCCGAAATCTGTCGCGACGCTGATTCTAAGTAGCCCGGATGGTGCGGATTGCATCGAGGTCACCAAGGCGTCGGCTTCGCCCGCGTCATTCAGAACGCGACGTGCCCGGTCATAGTAGGCGAGGCCGATTTCTGTCGGCGAAACACGGCGTGTCGTGCGGTTTAACAGGCGAGCGCCCAGGCGGGCTTCCAGGCTCGATACGTGCTTTGACACGGCCGACTTGGAGATGCCCATTTTCTTGGCCGCATCCGTGAAGCCACCCTGGTCCACCACATTGGCAAAGGCTTCCATTTCGGTCAGTCTGTCCATACTCGTTCCCCAGGTCTTGGTTCGTTGACCGATCTTGCTGGCCAATCTGGGCGGAAACTGGGCAGACATGGGATAATATCAGGGATTTAATTCGGATCGTTTGCGTATAGGAAACGCGGAAACGGTGGTTTCTTAATTCGCCACAAACTCAATACATGTAGGGTTTTAGTAGATTTTGCGTGAATATGTTAGGATGAGAATGGCAAATTTGTGACCACGGAGGAGATCATGAAAGCCTTTTTCGCCATCGTCGCTCTGACCCTTTCAGCCACGTTTGTTCAGGCCGGGGGTGAGACGCCTTCCAACCCGGATGCCACGGTCTATTTCGTGAATTTGTCGGATGGAGATACCGTAAACTCACCCGTAACGATCGTGTTCGGCCTAAGCGGAATGGGCGTCGCCCCGGCCGGTACAGAGAAAGAAAACACGGGCCACCACCACCTTCTGATCGACCGTCCGCCGCTGGGCGAGGGGGAAGATGGCGCGGATGAGTTGGCCTATGGTCTGCCTGCCGATGACAACCACATCCATTTCGGCGGTGGACAAACCGAAGTGA
Source organism: Ruegeria sp. BC7 (assembly GCF_056539165.1). Lineage (NCBI taxonomy): Bacteria > Pseudomonadati > Pseudomonadota > Alphaproteobacteria > Rhodobacterales > Roseobacteraceae > Ruegeria > Ruegeria sp. BC7. The sequence goes on along the minus strand of NZ_JBQFUL010000003.1, from coordinate 337,188 downwards.
CACTGGACCTTGCCGCGGGTGAGCATACGCTGCAACTGGTGCTTGGCGATGTCGGGCATGTGCCGCACGCCACGCCGATTGTGTCAGATGTGATTACGATCACGGTCGAGTAGGAGGCGCGCGCACTCCGCCTTGCTTGATCAGATCGCGAAGGGTCGCTCTGCACCTCTGCCATTAGCAGAAGAACATTAGGAAGCCGCCTCATTCGAGGCGGCTTCGCTGGGTGCAAAAGTTATCGTCGCGTTAGAAAGTAGCGGCCAAGCGTGTGCCTTGGTTGATCGCGCGCTTTGCGTCCAGTTCCGCGGCCAAATCCGCGCCGCCGATCACATGCGGAGTGATGCCGCGTTCGATCAACGCATCCGCAAGGCTGCGTTCCGAGACCTGACCGGAGCACAGAACAACTGTATCTGCTGCGATAACGGTTGGGTCCGCGCGCTCCTCGCCAAAGCTGACATGCAGGCCGTCGTCGTCGATACGCTCGTAATTGACGCCGCCAACGAAGTTCACGTCCTTCATCTTGAGCGTCGCGCGGTGAATCCAGCCGGTGGTTTTACCCAGGCCCTTACCATGCGCTTGTTTCTTGCGTTGCAGCAACGTCACTTCGCGCGCCGGGGCCGCTGGCTGCGGTCCTTCGGGGGCCAGGCCCGAGCGGTGCTCAGCCGGGTCAGTCACGCCCCATTCCTTCATCCACGCAGGCAGGTCCGTGGTGATACTGTGACCGTCTTCCAGCAGGAACTCGGACACGTCGAACCCGATGCCGCCGGCACCGATCACGGCGACGGATTTGCCGACCTCGGCCTTGTCACGCAGAACGTCGATGTAGCTGATGACATTCTCGCGGTCTTGCCCGGGGATTTCCGGGTCGCGCGGGTTGACGCCGGTGGCGATGACGACTTCATCAAAACCGGTCAGGTCGTCGGCGCTGACCTCGTGGTTCAGTTCGACCTTCACACCCAGATCAGCGATCATGGTGCGATACCAGTCGACCAGACCCCAGAATTCCTCTTTACCCGGAACCTGCTTGGCCATGTTGAGCTGCCCGCCAACTTCGGCGGCGCGGTCGAACAGGGTTACGTCATGTCCACGCTGGGCAGCGGTCATCGCGGTGGACAGACCCGCCGGACCTGCGCCGACGATGGCGATGGTCTTGCGGGTTTCGGCCTGTTCGATCACCAGCTCGGTCTCATGACAGGCGCGTGGATTGACCAGACACGAGGTCAACTTGCCGCCGAACGTATGATCAAGGCAGGCTTGGTTGCAGGCAATACAAGGTGCGATCTGGGCAGACTGTCCCGCGATGGCCTTGTTCACGAAATCTGCATCCGCAAGCATCGGGCGCGCCAGCGACACCATGTCGGCGCAGCCGGTCGACAGAACCTCTTCGGCGACCTCGGGCGTGTTGATCCGGTTCGAAGTGATTACCGGAATGTTCACCTGACCCATCAGCTTTTTCGTGACCCAGGCAAAGGCCGCACGGGGTACGCTGGTGGCGATGGTCGGAATCCGCGCTTCGTGCCAGCCGATACCGGTGTTGATAATCGTGGCGCCCGCTTCTTCGATTCGCTGTGCAAGCTCGACCACCTCATCATAGGTCGAGCCGTTGGGGATCAAGTCGATCATGGACAGGCGATAGATGATGATGAAATCGGTGCCCACGGCCTCGCGCGTGCGGCGCACGACTTCGATCGGCAGGCGCATGCGGTTTTCGTACGAGCCACCCCAGCGATCCTCACGCTTATTGGTGTGGGTCACGAGGAACTGGTTGATGAAATACCCTTCGGAGCCCATGATCTCGACCCCGTCATAGCCCGCTTTTTGGGCCAGAACAGCCGCGTTGACGATGTCGCTGATCTGCTTTTCGATCCCGTCCTCGTCCAGTTCATTCGGCGGGAAAGGAGAGATGGGCGATTTCACCGGGCTGGGGGCCACGCATTTGGGGCCATAGGCATAGCGGCCCGCATGCAGAATCTGCATGGCGATCTTGCCGCCCGCTTCATGCACACGCTGGGTGACGATGGAATGGTTCGCCACCTCTTTGTCATTGGTCATCATTGATGCGCCCGGCAGGACCGAACCCTCAAGGTTTGGACCAATCCCGCCTGTCACCATAAGGCCCACGCCACCGCGTGCGCGATCGGCATAGAACTCGGCCACCCGGTTCCAGTCGCCGGTTTCTTCTAGGCCAGTGTGCATCGAGCCCATCAGCACGCGGTTTTTCAAGGTCGTAAAGCCCAGATCAAGCGGGGCCAGCATATTTGGGTACTCAGTCATGGCGAACTCTCCCTCCCGGAATTGCAGCGTTAGATTGACCTTCGCGTCAACATTGTCACGCGAAACCTAGCGTCAAAGTCTTTGCTGTCGCTGCGGCACTTGATACAGACGAACCGGGACACCGATATGAGGCCGCCAATGACCCCGGAACAGATTGCCAAACTGCCCTACCGTCCTTGCGTCGGGCTAATGTTGATGAATGCCGAGGGCAAGATTTTCGTAGGCCAGCGCAATGACCGCCACGCCGAGGCCTGGCAGATGCCTCAGGGTGGCGTGGATAAGGGCGAAGACCCTCGCGATGCGGCCCTGCGCGAACTTTGGGAGGAAACCGGCGTCACCGCCGATCTGGTGCAGGTCGTGGCCGAGACCCCCGGATGGCTGCCCTATGATCTGCCCCATGATATCGTCCCGAAAATCTGGAAAGGGCGCTATCGTGGGCAGGAACAGAAATGGTTCCTGCTGCGCTTTACCGGGCGCGATGATCAAATCGACATCCAGACTGAACACCCCGAGTTCACCCGCTGGAAATGGCAAGAGCCGGGCAACCTGATCAACGAGATCGTGCCATTCAAGCGTGAGGTCTACCAGCAGGTGGTTGCCGCCTTTGCCGAACACCTGTCATAAAGTGCCATGCACATCGAGGATATCTGGCCCAAATACCGTGCGCGCCTGAAGGCGTTTCTGCACTCTCGCGTCTCGAATGCGGCAGATGTGGACGACTTGCTGCAAGAGATTTCGGTCAAAGTGTTTACAGGTTTGCCTGCGCTGAATGATCCGTCCAAGTTGCAGCCGTGGCTTTTTCAGACCGCTGATCGCACCATCATAGACTATTACCGCAAGTCCGGCCGCACGCAGGCGCACCCGGACGACCTTTGGTATCACCGCGATGACCCCGAAATCCGGCAGGATCTGGAACGCTGCGTCGAGCCGTTCATTCGCGGTCTGCCCGCGGAAACGGCGGATATGCTGATGGCCATCGACATCAACGGCATGTCTCAGAGCGACTACGCAATGGCGCATGGTCTCCCGTATTCGACACTCAAATCCCGCGTGCAGAAAGGTCGGGCCGAGTTGCGCAAAGCGTTTGAAAACTGCTGCGACATCACGATGGATGCGCGCGGAAACATCGCGGATGTGCAGGAAAAATCGGAAAGCTGCAAAAAATGTTGATCTGAACGTCGTCTTTTTGGCGCGGGCTTCGTCTGACAGATGAAACCACCAAAAGGAAACAAAGATGATCCGTATCGTTAGCTTTAAAATCTGCCCTTTCGTGCAGCGCGTAACCGCGTTGCTTGAGGCCAAGCAGATACCTTATCAGATCGACTACATCAGTCTCAGTGATAAACCCGACTGGTTCCTTGAGCTCTCGCCTACTGGTCAGGTGCCCGTTCTGGTGACCGAAGGCGGCACGCCACTTTTCGAGTCTGATGCGATCGCGGAATATCTCGACGATATTTCCGTGCCTTTGCAACCCGACTTGATGCCCGAGCAACGCGCCCTGAACCGCGCCTGGAGCTATCAAGCCAGCAAGCACTATCTTGTCCAGTGCAGCGCGATGCAAAGCACCGATATGGCGACGTTTGCCGAGCGTATGTCAAAACTGAACGCCGCCTTTACAAGGGCTGAACAGACATTGGGCAGCGGCCCCTTCTTTGGCGGAGAGGCGCTGGGCAATGTCGATATGGCGTGGCTGCCGTTGCTGCACCGCGCCTCGATCGTCGAAGCGCATAGCGGTCATGACATGCTGGCGCACTATCCCAAGGTCAAGGCATGGCAACAGGCTGTGTTGGCGACGGGGATTCCTCAAAAGTCGGTATCCGAAGATTTTGCCGTTCGGTTTACAGATTTCTATCTGGCCGACCGCACCTGGTTGGGGCGAGGAGCCAACCAGAACGAAGCCCCCACACCGGTCCAGACACGTCAATCAGGCGGATGTTGCGGGTGATGCGATCACCGTCCTGCACGTTGGCGTGAGGGGGCGTGGCCCTGTCCGGGGCTTGCCTCTAACTGATGAGTATCCGCCAGACCTTGCGGCCTTGCCCCCGGTCTATCGTCAATGATCGGGGGCCACCTTATGCGTATACTGCTGATCTTGCTGCTGCCTCTGATTGCTGCCTGTGCCAGCGTTGAACGTCTGGCTTTGCCCTCGGCCACCCCTTTGCCGGACGCCTCTTTGACCCGAGCCTCCACTCAAGCGGGGCAAAAAGTGGATCACGCGGCCTGGACGGTATTTCTGGGCCGCTACACTTCTCAGGATGCGCAGGGTGTGAACCGATTGGCTTATGGGCAGGTGACGCAAGCCGATCGGGACGTGTTGGAAGGGTATCTGACCCAGCTTCAATCCGTCGATCCCGGTCGCCTGAGCCGCGAACAGCAACTGGCCTACTGGATCAACCTCTACAACGCGGCAACGGTGGTTGTGGTTCTGGACAGCTACCCGGTTGAATCGATCAGAGATATTAAAGACGGGCCGTTCTCGATTGGTCCGTGGAACCGTCCTCTGGTGCAGGTTTCCGGGAACACCTTGAGCCTGAATGACATCGAACACAGCGTCATTCGTCCAAACTATGACGAACCGCGCATCCACTATGCCCTGAACTGTGCGGCCGTCGGGTGCCCGAACCTGATGGCGCGCGCATGGCAGGCTGAAACTCTGGAACGCGATCTTGCTGCGGCCGAGAGCGCCTATATCAACGACCCGCGCGGAGTTCGTTTCGATGATCGCGGACGGCTGATCCTGTCCAAAATCTTCATCTGGTTCCGCGAAGATTTCGGGCAGGATGAGAAATCGGTTCTGGCCTACCTCCAGACGGCGGCAGATCCGGAACTGCGCGCGCGGTTGCAGCAAGTGTTAGGTGTCAGTGCCTACAAATATGACTGGGCGTTGAACGACGCAGCAACCGGATCGTAGCCTTAGTCGAGGCACTGGCTCAGGCGGTGTCCGTCCTCTTTGTCCTCAAGAATGTAGAACCCGCCCTGATCGCCGTTGACAACCAGCCCGTAAGAAAAAGATTCCGGCCAGAGGCCGTATACAAAGGTGATCGGGTTGCTTTGGTTGCCGTAGTAGCTGACCCACATTTCCACGTCGGGGATGCGCGCGCCATCCACAACCAGCCCGAACGTCTCACCCGGACCTGTGCCTGACAGTTCGATGCCACCGGGGACCGAACAGTCCACGGCATATCTGCCTTCGGTGTTCCGAATATCGAAATCCTCGGCGAATTGCGGCAACCATTCAAGGAACGCGCCGCAATAGGGTTTGTCGCCGCTTTCCTTCCAGCCTTCGCAGGGGCCATCGACCGCTTGTGCGGGTGTAAGGGCGGGCATCATGAAAACCGCCGCCATCGCGAACAGCAGTCGCTTGGGTGTCCCTTTGCCCGGGACGCGGTTCTGGTGGATCACAGCAAACCTTCTTCGCGCAGGAGTTCCAACATGTTTGCCTCGGGGCGCGGGCCGATGTGACTGATCACTTCGCGCGCGCAGACATTGCCGATTTTGGCGCAAGTCTCGTAGTCGCGGCCTGTCGCCATACCAAACAAGAACCCGGCGGCGAATTGATCGCCTGCGCCAGTGGCGTCGACCGGCACAACCTTTTCAACGGGCACGTCGATGCGCTGTCCCTCATGTAACACCGTCACACCATCGCCCGAGCGTGTGCACACCACCAGAGGGCAGATCACGGCGGTTTTCGCCAGCGCATCTTCAAGGTCATCGGTTTCAAACAGGGATTTGATCTCGGCCTCATTGCCAATCACAAAGTCCAATTCGTTCTCGATCAGCAGAAGGAAATCGACCCGGTGGCGTTCCACGCAGAACGGATCGGAAATGGCGATCCCGGCCTTGCCGCCGCCCTTGTGACAGGTGCGCGCGGCCTCAAGGAATGCAGCCTTGCCCTTTTCCTTGTCGAACAGATAACCCTCAAGGAACATGATCTGGCTGTTGCCCGACACATCTGCGGACACGTCCTGCGATGACAGTTCCGAGGAGATCCCCAGATAGGTGTTCATCGACCGCTCACCATCCGGCGACACGAAGATCATCGAGCGCGAGGTTGGCAACTCCCCGCCCGGGACCGGAGGGTTCACGAAATCGACGCCATCCTCGTTCATAGCGTCCGCGTAGAACCGACCCAACGCGTCGTCGTGCACACGTCCAATGAACGCTGAATCCAGACCCAAAGCACCTGCACCCGCGATAGTGTTGGCGACTGAACCACCGGGCGTCTGCACGCGCCCTTCCATCGACGCATAAAGAACCTCGCCGCGTTCCTGCTCGATCAGTTGCATGATGCCCTTCTCGATGCCCATCAGCTCTAGAAAACTGTCATCGGCCTGAGAGATCACGTCCACGACGGCGTTGCCGATACCGGTGAGCTGGTAGGTTTTCATAGGTTCTTGTCCTCGAATTGGCAGAGATCGCGGATGATACAGGTTCCGCATAAAGGTTTGCGCGCCTTGCAGTGATAGCGGCCATGCAGGATCAGCCAGTGATGTGCGTGCAGTTGGAAATCGGCGGGGATGTTGTCTTCGATGGCACGCTCGACCGCGTCCACGTCCTTGCCGGGGCAAATGCCGGTGCGATTGCCGACGCGGAAGATATGCGTATCCACCGCCTGCGCCGGTTGGCGCCACCACATGTTCAGCACCACATTGGCCGTCTTGCGCCCCACACCGGGCAGCGATTGCAGCGCGGCGCGGGAATTGGGCACCTCGCCGCCGTAATCCTCGACCAGTATACGGCTGAGTTTGATGACGTTCTTCGCCTTCTGGCGGAACAGGCCGATGGTCTTGATATGTTCGATCAGACCTTCTTCGCCTAGGTCCAGCATCTTTTGCGGCGTGTCGGCGATTTTGAACAATTCGCGCGTGGCCTTGTTGACGCCCGCATCGGTGGCCTGCGCCGACAGCGCCACGGCCACGACAAGGGTATAGACGTTCACATGCTCTAACTCGCCCTTGGGTTCGGGGTCGGCGTCCTGAAAACGAGTAAAGATCTCACGGATCGTATGATAATCGAGTTGCTTTGCCATCAAGGCCTTAATGCCGCCCAAGGGCTGGTGACACAAGCCCTAAGCCAATGCGCACGTTCCGGGTCGCTCGGATACGACCAACGCGCTATGGTTCGGTTCAGCAGATGAGGTGCGAAATGAACGTCCAGACCCCGGAAAGCGGATACCACTATAACGTCATGCGCCGCGCGATCGAGTTGATTGATCAGGGCGGAGAATCCCTATCTCTGGAGGAGCTGGCGCGACAGATGGATATGAGCCCAGCCCATTTTCAACGTCTGTTCTCGCGCTGGACCGGGGTGTCGCCGAAACGGTATCAGCAGTATCTGACGCTGGGCCATGCAAAGGCGTTGCTGCGCGAACGGTTCACGACCCTTGAGACTGCGCATAACGTAGGTCTGTCTGGCAGCGGTCGCCTGCATGATCTGTTTCTGAAATGGGAATCCATGAGCCCCGGCGAATACGCTCGCAAGGGCGCGGGTCTTACGATCTACTGGGGCTGGTTTGAAAGCCCCTTTGGGCCTGCGTTGGAGATGGGAACAGACAAAGGCATTTGCGGCATGGCCTTTGCCGCAGAATCCGGTGAGGAAGCGGCGATGGAGGATATGCTCTCACGTTGGCCCCTTGCGGATTTCGTAGAGGACCCGATGCGGTTGCGTCCTTGGGTGCTAAGCGCGTTCGGATCGGTAAGCGACCGTTTGGAGCCGACACCTCTCTACCTGATCGGCTCTCCGCTTCAAATAAAAGTGTGGGAGGCGCTGATGCATATCCCGTCTGGTCAGGTCACGACCTATTCCGAGATTGCGCAGCGGGTGGGATCGCCGCAAGCCGTCCGCGCTGTGGGTACGGCGGTCGGGCGTAACCCGGTCAGTTGGTTGATCCCCTGCCACCGCGCCTTGCGAAAGTCTGGCGGTCTGGGCGGGTATCACTGGGGCTTGCCGGTCAAACGCGCCATGCTTGCCTATGAAGCCGCGCAGGCAGATGCCTGAAAATAAAGCGAGGCACCGTTGGGTGCCTCACAACTGGATCATGTAAAAACGCGGTTATTCAGCGGCCCAGCCGCCGACCGCCTTAACCTCAAGGAAATCCTCAAGACCCCAGACGCCGCCTTCGCGCCCGTTACCGGACTGTTTCATCCCACCGAACGGAGACCCCGCACTGCGCGACTGGCCGTTCATCTCGACCATTCCCGAACGCAGCTCACGCGCCATGCGGTTGGCACGGCTTCCGTCCTGCGTCTGGACGTAGTTGGTCAGGCCATACGGCGTGTCATTGGCGATCTCGACGGCTTCTTCCTCGGTGTCGAAGGGGATCATGGTCAGGACCGGGCCAAAGATCTCCTCGCGCGCGATGGTCATCTGGTTGTTGGCATCTGCAAAGACCGTGGGACGAACATAATAGCCTTTGTTCAGACCTTCTGGCCGACCGGTGCCGCCCGCGACCAGACGCGCGCCTTCGTCGATGCCCTTCTGGATCAGATCTTGAATCTTGTTCCACTGAAGCTCGTTCACAACCGGGCCAATGTGCCGCCCTTCTTCCTGAGCGTTCCCGACCGACACCATGTTGGCCACCTGCGCAGCCGTCTCGACCGCCTGATCGTAGATCGGGCGCTGCACCAGCATGCGGCTGGGGGCGTTACAGCTTTGACCGGTGTTGTTCATCATATGCAGCACGCCGCGTTTGACGGCCTTTTCATCGGCATCGGCAAAGACCACGTTTGCGCCCTTGCCGCCCAGCTCAAGATGCACTTTCTTCAACGTATCTGCGGCGTTTTTGGAAATCGCCGTGCCCGCGCGGGTCGAGCCGGTGAAGCTGATCATATCCACATCCGGATGCGCCGACAGTTGCGAGCCGACGCCCACGCCGTCGCCGTTTACAAGGTTGAACACACCGGCGGGGAACCCGGCCTCGTCCATCATCTCGGCAAAGATCATCGCGTTCAGCGGGCTTTGCTCGGACGGTTTCAAAACCATGGTACAACCCGCGATCGCAGCCGCGCCCACCTTGAGCGTGATCTGGTTCATCGGCCAGTTCCAAGGCGTGATCAGGGCGGCAACACCCACGGCTTCGTAGATAATCCGGTCGTTAGGGGCGTGATCCCCCAAGGGGCGATCAAACTGAAACGCCTTGGCGGCGCGGATGAAGTTTTTAAGGTGATAGACGCCGGCGCCAGATTGCTGTGTACGCGCCATGTCAATCGGAGCACCCATTTCCAGCGACATTGTCTGCGCCAAGTCTTCCGAGCGAGATAGGTAAATCTCAACCAGTTTTTCAACCAGCGCGATGCGGTCCTCGACCGGGGTGGCCATCCATCCGGGTAATGCGGCTTTGGCTGCGGAGACGGCTGCGTTTGTGTCCTCTGCCCCGCCCAGAGAGATGACCGCGCACGGGTCTTCGGTCGAGGGGTTGATCACCTCGAAATCATTGGCCTGCGCCGGAGCGACCCATTGTCCGTTGATGTAGAAATTGCGTTTGTCGATCATGGCTCCACCTTTTGAACTGAGTTATTTCGACCGCCCGGTCGGTTTTGTGGGGCACTCTGTCACTCTGTCCCAAAAGGGGCAAGTAACAATTCAACGTGACGCTGCGCGTTGGGCTAGGGAAATATCCGGCAAGTCACAAAAGAACGGTTTAACTTGATTGCAAAGTGATTAAGTTTGCACCAACCGATCACGCTCATCAGCAGAAAAGGAGATGCCTCATGGGTTTGCGCATCAACGACACGGTTCCCAACTTCACGGCAGAAACGGATCAGGGCACCATTCAATTCCACGATTGGATTGGTGACAGCTGGGCCATTCTGTTTTCGCACCCCAAGGATTTTACCCCTGTCTGCACCACCGAATTTTCGGCTGTTGCTCAGTTGAACGACGAATGGGCCGCGCGGAACACGAAAGTCCTGGGTGTTTCCGTCGACGGAGTCGAGGACCACAAGAAGTGGAAAAAGGACATTGAGGCATATGGCAATGCCAACCCCGGTTTCCCCATCATCGCGGATGACGGGTTGGCTGTCTCGAAGGCGTTCGACATGCTACCGGCCGAAGCATACCTGCCGGATGGCCGCACACCGGCTGACAGCGCCACTGTTCGTTCGGTCTTTATCATTGGTCCCGATAAGCAACTGAAGCTGTCGATGACCTATCCGATGACCGTAGGCCGCAACTTTGCGGAAATCCTGCGCGCACTGGATGGTTTGCAGATGAGCAGCAAGGGCGTTGCGACCCCTGCAAACTGGGTGCCGGGCGAAGACGTGATCATCCCTCCGGCGGTTTCCAACGAAGAAGCCAAGGAAAAGTTCGGCGAGTTTGAGACGATCTTCCCGTACCTGCGCAAGACCAAAGCGCCCAGCTAAGACAGAAAGCGGGGCTATATGCCCCGCTTGACCACTTTGCGTATCAGGCGGCCGGTCGCTGTGGGTGTTGGTAGAGCTTCGCGCGATAGGCCGCGCGCTTGAACTCTCGGGATATCTTGTCGCCCAGCGGAGGGCGGGCTTGAATGGTTGACCCGCCAATCTCGTTGGCGACTTCCTGATTGCCGCTGCCTAGCAGTGCCAGGATCGGCTGGCCCGTCAACCAGTGCATTTGCAGAAACGTGTCAATCGGACGGTCGATTTTGTTGGTTGCCTCAAGCAGCCGTTCGGCCGCGCGCCGACCGACCAACTGGCACACACACTGCAGCCCGATTACTTTGGGCAGGATCAATCGCATGTCGTTGTGTTTCGCCAGCACCTGGGCGGCGATCTCGCGCTGTTTCACGGGAATGCGGATATAGTGATCCGGCGTCGCGATCGGCGCGAGCATCTTTAGCGCCTCGGTCATCCGGCACGGGTCAACGCGCAGGTCGTCCTCGGTGATGATAGCCATGTCTATCTTTTCATCGACCAGCTTGCGCCAGATTCGGCGGTGGCTTTCAAAAACACCAATTTCAGCAGGTCGCAAATTGAACGGGTATTCGGGCCGATGCAAATTGCCGGGAAACAGCTCGACATTCGCGATCTGGTCAGAATTTCGCCCATTCACGGCCTCGAACAACTCGGCGTTTGGCAGGTCAGCACACAGCTTTTCTGCGTTAGGCCGCCGGGCCGTACTTGAGGACATGTGAATTACGAAAGAGCGCATGCCCAAGTGCATAGAACACGAGCGCAATCTGGGAAAGAGAAACAAGTGGGTAAGACAGCAAAAATACAATCATAGGTCTTGGTGGACGCAGGTTTTCACCCAAGACATGTGCGAATGGCGTGTCGAAGGGACTAGATGACCTTGTTTTGGTACTCACTCCCGGGTGCCTTTCTCGCATCGGGAAATGTTGCTCGGTTCGTGAATCCAGCCAGTTATGGTAGGGTATAGCTGTTCAGCAGAGCTACAGGCGCAAGGCCACAAACATCGAGCATTCACACTGTGCATCACAGGAGAAGACGATGGCATTTACAGATTGGTATGTCGAAGGTGAGGCTTTCGGGAACTGCAATTGCGGCTATGCCTGCCCTTGTCAGTTCGAGGAAGTACCGACCCATGGGAATTGCCGTGGGTTTGAAGTTCTGAATATTTCAAAGGGACATTTCGGCGACACGGACCTTGTCGGGGCGAAGGCTGCGTTGATTTACGCGTGGCCCGGTCCGATTTTTGAGGGCGGTGGTGAGATGCAGGTTATCATCGACCCAAGCGCCTCGGACGCGCAGCGATCCGCGTTGGAAAAGGTCTTTCACGGCGAAGAGACCGAAGAAATGGCGACCCATTGGTTCGTCTTTCGGGCGATGTGCAAAACTGTTCACGAGACGCTGTATCTGCCAATTGATTTCGAGATGGATATGGAAGGCCGCACGGCCAAGGTCACTATCGGCGATGTGCTAAACTCGACCGGTCGCCCGATTCAGGCGCCGCATGGGGGCGGTGAGCATCGGGTTCGGATCGACATCCCCGGCGGGATCGAGTTCACTCTGGCGGAAATCGGCAGTGCGTCGACCAAGGCGGATGCCGCGATCAAGCTGGATCTGAACGACAGCTTCGGCCAGTGGCATATCATGAAGCACGGACCGTCCGGGGTTGCGCACTAAACAAAAGACCCCGGCCAAAACCGGGGTCTTTCGCTGTTCAGAAAGAGGCGCAGATTATTCTGCGTCTTCTTTCTTTTCTTTCTTCTCGGGAACGATCTCTTCGCCGGTTTCCTGATCGACGACTTTCATCGACAGGCGGACCTTGCCGCGGTCGTCAAAGCCCAGCAGCTTGACCTTTACTTCCTGACCTTCTTTCAGAACATCCGACGGATGGTTCAGGCGGCGGTTTTCGATCTGGGACACGTGGACCAGACCGTCGCGCTTGCCAAAGAAGTTCACGAAGGCACCGAAGTCGACGATCTTGACCACTTTACCGGTGTAGATCTGTCCTTCTTCCGGCTCGGCCACGATCGAATAGATCATGTCGTATGCCTTTTGGATCGACTCTCCGTCCGGCGAGGCGATCTTGATCACGCCGTCGTCGTTGATGTCGACCTTGGCACCCGAAACCTCGACGATTTCGCGGATGACCTTACCGCCCGAACCGATCACTTCGCGGATCTTGTCGGTCGGGATGTTCATGGTCTCGATGCGTGGGGCGTGGACCGAGAATTCGTTGGTCTCGGACAGGGCTTTGCCCATCTCGCCCAGGATGTGCATCCGGCCGTCCTTGGCTTGCGCCAGGGCTTTCTCCATGATCTCGGGCGTGATGCCTGCGACCTTGATGTCCATCTGCAGCGAGGTGATGCCGTTTTCGGTACCCGCCACTTTGAAGTCCATGTCGCCCAGGTGGTCTTCGTCACCCAGAATGTCTGACAGGATGGCATAGTTGCCGTCATCTTCCAGGATCAGACCCATGGCCACACCGGCAACCGGTGCTTTCAACGGAACGCCTGCATCCATCATCGACAGCGAACCACCGCAGACCGACGCCATCGAGCTGGAGCCGTTGGATTCGGTGATCTCCGACACGATGCGGATCGTGTAGGGGAAGTCGGTTGCCGCAGGTAGAACCGCCTGAAGGGCGCGCCATGCCAGCTTGCCGTGGCCGATCTCGCGACGGCCGGGGCCACCCACGCGGCCAACTTCGCCAACCGAATACGGAGGGAAGTTGTAATGCAGCAGGAAGTTCGATTTGAAGTTGCCGTGCAGCGCGTCGATGAATTGCTCATCATCACCGGTGCCCAGCGTGGTCACGGCCAGCGCCTGTGTCTCACCACGGGTGAACAGGGCCGAACCGTGCGTCCGCGGCAGCATCGAGGTTTCGGCTTCGATCCCACGGATGTCGGTGGTCGAGCGACCGTCGATGCGCTTGCCGCCTTTGACGACGTCACCGCGCAGGATGCCGGCTTCCAGTTTTTTCATCGCGGAACCAAGGTTCGCGTCTTCCAGCTGTTCTTCGGTCAGCGCTTCTTTGATCGCTTCACGCGCAGCGGCAACAGCGGCGGTGCGCTCTTGCTTGTCGGTGATTGCGAAAGCGGAGCGCATCTGCTCTTCGCCGGCCGCCGAAACAGCGGCGTACAGGTCCGAGTAATCCGGGGCTTGGAAGTCGAACGGCTCTTTCGCGGTTTCTTCGGCCAGATCAATGATCAGGTCCAGAACCGGCTGGATCTGTTCGTGCGCGAAGTTCACGGCACCCAGCATTTCGGCCTCGGACAGCTCATACGCTTCGGATTCCACCATCATCACGGCGTTCTTGGTACCGGCCACAACCAGATCCAGACGCTGTTCAGGGTTCAGGCGCAGGTCCTGCATATCGTCCACGGTCGGGTTCAGGACGTATTCGCCATCGACGAAACCAACGCGGGCACCGGCGATCGGGCCCATGAACGGCGCGCCGGAAATGGTCAGAGCTGCCGAGGCAGCAATCATCGCAACGATGTCGGGATCGTTGACCAGATCGTGGGACAGCACGGTGCACATGACCAGAACTTCGTTCTTGAAGCCGTCAACGAACAGCGGACGGATCGGACGGTCGATCAGACGCGCGGTCAGCGTCTCTTTCTCGGTCGGGCGCGCCTCGCGCTTGAAGAAGCCGCCCGGAACCTTACCGGCGGCATAGTATTTCTCTTGGTAGTGCACGGTCAGCGGGAAAAAGTCCTGACCAGGCTTTTGTTGCTTGGCAAAAGTCACGTTCGCCATGACGCTGGTTTCGCCCAGCGTGGCAATCACGGTGCCGTCGGCCTGACGCGCAACCTTGCCGGTTTCCAGCGTGAGCGTCTCTTCGCCCCACTGCATTGATTTCTTTGTTACATCAAACATTTGCGTATCCTAAAAGGGAGCACTCCCGGCCCTCCGGGTCTCCCGTTTTGCATGGCGGCCCCATTGCCGCCGACCCCATTTTATCTTCCGTTCGAGTGCCGGGGTCAGGGCACAACGTCTCAGATGCTGCGCGCATACATGAGATTCCTCTCAAAGGAAAGAGAAACCGCATAGTGGCACAGTTGACGGCCATTCCACCGGTTGGAACAGCATTGTCGAGATAGTCAGGCTTTTATGTGAATTTGACCAAACAAATGCGATAACTTGAATGCGTTTTGTAAAAATATGATGTCAGTGTAAGATGTTACCACTGAACCCGCGGTCGAAAAGACGGAAACGCGCCAAGGGGGTACAATACTCATATCCGTCAGTCGACCGAATACCTTGGCGTTTGCACCTAGCGGACAGAGGGGCAGTCGAATGGCTCAGACAAAGAAAATGCTGGATCCGGATCCCCGGATCTATGACTTTGAAACCGAATACGAACTTGGGCAGGATAACGTCCGACCGTTCGGTTTGGACATCCACAACCCGGTTTTCCTGATCTCAAGTATCCTCATTTTTGCGTTCGTCCTGATCGCATTGGCCAATCAGGAGGCCGCCGCGACCTTCTTTGGATGGCTCCGGCCATGGCTGACCAGTACGTTCGATTGGTTCCTTGTTCTTTCGGTGGATGCAATCACCCTGTTCTGTCTGGTGCTGATCGTTTTGCCCGTCGGCAAGGTGCGGATCGGCGGCAAAGACGCCAAGCCCGACTATTCCTATGCTGGCTGGATCGCGATGATGTTCGCGGCCGGGATCGGGATCGGTTTGCTGTTCTTCGGCGTGATGGAGCCGGTGTATTACAACTTTGCCGAGGACGGGAATGCTGTTCCACTGGGAATTGATATTGCGGTGCCTGGCAATGAGTATGCCGGTATCGTTGGTACGATCCACCATTGGGGGCTAGAAGGCTGGGCCGTTTACGCCGCCGTTGGTCTTGCGCTGGCCATCTTCAGCTACAACCTTGGCTTGCCGCTGACCCTGCGGTCGGCCTTCTATCCGATCCTGGGTGAACGCGTGTGGGGCTGGTGGGGTCACATCATTGATACCCTGGCCGTATTTGCTACGCTGTTCGGCCTGACAACCTCGCTTGGATTGGGCGCGCAGCAGGTGGCCGCGGGCCTTTACGAGGTGTTCGGCATCGAACCCAGCCCGACAGTTGTGGTGCTGCTGATCATCGGGATCACAATGATTGCGCTGGGCTCGGTTCTTTTGGGCATGGATGCAGGTGTCAAACGGCTGAGCGAGATTAACATGATCATGGCTGTCGGCTTGTTCCTGTTCGTGATCGCAGTCACCGGTATTGGAACGGCCATCGCGCGGTATTTCAACGTGATGACGGACTACGTGCTGCACCTGCCAGCCTTGTCCAACCCGTTCGGGCGTGAAGACACCAGCTATTTCCACGGCTGGACGACCTTCTACTGGGCGTGGTGGATTGCATGGTCGCCGTTTGTGGGCATGTTCATCGCGCGTATCTCAAAGGGTCGCACGGTGCGAGAGTTCGTTATCTGCGCGTTGCTGGCGCCCACGGCGGTCTGTGCGCTGTGGATGTCAACCTTCGGCGGTGCCGCGATTGACATGCTGAACGCAGGCGGAGCGGAAGGTGTCCGCGCCACCGTGATCGACAGCTATGCCCCTGAAGGCGCGCTGTTTGGCTTCCTGAAAGAGCTTCCGCTCTATGGTATCGTGGCGCCAATCGCGTTGATCCTGATCGTGGTGTTCTTTGTGACCTCGTCTGATTCCGGTTCACTGGTGATCGACACGATTACCGCGGGCGGCAAGATGGATGCCCCGGTGATCCAGCGCGTGTTCTGGTGCACTTTGGAAGGGCTGGTCGCAATCGCCCTCTTGCTGGGAGGCGGCTTGGTTGCCCTTCAAGGTGCGGCGGTTTCAACGGGTATTCCGTTTACGTTGGTCGTACTGGTCATGTGCTATTGCCTGTGGCTGGCGCTGAAATCAGAGAAAGCCAAAATGTAGGCCAAACGAAGCAAAGCGAAGCGCCTGTCCTATGGCGGGCGCTTCCATCGCGTATAGTCGCTAAAAGTATTCAAAAATTCCCGGTTGTTGATATAGTGCTCTCATATCTTTGAGCATTACGTTTGGTTGCGTGGGGGGATTTTGGATGCGTTTGAACACAGGACCGATCAGAGCAGCGCTATTTGGCGCGGCGTTTGCTGTCACCGCGACAGGAACAGCAATGGCGCAATCTTCTGAACCCAAGGCATGGTCGCGCACCGAACCTTACCCCAACCAAACCGTTTACTATCCCGGCACTGAAACGCTGGGTCCGGACGAAATGCGGGTTGTTGCCTGCGGAACGGGCATGCCGCAGCCGCGCCTGAAACAGGCTGCGGCCTGTTTCCTGGTCGAGCTGGGGAACGGCGACAAATTCATCTTCGACATGGGGGAAGGGTCCTTTGAGCGGATCATGGCACTTGGAATTCCTCTGGATCAACTCGACAAGGTGTTCCTGGGTCACCTGCACCTTGACCACGCAGGCGATTTTCCCGCGTTCTACTTCACCGGCCCGGTGAATAACCGCCTCACACCTGTGCGCCTTTGGGGGCCGGAAGGCATTAAGCCTGAATGGGGTACAAAGGCTTGGGCCGATCACATGATGAAGATGTGGGCATGGGAAGAAGCAACCCGAGGCGCAGCCGTTGATCCGCGCGGCCTGCAGCTTGAGGTGAATGAGTTCGACTGGAAGGCTGTGAACAACGTCGTCTATGACGAAAACGGTGTTCAGGTCAGAACCCTTCCCGCTATTCACGGCGAACAGGCTGTCAGCTTTCTTCTGGAATGGAACGATCTGACATTTGCCTTTTCTTCCGACACGCTGCCGACCCGGTGGTGGAGAGAACACGCGGCCGGAGCGGACCTGGCGATTCACGAATGCTTCACGCCTCCTGAATTCATGATCGAAAAATACGGTTTTGCGCCCTCCGAGGCGATTTTTGTCGGATCGCAAGGTCACACCGCTGCGCAGGCATTTGGCAAGATCATGTCGGATACAGAGCCAAGACTGGCGGTCTGTTACCATTTTCAGAACGACCACGACATTGCGTTGGCGGTCTATTCGGCCATTCGGGAAACCTATGACGGCCCGCTTGATCTGGCGACCGATTTCATGACGTGGAACGTCACCAAAGACAGCATCCGCACCCGCCAGGGCGTCCCCAACGAAGAATCCTTTCCCGCGCCGGTTCAGATGGTCAAACAGCCACCGGATTCTGCGGCTGAGTTCCCGTTCTCCGAGTTCGACCTTGAGAGTATTGATTTGGATGCCGCAAAAGCCACCAACGACATGATCGAGGCGTTCAACGAACGATCGGGAAATAACGAAGTCGGTGCATACACCAGTCTTCCATTTGTCGAGTGACGGATAACATTTGCGCAGCAGATGATTTCGGCTGTTGCGGTCGCCGATAGAAGTGGGAGCATAACTGGGGTCGCTGGGCTATTTCAGCATCCCAAACAGCCCTGATTTCTCACGGCGGCGACCGTCATCAAACTTGTAGCTGAACAGGTCCACATCTTTCGCATAAACGCGTCCAACGATGTCCTGAGTCTCTTGGTCGTAGTAGTCGCGGTAGTCAGTGCGTTTTGATTGTTTTCGGTGACGAACAAGCGCCCTTCGCATACCGATCTGCTTCAAGGCGACCTTGAGGTCCTCGTCAAACCGCTCAAAGCGGCCCACGAAATCAATGGGCATCTCTCCTGAAGCGTCGGTCAGGTAGATATGTTGTGGCTGGAAATAGCGGATTTTGAGAAACTTGTCCGGTTCTTGCGAAAAGGCGTGAACAAACTCGGAAAATGATCCGTGAGAGCTGACCTCTGTGATTTCCGGCCGTCGCTGACAGACGTAGTGATAGCCAGACACGAAGCGATCCCAAGGGTTCCGCACAAAGCTGAACTTGTAATAGTCGTTGGCTTCATTCCCAAGTAAATCGAAATACTGCGAGATATAGTCGATGTCGGTGTCGCGCGGATCTCTTGGGTTTACCCGCCGCCCCAAGAAGCGATCACGTTTTAATACAGTCGTCACCGTGGAACCGCCCGATTTCGGGATGTGTACAAATATCACTTTGATGTTCGGAAATATGGGCATTGGACTTCCATCATGGCGCAGGGAAACCGAATGATCCATTTGGACTGCGCCGAATTCGTGTCGTCGGGTGACGTGGCAGGCCAGAAAACATCTGGCCTGAACGTGGGTGTTCGCTCAGAACCGATAGGCGACCCTGGCGGTGAGGGTGCTGAGGTCGAAGTCCGAGTCATTGGGCGCGTCGTCAAACTCGCCGCTTACGTCCCTATAGGTATAATCCGCGCCCAAGGACCAGCGGTCATTGAAGTTGTATTCCATGCCCAGACCGATGTTGAATCCGTCCAGCGTGGTTTGGCTGTCCCGGTCAAATTGGGCGCTTGGGTGGACCCGCAGCCTGGACCACGACCAGCCAAGGGCGCCGTAAAACATGAAATCACCGTTCACGTAGCCAACCCTGCTGCGCAAGTCCGCAAAGTCCATGACCTCGCGTGTTTCCGGGTTGCCCTTTTCCACAACGTGAGACAGATTCGAGTACCTGACTTCCGCACCGTAGATCATGTCGCCGCGCTGCATATTATATCCCAGCGCCACGCCGAAACTGCGGCCTGTGTCAGGGTCGAATGAAGTGTTCCTCGTGCCGCCCGACAAAACTGGGAAATCGGTCATTCCGTCGGCTGTTGCTGCCCCTAGTTCCAATCCCGCATATGCGCCCTGAAAAGCGCTTGCAGCCGCAGAATTGTCCGCATACGCCAAGTCAGGAGCCACCTGCACCAATGGTATCAGGGACAAGAGGGCAAATTTCCTCATTCAAACTCTCCTCAAACAATTCACATTTTACATGGCGGCCCGTTTTTCGGACTAACTGGAATCATAGGGCCGTCGCAAATGCCGGCAAAGGAATTGTGGTCGCCTGCGAAAATTTTGGTGAGATTTGATGCTGAAAAACACGCTGCCGGATCAGGGGGCAATCACGACGCGCCTAAAATGAAAACGCCCACCGCAAGGGTGGGCGTACAAATCGTAAATCTGGGGTCTGGCCCGGATAATCGCGCAAAGTGGCGATCAGCGGCGGATGCCCAGCTTTTTGATCAGGTCCTGATAGCGCGCTTCTTCCTTGCCCTTCAGGTAGTCCAGCAGCTTACGACGCTGGGCGACCATTTTCAGCAGACCGCGACGACCGTGGTTGTCTTTTTTGTGGGTCTTGAAGTGCTCGGTCAGGGTGTTGATGCGCGAGGTCAGGATTGCAACCTGAACTTCAGGCGAACCAGTGTCGCCGTCCTTGGTTGCGAATTCTTTCATGACGCGTGCTTTATCAGCGGCAGTAATCGACATCGGGGTCTCCTTGTAAAAGGTTAGAGTTAATGGCGCAGGCCGGGATGTCGTCCAGCACAGGCCCATGGAGAAAACCGCACCGATTCCGGTACGGATGCGCGCGTATAAGCGTATTTGCGGCGAATGGCAAAAGGATTCTGTTGGATCAGCCCAGCGCACTTAGCTGCGTCAGGTCGAATGCGCCGATCAACTGAATATCATCCGGGGTCAAACCTTCGGCCCCAAGCAACTGAGCGACGTTTTGGCCGTTGATCATCACATTTGTCAGGTTTTCATCCTCGGCATCAGGCTCGACCTGAACAACCGGGTTTTCTTCGCCTTCCCATGAAACCAAAAGTTTGTCCTGTCCGGGTTGAAAATCCATCACGGTCGTAGCCGTGCCGTCCTGAGACGCTTGGACGACGACTTCGTCTTCGCCTTCGCCACCTGTCACGATGTCGTTGCTATCGGCCAAAATCGTATCATCCCCGGTGCCGCCGTTCAGGAAATCCACACTACCGTCCGAACCCATCAGGACGTCGTTGCCATCTCCGCCGAACAGGACATCCTGCCCTTTGCCACCGTCCAGATGATCGTCCCCATAGCCGCCATTCAGAGCATCATCGCCTTCGCCACCGGTCAGAGTGTCGTCGTCCTGCCCACCAAATAGCTCGTCATCACCCGCACCACCGTCCAGAATGTCGTTGCCGAAATGCCCAAACAGCGCGTCATCCCCTGCGCCCCCGGCAATTTGATCAACCCCGCCTTCGCCGTGCAGGACATCATTGCCGCCTTCGCCAAGAAGGTGGTCTTCACCGGCCCCACCATGCAGAGTGTCGTTGCCTTCCCCGCCGCTCACACTGTCGTTGCCGCCGTACCCGTTGATCTGGTCGTCGCCGTCCTGCCCCGTCAAAAGATCCTGACTCTCTGAGCCTGCAATAATCAGATCATCCTGGAATTCAGATATCACTGTCCCGGTGGACGGTTCAGTCGGGGTGTCTATGTTTTCGCCAACATCCAGCAGGTTGCCTTCTGAAACGTCCTCAGCCTCATCCTCGACGATTTCCTCGTCCTCAAGGTCGTCGTCGGCCTCAAAAACATCGCTTATCGCGTAGGCGGCGCCGCCGACTGCGGCAAGGCCCAGCAATCCGAACAGAAACATGACATCCCTCCGCAAGCGCGCTGTATCGAGGGTGATTTGTCTCATGTTGCCAGTTGGTTGGTCAAAGCTGAGTTGGGCTTGTGGTTAACCTTTGATCACCATGGTTCGGGCTGCTGGGTATAAGCGATATACAGAGGGTGTTTGGGGTGGCCGTCCTTAGTCAGCCCCAAATGAAACAAAGGTTGCCCGGTGCCGCGCAGCAAGGTTTCAACCGCCGGTCCACGGTCTAGATGTGCGCCGTGGGTGCCCCAAGCGGCGATGACCTGATCGGCCCATTGCACACCATCCAGAATGGCTGCGTCATTTTCCGGCCCTACAGGATCGGCGGCGGCGCGCATCTTGCGCGGGTCGGTGTCGCGCCAAGCAAAGATGTTGGTGACCTGAAACGCCCCGAACCCCAACGCGCGGGCGCGGCGTTCGCAGCGTTCGACGGTTGGGTCGTTCTGCACCTCGGTCGCGGTGGACGGGTTCAGCATCACGAACAGCGCTTTGCGCCCGCCCTCATCCCAGACGCGGGTCAGGCTATAGCGGTAGTTTTCGCAATCCGAATAGATGGCGGTCGAGGGCGCGTCGCCCTTGGTATGCGTTCGGGTGATCATGCCCACGGCCTAGCACGGCGCTTAGGCGACGAACACCCGGCTGGGATGCAGTTCGCCGGATTTATAGACACCAACCGCCACGGCTTTGCCATCCAAAGATGCCCATGCCTCGTCCCCGTATTCCACGTCCGAGGCCAGAACCATGCCCGGATTGCCGTTGCGCAGACGGGTGGCACCCTCGGGGGTGCATTTCAGCTCGGGCAGGTCGGCGAGGCCGGTTTCCAGCGGGTGCAGGTAGTCGTCCAAAGCAGTGGTCTTCGCCATCTCGTCGATCTGTTCGATGGATAGGCCATCTTCTACCTCGAACGGGCCGGACCAGATGCGGCGCAGCTCTTTGACATGGCCATGGCATCCCAGAGCCGCGCCCAGATCGCGGGCGATGGACCGGACATAGCCGCCTTTGCCGCAGGTCATTTCCAGCACGACATGATCATCGTCGGGGCGGTCCACAAGGATCAGCTCCTCAACCCATAGGGGGCGGGCGGACAGCTCCACATCCTCGCCATCGCGGGCCAGCTTGTAGGCGCGTTGCCCATCGATCTTCACGGCGGAAAACTTCGGCGGCACCTGCATGATATTGCCTAGAAACGGCGCCAGAGCCTGTTTGATATCGTCATCCGAAGGGCGTGCATCGCTTTGGGCAATCACCTCGCCCTCGGCATCGTCGGTATTGGTGGCCTGACCCAGACGCACCGTGAACGTGTAGGCTTTCAACGCGTCGGTGATATAGGGAACGGTCTTGGTCGCCTCGCCCAATGCCACGGCCAGAACGCCGGTTGCCTCGGGGTCCAGCGTGCCTGCGTGACCTGCTTTCTTGGCGTCCATCGCCCAGCGCACCTTGTTGACCACCGCGGTCGAGGTCATGCCAGCAGGCTTGTCCACCACCAGCCAACCGGAAATGTCGCGGCCCTTGCGTTTGCGTCCCATATCGCACCTTGAATCTTGCTAAGGCGCGCGAGTTAGCGGATCACTAAAGCCCTGTCAATTTCAGGGTGCATCCTCGACCACGCCCACGATCGGCCCAAGCGAAAAGCCAACGTCCGACCGATTGCTGGCCCGTTCGTACATCCGCGAAATATTACCGTCCAAGAACAGCGCGTTCGGAGTTTCCAACACATCCCGGAACAGGCTGCCGAACTCGTGAAAGGTGACATAGTCGTCCGAGATCGCAAACACAGCCCGCGCGCCATCGGAACTGGTGCCCACACCATTGCGTACATAGCGAGAGGTCGAGTCGGGCAGAAAGCGTGGATGCAACTCTCCGTCTATCACCAGCATGGGGCCAGATTGGGTTGCAAACTCGCAGTCGGGGGCTTGGTCGACGAAATCCAATGTCTCGAACACATCGGCGCGGCCCTCGCGGATGCAGAACACGCCGTTGGGCAGCAGGCCGAAATTGCCGGGGCCGGGATTGGCGATGACGCGCATCTGTTCCTGACCATTCTCAACGTAGTGGCCCACGGGTGAGCGGTCGTCGTGATACATCCCGGCGTTCATCGCAAAGGCCAGTCGCTTGCCCTCACTGGCCAGCGCGTCGTTCACCGAGGAAAAATGACCCAGAACAGAGCCGCTTTCATCCTTGAGGAACAAACGCAGGTCTTCGTTGGCGGTATCCACTTCGCAGACAGTGTACCGCTTTTGCCCGTGGGTCACCTTTTCACAGGTCACGGCCGAGGCTTGCGAGGCCCAGAAAACCGCGCAAATCGTGGCCAGCGTGCGGATCACTCGTCCAGATCGCGGCGCACCGCGTCCTGTTCAAACATGCGGCGGGTGTCGTCCAGACGGTCGAACGTGTCATCCAGACGGAACCGCAGATCGGGCGAGAATTTCAGATTCAGCTTCTTGCCGATCACGCGCCGCAGCTCACCTTTGTTGCGGGCCAGCAGCTCGATCACATCATCCTGCCCCTTGCCGCCCAGGGGCAGCACATAGGCAGTTGCGATCTTCAGATCGGGCGAGGTGCGCACCTCACCTACGGTGATTGACATGCGGTTCAGGTCAGGGTCGTGGACATCTCCGCGCGCCAGAACCTCGGACAGGGTGCGGCGGATCAGTTCGCCGACGCGCAGTTGTCGTTGGGACGGGCCGGGGCCATCGTG
Source organism: Ruegeria sp. BC7 (assembly GCF_056539165.1). NCBI lineage: Bacteria > Pseudomonadati > Pseudomonadota > Alphaproteobacteria > Rhodobacterales > Roseobacteraceae > Ruegeria > Ruegeria sp. BC7. The sequence continues at coordinate 313,393 of NZ_JBQFUL010000003.1, read as the reverse complement.
GAATTTGTTCTTTGCCATGCCTTCGATCTAAGCCCAAATCCGGCCTTTGCCAAGCGGCCCCGAACCGGGTAGGAGGCTTTGAGCCGACAGAAACAGGGAAAGAACGCCATGACCCATATTCCGGGGATCGTCATCACAGGGGCTTCGGGCCGAATGGGTCAGATGCTGATCAAGACCGTGACGGACAGCGATCAGGCGCGTCTGGTCGGCGTGGTCGAGCGTAAGGGCCATGACTGGATCGGTCAGGACGTGGGCACCGCTATGGGCGGGCAGGCGCTGGGTGTCACTGTCACGAATGATCCGCTTGAGGCATTTGCACAGGCGCAGGCCGTCATCGACTTTACCGCGCCCGAAGCGACGTTGGAATTTGCTGCGCTGGCGGCGCAGGCCCGTTGCGTCCATGTGATCGGCACCACGGGGATGACGGACGAACAGATCGCCGCGCTGGAGCCTGCCGCACGCCACGCTGTGATTGTTCGGGCGGGCAACATGAGCCTCGGGGTGAACCTGCTGGTGCAACTGACCAAAAAGGTCGCGGCCGCGCTGGACGAGGATTTCGATATCGAGGTGATCGAAGGCCATCACCACCACAAGGTCGATGCCCCTTCGGGCACGGCTTTGATGCTGGGTGAGGCCGCCGCCGAAGGGCGTGGTGTCAATCTGGCCGACGTATCTGACCGAGCCCGTGATGGGATCACCGGTGCGCGCAAGCGTGGGGATATCGGGTTCCACGCCATCCGTGGTGGCGACATTGTTGGTGAACATGACGTCCTGTTCGCCGCCCCCGGCGAGCGCATCGTCCTGCGCCACCTCGCCACCGACCGCGCCATCTTTGCCCGAGGCGCGCTGAAGGCGGCGCTTTGGGGGCAGGGGAAGGCTCCGGGGCAGTATGACATGGTGGATGTACTGGGGCTTTAACCCCACACAACCAAAGGATTTTATCAATTTGGCTTTACCTTCTTCCGATACTCGGCCAAACCCGAGTTGCTATGTAGAGAGTTAGAGTGATTTGGTCAGAACTGTCGCAATGGCGTTTGTGCTTGCGGTGATCGCAGGTGGCGCCCGGGCGGATGAAACTACTCAGCCGCAGGTGGCTTGCACGGTGGAAGGGTGCAAGGAAATTTCGCTGCAAAAACCGCGCTACAGCGATGCCAGCGCTTTCTCGGTGCAGCAGGTCTGGGGCGTAGTGGACGAGATCCTGTCCGTGTCGGGGCTGTTGCCGAATTTCCAGGTTGTGGAGACCTACGAGGTTGGCAACGCCGCTGCGGTTATCCTGGGCGAAGAACGGTTTCTTGCCTTCAATCCCGATTGGCTGGCGCAATACGAGGCTGACCCGAATGCGTACTGGCAGCTTTATGGTGTCATAGCGCATGAGGTTGGTCACCACCTACAGGGCCATACCATCACGGAAGGCGGCTCACGTCCTCCGACCGAACTTGAGGCGGATGAGTATGCCGGCTTCGTGCTGGCCGCGCTGGGCGCGACCCTGATAGAGGCGCAGTCTCTCTGGGCGACGTTGCCACCAGAAGGGTCGTCCACCCACCCGCCACAACACCAGCGTCTTGCGGCGGTCGAACGCGGATGGATGCGCCGCAAGGGGCAGGCACCGGCCGACACGACCCCGGCTGTTCAGCCCCCCGAGCCAGCAGCACCGCCGCCGCCCCGCTGGGCCATGGGAAGTTGTACCGGTGTCGCGGTTCTCGGGAGCTGGGCAGACCTGTGTTTCAGTTCGGTTCTGGCAGCTCAGGGCAGCAACAGATATGGCCCTTCATCCGCAACGGACGGAGATCATCAAACCGCCTGGGCCGAAGGCGCGTCGGGCCAAGGCGTCGGCGAAGCCTTTGTGCTGGTCTTCGACGAGCCAACCCAAGTAGACACCTGGAGCCTACGCAACGGCTACGCCAAGTCGCAAAAGTCATTTTCACGCAATAGCCGGGTGCGGAAACTGCGGCTGACGTTCTCTGATGGTCGTCAGACATTCTTCACGCTGGATGACACACCCGACTGGCAGAGCACTTCGGCGCTGGCCAAATACGGACCTGTTTCGTGGATCTTGTTCGAGATCACGGATGTCTACCCTGGTACCCACTACGAGGACACGGCGATAACCGAGCTGAACTTCGACTGAATTCGGTCGACAGGAAGCTCTGTGGTCGAACCCTAAAGCGACTTGATCTTGTCCGTGCGAAGTGGGCAGGCGAGGTAAACCCCGAATTCCTTTCCGATATCCGCGCTGACCCGCGCATGAACTGCGCCCTGTCTGTCAAGGAACCGCTGGTTGTCCTCCACGGGGAAAATCCCTTCGTGCCAGATGCCGGGATGGATATAAAGCCCGCGCGAACCGTCGCACCAGAATGCCACAACCTTGTCTGGCGTCAGGTTATCGCCGGGTAGGGCCGCAGGAACGATAAAGGGCTTGTTGTCCAGCGGCCAGAACATCTGCCCCCCGTCCGGGTGGTAGTTCATATGCCACAGCAACACCTGATCACGCCGAGCAGTCTGGCTGTCCGCCTGTGCCTGCTGCGGGTCCGTTGACCAGCCGAGAACATAGTGACCGCCCACCGCTTCGTTCTTGCCGTAGAGCACGTCGCCCTTCCACTCGCCGCTGAACGTGCCTTCGACCCAGCCGCCTTCGTCACCCGTCCCTTCGTCGATGGGACGCCAGCCCTGTTGCGGCCAGCGGGTGATTTCGATCTCGAACCCCTCGGGATCATCGACCAGGCAGCCATAGCCCTTGACCGACTCGTCGGTGGCGCGGATCAGAGGGACTTCGTGCCAGGGTAGCGAGGGCTTGGAGCTGGCTTCAAAAATGTATTCCGGGGCGTTCATGCGACCTCCATATGCTTGTCGACCATGCGCTGCACCATCGGCGCAAAATGGGAAAAATCGGGTGTTTCCATGTCTGGCCGCTTGCCGGCCTCGTCCAGATACCGGACCTGAACGATCTCTTTCAGGTTTGGATTGGCTTCAAATTCGGCGACTTCCTCGGCGCTCATCGGTCCGCCCTGCAATTCCAGAGTGTGAACGGAGGCGTCGGACAGACGGTTGAAATAGTCCGGCTTTGTGGCGCATAGATACCGCTTGGCGGCAACGTGGTAACGGCAGCAATCGGTGATGACCGAGGGAAAGAACTGCTCCAGCACCTCTGCGCCTGCATCCTCGTGGTGGCGGTCTTCGGTGTCGTCAGGATGATAGGTGCCGAACTCGGACGTGAAATGGCCGATGTCATGCAGCAACGCCCCGACGATGATTTCTTCGGCCATGCCGTTCTGTTCGGCAATCGTCGCGCCCTGAAGCATATGCTCGGCCATCGTGACGGGTTCGCCCAAATACTCTTCGCCGCCCCGACGCGTGAAGATATCGCCGATGAACGCGACGATATTATCGCGGTTCAGGGTTGAGAAATCCGGTTTCATTCCGCTGCCTCCTGTTGTCCCATGTCCATTGCCGCCAAGGTCGACAGCAGGCCGTCCTTGTCCGCGTAGCAGCCCTGCAACCAACGCGACCCCGCCCCAGAATATCCCAGCCGCGCATGAAGGACGCGGGTATTGTCGACGATAAAGCTCTCGCCGGGTTCCAGCTTGAACGACACGCCCATCGCAGGATCGTCGATGATCGCACCCAGTTGGCGGTAGGCGGTGTAATACGCTTCCATCTTGTCGAACGGGACATCTACCAGAGGCGCGGTCGAGCGGTTGTTGAAACGGATGCCGATCAGCTCTCCGTCCGGCGACAGCTCGATCATGGGTCGGCGTGAGCGTAGGCAAACTCCGTCGGAACCTACGTATTCAAACCGAGCCGGGTAGCCCGCCAGCAATGCAAACCCTTCGGGATTTTCGCTGTTAAGCCGTTCTGCCGCCCGGAACCCGTCCACCACGATCGAATCCCCGCCTTCTGCGCTGTTTTCGAGGCAGTAGAGAATTTGAAGTGTCGGCACAGGATCGCGATAGGGGTTGTCGGTATGCGCCTGAAGCCCAAGGCCGGTAAAGGCCAGGTTTGTCGGGTTCACTTCGGTCCGAACCTCGAAATATGGGCCGTAGTTGGTTTCACGCACATATCCAAACAGTTCCGCCACTTTGAGCAGCGACTCAGGCTCGGTCGGGCCTGCGGTCAATTTGGCAAACCCATATTCGGCGACAGAGGCCAGCCAGTCGCGCTTGATCGCGGGGTCGGTGTGCACCTCGGTCCAGTCTGCGCTGGGCGCTGCCATGCCGCGCTCCCAAGTCGTCAGGTCTGGGGAAATGCGCCCAAAAGCACCTTTACGGTCCCGGTCATAACTGTGGGTGGCAAGCCAGTTGGCCGGAAAAGAGACGGTTTTATCCTCGGGTTGGAACGTGACCTGAAGATCGCCGTTTGCAATTTCGGCAGCGCTGACCGAGGTCTCGGCCGGTATGTCTCCTATGGTGATCAGGCGCTGGCCATTGCCGGTCGCGCGCGTTTCTGGATCAAGGGCATTGTCGCGCAGCCAGATGGCATGAAAACGCGATCTGGTCCCGTCGGCAAATTCAACGGTCACGACGGAAGGATCATGGGTGACGGAGCGCAGCATGGGGTCTCTCCTGTTCGGCGCGGTCTCTGGTTGAGCAGATACGCCTGTTATGGCATTACCACAATTAATCCTTATTTCTACTGAGGGTTGGAAAATCTTATGTCTAAGAAAAAGATCGGATTGCCGCCGTTGGACTGGCTGCGCGTGTTCGAGGCAGCCGGACGACTGGGCGGGTTCTCAGCCGCAGCGCGCGAGTTCGGATTGACGCAGGCGGCTGTCAGTCAGCGCATCGGGAACCTTGAGGCGTGGTTGGGTCGGACATTGTTCGTACGCGAAGCGCGCGGTGTGTCGCTGACGGTTGAGGGGGAAAGCTATCTGCCCTTGGTTCAGGAAAGCCTTCAGGCGTTAGAGCGAAATACCGAAGATCTTTTCGGAAAATCGCCACGCGAATTGCGCGTGGCGGGTTTATCCTCGCATATTTACGCCTTGGTATTGCCGCGTATTCCAGGTTTTCTGGAAATGCGCCCCAAGGTCCGGGTGTTGACGGATTCAATGGCCCGCAGGTCTTCGCTGAATGAAGAAAAGACCTGGTTGCAGATCCGGTACGGCAAAGGGGCTTGGCCGGGGCGCGAAGCGGCGTTGATCGCGCAAGAAGTGCTGGTTCCCATGGCCGCGCCCGGTGTTGAATGGGGTGCCCCCCTTGTCGATCAGCGCGGTGAAAGACCGGGATGGCGCGACTGGGCGCGGAAAGCCGGAGTGGAAGACCTGCCGCCAATGCCGGTGAGCTTTGATTCAATGGGCCACGCCATTGTCGCTGCGCGGCAGGGAATGGGGGTTGTTCTGGGCTCTGTCCCATTGGCCCGGGGCAACCTGCAGAACGGTCAGCTATGCCGGTTGGACTTGCCGGAGCTTGAAACCAGAGACGGGTATTGGCTGACCTGGCCAGAGGATCGGTTAAAGTCAAAAAAGCAACGCGCCCTCATCGGGGATTTTCTGGAAGCGCTGCGCGGCTAGGCTATCAAAAGTCGATCGCGATGCCTTTCTTTTCCCAATCGCCATAACGCGCCGGATCGGGGCCGTCGCGCCCGCCCAGTTCCTTTGGCATCTCTTTTGCCTTGGCCTCGGCCTTGCGACGGCGTTCTTCGGCTTCGGCCAAAGCGCGCTGGGCGGCAGGGGGCAGGTCTTTGCTGTCGTCGCTCATGACATCGGGTTCCTTTCCGTGCTTGGGCTTGATATACGCCCCCGTCCCCGCTTGGCAATGCAAGCGCGGCGTATCGAAAGGCGATTCCATGTCCGACAACGCTACGGCAGCGCGACGCAGCGCGATCTATCTGCTGGATCAGATCCTTGGAGAAGGACGGCTTCTGCCCGAGTGTCTGGCCGCCGGTGCACTGGACCGATTGGGCCCAGAAGACCGCGCGCGGGCGCAGCGCCTGACGCTGGAAACCCTACGCGGATTAGAGCGGGCCGACCGTCTGCTGGACAATCACCTGAACCGGACGCCTGCACTGACGGTCCATAACGCCTTGCGTCTTGGCGCGGTTGAGCTGTGCCACGGTGAGGCGGCGCATGGTGTCGTCAATTCCATGGTCGAAATCGTGGGCCGCTCGCGCAAGCACGGCCGCCTCAAGGGGCTGGTGAACGCCGTTCTGCGCAAAGTGGCCGCCGAAGGGCCGGACGCCTGGCCAAAGATGCGAGTGCCGCGCCTGCCCGAATGGTTGCGCGATCCGCTTGTCATGGCTTGGGGTGCCGAGGCGGTGGCAGGCATGGAAAAGGCACATTTCGACGGCGCTCCGCTGGATATATCCGCCAAGCCCGATGTCGCTGGGCCGGGCGAGGCCTTGCCGACCGGATCGCGTCGGGTGCGTGATGCGGGTCAGGTCTCGGCGCTGCCGGGATATGATCGCGGCGACTGGTGGGTGCAGGACGCGGCGGCGGCGCTGCCGGTTCGCGTGCTGGCACCCAAACCGGGCGAGAAAATACTGGACCTGTGTGCCGCACCGGGCGGCAAGACTTTGCAGTTGGCCGCAGAAGCGGCCGAAGTCACGGCGCTGGATATCTCGGAGTCGCGGCTCGAGCGTGTGCGGGAAAACCTTGCGCGGACCGGGCTGAAGGCCACAGTCATCGCCGGGGATGCGTTGGAGCATCAGGGCCAATACGATGCCATTCTGTTGGATGCCCCGTGTTCTGCCACGGGCACCATTCGGCGGCACCCTGATTTGCCCTTTGCCAAGGACGGATCGGAATTCGGCGGGTTGATCGAGCTTCAGGCCCAGATGCTGGCACATGCCTGGACCCTGCTGAAACCGGGCGGGCGGTTGGTGTATTGCACGTGTTCCCTGTTGCCCGACGAGGGTGAGGTTCAGATCGAAGAGGCGTTGCCCCAATATCCCGACATGCAGGTCGATCGCGAGGCCGTCATGGTGGCTGGGGTCGAAAAAGACTGGATCACTGAGGAAGGCGGCCTGCGTCTGCGTCCTGATTCCTGGGCGGATCGCGGTGGAATGGATGGGTTCTATATCGCCAGCCTGAACAAATCGGCATAGGTCGACGCTTTTCGGTGACTTGACGGGCGGGGCGGTCTATCGTTGGGTCTCAGGCGCCAGCAGAGCGCAAGAGGCAGAGTAACGAGCGGCATGTCGAACTCAGATACCATGGCCAATCGATGGACGCGGTTTCAGAACCGTATTTACGCGCGGTTTAGTCAGCGGCGTAAAGCCGTCGCCGGGTTTGTGGGTGAGCCCGAGCCGCGCACGGTGGGCTCATTCGCACGCGGTCGGCAGCTTGTGGCGGGAAACCTGCTGTTCGCCGGATTTCTGGTCGAGGCGCAGGATACCGGCCTGTGGGACGTGACTGCGCCAAGTACCGGTTTCGATGGCGAACGCCACGGGTTTGCATGGTTGGATGATCTGGCCGCCGTCGGGGATATGCGGGCGCGCGAAAAGGCGCAACGGTGGATCTGGGGTTGGATTGACGCGCATGGTCGCGGTCAGGGGCCGGGCTGGGCACCGGACCTGACAGGTCGACGCGTTTTACGTTGGATCAACCATTCGGCGTTTCTGCTGCGCGGAATGGACGAAAAGCAGACCAGAGCGTTCTTTCGCTCTCTGGCGCAGCAATCGTGGTTCTTATCCAAACGATGGCGGGCCGCGACACCCGGGCTTCCTCGGTTCGAGGCATTGGCGGGGCTGGTGCAAGCGGGGCTGGCGCTGCAGGGTCTAGAGCAGATGGCTGATCCGGCCCTTCGTGCCCTTGCGCGAGAGTGCGAAAAGCAGATTGATCAAAAGGGCGGTATATCGACGCGAAACCCCGAAGAATTGCTGGAAGTGTTTACGTTGCTTGCCTGGACATCGGCTGCGCTCAGCGAATTGGGCCGGGGCACGCCAGCAGCACAGGCCGACGCGATCAAACGGATCGCGCCGACCTTGCGAAATCTACGACATTCGGACGGCGCGTTGGCGCGGTTTCATGGGGGCGGTCGCGGGTTGGAAGGGCGACTGGATCAAGCGTTGGCCCAAAGCGGGGTTCGGCCGCAACATGCGGACGGGCTGACGATGGGGTTCGCCAGGCTGTACGCGGCGCGGACCAGCGTGATCGTCGATGCCAGCCCGCCTCCGAAAGGGGCTGCGTCCTACAACGCACATGCGTCGACATTGGCGTTTGAAATGACGTCCGGTCGGCGGCCGCTGATCGTAAATTGCGGAGCGGGTGAGAGTTTTGGTCTTGAATGGCGTCGGGCCGGGCGCGCTACGCCGTCTCATTCGACTTTGTGTCTGGACGGCTATTCCAGCGCCCGTTTGACGGACCCGGTCGCGGGGACCGAAAAAGAGGCGCTGGTTGACGCGCCGCAGGACGTGCCGGTCGAGTTCGAGGACGCTTTTGAAGGCAGGCGGTTCATGGCAGGGCACGATGGCTATGCCAAGGTTTTCGGGCTGACTCATGCGCGCACGTTCGAGTTGCGCTTTGACGGGCGTGAATTGACGGGCGAAGACATCCTGCTGACCGCGACCGACAAGGCCAAGCGTCAATTCAACAAGGCGATGGATGCCTCGAAACTCCAGGGAATCGAGTTTGACGTAAGGTTTCATCTGCATCCTGATGTGGATGCGGCCATTGATCTGGGTGGTGCGGCGGTGTCGATGGCCCTCAAGAGCGGTGAAATTTGGGTGTTCCGCCACGACGGGGTTTCTAAATTATCTGTTGAACCAAGCGTTTACCTTGAGAAAGGGCGTCTGAAGCCACGCGCGACAAAACAGATCGTTCTATCTGGTCGCGCGATGGAGTATGCGACGCGCATCCAGTGGACGTTTAGCAAGGCGCAGGATACAGCCTATGCCGTGCGCGACGTGCACCGGGACGAGCCCGTATTCGACTGACGCCAAAAGGACCTTTGGACCCATGACCGATCTTCACCCCGTGCGCCGCGCGTTGCTTTCCGTTTCCGACAAGACAGGGCTGATTGACCTGGGAAAGGCGCTGGCCGAGCGCGGGGTCGAGCTGTTGTCGACCGGCGGAACCGCCAAGGCGCTGCGGGATGCGGGGCTTGAGGTCAAGGATGTCAGCGAGGTTACCGGTTTTCCCGAAATGATGGACGGTCGGGTGAAAACCCTGCATCCGATGGTACATGGCGGGCTGCTGGCGTTGCGCGACAATGACACCCATGTCGCGGCGATGGAGGAACACGGCATTGGCGCGATCGACCTGCTGGTGGTCAACCTCTATCCGTTTGAGGCGACTGTCGCCAAGGGCGCGGGCTATGATGAGTGCATCGAAAACATTGACATCGGCGGCCCGGCGATGATCCGCGCGGCGTCCAAGAACCATGCTTTTGTGAATGTTGTGGTGGATGTCGAAGACTACACGTCGCTGCTGGATCAGCTAGAGGAAAACTACGGCAAGACCTCGCTGGGCTTCCGTCAATGGCTGGCGCAAAAGGCGTATGCCCGAACCGCGGCCTATGATACCGCCGTGTCGAATTGGATGGCCGATGCATTGCAGCTTGAGGCGCCCAAGCGCCGTGCCTTCGCCGGTGAGTTGAAGCAAACTCTGCGCTATGGCGAGAACAGCCACCAACAAGCCGCGTTCTATACGGACGGCACAAACCGCCCCGGCGTGGCGACTGCCGTGCAGCATCAGGGCAAGGAACTGAGCTACAACAACATCAATGACACCGATGCGGCGTTTGAATTGGTGGCCGAGTTTGACCCGGCGAAAGGGGCGGCCTGCGCCATCATCAAACATGCCAACCCGTGTGGCGTTGCCACGGGCGCAACTCTGCTAGAGGCATACAAGTCTGCTTTCGATTGCGACCGCACCTCGGCTTTTGGCGGGATCGTGGCGCTGAATCAGCCTCTGGACGCGGAAACAGCGCAAGAGATCACCGGGATTTTCACTGAGGTGGTGATTGCTCCGGGCGCTTCGGACGAAGCCAAGGCGATCTTCGCCGCCAAGAAGAACCTACGCCTGCTGACGACCGAGGCATTGCCCGATGTGACCGCAGGCGGCAAGACTGTGCGTCAGGTGGCCGGCGGCCTGTTGGTGCAGGATAAGGACAACGGCTTTGTCGGCATGGACGACCTGAAGGTTGTGACCAAGAAGGCCCCGACCGAGGAACAGATGCGCGATCTTCTGTTCGCGTGGAAAGTCGCCAAGCATGTCAAATCCAACGCCATCGTCTACGTCAAGGATGGCGCGACCGTGGGTGTGGGCGCAGGCCAGATGAGCCGCGTGGACTCGGCCCTGATCGCGGCCAAGAAAGCTGAACGCATGGCCGACGTGCTGGGCTTGGCCCAGCCGCTGACCATCGGCTCGGCCGTGGCGTCGGATGCGTTCTTCCCCTTCCCAGACGGGTTGATGGAGGCGGCAGAGGCTGGCGCGACCTGCGTGATCCAGCCCGGCGGCTCGATGCGCGATGACGAGGTGATCGCAGCGGCGGACGAGGCCGGTCTTGCGATGGTCTTCACCGGCATGCGCCATTTCCGCCACTGATGGGGTATCGTCTACTGCTCTGGGCCGCGCTAGGCGCGATTGCGATCGACCAGATCAGCAAGTATCTGGTCGTGCATGTCATGCGCGTGGCCGAGGGCAGTATCGATGTTCTGCCGCCCCTGCTGGTGTTCAAGTACGGCGAGAATCGGGGTATCAATTTCGGGTTGTTCCAAGGGGACAGCGACGCTTCTCGGTGGGTGCTGATTGGCGTTTCACTGGTGATTTCCGTCGCCGTTCTGATCTGGTTGCTGCGCTCTGCCCCTTCGCGAATAGTGCTGCTGTCCGGCGGGCTTCTGATTGGAGGCGCGTTGGGAAATGTCATTGACCGTGTTCTCTACGGCTATGTTCTGGATTTTCTGAACATGTCCTGCTGCGGTATCGATAATCCCTTTGTGTTCAACCTTGCAGATGTCTTCATTTTTGCAGGAGCGATCGGTTTGATGCTGTTCGAGGGCAAAAAGCACTCGTGACGCGCCCGGGGAAATGCGATAAAAGCCCCTCAAACAGGCTGGAGACTTTGATGCGGTTGCCGCGTTCCATTATTGCAGTGACATTGGCCGTTGCCACGGCGGGATGTTCCGATATCGGCTTGCGCCATCTTGAGGCGCCGGGCCCGGGGCCGGATGAATTCTCGGTCTTGCCGGTCAAGCCGCTGACGCAGCCAAAAGACTACCAGTTTCTGCCAGCCCCGACACCCGGGGGTGGCAATCTGACGGACCCGACGCCCAACGCGGATGCGGTCGTGGCGCTGGGCGGTAGTGCCGCGGCGTTGAACCCGAACACGCCTATCCCGTCGACTGACGCGGCGCTTGTGACCGCCTCGAGCCGTTATGGTGTGCCGTCGAACACACGGCAGGTCGTTGAATCCGAAGACGCCGCGTTCCGCAAGAAGCAGGGTCGCTGGACCCGGTTGCGCCTGTTCAAGGTGGACCGTTACTCGCAGATATATCGCCGCGAAGCCCTTGATGCCGATCTTCAGAACGAAGCTGCGCGGCGTGCGGGTATAGAAACGCCTTCCTCGCCACCGGTCGATGAATAATCCTTAACTTTTCGTCATCGGCCTTGAACCCGCGCCGCACCACCGTAGTTTGAACATCACAAAACGAAACGGAGGATGCCCTATGGTTCGGGCCTTGGCATTGTCGGCCGCCCTGATCGCCGCCACACCGGTTTTTGCCGAAGATGGCCTTGAGGCGGTCACCACTTTCACGCTGGACAACGGCATGGATGTCGTCGTGGTTGAAGATCACCGCGCCCCGGTGGTGCAGCATATGGTCTGGTATCGCGCAGGGTCAGCTGACGAGCCCGTAGGCTCGTCTGGCGTCGCCCATTTTCTGGAACATTTGCTGTTCAAGGGTACGGATACGCTGGCTCCGGGTGAGTTTTCTACAACCGTCGCTGCCAATGGCGGCAATGACAACGCGTTCACGTCGTATGACTATACCGCCTATTTTCAGCGTGTTGCAGCCGACAGGCTGGAATTGATGATGCAGATGGAAGCGGACCGGATGCGCAACATCCGCCTGTCTGACGAAGATATCCGCACCGAGCGTGACGTGATCCTTGAAGAACGCAACCAGCGCACCGAAAACAACCCGCGTGCCCTGTTTGGCGAACAGATGAACGCCGCGCAGTATCTGAACCACCGTTACGGCGTTCCGATCATCGGCTGGCGGCATGAGATGGAAACGCTGGACATGGAGGACGCGCTGTCCTTCTACCAGACCCACTATGCGCCCAACAACGCGATCCTTGTGGTCACTGGTGATGTGCAGCCTGACGAGGTCAAGGCGCTGGCGGACCAGTATTATGGCGTGATCCCCGCCAACCCGGACCTGCCCGAACGGGTTCGGTCTCAGGAACCACCGCAAACCGCTGAACGTCGCCTGACCTACAAAGACCCGCGCGTGTCGCAGCCTTATGTTCAGCGCAGCTACCTCGCGCCCGAGCGTGACCCCGGCGCGCAGGAAAAAGCGGCTGCGCTGTTCTTGCTGGCAGAATTGCTGGGCGGTGGAAACACGGCCTATTTGAACGAAAAGCTGCAGTTCGAGCAGCAGAAAGCCGTTTATACAGCCGCTTTCTATCGCGGCGTGTCACTGGACGATACAACCTTTGACCTGCTGATCGTACCCGCGCAGGGGGTGTCCTTGCAGGAAGCAGAGGATGCGATGGATCAGGCCGTGGCTGACTTTATTGCCGAAGGTGTGAACCAAGAGGATCTGGACCGGATCAAGATGCAGCTTCGCGCCTCGCAAACTTATGCGCGCGACAACGTGGATGGCATTGGCAACCGGTATGGCCGTGCCCTGACCAGCGGGTTGACGGTCGAGGATGTGCAGGCGTGGCCCGATATCCTTCAGGCCGTGACCGGAGACGAGATCATCGCCGCGGCCCGCGAAGTGTTCCAGCCCGAGACTTCTGTAACCGGTTGGCTGATGCGTGACGACGAGGTGACGCAATGAAACGGATTTTCGCAACCCTGATCGCATTTGTCATCGCATTGCCCGCATGGGCCGAGATCGAGATTCAGGAGGTCACCTCACCCGGCGGGATCAAGGCTTGGCTGGTCGAAGATCACTCGATCCCCTTCACCGCGCTGGAACTGCGCTTTCGGGGGGGTACGTCTCTGGATGATCCTGACAAGCGCGGGGCCACATATCTGATGAGCGGCCTGATCGAGGAAGGGGCCGGGGACATGGACGCCCGCACCTATGCGCGCGAATTGGAATCGTTGGCGGCTTCGTTCAGATATAACGCAAGCGACGACACGGTTTCGGTTTCAGCTCAGTTTCTGACTGAAAACCGGGATGACGTGATTGATCTGCTGCACACCACGCTCCACGAACCTCGGTTCGACCAGGATGCCGTCGATCGTGTCAGGGCGCAGGTCCTGTCGGGTCTGCGTTCGGACCAGACAGACCCAAATGACATCGCTGGGCGCAATTTTGCGCGTATGGCCTATGGGGATCACCCTTACGGGTCCGAGGGGAAAGGCACCATTGACAGTGTGACCGCCCTGACCCGGGATGACGTTGCCACCGCTTTTGCGAACGTGTTTGCAAAGGACCGGCTGTATGTAGGTGCCGTAGGGGACATAACGGCCGAGGAGCTTGGTGTTCTACTGGATAAACTGCTGGCCGATCTGCCCGAGACCGGAAAGCCAATTCCTGACCGTGCCGACGTTACTATTCCCGGCGGTGTCAGCGTCGTTGAGTTTGACACCCCGCAGTCCGTTGCCCTGTTCGGGCATGCAGGCATTGATCGCGACGATCCCGACTTCTTTGCTGCATTTGTTCTGAACCACATTCTGGGTGGTGGTGGATTTGGAAGCCGCCTGATGCAGGAAGTGAGAGAAAAGCGTGGGCTGACCTATGGCGTGGCGACCTATCTCGTGCCCAAGGACCTGGCCTCGGTCTATCTGGGGTCGGTGTCGTCCGCGAATGATCGCATCGCCGAGGCGGTCGATGTGATCCGAAACGAATGGGCACGCGCGGCGTCCGAAGGGGTGACTCAGAAAGAGCTGGATGATGCCAAGACCTATCTGACCGGGGCGTATCCGCTGCGGTTTGACGGGAACGGCCAGATTGCCAGCATCATGGTCGGGATGCAGATGGACGACCTGCCGATTGACTACATCTCGACCCGCAACGACAAGGTAAACGCGGTGACGCTGCAAGACGTGAACCGCGTGGCCAGTGAATTGCTTGATCCCGAAGGGCTGCATTTCACCGTTGTCGGCAAGCCTGAAGGTCTGGAAACGACGAACTGATGCAAACGGGGCTGAGTGTCGCTCAGCCCTTTTTCCCTGCGGCACCGCGCAGCATCTATCCGAACTTTCCCGACCCGCGCTGATAAAGTGCGCCATCCACGGATAGGACAGTCCCGCTGATATAGCTGGCCATGTCCGAGCTGAGAAGCAGGCAGGCACTTGCCACGTCCTGAACGGTGCCCCATCGTCCAATGGGGACATCGACGCCCCATTCCATGGACAGGGTGCGGGTGATCTGATCAACGCCTGCCTTTAGGCGGGAGCCCTATTCTCCGAAGGGCACCCAGATGTTCTTGACCTCGGTCGCAGCCTGAAGGAACCGGCGCGTATGGTCCACGCTCCAATCGGTTGCCTTGGCGTTGTTGACCCACGTGCGTTTGAGGTTTCCGGCCGAGACGACCTCGATCTCTTTTGACAGGTCCGTGGATGAGAACGACCAGACCGCATCCACGTTCAGATGAGATGCCAGCGGTTTCGCCAGTTCCGCATGGCTGCCGGTCAGGATGTTGACCACGCCTGCGGGCACGTCCGAGGTTTCAAGGATCTGGTAGAAATCCGTTGCAGCCAGCGGGTAAGGCTCGGACGCGGCCAGCACCACCCGGTTGCCCATCGCGATCGCCGGGGCCATGGCTGACACCAGACCCAGCAATGGTGCCTCATCCGCGCAAAGCGCGCCGATCACGCCCACGGGTTCCTTCATCGCAATGGCCACGCCCCGGATCGGGACACCGTGCACCTGACCGTCATACTTGTCGGCCCATGCTGCGGCAGTAAACAGGCGCTGAATCGAGGCCTCAACCTCAGACGCGCCGGTCTTGCCGCCCGTCATGGCGTCGATCCGCGCGGCGAATTCATCCGCTCGGGCCGAGAGGTTTTCGCCAATATAATACAGGATCTGCGCCCTGAGGTGGCCCGTGGTCTTGGACCAGCCTTTTGCACCCGCCGCGGCCTCGACCGCGTTGCGTACGTCCTTGCGGTTCGCCAGACCCACATGCCCCAACAGGCCGGATTTGCCCCAAATGGGATTGGAATAGCCGCCATCGGGCCGCGCCTGCTTGCCGCCGACATACATTTTTGCGGTGCGGTCGATTGGATCCACTGGCGCGCCTTCGCCGGTGGCGGCGTCAAGTTTCGTCAGCGCCTTGGTCTTGCCCTTGGGCTTGGTATAGGCGGTCAGACCCTCCCAGCCGCCTTCGCGCCCGAACCCGCTTTCGCGCACGCCGCCAAACCCGGCGGCGGCGTCAAACAGGTTGGTGGCATTCACCCAGACCACGCCTGCAACCAGTTTTGGCGCGATGTCCAGCGCGAGGTTCACGTTCTCGGTCCAGACCGTCGCGGCCAGCCCGTAACGGGTGTTATTGGCCAGCTCGACCGCCTCGGACGGGGTGCGGAAGGTGGACGACACCAGAACCGGGCCAAAGATTTCCTCCTGCATCAGCGGATCGGATGTCTCCAGCCCCGAGATCAGCGTCGGCGGGTAGTAGCAGCCATTCTCGGGCAGCGCGCAGTCGGCTTGGTAGAGGTCGCCTGCGGTGTTGCTTTCGACCATTCCCTTGATGGTCTGCAACTGAACCGGGTCCACGACCGCGCCGACGTCGATGCATTTATCCAGCGGGTCGCCAATGCGCAGGTTGTCCATCCGCGCGCGCAGTTTGGCATGGAAGCGATCAGCAATCCCTTCCTGCACCAGAAGACGCGAGCCTGCACAGCAGACCTGCCCCTGATTGAACCAGATCGCGTCAACCAGCCCTTCGATGGCTGAATCAATATCGGCGTCGTCAAAGACGATGTATGCGGATTTGCCGCCCAGCTCTAACGTCAGTTCCTTGCCCGAGCCTGCTGTGGCTTCGCGGATGCGCCGCCCCACGACGGTCGAGCCGGTAAAGGCGATCTTGTCCACATCCGAGGCCACGATCATCTCGCCCACCGCACCGTCGCCGGTGACGATATTGACCACGCCCTTGGGCAGCCCGGCTTGCGAACAGATATCGGCAAACAGCAGCGCGGTTAGCGAGGTATATTCGGCCGGTTTCAAAACCACCGTGTTCCCCATCGCCAAGGCCGGGGCCACTTTCCACGCCAGCATCAACAGGGGGAAGTTCCACGGAATGATCTGACCGCACACACCCAAGGCCTGCGCGTCGGGCAGCTCGCTCTCCATCAACTGGGCCATGCCTGCGTGGTAGTAGAAATGCCGCTGGACCAGAGGGATGTCGATGTCGCGCGATTCCCGGATCGGCTTGCCGTTATCGAGGCTTTCCAGCACCGCGAACAGGCGCGAATGTTTCTGCAACAGCCGCGCAATGGCATAGAGGTATCGTGCACGGCCAGCACCGCCCAGTTTCTCCCACTTTGGCTGGGCTTTGCGGGCGGCGGACACAGCGGCGTCCACGTCACCCTGTTTGGCTTGGGTCAGTTTGGCCAGAACCTCTCCGGTCGCCGGGTTGCGGCTTTCAAAGCCTTTGCCCGGCTTGGTGAAGGCACCGTCAATGTAGTGGCCGAATTTGCCGCCCTGATCGACCAGCCATGCCAACGCCTCGGCAGCGCTTTCGGGGGCGGGTCCGTAATCCATGGTCTCGAAGATTTCTTTGACTGTCATTGTTCTTTCCTCAGCCCATGGAGTGTCTGTAGCCGGCCGAATACGCGCCGGTGACATGGTGTTCCAACTGTCGTTCAATATCGCCCAGCAGCGACGATGCGCCAAAGCGGAACAGGTCCGGCTCCAGCCAGCGGTCGCCCAGCTCGTCCTTGATCAGCGACAGGTAGACCAGAGCGTCCTTCGCCTTGGAAATCCCGCCCGCAGGTTTGTAACCGACGCGATAGCCGGTGCGGTCATAGTAATCGCGGATCGCTCGGACCATCACGAGGGTGACGGGCAGAGTGGCGTTGACGCTTTCTTTACCAGTCGACGTCTTGATGAAATCCGCTCCTGCCATCATGCACACGACCGAGGCGCGGGCGACGTTGCGCAGGCTACCCAGCTCTCCGGTCGCGAGTATGGCTTTGACGTGGGCATCACCGCAGGCGGTTCGGAACGCCTTCATCTCATCATACAAAGCCTGCCAATCGCCCGACAGGACGTGGCGGCGAGAGATGACGATGTCGATTTCCTCGGCCCCTGCTTTAACGCTTTCCTCAATCTCGGCCACGCGCAGGTGAAATGGCGACAGTCCCGCCGGAAACCCGGTTGAGACGGCGGCGACCGGGATGCCGGTGCCTTTCAGCGCATCTACGGCGGTTTCGACCATATCGTGATAGACGCAGACGGCCCCGGTTGTGATCGGCGGCATGTCCATCGCTTGCAACAGCGCGGGTGCGACCGGCTGACGGGCCTTGGCGCACAAACGGCGCACACGGCCAACCGTATCGTCACCGGACAGCGTCGTCAGGTCGATCATCGTGATCGCCTTCAACAGCCACGCGGCCTGATAGTCTTTCTTGACCGACCGTCGACCTGGCAGGGTGGCGGCGCGGCGTTCAATAGCCGAGGTGTTGGCTTGAACACTGCGCACCCAGTCCAGATCAAGGTCCATTCCGGGAATTCTGGGTTCGGTCACTTGCGGCAGATGCGCGGTGCGCACTGGGCTGTCTGAGCTCTGCGTATCCATCTTCACATCCTTTGGGAATTTCGGGCCAAATTCGCACGGGTTGCGCCTAAATGAAAGGCAAACTGGCCTCTCGCAGGTAACTTTTTTGACCAAATGGACAAATTTAGGCGCTTTCTTGCGAATAATTCGCAATAGCGTTGACTTAGTTGCGAATGGTTCGCATATTCATTCTCAAGGGGATACCAAATCGGGGTCTTACATGATTCGTCGCACCTTTCTTGCAGCGTTGGCGTTTGCCGCTGCACTGCCATTAACGGCTTGGGCCGAAGCACCGCTGAAAGTGGTCGCCACAACCGGTATGATCGCTGATGCAGCGCGTCAGATCGGCGGCGATCAGGTTGAGGTCAAGGGTCTGATGGGTCCCGGTGTGGACCCGCACGCCTATCGGCAGACCCGCAGTGACATTGTTGCCATGACACGGGCCGATCTGATCCTGTGGCACGGGCTGTATCTTGAGGCGCAGATGGAAGATTTCTTTCACGATCTTGGCCGCAAACGTCCTGTCGTGGCGGTTGCAGAGGGCGTTGAAAAGTCCAAGCTGCGCGCGCATGACGACTATGCCGACAAATTCGACCCTCACCTGTGGATGAGCCCAGCCCTGTGGCGTGACGTAGTGATCGAGGTTCAGGCGGCGCTGACCGAGGCGCGACCCGAGGCCGAAGACATCTTTGCCGCCAATGCTCAGGTGCATCTGGCCGAGGTTTCCCAGCTTGAAGGCTATGCTGCCGAGGCTCTTGCCTCGGTTCCCGAAAACAATCGCGTTCTGGTGACGGCCCACGACGCGTTCGGCTATTTCGGTGCTGAATATGGCTATGAGGTGATGGGTATTCAGGGGATCTCGACCCAGTCCGAGGCGGGTCTGAACCGGATCGGTGAACTGGTCGACACGCTTGTGGATCAACAGCTTACGGCGGTATTCGTCGAAAGCTCGGTTTCTGACAGGTCGATGCGCGCTCTGATTGAAGGTGCTGCTGCAAAGGGTCATGAGGTTGGCGTTGGCGGCGAGCTATACTCGGACGCTATGGGCGAGCCGGGAACCTACGAAGGCACCTATGTCGGGATGCTGGATCACAACATCACCGTGATTGCCGGGGCGCTGGGCGCGGATGTGCCTGACCGCGGCATGAACGGAAAGCTGTCGGCGGGGTTTTGAGTGATGCTCGAGCTGGCGGCTGAACAAGGTCTTTCAATATCAGAGCACGGCCTTGACCAAAGCCCTCTGGCTGTTCGTGGCCTGACGGTCTCATACGGTCAGAAGCCGGCGGTGTTTTCGGTAGACATGACTGTGCAGCCGGGTGCTATGACCGCCATTATCGGGCCGAACGGCGCGGGGAAATCGACACTGCTAAAGGCGGCTTTGGGTATTGTCTCACCGCTGTCGGGTCAGGTCACGGTGTTCGGCAAGCCGCTGGACAAACAGCGCGAACGGATCGCCTATGTCCCGCAGCGGGCCAGTGTCGACTGGGATTTTCCGACCCGTGTGATTGACGTGGTCCTGATGGGTTTGTCGCGACAACTCGGCCTGTTGGGGCGGATCAGGGCACGTCATATGTCGCGTGCGATGGACTGTCTGCAGCGTGTCGGCATGCGTGACTTTGCGGATCGCCAGATCGGTCAGTTGTCGGGAGGGCAGCAGCAGCGCGTCTTTCTGGCTCGTGCCTTGGCACAGGATGCCGATCTCTATTTGCTGGATGAGCCTTTTGCAGGCGTTGACGCGGCCACGGAAAAGGCGATCATCGCCGTGCTGAAATCGTTGAGAGAGGCCGGCAAGACAGTCGTCACCGTGCATCACGATCTGGCGACCGTCACCGATTATTTCGACCACGTCTTCCTGATCAACACGCGCAAAGTGGCCGAAGGCCCGGTAGCCGAGGCGTTCACCGCCGAAACCCTGCAATCGGCGTATGGAGGCCGTCTGGCCACCGCTCAGATCGACCAGATCTCACGCGCGCTGGGGTAAACATGATTTGGGATGCCCTGACCCTGCAGCTTGGCTATAACGCCACGCTGGTCGCTGTCGGTGCGACTTTGTTGGGAATCTCTGCGGGGGTTACCGGAACTTTTCTGTTTCTACGCAAGCGCGCTTTGGTCAGCGATGCGATCAGCCATGCGACCCTGCCGGGCGTGTGTCTGGCTTTTATGGTTCTGGTCGCGCTTGGGGGCGACGGTCGCAACCTGATTGGCCTTTTGGTCGGGTCGGCTCTGTCCGCCGGGGTTGGCCTTCTCTGTATGAATTGGCTGACCCGGTACACGAGGTTGGCTGAGGACGCCGCAATCGGCGCGGTCCTGTCCGTGTTCTTTGGGTTCGGTATCGTCCTGCTGACGGTGATTCAGACGATGGGCGTGGGCCGTCAGGCGGGGCTGGAGGGGTTTCTGCTGGGTTCGACCGCCGGAATGCTGTGGGCCGACGCTCTGATCATAGCCGTCGGAGGGGCAGCGACGCTGGCGCTGGTGTTGATCATTCGCCGTCCCATGACACTGGTGGCGTTCGACGCGGAATATGCTGCGGCGCAAGGGCATGCGGTGCATCGCATTGACCTTGCGATGATGGGGTTGGTCATGGCCGTGACCGTCGTGGGGTTGAAGATTGTCGGGTTGATCCTGATCGTTGCGCTGTTGATCATCCCGCCTGTTGCTGCGCGCTTCTGGACCGAGCGATCAGAGCGTGTTGTGCTGTTGGCCGGGCTGACCGGCGGGCTTTCGGGCTATCTGGGGGCGGCGCTGTCGGCCTCGGCCCCCAACCTGCCAACCGGTCCGATCATCGTTCTGGTCAGTTTCGCCCTGTTTGCCCTGTCCCTGTTGTTCGCACCTGTCAGGGGCGTTCTGGCTGCCGTTCTTCGCCACCTGCGCTTTCAGCGCCAGGTTCACATCCGACAAGGGCTTTTGGCGCTGGCGCAGGGGCAAAAGATATACGAACCGTTGACGCTTCGCCTGTTGCGCAGCGCGGGGCTGGTGCGGGCCGATGGGGTTGCGACAGAGGCGGGCAGGGCGCGCGCTGCAAAAGCGCTGCGCGACGAAAAACGGTGGGAGATCGTCCGCGCGGATCAAGCGCATGAGGCTACGGCGGTGCTGTATGACGGGTTGCGCGACATTGAAACCGTTCTGACACGGGATCAGATCATCGAAATTGACCGTCAGATCGGTGGGCCGCAGGGGGTGAACCCATGAGCGGAGAAGAATTCGTCCCCCTTTCCCTGACGCCGCTTTTGATCGGGACTTTCGCGGCCATCGCTTGTGCCCTGCCGGGCAACTTTCTTGTGCTACGCAAACAAGCGCTGATCGGTGATGCGATCAGCCACGTTGTTCTGCCTGGTATCGTTGTGGCGTTCCTGCTGACCGGAGCAATCTCGACCTGGCCGATGATGCTGGGCGCAGCAGGCGCGGCGATTGTCGCCGTTATGATGATCGAGGCCATACGGCGGTTGGGCCAGATTGAGCCCGGTGCGGCAATGGGGGTTGTCTTCACCACCATGTTTGCGGGCGGGGTGCTGCTGTTGGAGCAAACCGACACCTCGACCGTTCATCTGGACGTCGAACACGCACTGTATGGCAATCTGGAAAGCCTGATCTGGTTGGACGCGGTGGGATGGGCATCCCTGTGGGATATTCAGGCGCTGGCTGGCTTGCCGCCGGAATTGCCCCGCATCGCGCTGACCTTGGCCGGAGTCACCTTGTTTACCTGGCTGTTCTGGCGGCCGCTGAAAATCTCTACCTTTGACGAGGGGTTTGCCCGAACGATCGGCATCAGGACCGGAGCCCTTGGCATGGCGTTGGTGATTGTCGCGGCGATTGCGGCTGTTGCGGCGTTTGATGCGGTAGGCTCGATCATCGTGATCGCAATGTTCATATGCCCTCCTGCGGCGGCGCGCATGATGACCAATCGGCTGGAAACTCAAATCGGGTGGAGCGTGGTTTTCGCGGTGATTTCGGCCGTTGCCGGGTATGTTCTGGCAGGCTACGGACCTTTGTGGCTGGGCGCGACGGATGCGGTCAGCGCGGCCGGAATGATTGCGACCGTATCCGGCCTGATCCTTGCCTTTGCCGCTGTTTGGGGGCCGTGCCGGACACGGACCGGCGCGCCCGGCGCTGCGTGATTCGGCATGATCTTGCTGTGTCAGGATATGGTTTATCGGCTGATCTCCGCCCAAGATATGTCACGGTCCAGAGTTTAAGAGTCACACGCGGTTCTTCGTGCTACGAACCACGTATTGCTAAAGAACGTCCACCACTCACAACGGTTCGTTCGGACAATTGCGACGATGTTCGCCGCCTCTCGCAAACGCGACGCGATTGTCCGAACGCCCCCTCGCCAGAAAATTGACCATCCCAAACATGTGGCAGAATCGTATGCGGCTGTGCTAGCTCTAGGGGTATGGCGCAGGCAAACCACAATATCAGCGAAACGCGACCCGTCATTCGTCAGCTTGACGACGCGGCGATCAATCGTATTGCAGCGGGTGAGGTTGTCGAACGGCCAGCCTCTGCTGTGAAAGAGCTGGTCGAGAACGCGATCGACGCGGGTTCGACACGAATTGCAATAGATATTGCCGACGGCGGCAAGACACTCATTCGCGTCACCGACGATGGGTGCGGTATTTCCGGCGAGGATTTGCCACTGGCGCTGTCTCGCCACGCGACGTCCAAAATCGACGGGTCCGACCTGCTGAACATTCATACTTTTGGGTTCCGGGGCGAGGCGCTGCCGTCGTTGGGCGCGGTAGGGCGGCTAACTATCACCAGCCGCGTAGCGGGGGATGAGGCCGCTTCGATCCATGTCGCGGGCGGCAAGATGGAGGCCGTGAAACCCGCCGCTCTGCGTGCAGGTACGGTGGTTGAACTGCGCGACCTGTTCTTTGCAACGCCCGCGCGTCTGAAATTCATGCGCACCGACCGGGCCGAGGCGCAGGCGATCACCGACACCGTCAAGCGTTTGGCGATGGCCGAGCCTGCGATCACTTTCACCCTGCGCGATGTCTCGGGCGGGGGCGAGGGGCGCGTGACGTTCCGCGCCGACCGCGAGAATGGCGATCTGTTCGATGCGCTGCATGCCCGGCTTGCCCGCGTGATCGGGCGCGAGTTTGCCGAGAACGCCCTGCAAATCGACGCCACGCGCGAGGGGATACGCCTCTATGGGTATGCCGCCTTGCCGACCTATTCGCGGGGCGCGGCGGTGGCGCAGTATCTGTTCGTCAATGGCCGCCCTGTGCGCGACAAGATGCTGACCGGCGCCTTGCGGGCGGCGTATTTCGATTTCCTCAGCCGCGACCGCCACCCGGCGGCGGCGCTGTTCATCGACTGTGACCCGACGCTGGTGGATGTGAATGTCCACCCGGCGAAATCCGAGGTTCGGTTTCGCGATCCGGGCGTGGCGCGGGGGCTGATCGTTTCGGCCTTGCGGCACGCGCTGGCCGAGGCAGGACACCGGGCATCCTCGACCGTGGCCAATGCCACTCTGGGCGCGATGAAGCCCGAACCGGCGCAGCCTGCACCAGCGCGCGTTTACCAGATGGACCGGCCTTCTCAGCTCGCGCGACAGGTGGCATATCAGGCGCAAGCACCGGGGTTTGCCGAACTGTCGCAGGATTACAGTGGCAGCATTGTGGAACCTGCGCCCGTGGTCACAGAAGAGCCTCCGGCGCAGGACTTGCCGTTGGGCGCGGCGCGCGGTCAGGTGCATGAGAACTACATCATTGCCCAAACTGCCGACGGGATGGTGATCGTGGACCAACACGCGGCGCATGAACGTCTGGTCTATGAAAAGCTCAAACGTCAGATGGCTGAAAACGGCGTGGCTGCGCAGGCGCTGCTGATCCCCGAGATCGTGGAACTGTCCGAAAGCGACTGCGCGCGCCTGATGGCCGTGGCCGACGACCTGACACGCCTTGGCCTGACGCTGGAGCCCTTTGGCGGCGGGGCCATCGCTGTGCGCGAAACCCCAGCGATACTGGGCGAAGTCGATGCCCGCGCAATGATCCTGGATATCCTTGATGAGCTGGCCGATCAGGGCGAAAGCCAAACCGTGCAGGCGCGGATCGAGGCGATCCTCAGCCGGGTGGCCTGCCATGGCTCGGTCCGGTCGGGCCGTCGGATGCGGGCCGAGGAGATGAACGCCCTGCTGCGCGAGATGGAGGCGACGCCCCATTCCGGGCAGTGCAACCATGGGCGGCCAACTTATGTGGAACTGAAACTGGCCGATATCGAACGTCTGTTCGGGCGCAGTTGATCCCGCGCGTGCTGCGCGGTAAGAAGAATAAAACAAGAACACCCGAGGCGACATGATCGAGATTGCTGGCACCCAGATTGCATTGAACGACCCCGTGATCCTGATCGGCGGCGGCATTGTCGCGCTGATCCTGCTGTTGTTGTTCCTGTCTTTGCGTGCAGCCAACCGATCCGCCCGGATGTCAGAGCCATTGGCGCGGCAGATGGCGCATCTGGGACAGAATGTGCAGCAGTTGGGGCAAGGGCAGGAACAGTTGCGCGGCGGCCTCCAGCATGTCTCGGACACGCAGGCCAATGCGCAGGTTCAGGTGATCCAGACGGTTGAGGCGCGGCTGTCCTCGGTCCAGCAGCAGATGAATGACAGGCTGGCGGACAACGCGATGAAGTCCGCCCGCGCGCTGGCCGAGATGCAGGAGCGGATGAAGGAATCGCTGCATGGTTCGTCGAAACAGACCGCGACCTCGCTGACGCAGTTGCAGGAACGGCTGGCCGCCATCGACAAGGCGCAGGACAATATCACCAAACTATCGGGCGATGTGCTGTCGTTGCAGGACATTCTGTCGAACAAGCAGACGCGCGGTGCGTTTGGTGAGATTCAGTTGAACGATATCGTGTCCAAGGCGCTGCCCTCGGACAGTTTTCAGTTGCAGGCGACGCTGTCGAACGGACGTCGGGCGGATTGCCTGATCCATTTGCCGAACCCGCCGGGGCCGATCGTGATCGATAGCAAATTCCCTTTGGAGGCGTATGAGGCGCTGATCGGTGCGACAAATGACATGGAGCTGAAGGCCGCCGTTCAGATGTTCCGCAGCACGGTGCGCAAACACATCACCGATATTGCCGAAAAATACATTCTGGACGGCGAAACTGCCGATGGCGCGCTGATGTTCCTGCCGTCCGAGGCGGTCTATGCCGAGTTGCACGCCAAGTTCCCCGAACTGGTGCAGGAGAGTTTCAAAAAACGAGTCTGGATCGTCTCGCCCACCACCTGCATGGCGACATTGAACACGATGCGCGCGATCCTGAAAGACGCGCGGATGCGGGAACAGGCGGGGGCCATCCGCAAGGAATTGGGGATGCTGCACAAGGATGTCGAACGGCTGGGCGACCGCGTGGCCAATCTGGACCGTCACTTTGGACAGGCGGCCAAGGATATCTCGGACATCAAGATCAGCGCCGAAAAAGCCGGACGTCGCGCGCAGCGTCTGGACAATTTCGATTTCGAGGAACTCGCACCGGAGGATCACGCCAACGTGGTGCCGCTTGGTAAAAGTGAGGCTTAAGCTCTACTGGATCGAGAGGTCCAGATTGTACCCAACCGTCTTGTCGGCGTCCCGGTCATTGCCCATGAGGTATACGCGGATCGTGTAGTCTCCGTCTTCTGGCAGATCAACCCGTGCGGTATTCCCGTTGATGGACCCGTTATAGATTGCAGCGCCGTCGCTGCCCGGAGGTAGGACGTTAAAGTAGATTACACCATACCCGTTGGTGTCGCTGACCTGAAGTTCTGCGAACAGTTCCTGCCCGGCTTTCGCACCCAGTCGGTAGTCAAAATACTCTTTGCCCGTAACGGTTCCGTTGACCATTGTGCCATAGTTGCCTGTCTCAAACTTCACGTCGGCAACGCTCTGTGCATTGGCAGGCGTGGTGAACCCGATACAGGCAAGGGTCAGGGCAAGTGCTTTCATGACTACATCCTCCGATTGCAGGGTCGAAGTCTCAGTGTAGCATAAAACGGCTGTTCAGGTCAGATGCGTAGAAAGGGCTGGAACAGGCGCGGCATCAGCTTGCTGAACTTTAGCGGCGCATCCGTCACGGCCAGGCAAATGCAATCCTCAGAGATGTCCGCCGTTGGCATGTGGTGCAGGTCTTCATCCGCAATCTCGACATCGCCGCGCGCAAAATGGTCGACTTCGTCCGAGAATGCCCCTTGCAGGACCATCGTCAGTTCCATGCCATTGTGACTGTGATCGGGCACGGCGGCCCCTGCCGGGATAAACAGCAATCGGGCTGTCGCTTCGCGCGTTGTGGGCAAGATCGCCTGTTTAACGCCCATCCCGATCGAGCGCCACTGGATGGCATTCACGTCGCCGCCGACATAATCCTGCAGCGGCGCGGGAAGCACGGAACAGCCGGGGCGCGCTGGCTTGGCCACCGGCGCACCCTTGGCGATCAGCGCCATGGTTGCGGCCAGCGAACCGTCGCTCAGCGCCGCACTATCATCCTGATCCTGCAAGACACACCCGCCGACAGCCTCGAAACTTTCGGCGCGCGCGCGGCAGTGGTCGCACAACGACAGGTGCGTTGCGACCATCAGGTCGAATGCTTCTGGCAGACCGCCTGCGGCATAGGCCATCAGCAGGTCATCTGTCAGGTGATGTTTGATCTTGTTGCTCATCGTCATCATCTCAGTTCATCGCGTGGCGCAAGCGGTCCAGCGCCAGCCGTATGCGTGATTTGATCGTTCCCAGGGGCAACCCGGTCTGAGACGCAATCTCTCGGTGACTCAGGTCGCCGAAATACGCCTTTTCGATCAGTTCTCTCTGCGCCTCTGGCAACGCTGACAATGCGTCGCGCAGTTGCGCGGTTTCCTGTTGCAACGCAACGACGTCATGCTGTTCCGGTTCTGCCTCGGGACCCCAACCCAGATCCTGGGGTTCCGGTCGCCGTTGCTTGCGCAGCACATCAATGCGTTTGTTCCGTGCGATCGTGAAGACCCAAGTGGCCACGGTCGCGCGCGAGGGGTCGAACAGATGCGCCTTGTGCCACAAGGTCGCCATCACCTCTTGCGCGCATTCCTCGGCCATCGCCGCATCAGACCCCGATTTGATCAGGAACGCCTTGATGCGAGGCGCAAAGTACTGAAACAGTTCGGCAAATGCCGCCTGATCCTGCGCATCCCGAATGCGGGTCACATGTCCAACCCACTCGGTCTTGGTATTGCAACTGCCGTTTGCTTCGTTCACCGGCCTGCCCCTGGTACGTTCTTTCGCGTGCCAGGTTTTTGCTAGGGGCCCGTCGGCCACCGGTTCATCCAAGCTCGCGGTATCGATCTCGGTAAACATAACCACATTACGCGGGGCTGCCCAAGGCGGATCACTTTCTGTGGCAAATAATAATCCATATGGGCATTCGCTTCGTAGAATATCTGTATAAGGTCTGAGGAAAAGGCCGCCGTTTGAACGGTTTACAGACAGAATGGAAAAGGTCGCATGAAGCGGGTCGATCACATTGCAGGGCATACGTATCACGGGCGGAAAGGCGCGATAGAAAACGCCTTTCGGTATTCGCTCGACTACATCCTGCTGGACCCGGAAAATACCGGTCCCACGCCCGCGTTGTTCTCTGTCAACGGGGCAAACGTAACGAACTGGCGGGATCGCGATCACGGTGGAGAGCCCGGCAAAGGGCGCGGTGCCGCGTGGCTGCGCGAGCAGTTCCATGACCTCGGGGTCACACAGCCGAACCGGATCATGCTGTTGACCCAGCCGCGCGTTTTCGGCCACGTGTTCAACCCGGTCAGCTTCTGGTTCTGCTTTGACACGGAAGGCGTGCTTTATGCTGTTGTGGCCGAAGTGACCAATACTTACGGCACGCGCCACAGCTATCTGTGCCACAATCCAAACTTTGCGCCGATTCAACCGTCAGACCGGATCGTGGCTGACAAATTGATGCATGTGTCCCCGTTCCAGAAGATCGAAGGCACCTATACGTTCGGGTTTGACTTCCGTGCCGACAGGGTCGGCGTCTGGATAGATTACGGGCGCGAAAATGGCGGGCTGATTGCAACGCTCACCGGCCCACGTGCTGCGCTGACGGACCGAGTGATCCTCTGGTCGTTGATACGCAGACCGTTTGGCGCGCGGCGCGCGTTTGCTCTGATCCTTTGGCAGGCGCTGAAACTGAAACTGAAAAAGGCCCGGTTTCGCCCGTTTCGTTCCTCTCCTGTTCCGGATAATCCAATCTCGCGGGTCCGCGAGCCATAAGCGGGCGTTATTTGCGTAAGATCAAAGACTCAGGCCACGCCGAGTGTTTGTGGTAGAATGGAAACCGCGAACACGAAGGAGTTGGGTCATGTTGGAAATCTCGGCAAGAAAAGTCGCTCAGGTCGCCATGATGGGGCGGGAACTGAACCGGGCCGAGGGCGAATTGCGCGCTTTCATCGACCGGATGAGCGAGGATGAACAGGCCGAACTGGTTGCCGTCATGTGGATCGGACGCGAGAGCTTTTTCGCCGAGGACTTGGCCGAAGCCATCGCAACCGCCAAGGCCGAGGCGTCTACTCCGTGCGCGGACTATCTGATCGGAACGCCGCACCTGTCGGACCACCTTGAGAATGGTCTGGATTCGCTTGGTATCTCAGCCGAGGATGTTGAAAACGACCTGATGTAGCCTTGCGGACGGCAGGAGGGGCGGGCAGGGATTCCTCAACCCGTCTGATCACCTGCACAGAACTGTCGCCCAGATGCCAGTGATCGGGTAGCCTGCTCCTGTGGCCCGGGAATGCCGTCGCGCACTCCGGGCAAGGACAAGGGAGGGTAAGCGATGCGATCCGCGTTGCTGACGGTTTCGGTCTTGGCGTTCCTCGCGGGTGGCGTTGTCGCTCCGCGTCCGTCGTTGGCCTGTCCTGTCTGCATCACCCTGCCAGAATATTCGTTGGCTGACCGCATCCTGTCGGCGCGCGTGATCGTGCTGGCGGCGCCAACACCGGATAATCCCTTCAGGTATTCGCCTGTTTCAATCCTGAAAGGGACGCCAAAGCAGGTTTCAGGCTTGCCGGACATTCCGTATCTGGTCGACAGCGTGACCAGATCCGCGTTTCGCGTAGATCCGAACAGAACCGTTCTCATGATCTATGGAGACGGATTGCGGGACAAAGCCGGTCGCAGCCTTTCAACAGGCTGGAGCAAAGGGTTCCTGATGACACCAGAACGCGCGGAGTTCGTATCGGAGATACGCGAACAGGGACGCGCGTGGGCTTTTGGGCAATCGGCTGATCCTGCCCGTGTGTCGTTCTTCGGCAACTTCCTGGGGCACGAAGACGCCGTATTGCGGAATGCGGCACTGATCGAGTTTCACCGCGCACCTTATGAGATTGTCAGGCAGTTGCGCGTTTCGCACCCGATTTCTCCGCTGTTGCAGGAGCTATATGATAGAAACCGCCTCGCGTATGCCCCGGCGATCATAAGGTTGCTGGGCCTGCAATCCGGCCCCGAAGCTGCGCAGGCGGTCAGAACGCGGTACCGCACGGCGCTGCGCGTCGGCGACTTGAACCTTTATGATTGGGCGCTTGCAGGCATCGAGGTGGCTGGCTCTGAGGCAATCGAGGCGATAGGAGGTGCCTTGACGCAATCCAACCACGCTCTCCAAGCTAAGCGGGATTTGGTTCAAGCCCTGACAGATGGTGGGACCGCCCGGTTCGAGCATCAGGCTCAAATCCTGAGAATATTCGAGCGTGAGCTGGAGAAAGACGCTTCGCTTGCGGTCTGGATTGCCCTTGCCGCGAAGTCTTGGGAAACGGATGTGCTGAATTCCCGGTTCCGCTCGATATTGATCAGTGAAGAATTGGAGCCAGCAGCCCAGTTTCTCGTTGAAAACACACTCGGTATGAGCGAGCCACGCTAAGACAGCGCGTTGCAGGCGGCAGGGCTCGCCAATTTTGGGATGTCTGGAGTGTACTGGACGCCTCGGCTCAGGCAGAGGGTCGCCGTGCGTGACCGTGATGGCTGAAGACAACCTGACTCGACTGGACATCCGACCGGAAATCCGCAGCCCGCCCCGGCAGCGTCAGATAAAACTGTCGCAGGCCGGGTTCGATATCCGCCGCCATTGCCGCGCAACGGTGGCACATCCGTTCGATGCGCAAGTGCGAATGGCGCTCGCGTACTGCCGCGATCAGGTCAGCATGTGCCTGTGACAGCTTTTGGAATTCTGGACTGTCTGTCAGGGTTTTGTCACCGACCAGAGCATACACGGCCTCGAGGTCGGATTTGCCCTTGAGATCGACAAACCCTGCCTCCAACATGGCTAAATCCTGCCGTGCTGCCCGGTAGACCGCGCTTGAGACCAGAATATCGTAATCGACGTGACGGCAACTCTGCTCGATCCGGGCCGCGACATTCACGACATCGCCGATGACGGTATAGTTGAACCTGCTGCGCGACCCGATATTGCCCACACACGCCTGACCTGTCGCGCATCCTGTTGCTAAGGCGATGGGCGGCCGACCTCGCATGACGTCCGACGCGTTGAACCTCACCAGTGCCTTGCGCATCAACAGCGCCGCGTGCGCAGCCCGACACGGATGGTCCTCGACCGGAAGGGGCGCGTTCCAGAATGCCATGACAGCATCCCCGATGAACTTGTCGATCGTACCCCTTTCCTTCAAAATCTGGTCGCCCACCTGAGAAAAAAGCTCGTTCAGCAACGCGACAAGGTCGGCGGCCGACACGGACTCGGACAGCGGTGTGAACCCCCGGATGTCCGAGAACATTACCGTGATCTCCTGAGTCTCGCCGCCCAGTTGCAGACTGTGGCCTGAAATTTCCATCTCATCCAGAATCTCGGGGGCGACATAGTGCGAAAAGACCTGCCGGATTTCCCGTTTTTCCCGCTCGGTCGAAACGAACAGATACCCGGCGAGCAAGCCAAAATTGGCCATCCCGCCCATCAGCGGAAATGTCACGTCGAACAAGACAAGCTGGTTCTGGAAGGCCAGCCAACTGGTGCCCAGAACAACTGCAGCGGCCGCGCCGCCCGCAACAAAAGAGGCGACGGCACCAAAGCTGGACATGACCGCGATCACAATCAGGCCAAGCAGCACGAAGGACAGCAATTCGAGCGCGGCGGTGACGTCCGAACGGCTGAGCATTTCCCCGGTTATTATCTGTTCCAGCATCTGTGCATGGATCGAAACGCCCGGGACGGATTCCCCCAGCGACGTCTGATGCATGTCGAACAGACCAGCCGCCGAAGTGCCAACCAGAATGATCCGGCCCTCGATTTCCGCCCTCAGCGCCGGGTCGTCCGGGTTTTGCATGACATCATCGGCCGAGAGGTAAAGCTCGGGCCTGTCTTGCCGGTACCGAACCCAGACCTCGCCGTTTTCGGTCGTCGGCAACCGAAAGTCACCAAGCTCGACTGCCAGCATAATCCCTTTTTCGTCGGGCGCACCTTCGGCCAGAATGAATGGTGCTCCGATTGCAACCCTCAAGGCTTCGATCCCAAGACCGGGGAGGGGACCATTTGGGCCGCCCCACAGCACCGGAACACGCCGCACAATTCCCGTTCCACCCAGCGGGGATACATTCACTCCGCCGATCCCGGCTGCGCTGCGGTCGAGCGGTGGCGCGATCGGAGTCCAATAGGGGACGGCAATCAGCCCGGCAGTCGGGTTTTCACCGATTTCGATAATTCCGGTTTTCGGGGTCACCTGACTGCCTTCATGCGAAAGCTGCGCCGCTGTTCCCATCACGACGGGCCAGTTGGCGACTTCCAGTCCGAACAGAACATCGTAGTCCATCTTTTGCGCGCGACGTTCTACCGTAAGAACGCCTGCGAGGGCAGGATCGTTGAGCAACCGAGCCGGCGAATACCTGTCTGGTTCAACAAACAACATATCAAACGCAATCGCCGCGGCACCGTATTCGCCCAGGTTTTCAACCATCTGTGCCAGAATTGTTCGCGGCCAGGGCCATTGGCCCCAATTCGCCAATGACTTTTCGTCGATGTCCAGAACCCGGACCGGCAAATCCGGGTTGTATTCCCGCGGCATGATGCGCTGCAGAATGTCAAAGTAGATCAGCCGGGTCATTCGCACGGGGTAGGGGTCCATGACCCTGATGAAACAACCGATCAGGATCAGGCCCAGGCCCACCAGCCGAAAGCCGCGCCTCCGGCCAATCTTTTCTTTGGGCTTCACGGTCACGTTAACCTCCGAAGTCACTGGGCGATGCCCATGTTAACGCGCTGCTTGATTACCTTTCCCCTTCCCGTGGCCCGGCCCTTTGCCTTTTCCGGGGTTCCCAAAGCCACGAGCGTTTCTGTTTTGCCCACCCGGATTGCTGCCGTCCCCGTGACCCGAGCGGTTTGTCTTGGTTTGCGGTTCCGGCGTCGGTGGTTCTGGCGTCGGTGGCTCTGGCGTCGGTGGTTCAGGTGTAGGCGGCTCTGGCGTCCGAGGTTCAGGCGACCGAGGCTCAGGCGACTGTGGCCTGCTGGTGGGGGCCGGGGTTTCTCGGAATGCAGCCCTTTGCCGCCGTACAGGTGTTGGAACCGGTGCGTCGGATTTCAGGACCGGAACAGGCGCAAGCTCTCCGGCACATCCGCCAATATCGATTTGCAGCGGACTAAGCAGGTTTTCCTGCGATTGGACAAAGGGGAAACCGTTTTGCAGAGCCAGTTCATATTGCTCCTGATCCACGGGGCGGCCGACATTTCCCTGCTGGCTCGTGGCAAACAGGCTGCACTGGCGCCCGGTTGACCGACAGCTTCCACTCAGGCTGCACATTTCAACGTTGCCCTCCAGTACCAACATTGCACTTTGGGTGCCGGGCACCACCCACATATCGAACGTCGTGCCACGAACGGCCATTGTCGCTGTAGGGGTTTGGATCGAGTAGGCCCGTTTCTTGCTTTTGCCCGAGATGAAGCGAAAGCTGCCGCCCAAGGCCTGAACCGCAAAAGACTTGGCCTTGCGGCTGCCACGCAGCATCGTCACGTCCAGAATCATGCTGGCGTTCGGACCAATGGCGATTTTGGTCTCATCCACGAAAACGAGTTGGACCAATCCATTGCCGTCTGTTGAAATCGCATCTCCTGATGCGACCTCCATACCGGATTGAAGGGGCCGTGATTCTCCGGCGCGTGTTATCTCGGCGCCCTGCTTGACGCCGATAACCGTGCCGATGTTGGAAAATGCCGTTGCGGGCATCAGCGAAATACACAAAAAAATTATGAATACTCTGAACCAGGCCAAGCTTCTATTCCCCCAAATAGATTACGTCGTGAGCGATGCGCTCACTGCCCGGTTTTAGCCTCTGGAAAATCGCGTGTTTTTTATTGATGCTGAAAATATGTCTAGCCAAATATGCCTTAAACACCGTGGTTTTGGCAAGTTGGTTACTTTTGAACGTCCGAGGAGGTTACATTTCGCCCCGATCTTCAGACCTATTGTCATAGGATTGGCAGAGGTTTCGGGACGACGGATATCAAATAGGTGCCGGTTTCCAGAAAATTGACGATGCACGGGAAAATCGCCTTGTATCTGGTCCACCGCCGAGGATATACCGGCCAGCGGAGACGTGGCCGAGTGGTCGAAGGCGCTCCCCTGCTAAGGGAAAACTTGGTCAGAATATTCCCTTATTTTACAATACGTAAGCGGGAATCTAGTTCGATGTTGCCAGATTTTTGCCGAAAGTCCCACCCATGTTCAAGCAGGCGATCCGCTAAGTCGTCAGGTGCAATCTTTCTATAACGATTGGCCATTTCGCTCTTTGCCCAGCCCCCGAGGTCCATGAGCCCACCGAAGTCTCTTGTCTGAGCGTAGTACCAAGTTGCCCAAGTATGCCGGAGAACGTGTGGTGTCACATCTTTTCCAAGGCCGGCCGCATCTCGGGCCTTGTTAAACGACGCTTGCATTTGACCGCCGCCATTCTTTCTCAACTTGATCGGTTTTCCATATGGCGTGCGGAACATGCGTCCCGACTCGGGCAACTCCCCCATTAAACATACAGCACGGCTAGGTAGCCGTACCAAGCGCTCACTCGATACAGTTTTACCTGCGCCGTCCTCCTCAGCAGGAATAAACTGTTGAGAGGTTGCTGGATTCCAATCATTAATGTCCGCTGCAAAGCACTCTCCTGTTCGGCACCCAGACCCCAAAAGGAAAGCAATCTTCTTGAGTGTATACAGTTCGGGCTTGTCGTGGCGCGGCAGGGTAAGTTGGGCGGCGGCTTTCAATAGCGCCTCAGCTTCTTCTGGATGGAGCCAGCGAACTCGCTTGTTATCTGTGGATGGCCTTTCCCGATCCAAAGGCTTGCTTGAAATTTCTTCCGATTTCGGTGCTTCAATCTGCCATCACAGACCGCTCACCAAGGGATGACGAAGAAGCCTTTATGATCTCTGCGGAGAAGCGGCACCTGAGAGGTCTTGAGAGGGCTGCAAAGAAACGGAGGAAGCAGGAATCCCGCTATGCGCTACAACCCCTCTCAGAATTGCCCAAAACCATCGAGAGATCAGCTAAAGACGCCGGAGTGCTGGATGCCTTTCGTCCCAAACATTTCGACATCCTGACTAGACAAAGCTTGGAAAGCCTAAAGGGCTTGAAGATTCGGTTTCCCAACGCCGAAGCAGCAATTGGCCTGGTGCACGATCAGCTCTATAGGCATTGGCAGTTTGGTAACGACCGGTTGCAAATGCGTCCGATCATCCTCGCCGGCGAACCCGGGGTTGGTAAAACCAGATTGTGCCGCGAGATCGCAAATGCTCTCGACATTGATGTTACCATCCGAAGCGTTGCGGGTCATGCTGACGCAAACATTTTTGGAGTAAGTGCCGGCTGGTCGACCGCAATGCCAAGCGTCATCACAAAGGCTGTTTGCAGTTCAGGAGCAATCAATCCGCTCATCATGATCGACGAGTTGGACAAAGCGTTGCCAAGCCACAATGGTAGTGTTTGGGCGGAACTTCTGGGGCTCCTCGAAAATACAGAAGCTCAGACATTCTACGAGCGATTCCTGGCCACAAACGTGAATGCGTCCCACATCAGTTGGCTGTTCACAGCAAACGATTTGAGCAAGCTTCCTCGGCCACTGCTAAGCCGCTGTTTAGTCGTTCACGTCGACAGTCCTAGCGTTGAACAGGTTCCTAGTATCATTCAAAGCCTGAAGGCTGACTACGCTCAAGAACTGGGTGTTGACGAGCGGATGTTTGGGATGACCGTGGATGACCATGACTGGTTGTTAAACACATGGCCTGAACATCAATCTATCCGCGTTCTTTCAGAACTTTTAAGAAATTTGATCGACAGATCTCAAACTCTGATTGCCTCGGTCTAAAAGGCAGAAAGTGAGTTGAACACATCCATCGAAGATGGGGTAAACCGGGAACAGTCTGCGATATCCTGTACGGGTTTTGTACGAACAACCGACAAAGAAAGAGACCTGATTGACCGCTGGGTACATGCTGGTCGGTGGAATATCGCGGTATAGACAGAAGCGAAGAACAAAACTTGAATATTTGTTGCCAGAATCTTGCCTCTTACGTGCGCGCATTCATGCTTTGTTCTGCTTGGTTTACATTTTTTGCGGCATTCCCACAAAACTCAATCTCCCATCCTTTTTGGCCTTGTGGGCATGGCGAATAGAGTTGTATACGCATCAGCGGAGACGT
This sequence comes from Ruegeria sp. BC7, assembly GCF_056539165.1. Taxonomy (NCBI): domain Bacteria; kingdom Pseudomonadati; phylum Pseudomonadota; class Alphaproteobacteria; order Rhodobacterales; family Roseobacteraceae; genus Ruegeria; species Ruegeria sp. BC7. The sequence continues at coordinate 277,929 of NZ_JBQFUL010000003.1, read as the reverse complement.
GGCCGAGTGGTCGAAGGCGCTCCCCTGCTAAGGGAGTAGGCGGGAAACCGTCTCGAGGGTTCGAATCCCTTCGTCTCCGCCACCATGCCCGTAAAAGCTTTTTGATTATAAAGCCTTATTGGGCGTTATTGTGCGGAAACCCACCAAAAAACCCACCATAACGATCTTGATTGCCTTAATTTGCGTTCTTGCTTGAGTTCTGTGAGTCGACAGGAGCGCCCCGTGACGCGAGAAGTTCTAGACCGGGGTTGGTCGCCCACGATATCCCTGCTCCGGAGTTCAAACTATCAGAATCTATTCGAGTGCGAAGCAATGTTGCTTGATTCGGGTAAAGCCGATTTGCGCTTTAATTCTCTGCGTAACCAAGACCACTTGGGGCTTGGTTTGATCATTCGCCGAAATTTCGAGAGTGACCACAATACGGACAACGCTAAACGCAGTTACAAAAGCCTCCGCTTGCCGCAAGAAAAGTCTTCGAAAATGACCTGTCAAGTATCTGTTTTTCGCCTAACCAGCTTAGACTTGTAGGAAAGCAAGGTTCAGAAAGCGAAAATACTTACTAGAACACTGCTAGCTAAAACTCACTAGTCTCGCATTCCGTGTTGAACTCGGCCCACGTGTCGAAAAATATCAGTGAGCATAGCCGTCATCAGGCCAAACATAAAAAAACCGTTTGCGCCCGTCATCCCACCTAGAAGGCGCTGGTTTTGCGGGACCACCACGTCGCCAATGCCCAAAGTTGTATAAGCTACCAGTGAGTAATAGACCGCCTCCTCCCATGTCGTGAATACCGACATTTGCACAAAAACCAAAGCCCACAACCAAACGCCAATTGAAGTTACGGTCATTATGCAAAACAAAACCATGAGCAAAACAACGACGAACGAAATAAAGCGATATTTTGGACGGCGAAGCCATAGGTCCATCCTTCCAACTACCTCGTTGAGAATGCCCCACATTATTGCACCAATCATTATAGCAACTACCGAAATGACTGAACCCAACAATAATTGACCAAGCACGAGGTGTTTCTCCTTTTCCAACTTGTGCAGCAGGGCCGCCAAGGTTGACACTACCACCCGCTTGTGCCCGCGCTCAGACGACGAAGTCGTCCAGCCTACAACCGAACTGCATCTCGTAGGCGTTCAAGCGAAGGGAAATAATAGATGCAAATAGAAATCGCGACTTTAGCTCTGATAATCTTGCCGTCGGTAGTCACTGTACTGATTGTCGTCATTTTGCCAAAAACCTGTTTGGTGATCGCAGTCGAGGGGACAAGAAGCAATGATTGGTATGGATGACGTCATTGAAGACGCGCAGTTTCTTGAAAACGGCAAATAGAAGGGAAAAGATTTTCACCTGAAATAAGAGATGAAATCAGAGATCTAGAGGTCTAATTGGGGCTCTCTGCGGACATCCTACAGATTTGGTCAGATGACTTGTTTGAGACGCAAGCAGAAAATCTTTTCAGATAATCAAGCCAACTCTAACCAACGACCTTGTGGAGATTTTGGTGGAACACATAGGATCTTCAAAAGTGGAACGAAATCCGGTGGTGGCCCGCTCAACAAATCCTTAGGTCGCTAAATTGTTTCATTTTCAATTCAAAATGCCGTCCCCGTCTTTGTCGCCCGATACGAAGTCTTCACTCATTTGAGTGGAAAACTCGCTGGGAGATACCGTTCCGTTTCCGTCATCATCCAGAATTTCGAAGGCGTCTCCAGCTAAGTAGTCATCCACTTCGTCTGCAGACAGTTCACCGTTGTTATCTGTATCAATAATGTCAAACGCATAGTTGGAGAATGCATCGTACTCGGATTTCGATACTGCGCCGTCACCATCTTTGTCCAATGTGCTAAGGTCACTTTGGTCCATCTTTAACTCTTCAGTCAGTGCTGTGCCTGAACAAGCGAACAGAATTGGAATCACGAGTTGCCGCACTTTCATAGCGCTCTCCAAGTTAACACGCGTATCTTTGGCCAGCTGCACCGCCAGCAACGGCGCCTCCAGCTGTCAGAATATCCTGACCACTGCCACCACCGAACTGATTTCCTATCGCCCCTCCAATCAGAGCACCCCCGACTGTCCCAGACAAACATGCAATTTCATGTTGTCTTTGTGCCTGTTGCTCAGCTGTTGGAGCAGGCCCGCAAGCTTGCAGCACAAGCGCTAGACAGCTGAAAACTATGGAAGCAAAAAAGATACTTTGTTTCATTTCTTCCTTCTCCACTGATCTAATGGCTAGTCTTTAGAGCCTCACAAAAAATCTGTGTGGTACCTTGCGGCCAAACCCCGATTGTACGAGCTCAAGTCAAGAGAATGCTCGAACCACGTAATACAACAATCTCAAGCGAATAGAGAGCAATTCGACAAAGCGTCTCCGATTTTGTCGTGAAATGGGAATGACAAGCTCTCAAAAATCTCAAGAATTTGTATTTGAATAACGGACTGGCATGGGATTTTCGCTGTCGCCGAAATACGTGAAGAGTTGGATTTTTGATGCGGGTGCGGACGTTTCGACCAGACTAATAATCCGTGTCGAACATGATGCCGAAAAGCCGTATGAAAACAAGAAGTTGCGACCTCTGTTGACGGGAAGAGGGCCCTATCAAAGGGAGTAAGGGAGAATGAGATTTCGGGCATTTCTTGCATTGATAATTTTTGTCATATGCTCAGGCCAGGCTAGTGCGCAGTCTCCAGTGGATCTGGGCAGCTTGTCCTGTTCTCTCGCGCAAGCTAGGAACTTCATTTTGGTTAGCAAAATGGACTTGGACTGCACCTTCATTCGGATTGATGGCGGTAAGGAGAAATACCAGGGCAGAATCCAACGGGTTGGAGTCGATCTTTCGATCAGAAAAAACTTCGTTGTCGTTTGGAATGTGATCCTCTCCGGCAACACGAAAAATCCTGGCTCGCTGGCCGGAGAATATGCAGGGGTTGGCGCCGATGTATCTTTAATCGTGGGTCCTGGAGCGCGAGTGCTTGTTGGCGGTGGAGACGACGCTATCACTCTCAAACCTCTCAGCATTACCGGCGTGAGAGGTACGGGTGCCTCACTGGGTGTAGAGAGCTTCGTGCTCTCGCCAGCGTCGTGACTAGGTAGCGCAGCCGTTTCCCCAAGTGGGTTAGAAGGCAGAGCCGATATCCATTCCTTAAGCGGTTTCTGATCAATTGGCCCTATAGACACGGGACCGCAACCAAAGGTGAAACCAATATCGCTACGGTGGTGCAGTTTGAACCACTTCCTGCGGAAGGCCTTAAATTTATAGTGTCCGCGTTTCTTACAACGGAGTGCGCATTGCGCTGAATAATGGATAGGCTTGCTCTTGGACGGCGTCGCGTCCGAAGCAGAAAACGCCAAGAAATCGAAGCAAACGAATGCCCGCTTCGGCTTCACTAAGCAAATAGCAGACGTCGGTTACTCGCCGGGAAAAGAAACCGCAGTGCGATCCATACACCAGCAGGTATTTTAGTCCCGCTGTGATGTTGGTTCAACTTTTGCGTCATCTAGAACAGTTTGCAAATTAGGTATCGATGTTTCGACAATTCACAGCGTTCATGTCTTCGTTTTTGCTAGTTGCGACCTCGGCCCTGGCAACTTCGGGTCAGGTGACTGCGAACCTTAATCTCCGAAGTGGCCCCAGCACGCAAGACGCGATTATTCTCACGATTCCAAATGGGAGCGCTGTAGAGATTCTCGACTGCAACGAGTCTGGGTCATGGTGTGCGATCAGTTTCGGGGGGCATTCAGGATTTGCGAGCGGTCGTTATGTGGTTTTGACCGTACCTGAAAGCGCCACGAGTTTCCCGCGCGCCTATGCGGGCAAGAACGACACTTTCATCGTACTTTACGAACCTCAGTACAGTGCCTGGACTGATTTCAAGGACCTCCATGCGCTAATTGCTACAGAGGTACGAAGGAGCGAAGAGGCGGAACCAATCTTCGGAGTGATCGGTGTCAGCGCGTCCACAACGGCGGTGACCGAGGATCGTAAGGTTATCGCCAGTAATATAAGGGTTACGCAACTTGATTTCTCGTCCTTGTATCGCGCCGAACTCGAAGGCTTAGCCGTAGGTGTCGGCGGCCTGCTACCAACGGAGCCCATTACTCTTGCCGAGGAAAGAATACTGGCAGGTCTTGCCAGCTATCAAAACGTCCGGGATGTCGAAGGTATTAAAGCCGACCCACCTGTCATTTTGGTCTCTTATGTACCAAGCAGGCTTGTTCAAACTGACGGACCAGCAATTTTTGCACCAGTCCCGGGCTCTCAGGGTATCGAGTTCGTAGTAAACACCAATTGGGACATCCTTCGTGTAGATGGCTCCTTCTGGATACGTGACCAAACATCCTGGGTAACCGCTTCTACTCTGGAAGGACCATGGACTGTTGTTCAAGAGTTGCCTGACGCTATCAAAGACCTTCCCGACGACGGAAACTGGGACGCAGCGCGGGCGTCCCTGTTGCCAGTCACTTATGACGAAGGTATGCCAGAGTTTTTCTACAGCGACCGGCCGGCCGAGATTATCGCTTTCGATGGGCCCGCCGAGTTTGAGGCTGTCCCTGGTACCGAACTTCGTTGGGCGTCCAATACTGAAAGCGATCTTTTCCATCACCGGTTGACAGATCAGCTGTACTACTTGGTGTCCGGGCGTTGGTTCAGTTCACCATCGCTGAAAGGTCCGTGGTCATTCTCGACTTTAGACTTGCCGCCGGATTTTCTAAGGATCCCTGAAAACAAGCCTTATTACACGGTTCGTGCAAGCGTTCCCGGGACATCGGAAGCCAACGAAGCTCGACTGCGAGCATCGATCCCGGAAGTTGCACAGGTCACGCTTGACGGCATGGAGAGTCCAGAAATCGTCTATGATGGCGATCCGCACTTTGTGCCGATCGACGGAACGGATTTGGCCTATGCCGCCAATACATCGGCGCAAGTGATCCATGTCGCGGACCAGTATTTTGCCGTAATCGACGGGATATGGTTTGTCTCCGATAGCGCCATGGGACCCTGGGAACCGGCCTTACAAATTCCGCAAGACGTCTACACGATACCTCCTTCTTCTCCGATGCATAACGTTACATACGTGAAAGTTTGCGACACGAACCCAACGTCAGTCACGTATTGCTACACGTCTGGGTATAAAAACACCTTTCTTGCATGGGGTGTGCTGGCCTTTGGATTAGGATGGTGGTTCGGAGACCGGGGGAATAAGTATTACTATCACTATTACCCTTACTATCCTCCCGGCAGATACCCGCCCGGTTACTATCGGCCACCGCCGGTGACCTATGGCGGCGGAGCGTATTATAATCCAGCGCGCGGATCCTTCGGGCGCTACGGATATGTTTATGGTCCTTATCGGGGCGTCGAAGCCCGAAGTGCATATGATCCCGCAACGGGAACTTTTGTACGCGGCGCGCGTGCTTATGGTGCAGAGCGTACCCGTGGTTTCGTGCATGCATCAAACCCGCGCACGGGTACTACCGCAGTAGTGCGAGGCAAAGAGAGTATTTACGGAATGTGGGCCACTGGAGCGGTCAAACGCGGCTCTGACTACGTGCGCGTGACGGCGGGCGAGGGTGCCCGGGGCGGTCAGGGCGTCAAATGGGACAGCTCTCGTGGCAGTGGCTTTGCGTTGAACGATCGTCGCGGTAACACTTTTGCCGGTAGGGACGGAAACGTCTACCGCAAGTCAGGCGACAATTGGCAACAGTGGGACCCTAATGGCGGTTGGCAAGTCGTCCCGAGACCTAGTCGCGATCAGTTAGGGCAACAAGGCCAAAGTTGGGAGACACCTGAGAGGGGGCGGCAACGACTGGGTGACAAAGACCGGTCCTGGACCGGGCAACGCGTGAATTCCGGGGCGCCGTTGCCCAGCCAAGTTCATCGTGATGCCGCGGCTCGCGCTTCAGCCAACCAACGCTCGCACGCAGTGCGCAAACAACGTTCCCCTAAGGGCGCAAGGGCACCTAAGAGCTCTTCTCCCCGAGCCACATCGCAAAGAGCGCAAACCCCGACAATTCCTCAGTCGTCAAACAAAGCTCGATCCTCCGCCCCTCGATCGCCGTCACGGGCAAAGGCCGGCGCAGTTCGAACCGGCAGAGCGCGAAGCGGAGGCACGCGAGGCGGAAACGCCAGAGCGGGAGGACGACGCTGATGTCTCCAACAGATTAGACTCGCTTTATCATTGCCAGCGGATTCAAATTCTAGAATCACCTTGGTGGTCACTGGCGAGCTTGGTAATAGTCTTGTCAGAAGGAATTGGGAATTGGCGGGCACGCAAGGGGCGTAAGCGGTATCCCAAGCTGCCCGGACAATAAAATAAAAGTATCTGCTGTCCAAGCGGGTTTAACAGACGCGAAACCGCTGCATGATTGCTTTCACCTTTGTCGACTTATAGGCACTTTTAGATGGCAGCATAGCCCGCAGTGTGGACCTCAGGGCAAATTAATTCTAACCGCCCTTCCACGAACACAGAAGACAGCTCATTCTAGACCAAATAGGACTATTAAAAAGGATATGCGTAACGCAGGGCAACCATTTCGCTTCCCGGATTGAATGGATTGGTCGAAGCGTTCGACTTGTGATCGATCGCGAAAGATATCTTGGCGCTGTTTTCGAGACGGTACCCAAGTCCTATTAGTGATCTGAATTGAAAATCTCCGCCAAGGTCTAGGCCATCTGAACCTTTGTGATAGAGACCTGGCATCAGACTACCTTCAATGAACCAATGGTCGGAAATTGACCATACCGCCGAAATGCCAATACCAGCCCAGAAGTCTGCGTCCGAATCGATCTGCGCTGCAACGCCAATAGCATATTCCGAAATTTCTCCTTTGAAAAAGGGAGTTAACCGGTACTCAACAACTAGTGCTGGCGCTATTTCATGTTCAAAGGAGTCCTCCGCGCCTACTCCTATCAAGAACTCACCTGCAACTGCGGGTGCTGTCCAGAAACTCAAAACGAAAAACAGAGATCTTGGAGCGATATTGCTCAACATTGGATTCAAACCAAAAAAAAACACTAGTCATTCAGCGGGTGCGTATGGATCCAGGGTTCCAGGCTTAATCGGAGGCTCTTTCTGAAGAGAGACAACGTGCTCCGTAAGCTGTCGTAGGGCAGCTTGAGGAACCCACGTCTCAGGGAACAAAACGTTCTGTGTTTCGCCAGGATCTTTATATAAATTGTAGATCCGCGGCACACCGTAGTCCACGGTACCCGTAAGAATGTTCTCCTGCTCCTTAAGATGTACTTTCCAGTTGCGCCATTTTACGCCCCAAACGTTGTTGCCCATGTAGACAACTACGCCTTCTCGATTTGAAACATCCTGATTTCCAAGGAAAAATTCAGTTTGATCGACCCCATCTATCATCCGGTCGTCCGGTACCACACCGTTGGCTATGTTGGCGAATGTCGGAAACAGATCCATTTCGTGAACGATTTCATCACTGGTTGCACCAGCTGGAATTCTTCCCGGCCAGCGCACAGCGAAAGGCACACGTAGACTGCCCTCGAAACCGGTAAATAACGATCCGCGCCATGGGCCCGCATTGCCAGGTATGAAGTATTCAATAGAGGGTGTGTTTGACCCTTCGGGCAATATCTCTGGACCATTATCGGCGGTGAAAATGAAGATCGTGTCGTTGCGAATGCCCAATTCGTCAATAGCGTCCAAAAGCATTCCGGAGTACGCATCGATCTGCGCCAACACATCTGCGAACCTCCCGTTTCCGGTAGAGCCTTCGAAGTCCGGATGTGGAACAAGGGGGTAGTGCGTCATGGTGTAGGGCAGATAGAGGAAAAATGGGGTTTCAGCTGCGACCTGACGCTCCATAAAGTCGATTGCCCGACTAGTTAACTCGGCGTCTATCAGCGCGCGCTGCTCAAGATCATAGTCCGTGACCTGTTGAGGCGTTGACCCGCGCCTTCCCTCGTAGATATAGGTGCCCGAAACACCGCTTTCGGCAAAGCCATCAAGCGTCGACCAGGGCGTTTCGTCGCTTGAGTTCGGAATCCCGTACCACTCATCAAAGCCTTGATCTGTGGGAAATCGACCTTCTGTGTGACCGAGGTGCCATTTGCCAAACATGCCCGTTGCATATCCCGCGTCAGAAAGCATTTCGGCCATGGTAACTTCCCACTGCACCAAGCCGTATACACCCCCGCCGAGGGGGATTGTGCCGTTGCCAGTCCTAACAGCGTAACGGCCAGTCATTATCGCTGCGCGTGAGGGAGTGCATTGCGATTCAACGTTAAAGTTGGTGAGTTTCAAGCCTTCAGCCGCCAATTTGTCCAAGCGTGGAGTTGGTGCGCCTCGCGTTATGCCACCGCCATTAAATCCCGGTTCGCCCCAACCGAAGTTGTCCATGAACACCAAAACAATGTTAGGTTTTTCCGCTGCGCAGACAGTCGCGCCAAACAGCGTCGTGACTGCAACAGCAAATGCATTAAGCGTTCGGCCCTTCATTTTGCCCTCCAATAGGAAATTTGAGTAGTGAAGGAACCAGAGTTCAAAAGATGTATTTGATCCCGCCCTCAAAGTTCCAATCCAGTGGTTCGTCCGGTCCCAAGCCAACCCCAGGGCGACCATAAAGAGTCACCCCAGTTTTCCACGTGTACCCAACCTCCGCGTCGAATACACCGCCTTGGAGATCGTTTTCCCAATCGACAATGTATTGGGGGTTGAGAAGCATGTAGAGCTGCTGCTCAGGCCATTGTTTTAGGAAAAAGATATCGAACCTTGTCTCATTCACATCGTCTCCAACATTCGATCCCACGTTGAAAGCGTGTTGTATGCCAGGAAAAAGCCCTGAACTCTCAATGCCGAACGGATTGAAAAACGCATAAAAAAGCTGCGGGCCTAAAACGACGTCATCGTCGCCCAGAATATCTTCTGACGCGGTGGGCAACCAGACTTCCAACCCGTACGCGAAGGCTTGCCGCGTTTCAGGATTAAGGTAAGGAACAGTCAAAACTCGAAAATTGATATCGCCAAGTCCGGCTTCATCAAAAAAGAAGCCGGGACCGGAGACATCGACTGATCTATGAGGTATTTTTATCCGAAACTGCCATTTACCTTTGGCGAACGGCGTCCGGTATTCAAATGTAGTAACGTTTCCAGTGTTCCCACCTCCCAGATCCTGATATTCGTGATAGAGGCGGATGTCTTGCTGGAAATTGATCGGATTGGTTCCAGTCTTGTCATCCTTGGAACGGAATTTGTCGGCAGACGCCTGCTCAGCATCTGCACCTTCTTGCGCCAGCGCCGGGTCTATTGGTTGCAATGCGAAAAGGCAGATTGATAGGACTAATGGAACGAAACTACGCTTCATTTTTAACTCCGTATTCTGATGGCATCCAGCGCCTGGCTGACGAAGCTATTAGGAGCGCGTCATTGCATTTTTTGTACCATTCAGCGAGTTGGGAAGTCGTTGCCATTTAACGACAAAATTGCCTGCACCTCCAATGCTGCTCACATAAATGAACTTGTTGCAGCGCGAAAGTTGAAGCTACCCCAACTACCGCTTTTGGCTATCGCTAGAAAAAATGCGCACCAATACTGCAGACGTGGACATGTGAAATCTAGCGAACCTACCTGTTGAACTGAACTAAATTGGCATTATCGCCGCGGGTCTTGGATCAGAAGCGAAGGAAGGCTCACAGTCTCGCCGCCAGCGACCTCTCCCAGAGAGTTTGTGTCCTGTAAACCTCGGCCAATAAGCTGCACAATTTGAGGGGACTCCGCAAATTTTCCATGACTTTTGGTTCCAACGTCATCTACTTCGCTAAGGTCAATTACTGAAACCCCAAGACCTTCCAATTGTTCGAGATTTGCGTGCCCAAGCCGCGTTTGTCGTCCAGCTATCAGGCTTGAAAATTTTAACGCGAAGTCGGCTTTCGACGTGAGGATGTAGATGTCGTCGACAACCTCTGGGATCAGCGTAAGCTGTGCTCGAAACAGATCCAGGTCGATATCCGGTGAGGCGAGAATAACATTTTTCAGTCTATTTTTGCGATCGAATTGGCCAGTTGTAGCCGCATAAACGATGCCTTCCATTATTGCGAAGCTGCCCATGGACCATGCTAGAACATCAACCCTTTTGGCATCACTACGGGTCAACAAATTTGCTACGGAAACCATTTGAACCCTGGATTGAAGCGCACTGTTAAGGTCGTAAACATATCGGGTAACGCTGGCATATGATGCCCATGAAAACAGTACAGGAACGCCTTCGAAGCCGGAGTCTTCAACGAATTGAGTTAACCTAAGTGTCGCGTCACTCAGGGTCATATTATACCCATGGATGAAACCCAAAATAGTTCGATCCTCTGGCGGTCTTTTTGCCAGTTCTCGATTTATACTAGACAGAAACCCATCGTCGGTTTCGTAGACGACAGGTTCGACAACTGTGAAACTCCTACGCGGGTCCGGCGGATTGCTCTTTGATCTTTCGATCTTTGAAGTGGCGTGGCGAGGTGGCACGGTCACAATGACCGAGGAAAGGCCCAGCTGCTCGGATCGTTTGCGAGAATAGAATTCTGCTTCTACGCTACTTCGAGCTCTGGATGTCATGATAAAAACTTTATGGCTTTTGATGCCTGGCACGTCAGTTGAAGACACCTCTGGGTGTTCAACACCAATCAAATCCGGCGGACGTGAGCAGCCTTGCAAAACAAGGCAAACCATCAAGGAAAACAACACCTTCAGAAAAAAACTCACCAAAAAATATGCTCCCTATACGCCTGTGAAACCTCCGTAGTCGGCCGAGTTGGGTTCAACACACAGTCGCAAGCTGGACTTACGATAACCGTACCTAAGAAGCATACTCGGTTCTGAATTCGCTCGGTGTAACTTCGAAGACACGTGAAAACGCACGCGAGAAATGTGAAGTAGCGGAGTATCCAAGTTCGTTACTTATGATCGCTACTGTCGCGTCGGTTCCTCGCAAAAGCTCACAAGCTCGTTGCATTCGAACCCGCTCCAATAATTCTCGGAAGCCAATGCCGTATTCTTCAAGCCGGCGTTGCAAAGTTCGCGGTCCTATTGCCATCTTACAAGCGGTATCTTCCAGTCGGCTCTTTCCATCCGGCAAGTGTATCCTGATCAGGTGGGCGACAGAGCCAACAAAATCTAGGGGCAATTCCTGGCCCAAATAACGCAGGTCTTCGAGCGAAACCACTTTATCACAACTAGGCGGCGCAACGGTTTGTGCTCCATCAAACATATCTCGATCTAATGTGAACGCTAAGCTTTCTGAACAAAAATGAGCGGGTGCTTGGAATGCATCTTCGTAGTCTTGTGCCCAAGGCCCATTCGAGCATGCCAGTCTCACGCTACTTGGGTGCCAATCGGGGCCCAGATAGGTTTGAATAACGGCTTCAATGATACGCAGCGTCATATCACCCGCTTGCCGAAAACCTACAATGGATTGAAAGACGTTCTGATAGCCAATAATGCAGTCATTTTCAGAAAAACAAACTGATATTGCGCTACCACTTTCGTAGTAGGGTAAAGCGGCCTTGAACCTTGCCAACGCTCCTTTCAGCGTTGTGGCGCTAAGAACAAAATCCGCCATTTGACCGTATTCGTCTAAATCAACGTCTTCGGCGGCGACCAGACCGAAGGATCTTATACCCGTTATTTCGGAAGCGCTTCGATATAGCCCAATAATGTCTTTCATTGGTATAACGGCGTCACTGTCATCCAGTATTTCGCGAGGAACAGACTGACGCTCGAAGACTCGAACCAGCGCTTCTTCTCCGCCCAAATCTAAGATAAGCTCGGGAAGTCCATTTAAGTCGCTGACTCGTCCAAAGGTCATTTCATTCATAGTTAAATTTCATCGCTTCTAGAGCCCCATGTCAAATTGGCTTTGTTCAAGAGCTCTCGCTTTGGCTCCAGACAGCAAAGCCACCTCGTAGTGAGGGCAAACGCGTTTCCAAAACCATTGCAAGGCAAACTTGCGAATTTGATCAAGCCCTTGCTGGAAGTTTGTCGTGAAATGGTAACGCCGTTCTTCAGAAAAAAGGAGCAAGCAAAATTCAAACAGCATATCATTGGCTTATTGCCGAGACCTGCTCGTTTTGAAAAGGGGGCTAATCGCAAATTCGTTCAGGTCGTCCTCGTGTAACAGTCGTCGCTCTAGTCGGCAATTCTGGATGGTTTCCGGCTTTTTTAGAGGAGGTTCGATTGAGACGGCTGCGGCTGGGTTGGGCGTAGTTTATAAGAGCTGAGGCATTCTTCGCTCGACGATGAAATCCACCAATGTGTTTCGGCAATTGTTTGTATCCGTACCGCGACCGGATGTCGGTATTCAAATATTGTAGATACCTGAACCTGAACATTTTGGTCGATCTAATAAAGGCGGCGTCCGGACAGGACACATAAACCGGGAGATTGAAAGTGAACGCCCAAGTCCTGTCGTTACGTGCTCTATTTGTATCTGTTGGGGCAATTCAACTTGCCACCGCAGCGCTCGGAACACTTGTTCCTCTTCAAATCGCGGCGATCGGAGGAACACAGGAAGCCGCTTCTATTGTCGCTGCAGCTTATTCACTTGGCTTTATGATCGGTTGCTTCTACATTGCCAAGCCTCTCGCGCGGATAGGACACATCAGAGCGTTCGCAGCGGCAGCGGCCGTCTGCGCACTCTTCACACTATTTCTGTCGAGCACCCAGGAACCAGTCGTGATGGTAATGGTACGGTTCACTACTGGACTCGCAACGGCAGGTCTTTACGCGATTGGAGATGCTTGGATCAATGATACGGCTGGACCGAAAAACCGAGGACGTATACTTGCAGTCTACGCAACAGTTCTTGGCATTGTTTCTGTCCTAAGTCAGGGATTTGTAATTCGCCAATCAGGTGAGCTATCAGAAGCCTTTGTTTTCGTATCGATGTTCTACTGCATCGCGATCATCGTGCTTGCAACAACTCGGACCAACCCGGTCGACTCTGGGGGAAAAGCAAATGTCAGGCTTCGCGAAGTCTTCGGCGAGTCACCCACCGCCTTCGTCGGAGTTTTTGTGAACGGTCTCATTGTTACCGTTATGTTAACCGTTGTTCCATTTCGCGCCAGTGTGCTGGGACTCGATCCTTCGACAATCGCAATTGGAATTGGGCTGGCCTATGCAGGCCGAATTTTCTTCCAGTTTCCACTGGGCAGAGCCTCGGACCAAATGGATCGGCGGATAATAGTTGCCGTCGTCGCGGGCTTAACTGCCGCAATCCTGTTCCTGTTTGTCGTTTTGGGCAAGGGTGACGCAGCAGCTGCCAAGGGTAGCTACGGTGTAGGTTGGCAGCTCTTTGGGTTCGCTCTGGTTTTCCTGATGGGTGGCATGCTACTCCCTACTTATTCATTGCTAGTCGCGCATGGGATGGATCGGACTGTGCCTGTCTACGTCCCCTCTGCCGCAGTTACGCTACTCTTCGTCTGGACGCTCGGTGGAGTGACTGGCCCGATTCTGGCGGCAATCGTGAGCCAGTTGTTAGGCGACGGAAATTTATTTCTCATGTGCTTCGTGATTGCGTTCGCTTTCTCACTCTTCGTCGTTTGGCGAATGCAACGCCGCGATCGTGTGCCGCGGGCCGCTCAGGTTACGCATGTTCCCGGCACCGCAACAAGCGTCGAAATGAAACCAGAGCAGAAGCGAAAGCAGACTACTGATCCAACTCTAGGCGCAAAGGAGGAGGGATGAAACTCTGTAACTACGCTTGCCGCAGCTTTGTGAGCTTTGGCAGAGCATGTCTTATATTGTGTGATCCGACTACGCCCCGCTGCCTTTATGTGGCCCTCCGCCAGGCAACCGGAAGTGAGACCAGTGCAGGTCAATGCTTGAAAACGTTTTCCTAAAGCAAGTCACGTCAAATTCAGGAACTCGAAGTAGGAGGAGCAAAAAATGCAACGCAAAAAGAGCACTTTGGTGATGTCCTTCTCCAAAACACTATTTGCAGGATGGTTGATGTGCATACCCATCGCTCCTTCTTTCGCGCAGACTATAGATACCGAATGCCCAGAAAACCCCGTGAAATCAGGAACGTTCACATTGGATGGTCAAAAGCGAGGACTCTTCGTTGCATTCCGATGGGGAGAAGGCATCCTTACTCTTAACAATGGTCAGGAGTTTGAGTTTTCGGTACGTGGGTTGAAATTCGGAGAAACAGGATCCAGCACCGTGCAGATAATGGGCGATGTTTACGGACTTAATAACTTGGATGACTTTGTCGGGTACTATGAAGGAACAGCTGGAGGCTTCCTGCCACTTATTGATAAAAAAGACGTTCAGCTTGTAAACGCAAATTGCGTGACACTCGTTGCCAGGGTCGTGGAGTCTGGATTGCACTATTCTCTTGAAGCGGGCCAGAGCTTCTTTGTTGAGTTCACCAACGACTGAAACTTGCGTCGCTTCGAAACGAACGACGGATCGGCCCAGAGACTATTATGCCCCGCCCTAGAAACCGTCGCGTCGGTGAAACACAGGTCAGTCATAAACGTGCGAGCTAGACTGGCAAATTAGCTTGCCGGCCTCACAAAGGCCAGATCAATGGCACGAGTACAAGGCTGACGGCAAGAAAGAGCAGCATCAGCGGAAAACCGACCTTCGCATAGTCAAAAAAACGATATCCGCCCGGCGAAAAGACAAGGATATTTGTGGTCGTCCCAATAGGAGTCAGGAACGCTGTCGATGCGCTAATGGCGACAATCATCAGGAGCGGATGCGGCGATACGCCGAGACTGGTTGCCGCCTGAAGCACGATCGGGGATACCAAAACAGCGGTGGCGGTGTTGTTGATAACTTGGCTGAACGCGGTGGTCAGTATGAACACACCGGCCATGAGCGCCAGTGGAGACACTGTTCCCAACGTGGTCACCAGCCACTCGGCAATGAGCGCTGCACCGCCTGTGATTTCCAGGGCCTTACCCATCGGGATCATTGCTGCAATCAGAACAACGCTTGACCAGCTAATCGCTCTGTAGGCCTCGCGCGTGGTCAGGCAGCCGCCAAGGATAGTTGCAGCTGCGGCCATCAGCGCGGCAAGAACTGTTGGTACAAGGCCTGTAACCATGAGCACTACCATGCCAACCAGTGCCGCGATTGCCATACTGGCACGCGGACGCAAGCCAGAGACTTCTTTTGCCATCGCTTCTGGTGCACCGACGACCACGAAGTTTCTCCGTTCTGCCTTTAGCTCGCAAATGGCGTCCCAGCTGCCGCGCACCAGTAGAGAATCGCCCACCTCTAATGTCACAGGGTGTTCTTGGAGAGGTGCGCCTTGCCGAAGTACAGCCAGAATCTGTACCGCGTAACGCTCTCCAATCGTTCCGATTTGAACTGGCCGACCCAGGTAGTCAGACCTAGGGGTCAGAAGTACCTCGGCCAGTCCGATTTCTTTGGATGCGACCGTATCCGGTGTCTCGGCTGGCGGCACAAGCGCCAGACCTAAGTCCGTTGTAAGCTTGTCCACATTGTCAGCAGATGTGCGCAGGACGAGTACGTCGCCCTCGCGAAGCGGGTCGTTCAGCGCGAAAGGCCGCCCTTCAATCCGCAGAACCGGCGCGCCATAAGTCGGCCCGAGCGCGGCTTCGGTGGGTAACTTTCCTATCAAACTAGAGCCCGCCCGGATGCGCAGCCGGAACTGGTTTTCCTGAAGCGCATAGGCTTGGGTCAGCTCGGCAAGGTGGGCCGCGGCATCGATAGGGCGTTGCTCGTTAGATTGTACGGGCAACAGCCGGCGCCCAATCAGCACCATGTAGGCAACGGCTACGACCAACAGGGGACCACCCACAAGTGCGAACTCGAAAAAGTTAAAAGCGCGCAAGCCCTGGTCCTGAAGAGCTTGGGTGACGACGATGTTCGGCGGCGTACCGGTTAGGGTTAGCAAACCGCCCGTATTGGCAGCAAAAGCAAGTGGTATAAGGAATTTCGATGGCGTGGTATTGGCAGCCCAAGCTGCCGCGACAACTGCCGGCAAAAGCGTTGCAACCGTGCCTGTGTTGCTGATGAAGGCTGACAGAACCGCGGTACCGATCATCACGACGACAAGCAGCCGGGAGGTAGAGCCGTGGGCGACAGCGATCAGCTTTTCACCTCCCCATCCGGTGACGCCGGTTTTGGACAACGCTTCGCTCACTACAAACAGGGCCGCAATCATCACAACCGTCGAATTGCCGAATCCGGCGAGCGCGTCTCTTGTTTCTATCACGCCAAACAGTGCCAGGGAGAGTAGCGACAGAACAGCAACAAGATCGGGTGCCCAACGTCCCCATACGAACAGCACAATAGTGATGCCGAGAATGGCGAAGGTGAGTATCATTCTTTTCCTTTCATTGACTTGTTACCGCCGTTTGACGGACATCGGTTGGCTCGCCAAATCGGGGCTGATCGGTGACTACAAGCCGGCCCTACGACTGCAGAACTCTGACTGTGTCTCGGAGCAACATCA
This sequence comes from Ruegeria sp. BC7, assembly GCF_056539165.1. Classification (NCBI taxonomy): domain Bacteria; kingdom Pseudomonadati; phylum Pseudomonadota; class Alphaproteobacteria; order Rhodobacterales; family Roseobacteraceae; genus Ruegeria; species Ruegeria sp. BC7. The sequence continues at coordinate 261,482 of NZ_JBQFUL010000003.1, read as the reverse complement.
TCGACACGGCTCAAATGAGCGAGGTGAAATGTATGTACCTTGAACGATACAGCAACTCGACTCTTCGATCTCGTTCCAGACTCCAGTAAACTCTGTGAGCGGCTCCGATACGATCATGCGCGAAGATTCAGATACTTCCTCAAGGCGCGGGTTGTCCGGATACAAAATTCGGAGTGTCTCAACGTCTGTCGTATGGAATAGCGATGGTGCATCGCCACCAGAAGCATAACGAAATGCCCATAATCGTTCGCCATCTGAAACTGCGAGACTCATCTTAAGTGGGTTTTCAACACCGTTTCGTTCGGCGATCTGCTCTACGATGCCAGCCATACGCTCTACCGCTGCTATAGGGTTTTCGGTTAAGCCCATAGTCAAGGCCAGGTAGAACATAACCTCTGAGTCCGTTGATCCCTGAATGTTGTTAAAGAGCTTCGGATCTACTTCTATGACTAGATCACGGTGCATTCGTTCGAAATCACGTATCACGCCGTTGTGCATCCAGAGCCAACGACCGTGCCGGAAAGGGTGGCAATTTGTCTGCTGTATAGGCGTCCCGGTCGAGGCGCGGATATGCGCAAAGAACGCATGGGACGTAACATGCGTAGCTAATTCGCGAAGATTCTGATCGTTCCAAGCCGGAGCGGTGGATCGGTATAGCCCAGGACCACCGATGTCGTTGTACCAGCCCAATCCGAAACCGTCGCCGTTGGTGGTCAAAACACCCATGCGCGCGTTCAGGCTTTGGTCGATAAGTGAATGCCCAGGCTGAAGCAGGAAGGTTTCGATCGGAACTGGCGATCCAATGTAGGCGAACCAGCGGCACATCAGAACGGAAGTTCCGTTTCAATATGGACCCGTGACAGCGCAGCTCGCCCAACTCGTCGAATTGCGAGTACGAATGCCGCAGTCCGCAGGTCGATATTGTATTCATCCGCAGTCTCGCGCACGGCTTGGTAAGCAAGCTTCATCTTCTTATCCAGTTCCAGGTTCACGCGTTCTTCATCCCAGCGGAACTGCTGGATGTTCTGGGCCCATTCAAAGTAGCTCACCGTCACTCCGCCGGCGTTTGCAAGGATGTCCGGCACAATGAGCACACCGCGGTCCACCAGAGTCTTGTCGGCTTCCGGAGTTGTTGGTGCATTGGCACCTTCTACGATGATGCTGGCTTTAATGTCGTTTGCATTGCCCTCGTGGATTGCGTTTTCGAGTGCCGCTGGCACGAGAACGTCGACATCCCAAGTTATGACTTCTGACCCGTCAAATGCATCTCCGCCCGGAAACCCTTTGACACCGCGGTGTTTGGCAACCCACTCTGCCAAGTCAGTGACATTGAGCCCGTCCTCATTGGCGACGCCGCCGGTATGATCGGCCACTGCGACGATCTTTGCGCCCCGCTCAGCGATAAGTAGAGCGGCATTGCTACCCACGTTTCCGAAACCCTGTACTGCAACCGTCACATCGGAGAAGCCTTTGCCTTTCTCCTCGAGTGCGGAGGCGAGCACATCCATGACACCACGCCCAGTTGCTGCGGCACGGCCCTCTGAGCCAAAAAGATCCAGCGGCTTTCCCGTCACGATGGCCGGAGAAAACCCCGCGTACTTCGAATACTCGTGCATTATCCACCCCATTATCTCGGCATTGGTGTTCACGTCCGGGGCTGGAATGTCGGTAGTCGGTCCTATCACGTCCTTCATACGCTCTACAAAAACGGTAGTGATAGCGTGAAGGTCTTTTTTTGAAAGTTCATGCGGGTCACAATTAATACCACCTTTGGCGCCGCCGAATGGAACGTCGACAACGGCAGTCTTCCAAGTCATTAAATTAGCCAGCGCACCGGCATGATCCTCATCCATCTCGGGATGAAATCGCAGACCACCTTTCATCGGACCACGGGCTGTGTTGTGCTGTACGCGGTATCCCTCGTAACTGTGCAACTCGCCATCCGTACCTTCGATTGCGATGTCGACCTTTACCGACCGGTACGGTGTCAGGAGAATAGTACGAACCTTCTCCGGAAGACCGAGCACATCGGCCGCCTTGTTGAAATAGAAGTGGCTTTCGGCAAGCATGTTCTTTCTCCTCCATGAAAGCATCGCGATCCGACCGCTACTCTGGCGGATCGTCAGCCGGGGTATTAAAAATTCGGGCAATACGCGATGCAGGGCCGCGTACGAGCAGGTACGGCAGGAAGCCAATCACAAAAGCAACTACCAGCGCCTCACCCGGGTAAAGCGCCTGCAAAAACCAGAGCTGGTATGCGACATCAATAAGCAACGCAACAATCATGACACGTGCAGTCGCAATGAATCCACCACGCCATGCCTCGCGCCGATGGCTGGTCTTCAGCGAAAGTGCTAATCCGTACGGCTGTGCGCCGCTACGAGCGTCCCGAAGTCCATCTCGAACCCCTAGCACCGCGGCTGCAATTGGTTGCAAAACAATGCGAAACGCTAGTGGACCCTCCGGGCGCTCGAAAAGGTTCTCAATTCCCCGCTGTGCCGCTTCCTCAAGACTCATCGCCCAATAAACCTATCTTTGCCTACGCATCCAAAACGCCATTTTGGAAATGCGAGAGCATACCTCCAGACACCACGCTGGCCTTAAGGCCCATTTGCAGAAGCATACGAGTGGCGTAGTAAGCCCTCTGACCAGACCGACATACCACCAGGATCTCCCGATCTTTTGGCAACTCGTCCACTCGGCCTCTCAGTTGCCCGAGCGGAATGTGCTTAACGCCTTCCACGCACTCGACCGCCAATTCGGGCAATTCTCGAACGTCAAGTAGAAACCCTTCCTCCGCGTTGTCCCAGTGGCGAATTGGCATGTCGCCACTCAGGACGTCAGCCGCCACCATTCCCGCGAAGTTGACTGGGTCCTTTGCGCTTCCATATGGCGGGGCGTAGCAGAGCTCGGCCTCGGCCAGATCATCAATCGTAGCGCCCATCTGCAGCGCAAAGGCCAGCGTACTGATACGCTTGTCCACACCGTCAAGCCCCAGCGCTTGAGCGCCAAGCAGTTTCCGGTTGGATTTGCGAAACAGTACTTTCATCGCGATCGGACGAGCACCTGGGTAGTAACCGGCGTGCGAGTTGGGGTAGATATAGATCTTCTCGTAATCATCGTCCCCCCGTCGCTTCAGGGCCTTTTCGCTCTGCCCTGTCCAAGCTGCAGTACCGTCAAAGAGACCAATCACAGAAGTTCCCTGCGTTCCCCGAAATCGCGCATCGCGTCCTGCGATTACGTCCGCAGCGATGCGTCCCTGGCGGTTGGCTGGTCCAGCGAGCGCGATGAGGCTCCATTCCCCGGTAACAAAATCTCTGACCTCCACGGCGTCGCCCACAGCAAGGATGTCGGGATCCGATGTGACCATCCGGTCGTCTGTTCTTATACCTCCGCGCTCACCAATATCGACGCCAGCGGACTTGGCCAGCATAGTATCGGGCTTGACCCCTAGAGACACGATGACGATGTCGGCAGAGTACACCGAACCGGACTGGGTAGTGACATCAAGACCGCCATGTTGCGCTGGCGAGAAGCTTGCCACGCCATCTCCTAGCACAAGTCGAACACCGTGGCGCTCAAGGTGTTTTTCAGCGATCAGCGCCATCTCGCGGTCGAGCGGCATGAGAATCTGATCGGCCATTTCGACAACAGTCACGTCTAAGTCGCGGTGAACGAGATTTTCAGCCGTTTCCAGTCCGATGAAGCCTCCTCCGACAACGACCGCCCGAGTCTTCGGGCGTGCGGTCTGAAAACCAGAATATTTGTGCATACCTGAAAGGAAGGGCGAGCCCTTTTCGATCCATTGTCGAATAACCCGTGTATCCGGAACCGTCCTTACCTCGAAGATACCAGGCAAATCGATCCCCGGGATCGGCGGCCTTACGGATTTGGCACCCGGAGAAAGCACAAGCTTATCGTAAGAAACCGTGGTTACGTCACCCATCGTGAGATCACGAAGATCGACGGTCTTTGCAGCGGCGTCTACTGAAATAGCCTCGCAATTCACGCGTGCGTCGATATTAAATTGCTCCCGAAACAGCTCTGCGCTCGCGACCAGCAATTCAGCCTCGTCCTGGATAACCCCGCCGACGTGGTAGGGCAGGCCGCAATTCGCGTAGGACATGTAAGGCCCGCGTTCGACCAGGATGATCTCGGCATTTTCATCAAGCCTCCTGAGCCTTGCTGCACAAGATGCTCCGCCTGCGACTCCACCAATGATAGCAACTTTCATAGAACCTCTCCCTATCGAGTGTGTCCTGGCGCGGCACGAACCTGTTGAGGATATTCAAACCGGCAAAATTGGGTATTGATTCAGATCATGGATGGCACACGCTAATAGCTCCTTGCGTGGACGCGATATGGTTATTTGAGCAAGTCATTCCAAAGACGATTTCGTGTCCAAAGTCGCCACGACTTATCTGAATGGATATTGACGCGATGGTTGGATCCAAGACCTTTGCTAAAGCTTGACGGCAACAATTTAGAATGCAGAAGCATCGAGCTTGAGCGATCGCCAATTTAGGGGCGGTAAATTGCTTCGGAAACCTACTTAAGAAGCTATTTCGACAATCGCCGTGTCTACTGCTTTGTACATCCGATGATTTTCGTATTCGCGCCGCGGCACGTTTAAAGTCATGTCCGGCCATCTAAGGCAGCAACATTCCGCGGATCATGAAAAAGAACATGGCTGCAAGAGTGCCTGCCAAAGGGACCGTTATAACCCACGCAGCTGCAATTCGGAGCAATAGGTTTCGCTTGACCAATTCGATCCGATGCACCCTGCCGAGAGCTTTTCGTTCTTTCTTAGCCAAAACACGGTCGGATGAAGCCTGTGCCTTCATATCACGCAATATCTCGCCCTTAGTCGTGACGTCAGCAGCTTCAAATCTCTCGAGGAATGCTTCAACCGCTTCTGGGTCATGGTCCGCGTGGTGCTCTCTAATTTCGTCCAACATGCGGGCGTAGCTGGACTTGATGTATTCGCGCAAGAATCCGACACCGAATACACCCCCCACAGCGATATGGGTGGAACTGACTGGTAACCCCAGCTGCGAGGCGACAATAACCGTAATCGCCGCCGCCATCGCGATGCAATATGCGCGCATTTTATCAAGTTCGGTGATCTCGCTTCCTACGGTTCGGATCAATTTGGGTCCATAAAGCGCGAGACCGAGAGAAATGCCTATGGCTCCAACCGCCATTACCCATATCGGGATAGAGGCTTTCGTGGCCACGGCACCGGCGGCGATCGCTTCGTTGATACCGGCGAGTGGGCCCACTGCATTAGCAACGTCATTGGCACCATGAGCAAAACTCAGGAGCGCTGCTGCGAAGATTAGCGGAACGGTGAAGAGATCGTTCACGCTTGATTTTTTGTTTTCCAGACGCTTTGTCGTGTTTGCGACATACGGACGAATAAGAAAGTAAACGACGATCGCAAGCAACAGGCCAATCACCAGCGCTGTGGGGAAGTCAACCTTCACCAACTTCTTCACACCTTTGAGCATAAGATACGTGCCGAAGGCCCACGCCATAACGGCAACAAGGAATGGCACCATTCGGTTGGCTGCAGTCAATACATCCGATTTATAGGTTATTGTGCGCTTGATGATGTAAAGGAAAGTTGCCGCAATAACTCCTCCAAGGACGGGAGAAATTATCCAGCTCGCTGCGATCATCCCAACCTGATACCAGTCCGCTATGCTCCAACCGGCCGCAGCTATCCCAGCCCCAAGGACGCCACCGACGATTGAATGCGTTGTGGAAACCGGGGCACCGACAGCTGTGGCGAAGTTCAGCCACACCGCTGCTGCGAGCAGAGCCGCTGTCATCAGCCAGATGAATGTGTCTCGGTCCGCCACCAAGTCCGGATCGATTATGCCTTTTTTTATTGTGCCGACAACATCGCCCCCCGCAATCATGGCGCCGCCGGCTTCGAAGAAAGCCGCAATCAGGATAGCGCCGGTCAAAGTAATTGCCTGAGACCCGACGGCGGGGCCAACATTGTTCGCCACGTCGTTCGCGCCAATGTTCATAGCCATGTATCCACCGATCATTGCGGCGACGATCAAGAGCACTCCGTCTGTTCCGCCTTCCGATCTGGCCATTGCTACCAGCATGATGCCGACGATGAAGAGCAGAGCCGTTCCAAACCGGAAAAGTTCTTCGCGGTTTAGGCGAACTGCCTTTTCTACTCTTTCAGTTCTCAACATGTTTGGTCCATCGGTCTCATGTAGCACATCAGTTCAAAGTTTAGTGTCAGGCAAATTCGAACCAGTTTGAGCAAAGCCAGTAAACTCGCAATGCTCCGATGCGTGCTTGGGTAGAAACGGTTCCATCTATGGCAAACATTCGCACGAATTGTATCGATGCCACGATTTTGCAAAAAGTCTTTCGATTTTCGAAGTGATAGTAACAACCGATCGATACTCATTTTTGCCACGCGAGTGATCCCGGGCCTCGGTTTGAAACAAGTGAAAGGCAAACGTTTCATCATCGAATCAGGCTAAGAAAACCATCCTCCAACCTCAACCGATGTTCTTCTGACCAGCCTATGCTTGGGGTCGTTTTGTCGTGAAATGGTAGCTTCCAACAGCAAAAAACTACAGCGAGACAGGCCGTTAAGGCATATCATCCATTTTGGCTTATGGATTTCAGAAGACGGGAGGTCCTATGACGCGGATAGCTTTGGTCGCGGGAATAGTCACTGTTTCCAGCCTAGCCGGTTGCTGGGAAGAAGAAGTAGTAAATGTTGCGCCTGAGCCTAGGCCCGTCCTTGCAATGCAGGTCGGCGAGACGGATTTTCTTGGGCAAAGAAGTTTTCCCGGCCGAGCGCGCGCTTCTAGAGAAGTGTCTCTTGCGTTTAGGGTTCCCGGTACAATTAGCCAAAGGAAAGTGAGTATCGGGGACGAGGTTCAAGAAGGCGATGTAATAGCCGTTCTAAACCCTGAGCCTTTTCAAGCCGATGTTGCACGTCTCGAAGCCGACTTGGAGGCCGCGAGAGCCGACTTTTTTGCAAAAGACGAGCAGTTTAACCGCGTTTCGAAACTTGTTGAGAGTGGGACGTATAGTGCAGCGCGCGGAGATGTGTCGCGTGCCGAACGCGATACAGCTGCCGCACGGGTTAGTTCGGTGAGTTCCGCCTTGGAGCGCGCACGGATCGATCTATCTTATACTGTGCTAAAAGCACCATACGCAGGCCGAGTGGTCGCGGCTTACGCTGAAGACTTCGAGGAAATCGCAGCACAAAAGCCGATTATCCGCTTGCTCGATGCCTCTTACGTTGAAATGATTATCGACATTCCAGAAACCCAAATTGCGTTGGTGCCACTCGTTGAAGAGTTAATGGTTAGTTTCGACGCGTTTCCTGATGTTGAATTGGTCGCAGTGGTTTCAGAAATCGGTTCAGAAGCCTCTCAAACAACTCGCACATACCCGGTCACTATTGTCATGCAGCAAGCAGATCAGTCCACGATCCTGCCCGGCATGTCAGGCAGCGCCCGAGCGAGCAAGGTAACGGAACCAAACCGGGCATCCGGTGTTATTGTACCGGCTAGTTCCCTTCGACCGCTGCAGCCGGGGGGCGACCAAATGTCGGTATGGGTAATTAACGAGTATTCTGGCGAAGTAACTTTACGACCTGTCCAAGTTGGCCAGCTGCTTTCCACCGGAACAGAAGTCACGAGCGGGCTTTCTGACGGAGATTGGATCGTCACGGCAGGAACGCATAGCCTTAAGGAGAACCAAGTAGTCAAAATTTTGAACACCGCAGAAGGTGATGAGAAATGAGCTTGCAAAGAGCGGCGATTGACAACAGTACGGTCACTTGGTTCGCGGCGGCGCTCATATTAGTTGGCGGCGTCGCAGCATTTTTTTCATTGGGCCAACTCGAAGATCCAGAATTCACTATCAAAACTGCAGTAGTTTCGACCGTCTACCCAGGTGCTTCTCCACAAGAGGTTGAGCACGAAGTAACTGAAGTAATCGAACTCGAACTGCAAAAGTTAAAAGAGCTGGATTCTATTGAGAGTTTCTCGCGCGCAGGCCACTCGCGCATAAAGGTGAACATTAAGGCAAGCTACAGCACTGACGAACTACCGCAGATATGGGACAAAGTGCGTTCACGCACCAGCGAGGCTGCTCGGAGTCTTCCTCCCGGGGCTGGTGAGCCGATAGTCATTGATGATTTTGGGGATGTTTTTGGCCTTTTGCTGGCGTTGACGGGCGACGGCTTTTCACCCGCGCAACTAGAACGGTACGCCGACGACATTAAACGGGAGCTGAGTCTGGTAGATGGTGTCGCCCGCGTAGATCTCTGGGGAGTACGAGAACGGAGGGTGTATCTTGAAGTTTCGGCGAACCGCTTGAAAGACCTCGGCTTGTCGGACGTGACCATTGCACAATCAATAGCGAACCAGAATGCAGTGGTTGATGGAGGTCGGGTCTTTCTACCCAATCGCGCGCTACGCGTCGCCCCAACGGGAGAAATCGCAAGTGCCGCTGACATTGAGGATCTCATAATTCGCCCAAGTTCTATAGACGTGATCCGAAGAAGCGCTGCCTTTGGCGATCTAGTTGGATCTGGCGACGAAGTGCTGCGTCTTCGCGACATTGGGGATATTGTAGAAGGGTACCAAGATCCGCCTACTCAACTTCTGCGGTTTAACGGTCTTCCGGGTGTGGGGATCGCAATCACTAATCGCCCAGGCGAAAACGTAGTAGATGTTGGAAAACGTGTGGATGCGCGACTTGCTGAACTTCAGCAGGACTTACCCGTCGGACTTGAGGCGCAAAAGGTTCATTGGCAGTCAGACGATGTGGACGCCTCTGTCCAAGGTTTCTTTGTGAGCTTGTTTCAGGCAATAGCTATCGTCCTATTGGTGCTTACATTACCGATGGGTTGGCGTATGGGCGTAGTCATCGGGACCGCACTTGTTCTGACAGTTATGGCAACGTTCTTAATGATGAGCGTTTTGGGGATCAACCTTCAGCGGATGTCACTGGGCGCGCTGGTAGTCGCACTAGGAATGATGGTCGATAATGCGATTGTTGTAGCGGACGGCTACGCTGTTCGCGTCTCACAGGGCCAAAAGCCACGTGATGCAGCCATTGAAGCAGCCAGCAAGCCTTCTTTGCCCCTTCTTGGTGCAACTGTCATCGCGGTGATGGCATTCTATCCGATCTTTGCGTCCGAGGAGAATGCCGGCGAGTACTGTGCTACGTTGTTCTCCGTTGTGGCTGTATCGCTGCTTGCGTCGTGGGTTTTGTCAGTAACTGTTACACCACTTCAATGCATGACCATCCTGAAGACTACTGCAGACAGAAACGAGGGGAACCAATACGAGGGAAAGCTTTACAACCATTTCCGAAACGTGCTGCATCTTGCTATCCGGATGCGGTTTGCCACGATCTCACTCGCGGTATTGCTACTGATGTCGTCCTTGTCCTCCTTTGGGGCGGTAAACAAGCTATTCTTTCCCGACTCGGCAATGACCAAGTTTATGATTGACTACTGGATGCCTGAAGGCACCCGCATCGAAACGGTCGCTAGCGATATGAAAGAGATTGAGGCACAGCTACGATCGGATGAACGAGTAAAAGACGTTGCCTCTTTCATTGGTTCTGGTCCACCGAGGTTCTATCTGCCCGTTGAGCCTGAACCTGCTAATCCCGCCTATGGCCAGCTGGTGGTCAATGTTCATGATTTCCGGGAAATTGACTCGCTAATCTCTGACATTTCTCCGCTACTGGACAGCTTCTATCCGGATGCACTAATACCCATTCGTAAATTCACGGTAGGGCCAGGGGATACCTGGAAGTTCGAACTTCGAATTAGCGGACCGGGAAACGCGGATCCGAAAATCCTTCGTGAACTTGGCGAAGAGGTGCTAACAGTAGTTTCCGCCAGCCCGTTTGTTGGCCTCATGCAGACCGACTGGCGTCAACGCATGATCGAGGTGCAACCCGACTTCAACCAATCACGAGCAAGCTGGGCCGGTATCACACGTGACGATGTCGCGCGTGCGATCAAACGGACATACGAAGGTCAAGTGATTGGTCTTTTCCGTGACGATGACGACCTTGTGCCGATTGTGATGAGAAACGTGTATGAAGAGCGTGCTCAAACCGGCAATCTTGATTCGGTTGGTGTCAGTTCTTCAGCCGGTACAGTCCAGGTGCCCGTCCAACAAGTTGTGGACGGAATTGCGTTGAGGCCTCAGGAAGCGGTAATCGCCAGATACGACCGACGCCGTACACTGACTGTTCAGGCGACCCCAGCGCTCGGTTCAACTCTGCCGACGCTTTACGACGACGTCGTAATCGCATTAGAGGAGATCAAGTTGCCGCCTGGCTACCGAATTGAATGGGGTGGAGAACGGGAAAACAGCGTGAAAAGTCAGTCTTCGCTGGTTCCGGGTATTATCCCGGCAGTGGCAATCATGGTGTTCCTGATGGTCGCACTTTTCAACGATTTGCGGCCGCCAATCGTGATCTTGCTGACGATTCCCTTTGCGCTAATTGGCGTGATCTTCGGTCTGCTTGTTACCGGGGTACCATTCGGGTTTGTCGCATTGCTTGCAGCGATGAGCCTCGCGGGGATGATGGTGAAGAACGCGCTTGTCTTGATCGACGAGGTCGGAGCCGGAATCGAGCGTGGGCTGGACCGCTACGACGCCACTATTGAAGCGGCGGTGTCACGCCTTCGCCCCGTTGTACTGGCGGCGGCTACTACCGTTCTTGGCGTGGTGCCGTTGCTTCAAGATGTCTTTTGGGTTGGAATGTCGGTGGTCATCATGGCGGGCCTGTCTTTCGGGACCATTCTTACCATGATCCTTGTGCCGACTCTTTATGCCACAATTTACGGTTTGAAACGCCCATCATCAGAAGCGCCTTCGCGCCGCGCCTCGTCCAATCTAATGTCCAAAACCGTTGAGAATTGATAAAAAAGTTCACATGGATAGGTTCCGATCAATACAATTGTGGCTCCGCAAAGGTGTGAAAAGGTGCCTGGAAACCTTGGAGGATAGGGTGAGCCGCAAGCATTGGTTGATTTCCGGCGCAGCAAAATATGTTGCCGCATTTTTTAGAACAGTAATCGACCAGAACTTTTCCCAACACCGCATTTGGCTTAGCTACTTTGGGAAGGAAGCAGCTCTAGATTAAAATTGTCGATGTTGGCCTGTGAGGTTCAGCTGACAGCGGGAGGTTAATCCATGTCGAAAACGGTAACTCGGTTGTTGCCTTACCTTTTTGTTGCGTTTGCTTTTTTGAGCTTCAGCGCAGCCTACGCTCAGTCAGCGGAAACGGCAGAGCAGCAAGTAGACTGGCTGCAATTGGGCATGGGATTGTTTGGTGGCTTGGCGCTCTTTCTGGCAGGGTTGGATCTTTTGTCTGAAGGGTTAAAGAAGGCCGCTGGAAACACGCTTCGCAATGTTCTTCAGAAGTTGACCGTGAACCGGTTTATGGGCGCTGCAACAGGGGCATTCGTCACCGGTGTTCTGAATTCTTCCTCTGTAACGACGGTATTGGTCGTAGGATTCGTTACAGCCGGTGTTATGACACTGGCACAGTCCGTCGGTGTGATCATGGGCGCAAACATTGGTAGCACCGTAACTGCGCAGTTACTTGCCTTTAACCTCTCCACATATTCCTTGATCGCGGTCGCGCTTGGCTTTTTCATGACCTTTGGCAGCAAGAATGAGCGCCCCAAGTACATCGGTATGATGATAATGGGCCTTGGCCTTGTGTTCTACGGAATGGGCCTGATGAGCGATGGCATGAAGCCTTTGCGCAGCTATGAACCCTTCTTGGAAATTCTCGCCAGCATGGAACAGCCACTTTTCGGAATTCTGGCAGGAGCTTTGTTCACCGGGCTGGTCCAGTCCTCCGCGGCCACCGTAGGCATCGCAATAGCCATGGCCAGCGAAGGTCTTCTGTCTCTTCAGGCGGGGATTGTTCTAGCCTTGGGGGCGAACATAGGAACCTGTGTTACGGCATTGCTAGCGGCGCTTGGAAAACCGGTAGAGGCTGTCCGTGCATCCGTTGTCCATGTTTTATTCAACATAGCTGGTGTTCTTATTTGGCTGCCGTTCCTAAGCATACTTGCAGATATTGCCGTCAATGTTTCACCTGCGGCGGCAGAAGGTCTGGATGGTAAAGACAAATTAGCCGCAGAGGTGCCTCGGCAGATCGCGAACGCCAATACGATGTTCAATGTCCTCAATACGATGATATTTATTGGCTTCACGACAGCCTTTGCACGCCTAGCGGAAAGATTGGTCCCGGATCGGCCCGAGCCGGAAGACATTATTGTCCAGCCTGAGTTCCTAGATGACGCAGCGCTGGAAGCACCCACAATCGCGCTTGAAAACGTCAGAAGGGAGATCGAGCGAGCCGGTCACATCGCATTGGAAATGATGGATGCTTTAGGTGAAGGAGCCGTACATCACAAGAAGGATGAGTTGGAGAATGTAGCAAGACGCGATGATGAAGTGGACATCTTGACCTCGGAAATCATGAAATATCTCGGTCGCATACGGCAAAGCTCACTCACGGAAAGCGAAAGTGAAATCCACCAAAAACTCGTGACGGCAATTATTGATATCGAGAGTGCGGCTGACATCATCGAAACTGATATGGTTGAACTCCTCAAAACATTCTTCGACGGAGAATATTCCGAAGGCAGTCAAACGACCCGAGAAATGGTAGAGGGGCTGTGGACTTGTGTAAGGGAAAGCCTTGCACTTGCAGTTCGGGCTGTAGGGAATAGTGACGAGCGCTCTGCCCAAGAAGTTTTGTTGCTCAAGGACGATATTCGAGACCTGTCAGATCAGCTATTCGAAAGACATGCCAAGCGTCTAAACGCTGACGACCCTCGGTACTTAGAACGTGTTCGACTGCTTATGACCTTTATCGAGCAATTGCGCCATATGTATACGTTGACAAAGCGCGTCGCAAAAACACAACTTCCAGTCGAGGTCGCCACTGAAGCGGCCTAAGCAGTCTTCGAAGCAGGTTTTTCGAACACGGCACGTTATTATGGTATAGGAGGATTAAACATCCATCCTAGGTAACCATATGGTTTTATTGAACTTTGGCTGCGCAAAGGCTTTCTTGAAGCAAAGCCTCTTCAGCGACGAAAACAATCGCCGCTTCGACGACAAGTAACCGCTTTGCGAATAAAGCCACCTTGTGAATTTCCAGCAAAAGTCATTGGTTCCGTAGCTCGGCGGTTCCGGTAGATCGATGCAGTAAAGTTTACTCCAGCCGGAGTTCGCCACTACAGTTTCAAAAAAACTAATATGGCTTAGTCTATCACGTCGAAGGGCCGGGGCGATCTCATCGTTTCGTGCACAGGGCAGTATTGAAGACCTTCTCGATTTCAGAAAGCCTCTCCTTCAACCGAGAGATCCTTGAGCGCAGGCAATCCATGGCAGATATTGCGCCAGGTCCATTCGGCCAGGGCCTGCGGATCTCCCCAGTCCAGGTGATCTGGGCGTTCAACATCATCGATGTCGAAATGTAGCCAGGAGCAGCCAAGGTCTTCGAGAGTTGGATTCGCGCCATTTCGTGGTTTGGCCAAACGGCGGATTTTTTTGTGATGGCGGACCTCTTCCTTCACAGATCCAGACACCGCAACCTTTTGCACTGATTGAGAGAGTTCGGAGATTAGGGCAAGAAGGTCTTCAAAATCCGAAACTTCTCGCTCTTCAAATGTGAAGTTTCGTGCCCGGCTCGAGTTGTCTACGCCACCTTCATGAAATCGTTTTGTTTGAATACGTCCTGGCCGGGCTTCCAATATTGTGAATTTGGCAGGCTGGTATTCTTCGGAATGTGTTTTCTGTTTCAAATTGACTGCTCTTGGATCCGCAGGACGGAAAGCGATCAAAATGAATTGGTGCTGAAATAGGTCTTTCGTTGGTCACTGCACATTCTCCGGCCCGGCGGCTCTTGCTGTTGGCCGGCGGGATTGCCGGCACGCGCACACTCGGACATCTGGGTTTCGCCAGAATTAAAGCTGGGAGGTTTCCTGGGACCGGCTGAAATTCGGGCGGATTCAGAGCGAAGGAACTGGATTTCTAGGATCAAAGGTTAACGAAAGATTAAGAAATGGGTTTTGGGAGAGGGACATACCCTGACTTACCCCCCCCTATTTCCGTTAAACAGAAATAGGGGGGGTAAGTCCCCAGCCGTTCACTTAAGTTGTGCCCCCGACGCCTCGTTGGGGGTGTCATTTTGTGGTCAACTTCAGAAAGCTACAAAATGTTGTGGATTCGACGAGGAATTGCTTTTCTGCCGGTTGCCACGAGAGCAATAGATACTTCGCGATTGTGAAAGGTCAGATTCCTTGGTGCGCTGCGATCACAGTTGTCCAGGAAGCCCACAGTTCCCTGCGGGCTTTCAGAACTTTTTTATCCAACGATTTGAAAATTAGTCAATTTTCGCAACATCGTCGGGTTTCCAAGTTTGGTCGAAGAACTCGATACCCGTTCCAAACAGTCGCACAGCTGTCAGGAAGTTTCTTCCCTCAACGGTCTTGATGAAATTGGACTCAGGAGCGCCGTCTGGCAGCGTCGGACCGAAGTAGAGATCAACCGAACCATCATCATTCTTCTCGTAATCGTTGAATTGATTGATAGACGGCATGAACTGGTCAGTTTCCGGCATCGTCCCATCGGTTACGTTGTAGAGCGTTACTGCCCAGAACAGCTTCGCCGGAATACCCGCCGGCAGATGTAGCTTGTAGTGGTGGCTACCATTCAAGAATTCGCCGTCCGCGTCTCTGGCAGTAACCGGATATTTTGCACCACCATTGATAACGCGTTTAACCATTGCTGGTGACGTGCTGTATGCAAATTGCATAAAGGCAGCCCTTTGGTCGATGTCGAGGTAGCCGTCCTGCATAAACTCGGCGGTAGCTCCAGACCAAACGCGTTCATACTGTCTGTCATAGTAATAGAAGTTACGGCCATCCGGTCGACCGACCTGCCTGGAGGCAAAGATCATCTTTGGTGCAACTTCCATCGCCTTGTTCAAGGATTCCATTTGCTTGGCAGTTGGATTAAATGGCTCACCCTTCTTGATGCCGAGGGAAGCCAAAACACCGCGAGTAGCCGGCGGAATGGCCGAGTAAGGCTCATGGTCCACGAACTCTTTCATTTTCGTCCAAAAGTCGAAATCGGTTTCATACATCATGTTGAGGCGCTTGCCCGAGGCGTTCGGGAACTCCATTGCCGGAATATCCTTCTCCACTTCCCAAAGTGGGTAAATACGAATTTGTTCCGCCGTCGCGACCGCCTCGGAGGGATCTGGACCACCATCACCCTGCTTCATGATTGTGCGAAAGAAGATAAACACGTTGTATGTCGGAGACTCGAACGTGTAATACCCGCCATTCGGAACCGGGCCATCGTAGTTGGGTGGAAGAAGGAGATACAGTCCGCCTTTTCCGCCATCTGGACCAGCGGCGCCTACGTCCGTCAACGTTACTTGGAAGAAATCTGTGAGCATGCTCACTGTATTGGGTGGAGCCGCAACAACCAATGGGCCGGTTTCTTTGAGATCTGCGTAACCCATTGAATAAATAACGTCAGCGTTAGGTGTCGGAACCCAGGCGCGGGAGTCCATTCTTTCTTTCCAGATCGGAATGACGTTGTAGCCCGCTCCAAACACTGCCTCAGACCCATCGCGCAGGCCAATGGTGTTCATTGCCGGTAACATGTCGTAGTAGGCCTGAATCGCTCTATGATAGTAGAGTTCGTCTACCAATTTCTGCGCCTCAGACTCCTCAAGCCAGTTGCCATTGTTGATTTGCTGCATCAATGGCGGAAGCTCCGTTGAGACAGTGTCCTCATTTGCATGGGCCTTGGAGGCGCTGGCGCCCGCCGCAATGAGGCTGAGGGCAATTGCCGCCGATAAATGATTGGTAAGAAGTTTCATGTATCTCTCCTAAAAAATTTGATCGGAATTCTTGTGGCTGAAGGCGCCGCTGCGCAACCATCAGACTACTCGACAATGGTGGCCTCTTTGGCTGTCAAAATCACGCATCATTCTTATCCAAAATCTGCAAACATCTCTTGAGACTGGGTTTTTGAGACTAAACTTCCGTCTAATTGCGATGCAGTGTTTCCGATGGCAGGCAGCCGAACAGCCGCTTGTATTGGTTCGTGAAATGCCCTTGATGGTGAAAGCCGTAAGTCGCGGCCACGCTGCCTATTGTAGCCCCATTCGAGATCGCGCCTTGCAGTTCGCGATGCACTCTATTGAGCCTCATGCGTCGCAGCCAGGTCGCAGCTGAAAGGCCCGTGACATCTTTGAATGCATAGTGAAGTGTCCTAAGGCTGACACCATAATGAGCGCAAAGAGTGGTCAATCCTATGTTTCCGGTCACGTCGGATAGAACCAGATCTGTTGCGTCCCCCTGAGCCTCCCCAACTGAACTGGTCCACCACTATGTTTAGGAAATGGAGGACCAAGAATGGCGAATAAGCGACCGAAGCCCGAAGAGATTGTCTCGAAGTTGCGGCAGGTTGAGGTACTGATGGGACAAGGCATGTCCCGTCTTGATGCGATCAGGCAGATCGGCGTTGTTGAACAGACCTATTACCGCTGGCGGAAGAAGTATGGTGGAATGGGAATAGACCAACTGAAGGAACTGAAGCGGCTTCAGAAGGAAAACGAGCGGCTGAGGCGCGCGGTATCTGATCTGACGTTGGACAAACTGATCTTGGCGGAAGCCGCAAAGGGAAACTTCTGAGCCCCGCTCGCCGTCGCGCCTGCATCGATCACGTACGCAGCCGGTTCAACGTTTCTGAACGCCGGGCCTGTCGCGTGCTGGGGCAACACCGATCCACACAGCGGCATATCCCGCGCGGCCGGGCAGACGAGGACCGGCTGGCGGCCGACATGATCGAGTTGGCTAGGCAGTACGGCCGATACGGCTATCGCAGGATCGCTGTGCTGCTAAGAGACGCCGGGTGGTCCGTCAGCGATGGACGGATCGAACGGCTGTGGCGACGAGAGGGGCTGAAAGTGCCAATGAAACAACCGAAGAAGAGTCGGCTCTGGCTGAACGACGGATCATGTGTTCGGCTTCGGCCGGAGTATCGCAACCACGTGTGGAGCTATGATTTCGTGCATTGCAGGACCGATGATGGCAAAGCCTTCCGGACCCTGAACATCATTGATGAGTATAGCCGGGAGTGCCTGTCCATCAGGGTTGACCGGAAACTGAACTCGAGCAACGTGATCGACGCCCTGACGGATCTGTTCATCCTTCGTGGTGCACCCAGCTTCATACGCTCAGACAATGGACCAGAGTTTATCTCTCTGGCCGTCCGGGACTGGATTGCCGCCGTCGGTGCCAAGACGGCTTACATCGAACCTGGGAGCCCTTGGGAAAACGGATACTGTGAGAGCTTCAATGGCCGGTTCAGGGATGAACTTCTCAACGGCGAAATCTTCTACAGCCTACGCGAGGCACAAATCCTGATCGAACAATGGAGGAGACACTACAACACAAAACGCCCTCACAGTGCTCTGGGCTACCGACCGCCAGCGCCGGAAACCATCATCCCGATGGAACGCAGGCCAACGATGCACTAACAATCAACTTGGACCAGTCAGATCAGGCTGCTCAACCTACCAAGGTCTTGAGCGAGTTGGAGGGGCTAAAAGGCGAAGTTATCGAAACTTCGCTTTCCGTCAGCGACGAGAAAGAACTCCGCGCTGCACTTTCGAAGGGCTGAGAGAAGCATCATCGGTAACTCCTGACCGCGGCCAATTATCCACGGTCAGGAATCTGCCGAGAGATGCTGACACAATCAGACGAAATTCTCCTGTCCATAATGAAGAGTTCATGTCAGCTGGCAGGGCAAACCAAGAACCGTGGTGGCCGAACCGAGGATTGATGGAAGCGTAAGGGAGCGCAGAAAATGACAGAAATCATCAATGATCATCCCAAAAGCTGGGGCTGGTTTCTTGCTCTTGGCATTTTTCTGATGATTGCTGGCGGATCCGCTTGGTTCGCCCCGGTTTTGGTTGGTCTGATCGTTGAAACCGTAGTGGGAATTGCTCTGTTCATTGGAGGGGCAATCGGGCTCGTTCAAGTGGTCATTACCAAAGAAGGCTGGAATGCGCGGATAATTTATCTCATCCTCGGTGGGTTTAACGTGCTTGCAGGGCTAGTCCTGCTGGCCCGTCCGCTCGAAGGTGTTTTGGCTATTACACTGATCATGATCGTTGCCTTTTTCGTGAATGGTTTAATCCGTTTTGCCGTCGGTATCATGTCCAAGCCACAAGAAGGTGCAGGATGGATGATTTTCGCTGGTGGCTTGTCGGTCGTTCTATCGATGTATTTGCTGGCCCTGTACCCCGAAGTCAGTGTCTTTCTGATCGGCATCGTTGCTGGTGTGCTATTGGTCAGTGAAGGCGCGGGCTACGTGAGATACGCATATGGCCTTAAGAACGACATTTCCATGTCCCTGTGAAACGAGGTCATGCCAATTCTATTCTGATCACGCTACCAATCGGGTGCAAAGCGAAATCGCACAGCAATACTTGTCCCAACGCGCGGGGCGTAGCCTGACAATAAAATTGGCTTACTGGTCCATTTCAAACCCAAACTAGGCGACTCACAACGAAAGCGGACTGTCTCAGCTACAAAGAAAAACCAATTACCGAACCTTATGCAACCGTAGTAACCGGAGGCGTACAATGAAGCTGCTCGAAAAGCCAA
Source organism: Ruegeria sp. BC7 (assembly GCF_056539165.1). NCBI lineage: Bacteria > Pseudomonadati > Pseudomonadota > Alphaproteobacteria > Rhodobacterales > Roseobacteraceae > Ruegeria > Ruegeria sp. BC7. The sequence goes on along the minus strand of NZ_JBQFUL010000003.1, from coordinate 242,743 downwards.
GCTGACGATATCCAGATCCGAACTAGAAACTGAAACCAAAGAAGTTCAGCGGTAGTTTGAACAGAAATCAGAAAACGAAAACTGATCGTTCGGTAAACTCCAAACTAACCTGTCAGAGCGTCGTGGCTGTGCAGGTTTATCGTCTGCGTCGGATAGGCAAGCTCTGTATTTGCCGCCTGTACTGCCTCAAGGATCTTGAGCGACAGACGCTCATTCACCTGAAGGAAATTGTCATAATCAGGGTTGATTGTCCAAGCATAGAAAATCAGCGTTACGGCGCTGTCCGATAGTCCTTCGACATAGACATGTTGCGGAGCATCCTCTGACAACTCAAAATCTCCACTGGTCGTCAGGTGCTCCCGCAACGCATTCCGAACTTGCACGACCTGAGCCTCGGTGCTGCTCAATACCAAAGGTATGGAAAGCATGACCCGCCGATGGTGGCGATGCGAGAAATTGAGAACAACCGCATTGGACAACTCGGAATTCGGGACATAGCGGGGAATCTGATCGAACCCCCGGATAAGGGTGGAACGCAGGTCGATGGCCTCGACCGTGCCGACGAAAGATCCGTCGATCTGGATTGCGTCCCCGACTGCAAAGCGCTTCTCGCTCATGTTGTTCATACCTGCGACAAGGTTGCGGATCAGGTCCTGCGTCGCAATGGCCAGCCCGGCCCCCAACACACCAACCCCGGTCAACGCGGCACTGATGTCGACCTGCCAGACTTCCAGAAGGGAGGTGATACCAAACAGAAGGATGCCAAAACGGGCAACGCGCTCCATCCACCCGGTTTCCATTCGGACGTCCGAAAAGCGGTCGCTTTGAAGCAGGGATACAAAAGGTCCACTTAGGTTGTACCAACCGGAAAACACAGCAATCACGGCCACCGAAGCCAGAATTCGCCTGAACAGATCGACGGGCATTCTGGGAAAGTTCAAAACCTCCATAACCCCAAAGACGGCAAAGGTCACAAGGAGAACCGATGTCGTTCGTGTCAATTCCTGCACAACACTGTCCGAGATATCGATGGACAACCGCTTTAGTAAGGCCGAAATCAGCGCCATGATCCAGCGGGACAAAGACTTCCGACAGAGGACGACAACCACAAGGAAGACCACCAAGGCAACGACAACGCTCAGGTCCAAGCCGTCCAGCCAGTGATCAAACCGGTCGCGCACTTCGACAAAAGTGTCCATTGACGGGATATCACTTTCTTCCAGCTGGGAAACCACCTTCCTTCATTGACCTGGGCAGTAAGTAAGCCCAAACCAGAGCTTGTTTCGTTCTCAAAAATAGCATCCAAAACTCTTTACGAATACTACAGTTCTTTCCGGAGAACCTGATTAACACTTTCGGTAAAACCGAAATGGGTACACGGACCAAAAAAATGTCCTCGCAAAAGCTCCGAGAATTGGCAGAATTCCCTCACTGTTGCATACTCAAACTCAATTGATTTTTCCGCGCCGAACGTCCAACCCTCAAACCTTGCGGTCAGTTGGCGCAAGCTGAAGAGGGCCCAATTGTGTCTACAATTCTGATCCTGTTGCTGATCCTCCTGGAGGCCACTGCCATCTGGTTCGCTTGGCGGGCGATCTCATCGGCCCGAACGTCTCAAGGCGCCGTAGGTTGGGTTGTTTTCCTAGTTACCGCCCCATATCTGGGCGTTCCGCTGTATCTGTTTCTGGGTCATCACAAGTTCAGTAAATACCTGACCGGGCGCCGAAACAGCGAAGAGGTGATCGAGGGCATCAAGACTTTTCGCGAAGCCCATGCACCTGAGGTTCCCACCGAGTTTCCTTCCGAGGCATTGGAAAGAATTTCGGAACTCCCTGTAGTGCGTGGCAACAACATGCGCATTCTGATTGACGGGAACGAGACATTCGATGCGATCTTTGAGGCCATTGACGCTGCGCAGAACTATATTCTGGTTCAATTCTACATCGTGCACGATGACGAACTGGGGCGGGTTTTGCGGGACCGCCTGATCGCCGCTGCAAAACGCTCGGTCACGGTTCTGTTCATGTGCGATCCGGTCGGCAGCATCAAATTGCCTAACACCTATCTCAACGAGCTTCGTGCGGGCGGCGTTCGCGTGGTGGATCCCAGTCAGATGCGGGGGCCGAAAAACCGGTTTCAACTCAATTTCCGCAATCACCGCAAGACTGTGGTCGTGGACGGAACGGTCGGATTTACTGGTGGGTTGAATGTTGGAGACGAATACATGGGGCGAGACCCGAAGTTCGGTGACTGGCGCGATACGCATGTGGAACTTCGCGGTCCGGTCGTTTCGCAGTTACAACTTGTTTTTGTGGAAGACTGGCACTGGGCAACCGAAGAAATCCTGATTCCGGACATGAACTGGGAGGCAGGTCACATGGATGAAAACATGTCCGGCTTGATCGTGCCAACCGGCCCCGGGGACGAAATGGAAACCGGCGCCCTTTTCTTTTTCACGGCCATCGCAAATGCAAAGAAACGGATCTGGATCGCCTCGCCGTATTTTGTACCCGATGCCGATGTGCTCACAGTCTTGAAGCACGCCGCTCTGCAAGGGGTTGATGTACGCATTCTGGTTCCGGAGGTCATCGACCACAAAATCCCTTGGCTAACGGCCTTCGCCTATTTCGACGAAATTCGGCAGGCTGGTGTGCAAGTCTGGAGATACCAATCAGGCTTCATGCATCAGAAGGCTCTGGTCGTGGATGACACCCTGGCCGCGATTGGCACCACGAATATGGATAACCGCTCTTTCCGCTTGAATTTCGAGGCGATGGCCGTTTTCTTCGACAGCCGTGCTGCCAATGCGACCGCCTCCATGTTGGAAAAGGACTTTGAAAGGTCGTTGGTTCTGAACAAAACACTGGCGGAACAACCCCGGCACATCCGCGTCGGTGCCCCGATTGCAAGGTTGTTCTCACCGGTGCTTTGACGGTCAGTAAAAGGCGTCAGGTAGCGCGAATTTCAGCCTTCGAGGCAGAACCGAGATTTCGAATGTTGTATCCACCATCGGTTCCCCATCAAGATTCAAATGAAACGGCTTTTCGGTTTCCAGAACCGCCTGCTTGAAACGACTGCGCTGAACAAGTCCTGCAATCGGGTCGGTCAAGTCCGGCAAGCGTCCGAAAGGCAGTTTTTCCGGAAGCAGCCCATCGGTTGTCAAAACCCCCAGATCGAGCAACCCGTCGAACATGTCAGCTTCAGGTGTGACCTCAAACCCGCCTCCGGCGTAACGGTTGTTGCCTATGACGAGGGCGGAAATGGACGCCGAATGCGGCTCTGACCCATCTAGAGAAATCCGGGCCTGCGTGGGCTTCAGTTCCGAAAGCCGCGCCAGACCAGTCAAAGTATAGGCCAAACCGCCCAGATGTTTCTTGACCTCCTTAGGGGTCGTCGCGGTGATCATCGCCCCAAAGCCGCCACTGGCGACGTTCACGAAAGGGCGACCGTTGATCAGCCCGACATCAATCGGCCTTGCCTCACCCGTTGTCGCTCGCTTTAGCGATGTAGTGAGATCCAATCCATCATCACCGTAAGATCTGGCAAAGTCGTTGGCGGTGCCAAGGGGGATAAGCCCCATCGTTACGTCCGGCCCCGCATCACACCGCAGCAGGGCACTAGTCACAGCGTTGAGCGTCCCGTCTCCCCCTCCTGCAACAAAGTGAGTCGCCCCTTTAGCCAATCGCTTGCGGATCAACTTGCGCAACTGTTTGCCTGACCATGGGATAGTGACCTCGATGCCGAGTTCCTTTTCCAGAGGCCGGACCGCCGCTCTGACGTCAGGGCGGGCGGCAGATTTCCGGTTAAGAATGAGCAGCGAGCTACAAACCATTTTATCCAATCTCCGCTTAAGTCTTGAGGTTCTTGATCACAGCTTTGGCAACCGATCCCGCCAGCCCCGGAGCAAATGTCCCGAGTGGGTCCCGCGCCATCTTCTTGAGCGCATCCGCGGCAGACCTGGCTTCTTCTGCTGCAACGCGCAATTCGGCTTCGATGTCCTCCAGCGCCATGTCGCGAACCTCGGCCACAGGGGCGGTCTCCTCAGCAACCTTCGAGTTGTTGGCAAGCGCTACCAAAAGAACGGCAAGCGCCAAGTTAACTAGTGCGACTATCAGTGCTGCCGCTGGCCGAGAAATCATGTCAGACAAGGCAAAGAACGCTGCAACATTGAGCATGATCAAACCCACCCCGGCGGCAATGCCCGCCGCTGCCATCAAGCCGGTCTGCCGTCGGAGCACCGCAAGATGACGCTGTGCAATAAGGCGCTCGGAGCGCAGGACGATTGAGATGTTTCTTGAAATTCGGTTCATATCCCGTCTCCTATCTTGAGCGACCGATCAAATAACCCAGAGCAAACACTCCAAGCGCAAGCAGTATCGTCTTTTTGTGCGGAACGTCGTCGAACTCGGCCAAGAGATCGGCGATGTCCTTTTCCAAGTTTGGGGGTTCGGCCGCTTCTTCCTTGGCTTCGGTTGCCACGGCTTCCGATTCAGGGGCCGCAACCAACTCTGGTCGCTCAGCCAGTTGCTGACGCAATGCTGCAAGTTCCATCTCAAGCTCGGCTTTAGTAGCCATTATGACTTATCCTCCAACGCTGACTTAACGATTGACTAAGGACACATTCCACAACCCGCCAGGTCCAAATTGTTCGAACCACCCAGAAAGGCAAAAAAGTCTTCTTGCGCAAAAATTGTCCCCGCGGACACGCTGAATATGCAACGCCAAATAGTGTCCCGGATCAAGTGAGATGGCTATTCGGTTCGTGTAATGGAAAACTTGGTTGGTATCCTGTCCACTGGGTCCATATTGTCCTTTGGAAAGCTCCTGAGCCAGACCCATGGTCTGCCAATCACAAACCTGTTGAGGATGTTCAGTCGAAATTTCTGAAAATTGGCGCAACACGGAGATGTAAAAACCACCTTGTCTGGGGCTCCTCCATCGCGCTGCTCTGGACTATTCTGAACTTGTTGAAGACGCAGAAAAAAGCTTTGCTTTGTCCGGTCAGACGATCAACGTAGACACAGCATCTGAAATTTTTTCGTTGATACGGACCTAAGGGTGCCCGACGAGACAGCGTGATCCAGCACAGGGATAGGCCGAATAGATCCCATGAAACGCATTCTGCATCTGATGGTTTCGACAGCCGTTCGCTTTGACCGCAACGATGGGTGGGCGCACAGCAGTCATATTGCTCTGTCAATGCTGCTGGCCTTGTTCCCATTCTGTATTTTTGCACTTTCGCTCGCAGGGCAGCTCCACGCCGACATCAGCACGCAGGAATTGGCAGATTTCGTACTTGGAGCTTGGCCTGACGACCTGGCGGAACCAATTGAGCGCGAGATTTTGGCCGTTCTGGAAGCAAGCGATACGACCAAAATTACCTTTGGCGCTGTCCTCGCCGTTTTCTTTGCTTCGAACGGTATTGACGCCATTCGTAAAGCGGTCTCAGGCGCATACTACGAAACAGATACCAGACCGATGTGGTACACACGCCTGATCTGCATCCTATTTGTACTTTTTGCAGCTTTCGTTCTTAGCCTTGGGGGTCTTTTGACCGTCGCACTACCAGCTTCTTTCAGCTTTGTAGAAGAGTCAGCACCCGAACTGTATTCGGCGTTGTTTTCGAGCGAAATCCTCAGAGGAACAATCGCAGTTATGTTTCTAACCTTGCTAGTCACGGCTAGCCACATTTGGCTTCCGCAAACTCACAGACCTTTGAGACGCGTGTTCCCTGGGGTCTTTGTGACCCTCGTATTGTGGGGGAATTGTGGCTGGGGGTTCTCAATCTACATTCGTGATATATCAACTTACAGCGCAACATATGCGGGGCTTTCCGGCATCATGGCGACTATCGTGTTTTTGTATCTTATGGCGGCCGTGTTCATTTTGGGCGCTGAATTTAATGCCCAGAATGCCGAAACGGAAAGCTCCATCTGACATTTCGACCTATTCGAGTCCCGCCTGGACAACACGCTTGCAGTGATCTCTAGCACGTTTTTCACGCCACGCAGCGTTTCTATCGTCACTTTAGCTTTGAACTGATCCGTCAAACTCCGGGGCTTCGTCAATTTCGTATCTTTCCAATGTGGTCCGATACAATTTCGCCAGCCGTCTGATTTTCACAGACCACTTATGACGGTTCAAAGCAGTTCTCTTTTTTAAGTTTGGAGGATCAAAGAAACTGCATGTTTAGGGCGAAATAGACCTGCATCTTTGGTTGGCCAGCGCCCTTGTCGCGAACCGACCATTGCGGTTCTACAAACAGGTTGAAGACGGTCTTGTCACGCTTGACGACTTTGCCCAAGCGAATGCCCAGGGGAACAGAGTAGTTGTTGTTGCGGAAGTTGTATGTCCAGATAGGCGCACCGCCCGTGTACCAGCCGTTGCCCAACTGGTAGAAGGCAAAAGGCTGGAAGGCGCCCAAGCTGACACGGGGCCCGCCTTTTGTATCGCCAACCCCTCCACGCCAGGTCAGCAGGTATCCGTACTGGAACTTGGGCGATGTGGCATTGAAATAGACATTGGCGATGCCCAGCTGCCATTGATCCGATCCCAGCCGATTGTCGGTCGCCGTTGGCGCGACAACCTGCGGTCCTACCGCAAAACTGATTGCCGGGTTGCCGGTATCTATCTGGTAGGCGGCAAAAATGTCAAAATCACCGATCCCATTGACGGTCGATCCCCCGGTGCCGACCGGGAAGCTGTTGTACGGCAGCGAGGCGCGGATCAGCCATTTGGAATTCCCCCATTGCACGGGTTTGGCATAGCGCAATACAAACTGGTTTCCCGATTGGTTTCCCGGCCCGGTGAACTCGTCGATGTAGTAGTTCTGAATGTTGAACGCCGTTATGTCGGCCAGCGGGTTGTTTGCCTGTGCTTCTGCGTTCTGCGCAGCGGCTTCTTCCGAGTGCAGAGCTAATGCAGTCAGAGTGGCAAGAACCAACACCCTGAAAATTGAAAAATACCTAGAAGAAGTCATATACCAATTCCTTTCCAACAGGGTACAAACGCCGCCGTTTTAGTGCTGTGGGTTTGATTTACCTAAAGTCCGTCATATTCGGCGGCGACGGATTGGGGTGATCCTTCAGCGTGGCGAGATAGGTGTTGATGATTTGCAGATAAGGCGCCATCGCCCAGCCTGCGCCGGCATGAGCTAAGTTCACTCGTTCCTTTGGGTCCGCTTCGATGTTAAAAATCTGCGGGAAGCCGGCGGTATCGGTGATCGCACCCATGTAGCCGCCTACAGCCGGGTTGGTTTCGGTAACCCCGACTTCGAACGGATAAAAACGGAATTGCCTCCAGCGAACGGCGGCGATGCGGTCGCCGATGAAGGTGATAAGACTTTCGCGGGCCGATGTGTCCGAGTTACCAAGCAAGAAATCAGATTGGTCCACTCCGTCAATGGGGCGGTCGGTTGGGATATCTGCGCCAATCAAGTTGGCAAGTGTCGGGAAAAAGTCGTGAATGGCAAACATCTCGTTGCTGACCCTTGGTTCGACTGCTCCCGGCCACCGGATCATGCCCGCCGTGCGGATTGAGCCTTCGTAGGCGTCCCCCAATTCCCCTCTGAATGGCCCGTTGTCGCCCTGATGCACTTCGTCCAAAGACGTTGCGGTCACCGTCGCACCATTGTCCGAAATCCAGATTACCATTGTGTTGTCGCGGATGCCCGCCTGATCGATAGCAGCCAGAACCTCGCCGGTGCGAATGTCCAATTCCATAACCGAGTCGCCGTATTTGCCAGCGCCAGACATGCCCATGAATTCGTCGGTTGTGTCATTAGGGAAGTGTGGCCGGGTCCACCCGATCATCAGGAAGAATGGGGCCTCCGCCTTGGCTTGCTCCGTGATGTAGGCGGCAGCCGTAGTGGCAATGTCACCTTCGATCTGTTTGCGGTATTCGAAATCATAGGGCCGCACAAAGGAGGTTTCGCCCGGCCCCCTGGCCTCGATGATCTTCGCACCGTATGCCTCTGCTTCGGCATCCGACATACCAAGCGCCTTGATATTTGTGCTGTAGGCGGAACTGTCGCTCGTGCCGGAAAATCCCACCAGCCATTGATCAAAACCCTGGTTCTGTGGCTGGCTGACAGCCTGCGGACCCAAGTGCCATTTGCCGACATAGGTCGTGTCATAGCCGACTGATTTGAACAACTCACCCAAGGTGACGTCATCTTCCTGCAACCCGCCACCGGCCCCGGGCGCGATCACCAGGGACATGCCGTTGCGGATGGAATACTGCCCGGTCTGCAATGCCGCCCGCGACGGAGTACAGCCCGGTTCCACCATGAATTGCGTCAGTCGCAGGCCCTCGGAGGCAAGCTGGTCGATATGTGGGGTGCGCATCCCGCCCCGGGTGCCACCGTTGTAAACACTGAGATCACCGAACCCGAGATTGTCGGCCAGCATCAACACAACATTGAGACGTTGCTGAGCGATGGCAGCAGTCGAGGCAAATGCAAAGAAAATCCCGACAAATATAGCCGCATAGCGCAGTTTCATAGTGTTCCCCTTTTGAGGTTTGAAAAGTTGATGCCGCTGGCTCGACAGAGTTGTCATCACTATCCTGGCGGAAACGCGGGTCCTGTCCCACGCTTCCATTTGCGCTCAACCTTCAGGGGTGTACCAGATCGGCGAGGTGTAGGCCCTGTCCTGCAAGATCATAGGAACCTCTGGCGCCATTTCGATGCCATAATACTTCGCGTCATGAGCTTGCCAGGTCGGCTTGGGGATCTCCAAAACGCGAACATAGTAAAAGGCGCGCTGGGAAGGATCGAAGTCCGGATCGGTCCAAACCACAGCCAGCATCGGATCACCAACGGTATTGGTATAGCTGGCGTTGGCGATATCCACCGTGTTGCCAACATCGCTGTCGCAGGCATGATTGCTAATCGTACGACCGTCAGAACAGGCCATGTCGTAAACCTTTTCCGAGGTTGTCCCATCTGCATTAAGCCAGCCTTTGACCATCTGTAGCCGGTCTAGGTTCGCATTATCTGGATCACGCAGGGCGCGTACCATGAAGGTTGGTGCCTCGTCGGCTGGCGCATTTGTCAGGTCTCCCCCCATCGGCACACCTGCGGCATAGCCACGCTCAGCGAAATCGGGCCGTTCCACCTCGTCTACTTTGAAGTCCCAACCACCGAAGACCCGCACGGTTATGCGCGACCCTGTAGTGGCGTAAACTTCTTTGCGGTTGATCGCGTCAAACAGCGCTTCCCGGGTATTCTCGCGAGCCCAGACACCGGTCAGGCCGGAAGCCAGAGTTTCCCAGTTGTAGTAATCGGTTCCCTCCAGTTCGCCCTTCATGAAGACATGGCTCCAGCGACCCGGATCCGGTTCAGCCGGAGGGTTTTTGCCAAAGAAGTTGTCCTCGCGGGTAGTGACCAAAGAGGTATGCGCATCAGTCGAACCAATCATGCCGAACTTAAACGGGTTGGTGCCTAAGGTTGCCTCATGTCTCAGACCAAGTCGTAAGGCAGATCGTGCGTATTGATGCGGCAACATCTCTTCCGTGATCCGATTGCGCCCACCAAGGTCCCCTTTGTCCCAAGTGCCAAAATCGGCCCAGCGATCATCTGGCGAGAGGGCCGGATGAGTTTCACCATCCCCCTTGATCTGCGTCATCTCGTAGATCGGTTCAAAGCGCATCCGCTTCCTAGCATAGGATTCATCTAGCGGTTCGCCATTGTTGCGGTTGTCAGAAAACATCAACCCGGTGCCCCAATTGCCATTGTGCGCGGCCGCAAGAGTACGCCCTCCTGTGTTGTTCTCGTAGGCTTCCATCCAATCCCAAAGGTCTTCAGGATCGTCCGAATCAAAGGTTGCAAAGGGAATAATCTGGCCAGCGCGATCCGCACCATCGCGGAACATAACCACTCGGTGCAGATTGTTGCCGTTAGAGGAGGACGACCACTCAAACCCAATGATCGACGTAAACACACCGGGGTCATAATACTGTTCAGCGTAGGCTGTTGATTTATCCCAAGCCGTACGCTGAATCGAAGGGTTTTCGACCAGATTTTCTAGTCGGGCAGCGGAGTCCACAACCTCATAGAAAGCTTGCATTCCCTGATCCGGATCGCCGCTTTGGCGCATCTTGTACCAGCGCGCGGTTACCGGATCTTCTTGAATGACCGGATCGCCTTTGGCCAGCATGTCCGCCAGCCCGAAATACTCGGCATGGTCAGCCACAACCAACCAATCCAGAGGCCGATGAAGCCTAACGCGGCTACCAGTGCTAGATACCATTTCTTCACCACGGGCAAATCGATAGGCATCGCCTGGATCCAAAGTATTTCCAAAAAAACCGCCATCAATAGAATACGACGTGTGGAGGTGGGTGTCTCCCCAGAACACCTGATTAGGCATGTGCTGGTCGACAAAAGGTGAATAGTCTGGGGTGTTCACACCGACGTCAGCGGGATCAAGTGTACCGTAGCCAAGACCTTCTTCCCGGTCCTGTGCGGCAGTTGCGGTTCCTAAACCTGCTACAAGGCCTAAGGAAACTAGGCTCGAAGTCAGTCTGTTCATAGCATTCTCCTCGGACTTCTTAGTGACATTTCTCCTGTGGCGTCTCTTGCTCAAGTACGCGAGTTTCGGTGCCACGACGGGCGGATGCCTTATCGCAGGCGGCAGTTTTGTATCACTTCGTGTATTCGTCGAAATTCTCGACCCGGTGGATGTTTGGCAATTGGTAGGTGCCGTCAAAGAACTCGGCATGTGCCCCGTACGCCCGGATATACGGGAACCAGCCCCGGCCTGGTAGTGTACGGACATAGTTGGTTTCCCACCCCTTCGGAGCGGCGTCCGGCCCCAACATCACGGCAAAGGACCCGTCCTCGTTCTTTCTCGGTTTGTGCTCGAGACTGTCGATGGTCACATCATCTCCAGACTCAAGCCCGCGATTGTCCAAAAGAACACGTGTGTCAGGATCATAGATCGTTAGCGACCAGAACAAGTCTGTCTTTGGTTCTCGGTCAAACAGCATAACATATCGCTGTTCGCCCTTGAGCCGCTCTCCATTCGAGTCTTCGAACTTGGCGACATATCCCTGCGCTTTCCCGGGCCGGGGTACGGTCATCGAAGGTGAGGTCAATTGCGCCTCGTAGGTATACCGGGCCCGGGGATCAAAAATGTCAAAGTTCTGAGTGCTTTGATCGTACTTGATTCCGTCACCCCATTCCCCGCCGAGCACGTAGCGCCAGTCGAACTCTCGCAAAACGCCATCCAGACGTTCGCTGAACACGAAGGACTTGGCCATCATCTCGCCCACCTTGGCCCCGTCCAGCAGCGCCGCTGTTTGACGTTCGTTCGGTTCGAACGGCTTCCCTCTCTCGATGCCAAGAGACCGCAGCCAATACATGAACAGGCGGTCTCGTTCGGCAAGATGCTCATTGTTGATAGCGGCGTGCAGGACTTTCCAGAATGCCATGCCACGAGGCTGAATCGTCGGAAGGAACTTGTCCCCGCCGGGGTGAACCGTCGTGGCCGGTTCGGAACCGTAGCGATACATCTGAATCTGGTTCCAGGTTTTCTGCACTGTATCCACATCCGCTCCGGCCACTCTAGCCAGAACGACGGCCCGGTCTGTTCCGATCTCGTGAACCTGGAAGTCATCGCCAAGCTTTTTCTGGTCGGGTCGCATGTGTTGTGGCGTGTTCGGGCCTACAATGACGTGCTTGCCGCCTTTGCCTTCAAACGGTCCGAAGATGCCAATATCCGTCGGAGATTCCTGCCACATGTCGATGACCATGCCGATGACGATCCCCGGCGGGACATCCAGCACAGTCGCGGCACCCTTAGTGTTGAGCAGACCCAAGGCGTAGTTTGTAGTTTCGTTCGCAGTCAGGTATCCGCGACGCTCGTTAAACGACTCGATCCGTACGAAATCACCGTAGTCAAAGTCGAAGTTGTTGAAGTAATTCTGGGCAAGCCGTTCCTGCGCTACGATTGGCAAGGCCCACAGATACAGCTGTGCGGCTCGTTGGTGGTCGATCAACTCATAAATCCGAGCAGCAGATTCTTCCGTTGGAAAACTGTGTTCGAGATCAAAATCACCAAAGAAGGTTTCGACAGATCCCGTGACCGGCATCGCTGCGGAGAACTCGTCATCGCTTTGAATGTCAGACAGCCGCATCTCTTCGGCTACTGCATGTGTGCCCAAAAAGGCAAAGCTCGTGAGAGCCGACACCAGCAATAAGATTTTAGCTTTCATAATCTAAACCTCCAACAAAGGGGCAACTGGCCAGTTTGACTGGCCAAGGAATAAGATCCCGCCCAAGAGATGCATTTCTTTCGGGCGGGTGCCTGATCAATCAGCCGCCCAAATCAAGGTTGACCACAACCTTTTCGATCCCACCCGGGAAGTCGAACGGCACATGGTAACTTTCGCTCACAGGCTCACCCGCGTCCGAGCCAACATCAAAGGTCTCGTCCAGCGAAATGCGGAAACCCATGGTGCGGTCGATCCGGCCTTCACCAACGAGAGTGTCATTTACGAACAACTTGCCGGTGCCACCCTTGCCAGGCCCGCCGCCGTCGTATTCGAAATCGTAGCGAATGACATGTTTGCCCGGTGCCAGCACATCGCCTTCGATGTTGTACCGCTCGAGATTGGCAACGTTGTATGTGTAGACCGGCTTGCCGTCGAGCACATAGAGCGCCCATCCACCAAAACGACCGCCTTGAGTCACCAGCATGCCGTCAGTGTCCCCTTCGCCAATCTCGACATGCGCCGTGATCGTGTGCGACTTGTTTTTGAAATCAGGCGCGGTGCCTTCAGGTATACGCTTCATGTTGTCGTAGTACGTGAACGTATCGCGACCCAAAGTCAGGCTGGGGCGAAGGGCCACGTCTAGTCGCGGCTTGCGTTGGCTATCAATCGGGAAGGCATCATATTTTCGCGCCTCGCCGTAGAACAGGATCTGTAGTTCTTTCAGCTTTTCCGGGTACTGATCCACCACGTTGTTGGACTGGGAAAAGTCCTCGGCCACGTGGTAGAGTTCCCACTCCCAGTCATTAATTACATCGCTAGGTCTGTTCAGACTGGCCCAAGGAACGTCGAACGGTGTAGTCGCCGCGACCCAACCATCATTGTATATGGCACGGTTGCCGAACATCTCGAAGTACTGCGTGCGACGGGTCGATGGGGCTTCGGCATCGTTGAATGCATACATCATGCTGGTGCCTTCGATGGGAGATTGCGCCACACCATTGATCGAATGCGGTGCCGGCAGGCCAGCGGCCTCCAGAATGGTCGGCATGATATCGATCACGTGGTGGAACTGGTCACGCACTTCTCTTTTGCCTTCGATCTTGGCAGGCCAGCGAATGATCATGCTATTGCGTGTGCCGCCAAAGTGGCTGGCGATCTGCTTGGTCCACTGGAACGGCGTATCCATAGCGTGCGCCCATCCGACCGGGAAGTGACCAAAGGTATTCGGCCCACCCAGCTCGTCCATCCGTGCATAGGTGTCCTCGAAAGGCACTTCGATGGCGTTGAACATGGTCATCTCGTTCAACAGACCGTCTGGGCTGCCCTCGGCGCTCGCTCCATTGTCGCCCATTAGGTAGATGACCAGCGTGTTGTCCAATTCGCCTGTATCCTCGACCGCATCCAGGATCCGGTTGATCTGGTGATCCATATGCGCCAGCGCGGCTGCGTAGACTTCCATCATACGGGCGTAGAGCTCTTGCTGCTGGGTCGTCAGTGAATCCCAGGCGCGAATATCCGCTGGGCGTTCAGTCAGTTTTGTGCCTGGGGGAATGATCCCCATTTCCAGCATGTTGGCATGGGTCTGCTCGCGGACGGAATCCCAGCCCATGTCAAACTGACCTTTGAACTTGTCGATCCATGCTTTCGGCGCATGGTGCGGCGCGTGGCTCGTTCCCGGAGCATAATAGACAAAGAAGGGTTTGTCGGGCGCCAGCGCGTGTTGTTCGCGGATATAGTTGATCGCACGGTCGGCCATATCCTCGTCGAGGTGATAGTCCTCGGTGTTCGGTGGTTCGACCGGTTTGGTGCCCTCAAAGATTGCCGGCGTGAACTGGCTGGTGTCGCCGCCGATGAAGCCGAAGAATTGTTCAAAGCCCAGCCCTGTTGGCCACAGATCGAACGGACCGGCCTGGCTGGATTGCCAATCCGGCACATTATGGTTCTTACCGTACCAAGCCGTATTGTAGCCGTTGCCTTTTAGGATTTCGGCAACGGAGCCGTTCTCCTTCGGCATCAGCGAGTTGTAACCCGGGAATCCGGTTCCCAGTTCCATGATCACACCGGTGGCGTTGGAATGGTGGTTGCGACCGGTGATCAGCGCAGAACGAGTTGGGGAACACAGTGCCGTGGTGTGCATCTGCGTGAACAGCAGCCCATCCTGTGCCAGACGCTCATACGCCTCCGTCGGAACCGGCCCGCCGAATGGCACACTGGCCCCAAAGCCCACATCATCCGGCATGATCAGGAGAATGTTCGGAGCGCCTTTGGGGGCCGTAACCTGTCTTGGAAAATCCAACGTCGACTCGTTGGTTCGCAACCCGGCATGACCACGGAACTCGGTCATGGGTATCGGTAAAACGGAACGGTCCCAATGGTCTTTGTCGTCTGCTTGCACAGCAGCAGGCAGACCACCCAACGTGAGTAACCCAGCTAACAAACAAATGAACCCAGCTTTCATTAGATTGCCTCCTAATTTCTTGATCTGTCGGTTCTGGTCGCCGAGGCTATCTGGGTCGGAAAAATTGACTCCTTCAGGGAACATCAGCGGATCCGTAATCCCCCTATGATGCACAGACCGAACCGGGCACGCAGCAGCTTTTACTATCCCAAAAGTGCAATCGGGCTTCAGAAATTCACCCTTTCGAGTATTCTCTTATGCAAATTTATTTCGGTTTCGAAATAGTTGAGAAAAGGAGCGAGACCATTGAAGACTCTGCCTTTCATGCAGCACTCGACCTACGAAACGACCGATTTCGAGGACCTGCAAGAGGCTGCATCGGCGTGGGACCAGGAGTACACTCAGCTATCACCGGGACAGTTTTTCGGGAGCATGGAACTGACGGAAGTTGGCACCACTCAGGTGATGCGCGAGAAGTGGGGGCGCAAAATGAGGTACAGAGGTGTTGGCATTCCGGGTGGGTATGGCTTTGCACTGCCGCTGGGGTCTACGAACTCTGTGAATTGGCTCGGCAGCAGTGTTGAGCAAACCTCAGTTGTAATGCAGTCGCCTTATCTAGAGGCTCAACTCGTTTCCGACGACACTTGGGACAGCTTAGTATTATCATTCCCCATGGAAGAGGTTCAGGCGATTTTGATCGCGCTTTCCGGGGGAATTGACTTATCTCACCGACTCCATGGAAACCTTGTATTGAATCAGGCGAAGGCCGATAGGATCAAACGCGGGGGCCTAAGCCTTCTGCAAAAAACTAAATCCTGTTCCCCAAAAGACCATGCCGTGTATGCTGCTCAAGTAGACCAATTCAAAAAACAGTTCTTGTGGACATTGTTAGAATCCTTCAACGAATTCTTGGTTCCTTCTCCGCCGTCGAAACAGGGCATTATCGTTCAAAAAGCAACAGACCTTGCCCTAGCTGATTTTCCAGAGGTCCTCGGGCTGATTGACATTTGTACAAATTTGGGGATCAGCCTTCGCTCGTTACACTACGCTTTCCAGGATGTAGCCGGGATTTCGCCCGCAACTTGGCTGCGTCGCGTTCGGCTGAACCAAGTCTACAGAGTCCTCAAAAACTCAGACCCGATGGAAACCAAGATCAAGCGTGTCGCCGCCGAACATGGATTCCTGCATCTCGGACATTTCAGCAATCAATACAAACAACTTTTCGGACACTTGCCCTCGCACACCCATCGGGTGAACTAAGGCTGTTGTCTATGCTCAAGCGGCTTTGAGATTATGCACTTTGTATTGAGTTTGGCAGTAATGGCGTTTGAAGTTATGAACCTAACCGTCTCTGTTTTCGAACTCGGCCCGCAACTGCTTAGCCTCTTCCTCTAGCTTTTGTTTCGTTGAGAGAGGCGACCGACGGACACTCGCGTATTCGGTCTGTTCGTCTAGTTCGACGGACTCTTTTCCATCTTGCAATTGACCGTCGCTGGACAACAGAACAGCGATCCAACGGGTGGCCGGGATTTCCGAACAGATGACCATGGTCACAACCATCATCGGTATTGCCAGAAATGCTCCCACACCGCCCCAAATCGTTGCCCAGAACGTCAGCGAAACCATTACCATGAATGTGCTGAGGTTGAGGGACTTGCCCTGCATCGTAGGTTGTATCACGTTGGCAATGAATTGATCAGCAGCGCCGTATCCAAATAGTACGATCAGGAAAGGCGTAAGGCTATCGAACTGTATCAAGGCTACAAGAGATGGAAGCGCGATCCCAATAAATGCGCCGATATTAGGGATGAACCCCGCAACGAATACGGTCAGTGCCAGAAGCGGTGCGAAATCAAGGCCGACCCATGAAAAAATGACAAAGGCAACTCCGCCGCTCATGGCGCTGGTGACAGCATTGACCCACATGTACTGTTTCACGCCAACTGAAATTTTGTGCAGGACTTTCCGGGCGCGACGGGTTCCTTCTTCAGTCGCAACCAGCCTCGGCAATTTGTCGACCCAAGCCAGACGTTCGCCGATCAGAAAAGCAAGGTACAGCGCGACGAGACCGATTGTCGACATTGCGCCTCCAAACTGCCCCACAGCCGTTCCTAACCAAGACCCTATCTCGATGTCTTCAGCTGCCTGGCGACCAGCTTCAACGAATTTGGGACCCAGAAACCCTTCTAGTTTCTCCGTCAGGCTCATCAACCGTTCCTGATACCTGGGCAGTGCGTCTTGTACGTCGTCCACCGAGGAGGAGACGATCAGCCCAAGGACCAGCAGCGCCCCCACTATCACGATGATGCTGAGGAGTTGGGCCAGCCAGCCTGGAGGAGACCACCCAAGCAGGTTTGTGCGCTGGATCCTGTCCACGAGCGCAGAAGAAAGAATGAACAGAAGCCCTGTGATCGCCAACGGAATCAGAAAATCGCGCCCAAACCACAAGAAACAGATCAAAAAAGCCATGGTCCCCAGAGCAAAGAACCAATTCGAGATGAGAGTCCTGTTCAAGTTGTCAGAGGTCATGTAACGCCGCACGTTGATCTGGTGTTCCGCCGCAGTAGAAACGCCATAAACATTCGGTGCAAGTTTTAGCTGGTGAAACTATCTTTCCGAGAAGCCAAGTTCCATGAAAACGAACCTCCAGCTCATAGGATTCGCGCAAGAGATACCGACAACAACGTCGGCTATTCACAGATTTCGAATTTGGCCAAATTCCTAGCGAAGGTTTTTTGCCGGTCAAAGCGCCTTCGGGCAATGACGGCTTTGGGCTGGACCTGCCGAACGCAAGTGCAGCATGCCTTCGACTTTTGGTGGCAGGTCTGGGCTCGAACCCAACTTTCGGCAGTGCTGAGTTGCCTCGGACTTTTGCACATTTTGGATGTCTGCTTAAGATGAGAAACCCGTACCACCTCGCAGACGCAGCTAATGACCGGAATCCGCCCAATCTACCGAAATAGCCCCCCAACTTGCCCATTGCATCTGCTCGCACACTTACCTGTGCAAGGGGGCGCCAAATGCCTGGAAAAATTAGCTTCAGATTGTACAGAGACATCATTCTCAGCGAGCCCGGCCAACCGGTTTGGAGCGCCGTCGGCAAGATTTCTGAAGGCCGATTTCTTCTTCTAGGACAAATCGAGACGTACTCGAAATCCGAAGGTGCGCTATGGCTGGAAATCAGCCAAATAGGTGCAGAGATCGGCAAGAGCAACCGTGGCAAACTGGATGTCCTCCGGCATCGAAGAAAGGACACTGATCCCCACTTATTTGGCTATCTGAAGGTTCTCGAGGAAATGTATGCGGCGGCGGCCTGGATGTGCCGAGATGACGAGAACGCCAAGTATCTTCATCTGACACTGCTGAAAACAAAAAAGCCGCCCATTCTGAAGGCGGCGCTTTCAAGAGCTGCAATGTGAGCCGCAACGCAGGCTCATGATACCGGCGCTCAGAACAGGGCTCTTTCACTTATCTGATAGACCAAAAATTCCATGATTTGCTCCTGGTCACGCGTGTGGGATCAAATCATAGACTTCGCCGATAACCAGCGAAACATGAATGATGACAGCTGCAATGTGCAACTGGTGGTAAGCCTCTTTGATGAAATGGAACATGTTGTTCCCTCCCGTTTTGAATGCGCATTTTCTATCGCGTAAGTGCGACCGAGTCAACATATAAATATTTGATAAAAAACAATAAAGTCAATAATTCCACCAATTCCACGCCGCTCAAAATCGGTTTCCTAATCTTTTGGAAAAATAAGAGGTCAGCACCAAAAATAAGAGGGGGCCACGGGAAAAATAAGAGACCCAGAAAACGGCACGACTCCCCACATAACGAAGGCAGGGAGCCGGGCTTTTTAGGGCTGGTCTTACAGATCGAACGTTTGTCCGTGCTTTTCCAAATATGCGATCAGAGACAGCTCGACGGCTCGCACAACCGCTTGCTCTTTGTCCTCTCGGATTGCGTTCCAAGCAGCATAGAGATCTGGATTTACACTTACGGAAAGCTTTTGCGTACGCGCGGCCGCCCTGCGCTTTGAAGGGCTCATCTCTGGTTGGAGTGCGAGGCTCGGCTTACTGGTCGATCCGAGTGGGAAGCCCATGTCACCTTGCTCGACTTTGTTAATGTCGCCGAGACTGGGCATATGATTGTGTTTTGTTTTATCCATCATTGTTTTTCCTTATGCAGCTTGGAGAATTTCTGAGAGGGTCGTTGAGATTTCCTGCGCCAAAGCGGCAACGTTTGCGTGCGCTGATTTTGGGGAGGATCCTTGGAACGCTTTTGGTAAGTCCAGATAATCCCCACCGAAGCTCACCATCGCTTGAAAAATAGGGCGATTTGCAAGCTGAGTTGCAAAAACGGGCGCGTTTGCTTGCTGTAAGACTGCTTTGATTTCTGCGGTGATCCGATATTCGACCGCCCCTGGTTCTGTCTTGGTCAGCAAGACACGAGCCGCAATATCGCGCCTCAATACGAGGCTTTTCTGGCGCACCTGTTTTAGAACTTGGACCACCGCCAGCGCATCCAAACGAGATGTCTGGGTGGGAACGATGACAAGGTCGCTTACGAGAATGGCATCAATCAAAGATGCATCGTCTGATCCCTCGACGTCGATCAATACGTAGTCGAAACGTTCGGCCGCCGCGAAAGCCGCCTCGGTCAGGTTTCGCTGTTCGACCTGACGAACAGTGAGATTCTCGGGAAGCGGCTTCGCGCTAGCCCATTCAGACAGCCACCGTTTGGGATCCGAGTCCAAGATACAAACAGACATCCCAGCCCGGGATGTTTCGAGGGCCATTAAAATGCATGTTGTGGATTTCCCACAGCCCCCTTTTGGTGAGCAAAATGAAAGTGTTGGCAATCGAATTCTCCTTAAGAAATTGCTTCCGATAGATTGCCAGAACAAGGTTTAGGAAAGATTTAAGGATAATGGATTTGGATTTCTGGGGAAGAGATGCCTGCGGAAGGCATCGGCAGCAATTGGTTCTCAAGGAAAGAATTGAGAAGCAAATGGCTCAACTCAACTCAACGCTTCGCCTTTGACGCTGTTAGTGACTACAAGCCCAAAGTTTCCTAGGTTGGGTAATTCAGTGTTCGACAAAATGGGCGGAAAGCTGACTTTCGTTGTGTCCGCATAATAGGCAAGGACCTCTGCCGAAAGCTGACATTCGATTGATTTTGCAACTAAGATAATCACTGCGCCGCCGAAAATCGGCTGCAAGATCAAGATCACCAGATTGCATCCAGCCGATAATGAGAATAGAAAAAGCCATGAAACCTATCACAAGAAACTGACCAAAACACCATGGCTACAGACCTTAAATCCTATGGCATCGATGCCGCCTTTACCCGTGGCGCACTCAAAGGTTCACAGATTGAGCCCAGTTATTCCGGCGCTCTGAGTTTTATGCGCCGCAAATACACAAAGGATCTTGAGGGGGCGGATGTAGCGATCACCGGAGTTCCCTTTGATCTTTCTGTGAGTAACCGTCCTGGAACCCGCTTTGGCCCAGAGGCAATTCGCAAGGCAAGCGCTCAACATGCCTGGGGCCCAATTTGGCCCTGGCGGTTTGATCCATTCGATACGCTTGCAGCAATCGATTACGGTGATTGCGTTTTCGACTGGGGCGTGCCCCAAGACGTCCCGTTGGCCATAGAGCGCCACATATCGGAGATAATCTCGGGAGGAACGGCCAGCCTTGTTCTGGGCGGCGATCATTTCATCACCTATCCGGTACTTAAGTCCTATGCTGAGAAGTACGGCCCAATCGGTCTCATCCAGTTTGATGCCCATCGGGACGTCGAGCCCGACGAGGGTGGACGCATGGATCACGGCAGTATGTTCAACCTAGCGGTTCGCGAGGGCATCATAGATCCGCAACGGACCGTTCAGGTGGGCATCCGCACCTGTTTCGAGGGCGAAGAGACCTATGGCATGAAAATCTTGCATGCAGACGCCGTACATGCTGCTCCAGCTGAAGAGATTGCCGCAACCATTTTGTCCACCGCTGGGGATGGTCCGACCTACCTGACCTTCGACATAGACTGCCTCGATCCGTCCACTGCTCCCGGGACGGGCACACCGGTCCCGGGCGGGCTTACCAGCTACCAAGCGCTCGCCATAATCCGGGCCATGAAGGGGCTCGATCCAGTCGGCATGGATGTGGTCGAAGTCTCCCCCCCGTTTGATCATGCGGAGATGACCTCCAACGCAGCCGCAATGATCGCCGCAGAACTTCTTTGCCTGAAAGCCTGGGCCAGAGGAGCTCGGGCCGTTTCAGAATAGCCAATAAATCGTCTGTTGCTTGTCTCACAAGTGGAGAATAGCTGCGTGCGGCTTGGCCCCAATAGGCCGTCCGCAGATTGCGCCCTTCTGTCTATTCGAGCTCAAATGTCCGGTAAGGGGCAACGGATCCATAAGTTCGTTTGGACATTCTCTCTATCAAATGGCTCAAGCATCAATCATGGCTGACGATTGATTTCACCAAGAATTGTAGACCTCTACGGTCTTTGCTTTCAGGCTATATTGCGCCTCAATGTTTGCAGCGCCATCAAAAAAGACGACGTCGCGCCGTGTATCCTCGGCGTTCAATTCTCCTTCGATCCAGAAAGCTTCGAAGATTGAGCTGAAGGCAACACCCTTTGGATAGTCCACATGGACAATCTGGTTTGGAGGCGGTGTTGGCTTGTGAACGCAGGCACCTGCAACTGGCACAAACAGGAATTCTGTCACCTTTTTCTCTTCGAAGGCGAGCGGGACAACGTAACCGGCAAGCCGTATAGATTGTCCGAGAATGTTCTGGTTGGGTGCGCGCCTTGCTTTGCCATTCTGAGCGATGATGTTCCGCCGCTCTCTCATCAGGCCGTCTACGTCAACTTGATGCATTGAGAGGAGTGTAAGAGCAGCTTCGTGGCGTTCAAATAGTGCCATATCTTCCCGTTCGCGCGGTGTCGACGTGCGCCATTCGACGTGGATGCGCATGGCGTCGCGCAGAAACGGTCGCATGTCGGCAAAGGGCGTTTCGCTGGAGACATGCACTGGTAGCAGATCCTGCCAGCCAATCACACGCGTACCTGTCGACATGTTTTGCGGCGCTACACTGACTGGCGTTCGGGTCAAATCAAGCGGAGCTGCAAGCGGATCAAACGGCATACCACCGGGTTGCTGGCCCGCAATCGCGCGCTGCCATGCGCTCTCAATGCTTTGTGCCGCAACCGGGAGAGATATCAGACCAAACAGAGCGCCAATCGCAAAAGCTGACAGCGGACTCGTCATCCCTCAGACACTCTCACGCTAGTAACTGCGACGCCTCGGCGCAGTTTCTCGTCGTCGCCTTCTTCCCACTCCGGCTCGGTCAATAGTTTGTCCGGTTCGCCGTCGCGATCAATATCGTAGACCAGTTCGCCGCCAAAATAGGTTTGCAGCACTTCAGTCTTGTGAAATTCAAAAACGTTCTCTTCGGCCTGTCTGCGAATATCTCGGTCGAGCACGATGATGTCTGCAATCTTGCCTTCCTCGAGACTACCCAACACATCGCCCCGATCCTGAAGGCGTGCACTACCCAGGGTCGAGCCATGGATAACCTCTTCAAAGGTCAATGGTTCACCGGGCATGACAAGACCGCCGGGTGTTCCCATAGCCTGTCGTGTCATGCCGATCTCCATTCCTTCCCACGGCGAAAACACAGGAGACGTCGGCGCGTCAGGTCCAAATCCATACTCCATGAACTCGGTCACGAGTTTGAACTGGTACATACGCTCCAGCACCTCTTTTGGCAGGTTCTGACTGGTCACATTACGAAAGTACTCCTCGGTGGGATCAGCCCAGTGAAGTTGAAGCTGCCCGGAAACCCCGAGCCGAGACATGCGACGAGCGTTGTCGATAGACAAATGGTCAACATGCGTGAAAATCTGAGGGATGTCGTCGCGAAGGGGCTCGCCGGTTTCATGTGCAAATTCCAGCGCGTCGAGCGAGCGGCGGATCCCCGCGTTCCCTTCAACGTGCAGCATCAAGGTAAAATCACGCTCTGTTAGTGCGTCGAAAATCTCTGCAAGGTTGTCTGGTCGAAAGTTCATATCCGGCCGTGTGCCGTCCAGATACGGGCCTTCCATATAGGCAAAACGCCCCGGTGTTCCATCAATAGCGAACTTCACAGTGTTCGCATGGAGAATACTGGGATCAACGCCCGCATCCTCGACTGCGGCCCGCCGTATCTCTAATTGTTCGATCATTGCGGTATCGCCCTCTGGCGTGCCGGTGCCCCAGAACACCATGGCTAATTCGTGCCTGAGTGTTAGTTCTCCTTTTTGCGCCAAACGGACGTAGACGTCATCTGCCCCCTCCTTGGACCCGGCGGCAGCTTCCGTTGCACCGGTGACCCCGACCGCGTTGAGCACGCGAGCGGCACCAATAATCGCTTCCTCCTGTTTCTCAAAAGAATAGAGTTTGTGCTGTTCGACAAACCCTGTCGAAAGGTGAGCTTTCTCCTGCAAAAGTCCGGAAGGTTCATCGCCAGCGTCATTCAAAGGCATGTAGCCGCCTTTCGGTGGCTCCCAATCGGCAGTGATCCCGAGGTATTCCAGAGCTTTCGTCGAATACCAGCCGTTATGTTGCGTATTGTCGGAGATCAATGCAGGGCGTCCACCAACGATTTCGTCCAGTTCTTCCTTGGTGGGATTCTGAAAATGCGCGTCGGACCAACCGCCGCCGATCACCCACTCATCTGGCCCGAGCGTCGCCGCGTACTCCCGGATTACTTCGACAACCTCCTCACGCGACGCATCGTTGTAACCGAACAGGTTGAGCATGACGAAATGCGTCTGCCCAAAGATGCGTGTGTGCAAGTGAGTGTCGATGATACCAGCCATAACGGTATTTGTGCCCGCATCCACGATCTGGGTGCCATCGCCTGCCAACTCGCGGCAACTGTCATCAGTGCGTACACAAATGATCGTGTTTCCCGCAACCGCCACGGATTGCGCCAGTGGCAACTCGGGGTTTGACGTGATGATGTTTTCACTCAGGAAAACGGTGTCGGCTTGCTGAGCAAGTAGCGGCGAGCCTGCGAGCAAAATAGCTAGCGCGAGCGCGCTGTATCCTGATTTCATTTTCAAGTGTTTCCCTAAATGCTGACTGTTTGGAGGTTGGCAAAAGACCACAACGAGCGTCAAATCAACTTTTCAACAAAATGGACGCAGGATCTGGCTCTACATCTTTGGCAACCTGATAAAGCGCATCACACCGTTGCACCTGCCTAATTAATCGCAGTGCTTGAACAACATCAGTTTTGTTGTAGCAAAACGGCCTATACTTACGGCGGGAGATCGAAGTTTCAAACCGAACGGCCCGGTCTTTCTCGATCTCACCCGCAACTTGTAGACGGCGCCCTACTGACCATTGCAGGCACTACCATTTTGATCACTTACGTACTGTCGATCCGGCATGGTATCGTGCATATGCGGCGAACGGCAGCATTGCTGAGCCGCGGTACAGCATCCCTGTAGACGGCTGGATGTCGGCTTTGGGCCGTTTGCGCGCCAATGAAGGACTACTTTTTGGTGATGATGCCGCGCCGCATCCGATGTCTGCTCAGAGCCCAAAGCGGTCGAGGTCAGTCGCTAAATCATAGCATCATTTTGCTTGGGAAACTTGGCGCTCAATTCGATATCGGCAGCAGTTTTCCTTTCCACCTAAGATCATCTCGATGCTAGGCTCAGGCAAATTTCGCCTTACTGAGCATTAAGAGCCATGACCAAACTGAACGTTACCCGCCGCACCGCAATGACCATCCTCGGCAGCGCGTCAATGATCGCGATTTCTCATGCCACCTCAACTCATGCGGCCTCGTCATTGCAGGATTTTGGAAGCCAGCTTCAGACGCTGCCCGAAATCACTGTTTACACAGCGCAGCGCGTCATCACCATGGAGGACAACGACCCAGCAATCAACGCGGTCGCCGTGGTCGGAGACCGTATTCTGGCCGCGGGATCGCGCGATGCAATCGTTAATCGGATTGGTTCGCAGCCGTTTCGGCTGGACGAACGGTTTTTTGACAAGGTGATCATTGCCGGTTTGATCGACCAGCATGTGCACCCTTTCCTCGCCGGATTGACCCTGACCTCCGAGATCATATCGATTGAGGATTGGAATATTCCGACTGGCTTTTCGAAGGCCGCCGAGGATGAAGCGGATTATAAGTCTCGCTTGCAAGCCGCTGAAGCGGCAATGGATGATCCCGACGCCTTGTTACTGACATGGGGATACCACCACTTTTTTCATGGCGAGATCAGGCGTGCACAACTCGACGAGATCAGCAGCACACGCCCAATCATCATAGTCCACCGATCTGCACACGAACTTATCTTGAACACGCCCGCATTGGAGTTTCTGGGCATCACCGAAGACTTCGTAAATGGCTTTGCGGGGCTTGCGCTTGAGCAGTCGAGCTTTGAAGACGGGTATTTCTTCGAGGCGGGCATGTTTGCCGTTCTTCCCGCAGTTGCACCGGTGCTTTCAACACCAGAGCGTCTGGGCGCTGGTCTCAGGCTGGCGCGCGAGTATATGCACCGTGCAGGCGTCACGGTTGCTGCGGAACCGGGAGGCGTGCTGTCGCGCCCTCTGCAAGAAGCAACCAACGCCGTCTTTTCCGGGCCTGACGCACCGCTCAGGACCTATTTCATACCCGACGGGAAATCTCTGGCTGCCTTGCACCTCCAAAACGGCACGATGATCGAAGAGACGGAAAAACTACTCGAATGGGGTGAAGGCAAGACGGCTTTCATGCCGAAGCAGGTGAAACTCTTCGCCGATGGCGCTGTTTACAGTTTGGCCATGCAGGTCTCGGAGCCCTATGTCGGCGGCGATTTCCACGGCGAGTGGATTATGCAACCGGATGAGTTCAATCCTGTTTTCGATGCCTACTGGGAGGCAGGCTACCAGTTGCATGTTCATCAAACCGGCGACCTTGCCGTGGACTTGATCTTGGACGCTGTTGAGCGAAACATGCGCCGGATGCCGCGCGCCGATCACCGCACGACACTGGTCCACTTCGGTTATGCAAGAGAAGATCAAGCAATGCGGATCGCTGAACTGGGCTGCATCGTCAGCGGCAATCCATACTACGTAACCGCGCTGTCAGATCGATATAGCGAGCTTGGGCTTGGCCCGGACCGTGCGGATGACATCGTGCCCCTTGGCCCAATCAAGGCCAGTGGAACCCCGATTTCTTTCCACTCAGACGTACCAATGGCTCCGGGTGAACCGCTGTTTCTCGTGTGGGCTGGTGTGAACCGGACGACAGTATCTGGCCGCGTGGCTGGTCCCGAACACCGCTTATCTGTAGAAGACGCTTTGCGGGCTGTAACCATCGATGCAGCCCAATCCCTTCGATTGGAGGATGAGATTGGCTCGATCACTCCCGGCAAGTTCGCGAACTTCACCATCCTTGAAGAAGACCCATTCGAGGTAGAGGCGGAAAAGATCAAAGACATCGGCATCTGGGGGACCGTGCTTGAGGGCGACATTTTCCCTGTATCAGACGACTTCGATCTAGACCGCGCGTCACTATCTCCACCACGGGATACGACAAATCCACCAACAAAGCCGCTGTACGCGCTTGCTGATGTGTCAGGCATCGCGCAGAAGGGCATGCTTGCCGGATGCTCGTGTTGCGCTTCACCCGTATCGCAGTCGTGCACGACATCTGCGGCAGGG
This sequence comes from Ruegeria sp. BC7, assembly GCF_056539165.1. NCBI lineage: Bacteria > Pseudomonadati > Pseudomonadota > Alphaproteobacteria > Rhodobacterales > Roseobacteraceae > Ruegeria > Ruegeria sp. BC7. The sequence goes on along the minus strand of NZ_JBQFUL010000003.1, from coordinate 216,413 downwards.
CAAATCTCGGCAGTTAGCTGTTGTGGGACCAATGCGTTGGGGTGGGCCGTCGTGTCCGAATGGGCCTCCATAGTTTAGATTGGAGCCAAGCAGAGATTGGATAATCAAGTGTCCGGAATGTCCGCGTTGCGGTCATCGGACGAGTGATTGATTTCGCATCCGCGGCGAATGACTGCTAAGCGGGCTGCGGATGCAGAAAGGCAAGGCAGAGCTGGGCGGCGGCTTTGGGCCGGAACCGCCCCTGGTAGCCGTGGGCCGATCAGTCACGTCCGCTTGCCCCTTGCAACCCTCCGCACAACTCCATGTTGCGCACGCTAATAGCAAGTCGTGCAGCTATCAAAATTGGAGAACGAAGATGGCTAAAAACAAAACAAAAAAACAAACAAAAATGGTGGGAATGCGGGTATCTGAAGATCTGCATGATTTGTTGACAGATGGAGCGGAAGCGGAGGGTATCTCCGCAACTGCGTATGCGCGCTTTGTCTTGGCGCGAGCCCTAAATTTTGAAGGCGCGCTGCCTGAAACCAAACCTCGTAAGCCGCCACGAAAGAAGCCCATCATTAAAGACATCCAAGCTGCCATTGAGGTCCTAGGGCTTCTGATCGATGTCAGGATGAACCTCTCATTTCTGTCGCGCAAATTGGCCGAGACGCATACATTCAATCCGCTGCGCGCTGAGCAAGTTGTCGAGCAAGGCGAACGTATCGATGCGATCAGACGAGATGTCGACTTGATCCGCACCCAAATCTTGGGGGGGCGGTCATGATTATCAAATCAACGCGCATCCCAACTGCGCATACCAGTCGGATCGCAACCTACCTTGCAAAACCTGCGGGCAACGAAATTTCAACTTGGATCCGTGGCTGCCCGGAAGACCTCCTACTTTTGGGTGAAATCTCCAAAATTGCTGGCAAACAGTATAGCGTTAGGCATTTTGTGATTTCGCCAAACGAGCAAATGAGCCAGCAAGACTTTGTCTCTGTGTTTGCTGAAATCTGTTTTGAATACGGTGTTTCCAACACGTCTGGCAACCGAGCCAGCATTGTTCAGCACGAGAAACCGCGAAAGTCTGGCATCGGAAACGAAACACACTGGCATGTTGCTTTCCCTGAACTTGATGTGGAGACCGGTCGCATTCTGAGCAGCCGGTTCACCAAGTTGCGAAACGAAAAATTGGCACGCCTCTGCGAGTTGACGCTTGGCCATAGGGTGGTGCCTGGGCGGTTCAACAAGCAGGTTTACAGGGCGCTCGAAAAGGAGAGGCCAGCCTTGGATCTCAAGCCGTTCGAAACGGCGCTTCGGGAAGCCATGTTTGCTGCCGGACAAGATGAAAATATGTGGCTGGAGTATCGAGCGCGCCTTCGAAAACAATCAAGATCACCGAGTAACTGGACGCTCGACAATCAGATCGTTTAGTTTGTCAAAATGTCAGGTTTTCCAACGCCATCAAAAGCATATGTGCGGCTCCAGGAGTTTCTTGAGCACCATATGCGGATGTCACATATCTACCAGCCGGTGATGATCCGCAGAATACTAAAAGGTGGTGGATCCGCCTCGCTTGAAGAGATTGCCGCAGCGCTCATGGTTTATGACCGCTCGCAGCTCGAATATTATATGATCCGCACGAAGAACATGGTGGGACGTGTTCTCACAAACAATGGCATTGTGCAGCCCATTAAATCCGGCCGGGAAATCCAAGCTTATCAACTTGCAGAGAATTCGGGCCTCCAAGATGCCGAGATCAAAGACCTCATCAGGATTTGCGATCAGAAAATCGATACGTTCATCGGGAAGCGTGGCGACAAGATATGGTCGCATAGATCAAAGTCGTCAGGGTACATTCCCGGCACCCTTCGATACGAGGTTCTGAAGCGCGCCCATTTTCGTTGCGAGCTATGTGGGATATCGGCCGACCAAAAGGCGTTGGAAGTCGACCACATCCTGCCCCGAAACAAAGGCGGCAGTGACGAGGCCATCAACCTTCAGGCGCTTTGTTATTCCTGCAATGCAATGAAGCGAGATCGCGATGACACTGATTTTCGGGGCATGGCCAAGAGCTACGCTCACAGATGCGATGGATGCGCGTTTTGCGAAATCCCCGGCGAGCGGGTGGTTGCTGAAAATGAACTGGCTTATGCCATTCGGGACGGCTTTCCGGTCACCCAGCATCATACTTTGATCATCCCGAAACGGCATGTGCCGGACTATTTCGACCTTCATCAGCCAGAGTTGAATGCGGTACAGCAACTCCTCCAAACAGAGCGCCAAACTGTCCGCGGGCTGGATCGGTCTGTCGAAGGATTTAACGTGGGCATCAATGCAGGCGAAGTTTCGGGACAGACCATTTTCCATTGCCACATTCACCTTATCCCTCGCCGTGCTGGCGATATAGAAAACCCTCGTGGTGGGGTCAGGGGTGTCATTCCTGAGAAGCGAATTTACTGAGAAGCTTTAGGCAAAAGCTGCGCCTGAACGGCGCATTGCATACTACCTTTTCTTGACAGACCGATAGGCGAGAAGGTGCCAAGCCTTTTTGATCCCTTCTGGCTTTCCAGATAGATGGCCAGAAACCAAATCGAACTGTTGTTTCTGACATGTTTTGAGGTTGGCCCAATATGCCGGAGATCCCCGTGAAGAAACTTGCTGCTATTCTGTTATGTTCAACCCTTGCGGCTTGCTCGGGTTCCTACCGCGACACCTCGGTCACGATGGACGTCGTGGGCAAACTAGACGTGCAGAGATACACCGGAGTGTGGTTTGAGTACGCCCGCTTCCCGGTGTTCTTCCAGCGGGGATGCACAGACACAACGGCTGAATATCAGATTATCGCCGAGGATACGGTGTCCGTTTACAACCGCTGTCTTGTTGAAAATGGCACGAGGGTAAAGGACATCACCGGCCAAGCCACAATTGAAGATGTTGGCAAACTCAAGGTCAGCTTCCCACAGGTTCCCTTTGTCAAATCGCCATACTGGGTTTTGTGGGTGGACGATGAGTATGAGGTTGCCGTTGTTGGGGTGCCCAATGGAAGCGCCGGTTGGATCCTATCGCGCAGCACGGAACCCAGCCAAAAGCATATCGACAAAGCGCGATCTGTTTTGACGGAAGCCGGATACGATGTGCCCAAGCTGGAAGTGACGCCCCACGCTTCCAAGTGACGTAGGAAACGAGCGAAGAGGCGACCGCTCCGGGGCGGGGCCGTTAGAAAACGTTGGTCCTGAAACGCCCCAGCCAAACCTTTCACGTTTCCGGCAGCAGCCCGCCGCGCCCGACACACACACACACACGCGAAACCTCTGTCAAAAGAGCCATATAGAGATATTCTATATGGGGAATTTGACGATAAGAGCCGGCGCATTCGGGACCGACATTATGGTCAATGAAGCCAGCGCATGTTTTGGATCGAATTCTCCTTAACTGCATGGCGATCTTTGCCTTTTGCAGATTTCAAATCTCGCAACAACTGCTCGAGCTCAGCCCGGTTCAATTGCCGCCTTTCGACAAGCGATTGGGCCACACCTTCAAGCAAATATTCATTTTCGCCGATGGTCTTTTGAGCAAGATGGTTTGCGGAGCGCAGCCGCGACTGAACGCGGGCTGCCAGGTCGCGATCTTGAAGCATATCTTGCAGGTTATCCATGGACACCGGGTGCCAAATCAAATTGTCGTTGGACAAACCGAATTGTGTTTCGGCTTGGACTGCAAACATGGTGGCCTGAGCAAGATCGCTTTTGTCGCCCGCGCCGGCACCTGACGAAACACTACCCAGGCAAGAAAGTTCGGCTGCGCGTCCAGCCAACAAAATAGCGAGGCGATTTTCCAAGCTTTGAGTTTCATGACCGAATTTGTCCAGCTCAAGGTCAACTCGACCACCTCTCGGTGAGATCTGGGCCATTGTCGGCAATCCGGCGAGAAGTGCGTGCGCAACCACGATGTGGCCGGCCTCGTGGATTGCCATCCTATACAGCATCTTGGAAGGCAGTGGCTTCGCAAACTTCTCAAGCGCCGTCTGGAGGTGTTGGATCGCAATTGGGCGTTTATCCTGGCGGGCGATGGAACGGGCCTGACGCACAAGCGCGGCGGCATCCGCGCCCGATTGCCCAAGCATTTCTGCCGCCACTGCGTGAAGTTCCTGCTTGCTGATTGTCGGTCCAGCATCTGCGGACAAGATCTCTGTCAGCGCGCCCCTATCCGGAAGAGGGATGTGGACTTTTTGGTCGAACCGCCCAGAGCGCAGTAGTGCAGCATCCAACTTGCCCGAGTAGTTTGTTGTGCCGACCACCAAGACGCCATCCGTCTTTTCGGCGCCCGCCAGCTGTTCAAGCAGGCCATTTAGTGCCGCCCGATTGTAGTTCTCGTTATCGCTCTTGTTGGTTGCGCGATCTGCAAAACTATCGATTTCATCGATCAGCAAAACGGACGGCGCATGGCGCTTTGCCTCCAGGAAATCATCTCTCATTGCAGCGAGGAAATCGCCAAGATGGCCCTCCGCTTGCCAAGCAGCATAGCTTGCGCCAACAAAATGCGCCCCTGTCGCTTCTGCCAATTTCTGCGCGACAAAGGTCTTCCCGACACCCGGAGGCCCATCGAGTAGAAGGTTGTTAGGGATATCTGCCCAACTCAGGTGACCGTCAGAGTATGCTTGGATGTCATCCACGAGACGCTTCAACGGCGCCCGCGCGGCCCCCAGGCCTTTGACGTCATCCATGGCTTCTGGGTTGGCTTTTGTGCGCGTCGTCAACTTATTCAGTTGCAGGACAAATGCCATCAGCTTGGGCGTCCGAAGAGCCAACATAATTTCATTAGCTGAGATCTGAGCCAAAGCATCATGGGATGGCATCTGATTAAGCGCCTTTGTCATCAAAGCTGTACATTGGCGGCCGTGCATCATGGCATAGAGCATCAAGATCATGCTCCGTGACAATGGGCTCAGGGAAATGATCTTAGCGGATTTCTTGCAAAAGGCGTCCGGCAACACTTCGATACTTGGCACGATTACAATCAACGACGCTGGTTCCTTCGCGGCCAGAGCCAGCGCTTCATTGAAATCGCTTGCAGTCTTTGCTGGCGTGGTCTTGCGCCAGCGCGACTTGTAGCACACGATTTTTGGCTTGGTTGCATCAGGGTTGTTGCTACAGATCGCGGGGATCAAACCATCGCTAAACGCGTCTCCTGTGGCTTCCACCCATTCACTTTCACCGGTTTCAACAACTGTCAGCGAAAATGGGCGACGCAACTGGCCTGCAATCTGATCGCGTGTGTCCTTCCATGCCGCGCAAACACGGATCAATGAGGCAACGGCGCAATAGTCCCTCGCGTACTGCTTTGGCATCGAATCCTCAGCCGGTGCATCCTCATCAAAGGCATCCCACCCGGACTTTCGGTTGGCGGCTTTAATCAGGCTCTCGTAGGCTGGCTGGAACCACCCATTCAAACGCGGGTAGAAGAAAGATGTATAGACTTGGGGCTGCATGGAGATGCCCTTTCAATACTCGAAATCTGGAAACATCGCAGCCGAACGGCTGCGAACACGCGATAAGTTCAGGCGTGTATGCGTTTCTCAGGTAGCGGCAGAGTGCGCTTGGATTTCGAGTTGTTTGAAGGCACGATTTTCTCCCTTGGGGAGATTGAAGTATGCATGGCGCTCCGAAATGACAAGTCTTTTCGAATGTGCGCTTGCGTATCTTTGTTGCAAGCCTCTCTCATGAAGCAAAAAAGAAGCACGAAAATTATCTAATCTGCCGAAGGCCTTACCTTTGGTGGTTGTGTTATCTTCATCGCTTCTTGCGGGTGTTCTTGGCGAGCTTCCGAATTACCAATGGTGTCGCGACGTGGTCTGCCTCGGGTGGTGTTAGATGCTGGGGAGCATCTGCATTCGTGAGCAAGGGAATGTGATCTGCCGTGGCACCTGCATTTCGACGAAGCTTCGTGAAACGATCAGGGACAACTTCGCTCCCGCCGATGCTTGGGCACAGCGGGAGCGCACGATGAACTTGGGTTCATCGCCATTTTTGAAGTCTTTGTATTATCAAAAGGTTATGAGCTTGCTGATTAGACAAAACTCGAAGACCTGAGCCGTGCGTTGAACTCTCGGTTTGGGCCAGTCAGTGGGTCACCCAAATGTGGATTGGGCAATCACCAGTCTGAATTCACGCAGCCTCCTTTGGCCGAACAGAGATGCCTTTTAGTGCGGTTGCAACAATGTCGGCGCGGGCGGCTTCGGACACTTTGAGCTGCCAGTGTTCTTTTTGGTTGCACCAAGCGTGGTCGCGTTCAGCTTCAACCAGGCGCCATTGAACTTTGCCTACATTCTCTTCCTGCGCCTGCGGAAAGATGGCATCGCCTCCGAGTTGATAGAACGATTTGTCAGGAAGTGGTTCGCGCTCTCACTCTTGACCGCCAGATATTCGGGATCGATGGAAACCCGCTTTGACCAGGACATTCGACAGATTTCTGAGATGGGAATGGGGGAATATCTCGAAAGTATCGAGAAAGCGGTGCTCTCGGATGCCTTTTGGGAAGTTGGTTTGGTGCAAGCGCTTACAACGTCAAATAGCAAACATCCGGCTTTCAGGACATTTCTTGCGTCTCAGGTGAAGTCCAATGCTAGAGGCTTTCTGTCAAAAGAAATCACAGTGCGGAGTATGTTGGAGCACAGAGGCGATGTTCACCACATCTTCCCCAAGGATCACCTGAAAAAGACGCTTGGCCTTACGCAGTCTCAATACAATCAAGTCGCCAACTTGGTCTACACACAGCAAGAGATCAACATTGCCATCGGAAATGCGCCTCCTAGTGAGTATGTTTCAGATTTGCGGAAACAATGCAGTTCAGGAACCGCAAAATACGGAGGGATCGTAGTCTACGCGGATCTTGAAGAGAACTTCACGGAGAACGCAGTTCCGCTTGGACTTCTGACGGGCGAATTTGCGGACTACCAGGAATTTTTGAAGCTGCGGCGTCAATCTATCGCGAAGACGTTGAAGGCATACTACACGTCGCTTTGAGCACTGATTGTCTCGAGCTTGCGTCTCTCAGTTCGACGCTTTGATTTCTACGAAGGCCCATTCAAATTGCTGCACATTTTGCTGCACATATTTCGTGAAGCCCCATTGCAATATTCCTTTAAGTATAGGTAAATTATAAATAAAATTCTGAACGAAAAAGATGTTGGCGGACTTCGTCTCCGCCATCAACCCATTGAAATTGGGCCGTGCTTTGAACGAGCCTCGGCCGTGCCCATGACGGAACCTGTCAATCAAGAAACGATTGAGTGCTGTTTTGGGCTGCCCGACTGAAAAATAAGCGCCTGGCTATTGAACCGGCTTGGCCGTTTGGCCTGTGCAAAGCGCTTGGCGATTTCTGGGTGGCGATTGTTTGGTCAGGAAGAGCCGCTCTTGGTCATCGTTTTTAACATTTGGGAAAAATACAGACCCGGAGCGAGCCGGTTCACGATGTGCGCGATCCGCGCCACTCGACCTACGGGAATGAACTGCTTTTCCTGCTCAAGCCCGCGCAGGATAACGCGCGCTGCATCGTCGGGTTCCATATAGTCAACGCCGTCCGTGGCTGACCCGGGCCGGACGAAACCTTGCTGCGCTGTACCTGGCCGCCCGATATTCGTGGCCACGAAAGAAGGTGCCGCGAGACTTACGCGCACGCCATGTGCGATTTCCTCTGCCCTGAGCGATTTGAAGAATCCTTCAAGCGCGTGTTTGCTGGCTGCATAGGCGGTGCGATGAAATAGCGGCGCAAACCCGGCAACCGAGGATATGGCCAAATGGGTTCCCTTGGATAGCCGCAAGGGGTGCAGAAACTGACTGGCGCAGTCAACCGCCGCAAAATAATTGATCTCGAACAGATCGCGGTGCGAGGCCATGTCGCCTTTGGCGAAGGCAGAGATTTGCGAAACGCCCGCGTTGTAAATCACCAGATCAATCGACGCGCAGGACTTTATGACCTCGGCGCAAGTCTCCTTGATCTGGTCGGGCTGGGTCAGGTCACAGGCAAAGGTGGTGACGCCGTCCACACGGGCAAAAGAGTCCAGCTCGGGCCCCGGAAGGTCGATCAGCACGGTGTGCCACCCTTGCGCGCGCAACGCCGCGGACAAGGCCCGACCCAATCCGCCCGCGCCGCCGGTTATCACTGCGGTTTGTGTCATTGGGCGGCCTCCCACCAACGTTGAAATGCCTCTGCACTTGAAAGCTCGGGCTCGTATCCGAAACCTGTCCTAAGCGCGGAGTTATCCAGAACGGGACGGTACAGCAGAAAGCGCACCTGTTCCGGACCATAGCGCGACAGACCCAGAGGATGCGCGACTGTCAGGGCTGCTTTGACCAATCCGGGCTGTAACCATCGAACCGGCTTTCCCATGGCCGCTGCGATCTGTGAAACGGTCAGCGATCCGTTTCCGGCAACGTTGAAGATACCAGCGGGGCTGTCAGTCGCAGCCCGAAACAGGATCTCCGCCAGATCCCTGTCCCAGATAAAGACAAACGGGCTGTCCGATCCCTTGAGGCCCAAAAGCCGAGGCTTGCGGAACAGGGCGGTGATTTGGTTCTCGATATTTGCGCCAAGCACCGTGCCGACACGCAAGACGACTTGTTCCAGATCCGGCGCGGTGTGTCTGGCCTCGGCCAGCAACTCTTCGACCAGACGTTTGTGCCAGGAATAGGCGAATTCGTGATTGCCGCGTATCGCATCGGTTTCTTTTAGTGGAACGGGGTTGTCCGGGTGATAGCCATAGGCCGCGCCGGATGACGTCACCACCAGCCGCCGCGTTGCTGCGCCTATGGCCGCGTCCAGCACATTGCGCGTGCCTTCGACATCGACCCTATATTCCAATTCGCGGGTCGAGTCTGGTCCTGGCGTCACAATCGAGGCAAGGTGAACAATCGTGTCAGGACGTTCTTCGAGGATAACGGATTGCGGGTCGCTTCCCGTCACGTCCATCTTCCTGAACCGCGTGTTTGCTGGCAGGTCCGACGGTTCCCGAATATCGGTGGCGATGACCTCAATATCGGAATGGGGCCCAAGACGGCGCAGCAACGCCGTTCCGATGGCTCCGGCGGCACCAGTGATCAGAATCCGGCTCATTGCGGTATCTCTCGTCTGGCAAAAAACGCGGCAAGGGCGATCCCTGATATCGCGTGCCATATCCCCCACAGCGCGGCAGCAACGGCCATACCGCCCATGCCGCCGAAGAAGGCGAAGATCAGGATCAGCCCCAGCCCCGAGTTCTGAATTCCGGTCTCAATCGTAACGGAACGGCGATCACGCTCGGACAGGCCGGCGGCGGTGGCGGTGAAGTAGCCGCCCAGAAAGGCCAGCGCATTGTGAAGGATGACCAGCCCTACGATCGCCCCGGCAAACTGAAGGAAGTTGTCCCAGTTCGCGGCAAGCGCAACGACGATGAACGCAACGAAGATGGCCATAGACAGCCACTGCATGGGGCGGCGAATGCGATCGGCGAACCGTGTAAAGCGCGCATTGACGATCATTCCAAGGATTAGCGGCAGGATCAGCATGAACCCCACGGTGATGGCCACCGCGACCGGGTCGATCTCCGTGCGTTGCAGGATTTCACGGGTGGGGCCATAGAGGTTGCCCCAAAACGCGATATTTGCAGGTGTGACGATGATCGCTGCGACGGTTGCGAAGGCCGTCATCGACACGGATAGCGCGACATTGCCCTTTGCCCGATGGGTCATGAAATTCGAGATGTTCCCACCGGGACAGGCCGCGACAAGAATAAGCCCCATCGCGACAGAGGGCATGGGTTTCAACGCGACGATCATCAGGAAGGTCAGGGCCGGCAAAATGATGAACTGCGAAGTCAGCCCGACGATCAGGGGTTTGGGCCCCCGCGCTACCCGTCGAAAGTCATCAAGTCGAAGGTCCAGCGCGATCGAAAACATGACAACGGCAAGGATGGCGTTCAAAAGCCTCAGATTGCTCGCGTCAAAGTTCAGCGCGACCTGGTCGATCCCATTCATCTTTCCGCCGCCCTGAGAGCTGCGATCTGGCCCGTCACTTCGCGCCGATAGGTTGCCTTGTCGACGTAGTAGGCCATGCGGGGCAGGTCGATATAGTTCATGCCGCCCGTTGCCCGTTCAAACCCTTCGGCCTTGGTCGCGCGGATCGCTTGTGCTGCCGTGTTTCCAGACCGCAGCCCGGCAATATACCTGGCGATCATTTCGGCCTGCTCGTGTCGGCCCTGCCAGCCCAGCCCGGACGCTTCGACCATGCCCAACACGAACACGTCATCCCGTTCAGGATGCATGCAGTTCAGGTAAAGATGCGGCGCATCCCCTTTCCAGTTCAAAAGCGACTTGTCGATGAATGGGTAGTGCAGCTTGTAGCCGGTCGCCGCCAGAACCATGTCGTACTCGGCCGAACTGCCATCGCGGAAGTGGACGGTATTGCCTTCAAATCGCGCAATGTCAGGGCGCACTGTCAGGTCGCCATGCCCAGCGTGGAACAGGATAAGCGAATTCACGACGGGGTGGGATTCGTACAGCTCGTAATCCGGTTTTGGAAACCCGTATTTCTGAGGGTTTCCCACGAACCACTTTAGAATTGCGCCATCCACCTTGCGCTTCAGCCACATCGGAAGACGAATTTTGCCGCCCATTGTGTCAGCGGGTTTGCCGAATACATATTTCGGAACAAAGTAATATCCGCGACGCATGGAAATGTCGCAGGAAACGCCATGATGGATCGCATCCACGGCAATATCACAGCCCGAGTTTCCCGCACCGATGACCAAAACCCTTTTGCCCGCGAATTGGGTTGGAAAACGGTAGTGCGAAGCGTGAATGAACTCGCCGGTGAACGTGCCCTCAAACTCTGGCATGTTGGGTTCCGACAGGGTTCCGTTGGCGATCAGAACGCCCGCGAACTGCTGTGTCTGCTCGGTGCCGGACGAGTCGCGCCAGCGGACTTCCCACCCGCCTTTGTCCAGCGGTGTGGTGCTTAGGACCTCGGCTCCGAAATGGAAGTGCTGATACAAATCGAACGCGTTGGCGAAGTCCTGAAAATAGGTCTTCAATTCGCGGTGTGACGGATATTCGGCCGTTTCCTCAAGCATTGGGAAATCTGCGAATTCGGTCATGCGTTTTGAAGAAATGAGGTGGGCGGTCTCGTACATCGTGGACCGAGGTGCATCAATGTTCCACAGACCACCCACATCATCTGCCAGTTCAAACCCTTGAAACGGCACGCCCTGCTCGATGAGCGTTTTTGCCATCGCAAGACCCATGGGCCCGGCCCCGATCAGTGCAAAACTATCTTCCGGGCGGGCCTTCACCTTTACCGGTTGGCCCGCTCCCAACTGCACCTGCTCCATGCGTCTCTCCTCCTGCGACGTCATTTACCTTGAACGATCGTTCTAAATAAGGCAAACTGATTTTTGAGATGTCACAACACGCTGTAAAAGAAAGAAAAAGGGCGCCGTCGCAGCGATCTGTAGCTGCGCGAGAGCGAATCCTGGACGCGGCAGAGCAGGTTTTTTCCGAACGGGGATTCGAGGGCGCATCGATTCGAGACATCGCGGAACGGGCGCAGGTTCAGAAGGCGAACGTGAACTTTCACGGCGGCCCGAAAGAAGAATTGTTTGAACGGATCGTCGCGCGCCGGGCCTCTGTTCTGTCCGAAGAACGCCTTGCTGCGATCAAGGCGCTGGAGGGTCAGGATTGGCGGGTCAGGGACTTTGTCGCGGCCTATATGCTGCCGCTGATCACGCGCGCATTCGGCGGTGATCCTCAATGGTTGGCTTACGCGCGTATCGTGGCGATGGTTTCCGCGGATACGCGCTGGCGGGCGCTGGCAAAGGTGCATTTCGATCCCGCCGCATCCTTCGCGGTTCAGGCCTTGTGTGCACGGTTCCCCAACGCTGACCCAAACCGTGTGTCCGCGTCGTTGGTCTATGCGGTGTCTGCGATGCTGGCTTTGTGTACGTCCGACTGGCGTATTTCAGCCCTGTCCGGGTCCGACGGTGGACCCGAGGCAGAGGACATGATCGAGAACCTGCTGAACTTTTGCGAGGCTGGCATTACCGGCAGTTTAAGCACGGGGTCGTCGTGACCCGGTGAGTTGTGCCGGACCTGCCGCGTGTCGGGTCGGTTAAGTGTATCCCAGAACCTTTCGTGCGACGCGGAAGCATTCCAATGCCTGCGGGACGCCGCAGTAAATGCCGATCACGTGAATGATGGCGCGGATTTCTTCGGGCGTTACACCGTTGTTGATCGCGCCTTTGCAGTGGATTTCCCATTCATGCATCTTGCCCAATGCGCCGATCATCGACAGGTTCATCATCGACCGTGTCTTGGCGTCGATCACGTCATCGCCCCAGCCAAAGCCCCAGCACCACGCGGTCATGGCCTCTTGAAACGGGCGGGTGAAGTCATCGGCTGCGGCCAGATTCTTCTCGACATATTCCGCGCCCAGAGTGCCTTTGCGTTGTTCCAGCCCTTTCAGGAACAGGTCTTCGTCGAAAATATCTGCCATTTTATCCTCTGCTGTTCAGGTCTCGGTCGCTTGCGCAGGACATCAGTCCACGGCCTCGCGCATCCATTGTTGCAGCCGGGCGATCGAGTGTTCCGACATCACACCACAACCGGGGTCCAAGACCAATGGTCCGGGACGATAGCCGCGGGATTTCAGGCCGCGATGAACGGATTCCACCAGGCGGATATCTTCTTCCACGGTGGTTTCACGGTCTTGCACGGCCAGTTGCCGGATCACGGCGCTTTCGGATCCACCCTCGGTGTACCAGCCGCGCCAGACGGTGCAGTGATCGGCGTCATGCGCGCGCCAGTGATAGGTGTTCAGCACGTTGCCGGGGTAGCACTGGAATGAGAACATCGGCCACAGGAACCATGACTGATAGTCGCCCGCGTGTGGCACTGACATGTCGATGGGATAGGTCATCTTGTCGAGGCTCTGACACTCGGTTGTGTGCCGCAGGACGTAACCGCCGCTGGCGTCGGGCTGAATGTCATAGGTCTCGGGCTTGACGACTCCTTCGGCAAAAGTCGGATGGTTGGTCGGGCAGTGATAGCATTCCGAGTAGTTCTCGATACTGACCTTCCAGTTGCAGTTTTCTTGGATTTCCACCCATTCCAGCGGTTCCAGATCGTCGATATGCGGGATAAAGGCGCGGATTTCCTCGCGCACGCCGGGGTACCATTCATCCATGGGTGCTGCGTCATCATCGAGGTTGACGAAGATGAAGCCGTTGAACACTTCGGTCCGGACTGAGGTCAGGCAGATCGCGCTGCGGTCGAAACCGGGAACCGATTTGATATTCGGCCCGGCGCGCAACTGGCCTGTCAGTTCATAGGTCCACGCGTGATACGGGCAGACGACCACGCGGGTATTGCCTGCGCCGCTGACCATCTCATGGGCGCGGTGTTGGCAGACGTTGTAGAACGTGCGGATTTCACCGTCGCGGCCCCGGATGCAGAACAGGTTTTGCCCCGCGATCTCGAACGCGAAATAGTCGCCCGGTTCACGCACCTGTGCCACGTGCCCGGCGAATTGCCACGTTCGGGCCAGAAGCCCCTGCATTTCCTGCGCGAAGATCGCGGGATCGGTATAATAGCGCGCGTCCAGTGAGTGGGTGAGGGGGGCGTTCATTCAGGCTCCTCCGCGTAGAGGCCAAGTTGGTGTCTGCGTTGGTGAAACCGATCCACCCGCTCGACGATTTCGTCGCTCGATACGGCCACCACAAAGGACAGCAGCGTTTCCAGCAAAGCGATGGTCGAAACGGACGAGGGGAAGAATTGCGGCGTATCGGCGGCCACGACAAAGCCGTGCTGCGCGTTCAGAATGACCGGACTGGCCGGGCTGTCCGAGATGCCCACCACAGTCAGCCCCTGTTGCCGGGCCAGTTTGATCGCGTCGATGACCTCGGTCCGGTAGGGGTGGCAGGTGATGGCGATCAGCACGTCCTGTTCATCGGCCCAGGCTAGGTCGTCCACAGGGGTCGATCCGGGGCGGGGGATGGCGTGGAACTGCTTCATTCCTGTTGACGCCAGATAGGTGAAATTGCGGGCGTTCGCGTTATTCACGCCAACGCCCAGTGTGAAGATTTGGCGGCATTTCCAGATATCTTCGGCCGCGGCCTTCAGGCGGGCCGCATCTACCCCGGCAAAGGTTTCCTCGATATTGCGGATCGCGGCACCGACCATATCGGCGTAAAGCCCGCCCAACTCTCCCGATTTCCCGATATCCTGCAACCAGCGGGCGCGATCGGGGAAGGACACGCCACCTTGCCGAATCGCGTCGCGAAACGGGGCGCGGAAATCCTCATAGCCTTCAAAGCCTACTTGCCGGGCCATGCGGACAAAGGTGTTGGGCTTGACCTTCGCGGCCTCGGCAATCTCGCGCACTGTGGAAACCCCAACGTCTGTTGGGTTTTCCAGCACATAGCGCGCGGCCTTCTGCGCCTCGGGTGTCAGGGCGTCCCATTCTTCGGTCAGGCGGTCGAGAACGATTGATGATACATTTGTGTCATTCATGATTGACGATGGTACAAATGTGGAATTAGCCTGTCGAGCAGAAAAGCGACTCGGGAAGAGGAAATGTCATGTCCGAGAAGAAATTGCCCGCCCACACCCGCGTGGTCATCGTCGGAGGCGGCGTCATGGGGGTCGGTCTGGCCTATCATCTGGCGCATGAAGGCTGGGGCGAAGACACTGTCCTGCTGGAAAAGGCCGAGCTGACCAGCGGCAGCACGTGGCACGCGGCAGGGCAGATCACGCATTCGACCTCGAGCTTTGGGCTGGGCAAATGCGTGGACTACAACATTAGCCTGTATTCTGGCGCATTGGAGGCCGAGACGGGCCAGCCGGTGACATGGCATGGCTGTGGCTCGTTCCGTTTGGCCTATACCGAGGATGAGATGGACTGGTTGCGCCACACCTTGTCGGTGGGTCGCTCGCTGGGGTTCAATATCGAACTGGTTGGGCCTGAAAAGGTGGCCGAGCTGCACCCGTTCTACAATTTAGATGGTGTGTTGGGTGCGCTGCACACGCCGGATGACGGCCACGTGGACCCGACCAATGTGACTATGGCGATGGCGGCTGGTGCACGTCAGAAAGGCGTCCGCATCTTCCGCAACTGCCGCGCCACCAACATCACGCAGGACGAGAACGGTGAATGGGTGGTGGAAACCGAGATGGGCACCATCACCTGCGAGCATGTGGTGAACGCGGGCGGCACCTATGCGCGTCAGATGGGCGAATGGTCGGGGCTGCAACTGCCGATGACCTCGATGACGCACCACTATTTCGTGACCGAACCGGTGCCCGAGTTCCAGAACCTCGACGCCGAACTGCCGGTGATCCGCGATGACCGCAAAGTCTCGGGCTATATCCGGATGGAGCAAAATCGCGGTCTGATCGGGATTTATGAGAAAGAGAACCCCAATTCGGTCTGGCATGATCACTGCCCGTGGGAATACGAAAATTGGCTGTTCGATGCGGATTACGACCGGGTGATGCCGTGGCTGGAAGAAAGCCTGAACCGGATGCCGATCTTTGCCGAGCTGGGCATTCAACGCGACGTGCATGGGGCGATTTCGCATCCTCCGGACGGGAACCCTTTGATCGGGCCTGCGCCGGGTGTGCGGAACTATTGGTGCTGCTGCGGGACGCAAATCGGGATCGGCTGGGGGCCGGGGCTGACGCGCGAACTGGCGCGCTGGATGGTGCATGGGGCGGCGGATATTTCGATGCGTGAATTCGATCCGCGCCGTTTCGGAAGTTTCGCCACCAAGGACTGGCAAGTGATCAAGGCCGAGGAAGACTACTGCCTGCGCCACGAAATCCCCTTTCCACATTTCAACAGGCTAGAGGGACGTCCGATCAAGCCGTCGCCGCTGTATGAGCTGTTGAAATCCAAGGGCGCGGTGCATGAGGAGGTCTACGGTTTTGAGCGCCCTCGCTGGTTCGCCCGCGATGGGGTCGAGCAACGCGATCACTATTCCTTCCGCCGGACGCCCGCCGATGACATGGTCGCGGCCGAGGTCAAAGCAGTGCGCGAACGTGTCGGCATCATGGATGTGACAGCCTTTACCAAGGTCGAGGTTTCCGGCCCGGACGCATATGCCCTGCTGGACCGGTTGACCGCCAACCGGATGCCGCAAAAGGTTGGCTCGATCACGCTGACCCATATGCTGAACCGCCGGGGCAGGATCGAGTTGGAGACGACCATCGTTCGTATGGCCGAAGACCGCTTCTATCTGGTCTGTGCCGCGTTCTTTGAACAACGCCTGTTGGATCATCTGACCCAACAGCGTGCGGATGAGGATGTTCAGATCATCGCACTGTCCGCTGACTGGTCGGCGCTGTCACTGAACGGCCCACGGTCGCGGGACGTTTTGGCGCGCTGTACTGATGCCGATCTGACCAATGCGGGGTTCCGCTGGCTGTCCGCGCAAGAGATTACGATCGCAGGCCATCAGGTCTGGGCGTTCCGCATGTCTTATGCCGGGGAACTGGGCTGGGAGCTTCACATGCCCAACGCCGCCTGTCTGGATGTTTACTCCGCACTTTGGGCGGCGGGCGAACCGCTCGGCATCGCCGACTATGGCAGCTTTGCCATGAACGTGATGCGGATGGAGAAGGGGTTCAAAGGCGCGGGCGAGCTGACCAATGAGGTCACTCTGGTCGAAGCCGACGTGCTGCGCTTTGCTCGTACCGACAAGGACTATCTGGGTAAGGACAAGACCCTGAACGCCGACCTGCCGTGGATTTGCGCCTATCTGGAAATCGAACCAGATGGCGAGATCGACGGTCATGGGGGTGAGGCGGTCGTGCTGGATGGCCGCGTCGTCGGCTCGACCGCATCGGTGGCCTATGGGCACACGGTCGGCAAGATCCTCGCCTTCGCTTACGTCAAACCTGAGGCCGCCACGCCCGGTACGGCATTGCAGGTCGTCATCCACGGCCAACCCCGCGCGGCCCGCGTGTTGGGCGAACCGGCTTATGATCCGCAAAGCCTGCTGCCGCGCACTGATGCTATACTGGAGGCCGCGCAATGACCCTGCCCGATACAATGAAAGCCATGGTCACGATGGGCCATGGTGGTTTGGAGCAAATGGTGCTGCACAAAGACTGGCCCCGCCCCGAACCCGCGGCCCATGAGGTACTGATCAAAGTCGCCGCCTGCGGTCTGAACAACACGGACGTGAACACACGATCCGGCTGGTACTCCAAGACGGTCACCGACGCGACCACCGGAGGTGCGTTTGACGAGGTGGGCGAGGAAGACCCCACATGGGGCGGCAACCCGATCACCTTCCCGCGCATCCAAGGGGCCGATATCTGTGGCCATATCGTCGCCGTGGGCGCGGGCGTTGACCCCGCCCGTATCGGTCAGCGTGTGATCACCGACGGCTGGCTGCGCGACCCGGATGACCCCGGAAACAAGGACAAAACCGGCTACTACGGCTCGGAACGGGACGGAGGGTTTGCCGAATACGCCACCACACTGGCCGTGAATGCGGTGCCGATCACCTCCGATCTGACGGATGCGGAATTGGCGACGTTTTCCTGTTCCTACTCGACCGCCGAAGGGATGCTGACCCGCGCCAAAGTCACCGAGAAAGACACGGTTCTGGTGCCCGGAGCCTCAGGCGGGGTCGGAGGCGCATTGGTGCAACTGGCCAAACGGCGCGGTGCGCGGGTGATTGCGCTGGCGTCCGAGGCGAAACACTCCGACGTCGCCCAACTTGGCCCGGACAGAATCCTGCCGCGTGCGCCTGGCAACCTGCGTGCGGCGCTGGGTGACGATAAAATCACCGTGGTCGCGGATGTGGTCGGTGGCCCCTATTGGCCGACCCTGATCGATATCCTTGAACGCGGCGGGCGGTATACCTGTTCCGGTGCCATCGCAGGGCCGATGGTGGATTTTGACCTGCGCACATTTTACCTGCGCGACCTGACCTTCACCGGCTCGACCGTGATTGACCCGCAGGTGATGCAGAACCTCGTCAAATATATCGAGGCGGGTCAGATCAAACCTGCCCTCGCCGCGACATATCCTCTGGAGGAGCTGCGTGAGGCGCAGGCGGCCTTCATCGCCAAACAGCACACCGGCAACATCGTGGTGATCCCATGACTATGGATGATGTCCTCAAGGCCGCCCAACAGCTGCACCACGCGCATCCCGATCTGGCCGCTTTCGGAGACTGGCCAGATGATCTGCGCGCCGTTGACGTGCCACCAAACGCGATCCCTGCGGTGCCTCTGGTGCAGGCGATTGAGCCAGACGCGGGGCCAACCAAAGCCCTGACAGAGGCAATCCGGGCTACCGCACATCTGGCCGATTGGAAAGTGACCTATACCGAGGATGAGGTCGGTGCGGATTTCCTGAACCGGTATGGCTATTATGAGCTGTTTGGCCCGTCAGGTCACTTCCACTCGACCCGGTTGCGGGGATACGTGGCCTTTTGGGGGGCGGGTCTGACCTATGACTGGCACAGTCATCAGGCCGAAGAGCTTTACCTGATCGTTGCGGGCAGCGCGCGGTTCAAGGTCGAAGGTAACGAGGCCGATCTTGTTCCCAATCAAACCCGGCTTCACAACAGTTGGCAAAGCCACGCCATGGCCACCACCGATCGCCCGATCCTGACCTATGTTCTGTGGCGAGGGGAAGGTTTGGACGATCTGCCCCGGATGGACGCCGCATGAAGATCACCCGCATCCGCATCTACCAAACCGGGCTGCCCTATGTGGGCGGAGCCTATGTATGGGGTGCGGGCAACGCGATCGAGGTGGCGGTGGCCTCGGTTGTGGTCATCGACACGGATGCCGGGTTGCAGGGCTGTGGAGAGTTCACCCCTTGTGGAGAAAACTACATGGTCGCGCATTCCGAAGGCGTTCCGGCCTTGGCACGGCTGCTCGCGCCGAAGCTGCTGGGTGAAGACCCACGACAGGTTGGTCGGATCGAACAGCTTATGGACCATCTGGTTCAGGGGCACGGGTATGCCAAAGCACCGTTCGACGCGGCGTGCTGGGATTTGTTGGGTCAGGCGTGCGATCAACCCGTGTGGATGCTGCTGGGCGGCAAGTTGACCGATGGCGCTCCGATGTACCGCGTTGCGCCGCAGAAGGCGCTGGATAAGACCGTAGCCGAAATGAACGCCTATCGCGATCAGGGCTACCGCCAGTTCCAGATCAAGGTGGGCGCGGATTGGGCCTCTGATATCGACCGGATCCGTGCCGCGATCCCGTTGCTGCAACCGGGCGAAAAGGCGATGGCCGACGCCAATCAGGGCTGGCGCGTGGACAATGCGATCCGGGTCGCACGGGCGACGCGCGATCTGGACTTTATCCTCGAACAGCCCTGCCGCACGTATGAGGAATGTCAGCAGGTCCGCCGAGTCGCGGAACAGCCGATGAAGCTGGACGAGTGCCTGACGGGTATGCACATGGCGCAACGTATTGTTGCCGACAAAGGGGCCGAAATCTGCTGTCTGAAACTGTCCAATCTTGGAGGGCTCAGCAAGGCGCGACGGGTGCGCGACTACCTGATTGAAAACCGCATTCCCGTGGTGGCTGAAGATACATGGGGTGGGGAAATCACCTCTGCCACGGTCGCCCATTTTGCTGCCTCGACGCCCGCAGACTACCTGCAAAACACCACCGACCTGATGAACTACAACACCCGGTCCACTGGAATCGGCGGAGCTGTGTCGAGAAACGGCAAGCTTTACGCCTCGGATGCGCCAGGGTTAGGCGTCACCCCGGATTTTGAAAGCCTCGGCATCCCCGTGGCGGAGTACGCGTTATGAAAATCAAAACCATCACCGTCTACCACGTCGACCTGCTGCTAGAGCATCCCTACTGGCTATCCGGTGGACGGCTGAAGTTTGAAACGCTCGACGCGACGCTGGTAAAGATCGAAACGGATACCGGCCTGACGGGTTGGGGCGAGGGCACACCCTGGGGCCACACCTACGTGCCCGCCCACGGCCCGGGCATCCGCGCCGGGATCGAAACCATGGCCCCGTTTGTTCTGGGCCTCGACCCGCGCAGGGTTCTGGAGGTTGAGCGCGCGATGGACACCGCGCTGCCCGGCCATCTCTATGCCAAAAGTCCGATCGACATGGCCTGCTGGGATATTGCAGGACAGGCGGCAGAGTTGCCGATTGCCGACCTGATGGGCGGCGGCTCGCGTACACCGCGCCCGATCGCCTCATCCGTCGGCGCCAAAACCGCCGAAGAATCCCGAAAGGTCATGGACCGCTACCGCAGCCGGGGCTACGTCGCCCATTCGGTCAAAATCGGCGGAGACGTCGAACGCGATATCGCCCGCGTCCGCGATGTAGAGAGTATTCGCCGCCCCGGTGAAATCGTCCTCTACGACGTAAACCGCGGTTGGACCCGCCAACAGGCGCTGAGGGTTATGAAAGCCTGCGAACCTTTGCAAGTGATGTTCGAGCAAC
Source organism: Ruegeria sp. BC7 (assembly GCF_056539165.1). NCBI lineage: Bacteria > Pseudomonadati > Pseudomonadota > Alphaproteobacteria > Rhodobacterales > Roseobacteraceae > Ruegeria > Ruegeria sp. BC7. The sequence goes on along the minus strand of NZ_JBQFUL010000003.1, from coordinate 195,958 downwards.
CCTGCGAGTCCCTGGATGATATCGCCGCCATCGCGGGCCGCCACGCCTCGCCGGTATCCGTGGACGAAAGCCTCGTCACCTTGCAGGACGCAACGCGCATTGCCCGCGATGGTGTGGCCGAGGTGTTCGGGATCAAACTCAACCGCGTCGGCGGCCTGACCAAGGCCGCCCGGATGCGCGACATCGCACTGGCCCACGGGATCGACATGTTCGTCATGGCGACCGGAGGCTCCGTTCTGGCCGATACCGAAGCCCTACATCTGGCTGCCACCATCCCCGATGAAAACTGCCACGCAGTCTGGGCCTGTCAGGACATGATCACCGTCGACATCGCTGGCGGCCGCGGCCCTCGCAACACGGACGGCCACCTGCACCTGCCAGAAATCCCGGGCCTTGGCGTCCATCCCGACGAAGACGCCCTCGGCCCCCCAATCGCCACCTACGAGGTCCCGCGATGATCCGCTCCTTCATCTGGCCAAAAATATCCCGGGGTGTGAATTGGCCGCAGGCCAAGAGAGGGGCTGGCCCCTCTGACTGCACGACATCACCACCCAAAGGACGGCCGCAATGAAGATCACCAAGCTCACCCTCTGGTCCGTCGATCTCACCAGCCATGAGACCTACCACATGGCCGAAGGTAAAACCTGCGCCACGGTCAAAACCCATGTCCTGTGCCTTGAAACGGATACTGGCCTGAAAGGGTGGGGCGAGGTCTGTCCGATCCCGCACTACCTTCCCGCCTATGCCGATGGTGTCCCCTCAGCGATCACCGAAATGGCCCCAGAAATCCTCGGGATGTCGCCTTTCGGGGCCGACGCGCCCATGCGAAAGCTCGACGGGTTTCTGCCCGGCCACCGCTATGCCAAATCCGCCGTTGATCTGGCCCTTTGGGACTTGTTCGGCCAGGCCACGGGCCAGCCGGTCTATGCCTTGTTGGGCGGACGCACGCGCAAGGACATGCCGCTCTACCATTCGATTACCTGCGTCGCCCCGGATGAAATGGCGCGCATCGCGCAAACTGCGTATCAGACCGGTATTCGCCAATTTCAGGTCAAGCTGGGGGTCGAGGCCGACTGGCAGGCCGACGCCGAACGCCTGATCAAAGTGCGCGAGGCCGTGGGACCGGAGCCGTTGGTTTACGGCGACTGGAACTGCGGGGCTTCTCGCCTTCAGGCCACGCGGACAGGCCGTGCGGTTGCGCATCTGGATGTGATGCTTGAACAGCCCTGCAAAACGCTCGAAGACTGCGCTGCCGTCCGTCAAGCCACCGGTCTGCCGATGAAGATCGACGAAAACGCCCATGATCTGGCCTCGCTGCTGCGCGCGCACCAGTTGGGCTGCATGGATGCCGTGGCGCTGAAACTGTCCAAATTCGGAGGGCTATCAGCCATGCGCCGCGCCCGCGATCTGACCGTACATCTTGGGGCCGAGATTTGCGCCGAATGCACTTGGGGGTCGGATATTGTCACTGCCGCGTCGCTGCACTTTGCTGCCTCAACGCCGCAGGGGTCGTTGCTGAACACCTGTGATCTGTCCTCCTACGTGGCCCCACGCCTTTGCCCGGATTCACCAAACCGTGAAAACGGTCGTATTGCTCCGCCCGAAGGTCCGGGCTTAGGTGTCGCCCCTGACCCGGATGTCCTTGGTTCCCCGATATTGGAGATCGTCTGAGATGCTCAAGATCAACACTCAATCCGAATGGATCGCCCGTGCGAATGAGGTCCTGCCCGCCGGGGGATTTGGCAATTTCGACCCCGGCATCATCATCGCCCGTGGCGAGGGCAGCCATGTCTGGGATGAGGACGGCAATGAATATATCGACTACCTGATCGGCTCTGGCCCAATGCTACTGGGCCACGGCCACCCCGAAGTGATGGAGGCGGTGCTGGAGCAATTGCCCAAGGGTATGACCTTCTTTGCCAATAACGCCAAGGGGATCGAACTCGCCGAGGCGATCATCGACGCCGTGCCGTGCTGCGAACAGGTGCGTTTTGTCGCCTCGGGCGGCGAGGCGGATATGTACGCCATCCGTCTGGCCCGCGCCTATACGGGCCGCGACAAGATTTTGAAGTTCGAGGGCGGCTATCACGGCATGAGCGCCGAAGCACAAATGAGCCTTGCCCCCAGCCGTCGGGTCAACTTTCCACAAGCGGTGCCAGACAGCGCCGGGATACCTGCTGGTGTGGCCGAACAGATGCTGATCGCGCCGTTCAACGATCTGGACGCCGTTGCAGCCCTGCTGGACGAACATGACGATATTGCCGCGATCATGGTCGAACCCTTGCAACGGATCATCCCGCCCTTGCCCGGATACCTGCAAGGGCTGCGCGATCTGTGCGATAAGCACAATGTCCTGCTGATCTTTGACGAGATCGTCACCGGGTTCCGCTTGGCCTATGGCGGCGCGCAGGAGAAATACGGCGTGACGCCCGATATCTGCACGCTGGGCAAGATCATCGGCGGCGGGTTCCCGTTGGCCGCGCTGGGCGCAAGCGCAGAGATCATGAAGCATTTCGACAAGGATCACGTAGGCGAGGGCGGGTGGCTGATGCAGCTCGGAACCCTGTCCGGCAACCCTGTGGCTTCGGTCGCGGGCCTGAAGACGATGGAGGTTCTGCGACGCGACGGGGTCTATGATCAATTGCGCGCGACAGGAGCAGCGCTTCAGCAGATGCAGGTCGCGGCATTGAACCACGCGGGGATTCCGCATCGGATTTGCGGCGATGAAACCCTGTTCGATATCTATTTCACAGACGCCGATTGCCGCGATTACCGCAGCGCTAAGCATGATGATCCACATCGCAACGTGATTTACAACAACAGCTTACGGGCGAGTGGCATCTTCAAGTCGCCGGGCAAGCTCTATCCTTCCTTGGCAGTGACGGAAGCAGACCTGCAACAGACCAAGCACGCGGTCGAAAAAGCGGTTCAGATGATTACCAATGCCTGAACGGATTGAGCTGGAACAAATAAACGGGCCGCTGCCAGTTCATGACAGCGGCCCTGACTGATTGGATGTCCGGGGCAGCGCCTCGCCCCCTCGAATACCACTTAAAAATACGGACAGACTTGCAAACTTTCGACTTTTTCGAGAGCGGCCCGGCGTCTCAATCGGTGTATCCGTATCTTTGCAGCCTGTTGCTGTGCCTACAGTGAAGTAGTTCACATTGCGGAATTTTTCTCAACTTCTCCAGTCAAAAAATCCTGAGCCCGCTTTCTGCAACAGCGTTTCGGCCATGGCGCGGCCCATCTCAGGCCCATCGGCAACCGCGCCGGTGAGGACTTCCGAGATGGCCTCGGACCCGTCCAGGCGCAGAACCTCACCCCGCAGGCGCAGGTGGCCGTCCTGTATTTCGGCAAGGCCGGCGATTGGCGTCTCGCACGAGCCGTCCAGCGCGGCCAGCAGCGCGCGTTCGGCGGCCAGTCGCTGCCCGGTTTCCGCGTGGTGGATGGCTTCGAGCATACAAGCTGCGCGGGAATCGTCGCTGCGGCGTTCGATGCCGATAGTGCCTTGGGCGATAGCGGGCAGCATGTCTTCGGGCGCAATGGCGTTCGCGGGAACGTCGTCCATGTTCAGGCGGCGGATACCGGCCATGGCCAGAAAGGTGCAATCGGCCACGCCATCGGCCAGTTTCTTGAGGCGGGTCTGCACATTGCCGCGAAATTCAACGACCTCTAGATCAGGGCGCCGGTTCAGCAACTGCGCCCGACGGCGCAGCGATGACGTGCCGACCACCGCGCCCTGCGGCAGGTCGTGGATCGAACTGAGGCTGGGCGAGATGAACGCATCGCGCACATCCTCGCGCGGCAGGAATGTGTCCAGCACCAGCCCTGCGGGTTGTTCCACAGGCATGTCCTTGGTCGAATGCACAGCGATGTCGATCTCGCCACGCAGCATTGCCTCTTCGATTTCTTTGGTGAACAGCCCCTTGTTGCCGATCTCTTTCAACGGGCGGTCCGCGTCGATCATGGCGCGGTTGTCACCGGTGGTTTTGATGACCACGATCTCGAAGGCCTCATCCGGTAGGTCGAACGCCGAGCCCAGTCGCTGCCGCGTCTCATAGGCTTGTGCCAGCGCCAGAGGCGATCCTCGGGTGCCGATTTTCAGTGGTGAAGCGGGAGAGGGCAGGGTCAGTGTCATACGCTCAGCTTTAGTCGCGTCACATTGCCCTGACAATGGGGGCAGAGCTTGACAAATTGCCACTGAGGGCCGACCCGTGGCGCAAACCTGATGATTGGGGGCAGACATGGCCGAGACAAAGAAACTGCTGCGGGCGCTGGCGGGTGAGGTGCAGGATGTGCCGCCGATCTGGATGATGCGTCAGGCCGGGCGGTATCTGCCTGAATATCGCGCGACGCGTGCACAGGCGGGGGACTTTCTGTCCCTATGCTATAACCCGGAACTGGCGGCCGAGGTCACCTTGCAGCCGATCCGCCGCTATGGGTTCGACGCGGCGATCCTGTTTGCCGATATCCTGCTTGTGCCGCAAGCGCTGGGCGCTGATCTGTGGTTCGTGACCGGCGAGGGGCCGCGTCTGTCAACCATCACCCAGCAAGCGGAATTTGATGCGCTGAAGCCCGTGGACGCGATCCACGAGACGCTGTCTCCGGTCTATGAGACCGTGAGAATCTTGTCACGGGAATTGCCGTCCGAGACGACTCTGATCGGGTTTGCTGGTGCGCCCTGGACGGTGGCCACCTATATGATCGCCGGGCGCGGTACGCCGGATCAAGGCCCGGCCCATGCGCTGCGCGAAGGGAATGTGGCACTGTTCGAGGCGCTGCTGGAGCGGATTACGCAGGCGACGATCGAGTACCTCTCGGCCCAGATCGAGGCCGGGGCCGAGGTGGTCAAGATATTTGATAGCTGGGCCGGGTCTTTGAAGGGGGACGCGTTCCAGAAATACGCAGTTGAGCCATGCCGTGTGATCACTCAGGCGATCAAGCAACGTCATCCGGGCATTCCGGTGATCGGTTTCCCACGCGAGGCCGGGGATGGGTATATCGGGTTCGCCAAGGCGACCGGTGTAGACTGCGTGGCCTTGGATAACTCGGTCTCGCCTGACTGGGCGGCCGATCACGTGCAGGTGGACGGCTGTGTGCAGGGCAATCTGGCCTCGTCCCACATGGTGACGGGCGGGCAGGCTTTGGTGGATGAGACGCACAAGATCGTCGAGGCCTTTTCCAAGGGGCCGCATATTTTCAATCTTGGGCATGGGATCACGCCGGATGCAGATCCTGAGAACGTGCAGCTGATGATTGATACGGTGCGATCGCGGTAAGCTGGCGGAGGGGGGCCAGCCCCCTTCTTGGCCTGCGGCCAATTCATCCCCCGGGATATTTTTAGCCAGATGAAGGGGCGGATCAGCGCTTTTGGTTGAGTTCGTCCAGAATCTCTGAGCGGTGTTCTCCGCGCGATGGGCTGGGTTTTGGTTGCCATACGTGGTTTGAAAAGCGCGGCGCTGCGGCGGCCTGGAGGTCTCCTTCGATGTCCTGCCACGTCTGGCGCGCTTTGTTCATGGGATGAGACTGGGCCTGTTCGGGGCTGAGGACGGGTGCGACGCAGGCGTCGGTTTTGTGGAAAAGCGCCGCCCAGTGGTCGCGGGGGTGTTGGACGAAAATTTCGGTCAGGCGCGCGGTGAGCTGTGGCCACAGGTTAGGGTCGTATTGTTTGTTGAAGTCAGGGTCCTGTGACAGCCCCAGCGTTTTGAGGAACTCAGCGTAGAATTTTGGTTCGAGGCATTGCACCGTGATGAACCCGCCATCGGCGCAGGTATAGGTGCGGCTCCAATGGGGGCCGTCCAGCAGGCTATGGCCGCGGGTTTCCGACAGGTTGCCGGTTTGACGCATGCTCATGAGCAGGTTCATCATATGCGCCGAGCCGTCATAGATGGCGGCATCGACAACGGTACCCTGACCTGTACGCTGTGCGTTGATAAGGCCGGCCAGTATGCCGGTGACAAGGTACATCGCGCCGCCACCGATATCGCCCACCAATGTTGCCGGCGTCTGTGGTACCTGCCCTGCTGCCGAGGCGTACCAGAGCGCGCCGGACATTGCGATATAGTTCAGGTCGTGGCCTGCCCTCTCTGACAGGGGGCTCTCCTGTCCCCAGCCCGTCATTCGGCCATAGACCAGTTTGGGGTTGAGGGAGTGGCACGTCTCGGGGCTGAGGCCGAGCTTTTCCATCACGCCGGGGCGGAAGCCTTCGATCAATGCGTCGGCTGACGAAATCAGGCGTCTGGCGATTTCAAGATCGGCTGCGTCCTTGAGGTTCAGGTCTATGGACCGTTTCCCGCGATCCAGAACGGACGTCTCGGGCATTCCGGGGGTGGCGGGCTGGCCCTTGCGGTGGATGGCGACGACATCCGCACCAAGGTCGGCCAGCAGCATGGCCGCGAACGGGCCAGGGCCCAAGCCTTCGATCTCGATGATCCGGGTTCCGTGCAGCATGTTGCCTCCTTTGATTGACGCAGGTTTCCGGGGCTGCATTGGAAATGCAAGACCGGATTTTCGCGGCTTGCAAGATGGTTATGCGCCCTCTAGCGTTCCCTGCGGTGCGTAGAGTGAGGCTCGGATGCGGTTGTGGATCCTTTTCGGCAGTGTTGTCACGCTGGCAGTCTTGGCGGTCATACTTTCGCGTCTGCACCCGCCAAATACCATTGTGCTGGCAGCAGGACCCGCGGGTGGTGCCTATGAGACCGTGGCGCAGGACTATGCAGAGATTTTGGCACGAGACGGTATCCGCCTTGAAATTCTCGAAACAGCCGGGTCAGTCGACAATGCTGGGCTACTGGAGGCCGGCGATGTGGATGCGGCCTTTCTGCAGGGCGGAATAAAGGTCGACCCTGCCGTGGCCGAGGCCGTCGGCGCCGTGTTTTTCGAGCCGGTCGTCTTTTTGGTGAACGAGGGTGCAGCCATCCCGCGCAATCCCGCCTTATGGTCCGGGTTGCGGATCAACAGCGGTGCTCCGGGGTCGGGCACGGCGGCCGCGTTTCGGGATTTCGAGCGTGCCGTCGGGTTGGCCGAGGAGGACAACGAACATTTTTCGATCCCTTATGCTGAGGCCGCCACTGCCCTGTTGGGCGGAGAGTTGGATATTGCGGTGTATGTGGCGCCGATCGAAGCTCCTTACCTGAAAGCAGCCTACGAGGAACCCGGGTTGAGGGTGTTGGACCTAACCCATGTTCAGGCGATTTCGAGGCGTCTGGCCTATGCCACTGTGGTCTCTGTTCCGGCGGGCGGGATGTCACTGGACCCGGTGCTACCGCCTCGGCCAGTCGATCTGATCGCAATTGAGGCCAGGCTTGTTGTACGGCCCGATCTGCACCCTGCGTTGGTCAATCGTCTGACAATGGCCGCGATCGAGCTGCATCGGGCGCGCGGCATAATCACCGATCCGGGCGTTTTCCCAAGCATTGAAGGCACTGGCTTGAATGTCAGCAATACGGCGCGGCAATTGATCCTGGAGGGACCGTCCACTTGGCACAACTGGCTGCCTTACTGGATTGCCGCACAGATCAACCGGGTATTGCTGTTGTTGTTGCCATTTTTCTTTATCGTGGTTCCGTTGATGCGGCTGCTGCCCTTTGCCTATGCCTATGCGATGCGCTGGCGCGTTTGGCAGCATTACCCCGAAATCCGCGAGATCGAGCTGGAGTTGGCCAATGATCCAAGCGACGCCGAACTGGATACGATGCAGTCGCACTTGAGCGAACTGGATGAGCGTTTGGCTGCATTGCGTTTGCCGGCTGCTTACCGGCAGGGGCAATATGACGCCCGGTTGCATGTCGAGCTGATCCAGAAGCGAATTGCCGAATTGCGCAATGCCGGGCCAACTTGAGAGTTTTGACGCGAACAAAAATGCGCAGGGTCCTGTGCGGAATGGGCCTGTTCTGTGTCGGTTCGCCGGGGTAATGTCCCCGCCAGAACGGGGAAAGTGAATGGCACCAATTCTGTCCATCAAGGACTTGCGCAAATCTTATGCTGACGGTTTCGAGGCGCTGAAAGGCGTCTCTTTGGATATTGAAGAAGGAGAGATCCTTGCGCTGCTGGGACCAAACGGAGCGGGCAAGACGACTCTGATTTCCACAGTTTGCGGGATCACGACTCCGACCTCTGGGTCCGTGACGGTGGGCGGGCATGATATCCAGACCGAGTTTCGGGCCGCCCGTCGTATGATCGGGTTGGTTCCGCAAGAGATCGCGTTGGAGCCGTTCGAGAAAGTCTGGAATACGGTGCGGTTTTCGCGCGGGTTGTTCGGGTATGGCGCGGATAGTGCTCGGATCGAGGAAATCCTGCGCAAGCTGTCCTTGTGGGACAAACGCAAGAACGCGATCAAGGAATTGTCGGGCGGCATGAAGCGCCGCGTGCTGATTGCCAAGGCGCTGGCCCATGAGCCGCGCGTGTTGTTTCTGGACGAGCCCACAGCCGGTGTTGATGTCGAGCTGCGCAAAGACATGTGGGAAATCGTGGCCGAGCTGAAACAGGCGGGTGTCACCATCATCCTGACCACGCATTACATCGAAGAGGCCGAGGCCATCGCCGACCGCGTGGGTGTCATCGACAAGGGTGAGCTGCTGCTGGTGCAGGACAAGGACACGCTGATGGCTCAGATGGGCAAAAAGCAGATCGAGGTCATGCTGACGGAACCCATCCAAACCATCCCTGAAAGTCTGGCCGAGCATAATCTGACCCTGAACGGGAACGGAGACTCGCTGGTCTACACTTATGATATCCACGCTGACAGAACGGGCATCACAACGCTTCTGAACGACGTGGCGCAGGCGGGATTGGTTTTGCGCGACGTACAGACCCGTCAATCGAGCCTTGAGGAAATTTTTGTCAATCTAGTGTCCGGAGCCCCCGCATGAACTGGTCCGCTGTCGCCGCCATTTACCGGTTTGAAATGGCCCGGTTCTTTCGCACACTGGCGCAGAGCTTTCTGTCTCCGGTCCTGTCCACTTCGCTGTATTTCGTGGTTTTCGGCACCGCCATCGGCAGCCGTATCCAAGAGGTCGAGGGCGTGTCCTACGGTGCGTTCATCGTGCCGGGGCTGATCATGCTGTCGGTGGTGATGCTGTCGATCTCGAACGCGTCGTTTGGCATTTATTTCCCTAAGTTCCTGGGCACGATTTACGAACTGCTGTCGGCCCCCGTGAACTTTATCGAGATCGTGATCGGCTATGTCGGGGCGGCGGCGACCAAGGCGTTGTTCGTAGGGGTGGTGATCCTGATCACCGCCACCTTCTTCGTGGATCTGAGGATCGAGCACCCTTTGGCGATGGTGTCGTTTCTGGTTCTGACGTGCCTCAGCTTTTCGTTGCTGGGGTTCATTATCGGCATCTGGGCCAGCAATTTTGAGCAGATGTCGCTGGTCCCGCAATTGGTGGTGACGCCGCTGATCTTTTTGGGCGGTACATTCTATTCGATTTCGATGCTGCCTCCGGTGTGGCAGACCATCACCCTGTTCAATCCGGTGGTCTATTTGATTTCCGGGTTCCGCTGGTCTTTCTACGGGCTTGCTGATGTTCCCATCGGGTTCAGCCTTTTGGCTATTTTGGCGTTCACCGGCATCTGTCTGGGTATCATCGGATGGATTTTTAAAACAGGCTGGCGCATCCGCAGCTAGGTGATCCGCGGCGTTGCATTTTTGCCCGTCATGTGTGGGAATTTGGTTCACGTCGCGTATTAGGCCGCAGCGGTCCCTTGTTTACCGGTTGGCTGCACTCTACATCGGCATCCATGAAACTCAGCCTGCCGTTTCTCAAAAAACAACCCAGCGTCGCCGTTGTGCGATTGTCCGGTGCCATCGGAATGGCCGGACGTGCGTCGATGTCTGATACCTCGCTTGCCCCGGTGCTTGAGAAAGCCTTTCGCAAAGGAAAGCCCTCTGCGGTGGCGCTTGAGATCAACTCGCCCGGAGGATCGCCGGTTCAAAGCTCGTTGATTGGCGCCCGCATCCGGCGCTTGTCCGAGGAACTGAACGTTCCGGTCATTGCATTTGTCGAGGATGTCGCGGCCTCGGGCGGGTATTGGCTGGCAGCGGCGGCTGATGAGATCTACGCAGACGACAGCTCGGTACTAGGCTCAATCGGGGTGATATCGTCCGGGTTCGGGGCGCATGTGTTGCTGAAACGTCAGGGAATTGAACGTCGCGTCCATACGGCGGGGCAATCTAAATCCATGTTGGACCCGTTTTCTCCGGAAAAGAAAGAGGATGTCGCGCGGCTGGAAAGGTTGCTGGCCGATATTCACGACAACTTCATCGCCCATGTGAAAACACGTCGTGGTGCAAAGCTGGATGAAAACGAGGACCTGTTCACTGGTGAGGTCTGGTTGGCCAAGCGCGCGCGGGACTTGGGGTTGATCGACGGTATCGCCCACCTTAAGCCCAAGATGCAGGAGCGGTTTGGCGACAAGGTAAAGTTCCGCCGCTACGGTCTTCGCAAGCCGCTCTGGTCCCGGTTCGGGGCGTCGCTGGCGCAGGATGCGATTGCCGGACTTGAGGAGCGCGCGGCCTACGCGCGTTTCGGTTTGTAACGTGATTATCAAGATCGTAACCCTCTTTCTGATTGCTATGGGTGTCCTGGCAATGTTCGGAAAGCTGCGCTTTCCGGGACAGCAGAGGTTGCAGTCTTCAAGATGCCCGCGCTGCGGGCGGTTCAGGATCGGTAAAGGCCCCTGCGCCTGCGAAAAAGGAGGCCGTACATGACGGCATGGCTGTTTTCCGGCCTCGGGCTGCTGATCCTGCTTTTGGCGGGTGATGCGCTGGTGCGCGGTGCGGTGAATCTGAGCCTGCGTCTGGGTGTGCCCGCGTTGATCGTCAGTCTGACAATCGTGGCCTTCGGCACCTCGGCCCCCGAGCTTTTGATCGCGATCAGCGCCATCAAGGAAAATGCGCCGGGGATCGCGCTGGGGAACGTGGTGGGGTCGAACACGGCCAACATCCTTCTGGTGCTGGGCCTACCTGCGCTTTTGGCCACGCTGCACACCAGCGAATGCGACAGCCGCAAGAACTATGTCTTTATGTTGCTGGCCTCGGTGCTTTTCATCGGGCTGGCATTCTGCGGCATATTCAACCTGTATAGCGGGGCAATCCTGCTGGCTGCACTTGGTCTTGTTCTGTGGAATGCGTTCCGCGAGGCCCACGCGCATCGCAAAGCCTGCGGTCAGCCGTGCGAAGATGACGACGAACTGGACGGGCTGGAAGAAGCCGACCCGAACATGCCGTATTGGAAGATATCGATTTATCTGGTTCTGGGGCTGATCGGCTTGCCGATGGGTGCGCATCTGCTGGTGGATAACGCAACGGTCATAGCACGTACCTACGGAGTGACCGAGACTGTGATCGGCCTGACCTTGGTGGCTGTTGGCACGTCTCTGCCAGAGCTGGCGACGACCGTGATGGCGGCTCTGCGCCGTCAGGCAGACGTCGCGTTGGGCAACGTGATCGGCTCGAACATGTTCAACCTGCTGGCCATCGTGGGGATCGCCACACTGGTCGGTCCTATTCCGGTCGACCCGGAATTCCTGCAGTTCGATCTATGGGTCATGTTGGGCGCATCGCTGTTGCTGATCCCGTTTGTGTTCTTCAAAAAAGACATCACGCGTGGGTGGGGTCTGTTGTTGACTCTGCTGTACGGGGTCTACGTCATCTCTCTGTTGGCGTGATTTGACTGAGAGGGAGCTTTCATGACCCGAGCGTTGGTAACTGGTGCCGGAATTCGTCTTGGCCGAGCAATGGCGCTGTATCTGGCGAAACGCGGGTATGATGTCGCCGTTCACTACGCGACATCCGCTGATCCGGCGGCTGAGGTCGTGTCCGAGGTTCAGGCAATGGGCCGCACGGCGGTTTCGTTGCAGGCTGACCTGCTGGATGAGGCACAGGTCCAGACCCTTCTGCCACGCGCGGCCGAGGCTTTGGGCGGGCCGATCACATGTTTGATCAACAACGCCTCGATCTTTGAATATGACAACATCCATACGGCCACCCGTGAAAGCTGGGACCGGCATCTGGACAGCAATCTGCGCGCGCCGTTCGTTCTGACTCAGGCGATGGCAGAGCAGGGTCTAGAGCCGGATACCGACGACGCAGGTGAACCAGTCGCGGTCGGGCTGATCGTTAACATGGTCGACATGCGCGTCCGCAAACTGACGCCCGAGTTCATGTCTTATACCATCGCCAAGATGGGTCTGTGGGCGCTGACCCGCACGGCGGCGCAGGCGCTAACCCCTGCAATCCGCGTCAATGCCATCGGCCCCGGCCCGACGATGCAGGGCCACAGGCAAAGCGAAGATCATTTCAAGGCGCAACGCGCCAATACCGTGCTGGAGCGTGGCGCAAACCCGTCGGATATCACTGCGGCCCTAGGGTATTTTCTGGACGCGCTGGCCGTGACAGGACAGCTATTATGCGTGGACGGCGGGCAGCATCTTGCTTGGCAAACACCGGATGTTTTGGGGCTGGAATAAGCATCTCTGACGCAAGTTTTGCACCGCTCGCATTTCTGTTACCAACGCGTTACAAAATTGTCTTTTTTTTCATACACTTGTCACGCACGTGAAAAAATAACGTTTAAAAACAACACTTTAATATATCGCCTATTTTTTGGGCAAAACGAGGAATCCTTAATGAATTAAGGGAAAATCGAGATCCTCAGAAACTTATCTTCATAGTTATCCACAGAAACCGTGGATTTGTTTTCTCTTGATCTGAGACGCACAAGATTGCAGCCATGGTCAGGGAATCATATTTCAGGCTCATGACCACCCAGAACGAATCGAACCTCGAAAGACAGGGCACTGGATACGAATGTATACAGCGCTACGTCAAAACGCTGGACAATTCTCCGGGCGTTTACCGGATGCTGGATGCGGACAGCCGGGTTCTGTACGTGGGCAAGGCGCGCCACCTCAAGGCGCGGGTATCGAACTATACGCGACCCGGCCATTCGGGGCGGATCGAGAAGATGATCGCCGCGACTGCCTCGATGATGTTTCTGACCACCCGGACCGAGACTGAGGCGCTGCTGCTGGAGCAGAACCTGATCAAGCAGCTCAAGCCCAAATACAACGTGCTGCTGCGCGACGACAAAAGTTTCCCGAACATTCTGGTGGCAAAAGATCACGCCTTTCCACAGATCAAAAAACACCGCGGGGCCAAGAAGGAAAAGGGCGCGTATTTTGGTCCTTTTGCCAGCGCGGGCGCGGTGAACCGGACACTGAACCAGTTGCAAAAGGCGTTCCTGCTGCGCAACTGCTCGGACTCCATGTTCGACAGCCGGACGCGCCCTTGCCTGCTGTATCAGATCAAGCGCTGTTCGGGGCCGTGCGTCGGGCTGATTTCGGAAAGCGATTACCGCGAAAGCGTCAAGGATGCGGAACGGTTCCTGTCTGGTCGCTCGACCAAGGTGCAGGAGGAGTTGGCCGACCAGATGATGGCCGCGTCCGAGGCGATGGAGTTCGAGCGCGCCGCCAGCCTGCGTGACCGCATCCGGGCATTGACGCAGGTGCAGACGTCTCAGGGGATCAACCCGCGCAGCGTGACCGAGGCGGATGTGATCGGTCTGTATATGGATAGCGGTCAGGCTTGCGTGCAGGTGTTCTTTATCCGCGCCAACCAGAACTGGGGGAACAAGGATTTCTATCCTCGGGTCGGGGCGGATGTATCGCCCGCCGAGGTGATGGAGGCGTTTCTGGGCCAGTTCTACGACAACAAGGAACCGCCCCGGCAGTTGATCCTGTCGGATGCAATTGAAAACGCCGATCTGATGCAGGACGCATTGTCCGAGAAGGCCGGGCGCAAGGTTGAAATCCTTGTCCCTCAGCGCGGCGAGAAACAGGAACTGGTTGCTGGTGCCTTGCGCAACGCGCGGGATTCACTGGCGCGTCGGATGTCAGAAAGCGCGACGCAGGCCAAGCTGTTGCGCGGCGTGGCTGAAGCGTTTGACCTTGATGCCCCGCCCGAGCGGATCGAGGTTTATGACAACTCGCACATTCAGGGTACCAACGCGGTTGGCGGGATGATCGTTGCGGGGCCAGAAGGGTTCATGAAAAACGCCTATCGCAAGTTCAACATCCGCGGTGATGACCTGACGCCCGGTGACGATTTCGGTATGATGAAAGAGGTTCTGAACCGCCGTTTCACCCGTCTGCAAAAAGAAGACCCCGATCGCGACAAAGGTATGTGGCCGGACCTTCTGCTGATTGATGGCGGGGCGGGGCAGGTCAGCGCGGTGCATGAGATCATGGCTCAGCACGGCGTCGAAGACATCCCGATGGTGGGCGTCGCCAAAGGTGTTGACCGTGACCACGGCAAGGAAGAGTTCCACCGCGTTGGCCATCGCCCGTTTGCGTTGAAACGCAACGATCCGGTTCTGTATTTCGTCCAGCGCCTGCGAGACGAGGCGCACCGGTTTGCCATCGGGACGCATCGTGCGAAGCGGGCAAAAGCGGTTGGCGCGACCCCGCTGGACGAAATCCCAGGCGTCGGAGCCGCGCGCAAACGGGCATTGCTGGCACATTTTGGCAGTGCCAAGGCCGTAAGTCGGGCCAATCTGGCCGACCTAAAGGCGGTGGATGGGATTTCGGCGGGGCTGGCGCAAAAGGTCTACGATTTTTTCCACGACAAGGGTTAGGTCCGCCGTCCGCGCCATAGAATATAAAGACCCGACGCAACGATCAGGGCGCTGCCGATCCACATGGCCTGATCCAGGCGTTCTCCGAACATTGCGACGCCCAGTCCTATACCGAAAAGCAGCCGCGAATAGCGAAACGGGGTGACGGACGAGACCTCTCCGGTGCGCATCGCTTTCATCAGCGCGGCATAGGCCATGACGCCCATCACGATCGCTCCGGCCATGTGCAGGCTGACGGTCGGGGTCAAGGGCTGTAGCGGCGCGCCTTCCCAGAACCGATAGGCAAGCCCGGCCACAATGATGCAGACGAAACCGTAGAAGCCCAGCACTTCTGTCCCCAGCGTGGCCGGGGCCGCGCGGCTGGCCAGATCGCGCCCTGCGAATCCCAGCATCCCCAAGACCGCGAGGATCGACAAAAGGGAAAAGCTGTCTCCGGTTGGTTGGATAATGATCACGACGCCGACCAGCCCGATCAGAATGGCGCTCCAGCGCCGCCAGCCGACAGTCTCGCCAAAAAACAGTGCAGCGCCCGCGACGACAACCAGTGGTGTGGCCTGCAGGATCACTGTGGCAGAGGATAGAGGCGTCAGTGCAATGGCCAGCACATAAAACAGCCGACCGAAGATTTCAAAGACAACCCGTATTTTCATCGGCCGCGACAGCACGTCCGGTTGGAACAGCCGTGTGCCGCGCACCAGCGCCACGCACGCAAAGATCAATGTTCCTCCGGCTCCGAAAAGGGCCAGAACCTGCCAGATCGGGATTTCAGCAGACGCACTCTTGAGCAGCGCGTCTTCCAGCGCAAACAGCGCCATGGCCGCGATCATCCAGGCACTGCCGATCAGGTTAGACCTTGGGTTGGTTTGAATGTGAGTTTTCATGTCCTGCGATATGTTCAGGTGGAACCGGCGGCCAATCTGACCTCAATGCGGCGATGCGCCAAGAGATATCTGGCCGAGGCGCCCTGTTTCTTGCCCCGTTCCGTAGACAGGCAACCGCCTGTGCAGGGTGAGTTTTTTGACCGGCCGTCTTTTATGTCCTGAAACGGCGATGTAGTGTCGCGGCATGAAGTGGAACCTGCCCAATATCCTGACCGTGCTACGCCTGTTGGCAGCACCTGGTCTCGCCGTAATGTTTCTTTATTTTTCCCGTCCTCTCGCCGATTGGTTCGCCTTGATCCTGTTTCTGTCGGCCGCCATCACCGATTGGTTCGATGGGTATCTGGCGCGGGCGTGGAAACAGGAAACCAAGATGGGTGCCATGCTGGACCCGATCGCTGACAAGGCAATGGTCGTGATCGCATTGATGATCCTTGTGGGCTATTCGGCCGAGCACTGGACGCCGTGGCTGGTTCTGCCTGCGACTGTGATCCTGTTCCGCGAGGTTTTCGTCTCGGGGCTGCGCGAATACCTCGGTGACGTGGCCGGGACGCTGAAAGTAACCATGCTGGCCAAGTGGAAAACGACCGCGCAAATGGTGGCGATTGCCGTTCTGTTTTCTCAGGGGATATTCGAGCACCATTTCGTTATGTCGACCTTTGGTATGGATCCCGCGACCATTGATCAGGTGTTGACCGGTCAGGTCGACGACGCAAACAATATCCGCTGGCATCTAGAGGGCATGTTCTGGTCGGGACGGATCGGTTTGTGGCTCTTGTGGCTCGCAGCGACCCTGACATTGATCACCGGCTATGACTACCTACGTAAAGCCATGCCCCATCTGAAGGAGAGCTAAGCGATGGACGTTCTGTATTTCGCCTGGGTGCGTGAACGCATCGGCCTGCCGAAAGAACGGGTCGAGACCGAAGCCGCGACTGTTTCCGATTTGGTGGCCGAACTCAGCGCGCGCGAAGATCGCTATGCCGCCGCCTTTGCTGACCTGACGGCGCTGCGCGTTGCGCTTGATCAAGAGCTGTCGGACTTTGACGCGCCGCTCGCCGGGGTTCGTGAAGTTGCGTTCTTCCCGCCCATGACCGGCGGCTAATCCATGCGTATCGTGGTTCAGGAACAAGCGTTCGATCTGGGCGCCGAAGCCAACGCCTTTGCCGCCGGCGGTGCTGCAAACGGGGCGATTGTGACGTTTACCGGTGTTGTGCGTGATCTGGCTACGGGCGATCTGGATGTCATGGAGATCGAACACTATCCCGGCATGACCGAACGTGCCCTGACCGAAATTGCGGAGCAGGCAATGCAGCGTTGGTCACTGGGGGATGTGTTGGTAATTCATCGCCACGGGCGGCTGGCTCCGGGTGATCGGATCATGATGGTGGCGACAGCTGCGCGGCACCGCAAGGATGCGTTCGAGGCAGCGGAATTCCTGATGGACTACCTGAAATCCCGTGCGCCGTTCTGGAAAAAGGAAATCACCGCATCCGGTGCCGAGTGGGTGGCCGCCAAGGACGAAGATGAAGACGCGCTGACCCGGTGGTAACTCAGTCCGCGTTGTTGATGCGGCCCCGAAGTTCTTCGGCCTCCTGACGTGCAGCGCGCAGGCCGTCCATCGCCGCGGACAGCTCTGCCTCGGCTTGCGTCAGTTGATTGGTCAGTTCAGCCTCACGCTGTTGCAGGTAGGTGATCGCCTGATCGCGGGTTTCTTCGGCTTCGTGCAATTCCTGGCTCATGCGGTCCAGATCGGCCACATCGCTTTGGCGCACACGGGACAGGCGGTGGGCTAGCCAGTTGGCGAACCAGCCCATGCAGAAAGCCGCGAACAGGATGACGGCGGTGGCGATGATGAATTCGATTCTGTTCAACTTACTGTTCCTCTGCGCCGGTTTCTTCGGCCTCTGGCTGCGCGTCTTCTGAGTTGCCCGTCGTGGCTTCCATCGCTTCAAGCCCGGTTTCGGAATTGGCGACGGGTTCGGGCCGGATCAGACGGAACTCGATCCGGCGGTTTTCCTCGCGGCCTTCTTCGGTGCCGTTATCTGCGATGGGCTGGGTTTCGCCATAGCCAACGGCCGAGTAACTGCCGGTTGGAATCCGGCGGCCGCGCAATTCGTTCAGGATGGATTGTGCCCGCGCCTGGCTGAGTTGCTGGTTCATCTCTTCCCGGCCCTGACTGTCGGTATGGCCCTGGATCTCCATCCGGATGGGTCCACATTCGCGCAGGATGTTGGCGATCTGGTTCACTGTATCGCGTGAGTCCGAAGCAACCGTGGCCGAGCCCGGCTCGAAGGCGATCTTGGTTTTCGCCTGTACTTCTGCGATCCGGTCCTCACATTCCTCGGGGTCCGGCAGAGTGTCTTCCGGCTCGGGCGGTGCCTGATAGGTGATGGACAGAGTGTATTCCTGAGCGTCGCCCAGCTTGTCGGACAGCAAACCTGCGATCCGCGCTTTGGCGTCCGGGTCCTGGCTGATCCCGCTGAGAATCAAGTTATCGGGCGTTACCGTAAGCGCGCCGTTGTGTAGATGGGACAAGGCTTCGAGTCCGACCAGAACGCGCACTGGCCAGTCTGCGGGCAAGTCGGGAGCGATCCGTGCAGCGGTGTAAACCTGTTCCGTCCCAAATGCAGCCTTCGCATAGCTGTCGACCATGTCGCGCACGGCGTCGTCACCGAGGCGCCCACGCATCTGCACCAGCCCCTCGGGGCTGCGGGTGGCGGAAAACTCAGGCGGGCCGGTCGGCGCGTCCTCGCTTGGTTCCGGCAGCACCGCATGGAGCGCGAACACATCAGGTAGGGCGTTTTCCAGTTCGCCTACGACGCGGTCGAACAGCGCGGGATCAGTGCCTTCAGCGGCGACCAGCGTGATGTCGGCGTCTGAAATCGTCACCGATCCGCGCCCGATATCTGCAAGTGCGCGAATGCTGAGTGACGCGGCCTCGGGCCAGCGCGGAGACGGGACACCCAACCCGATGGTGCAGGAATACGGGCCGGAAAGACCCGCGCCCTGCGCGGCGGCCACGATGGCGTCGCGCGCGTCTTCGTCCTGTGCCGAGCACGCGTCAAACGTGCCGCCGGTCTCATCAATCAAGTAGCGCAGGGTGAACGGTGTGATCACCGGTCTCGGGGCCGAGATCGAAAGGCCGATCCGTAGGCTGGGCGGTGCCGCACGGGTCAGGTTCTGTTCAAGGTTTTCCTTTTCCTGCTGGCTGTCGGCAATCGCCGTGATCTTGACCAGACCGGGGCTGGCCGAAATCTTGGCGCGGGGTAATTTGGAAAGGGCATCAACAGCATAATCCAGCGCCTCCTCCCAGCCTTTTGGCTTGGGGTAATCCGCTGTTTCCATCAGGTCTGAAACTTTACCGCCGTCCAGTTTGCGCAGCTTGGCCATCAGCGCGTTGCGGTCCTGGCTTGCCGGGATCAGGCCGATAACCGAAATGCCGCTGTCGTTGCGCAGAATTTCCGCCGAGAACCGCGGCGGCGCCAGTTGGCCTGTCGCTTCAACCTGCATTTCATCAATGACACGCGACGTATCAACCTCGGTTCCGGCGGCGGTCAGCGCGTTAAAGCGTGTGGCCTCGTCCACTGCGGTTCCGGTCAGGACGACACGCAAACCGTCGGATTCGACCTCGGCCCAGTCGTGACCTTTCAGGTCGAGCGCCCTGCGAACTGCGAATTCGGACGCTTCTTCGACCTTTGTGACTGCGAAACTGGCCGCCAGCAGGGACAAACCGGCCGACACGAGGAAAATCAGGGCTGCGGCGATGAAATAAGGCAGGCGCATGTGCGGGCAATCGACTCCTCGGGTGATTGAGCGCCACTCTTACAGAGGCCTGCGCCGAGGTGCAATCAGACCAGCAACGCGACGCAGAGAAAGATCAGCGGAATAAGGCCGGTGTCCCGATTGGCGCGGAAAAGCTGCAGCAGCTTCGCGTTGTCTTCGGTATCCAGCCCACGCAACTGCCATGCCATGTGCCAACCCATCGCCCAGGGACCGGCCAGCGCCACAAACAGCGCCAGGATCGAAGCCTGTGTTGTTGCCGCGTCGATGATCGCAAGGCCCATAAGCGAGACTGTCGCAACTAGGAAGTATTTCAGCCACTTCGCCGTATCTTCCCCGAACAGCCGGGCGGTGGATTTGATGCCGATCAGCTCATCATCTTCGGCGTCCTGATGGGCATAGATCGTGTCATAGAACAGCGTCCATGCGATACCCGCCAGATACAGGGTGATCGCGGGTACTCCGACCGTTCCGGTATGTGCGGCCCAAGCCAGAAGAATGCCCCAGTTGAACGCAAGGCCCAGAAACACCTGCGGCCACCAAGTGAACCGCTTGGCGAAAGGGTAGATTGTCACAGGCAGCAGAGAGAGCACGCCCATCGCAATCGCGGCTTGGTTGAAGGTCAGCAGAATCATCAACGCCAGAAGGCATTGCAGCGCCATCCAGACTGTTGCCTGCCGCACACTGACCTGACCCGAAGGGATCGGCCGCGACCGGGTGCGTTCGACCTGAGCATCGAATTCGCGGTCGGTGATGTCGTTCCATGTGCAGCCCGCCCCGCGCATAAGGAACGCGCCGATGGCGCATCCGGCAGCGATCCACAGGTCTTCCCAGCGCGGATTTCCGTCGCTCAGGATCGCCAGCGCCAGCCCCCACCAACAGGGAATCAGCAAAAGCCACGTGCCGATGGGCCGGTCTGCACGCGACAGGCGCAGGTACGGGCGGGTGAAAGCGGGCGCGTGTGTATCGACCCAGTTGCCGGATACCGCATCGGCGACCTGACCGTCTGGTGTTGGGGCGTTGCCTTGCATATGTAACGTCTCATGAGTGCAAAGATCAGATTGTATGTAGAGCACCCTTTGGGTCCGGGGCAATCCGTTGATTTGACGCGCGAGCAGGCACATTACCTGTTTGGCGTCATGCGTCTGGCCGTGGGCGGCCACGTGGCGCTGTTCAACGGTCAGGACGGAGAGTGGCTGGCCGAGGTCGCGCAGGCCGGAAAGCGCGGCGGGATGCTGAGCTGTGTTGAACAGTCCAAGCCCCTGCAATTGCCGCCTGATCTGTGGCTGCTTTTCGCGCCGATCAAAAAGGCGCGCACCGATTTCAT
Organism: Ruegeria sp. BC7; assembly: GCF_056539165.1. NCBI lineage: Bacteria > Pseudomonadati > Pseudomonadota > Alphaproteobacteria > Rhodobacterales > Roseobacteraceae > Ruegeria > Ruegeria sp. BC7. The sequence goes on along the minus strand of NZ_JBQFUL010000003.1, from coordinate 175,331 downwards.
CGTTGAGAAAGCCACTGAGATGGGGGCGGCGCGCATCCTGCCCGTGCAAACTGAATTCACCAATTCCGAACGCATCCGGCAGGACCGCCTGCAGGCCCACGCCGTTGAAGCCGCCGAGCAATGTGGCGGCACCTATGTGCCCGAAGTCTGCGACCTGCAACGGTTGGATCGTGTACTGGATGCATGGCCTGACGGTCGCCAGTTGATGTTCTGTGATGAGGCCGAGGTGGGATCGGCCTTGCGACTGGCTGCGAACGAAAAAGGCCAGCCCTGGGCCATCCTCATCGGACCCGAGGGCGGGTTTTCAGACCGGGAACGCGCGCGCCTGTCCGGGTTGCCTTTTGCGCATGTGGTCAGTCTGGGCCCGCGCATCCTACGGGCGGATACGGCGGCGGTTGCTGCCCTGACCATGTGGCAGCAGGCGTTAGGGGATTGGACGTGACGTGGCAGCAGGCGCGGCAAGAGGACGTGCCAAAGATCGGCCGGTTTCTGTCGGAACATATTCAGACGTCGATGTTTCCTCTGGCCAATTTACGTGATTTCGGTTTGCGAGGGCGTGACCCGCGCGCGGTGAATGTCTGGACATTGGGCGATGGGCCTCGTGCCATTCTTGCCATCACGAACGAGGGCATGGTGCTGCCGCAATGCCCTGATTGCAGCGATGTCGAGCTTGCGGAAGCGATCCAGTTGATCCGGGGCCGCGCGTTGTTCGGTCTGGCGGCCGAGGCGACGCAGGCCCGTCGGTTCATGCATTTGGCGGGGTGGGAAAATCGGCCCGCGACGCTGAACAGTGACGAACCGGGCTTCACTCTGGATCTGAACCACGTCGTTCTGCCTGATACATCCGGCGCCGCGCTGGTGCCTCTGGGCGATCTGGATAGCGAAATTGCCGAGGGCTGGCGTCAGAGCTACCTGACCGAAGCGATGGATTTCGACGCAGACCGCGCGCGAAGCCAGTCAAAGAAAGACGTTGCAGCCTACGTCCAACGCGATTCCCACCGGGCTTTGCTGGTTTCTGGTCAGCCTGTGGGAATGACGGGGTTCAACGCACGACTGCCCGAAGCGGTGCAAATCGGCGGTGTTTACACCCCGCCTGTCTTGCGCGGACGTGGCTATGCGAAACTGGCTGTCGCGCTGCATTTGCTTGAGGCTCGGGCGGCGGGTGTGACCCGCGCTGTTCTGTTTGCGGCTTCCGAATCCGCTGCGCGTGCTTATATCGCAATCGGATTTAAACCCGCAGGTCAGTATTCCCTGATCCTGTTCAAAGACCCAAAGGACCCGGCATGAGTTTCATCCGACCCGAAGCCAAACTGACCCTGTGGCGCTGGCGCGAGGTACTGGCGGCCGGAGTGGTTCTGTTGGTTGGGCTTAGCTGGATCAGTGGCCCAGGAGGTCTGCTGGGCTGGCTGGGATGGGTGTTGGTGATCGTTGCCGCAGCGTTGACGGTGGTCGGAATTCAGCGCGCCCGGTTCAGAACCGGGGCGGGTGGGCCGGGCGTTGTCACAATCGACGAAGGCCAGATAACCTATCTTGGCCCGTTGGATGGTGGCATCGTTGCCGCACGTGAGATCGAACGGCTGGCGCTGGACCCAACCTCGAACCCCGCGCATTGGGTTCTGGATCAGCCGGGTCAGCCAACGCTTCACATTCCTGTGAATGCAGAAGGGGCCGAGGCATTGTTCGACGTTTTCTCGGCCTTGCCGGGGCTTAAAACCGAAGCAATGCTGGCGGAACTGAACAGCGGTGGTGTGCATCCTGTGGTCATATGGGAGCGGAACCCGATGCGCCCGCCACATCTGCGGCTGCATTGACACTGGCGGCATTTCCCCCCACGACTGACCCAAAGACAGACACATCAGGATCGGAGAGCGGTTCATGTCCATCCCCCAGTCCGGCGGCGGGCCGATCGAACGCCATGAGCAACTTGCCGAATATCTGGAATCGGGCTGCAAGCCCAAATCAGATTGGCGCATCGGGACCGAGCATGAGAAGTTCGGTTATTGCAAGGACACGCTGAAGCCGTTGCCGTTCGAGGGTAAACGCTCGATCGTGGCTGTGCTGGAAGGTCTGCGTGACCGCCACGGTTGGGGAGAGGTGCGCGAAGGCGACAAGCTTATCGGTCTGGAAAAGGACGGCGCGAATGTCAGTCTGGAACCCGGTGGGGCGCTGGAATTGTCGGGTGCTCCGCTCGAGACGATCCACGAAACCTGCGATGAGGTGAACACGCACCTGCGTGAGGTGAAGGACATCGCGGATGAAATCGGCGTGGGTTTCATCGGTCTGGGTGCGGCTCCGATCTGGACCCATGACGAGATGCCGCTGATGCCCAAGGGCCGCTATCGCCTGATGAACGACTATATGGAGAAAGTCGGCACCATGGGCCGCGCAATGATGCGGCGCACCTGTACGGTTCAGGTCAATATCGACTTTGGGTCCGAGGCCGACATGGTGCAGAAACTGCGCGTGGCGCTGGCGTTGCAGCCGGTAGCGACGGCGCTGTTCGCCAATTCTCCGTTCTTCGAGGGCAAGGTGAACGGCCAGAAAAGCTGGCGCAGCTATATCTGGCGGCATCTGGACGATGCGCGGACGGGCATGCTGCCGTTTGTGTTTGAGGACGGCTTCGGGTTCGAGCGTTATGTGCAATATGCGCTCGATGTGCCGATGTATTTTGTCTATCGCGACGGGCAGTATATCGACGCGCTGGGCATGTCCTTCCGGGATTTCCTGCAGGGCAAACTGCCTGCGTTGCCCGGCGAAACGCCGACCCTGTCCGATTGGGCCGACCACCTAACCACTGCTTTCCCCGAAGCGCGGATCAAGAAGTTCATGGAGATGCGCGGCGCGGATGGCGGCCCGTGGCGTCGCCTGTGTGCGTTGCCCGCCTTCTGGGTGGGGCTGACCTATGATCAGGGCGCGCTGGATGCCGCGTGGGATCTGGTTAAAGGCTGGGACGCGGAAACGCGCGAAGCGCTGCGCGTCGAGGCCGCCAAAGACGGTCTGCAGGCACAGGTCGGCAACATCAATATGCATGACCTTGCGCGCGAAGTTGTTGCGATCGCCGAGTCCGGCCTGAAGTCCCGCGCCTTGCCCGGCGCAGGTGGGTTGGTCCCGGATGAGACGCATTTTCTGAACGCCCTGAAGGACAGCATCGCAACGGGCAAGGTTCCTGCCGATGAGTTGCTGGATCACTACAACGGCGACTGGAACGGCGATCTGACGCGCATTTTCCCGGAATACAGCTACTAACCGGTGAGCCGTAGTTTAAGATATGGTTTGCCGATATTGGTGTCTTGGCTTGAAAGCCGTCACAGGCCAAAGAATAATGTAATCAGGGTCCCGTATTCCGAGAGCGATTGATGGCGCGTATAAGCGAACTGCACTACTCCAACGCCTACGCAGCAACCTCTGGTACTAGCGAGTTTCTGGAGGTGTCGCTTCGCCCTGGTGAAGACCCGGCGGATTTCACGGTCTCTTTTTATCAGGCCAATGGGCAGGTCGGGATCGAGATTCCACTGGACGATCCAAATATTCAGGTCTCCATCGACCCCGATAACAACGAACGGGTCTATGTAATCTCGGCGGATGATTTTCCGATCCTTCTGACGGACCCCGACGGAGGTGGACCAGACAACTACGAAGCCTATGCGCTGACCAACACCGCAACGAGCGAGGTTGTCGATTTTTACGATATTGGCGGCGGCACCCAGAACATCGTAGCGCAGGATGGATTGGCTGCGGGCGAAACGTCGGTAAACCTGCCGGTGCTGGTGGGGCCAAGCCGGACCTCGACGACAATACAGTTCAACCAGCCTGACCCTGATACGCTTGTTTATGAGGCCGTGAACCCCGGCGATAGCGGCGTGGCCTGTTTCACGGCTGGTACGATGCTGGATTCTCCGGACGGTCCGCGCCGGATCGAAACCCTGAAACCCGGCGACTGGGTGACGACATTCGATCATGGTGAACAGCAGGTGCGTTGGATCGGGCACCGCACCGTTTCGGGGCAGGGTCGGTTTGCGCCGATCCGGATCAGCGCCGGAACGCTGGGCGCAGAGGTCGATATTCTGGTGTCACCGCAGCATCGCCTTTTGATTTGCGGCTGGCAGGCAGAGCTTACGTTCGGAGAAGACGAGGTTTTGGTTCCAGCCAGATCGCTGGTCAACGGCGTGACCGTGACCAAAGCGCCCTGCGACATTGTCCACTACGTTCACCTGCTATTCGATCGCCATCAGTTGGTGACAACCGCAGGCTTGGTGTCCGAAAGCTTTTTTCCGGGCCAGGAAGGGTTGGGCGGGCTTGCGCCGGAAACGGCGGAAGAACTTTTTGCGCTTTTCCCTGATCTACGCCGATGCCCTGATGCCTATGGCGTTGCCGCGCGGCCGATCCGTCAGGGCAAAACCGTGGCATTGTTGCGCTCTGCCTGATTGCGCGGCTGTCCCCCTCTTGCTTTCGCGGTCTGCTGTGATAGCAGGTCCAGAACATCAGTCAGGGGCCAGGTTCAGGAAGCGTCATGGACGATCTTAAGGCAAAATATCTGGGGCAGATCGCCGATGCGGGCGACGAGAACGCGCTTGAAGCGATCCGCGTCGCGGCCGTGGGCAAAAAAGGCGAGGTCGCGCTAAAGATGCGCGAGCTGGGCAAAATGACGCCCGAGGAACGTCAGGTCGCAGGCCCCGCGCTGAATGCTCTGAAGGACGAGATCAACTTGGCCCTGTCCGCGAAAAAGGCGGCTTTGGCCGATGCCGCGCTGGATGAGCGTCTGCGTACCGAGTGGCTGGACGTGACCCTTCCGACCCGCGCGCGCCGTCAGGGGTCGATCCACCCGGTCAGTCAGGCGACCGAGGAACTGACCGCGATCTTCGCCGAGCTGGGCTTTTCCGTGGCCGAAGGGCCGCGTATTGAAGACGACTGGTACAATTTCGACGCGCTGAACATTCCCGGCCACCACCCCGCACGGGCCGAGATGGACACGTTCTACATGCACCGCGCCGAGGGCGATGATCGCCCGCCGCATGTGCTGCGGACGCACACGTCTCCGGTACAAATCCGTTCGATGGAGCTGCAAGGCGCGCCGATCCGCGTGATCTGTCCGGGCGGTGTCTACCGCGCCGACTATGACCAGACCCACACGCCGATGTTCCATCAGGTCGAAGGCCTTGCCATCGACAAGGACATCTCGATGGCGAACCTGAAATGGGTTCTGGAAGAGTTCGTTAAGGCGTTCTTCGAGGTCGACGATGTCGAACTGCGCTTCCGCGCCTCGCACTTCCCCTTCACCGAGCCGTCGGCCGAGGTCGATATCCGCTGCTCGTGGGATAACGGTCAGCTAAAGATCGGTGAGGGCGACGACTGGATGGAGATTCTGGGCTCCGGCATGGTCCACCCCAAGGTGATCGCCGCCGGTGGCATCGACCCCGAAGTCTATCAGGGCTTTGCGTTCGGCATCGGCATCGACCGTCTGGCTATGCTGAAATACGGTATCCCTGATCTGCGGGCGTTCTTCGATAGCGACCTGCGGTGGTTGAGGCACTACGGGTTTGCAGCGCTGGATATGCCGAACCTGCATGGTGGTTTGAGTAGGTGAAACGGCTTCATCGACTGCTTGCATCTGACAATCTGGAGGTCGAAGCTAACCGCATTGCGTTCGAATGAGCGGAAAAGCTATTTGCGTTCATATTTGGTTTGATCCAAGCAGGCATCGTTCTTGGTCTGCTGCAAGTTGGCCTACGGGAGCTTTAATCAGACTTTTTAGCGCTTCTTTGGCTATTTGGGTACTTTGCGACCGGTGTTTATATCCTAACTAGCGCCAAATTTTTGCTGGCTATGATGTTCAAGCGCTTTGAATTGAGTGTGGAGAAGCGGCTTACTCGCTGGGGGTTTTTGGGACTAACGACCTTTGTATCGCTATTAGTTCCGTATTTTTTGAGTGCCTTAACCTCGGAAATTGTCCTCAAAGTGCTAAACTAAGTAGTTGAAATAACGCGCGGAGCAAAGGCCGATAGGCCGCCGCGCTATCGCCAGACCGCCCGCACGGGCTGGTGATTTGTCTCCGCCAGTGCAACGCTCGAACGGTATTCGGATTTGGCTGACATAAAGTGCCCAACACCACCCTTAGATCGCCACCCCGCGGTCTGGCGATAGCGCGGCTTGCGCCCTGATCGGAGGGTTGTCGTTAGGGCGTGTTACAGGTTCCCACAGTGTTGTGACGTGACAGGCGGCGTCAGGTGATTAGGCTCTGGCCTATGATCTATCGACTGCTTTTCCTCTTGATGACCGCAACCCCGGCACTCGCCATGGGGCCGTGGAAATCCGAATGCCACGGCGATACTGCCTGTGAGGTCGGAGACCGCTCGTATCATGTACTGGAACCGGATGGTTGGGACGGGGAAAGCCCTCTGCCGGTACTGCTGCATTTTCACGGATGGTCGCGGCAGGGCACCGTGGTGGTGAACCATGAACGGATCGCAGGGGCCACGAAACTGCGGGGCGTGTTGCTGGTGGCCCCGAACGGGTTGGACAAAAGCTGGAACTTCTGGTCGGCGGATACCGGGGACGTCCCCTTTGCCGATCGGGTGCTGGAGGATGTGGCCAATCGCTATCCGGTCGACCCGGACCGCATCTATGTCTCGGGGTATTCCTATGGCGGCGCGATGGCGTGGCGCTTTGTGTGTCAGTCGGGCAATGACACGGCAGCGCTGCTGGCGGTTGCCGGCTCGATCCGCCAGACGGAAACCTGCCCCGAAGCCCCGCGTGAGGTGCGGCATGTGCATGGCTTGGATGATACGGTGATGGATTTCCCGCTCGGCCCTGATGGGGACACGACCTATCCGGTGGCGCTATGGCGGGAAAAGTACAACTGCAACGGCGCGACCCCGCGCGGGGATTGGAGCGTGAAGCCGTTCCTGACGCTCAGCCGCACGGAATGGACCGATTGCGCGCAGGGGCAGGTGACGCTGGACACCCATCCGGGCGGCCATTTCATCCCGCATGGCTGGCTTGGCTGGCAATTGGACGAGCTTTTGGGCCGCACCCCCACCTATCCGTAACGCGCAGCGCTTGCACCTTGGCGCAATCTTTGCCATTGCCTGTGCCAAACGGATGTTTGCCCAAGAAAGCCCGCTGCAATGAAATTCACTCTGTCCTGGCTGAAAGACCACCTCGATACGGATGCGTCGGTTGATGAGATTGCCGAGGCGCTGACCGACCTTGGCCTTGAGGTCGAAGAGATCGTGAACCCGGCGGACCGGCTGGCGGGTTTTACGCTGGGTCATGTAAAGCACGCCGAGAAACACCCCGACGCCGACAAGCTGCGCGTCTGCACGGTTGAGACCGATGAGGGCGATCTGCAGATCATCTGCGGTGCCCCCAACGCGCGCGAAGGCATCACGGTCGTGGTCTGCAAGCCGGGCATGTATATCCCCGGTCTGGATATCACCATCAGCGTCGGCAAAATCCGCGGCGTCGAAAGCTTTGGCATGATGGCGTCTGAGCGCGAGCTGGAGCTGTCGGAAGAACATGACGGCATTATCGAGCTGCCCTCGGGCGAGGTCGGTGACAAATTCGTGGACTGGCTGGCCGAGAATGAGCCGTCCAAGGTTGATCCGATGATTGAGATCGCGATCACGCCGAACCGTCCCGATGCGCTGGGCGTGGCAGGGATCGCGCGCGATCTGGCCGCGCGGGGTGTGGGGACGCTAAAGCGGCGTGACTACGCGCCTGTGCCCGGCGACTTTGAAAGCCCGATCAAGGTGACGATTGACGAAGACACGCTGGACGGCGCGCCGCATTTCACCGGCCGGGTGATCCGAGGGGTCAAGAACGGCCCAAGCCCGCAATGGTTGCAGGATCAGTTGAAGGCGATTGGTCTTCGGCCCATTTCGGCTCTGGTGGATATCACCAACTATATGACCTTTGACCAGAACCGCCCGCTGCATGTGTTTGACGCCGACAAGGTAACAGGCAACCTGCGCGTTCACCGTGCCAAAGGTGGTGAAACGCTGGTGGCGCTGGACGAAAAGGAATACACGCTGCAACCCGGCATGATGGTGATTTCGGACGACAAAGGCCCCGAATCCATCGCCGGTATCATGGGCGGCGAGGAAACTGGTTGCACAGAGGAGACCGTGAATGTCTTCCTCGAAAGCGCGTTCTGGGAACATGTGCAGATCGCGCTGACCGGTCGCGCGCTCAAGATCAACTCGGACGCGCGGTATCGCTTCGAGCGTGGCGTTGATCCGGACTACACCCGCGAAGGGCTGGAACAGGCCACGCAGATGATTCTGGATATTTGCGGGGGTGAGGTCTCGTCCGTTGTCGAAGCGGGCAAAGCACCGAACCACGCCCGAGCCTACAAGCTGGATGCGGCACGGGTGCAGTCGCTGGTCGGGATGGATATTCCCGAAAGCGAGCAGCGCCAGACCCTGACCCGTCTGGGTTTCCGTCTGGAAGGCGAGATGGCCCATGTCCCCAGTTGGCGCCCCGATATCATGGGTGAGGCCGATCTGGTGGAAGAGGTCGCGCGGATTGCGTCCCTGACCAAGCTGAAGGGCAAACCGCTGCCGCGTATCACGGACGGTATCCCGAAACCGGTGATGACGCCAACGCAGCGCCGTCAATCCATGGCGCGCCGTACCTGCGCGGCCTTGGGGTACAATGAGTGCGTGTCCTACACGTTCATTGATCAGGCGTCGGCCGCGCTGTTCGGTGGCGGTGATGAGGCGACCCAGTTGGAAAACCCGATCTCCTCGGAAATGAGCCATATGCGCCCCGATCTTTTGCCCGGCCTGCTACAGGCTGCGGCGCGCAATCAGGCGCGCGGGTACGCGGATGTGGCCCTGTTCGAGGTCGGCCCTGTCTTCCATGATGGCGAGCCGGGCGATCAGAAAACGCAGATTTCCGGCCTGCTGGTCGGTCGCGACGGTCCAAAGGATGTGCACGGCGCATCGCGCCCTGTCGATCTGTTCGACGTCAAAGCCGATGCCGAGGCTGTGCTTGCGGCCATTGGTGCGCCCGCCAAGGTTCAGATTCTGCGCGACGGTGATGCGTGGTGGCATCCGGGCCGTCACGGTAAAATCTGTCTGGGTCCGAAAAAGGTGCTGGGCGTCTTTGGTGAACTGCACCCGCGTATCCTGCAGTCGATGGATATCAAAGGCCCGGCGATGGCCTTTACCATCTGGCCGGACGAGGTGCCTCTGCCCCGCAAGTCGGGCGCGACCCGAGCCGCGCTGGAACTGCGTGACTTGCAAGCGGTCGAGCGGGACTTTGCCTTCGTCGTGGACGAAAGCGTCGAGGCGCTGACCTTGGTCAATGCGGCCGCAGGTGCGGACAAGGCGCTGATCGAAGATGTCCGCGTCTTTGACGAATTCATCGGTGGCAGCGTCGGAGAGGGCAAAAAATCCCTCGCCATCACCGTTCGCCTTCAGCCGACAGACAAGACGCTCAAGGAAGAAGATATCGAGGCAGCTGCCCAGAAGATTATCGCAAAGGTCACCAAGGCGACCGGCGGGACGCTGCGCGGCTAAGCCTGTTTGCAATCGAGATTCGAGGCGCGCCATCGGGCGCGCCAACCAGCAAGGAGAGTTCCATGAGCCTGAGCGTTTACCTGTCCGGAGAGATTCACACCGACTGGCGTGAGCAGATCATCGAAGGCGCAAAAGGGTTGGATATTACGTTCAACAGCCCCGTGACGGATCACGATTCCAGCGACGATTGCGGAGTGGCCATTCTGGGCGCCGAGCCGAACAAATACTGGCACGACCATAAGGGCGCGATGGTAAACGCCATCCGTACCCGCAAAGGGATCGCCGATGCAGACGTTGTCGTCGTGCGGTTTGGCGAGAAATACAAACAGTGGAACGCGGCATTCGACGCAGGCTATGCGGCGGCTTTGGCCAAGTCCCTGATCGTGTTGCATGGACCCGATCACCAGCACGCCCTGAAAGAAGTGGACGCCGCTGCGCTGGCCGTCGCCGAGCAGCCCGCGCAAGTCGTTGACGTGCTGCGATACGTTTTGACGGGCAAACTTCCCGGCTAAGGGTGCGGGGTGAGGCGCGGCCTCACCCCACCCGGTTTACTCTGTCGCCGGAATACGCAGGCCGCGCTGTACGGCGGGTCGTGCAAGGAACCGGTCGACATAGGGTTGAAGGTTCGCGAATTCGTCCCATCCTACGATTTCCTTGACACCGTAATAGTCCAGACCGCGCAGCCATGGAACGATTGCTATATCGGCGATCGAGTACTCTCCGGCGATCCAGTCCTGACCGTTGAGCTGAGTGTTCAGGACGTTCAGCAACCGTTTCGCTTCGGCGATGTACCGTTCGCGGGGGCGGGGGTCTTCGATCTCTTTCCCGGCGAATTTGTGGAAATAGCCCAACTGTCCGAACATTGGTCCTAGACCGCCCATCTGGAACATCAGCCATTGGGTGACACGATGTTTGTCGGCGGGCGTCGATCCCAGCAGCTTGCCGCTTTTTTCGGCCAGATACAGCAGAATCGCGCCGCTTTCAAAAAGCGCCAGCGGTTCCCCATCCGGGCCATTGGGGTCGATGATCGCGGGGATCTTGTTGTTGGGGTTCAGTGAAAAGAACTCGGGGCTTTTGACGTCCTTGTCGGCCAGCGTGACCAGATGCGGCTCATAGGGCAGGCCCGTTTCTTCCAGCATGATCGAGGCTTTGACGCCGTTGGGCGTCGGGTAGGAATAAAGTTGGATCTTTTCGGGGCTGCTGGCAGGCCAGCGGGCTGTAATCGGGTGCGAGGTGGTATCCAGCATGGTTGGTTCCTTTCAGACGGTCTGGAACAGGTAAGCACGGTCAGGCGATCCTTCCAGTGGTGAGGGTGTGCGTGTCCGGTCAGCGGCTGTGTATTCTGGAACAACGGGGAAAAGGGTTGCATCTCACACCTAGACCGAAGCCCGGTTATCGCTCAGACTTCTGCAATCCCGCACTGCGTTGCGGGGCAGGAGTAACTCGGAAAGGAGAAGCGCGTGGATGAGGTCGTGACTCAGGTGGGTGCGTTTGCCCCCCTAATCGTGAACGCAGTGAAAGCACTGATTGTTCTGATCCTTGGGTGGATCGTGGCCGGAGCGATCAGCGGTATGGTCCGCCGCCGGATCAATGCAACGCCGAACATAGATCAGACGCTTGGGAATTTTGTCGCCAGCCTTGTGAAATGGGCGATATTGGCCATGGTTCTGGTCGCCGTGCTGGGCATTTTCGGCATTCAGGCGACAAGTATCGTCGCTATTCTGGGTGCAGCATCGCTTGCCATCGGTTTGGCGCTTCAGGGAACGCTGAGCGATCTTGCCGCCGGGGTGATGCTGGTGGTGTTCCGCCCCTACAAGCTGGGTCAGTATGTTGACATTGGCGGGACGTCCGGGACCGTGAAAGACCTGAACCTCTTTACGACCGAGCTTGTGACGCCTGACAACGTGCAGATCATCGTCCCCAATGGTCAGTCCTGGGGGTCGATTATCTCGAACTATTCAGCGCATGATACCCGGCGTGTCGATTTGGTGTTTGGGATCGACTATGGCGACAGCGCGGATGAGGCGATGAAGATCATCCTGAGTGTCGCGCAGGCGGACAGCCGTATTCTCAGCGATCCCGAGCCTTGGGTGCGCGTGACCAATCTGGGCGACAGCTCGGTCGATCTGACTGCACGGTTGTGGTGTGCAAATGCCGACTACTGGGACGTAAAGTTCGAGTTGACCAAAGCGATCAAGGAAGCGTTCGATGCCAAGGGTGTCTCGATTCCGTATCCGCATTCCGTGGAGATCCACAAACAGGCGTAAGTGCTCCCGCCCGTCGGTCGGGCATTGAAATGCCCTCCTCCGGTTGGGCCCGGCGCCGCGCCTTCGGCGCGGCGTTGATGCGTTTTAAAGACCGGTTCGACAAACCCGACCGCGCTGCGCCAACGGCGCAGCGCTTGGCACAACGCTGTAAACGCCCTCGGTAGAGGGCGCTTTCAGGGGCGGGAGGGCTCAGGACTTGATCACCACATTTGGCGATACGACGTCGATTCCCAGCGCCTTGCCGACCGCGTAGTAGGTCAATTGACCAGCATGGACATTCAGCCCGGCTAGCAGGTGCGGGTCATCCTGACAGGCCTGTTTCCAGCCCTTGTCGGCCAGTGCCAGAAGGAAGGGCATCGTCGCATTCCCCAATGCAATCGTCGAAGTCCGAGCCACCGCGCCGGGCATGTTGGCAACGCAGTAGTGCATGATGCCATCGACCTCGTAGATCGGCTCGGCGTGGGTCGTGGCTTTCGAGGTCTCGAAACAACCGCCCTGGTCAATGGCGACATCCACCAAGACCGCGCCGGGTTTCATAGTGGATAGCTGCTCGCGCGTTACCAGTTTTGGCGCAGCCGCCCCGGGGATCAGCACCGCACCGATCACCATGTCTGCGGTCTGAATGAGTTCAGCCGTGGCGCCAGCCGTCGAGTACTGGTTCTTGAACCTGTTCCCGAACACATCGTCGAGGTAGCGCAAACGCGGCAGAGAGCGATCCAGCACGGTGACATCCGCGCCCATGCCCGCGGCGATCTGAGCGGCGTGAGTCCCCACGACACCTCCGCCGATGACCACAACTTTCGCAGGCCCAACACCGGGAACGCCGCCCATCAGCACACCGCGCCCGCCATTGGCCTTTTGGAGGGTCCAAGAACCGACTTGTGGCGCGAGGCGACCCGCGACCTCGGACATCGGTGCCAGCAAAGGCAGCCCGCCGTTGGAATCGGTCACGGTTTCGTAGGCAATCGCCGTACATCCCGAAGCCAGCAGGTCGTGCGTCTGATCCGGATCGGGGGCAAGGTGCAGGTAGGTAAACAGCAACTGACCTTCGCGCAGCATTTTGCGCTCGACTGCCTGCGGTTCTTTCACTTTGACGATCATGTCTGCTGTGGCAAAAACTTCGGCCGCTGTTTCGACGATCGTTGCTCCGGCCGCAATGTAGTCTGCGTTTTCAAACCCCGAGCCGTGGCCCGCTCCGGTTTCGATAAGCACCTCATGACCTCTGGCAACGGCTTCTTGCGCGGCGTTGGGTGTCATGCCGACGCGGAACTCCTGCGGCTTGATTTCCTTGGGGCAACCGATTTTCATTTGGCCTCTCCGTTCATAAACTGCCTAAATTATGTGCGAAATTGGGTGCAATTTCTGTGAAACTCTGCCTGCACTTCGGCTTTTCTTCGGGAAAATCTTCGGTAAGATGCCATAAATCTGCAAAAGGATTGCGCCAATGAGCCTCGACACGACTGATCGAAAGATTCTGGCCGCCTTGCAGAAAAACGGTAGGATGTCCAATGCCGAACTGTCTGAACAGGTAAATCTTTCACCCTCGGCCTGTCATAGGCGCGTGCAAAGGCTGGAAGCTGATGGATACATACGTGACTATGTCGCGCTTTTGGATGCGCGAAAGATGAAGGTTCCAACGACAGTTTTTGTCGAGATCACGCTGCAGGGTCAGGCCGAAGAGGTTCTGGATGCTTTTGAAAAGGCCGTTGCGCGGATTCCGGACGTTCTTGAATGCCATCTCATGGCTGGCACGGCGGACTATATTCTGAAGGTCGTGGCCGAAAACACCGAGGATTTTGCCCGTATCCACCGCCAATACCTGTCGCGTCTGCCGGGGGTGGCGCAGATGCAAAGCTCTTTCGCGCTGCGGACTGTGTTCAAGACCACGGCTTTGCCTGTCTAGGTCAAACCGGAGCGGGATAGGTAAAGAAGGCCAGATGCGCTGCGTTGAATGCGAAGTGCATCAGGGTGGGCACCCACAGACGGCCGGTCGCATAGTAGCCAAGCCCGCAAGCTGCCCCAAGGATCGAGGCGAACGCAACCAGCGCCAGCCCACCCGGAAAGTGGACCAACCCAAACAGAAGACTTGCGACGCCGACACCAAGCGCGGCGCCTGCTTTGGATGTGATCAAGGACTGTAAATAGCCGCGAAAAAACCCCTCTTCTGTCAGGCAGGTCAGGAACAGGTTGAACAGCGCAAAGCTGAACCACCAATGAGGGAGGCCGAACTCTGGTTTGACGGCCCCGGCGAACAGGCCAATCACGAACAAAAGAGGCAACAGCAGAAGACCGAAGGTCAAAGGCAGTCCGCGGATTTGACTCAATCCGTCGTTCATCCTGGGCCACGCAAGAAGCACCGCGAAAAGCACCAGGGGTTTGTCCAGATTCAGGTGCATGCTGAACTCTGTGCTTTTTGGTCCGGCGTGAACCTGATCCAGAATCAGAAGATTGTGGAACCCCGGTATCAGGTGCGCGCCCAGGGCCACGGCCCAAAGGCCCACTGCGATATGTCCAAGACAGACCGCCGGTCCGGATAGGTGGCGTAGGATCGCCGCACCGCCGATCCCCGCGATTGCCACGCAAAACGCCAAGGGAGTCACAAGCCCAAGCGCCAATGCCGCCGTGCCGAAAACGGCCAGTAGAGCCTTGGCCAAAGACCATTGTCCTGACACAGCGCCAATCTGTGCTGCAATCAGAATGAACCACGGCCAGATAATCGGCAAAAGGGAAATAAAGTGCGCCACTGCATTCTCGGATTTTTGACAGGGGCATTGATGCCGTCAGAAACTGCGCAAAGACAAGAAGGTGAGGGGTGAAGATGCTTCAACACGTTGACCATGAGGTACTTCTGCCGCTGGATGCTGCTGCCGGTGAAATTGCTCTGTGCCGTGGCGGGGTGTTTTCTCGTGTCGCAGTGACCTTGCGGTTGCGGGCGGTTAGTCTTAGAAAAAGGACCCTCATCAATTCTTCTGATGACATCGGGCGGTTACATGCGCCGGATAATATTTGAACCCGATAGACGATAAGGAACAGACCTTGGCTTACGAACACAACGATGCCCCCAAAGACTGGCTGGAAGCCGAGTTGGAAGACACGTTGGACGAAGATTTCGAGATTGAGTTCAGCGAACCCATGTTGTCGATGGAGATCCGGAAGATTTACAAGGATCAGCACCCAGAGATGCTTGATCGCAAGGTTTACTTCCGCAACCTTCTGCGCCTGCAGGCTGAACTGATCAAGGTTCAGGATTGGGTTCAGCATACCGGGGCCAAGGTTTGCATCCTGTTTGAAGGTCGCGACAGTGCCGGTAAAGGAGGCGTGATCAAACGGATCACGCAGCGCCTGAACCCACGCGTTGCCCGCGTTGTCGCCTTGCCTGCGCCCAGCCGTAGGGAACAAAGCCAATGGTATTTCCAGCGTTACGTTCCCCATCTGCCCGCCGCCGGTGAGATCGTGTTGTTCGATCGGTCATGGTATAATCGCGCGGGTGTTGAGCGGGTCATGGGATTTGCCAGCGAGGATCAGGTTGGACAGTTCTTTCAGGACGTTCCCGAATTTGAACGGATGTTGGTGCGCTCGGGGATTATCTTGCTGAAATACTGGTTCTCGATCACCGACGAGGAGCAGCAGTTGCGATTCCTCATGCGTATCCACGATCCGATGAAGCAGTGGAAGCTGTCTCCGATGGATCTGGAATCGCGCATCCGGTGGGAAGCCTACACCAAGGCCAAAGAGGATATGTTGTTCCGCACCAATATTCCCGAGGCGCCTTGGTATATTGTCGAAGGCAACGACAAAAAGCGCGAGCGTTTGAACTGCATCGAACACCTGCTGACCAAGATTCCCTATACGGATGTGCCGCAGGAAAAGGTCAATCTGCCCGATCGCGAATACAACCCTGAATATGAACGCCGCGTTCTGCCTGACGAGCTGCACGTTCCGAAAATCTACTGATCCCAACGCCCCTGATGTTCGGGGGCGTTTTTCTTTGGCCCTGAAACGACAAACCCCCGGGCGTGGCCTCGGGGGTCGTCAAATAGTGTCATCCAAAGCTGGACGAGCGTCAGGTGCTTAGAGCAAACCTTCGCGCTGGGCTTTCTTGCGTGCCAGTTTACGGGCACGGCGGATCGCTTCAGCTTTCTCGCGCGCTTTCTTCTCGGACGGTTTCTCGAAATGTTGCTTGAGCTTCATTTCACGGAACACGCCTTCGCGCTGCAGCTTTTTCTTCAGGGCACGAAGCGCCTGATCGACGTTATTGTCGCGAACACTAACCTGCATGTGGTTGTCACCACCTTTCTAGATAGAGTTGCAAGGAAATTGCAGGAAGTGGCCGTATAGCAAAGCGCCCCTAACTTGTCTAGTACTGGTGCAAGAACCCGGAGAACCGCCATGTCCACGACTTACGAAGACGCCAAAGAACAGCTTTTGGATGCGATGTTGGGCCATGTGCCCTTTGACGGCTGGTCTGAAACCAGCTTCCGCATGGCGATAGCCGATTGCGATATGGACGACGCACTGGCCCGCGCCATCTGTCCGCGTGGTGCGGTCGATCTGGCGCTGGCCTTTCACGCGCGGGGGGACGCCGCGATGGTGGAACGCCTGAAAACCGAGGATTTGAACGATCTGAAGTTCCGGGATCGTATTGCAGCCGCTGTTCGGTTCCGTCTTCAGGCGGTTGATGACAAGGAGCTGGTGCGTCGCGGGATGACGCTGTTTTCGCTGCCGATGCACGCGGCGGATGGGGCGAAAGCGTTGTGGCAGACCTGCGATCTGATCTGGGACACGCTGGGTGATACGTCCGACGACGTGAACTGGTACACCAAGCGGGCAACGCTGTCTGGGGTCTATTCCTCGACCGTGCTGTTCTGGCTGGGTGATGATTCGCCGGACCATCAGAAAACATGGGAATTTCTGGACCGCCGTATCGACAACGTCATGCAGTTTGAAAAGGTCAAGGCACAGGTGAACGGAAACCCTCTGTTCAAGCCATTTCTTGCAGTTCCGAACTGGCTGGCGGGGCAGGTGAAAGCTCCGGTGAAGATGAGGTCGGATCTGCCGGGTATGCTGAACCCGCGCAAGTAAGCGTCTGGGCCTTTGAGGAATTGGCTGCTAGGCATTGGGCAAAGGAGATTTGCCCATGACCCAGATGATGCGCGCCGTTGAAATCACCAAGCCCGGCGGTCCGGATGTTCTGCAACTGACCCAACGCCCTATGCCCGAGGCACAGGCCGGTCAGGTTGTCCTGAAAGTGGCCTATGCGGGGGTGAACCGGCCTGATGCGTTGCAACGGGCGGGCGCTTATGATCCACCCCCGGGTGCAAGTGATCTGCCGGGGCTTGAGGCATCCGGCGAAGTCGTTGCCCTGGGCGCTGGGGTCGATAGCCTTTCGGTCGGCGATCAGGTCTGCGCATTGCTGCCCGGTGGAGGTTATGCCGAATACGTTGCCACTCCTGCTGCGCACTGCCTGCCCGTTCCGGCAGGCATGGGCTTGAAAGAGGCCGCCTGCCTGCCCGAAACCTTTTTTACGGTCTGGTCAAACGTCTTTACGCGCGGCGGTCTGAAAGCGGGTGAGCGGTTCCTCGTCCATGGTGGTTCCAGCGGCATCGGAACCACGGCGATTCAGCTGGCGAACGCTTTTGGTGCCCGCGTTTTCGCCACTGCCGGGTCCGAGGAAAAGTGCGCGGCATGTGTCAGGCTGGGTGCTGAAAAAGCGATCAACTATCGGGACGAAGATTTTGTTGCTGCGCTGCGGGCCGAGGGGGGTGCCAATCTGATCCTCGACATGGTGGGCGGCGACTATATCCCTCGAAATGTGAAGGCATTGGCCGAGGATGGGCGGCTGGTTCAGATCGCCTTTCTGCAGGGGCCGATGGTGCAGTTGAACTTTGCTTTGATGATGGTCAAACGCCTGACACTAACCGGCAGCACGTTGCGCCCGCAGAGTGATCTTGCCAAGGCGAACATAGCTCAGGACCTGCGCGAAGCGGTCTGGCCTCTGCTTGAGGCGGGGAAGGTTGCCCCCGTTATGGACAGCGAGTTTGATCTGGCCGATGCAGCGGCGGCCCATGCGCGAATGGAAAGCTCGGGCCACATCGGTAAGATTGTTCTGAACGTCGCGGGTTAACGCGGTGGTGCATGCACGGTCCCGCGCGGTTCGCTCAGGCCACCGCGCGGCGATACAGGTGCCAAGTGGCGTGACCCAGCACAGGTATGACGACGATCAGGCCCAGCAACATCGGAATTGCGCCAATAACCAACATCGCAGCGACGATGAAGCCCCATGCCAGAATAACGCCGGGGTTATGTCGAAGAACCCGGACCGAGGTGACGACGGCAACCGGAACACCGACTTTCCGGTCCAATAGCAACGGAAAGCTGACAACACTGATTGCCAGGGCAATCAGCGCAAACAGGAACCCGACGGCATTGCCGAACAGGATCATCGTCCAACCTGCTTTGGTGGTGAACACTTGTGTCACGAACGCGCCCAGTGACGTGGGCAGGTCAGGACCAAGGGTCTGAACATAGATGCTCTGCGCGACCATGAGCCAAACCAGCAGCAGCGCCACAAGATAAAACCCCAATGCCAGTATCGCCCCGAAGGACGGCGATCTGAACACGCCGAACGCGTCCAGCCAATGGACATCGCTCCCCTGTTCGCGCTTGCGGCTGATCTCGTACAGTCCCACTGCGGCCACTGGACCAATCAATGCGAAACCCGCGATCAGCGGCGCAAGCAGAGGCACCATGTTACGATTCAGGCCGAATCCAAACATCAGCAACCCGGCAATGGGATAGATCAGCACGATAAAAATCGCGTCTGCGCGGGTTTCCAGAAAGTCCTGATACCCAGCGCGCAGGCAGACCCGGAGGTCTTGCAGAGTCAGAGTTTGCACCGTCGGCAAATGCCGCGTATCCGCGCTGCCGATACGTGTCACACTCTCAGCTATGTGGTCCCCGGTCGCGCCGATGTTTCGGGCGGCCCAACTTATCGGATTTCCTATTGTCTTAGCCATCGTCATCCCCTCGCTTTTGCGTATCTGCGCAGCAGAGTGGATCCGGCGTCGGTTGCCCTTGGCCGGACCAGCCGGCAACGCTTAGGCACCAGTATAACACAATTTTTCCCGTTTTGGCGTTTGCTCGCGTTATTGTGCCGATTGTTCTGTGTCGCAGGCGTGTTAGCTTGGCGGTAGGTAACAGGAGGTCAGAATGCATCAAACGGCACGAACCGTCGTCATTCATGAACACGGCGGCCCCGAGGTTCTAAAGATAGAAGACCGCCCCCTTGGTGATCCCGGACCCGGAGAGGTTCGTATTCGCCATCACGCTTGCGGGCTGAATTTTATTGACGTCTACCAGCGAACGGGCCTGTACCCGATGGACCTGCCACACGCCCTCGGGATGGAGGCCGCAGGCGTGATCGAAGCGGTTGGCGAGGGTGTGACGCATCTGGAACTTGGGCAGCGTGCCGCGTATGCCGCTGCCCCGGCAGGAGCCTATTGTGAGGCTCGCGTGATGCCAGCAGCGCAGGTTTGTCCCTTGCCTGATGGAATTTCATTCGACGCAGCGGCGGCGATGATGCTGAAGGGTATGACGGTCGAATACCTGTTCCATCGCACAACGCCTCTGAAGCGTGGCGATACAGTGTTGTTTCACGCGGCCGCGGGCGGTGTCGGGCTGATCGCCTGTCAATGGGCCAAGTCCGAGGGCATCAAGCTGATCGGCACCGCCGGAACGGATGAGAAATGCAGCCTCGCCCAATTCAACGGTGCCAGTCATTGCATCAATTACCGCACTGAAAACTTTGCCGAGCGTGTTGCTGAAATCACGGGCGGCAAAGGTGTCGATGCTGTTATGGACTCGATCGGCGCGGACACGTTCAATGGCTCTTTGGATTGCCTCAAGCCGCTGGGGATGATGATATCGTTTGGCAATGCGTCAGGGCCAGTGCCGCTGATGGATATTGGGATTTTGGCCAAGAAAGGCTCGCTCAAGATCACGCGGCCGACGCTGTTCACCCACATTGCCGATCACGCCGTTTGTCAGGCCATGGCACGGCGATTGTTCGGCAAGGTCGAGGGCAACGAAGTCAAGATTCACATAGATCAGCGTTTCCCGTTAGAGCAGGTGGCGGATGCCCACCGCGCGCTAGAAGCCCGCCAGACCACTGGCAGCACGGTGCTGGAATTGTAAGCGGCAATCGGTTGCCAAAAGAAAACCGGCGGCATTCCTGCCGCCGGTCTTTTTTATCAGGGTCGGATTACTGCGCTTGCAGTTCCGCCGGAGTTTTGCTTGCGATGTCTTTCCAGTTCGCGTCTGCACGCTCGTTAAAGCCCGGAATGTCGCCTTCCCAGCGTTCCTGAATGTCAGCCGACAGGTTCAGGTACAGCTTGTTGTCGACGATTTTCCAGTAGTTCGGGTCGCCGTCAAACTTGAAGCCCATTGCGGTGCCGAAGGCACAGTAGCCGCCATAAGCGGGCAGATACGCTTCGGGGTTTTCTTCAAAGGCAACCTTGTTTTCTTCCGATGCGAAACGGTACAGCGCCTCGTTGTGCAGTGCGGTGATGCGGTAGTCGCCCTTGGTGGCTTCGCCAACAGTGAAGTAGGCAACCGGGTCATACCCTTGCAGCGCCAGACCGGTCGAGCTTGCGTTCAGTTCGACACCGGCAGCCAAAGCCGAGCTTGCGATTGCGATGGACAGGGCAGCGCCGCCGATGAGAGATTTGATCTTGTTCATTGTCTTCACCTTTCGTGAACTAAGCCACCGGAAGGCACCGTAATTGTGCCTGGGCAACTCATGGGATTTTGATCAGTGCGGTCGGGAATTGGCCGTCACGACCCCGAAGTGGGCAGCCGCCGCATCACGTTCAAAACAATCAATCGTGATTGTGCTCGGGTGAAGATAAGCTGTTCAATTTTGCGCAGGTTCCGGTTCAAAAGCGGTTACGAAATCGACCACTTTTTGCACGGGCATTTCGCACGGGCGCAGCAATGCTTTGCTGTTTGAAGTCAGGTATAGGTTCAGGCTGACATAATCCCGACCGCCCAATTCCTGCGCGACCAGCTTATGAGACTTTCCGCCCGCCAGTTCTGATCGGCTGACGATATAGCGGCGACCGCCGCTCCATCCGGTCGACGTTCTGATTGGAATGGCGAAAAAGGCGGATAGAAACGCGCCCAGGGCGGTCAAGATTGTCCGATTTTGGGTTCTGTTCCGGCACGGATACGCGCGACGTTTGCGCTGTGCCGCCAGTAGACCAGCAAGGTCAGGACCATCCCAAGAACAAACGTCGTAGTATCCGTCAGGACCATGACCCAAACGGTTGAAAGCGCCGCCGCCACAAGCGCGCCCAGGGACGAAATCCTCCAGATGGCGGCCGCAACCAACCATGTCAGGCAGCACGCCACACCGACGCGCCAGTCCAGCGCCAGCCAAATCCCAAGAAAGGTGGCGACACCCTTGCCGCCCTTGAATCCCAGCCAAACCGGGAAGCAGTGCCCCATAAAGGCCGCCAGCGCTGCGACTTGGGCTGCGTCCTCTCCGGCCATTGCTCTTGCGATCAGGACTGCAGCCGCGCCCTTGGCAGCGTCGAAGATCAGCGTCAGGGCTGCTGCTGATTTGTTACCGGTGCGCAGCACGTTGGTCGCGCCAATATTCCCGGACCCGATATTGCGCAGGTTGCCCAGGCCCATGACCTTGGCGATGATCATCCCGAACGGGATGGACCCCATCAGGTACCCAAGCACGGCCCACAGCAGCAACTGGGTCATGGAACTGTCAATTGGCGGCATCAGGGTCTCCGGTATACTTCTTGTCCCGCGACATAGGTTGCGGTGACCTTACCCTGCATCCGCTGGCCGTCAAACGGTGTGTTCTGTGACTTTGATCGCAGGCTGAACCGGTCCAGTACAAAGGGCACATCCGGGTCGAACAATACCAGATCAGCAGGTGCGCCTTCGGCCAGACGGCCAGAGTCCAGCCCCAGCCGTTTCGCCGGATTCAGGGACATGGCCCGGAACAGGGTCGGCAGGTCCAGTTGTTCGGCATGATACAGGCGCAGCGCAGCAGGCAGCAGGGTTTCCAGCGCCACCGCGCCCGAGGCGGCTTCTTCAAACGGCAGGCGTTTGCTTTCTTCGTCCTGCGGCGTGTGCATCGAGCTGATCGTGTCAATCAGCCCGGTCCGCACGGCGTCGATCACGGCCTGCCGATCATCCTCGGAGCGCAGCGGCGGTTTCACCTTGAAGAAGGTGCGATAGTCGGCCACGTCCAGTTCGTTCAGCGTCAGGTGATGGATCGAGGTGCCTGCGGTGATGTCCAGCCCGTTGCGCTTGGCCCGTTCCAACGCGGGCAACGCGCGGGCGGTGGTGATCTGGTCGGCGTGATAGGCGGCCCCGGTCATCTCAAGCAGGGCGATGTCGCGGTCCAGCCCCATCCGCTCGGCCATGGGTGAAACGGCGGGCAAGCCGCGCAAGGCAGCGAACTTGCCGCTGGTGACAGCAGCCCCGGCGCTGAGGCCCGGTTCCTGCGGATGCGCAATCACCAGCGCACCGCAGGATTTCGCATAGGTCAGCGCGCGCGAAAACACTTTGGTATTGGCGATCACGTGGTCGCAATCGGTAAAGGCCACAGCACCTGCGTCTTGCAGAAAGCCGATCTCGGTCATCTCGCGCCCTTCGCGCCCTTTGGTCAGGGCCGCCATCGGCAGGACGTTGACCGGAGCATCCGCCTGTGCGCGGCGGGTGGCGAATTCCAGCGTTTCGGGTGTGTCAACGGCAGGCAGAGTGTCGGGCCGGGTGACGATTGTGGTCACGCCCCCCGCAGCTGCGGCCAGACCTGCGGATTTATAGCTTTCCTTGTGCCGCTCGCCCGGTTCGCACACCTTGACGCCGATATCGACGATGCCGGGGGCAAGGCAATGACCCCCGCAGTCGATCACCTGCGCGTCGGTGGATGGGGCCGTACCTTCGCCGCGCGCGGTAATCCGGCCATCGGTGACATGCAACCAGCCCAGCAAATCCGTCCCGGCCTCGGGGTCGATCAGGCGGGCGTTGGTGAACAACTGGTCGGTCATGTCTTGGCCTCTCGGACTTTGGTCAGGGCTGCCATGGCAGCGTCAGGGTCGGGCAGGTGGTCAAATGAGAAAAAGGGGTGTCGAGCGAATGACACTGCTTGTTGGCCGACATAAAAGTCCAGAAACCGGTCGACTTTCAGTTTTTTTGATTTGTTATGCCGGTTCAACTGCCAAGCATTTTGAGATGTTACAACATAAACGCGATTTGCTCGAATAAAGCGATCCGCGTAGACGGCAAAAGGACAAGTTAACGTAGCGATCAGGAGTTTCCAAAAATCCTCAGCGGTGTCGATGATCCATGGGCTTCCAGCCCAAACAGAGACGAACAAAGCAATCGCTGCTTTGTAGATCCATCCGTACCGGGGCGGAAAGTACCCCTGGTAAGGTTGCCCGTGCCACAGGATCTTTTCTTTCTCTGGTATTTTCTCACGCCACCAATCGTCTCTCATCCGATCGCCCTTTCGATGGCGGCCTTTGTGGCGGCGGGGTCGGCCTGATACTTGATCAGGTGCTTGTCGCCGCCCTTTGTGACGATTTGCACGAAGCTGCCCATGATATTGACCGCCTCGATCTGGTTCAGCGGTACGTTGCGTGGGCCGGGACCTGTCAGGGCGGTCTCGGACATCTGCCACGTGTTGGTCAGTTCTTCCGAGGCCAGATACCATGCGCGGACACCAACCGCGGCAAGGCCCGCGGGCGCTCCGGTCCAGATGTAAGGATTTCCGACCAGCCAGAGCACGACCATAGCACCCGCCATGGCAAAGGCGGCCAGCCATGTATTGGTACGGATATAGGCGCTTTTGTCGGCGGTGAAGGTCACAGGATCAGCCAAAGAACACCCCCGATCAAAAACAGGATCACAAGCGCCAAGACAGCAGACCCGATACGGCGCGGCGTGTCATTGGCTGCGGCTGTCTGCGGGGCCGAGAACGGCTTGGCGCTTTCGGATGCAAGGGCACCACCGGTCCAATTTGTTGCTTCTTCCGTGAACAGCCCGATGAGGTGCAGCCTTGGGTCGGGTTGCAGTTCGACGGCGTTTCCACCGAATGCTGCGCTGCGAACGGCCATGACCCAGCCATCGACCGCCTCAAGAGCCGCGCGGTTCAACTGATCTTGCGATACCCCGCACCCTTCGTTGAGATAGCCATAAAGCCCGAGGTCTTCGAGGTCGGCGACCGGGAAAATGTCGATCTGTTCGGGGTCCAGCCCATTGACGCCCAGAACCTGATCGGCAGCGCCCGGTTCGCGCAGGAACTTCGCCTCCTCCGGGCGCATGTCCAGCGTGAACAGGCGGATCACGCCGTGTTCATGGGGGGCAACGGTCAGATCGTTCATGCGGCCTCGCGCTGGTTGCGGGCCAGCAGCTCCATCGCGGCCATGCGGACGGCGACGCCCATCTCGACCTGTTCCTGAATGACCGAGCGGTTGATGTCGTCGGCTAGCGTGCCGTCGATTTCCACCCCGCGGTTCATCGGGCCGGGATGCATGACGATGGCGTCTGGCTTGGCCTGCGCCAGCTTCGCGGCGTCCAGCCCATAGCGGTGATAGTACTCGCGCTCCGAGGGGATAAAGCCGCCGTCCATCCGCTCTTTCTGAAGGCGCAGCATCATGACGACGTCGACGTCTTTCAGACCTTCGTTCATGTCGTCGTAGATTTCAGCCCCGAAGTCAGCGAATTGACCGGGCACCAGAGTCGGCGGGCCGATCAGCCGGATGCGGTTTTCCATCTTGCCCAACAGGATCAGGTTCGACCGGGCCACGCGCGAATGGGCCACGTCCCCGCAGATTGCGATGTTCAGCCGGTGCAGGCGGCCCTTGGCGCGGCGGATGGTCAGCGCGTCCAGCAAAGCCTGCGTGGGGTGTTCGTGCCGCCCGTCGCCCGCGTTCAACACCGCGCAATTCACCTTTTGCGCCAGCAGATCGACCGCGCCGGAATGCGGGTGCCGCACCACCAGAAGATCGGGGTGCATCGCGTTCAGCGTCATCGCCGTGTCGATCAGCGTTTCACCTTTTTTGATCGAGCTGGCCTGCATCGCCATGTTCATCACATCCGCGCCCAGCCGCTTGCCCGCGATTTCAAAGCTGGCCTGCGTGCGGGTCGAGTTCTCAAAGAACATGTTGATCTGCGTCAGCCCCGACAGCACGTCCGAATGTTTGGCCGACTGGCGATTCAGATCGACGTATTTTTCAGCCAGATCAAGAATGGCGGTAATATCGGATTGCGACAGATGCTCGATGCCAAGAAGGTGACGATGGGCGAAACGCATGGGCGGGCTCCTGTCTGACAATCGAGCCGCTTATAAGTAGCTGCGCGAGGCAAGGCAACCTAAGGATCGGACCCTTCGGGCAGTTTCTCGCACCCGCCGTCGGGCAGGCACTGTTCACCGGGTTTGCACCATTTGCCATAGCCGCAGTCCACGGCCTTGACCGGGACGCAGCCCTGATTTCTGGAACACTTGAACCCGGGACGGCACTGCGACCCGGTTTTCTCGCAGAAAAACCAGCCCGGGCGTGAGCATCCCCCACCGGGCAGGCAGGCCGATCCGGAATCGCAGGTGCGCCCGTCGCTGCATTTTAGCGAGGGGAGGGGCTGAATGTCGGGTGTGATCGTCTCGCACTCGCCCCGGGCGTTGCAAAAGCTGCCGCCCGGACAATCAAGGCGCGCCCGGCACTTGTTTATGCCTCTTGGCGCGCATCTGCCGCCTGCTACGCACCGCTCGAACGGGCCGCATGTTCGGCCACCGCCGCAATAGGTGCCACCCAGAGGAATGCAGTGGCCGTCGAAGCTGCATCTTTGCCCGCCGGAACAGCAGCGGGCACCGCATTTGAACTGACCGCCGGGGCATTGATTGTTCCGCTCATAGATGCCGCCCCGGTTCGGAAAGGTGTTCCTGTCGTACAGACCGCCCCGGTTTTGAAGCTGCGCGAAACCCGGGTCGCCGAGGGGGATCAGCAACAACGCAACGGCAAGGAATCGCAATAGGACCAACATGAATGGGGCAATGCTGGGCGGGACGGGCCATCCAATCAAGTGCTATTCGCTTTCCCTCGGTCAAAAGGTGGTTAGATTGAGAGCTATGGAATCGGCTTTGGACTATCACACGGCGCGGGCTCTGCTGGAATGGCAGATTGAACTGGGCGCAACAGACGCGATCGGGGATGCTCCGGTGGATCGCTATGCGTTGCCGGACACTGCGCCCAAGGCCAATAAGACCAAAGCTGCGCAGGCCGCGCCCGAAAAACCGAAACAGGTGGACCCGGTTGCCGTTGCCAAGGCCGCCGCCGCCAGCGCAGGGTCGTTGGATCAACTGCGCAGCACGATGGAGGCGTTCGAGCATTGTGATCTGAAGCGCGGGGCGCGCCAACTGGTCTTTGCGGATGGCACACCGGGTGCTCGGGTGATGATCGTCGGAGAAGCGCCGGGCCGCGAAGAAGACCGTGCGGGCAAGCCTTTCGTGGGGCGTGCAGGCCAGTTGCTGGACCGGATGCTGGCCGCGATTGATCTGGACCGTTCGGAAAACGTTTACATTACCAACGTTCTGCCTTGGCGCCCGCCCCAGAACCGCGACCCGAACCCTCAGGAAATCGGTATGATGCAGCCGTTTCTGGAACGCCACGTGGCGCTGGCAAAGCCGGACGTTCTGGTGGTCATGGGCAATATCAGTTGTCAGGCGGTGCTGGGCAAGCGCGGGATCAATCGGCTGCGCGGCAAGTGGGATCAGGGGTTTGATCTGCCGGTGATTCCGATGTTGAAACCCGAAGACCTGATGCGTCAACCGCCGTTGAAACGGCAGGCATGGGCGGATTTGCTGGAGTTGAAA
This sequence comes from Ruegeria sp. BC7, assembly GCF_056539165.1. Lineage (NCBI taxonomy): Bacteria > Pseudomonadati > Pseudomonadota > Alphaproteobacteria > Rhodobacterales > Roseobacteraceae > Ruegeria > Ruegeria sp. BC7. Next base: position 148,650 of record NZ_JBQFUL010000003.1, on the reverse strand, counting down.
GCCTGGCTGGAGGGCACGTGATGCGTATTCTCGCGTTCTCGGACCTGCATATGGCGCGCAACCGCGCGGCCGAGATTGCCTCGGCCAGCGCCGAGGCTGATCTGGTGATCGGTGCCGGTGATTATTGCAATATGCGACAGGGTCTGGATGAAGCGATGGCGATGCTGTCGGAGATCTCCGCCCCGCTTGTCCTGACCCCCGGAAACGCCGAAAGCGCCGGAGAGTTGATGGATGCCGCACCCGAGGGTGTCCATGTTCTGCACGGATCGGGGATGACTGTGGATGGCTTGCGTCTGTTCGGTCTTGGATACGGCGTTCCTGTCACACCGTTCGGAGAATGGTCCTGCGACCTGTCGGAATCCGAAGCCGCCGAGTTGCTGGAGCGTTGCGACGCCGCTGATATCCTGATCACGCACTCGCCGCCCAAAGGGTATGGCGATACGACGTCAATGGGCGATGCGGTGGGGTCGGTCGCCGTGCGCGACGCGATCGAGCGATTGCAGCCGCAATACTCTCTGCACGGTCATATCCATGACAGTTGGGGCTTTCGCGGCACCATCGGGCGCACGCAGATTGCCAATCTCGGCCCCAAAGTGAACTGGTTCGAGGTGATCACATGATCGAAACGGTGACGTTGCTGGCATTTATCCCGGCGGCCATGGCACTGAATTTTACGCCGGGGGCCGACATGATGTTCTGTTTCGGGCAGGGGCTGCGGTCAGGTGCGAAACCTGCACTGATCGCCAGTGCCGGGGTGTCGGCAGGGCTGATGGTTCACGTGTTGCTGGCAGGGCTTGGCCTGGGTGCTGCCGTGTCCACCCTGCCGTGGCTGTTCGACGTGATCCGCTGGATGGGCGTCGCTTATTTGATGTATCTGGCCTGGGGCGCGATCCGGTACGGTGCGGTCTCGGACGACAAGCCCGCCAAACCAACGCGATACGCGTTTCGGGACGGGCTGGTCGTGAACCTGACCAATCCCAAGGTCATTCTGTTCGTGCTGGCCTTTATCCCGCAATTCGTGAACCCGGCCATCGGGCCGATCCTGCCGCAATTCCTGATCCTGGGCGTGATCATCGCGCTGGGTGGTTTCGTCGTGAACGGGATGGTTGGAATTTTTGCAGGCGGCGCGGGGCGGGTGCTGATCTCGAACCCGCGCGCCTCTCGTATCATGGGATGGGTGACGGGCGGGATTTTCACGGCCCTTGCCCTTCGACTTGCCATCATGGAAAGGGCCTGACGCCGGATGTCGCGTATTGACGAAACCTTGGAATTCATCCCTGTCCGGATCGCCATTTTGACCGTATCGGATACGCGCGCGCTGGACGAAGATCGCTCGGGCCAGACGCTTGTCGACAGGATCGAACGGGCTGGCCATACAGTCGCAGACCGCAAGATCATCCGGGATGAGCGCGCCGAGATCGCAGTGCAGTTGCGGAGTTGGATTGCGGACCCGGAAATCGACGTCGTGATTTCGACCGGCGGCACTGGACTGACCGGGCGCGATGTAACAGTCGAGGCGCATCGCGACGTTTATGAGAAAGAGATCGACGCGTTTGGCACTGTATTCACCATTCTGTCGATGGAGAAAATCGGCACTTCGGCGGTGCAGTCTCGGGCAACGGGCGGTGTGGCCGGAGGAACCTACCTGTTTGCGCTGCCCGGCAGCCCCGGCGCGTGCAAGGATGCGTGGGACGGAATTTTGGAGAAACAGTTCGACTACCGGCACCGACCCTGCAATTTCGTGGAAATAATGCCCAGATTGGACGAACATCTGCGACGGAAGTAAACTGTTCGCACGTTCAAGCGTTTAAACGGACTTTGTAGCTTGGCAATTTTGACGGCCCGGCTACCTTTTGCAGATAGCAGCCTGATGCAACCGGGGAAAAGTGAATGCGATTTCTGAGGCAGAGCCTTGTCGGTGTGTTCCTGGCGTCTGTGACGCTGGCCCTGCTATTTGTGGCCGTGCAGATGATCTCGGGCGCGGTTCAGGATGTGCTGACGCGCGACGATGAGCCTCCGCAGGCGCGTGAGCGTGTGTTTGCCGTGTCCGTCCAGCCAGCCGAGCTATCGACCGTTACCCCTTATCTGGAAGCTTTCGGCGAAGTGCAAAGCCGCAGACGGCTGGAACTGCGTGCTGCTTTGGGTGGGCGTGTGATTTCGCTGTCCGAAGATTTCGAGGACGGCGGCGTGGTGACACAAGGTGAAGTGCTGGTCGAACTTGACCCCGCCGATGCGCAATCTGCGCTGGATCGGGCAAAATCCGATCTTCTGGACGCCCAGTTCGAGGAACGCGATGCCGAGCGGTCTTTGCTGTTGGCGCAGGATGAGCTGAACTCGGCCGAGGCGCAGGCGGGTCTGCGCGGTCGTGCCTTGCAGCGCCAGAAAGACCTGCAAAGCCGGGGCGTCGGAACCCCGGCGGCCGTCGAGGAAGCAGAGCTGGCCGAGGCTTCCGCCCAGCAGTCGGTGCTGGCGCGACGGATAGCGCTGGCTCAGGCGGAATCGCGTGTGGATCAGGCGAGCACTCTGCTGGCGCGCGCGCGCATCGCGCTGGAGGCCGCTGAACGCGATCTGGATGACATGACCGTAAGGGCGCGGTTTGGCGGCACGTTGACGGATGTGACACTGGTCGAAGGGCGCTTGGTGTCCGCCAATGAAAAGCTGGCCGAACTGGTCGATCCGAATGCGCTGGAGGTCGCGTTCCGCGTTTCAACCGCGCAATATGTGCGCCTGCTGGATGCGCAGGGCGCATTGATCAACGCGCCGGTTACTGTATCGCTCGAGGTCACGGGCACCGACCTGATGGCGCAAGGACGCATAAGCCGCGACAGCGGGTCGGCCGGTGAGGGGCAAACCGGGCGGTTGATCTACGCCCGACTGGACGATGCATCCGGGTTCAAGCCCGGAGATTTCGTGACGGTCACTGTCGAGGAACAGCCGTTGGACAACGTGGTGCGCCTGCCGTCGTCGGTTCTGGATGCGGTCGGCACAGTTTTGGTGCTGGGCGAAGGGGATCGCCTTGAGGCGCTGCCTGTGCAGCTTATTCGCCGTCAGGGGGATGAGGTCCTGCTGCGCGGTGAGGGTCTGGAAGGCCGCGAAGTTGTTGTCGGCAGAACGCCTCTGCTGGGGGCAGGTGTCCGAGTGCGGCCCTTGCGGGTAGAGGCCAACGCCGGCGCCACGGCCGAAATGGTCGAGTTGACCGAGGAAAAGCGCGCCCAGCTCATGGCGCAGGTTGAGGCCAGCGACCGTATGCCAAAGGCTGTAAAGGACCGAGTGCTGGGGCAGTTGCGCGAGGCCACAGTCCCGGCGTCGCTGGTGCGGCGGCTTGAAAACCGGGCAGGGGGATAGGCCCGATGATGCGCGAGATTCCCAGCGCGGCGGGCGGTATTCTCAGCTATTTCACGCGACACAGAACGGTGGCCAACCTTCTGTTGCTCGTCATGCTCGTTCTGGGGGCCGCAGCCATTCCGAACATGCGGGCGCAGTTCTTTCCAGACGTGATCCTGGAACGGGTCGACGTCAATGTCGAATGGGAAGGTGCTGGCCCCGAGGACGTTGACAATGGCATCGTGCAGGTTCTGGAACCAGCGCTTCTGGCCGTCGAAGGCGTTGCCAGCACCGAGGCGACGTCACGCGAGGGACGCGCGAGCATCCGGTTGGAGTTTGAGCCGAACTGGGACATGTCCCGCGCGGTTGAGGAGGTCAGAACGGCGGTCGACGGTGTCAGCAACCTGCCCGAAGACGCCGAAGAACCCACAATTCGCCGCGGCGCCTGGAGGGATCGCGTGACCGACGTGGTGGTCACCGGCCCGGTTGCGCCGGACAATTTGGCCAAGTTTACCGACGAATTGATCAACCGTCTGTTTGCCGTGGGCGTCACCCGCACGACAATCCGGGGACTGGCGGCCCCTCGCGTGGTGGTCGAAGTGCCGACCGCCCAGCTTATCGCCAATGATATTACCTTGTCGGAAATTGCCGCCGCCATCTCTGCAGAGGTGACAGCCAACCCCGCTGGTGATGTGACCGGGGCCAATGCACGTATCCGGACGGGGACAGAAAAGCGGACGCCAGAGGAAATCGAAGGCATTACCCTGCGCAACTTTGCCGACGGTTCCAAGCTGTTGATCGGAGATGTGGCTCTGATCCGGGTCGAAGGAGTGAACCGCAACCGAAGCTATTTTGTCGGTGAGAACCCGGCCATGTCCGTGCGTGTCGATCGCTCGAACCTAGGCGATGCGATAGAAATCCAGCGCACGGTTGAGGATGTCGTGGCCGAGATGCAGGCCAGCCTGCCCGAAGGTGTGACGGTCGAGCTGATACGGACTCGCGCGCAGGCGATCACCAATCGATTGGATATTCTGATTGACAACGGCCTCGTGGGTCTGGGGCTGGTTGTTTGCCTGCTGTTCCTGTTTCTGAATGCCCGCATTGCGTTTTGGGTTGCGGCCGGTATTCCGGTGGCCATGTCAGCAGCCATCGCCTTCATGTATATCGGCGGGCTGTCGATCAACATGGTATCCCTGTTCGGCCTGATCATCACGCTGGGCATCGTTGTGGACGACGCGATTGTCGTGGGTGAGCACGCAGACTTTCGCGGGCGTCGATTGGGAGAAGCCCCCGTGGTGGCCGCCGAACGCGCAGCGCGGCGCATGGCTATGCCGGTCTTTGCGGCGACCCTGACAACCGTGATTGCCTTCTTCGGGCTGACCGCGATAGGGGGCCGGTTCGGAGAATTGATCCGCGACATCCCCTTCACCGTCATTGCGGTTCTGATTGCCTCGCTGATCGAGTGTTTTCTGATCCTGCCCAATCATATGGCGCATGCCATTGCCCATTCGGCCAAGGAACACTGGTATGATCTGCCCAATCGCGTTGTAAATCGGGGGTTTCGCTGGGTGCGGGACCATCTGTTCCGCCCGCTGATCGCCTGGGCGATCTGGGCGCGCTATGTGGTGGTCGCGGTGATGCTGGTCTTTCTGGCCAGCCAGATTGCGCTTTTCATCCGCGGCGACGTGAACTGGAGGTTCTTCAACGCGCCCGAGCGAGGTTCGGTCACGGGCAACTTCATTATGGTCGAAGGGGCCACGCGCGCGGATACACTGGCCATGATGCATCAGTTGCAGCGTGCAACCGAAGAATTGGGTCAGATCTACGAGGAACGGCACGGGCGGAACCCGATCGATTATGTGCTGGCCGAAGTCGGTGGCTCGGCGGGGTTTGGACTGTCGGCGGCTGACGGCAAGGATTCCGACTTGCTCGGCGGTATTTCCATCGAACTGATTGATGCCGATCTTCGTCCGTATTCCAGTTTTGAGTTCGTAGGCGAGCTTCAGGAATTTGCTCCGCTCCACCCCAAGGTTGAAGTGCTCAGTTTCCGGGGCTGGCGATCCGGGCCGGGCGGCGACGCCATCGACGTGCAGTTCTATGGTGCGGACGTGAACACGCTCAAGGCCGCGTCCGAGGACTTGCAGGTCGAGTTGTCGAAATACTCCGAGGTTTCGGCACTGGAAGACAATCTGGCCTACGACAAAGAGGAATTCATTCTGGATCTCACGGCGCAGGGTCAGGCGCTGGGCTTCCGGATCGAAACACTGGGTCGTGTGCTTCGGGATCGCCTGAACGGGATTGAGGCCGCCACCTTCCCAGACGGTCCGCGCAGCGCCGAGATCCGCGTGGAACTGCCCGAAGGCGAATTGACGGCGGATTTCCTTGAGCGGACCCTGATGCGCACACCGGACGGTATTTATGTGCCACTGGCCGACATCGTTTCGGTTCAGCGCAAATCGGGCTTTTCGACTGTTCGGCGGGAAAACGGTTTGCGGGTGGTGTCCGTGAATGGTGACATTTCCGAAGACGACCCGGCCCGAGCCGCGGAAATCGCCCGAGCGCTAGGCGAGGAGATTTTGCCCAATATTGCCGCCGAACGGCAGGTCGAATGGACAATGGCGGGCCTTAGCGAGCAGGAGGATGAGTTCCTGACCGAGGCGCGGACCGGTCTGATCTTGTGCCTGACCGGAATCTATCTGGTGCTGGCCTGGGTTTTTGCCAGTTGGACACGGCCGCTGGTTGTCATGGCAATCATACCCTTTGGTTTGGTGGGCACGATCTGGGGGCACTACATTTGGGATGTACCGCTTAGCATGTTTACCGTGGTGGGCCTGCTGGGGATGACCGGGATCATCATCAACGACTCGATCGTTCTGGTGACGACAATTGATGCCTATCAGAAGGAACGCGGACTTGTTCCGTCGATCATCGAGGGTACGGCGGACCGTTTGCGTCCGGTCATGCTGACGACACTGACGACCGTTCTGGGACTGACCCCTCTGTTGTACGAGGGTTCCCAACAGGCGCAGTTTCTCAAGCCGACAGTGATTACATTGGTCTACGGGCTTGCCTTTGGGATGTTGCTGGTTCTGCTGCTGGTCCCTGCATTGCTGGCCATCCTGAACGATCTTTCCCGCCCCATGACGGCCATGCGTCGGGCGTTGCGGGGACCGGATCGCGTGGTTCAAGGGGCAATTTTCGCGACGGGGCTGGTGCTTTTGCTGTGGTTCGGGGTGACGATGGTCTGGCCTGCACTGCTGGGCGCACCGGTCGGTCCGCTGTCCGGGTTTTACGCTGGCGAGGACGGGCTGGCGGTATTGCGGATGGGGCTCGGACTTTTCCTTGCCGGAGCACTGCTGATACTCGTGCTGTCGGTTGCACTGTCCAGCCTGTTATACATTCGCTTCAAAAGGCAAATGGCCTAAAGTTGAGCCAGCGCAATTTCCAGAAGGTCACTGACACGGTTGCTCATCGGCAGATCGCCGCTGCGAATTTGATCCAGCGGAAACCAGCGCGCATCCAACGCGTCGTCCCCCGCATTGGGTTGCCCCGAGCGGTATTCGCAGGCAACGCCGACCAGCAGGTAATGTGACAGCACTGCGCCTTGGCTGTCCCGGCGCAGCAGGTCCAGATTGTCCAGATAGCGCATGGGCGCGGCAATGACCGAGGTTTCCTCGAATAGCTCTCGTTGTGCGGCCTGCAGCACGGTTTCACCCCACTCCACATGGCCACCGGGAAAACCCCAAAGCCCCGCATCAGGCTGCTTGCCGCGCTGGACCAGAAGCACATTTTGATTGTGGACAACAACGGCCAGCGCGCCGATTTTCGGAGTTTGCGTCATTCGGGTCAACCCGCGCTGCACCCTTGAATGTCAACGGCATGACTCGCACCCAAGACGGTGATCCGTATTTCGGATCGATCCAGCGCGAAAGGACCGCCGGATTCGCTGATCACCTCGGAGGTGGCGACCAGCGTATCGCCCTGCCGTACTGTTTCGGGGGGCGAGGCCCACAGCGCCGGATTACCGGGTTCGATAACGGCGATCTCACGCCCACCAGCCGAGGGCATGGTGACGCGAGCCTCGATCTGCATACCGTCAGGTGTGGGTGTCAGGTGGCAACTGGTGCGCGAAACGCGCGCTTCTTTCGCCGAGAAAGGGCGCTGGGCGAGTGCGGCGGCAATCGCGGGATTGCGACCCGCGTCCGCGTTCAAGGTATGATCGAAATCCAGTTGCTCGGGGATGCAGACATCTTTGCAAACGCCCAAATCCATCGTCCCACTTAATCGCACGGGACGCGAAGGGTTCTTTGGGGTTATCTCAACCGGAAGGACCAGTTGATCCTCGTACCCGATGGACTGCAGGCCGTTCTGGTCGAACACATGGGGCGCGGGCCAAGTGATCGACACGCCCCCTACATTGTCCGAACCATTCCAGTTGAACTGAGGCGGAATCCCCGCGTCTCCTGGTGCGCGCCAGTAGGTTTTCCACCCGTCCTTCAAGGTCACGCGCAGCGCCCCAAGGTAATTGCCTTTTGCCGTGCGGCCACCGTCCAGAATGTCCAGTTGTGCCACGTCCCCCTTCACCTGTGCTGTGACAGGGCCGGGTAAACCAAGGCTCAAGGTCAATGCGAGCGCCGAAAATGTCACCTTTGCGATCATACCCGCAACATGCGCCGTGTCGGGTCCGATTCCAAGTCACGTTCCGGTCACTTGAATGAAATCTGCGGAAATCTTCGTTGATCCCTTGCCAATACCAGCCCCCCGGGGCCATTGTTGAGGGGTATTCAGCAAGAGATGTCGTTTTATGGACCTGACCGGAAAACTGTTGATTGCGATGCCTGGCATGGGAGACCCGCGCTTCGATCATTCAGTGGTCTATATATGCAGTCATGGTGACGACGGGGCGATGGGGCTGATCGTGAACAAGTCTTCGGACCTTCGGATCAAAACCTTGCTCGAACAGCTCAATATCGCCTGCCAGATTCCGATTGTCGGCGAGCGGCTGGTCCACTTTGGCGGCCCCGTCGAAATGTCCAGAGGGTTTGTGCTGCACAGTTCGGACTATGACGCCAACCTTCATTCAATGAAGATTTCGGACGATTTCAGCATGACCGCTACTTTGGACGTGCTTGAAGACCTGGCCTCGGGGACGGGGCCGCTGAACTCGACATTGGCGCTGGGCTATTCCGGCTGGGGTCCGGGGCAGCTTGAGGATGAGATCGCAAAAAACGGCTGGCTCACGGCCGAGGCGTCATCCAAGCTGGTTTTCGACATTCCCGACGACGAGAAATGGGAGGCCGCGCTTGCCACGTTGGGTGTGGACCCCCTGACCCTGTCGGCCAGCGCCGGGCGCGCCTGATCAGCTATCGCGCGGCGCGGCGGCGCGGCGCAGGCGATCGTTGATTGCGGCCCCCAGCCCGTGATCCGGGATGGGTGACACCGCGATGGGTCGGCCAGTGTCATTCAGGCTGTGCAGGGCGGCAAATAGATTGGCGGCAGCTTCGGTCAGGTCACCGTCCGGCGAGAGGTTCAGATCGCAGTCAACCTGTCCGAACCCCAACAAAACCTCATCACCCTGCGTTTCGCCTGCGTTCAACCTTACCGGCGCGTCGGGTGCATAGTGCGACTGCAACTGTCCCGGTGCTGTCAGGGTATCACCGGGCTTATGAAAGTGCAGCCGCGCTTTCAATACGGCTACGATTTGCTCTAGCGCCACACCTCCGGGGCGCAGCAGGGCGGGGTCACCCGCCAGCCCGACGATCGTGGACTCCACCCCAACCCCGCAGGGTCCATCGTCTAGAATGGCAGCTATGCGACCGCCCAGTCCGGCCCGCACGTGCTCGGCCGTGGTGGGGCTGATCTGACCCGAGGGATTGGCCGAGGGCGCAGCGACCGGTCCGTCAAATGCACTTAGCAGTGCACGCGCCGACGGATGTGCCGGAACGCGCACAGCCAGAGTGTCCAATCCGGCGGTGACCAACGAAGACACCCCATGACCCGCGCGCAAGGGCAGAACCAGTGTCAGTGGACCAGGCCAGAACGCCCGCGCCAACTTGTCGGCCTGATCGGACCACTCGACAAATCGTTGGGCGGCTTCGACCGAAGCGACATGCGCGATCAGCGGGTTGAAACTGGGGCGTCCCTTTGCTGCATAGATGCCAGCCACGGCTTCACCGTTGCGCGCATCTCCGCCCAGCCCGTAAACTGTTTCGGTCGGAAAAGCGACCAAAAGACCCTGTCGCAGCAGGTCCGCAGCCTGCGCGATTCCGCGGGAGTCCGCGCTAAATTCCCGAGTGCCGTTAGGACTCATGGGCGGTGACGCCGCGTTTTGATTGCGTGTAACATGGGTAAGGCTACGTAATCGTTCAATCCCAGATGCATAAAGACTGAAGGTGGAAATTCCAACCCCGTCAGCGTAAACCGAATCAAACAACTCCGAGGGAAGACATGCCGTACCGCGCGCCAATCTCCGATTATGAATTTCTGTTCCGCAATGCCGTCGGTTTCGACCAGATCGCTGCGACCGAGAAATTCTCGGAAGCCAGTGAAGATGTCGTCAGCGCCATCCTGACCGAAGCTGGCAAATTGTGTGAAGATATCATGGCGCCGCTTCAGAGACCTGGCGACCTGGAACCGGCCCGACTGGAAAACGGTGTGCTGCGCACGTCGCCCGGGTACGGCGACGGTTGGAAAGCCATTGCGGAGGGCGGCTGGATCGGCATGAGCGCCGATCCCGAATATGGTGGCATGGGCCTGCCGATGACGCTGACCACTGCCGTCAACGAGATGATGAGCGCGGCCTGCCTGTCGCTGCAACTGGCTCCGTTGATGACGCAGGGCCAGATCGAGGCGCTGGAACATCACGCCAGTGACGCGTTGAAAGACCTCTACCTGCCCAAGATGATCTCGGGCGAGTGGTCGGGCACCATGAACCTGACCGAACCGCAGGCCGGTTCGGACGTTGGCGCGCTGACCTCAAAGGCGGAACCCAATGGCGATGGCACCTATTCGGTGTCGGGCCAGAAGATCTATATCTCTTGGGGCGACAACGATTTCGCTGAAAACATCTGCCATCTGGTTCTGGCACGCCTGCCCGATGGCGTGCCGGGTACGAAAGGTATTTCTCTGTTCCTGGTGCCCAAGTACCTGCCGGACGAGAATGGCAATCCCGGCGTGGCCAACGACCTGAAAGTGGTCTCGCTAGAGCACAAGATGGGTCTGCACGGGTCGCCGACCTGCGTGATGCAGTATGACGGCGCCAAGGGCTGGCTTATCGGCAAAGAGCACGGCGGTATGGCCGCGATGTTCACCATGATGAACAACGCGCGTCTGGGCGTCGGGGGGCAGGGCGTTGGCGCGGCCGAAGGCGCTTATCAACATGCGCTGGAATATGCGCTGGAGCGTAAGCAGGGTAAGACACCCTCGGGCACAATCATTGATCACGCTGATGTTCGTCGCATGTTGATGGGGATGCGCGCCGATACGTTTGCGGCCCGCGCAATTATGCTGGCGAATGCGGCCGCGATCGACATGGCCTCGGCCACTGACGATCCCGAATGGGTCGCCCGCGCTGCTTTGCTGACACCAATCGGCAAGGCGTTTGGAACCGAAACCGGAATGCGCGTGTCGGAAACAGGCGTTCAGGTACATGGCGGCATGGGCTTCATCGAAGAAACCGGCGCTGCGCAGTATTACCGCGATGTCCGCGTAACCGCGATCTACGAAGGCACCAACGGCATTCAGGCCATGGACCTTGTTGCGCGTAAGATGATGGATGGTGGTGAAGCGGCAGGACGTCTTCTGGACGAAATCGAAGATCACGCCGAAAAAGCACGCGCGACGATGCCTGAACTGGCCGGACCTGTCTGGGAAGCCACCGAAAGCCTGCGTGAAACAACCGAATGGCTTGTGTCGCAGACCGACATGAACACGCGTTTTGCCGGTGCCGTGCCCTATCTGCACGCCTTCGCGCGTGTTCTGGGTGGTCATTATCACCTCAAGGCGGCTCTGGCCGAACCGGAAGGTCCACGCTTTAAGCTGGCGCGCTATTATATCAATGCGCTGCTGCCTGAGTTTGCCGGTCTGCTGGCGCAGGCGCAGAACGGGGCGAACGATATCTATGCCCTCAGCGCAGACGAGCTGGCAGCCTGATGGACGGCGATACCCCTCTGGCGATCCGCTATCCATGGCCCGAGCCTCCGGCCCAGGGCGAAGCGATTGAGGTCGCCGAGGGTGTGCTGTGGATGCGGCTTCCGCTGCCGATGGCGCTGGACCACGTCAATGTCTACGCGTTGGATGACGGTGACGGATGGACGTTGATCGACACGGGGTTTTCATCGAAGAAAACCCGCGCGATCTGGGAAACGCTTATGGTGGGTCCGTTGCGCGGTAAACCAGTGAACCGGGTTGTGGTGACGCATCACCACCCGGACCACATCGGCAATGCGGGTTGGTTCCAGTCCGAACACGGCGTGGAACTGATCACGACCCGCACCGCCTGGCTGTTTGCGCGAATGCTGACGCTGGATGTGCAGGAAACCTGGCCCCAGGAAACGCTGGATTACTATCGCAGCGCAGGCATGGCGCCTGAAATTCTGGCCAAGCGCATGACCGAACGGCCCTTCAACTATTGCGACACGGTTTATCCGATGCCGCTGGGCTTTACCCGGATCAAGCAGGATGGCGTGATCCGCATGGGTGGTCGCGACTGGGTCGTGCATATGGGCAATGGCCACGCGCCCGAACATGCCACATTCTGGAGCCGCGACGACAATCTGGTAATTACCGGGGATCAGATTCTCAGTTCGATCAGTCCCAACCTTGGCGTCTTTGTCACCGAACCGATGGCTGACCCGGTCGCCGAATGGCTCGAGGCGTGCGAGCGTCTGCAAGGTCTGGCCCGGCCCGATCAACTGGCGCTGGGTGGGCACAAGCTGCCCTTCACTGGGTTGCCGTTGCGGATGAAGCAACTGATCGACAATCACCACAGCGCGCTGGATCGCCTGCAAGACTATCTGGATACGCCCAAAACCGCCGCCGACTGTTTTGTCCCGCTGTTCAAACGCAAGATTGGCGAGGGCGAGTACGGGCTGGCCTTGGTCGAGTCGGTTGCACATCTCAACCATCTTTACCACATTGGTGCTGTCACCCGGACGCGCCGTGCGGACGGGGCGTGGGAGTTTCAGCGCAAAGGGTAAAGGCATGGACAAGATCGAAACCTCAGCCGAGGCAGCGGAATCCGCGGCCCTTCCCCGGTGCTACGAGGTGCATGCCAACCCAAATGCGAAATCCGGTGCAAAAGACCTGCCTGATCCGCTGAAAGCACCGGTTGAAACCAAAAGCCCGGCGCAATGGGCCTATGAGCGTCTGATCCTGTACATCCAGAACTTTGAGCAGACATTGGATAGCGACCACGAGATCGCGATGGGCTTTACCGGCGGTGATGCGGGTGTCATGCGGATTGAGGGGATGGGGTATTTCGACCCCGATGTCATCACCTTCTACGGCTCGGACGCGACCGGGGCGCGAACCCAGCTTGTGCAACATGTGAGCCAGTTAAACGTGATGCTGCGCGCCTTGCCGAAATCGGTCGAAGACAAACCCGCAAATCGCATCGGGTTCCGGCTGGCGGCAAATCTGGAAGAAAGCTGACGGCCTGACTTGCAATTCGTGACGGCGCGGCCTTGAATGAGGGGATCATTCAAGGGGGCGTCAGGTGACAAGTTTTTCAGCCGTTACAAATGCCTACAAAGGCGCATGGGCGCGCCGTCGTGTTTTTGTTCCCATATACATCGTTGTGCGCCTGCTGTTGATCGCGCTGATCACACCGGGGCTGGCGATTGCCGCGAACCTTGCGGTCTCGCTGTCCAGTCAGACCGCGCTGACAGATCAGGACATTGCGGCCTTTGTGCTGTCTCCGGCCGGGTTCTTGGTCGCTGTCGCCGTACTGAGCCTGTTCCTGCTGGCCGAAGTATTTGTGTTCTCCGTTATGGCGGGATCGCTGCGCATGGGAGAGTCCGACCCGTGGCGCGCTGGCAGTGCCGCCATCGGTCTGATTTTGTCGCGCCTTCCCGCGCTGTTTGGCTTCGCGGTTCGGTTCGTTTTAAGGGTTTTGTTGTTGGTTCTGCCCTTCGCGGCCGTGTCAGCCCTGATCGCTTGGTGGAGGCTGACGGAATATGACATCAACTACTACCTGACCTTTAAACCACCTTCCTTCTGGGTGGCCGTGGTTCTGATTGGGGCCGTGGTTTTGGTCATGGCCTGGGTTTTGATCCGCAGATTGTCGGCATGGGCGCTGTCGCTTCATCTGGTGTTGTTCGAGCAGGTTCGCCCGGCGGATGCGTTCCCGCTGAGTGCAGAACGGATGGAGGGGAAGCGTGGCCGCCTAAAGGTCGATCTGGCGATGTGGCTGGGTTTGCGACTGGCTATTGCGGCTTTGATCGCATGGGTTGCCGGAATTTTGTTCGCAATCGTGCCGCTTCAGGACAGCTCGAACCTGCGCTTGGCTTTGACCTACAGCTTGCTGGTTGCCGGGCTATGGTCGCTGGCAGGGCTGGTGCTGGCAGCGACAGCTCTGGGTGCTCTGGCTGTGGTGCTGGACAGGTTTTTTGAGATCAAGACAGACGAACCACCGCACCCCGAGCCCGGTACTCTGAGGGTGCCGCTGTTCGCGGCGGTCGGCGTGGCTGCCGTCGCCGTTCTAGTCAGCCTGTGGTTTGGCCAGCATCTGCTGGAACGTGTTCAGGCTCCGGACCGGGCCGAGGTTATCGGCCATCGCGGGGCGGCTGCCCTGCGGCCCGAAAACACGATGGCGGCTGTCCTGAAAGCGATCGAGGACGGGGCCGACTGGGTCGAGATCGACGTGCAGGAAACCGCAGATGATGTGGTGATCGTCGCCCATGACAGCGACTTCATGAAACTGGCGGGCGTCCCAACCAAAGTTTGGGATGCGACGATGGAAGACGTGGCCGAGATCGACATCGGCAGTTGGTTTGACCCTGAATATGCCGATGAGCGCACCCCGACCCTGCGCGACGTGCTGGCGGCGGCCAAGGGCAAAGCCAAGGTCATCATCGAGTTGAAATACTATGGCCACGATGTTGATCTGGAGAACCGCGTAGCGGCCTTGGTCGAGGAATTCGATATGCAGGACGACATCGCCACGATGTCGCTGAAGTATCCGGCCGTGCAAAAGATGAAGAAACTTCGCCCGGACTGGCGTGCAGGGGTTCTTGCGGCCACCGCAATCGGTGATCTGTCTGGGCTAGAAGGAGAGTTTGTCGCCGTAAATGCTGCGATGGCCACGCCGGGGCTGGTGCGTTCGGTTCAGGCGGCGGGCAAGGACATCTATGTCTGGACGGTCAACGACCCGCTGCAAATGTCCGCGATGGCCTCTATGGGCGTGGACGGGCTGATCACCGACCGCCCCGGGATGGCCAACGAAGTCCTGCGCGTGCGCGCCGAAATGGGGCCGGGCGAGCGGTTGTTGCTGTGGCTGGCCGCTGCGTTTGGTATGTCTGTCGATACTGAGGCGATGCGTGATGCAAGTCCGTAGCCTGATTGCGGCGCTGATCTTTTGCGCGTCGCCGGCCCTTTCGCAGGACTTTATCCGAAGTCTCGAAATGCCCGCTCATCACGCCCTTATCACGCAGCGCGGCGAGGCCGAATTGACGCCGTTTGAAACAGACGGCTGCTCGGGCGGCCTGTCGGCAAGCTGGCGTTTCGTCGCTGATACGTTTCCCAAGTTCGGCGCGCTCTACGAAGCCCACCCGCCGTGGGAGGGGTGCTGCGTCACCCATGACCGCGCCTATCACAATGCCGGTGGCGCGCTGAGGGCCGAGGACAGTTTCGAGGCGCGCCTTTCCGCCGACGACACGTTGCGCGCCTGCGTCAAACAGCACGGAGAGGATCGTGCTGAGGACTACGCGCAACGCTATGACATGACGCCGGATCAGATTCGTCTGGCACATTCCGTCACGGCCGAGGCAATGTACGCAGCCGTCCGATTTGGTGGTGGCCCCTGCTCCGGGCTTCCGTGGCGCTGGGGGTTTGGCTATCCGGGGTGTTCTGTGTTTCAAACCTTGGCCCCTGCGCGCGAATGACGTGGTGACAGGCCCGGGATTTTCGATTATCCAACATCTCGAACACGCGAATTGGGATTCTGAAATCATGGCTGAATACAAGCACGGCGAAATGGACATCACCGTTCAAACAAAAACCTTCAACGGGTTCATCAAGGCCACCACATGGTGCGTGGTTGCCATCGCCTTCCTCTGCCTTTTCCTGGCGGTCTTCGCCGCTTAAATCCGAAGAACGGGGTTGGCCGTGATCAGGGTTTTGATTGCCTGTCTGTTGGCAGCGACAGTTGCGGGCTGTGCCGGGTCTCAGCGTCCGCAGGCGGACTTGGCTGAAATTTCGGCGCGGTCCTATCGCGATCCGGGACCGTCGACCCTGACCCTGTATACGATGATCAGCACCCGGACGGGTTCGGGTGCTCATACCTCGCTGATGATCAATGGCAGCGAGAGGGTGATCTTTGACCCCGCTGGATCTTTTCGGGCGGATGTGGTTCCGATCAAGGACGACGTTTTATATGGCATAACGCCGAACGTGGAACGCGCCTATCGCAGCAGCCACGCGCGCGAAACGCATTATGCACGCATCCAAACCGTCGAAGTGACCCCCCGGCAGGCCGAGATTGCCTTGCAGATCGCCAAGCAGTCGGGGCCGGTTGCAGGTGCGTTCTGCGCCAATTCGACCGCCCAGTTGTTGCAGCAGGTGCCGGGGTTCGAGCAGATCGAAACCACTTTCTACCCTGTCAATCTGTCGGACCAGTTTGCCCAGCTACCGGGTGTTCAAACGGCCGAGTACCGGGAAAATGACGATGCCGATCTGCAAACCGGTCTCGCCTTCAACAATGCGCAATTGAACCAGTTGGAAGCTGACTCAGCCCAATAGGTAGAGCAGCCCGTAAAGCGTTGCGGCCCCGCTGAAGATGGCTGCGATCACGTTTTTGGTAAACAACCCAGTCGCCAAGGCCACGGCCGCCGCCGCCATGCGCGGCGCATCGGGTTGACCGCCTGTCGCCGTAGGCCAGACAACCAGCGGTGCGATCAGCGCAGGAATGATTGCCACGGCCGTATAGCGCAGATGGCGCAGCAACCACGGTGGCATCGGGCGATCTCCGACCAGACCGATAAAGACAAAGCGCAGGGCATAGCTGCCGATGGCCAGCCCGATGATGATGGTCCAGATCGTGACCGGATCAGGCTGAGTCATTCGGCGGCCTTTCTGCGCTCGGCCATCAATTCGGCCTGTGCGCCTGCGATCATGCCCGCGCACCCGGCGATCAGCAGGCCCAGATTGAACGGAATCGCCACCGTCAGCAGGGACACCACGATTGCCACGAGTGCTGCCACCACATGGGGCAGGGTGCGCATCATCGGGCCGATCATCGCCAGAAACGTGATCGGCAGGGCAAAATCCAGCGCCCAGCTTTCCGGAATGCGCGTCCCCAGAACCGCGCCAAGATAGGTCGCCAGTATCCAAAGAGGCGTGATCGGCGTGACCGAACCGACGAAATAGGCCATCCGTTGGGGGACGGTCATGTTCGGCTCTTTCTCGAACTGAACGATCGAACAGGCATAGGATTGGTCGACAGTCAGATAGGCCGCGCAAGCGCGTTGCCACATCGGGGCCGAGCCCAGAAACGGAGTCAGTGAGGCTGAGTACATCGCCATGCGCAGGTTTACCGCCAGGGCGGATACCAGAATGATCGCAGTGGGCGTCTGATCCTGCAGCAGTTGCAGGGCGGCGAACTGGGCGGCTCCGGCAAAAACGGTAGAGGTGAACGCCATCGTCTGGACGATGTTCAAGCCTGCTTCGGTCGCAAACACGCCAAACAATGTGCCGAACGGGATCGCCACAAAGATAAACGGGGTCCCGTCCCGAAACCCTTTCCAGAAGTATGACTTGGATGTGGTGTCTGCCATGGCTAAATCCTATGGTGTTGATCGCAGCAGTAGCTGTCTTGGGAAAGGGTTGCAATTGGCCACGGAACAGAACCTGTCAGACTATATCATCGCCCCCGACCCCAGGGCGGCCCGCCTGACCCGTGCGGTTGAAGGCGTGGATCAGAATGGCGAGGCCAGCCAGATTTCAGTGGTTGAAGAACGCCCACTGACGATTTTCCTGAATTCGCAGGAGATCGTGACCGCGATGACCATTGGCGATTACCCCGAATATCTGGCGCTGGGTTTTC
Source organism: Ruegeria sp. BC7 (assembly GCF_056539165.1). NCBI lineage: Bacteria > Pseudomonadati > Pseudomonadota > Alphaproteobacteria > Rhodobacterales > Roseobacteraceae > Ruegeria > Ruegeria sp. BC7. The sequence continues at coordinate 131,066 of NZ_JBQFUL010000003.1, read as the reverse complement.
TGCGCAATCAGGGCATGCTGCTGTCCGATGACCAGATTACCCGCGTCGAATACGATGACGATCTGGAAACCGTCGTCGTCCGCACGGCGCGCGAGACGTCTTATGAGGACAAACTCAAGAAAAAGACCCGAACCAGTGGCTGCGCCGTTGGAACCGTTTTTGGGGATATGATGGAGGGTCTCGAAGACGTGCGCTTGCCGCAGGTCACCGTGCGCACGTCGTGGCTTTATGATCTGGCCGCCAAGATCAACCGCACGCCTTCGCTCTATCTTGAGGCGGGCGCGATCCACGGTACGGTGTTGTGCCGGGAAAACCGTCCGCTGGTCTATATGGAGGACGTCGGTCGGCATAACGCAGTCGACAAGATCGCAGGTTGGATGTTGTCCGAAGGTGAAACGGCAGAGGACAAGATCCTGTACACCACCGGCCGTTTGACCTCGGAAATGGTGATCAAGACGGCGATGATGGGTATCCCTGTTCTGGCGTCGCGCTCGGGCTTCACCGCGTGGGGCGTTGAGATCGCGCGCGAGGTTGGGTTGACTCTGATCGGCCGGATGCGCGGGCAAAGGTTTGTGTGTCTGGCGGGTGAAGATCGTTTGCTCCGCGATATTGATCCATCGACCGTGGCCGTTGAGGACAAGAAACATCGCAGGAAAAGCGCCAATGGCTGAGGTCATGCGAAAACCGTTGGGCGTGATCCTCGCAGGAGGTCTGGCGACCCGCATGGGTGGCGGCGACAAGGGGCTGCTGCAGATCGGCGGGCAAAGCCTGATGGCGCATGTGATAGACCGGCTCGCCCCACAGGTGGACGGTTTGGCGCTGAACGCAAATGGCGATCCCGCCCGGTTCCGCGATTTTGATCTGCCGATCATTCCCGACTCGATCGAGGGCTTTGCCGGACCGTTGGCAGGCGTACTTGCCGGGTTGGATTGGGCGGCGGAACAGGATGCAGACTGCATCGTAACCGCGGCGGCTGACACGCCGTTCTTCCCTCGTGATCTGGTGGCGCGGCTGACACAAGCGGCGCAGGGGCAGGTCAATCCGTTAGTCCTCGCCACGACGCCACGGGCCGGGAATGAGACGTTGAAATCGGGCGGTGGAAAGCAGATCAACCGGCATCCAACCTTTGGGCTCTGGCCCGTGGCGCTGCGGGACGATCTGCGCGACGCTTTGAACAATGGGCTGCGCAAAGTCGTCCTGTGGACGGATCAGCACGGGGGGCGCGAGGCGCTGTTCCCTGTTGACCCGTTTGACCCTTTCTTCAACGTCAACACACCTGACGATCTGGCGCGCGCCCAACGACTGCTGGAGCAAGCATGAAAGTATACGGTGTCACCGGCTGGAAGAACGCTGGCAAAACCGGGCTGATGGAGCGTCTGGTGGCTGAGATCACCAAGCGGGGCTATTCGGTTTCCACCCTCAAACACGCGCATCACGGGGTTGATGTGGACCAGAAGGGCACGGATAGCTACCGGCATCGCGAAGCTGGGGCCAGCGAGGTCTTGCTTGCGTCCGGGCAGCGCGTCGCCATCATGCAGGAGCTGCGCGGTGCGCCGGAACCTTCGCTGCAAAGCCTTTTGGAACGCTTGCGCCCGGTCGATCTGATCCTGATCGAAGGTTTCAAGCGCGAAGCCCATCCCAAGATCGAGGCTTTCCGGGCCGAGGCGGGTACCCCTCTGATCGCGGAGGAAAACGAAACGATCCGGGCGGTGGCCAGTGATACCCCGCTGGAACTCAGCATCCCTGTCCTTGATCTGAACGACACGGCCGCGATTGCGGACTTTGTATTGCAGGAGGTCGGTTTATGACCAAGCCGAACATAGCGCCGCCACCTTTGCGCAACGATTGTTTTGCTTTGCCTGCCGGGGTGAACTGGACACCCGTGGATGATGCACTGGCCTTGTTGCGCGACAGGCTTTCGGTGGTGACTGCGCCAGAGACGGTGCCGCTGTCAGAAGCTGCCAACCGAATTCTGGCGGACGATATTTGTGCGCGACGCTCTAACCCGCCTCAGGCGAATTCTGCCGTGGATGGGTACGGTTTTGCCGGACCAGCCCAGGATGGGTCTCAAGTCATGTCATTGCAGGATGGACGAGCGGCGGCGGGTTCTTTGTTCAGCGGGCATGTGCTGCCCGGCCATGCCCTGCGGGTTCTGACAGGAGCGGCCCTGCCCGATGGCATGGACACGGTTGTTCTGGAAGAAGATGTTACCGTCAAGGACGGCCACGTGGCGTTTCATGGCCCGCTCAAACGTGGCGCGAATGCCCGCAAAGCCGGGGAAGACGTGGCCGAGGGCGATACGGTGCTGCGTAGGGGAAGACGGTTGACCCCTGCCGACATCGCATTGCTATCCGCAACGGGTGTGGCGGAAGTTCCTGTTCGCTCGATGCTGAGTGTTGCGGTGCTTTCAACCGGGGATGAGTTGGTCGAACCAGGAGAGGCCGCTCGGGCGGGTCAGATATTTGACGCCAATCGCCCCATGCTGCTGTCGTTGATGGATCGGATGGGATTCAGGTCCGTCGATATGGGCAGGGTGGCCGATGACCGTGAGGCGTTGCGCGACCGGTTGGATCGGGCTGCTGGTCAGGCTGACGTGATCCTTACAAGCGGTGGCGCATCAGCCGGGGATGAAGATCACGTTTCGGCGCTGATCCGGCAGGCTGGTGCGATGCAGGAATGGCGGATTGCGTTGAAACCCGGACGACCGCTGGCGCTGGGGATGTGGAAGGAAACACCAGTATTCGGCCTTCCGGGGAATCCTGTGGCCGCTTTGGTCTGCGCGCTGATCTTTGCGCGTCCTGCGCTTGGCCTGCTGGCAGGAGAGGGCTGGTCGGAACCGCAGGGCTTTGACGTGCCCGCCGCGTTCGAGAAACGCAAGAAACCGGGGCGGCGTGAATATTTGCGCGCCCGCATCCGTGATGGAAAGGCCGAAGTATTCGCCTCGGAAGGGTCAGGTCGGATCAGTGGCCTGAGTTGGGCCGAGGGGCTGGTCGAGATTGAGGACGGCGCGAGTCACATTCAGCCGGGCGATCCTGTCCGGTTCCTTCCTTACGGCAGTTTCGGGCTTTAGTCGAAGGTCCCGGCCACACGCCCCAAAAGCATGAAGGCGCGCGCGGTGCGGGTGTCGCCAAGGGCTGTCAGTTCGGCGTCGCTTGCCTCGGGTTCAAATTCGACAAGCATGTGGTCAAATCGGCGCAGAAAGTGATGCGCGGCGTCCCGAAAGATAGGATCTTGCTTCATTCGACCTGCGGTCAGTGCAAGGGACGACCGGTCGCGAACTCCCCCCAAGGCCGCAACAGAACGGCCGCGTGCACCCTGCGAAAACTGCCGCCATATTTCGGGCCGCGCCATGTCAGGACGCAGGTCATCCATATAGATCCCCTCTTGGCTCAGCAGGGTGAGAACGTCCTGCGATGCCTGAACCAACTGCGCGGCCTTCCGGTCTTTCAGGGCCAGGCGCAAGGCGTCGAATCCTTCGGTGTCTTCCTGCGTTTCGGGAAAGTTCAGGGCGCGAATAAACACGCTGGTGCTGAGACGCGGCGCAATGTCTTCTGCTTGGGTTCCAAGTTCCAAAGAAGTCTGATCACCCGCTGCGCTTTGAGCGACACTCCGAAACGGTTCGCTGCGATGGGTGGAAAAGGTCGCCAGCGCACTTTCGGTCTTTTTCGCCGCCTGTGCGATTTCGTCGAGTTTTTTTGTGACAGTGGGCTCATATGCGCTGGTGCCGCGCTGCTGTTGAACAACATATGCCTGCCGGATCGCGTCGATCGCCGTTTGCAAGCGCGCGCTTTCCTCACGCATGATCCGGGCGGCACGCATGGACGTCGCCGCGACCCAGATCATCGCAACGGGCATGAAAACGGCAAGCAAAGTGACGACGAATCCGCCCCCTTCCACCTTGCCGGGCAGTACAAGGAATACGACCGACACGATCAGCCAGATCACGCTGAGAACAATCGCGACGATCTCGATCTCGGTCACCGACGGCTTGGTCGGCGTGTCATAGATGCCTAGAGAGGTCGGCCGCTCGGTCTCCTGCTCTGGCGTGGGCTCGGACATGGTTAACGCTCCGGTCAGGCGTACTCGATACTCAGAATTTCGTAGGAGCGCACTCCGCCCGGGGTGCGGACCTCGACACTATCGCCCTCGTCCTTGCCAATCAGGGCGCGGGCAATGGGGGATTTAATGTTCAGCAAACCGTTTTCGATGTTCGCTTCGTACTCGCCCACGATCTGCCAGGTCTTTTCTTCGTCGGTGTCTTCGTCGACCAAAGTGACCTTGGCACCGAATTTGACCGTACCGGACAGTTTGGCCGGGTCGATCACGTCCGCAAGAGACAAGATGCCTTCCAGTTCTTTGATGCGGCCTTCGATAAAGCCCTGCTTTTCACGGGCGGAATGATACTCGGCGTTTTCCTTCAGGTCGCCCAGTTCCCGGGCCGAGGCGATGGCCTCGATGATCGCGGGGCGCTCGACGGATTTTAGGTTTTTAAGTTCCGCCTCGAGCGCGGCATTGCCCGAAGGCGTCATTGGAATTTTTTCCATATTCTTGTCGTCCACGCATAAAATTGCTTCGCCCCGCCGCATGAGACAAGCGTCGGGGCGAATTGATGGGTCGTCAAATACCTGACCCAAATGGCGTGGGAAATGCAAGGGGGCTAAATCGCAAGACGTGCGGAATACGGCCTAGTCATAGCTGATGACTTCAAATTCGATGCCATTTTCATCGTCAAAGTAGAATCTTTTTCCGGGTTCGTAGTCTGCATGCGATTTTGGCGTGAACCCGGCACCTTTCACTTTGGCTTCTGTCGCGTCGATGTCTTCGACCAGCACGCCGACATGGTTCAACGCGCCTATGATGTGATGGCCGGTTTCATCCGCCGATTTCGGGTCGCTGGGCGCGTACAGCGCCAGATAGGTATGCGTGCTGCCGACATGAACCGTGTAGCCGCCCGCGATGGCCGGGCCTTCCCAACGGGTTTTCCAGCCAAAGACCTCGTGCATCCATTTGGCCGAAGCCTGCGGGTCGCGGACCGTGAAGTTTGTGTGTTCAAGCGTCGCCATCATGGGGTCTCCTTTTCATTTTGAGGCTTGTCCCGACTCACGATAATTTCTAAACTTAACTTTAGGTCAAGGTATTTATGAGGATGAAATGGCGATTTCCGAAGGGCTGGCTATTGGCGCTTTGGCCAAGCGCACAGGGTTGGCGGTTTCGGCAATCCGGTACTACGAGGCGCAAGGGCTGATTGCCCCGTGGCGGAACGCAGGCGGACAAAGGCGGTATCAGCGGGCTGATATCCGGCGTTTGAGCTTTGTCATGATCGCACAACAGTTCGGCCTGACGCTGCCTGAGATTCGTGATGTATTGTCCGGTCTGCCCGGCAACCGAACTCCAACCCCCAAGGATTGGCAGAAGATCAGCGTTGATCTGCGGTCTCATCTGGATCAGCGAATCGAGACTTTAACGCGATTGCGCGACAATCTGGACGGCTGCATCGGTTGCGGCTGCCTGAGCCTGCCGAAATGCGCTCTGTACAACCCAGACGATCGCGCCAAGTCCTATGGTAGCGGTCCCAGGTACCTGATGGGCGACGCTCGTGAGGAATAACTGCCGCATTGCAGCAATGTTACGCCGTGTTTTGATTGACCAAGGTCTTTGTGACCATGTAATCACCCGTGAAACAAAATTGCGCAGACCACGCAGTGAAAGCGCCAATTCGGAAAGTTAGCTAAGGAGCCCGCGATGGCCGAGATTGAACGCGAAGCGATGGAATACGATGTGGTGATCGTGGGTGCAGGTCCTGCGGGCCTGTCGGCGGCCATTCGTCTGAAACAGCTGGATGCGGACCTGAATGTTGTGGTTCTGGAAAAGGGCTCGGAAGTGGGCGCACACATCCTGTCGGGTGCGGTTCTGGACCCGTGTGGTCTGGATGCGCTGATCCCTGACTGGAAAGAAAAGGGCGCGCCTCTGAATACGCCGGTCGAAGAAGACAACTTCTATATGCTGGGCGAGGCGGGACAGATCCGCATCCCCAACTGGCCGATGCCGCCGCTGATGAACAACCACGGTAATTACATCGTCTCGATGGGTAATGTCTGCCGCTGGATGGCTGAACAGGCCGAAGAACTGGGCGTGGAAATCTTCCCCGGCATGGCCTGTTCTGAGCTGGTTTATGGCGAGAATGGTGAAGTCAAAGGCGTGGTTGCCGGTGTCTTTGGTCTGGAGGCCGACGGCTCTTACGGACCCAACACCGAGCCGGGGATGGAGCTTCACGGTAAATACGTCTTCCTGTCGGAAGGTGTGCGCGGTTCGCTGTCCAAGGAAGTGATCGCCAAATACGACCTGCAAGCCGGGAAAGAGCCGCAGAAATACGGCGTCGGCATGAAAGAGATTTGGGAGATCGACCCGGCCAAGCACAAGGAAGGCTCGGTCACGCACACGATGGGTTGGCCTCTGGGTAGCAACGCAGGTGGCGGATCGTTCATCTATCACCTTGAAAACAATCAGGTCTATGTCGGTTTCGTGGTTCACCTGAACTACAAGAACCCGCACCTGTATCCCTACATGGAATTCCAGCGCTTTAAGCATCACCCGATGGTGGCCGAGCTGCTGAAAGGCGGCAAGCGCGTGGCCTATGGCGCCCGTGCGATCACCGAGGGCGGCTATCAGTCGATGCCGAAACTGGTTGCGCCGGGTGTGGCGTTGCTGGGTTGTTCGGCGGGTATGGTCAACGTGCCGCGCATCAAGGGCAACCACAACGCGATGTTGTCGGGCAAAGCCGCAGCCGAGGCCGCGTTTGACGCGATCAAAGCCGACCGTGCGGGCGATGAGCTGACCGCATACGAGGCCGACGTGCGCGATGGGGCCATCGGCAGCGACCTGAAGAAGGTGCGCAACGTTAAACCGATGTGGTCGAAATGGGGCCTGACGGCGTCTCTTGCCTTTGGTGGTCTGGACATGTGGACCAACACGCTGGGCTTCTCGCTGTTCGGAACTCTGGGTCACGGCAAGAATGACGCTGAAGCGACAGAAGAGGCCAGCAAGCACGCGCCCATCGATTATCCCAAGCCCGATGGCGTGCTGTCGTTTGACCGCTTGACCAACGTCTCGTTTGCGATGACCAACCACGAGGAAAGTCAGCCTTGCCATCTGCGGCTGTCCGACCCTTCGATCCCGGTCAATGTCAACATGCCCAAGTTCGACGAACCCGCGCAGCGCTACTGCCCAGCAGGGGTTTACGAAATGGTCGAGGATGAGAACGGACCGCGATTCGTCATCAACTTCCAGAACTGTGTTCACTGCAAGACCTGCGATATCAAGGATCCCAGCCAGAACATCACCTGGACCACGCCGCAGGGCGGCGACGGACCGAACTATCCCAACATGTAAGCGAAAACACGGGCACTGGCAGGGTCGTGAAGGCTCTGCCATTGCCTCTTACCGGCCAAAGTCCTAGCTTGTTAGGCAGTCAACAATAGCAAGGCAGGATTTTGGTGGCTTCCCTCCTCCGTCGCGCAGCGCTGGTTGCGCTGCTTTCTTCGTCAGTCACGTTTCCGGCTTTTTCGGATACGGGGTCCGGTTCGTATCTTGCCGGGCGTCAGGCGATTTTCCAGAACGATTACACCGCAGCCGAGCGTTACTATGCGCAGGCGCTGCGCGCTGACCCTGAAAATCACAGGCTGCTGGAGAGTGTCGTTGTCGCCAGACTCTCGCTGGGTGATATCAGGCGCGCGCTACCCGTGGCGCGCACGATCGAGGACATGGGCCTGCCAAGTCAGGCGGCCCGGATGGTGATCGCTTCAAACCTAGTCGCGGATGGCAAGCTGGACGAATTGCTTGCGCTTGACCCCGAGACAGAGGGCGTCGGACCGCTGGTGGATGGTTTGATGCTTGGATGGGCTCATATCGGCCAAGGCTCGATGACCAAGGCCATGGAGCAATTCGATCAGGTCACTGCGCAGGAAGGGCTGCGGGAATTTGCGCTGTATCACAAGGCGCTTGCTTTGGCGTCGGTTGGTGACTTTGAAGGGGCCGAGGCTATTTTCGCCGCCGATGGCGGGGTAGTTGCCCAATTTTCACGCCGCGCGGCGCTGGCACGGGTCGAGGTTCTGTCGCAACTCGACCGCAATCAGGAGGCGCTGGCGTTTTTGAACGATGTATTTGCCGCTGGCAGTGATCCGTCTATCGAAAGCTATGAGGCGCGTCTGACCGCAGGGGATACCCTGCCATTTACCCACGTTCGGTCCGCTCAGGATGGCATGGCCGAAGTGTTCTTTTCCGTCGGTGCCGCGCTTAGCACCGAGGCGGCCCAGAATTACGTTCTGCTCTACGCTCAGATCGCGACGTTCCTACGGCCCGATCATGTTGACGCAATCTTGCTGAGCGCCGAGTTGCTGGATGAGCTGGAACAATACGATCTGGCCGTTGAGGCGTATCGTAAAGTACCGGCTGACAGCAGTGATTATCACGCGGCCGAACTTGGCCGCGCCGAAGTTCTGGGGCGGGCTGGAAAAACCGATGCGGCCGCCGAAGTCTTGCAGACTCTTGCCGCGCAAAGCCCGAACCTGCCCAGCGTACACGTCGCTTTGGCCGATCTTCAGCGAAGGCAGGAGGACTATGCCTCTGCGGTGAAAACATATGATCGGGCGATCGAGCTGATTGAAGAAGGAGTGGGCGGAAACTGGTTTCTCTACTACGCCCGCGGCATCTCGCACGAGCGGCTCAAGAACTGGGATCAGGCCGAGGCCGATTTCCGCCGCGCGCTGGAACTGAACCCGGACCAGCCGCAGGTTTTGAACTATTTGGGGTATTCTCTGGTCGAGCGGCGCGAAAAGCTGGATGAGGCACTAGAGATGATCGAACGCGCTGTCGCTACGCGCCCTGACAGTGGCTACATCGTGGATAGCCTTGGGTGGGTTCTATTCCGTCTGGGCCGCTATGACGAAGCGGTTGAGCATATGGAGCGCGCGGTTGAGTTGATGCCAGTGGATCCCGTGGTGAACGATCATCTGGGGGATGTTTATTGGGCTGTCGGGCGCGCGCGCGAGGCCGAGTTCCAGTGGAAACGCGCCCTGTCTTTCATCGACCCCGATGACACGGATGGCGAAGCCGACCCGGACCGGATCAGACGCAAGATTGAGATCGGGCTGGATGCTGTTCTGGCCGAGGAAGGGGCTGACCCTTTGAAGGTCGCAAATGAAGGCTGAGGGTTTCGCGCCCGCCAAGATCAACCTGACCCTGCATGTGACCGGCCGACGAGCCGACGGGTATCACCTGTTGGATTCACTGGTGGTCTTTGCGGATGTGGGTGACACGCTGCGCTTCACCCCGGGAGATCGCCTGTCGATTACAGTTACCGGTGAGCACGCGGCAGGGGTTCCAGCGGATGAACGTAATCTGGTCTGGAAGGCCGCCAAGGCCGCAGGTTGGGCAGGTCATATCGACTTGAACAAAGTGCTACCACACGGAGGCGGGATCGGTGGCGGATCGTCGGATGCAGCGGCCACTTTGCGCGTGGTTGCCGATCAGGGCGGCACCATTCCAGATGAGATCGCCCTGTCACTTGGCGCGGATATCCCCGTCTGTATGGCTGCGCGGGCCAGTCGAATGCGTGGTATTGGCGACGGGCTGACACCGGTTGTTCTGCCGCACTTGCCAGCCCTTCTGGTCAATCCGGGCGTCGAAGTGCCGACGGGTGCTGTATTCTCGGCGCTGGACAGCCGTGACAACGATCCCATGCCGGACGATATTCCGACGTTTACCGCTCCTGAGGACTGCGCCGCTTGGTTGCGGGATCAACGAAACGATCTTGAGCGTCCGACCAAGGGTCTTGCGCCCGACGTTGGCCGGGTGCTGGACGAACTTGCGGAAACCAAGGACGCTCTGCTTGTTCGGATGTCGGGGTCGGGATCGACGTGCTTTTCGCTTTACCCGAATATGAAGGCGGCCCATTTCGCGGCCTACGAAATTGGAGCAGCCCATCCCGACTGGTGGTGTCGCGCGGTTCAGCTTAATTGAGGCGAGACACCACGTAATCCGCCAGATCACGCAGCAACGTGCGAATTTCATGGTCGGGAAGGATGTCGAGTGACGCTTTGGCCTTGTTCGCCCATCCCAGCGCATCCGAGCGCGTGGCGTCCAGCGTGCCGTATTTGGCCATCAGACCCAGCGCGTGGCCCAGATCACCTTCTTCCTGACGACCACGACCAATCGTGCGCTCCCAGAATGCGTGTTCTTCCGGGGTTGCTTGCGCGACGGCCTTGATGACCGGCAGGGTCAGCTTGCGTTCGCGGAAATCGTCACCGACGTTCTTGCCTGTCGCAGCGCTGTCGCCCTGATAATCCAGCAGGTCATCCGCGATCTGAAAGGCAATACCCAGCGCGTCGCCGTAATCGTAAAGGGCTTGGACCTGCTCTTCGGTCGCTCCGGCGATGACGCCGCCCACTTCGGTCGCGGCCGAGAACAACGCCGCCGTCTTGCCCCGCACAACCTGCAGGTAGATCGCTTCGTTGGTGCCCAGATCGGTGGCTGCCGTCATTTGCAGGACTTCACCTTCGGCAATCGTCGCCGATGCGTTTGCAAGGATATCAAGCACGCGCAGCGAACCTGTCTCGACCATCAACTGGAAGCTGCGAGAGAACAGGTAATCGCCCACCAAAACGCTGGATTTGTTGTCCCACAAAAGGTTTGCCGTGGGGCGTCCGCGCCGCTGGCCGCTCTCGTCTACCACGTCATCGTGCAGCAAGGTGGCGGTATGGATGAATTCAACAGTTGCGGCCAGACGCACATGGTGGCTGCCCTGATAGCCAAACAGTTGCGCTGCGGCCAAGGTCAGCATCGGGCGCAAACGCTTGCCGCCCGCCTCGACCAGATGCGCCGTTACTTCCGGGATGCGCGGGGCGTGCTCGGACGCCATGCGGGTTCGGATCAGCTCATTCACTGCTTCCATTTCACCCGCGAGAATTTCCGCCAGCCGCTCATGCGGTTTTGAGACCGTGCCGATCGCCATCACACTCCTGATACAAGGCTCGACTTCTGCCGCACCTTGCCCTTACATCCATCCCCATGAAAGAACTTTTGCGCAGCACCGATCCAACGATCCTGGCATTTGCATCCGCCCTTCTTGAAGGCGAGGATATAGACTGCTTTCAGATGGACGTAAATATGAGCATCCTCGAAGGCGGCATAGGAATTTTCCCGCGCCGCCTGATGGTCCGGGCCGACGACCTGACCAGGGCCGAGCGCGTGATGCGTGACAACGATATTCCGCTGGGCCGATGACCCTGTTTGACGATGATGACCTGACCCTGAATGACTTTTTGGGTGGTCGTGTGCGCCTGTGGCAACCCCGCAGTGGCTATCGCGCCGGGGTAGATCCCATCCTGCTGGCCGCTTCTGTCCCGGCAAAACGGGGCCAAAGCGTGCTGGAGTTGGGCTGCGGGGCAGGGGCGGCGGTGCTGTCGCTGATGGCGCGCGTGCCGGGGCTGCAGGCCGTCGGGGTGGAGTTGCAAGTGCCATATGCTGACTTGGCACGCCGGAACGCTGCTGAAAACGCAGCGCGGTTGGAGGTCATTCAAGCGGACCTGACCGCATTGCCGCCGGACCTGAAGCAGCGTCAGTTTGATCACGTGATCGCCAATCCGCCCTATTACCGGGCCGGGGCGCATAGCCCGTCTATGGATCAGGGACGAAGCGTCGCACTGGGCGGGGATACGCCGCTGGACCACTGGTTTGACGCCGCAGCGAAACGTCTTGCCCCGAAGGGTTACCTGCACATGATCCAAAAGGCGGATCGGCTGCCGGATATGCTGATCGCCTGTTCCGGGCGGCTGGGGTCGATCGAAGTTGTGCCGCTGGCAGCCCGGTCCGGGCGCAAGGCCGAGCTGGTGATTCTGCGGGCCAGAAAAGGGGGCCGCGCAGCGTTTCAACTCCATCCGCCTTTGATTTTACACGCAGGTGAGCGCCACGAAAAAGACGGCGAAAGCTATACGCCGCACGTATCCGCGGTGCTGCGCGACGGGGCTGCGCTGGCCTGTTTCTCGGAGTGATAGGCATTAACCAGCCGAATTTGTCGGATTTATTACAGATTCTGTGCGTCTGCAGCGTGACAGGCTGGAAACGATGTGGTCAACTTCTTACGTAAACCTGAGACACCAACAAAGGAGTATCGCCATGAGCGTGAGCGCACATCTGACGGAACTGAAGAAAAAGCACGAAACTCTCGGTCTCGAAGTAGAACAAGCCCAACGCTCGCCAGGTATCGATGATCTCCATATCGCTCAACTCAAGAAACAGAAGCTGAAACTAAAAGAAGAGATCGAGCGCCTGTCCAGTTAACCGCTCATACTGGCGCGGGCCGCGATTGTCGCGCCACCCGTAATCAAAACGGCCGCGATCGCCAGACCCCACGAGGGGGCCGCGATCCCGGCCACAACCAAAACAAGCGTAGATAACAAGGGTGCCGCGTAGGACGCCGTGCCCAATATCTGGATGTCGCCTTGTTTGACCCCGATATCCCAGACGTAAAACGCCAGTCCCACTGGCCCAAGGCCCAAGGCCAGAACGGACGCCCAGCTTATTGGGGTGTCCGGCCACACGGTGTCTTCAACAGCTATGTGCAACGCAGCGGACGCGATGGCCGTGGCGACGCAGAACACGGCAACCGAACTTGTCGGAGTGTCGCCCAAGCGCCGGGACAGGACTGAGTAGCCGGACCATGTCAGCGCGCATAACAGGGCCAGGCCATATCCCGGCAGGTGATCCGATTGGAACCCGGCACTTCCGCCTCCGGCTATGAGCACAGCGGCCCCGGCGAACCCCAGACAAGCGCCGAACAGATGCCCCAGACGCAGGTTCTCACCGGGCAGCAGTCCGGAAAAGAGAACAATCAGCAAGGGCCACAGATAAGCGATCAAGCCAGCCTCGGCCGCCGGAGCCATGCGCAACGCCGAGAAATACAGCGCGTGGTAGCCAAACAGCCCGACCGTTCCGAACAGGTAGGTTGTCCAGCGCACCTTCCGAAGCTGCGCCAAGCCACCATTCGCCCAGGTCCAGATCAGCCCAAGCGTGCCGCCGATTGAAAAGCATATGGCGTTTAACAGCAGTGGCGGAGTGGGGGCGGATCCCACCGTGAACAAGGCCAGCAAAGACCATAGCAGGACCGCGATAAATCCGATCCCCGTTGCACGGGTTCTTGTCATGGTGTGGGGACCTCTTCCACCGGGATGATCTCGAATTCATCCGAGATATGCGCGGTTTTTTCAATCTCGTCCATGAACCAATCACGGAAGGCAGCGATCTGGGGGCGGTTCTCGGCACCCGGCAGACATAGAAACCGAAACCGCCCTCGCGTTTCGATGGCGGTTTTGAACGGCGCGACCAAGCGACCCTCGGTCAAGTCCTTGATGATCATCGCGCGGCGTCCAAGCGCAACGCCAACGCCCGCAACGGCCGCGTCGATCGCATGGTCTGCGTTCGAGAAATGCGCGCCATGGGTCGGCGCGAAATTCACACCGACGGCCCGAAACCATGCAGGCCAGTCGCTGGGCGGTTGAAGAAACGCAATCGAGTCGTCAAAGATCAGCGGCGCGTCCCTCAGGCTGTCGGGCGTTGAATATCGTTCGGCCAATTCAGGGGTCATGACCGGGGTCAGCCACTCTTTGCGCACGGGCAGGGAATACAACCCCTCGTCATCGCCATAACCAAACCGGATCGCCACATCTACATCGTCACGTTCCAGATCCATATTGCGCAGCGTGGCCGAGAACTTGAGGTCAATCTCGGGATGTGCCCGCGCGAATTCATAAAGGCGCGGAGCAAGCCATTTGGCGGTCAAAGCCGGTCCAGCGGTCACGGTCAGGCTGGTATCGTTTCCCTGTCGTCGGGCCGCCTGCCAAGCAGCCTGCAATGCAGCGAATCCTTCGGCCGCGCCGGGTGCCAGTGCACGGCCGGCCTCGGTCAGTTCGACGGCGCGGTTCAGGCGGCGAAACAGCGGACGGCCCAGATGTTCTTCAAGCGATTTGATCTGAAAGGACAGGGCCGCAGGGGTTACGTGCAGTTCTTCGGCGGCTTTCGCAAAGGACATGTGGCGCGCGGCGGCATCAAAGGCGCGCAATGCGGTCAGTGGGGGGAGGTAGTCGCTCATAGCATAAGAAATTCTTAACTGAAACCCACAGAAAGCTCGTTTGTCGTCAACATTGATAAGGCGCATATTGAGTGCAAGTCAAACAAAGCTGAACTGAAAGGGTGACTGCCATGATCGAGATGACGACAAACCCCGCAGCCGCCCGCGCCTTTCAGCGGGCCCATGCTGAACGCGGTAAGATGCTCAAGCAGGCTCTGAACTGGCTTTTTGGTTCCCGCTGAACGCAGCGCGCGCGTCCTTACGGGATAAAAGAAGGGCCGGTCTGAAAAGACCGGCCCGTTTTCGTTTTCTGTGTCCGGTTTAGACGAAAAACTGTCCACCGTTGGCCGAAATGGTCGAACCGTTGATGAATTGGGAATCGTCCGACGCCAGGAACGCAACGCAACGAGCGATTTCCTCGGGCTCACCCAGGCGACCAGCCGGGATTTGCGCAACGATGGAATCGCGCACTTTTTCAGGAACTGCCATGACCATCTCGGTCGCGATATAGCCCGGGCAGATCGCGTTTGCAGTGATGCCAGCGCGCGCGCCTTCCTGGGCGAGGGATTTCACGATGCCCAGATCGCCCGCTTTGGTCGCGGCATAGTTCACCTGTGCGAACTGGCCCTTCTGACCGTTGATCGAGCTGATGACGATCACGCGGCCGAACTTACGCTCACGCATGCCGGGCCAGACAGGGTGCACGGTGTTGAATACGCCGGTCAGGTTGGTGTCGATCACCTGATGCCACTGTTCCGGGGTCATCTTGTGGAACGGCGCGTCCTTGGTGATGCCCGCGTTGGCGACCACGATGTCGATCGGGCCGACCTCGGCCTCGACTTTTTCGATGCCCGCTTTGGACTCGTCATAGTCGGCAACGTTCCACTTGTACGTGGCGATGCCGGTTTCTTCGGTGAACTTTGCGGCGGCTTCATCATTGCCGGCATAGGTGGCCGCAACATTGTATCCTTCGGCCTTTAGCGCCTTGGAAATTGCTGCGCCGATGCCGCGCGAACCGCCGGTGACGAGTGCTGTACGTGCCATTTAGGACTCCTCCAATTCATATCGTCTTGGTAATGCTGTTACTTTGAGAGGTGATCTTGCGCAATATTGTTTCGTCATGAATTTCGAGATTCCGGGTGGCAATATCGTCGCATCTTCAGGGCGTGCCCCAGTGTAACAAAAAAGGGGCGCCCAGCGGACGCCCCTTTTTATGCCATTTTCAGGGCACTTAGTCGCGCTCCACGCAGAGGGCGACACCCATGCCGCCGCCGATGCACAAGGTCGCCAGACCTTTTTTCGCATCGCGGCGTTTCATTTCAAACAGAAGCGTGGTCAGAACCCGGCAGCCCGAGGCGCCGATCGGGTGGCCAATGGCAATGGCGCCACCGTTCACGTTCACGATCGAAGGATCCCAGCCCATGTCTTTGTTTACGGCGCAGGCTTGCGCGGCAAAGGCTTCGTTGGCTTCAACCAGATCCAGATCGCCGACCGACCAGCCCGCCTTTTCCAGCGCCTTGCGCGACGCGTAGATCGGGCCAACGCCCATGATCGAGGGGTCCAGACCCACTGTCGCGTAGGATGCGATCCTTGCAAGCGGCTCAATCCCGCGCTTTTCAGCGTTTTCAGCCGACATCAGCAGGGTGGCGGCCGCGCCGTCGTTCAAACCCGACGCGTTCGCTGCCGTGACCGAGCCGTCTTTGGTGAAGGCGGGGCGCAGCTTGGCCATGGCCTCCATGGTCGCGCCGTGGCGGATGTACTCGTCGCTGTCCATCACGATATCGCCCTTGCGGGTCTTGATGGTGAAGGGCGTGATCTCGTCGGCGAATTTGCCGGCCTTCTGCGCAGCTTCGGCCTTGTTCTGGCTGGCCACGGCGAATTCGTCCTGCGCATCGCGGCTGATCTGCCATTTCTCGGCCACGTTTTCGGCGGTCTGACCCATGTGGTAGCCGTTGAACGCATCCCACAGACCATCGCGGATCATGGTGTCGATATATTTCATATCGCCCATTTTGTGTCCTGCGCGCAGTGCGGCGGCATGCGGCGACAGCGTCATGTTTTCCTGACCGCCAGCGGCTACAATCTCGGCATCGCCCAACTGGATGTGCTGCGCACCCAGAGCAACCGCCCGAAGCCCCGAGCCACAGACCTGATTGATGCCCCAGGCCGCGCTTTCTTTTGGCAGGCCGGCGTTGATATGAGCTTGGCGCGCAGGG
This sequence comes from Ruegeria sp. BC7, assembly GCF_056539165.1. Lineage (NCBI taxonomy): Bacteria > Pseudomonadati > Pseudomonadota > Alphaproteobacteria > Rhodobacterales > Roseobacteraceae > Ruegeria > Ruegeria sp. BC7. The sequence continues at coordinate 114,728 of NZ_JBQFUL010000003.1, read as the reverse complement.
TTCTGGCCCTGAGCTGCAGTCAGAACCTGACCCATAATGGTCTCGGACACTTCGCCCTTCTCGATCCCGGCACGTTCCACGACAGACTCGAGAACTGTGGACCCCAGATCATGTGCGGGGGTGTTGGCGAACGATCCGCCAAAGCTGCCGACGCCTGTGCGTGCTGCGGATGCGATTACTACGTTGGTCATTTAGACAATCCTTTACCGTCAAGGTCCTGTGGGAAACGTGACGGCGCAAGTCACAGAGGTCGCCCTCTGACAGTCCCGAGCGCCTCATGATCCCCCGCTCCAACTGATCATGGCATAGCGCAATGCTGCAGTTGCAGCAACGGGCAGCTTGTCTCAGGGTGTGAACAGGCGATTTTTCCTCGGTCAACTGCCTGTTTTATCAAGTTTTCCAGATTTCCAAGGGGCTGAGACAGATGGTGCGCCGAACAAAAAACCCTGCAGGCAGTCAACGCCGCTTGCGACAAGGAATTCCGCGTCTTCCCGTGTTTCAACCGATTCGGCCGTCACCAGAATTTCAAACTCACGCGCGACGGCGATCAGGGCGCGGACAAGTGCTTGATTGTCGGGGTTGTCGCTGATTCCGCGTACAAACTGGCCGTCGATTTTTGCGGCGTCAAAAAGAAACTCGCGGAAGTGGCGAAAGCTGAAGTTGCTGGCACCAAAATCATCCAGCGCGAAGGCAACGCCACGAGGCTGCATGCGGTCCATGAAATCGACCACCAGTTCGGGCAGGGTCATTGCCGAGTCTTCCGAAATCTCAAGAATCAACCTTTCACCAATGCTGGGGTCTTTTTTGAGAAATCTCTCCATCACGCGGGACCATCGCGCATATCCGATCGAGCGTGCGGACATGTTCACCGACATTCGGATGCCGGAATTTCGGGCCAGTGTGCGCAAGCCCATTTCAAGCGCGATACAGTCCAGTTCGCGACCGATCGGGGTGTTTTCAAGCTGGGGCATGAACTCGCGCGCAGGAATCACGCGGCCTGTTTCGTCCAGAACCCGGATAAAACCTTCGTAGAACGCGACGCCATGAGGGGGATTGGCCTGCATAACCGGCTGAAACGCAAGCTTACATTGCTTGTGCTTCACGGCGTCGGATGCCATCTGAACGGTTGTCGCATCCCTGGCGGTAACGGCCGAGTTCAAGGGGTTTTCAGCCCCCTCAGGCAAATCTGCCAGTGTCCTGTCCTGCATGAGTTCAACGTTCCCTGCCCGTCATCGGTCAGGTTCGGATATCAAAGCAAACTCATGAATCTGCGGTTAACGGAGGGCATCAATACCTGGGGCAGCAAGATTAGCGTGCTGTTTCCCAGATGCGCCCCAGGGACGCTGCCGCGCCGATTAAAGCTCCGGCAAAGCCAAGAGCCATCATGGAAAACCCGAGAACGACAAGCGAGGACGCTGTTCCAGCCAGTGCAGTCAGCATCGCGACAACCAGACCCGCCAGACCCAGAACAGTGGATATGGTCAAAAATCGGGTCATGATCCGCCTCAGGTCGTTACGTTGCGCTTTCTGAGGATATGGACTGCGCAAGCCGGAATTCAAGAAAGTACCTAGGCAGATCCGGTGGGTTCAGGCACGTTTTGCTTGCGAATTAGGCTCATCGTCTCGGAAATGCTCGAATCCGGGCGTTCCGCGATCTTCGGGATGATGGGCAATATGCTTGGCCTTGATCTGTTCCGAGTTGTCGCGGCTTCCGTCATGGCTATAGCCCGGAGGCGCGAAGCAGTAGGCCAGTCGCTGGCGCAGCGTCAGGCCCGGCTGGGTTGCATCGCGCCAGATACCGACCCATTCGTGGAAAGCGACGCGCAGCGGGTTGAACGTGCCGATATTGTGAACCAGCCCGTAATCGACGCGGTCGTGTTCTTGTTCGGGTACGAAGGTTCCAAACAGCTTGTCCCAGACAATGAATGTGCCGGCATAGTTGCAGTCCAGATAGCGTGCATTGCGCCCGTGGTGCGCGCGATGGTGGCTGGGCGTGTTCATGACCGCTTCAAACCAGCGGGGCATCTTGTGGATGGCTTCGGTGTGAATCCAGAACTGGTACACAAGGTTCACACCGCCGCAGAACAGAACCATTGCGGGGTGGAATCCCAGTAGGATTAAGGGCGCGCGGACGACCATCATGAAGGTGAATGTATAGGTCCATGTCTGCCGAAGCGCGGTGGTCAGGTTGTAATGCTGGGAACTGTGGTGGTTCACATGGCTGGCCCAGACCCAGCGAATGCGATGGCCGAACCTGTGCACCCAGTAATAGCGAAAGTCATCCAGCACAAAGCAAAGGATGATCACGGGTATCGACGTGCCCAGATTCAAGGGCGTGATCTGCCATAGCCACATGAAGAATGTGTAGACAATAACTCCCAACAACAGATCGGAAGCGATATTCCCCGCGCCCATGATCAATGAGGTCACGGCATCGCGGGTCTCGTATCGCCCGCCTTTGCCTTTGATCGCGATCCACAGAAACTCGGCAAGGATTGCGGCGATAAAGACCGGGACGGCCCACTGCACGGCGTCCGGGAATGTCACTTGATCGGTCATGAGGGCTCCAACAGGTGCCGCCAGTGCTGGCGTTCAAAGTCATCTAGGCGGACGATTGCCTTGGGCGTGCCAAATTCGTGGAACCGGATCTCGAACCCGTCGGGGCGATCCAGCCAGTCGAAATCCAGCAGATGCCGGGCAACGGTATCCATACCGAACACCCAGACCAAGCCGTTCCCCGAGGGCGTGCGGATGAGCGCCGAACGTCCATCATGGGCAACAGTAACGTCAATGATATAGTCGTCTGGAGAATGCCGCAGCCATTCACGCCGCGCACCATCCTGCGTCAGCGCGCGCAAACGGGACCTGCCCGTCAAATGCAACATCGCGGTGATTCCGGTGATTCCTCCGATCACCAGAACCAAAAGAATTTCCAGCGGCACAGCCGTCCTCCCGTTGAGCAAAGTGCAGAGTGGCCGGGTGGCTGTCAAAGGTGGCGTAACGTCAGCTTGCTTCGAGCCGTTCCAGGATTTCGTGCTGAACCACCCGCTGGACAAACGGCACCAACCCTTCCGGGCCAGATGTCCTGTCCTTGAGGTGGATGCAGATGTCGGGCCTGCGCGCCGCGATGATGCCCACCAACTCTCCTCGGGTCTTGTCGTCCAGCCCTGCGCCAATGATTGCGCAGGCTATTCTTGGTTCGGTGTCCAATTGCCGCCGGACTTCATCGGTGTCGTGTGCGCCGAGCCATTGGATCGGCAGATGATCCAACTGTTGCGCCACATCACCGATGACATTTGGCAAACGACCAACTAACAGAACTACCGGTTTCATTGCCGTCTCCCTTCCTGAAGGTTGCAAAAGAAAACCGGCCCATAGGGGCCGGGATCAGTTTACCACAACTGGACGGGAAAAGGCCGCGCGCCTTAACTTTCAGGCTCTACGAGCGCTGAAATGATCGACTTGGCGCTGTCCGAGTTCCACTCGGCATCTCCGATCAGGCGTGCGATCTCGTTGCCCTCGGGGTCCAGAATGACGGTAATGGGCAGTGCCAGAACCCCCATCTCGCGGGCAACGGCGGATCTGGGGTCCTGATGACGCGGCAGGTTTTTAATTCCGTTTTCCTGAAAGAATTTCTTGATCCCGGCAGGCGAATTGCGCCCCGTGGCCAGAGTCAAAACTTGGAACTTATCCCCGCCAAATTCCTGCTGGAGTTCGGCAAGCTGCGGCATTTCCTTACGGCAGGGGGCGCACCACGTCGCCCAGAAATTCAGCAATACATACTTGCCCCGGTAATCCTCAAGCGAGGCGGCACCGCCATCGTCTTCAAGCTGGAATTCAACCGCAGCAACGGGTTTCGGTTCTTTGTGCAGGATCAGGCGTTTCAATGTGCCGTCCCGCAGCGGACCCAGAGTTTCCGCGTCTGTGGCCAAAGCCGCGTTTGCACCCAGCGCAAGGGCCATATAAAGGGGGATCAGACGAAATAGGCGCATATCAACTCCGGGTTTTCTTACATGACCGATCAATCCTCGAACCAGATGTGGGGCGGCCGCTTTGCCGCCGGTCCAGACGCGATCATGGAGGCGATCAATGCCTCGATCGGGTTCGATCAGCGGATGGCAGCCCAGGATATCGCAGGCTCGCGCGCCCATGCCGCCATGTTGGCAGCCACAGGCGTTATTACTGATAGTGACGCGCAGGCCATTCGGGAAGGGCTGCTCACCGTTTTGTCAGAAATCCAGTCGGGGTCGTTCCAGTTCTCGACCGCGCTGGAAGACATTCACATGAATGTCGAGGCGCGGCTGAAAGAGGTGATCGGAGAACCGGCGGGTCGTTTGCACACAGGCCGGTCGCGGAATGACCAGGTGGCAACCGACTTTAAACTTTGGGTCCGTGATCAGTTCGATGCGGCGGAAACCGGCCTGCTGGCCTTGATCCGCGCCTTGCTGACACAGGCCGAGGCCGGGGCCGATTGGGTTATGCCCGGTTTTACTCACCTGCAAACGGCGCAGCCTGTCACATGGGGCCATCACATGATGGCTTATGTCGAGATGTTTGGCCGCGACCTATCGCGCGTCCGCGATGCGCGCGCCCGGATGAACGAATCCCCCTTGGGCGCGGCAGCGCTGGCGGGGACGTCTTTCCCCATCGACCGCCAGATGACGGCCGAGGCGCTGGGCTTTGACCGCCCGGCGGCAAACTCGCTGGACGCAGTCAGCGACCGGGATTTCGCGCTGGAGTTTCTGTCTACCGCCTCGATCTGCGCAGTTCACCTGTCGCGCTTTGCTGAGGAATTGGTGATCTGGTCCTCGGCCCAGTTCCGGTTTGTGACACTGTCTGATCGCTTTTCGACCGGTTCGTCGATCATGCCGCAGAAAAAGAACCCCGACGCGGCCGAGCTGATCCGCGCCAAGGTGGGCCGTATCTATGGCGCGAATACTGCGCTGATGATGGTGATGAAGGGGCTGCCGCTGGCCTATTCCAAGGACATGCAGGAAGACAAGGAACAGGTGTTTGACGCTGCAGACAACTGGATGCTGGCGCTGGCCGCGATGGAGGGCATGGTCAAGGACATGACCGCCAACCGCGACAGTCTGGCGGCTGCGGCAGGGTCGGGGTTCTCGACCGCGACAGATCTGGCCGACTGGCTGGTGCGGGTGCTGGGCCTGCCGTTCCGCGACGCGCATCACGTCACAGGCTCGTTGGTGGCGATGGCCGAATCCAAAAGCTGCGACTTGCCCGATCTGACACTGGACGACATGCAGTCGGTTCATGCGGACATCACGGATGATGTCTATTCTGTTCTTACCGTCGAAAACTCGGTAAACTCACGCCAGTCTTACGGCGGCACGGCGCCGGATCAGGTGCGTGCCCAGATCAAGCGGTGGAAGGCGCTGGTGTAATGCAGATCGTGCGTGTGGTGCTTTTGATCTCGGTCGGAGCGGTTCTGGCCGGGTGCGGTGCGGATGGCGAACCGATTCAGCCAACGATGAACGCCAATATCGGCGTCGGCAGCAGCGGCACGTATGTCGGCGGTGGAATTGGTCTGCAACGCGGCGGTTTAGGGATTTATCTGGGCCTCTGACGCGCAGCGATTGCAATTTACCGGTTCCGCTCCCATCTGCACTCGGTAGCCTGCGCTTTGGCACCTCAACACCGATGAGACACGAATGAAAATTTTTGGCCTGATCCTGTCGCTTGTCGTTCTGGCGGCGTGTGAACCTTCGTCTAACCCTCGTCCAGAATCCGAGGCCAACTCGGGCGGTTCAGGGATCAAGATTTCCGGCTATGGGCGGGTCGGCGTTTCAACGACCAACTGACGCAACGCCACGGCTTGTGCAGAATCCATTGATCCGCGCGCCCTTTTTGGTCTAAGCGCGCGGGTATGGATCACTTTCTCTACCGCGACGGCGCGCTTTACGCCGAGGACGTCCCAATCTCCGAAATCGCAGCAGCGGTCGGAACCCCGTTCTATGTCTATTCGACAGCCACACTGCTTCGGCACTTCAAGCTGTTCGATGATGCGCTGGACGGCATGGACCACCTTGTCTGCTATGCGATGAAGGCGGCCAGCAATCAGGCGATTCTGAAAACACTGGCGCAGGCGGGCGCGGGGATGGACGTGGTCTCGGGCGGGGAATATCTGCGGGCCAAGGCCGCAGGCGTGCCGGGCGACAAGATCGTGTTTTCGGGCGTTGGCAAGACAGCGGATGAAATCCGCACCGCTCTGACCGGTGGCATTCGCCAGTTCAACGTGGAATCTGAACCCGAGATGGAAGTGATCAACGCGGTCGCCCTTGATCTGGGCGTGGTTGCGCCGATCACCGTGCGGGTGAATCCGGATGTGGACGCCAAGACCCACGCCAAGATCGCCACTGGAAAGTCCGAGAACAAGTTCGGTATCCCAATCGCGCGCGCGTCAGAGGTTTACGCCCATGCCGCCACCCTGCCGGGGCTGGAGGTGATTGGCATCGACGTCCATATCGGCTCGCAACTGACTGAGTTGGAGCCGTTCGAGCTGGCCTATACCAAGGTCGCCGAGCTGACCGAACAGTTGCGCAGTGAAGGGCACAATATCCGCCGTCTCGATCTGGGCGGCGGATTGGGCATACCCTATACCCGCGCCAATGACGCACCGCCGCTGCCGGTGGAATATGGCGCGCTGATCAAAAAGACATTGGGCCATTTGAACTGCGAGATCGAGATCGAGCCGGGCCGCCTGATCGCAGGCAATGCAGGGTTGATGGTCAGCAAGGTGGTTTACGTGAAATCGGGCGAAGGCCGCGATTTCCTGATCCTCGACGGGGCCATGAACGACCTGATCCGCCCAGCAATGTACGAGGCGCATCACGATATCGTCGCCGTTCAGGAACCCGCGCCGGGTGTGGAACAACAGCCTTATGATATCGTCGGCCCCGTTTGCGAGACCGGAGATACCTTCGCCAAACAGCGCAATATGCCGCCGCTTGCGCCGGGCGATCTGGTCGCCTTCCGCAGCGCCGGAGCCTATGGCGCGGTCATGGCCAGCGAATACAATACGCGCCCTCTGATCCCCGAAGTTCTGGTGCATGGCGATCAATTCGCCGTAATTCGTGAACGCCCGAGCTTTGACGAAATCATAAACCGCGATACCATACCAGAGTGGCTTTGACGCGATAGGCGCGCGGGCCCACTGTTGGAGGCCCGACTTGACCGAACGACTGCCCCTGCCGATCCCTAGGCTGTCCCTGTGGCTGACGCACACTGGGATGCTGGCCGAGCGGGTTTGGCGTGCCTTTTGGCCGTTCTTTTCGATCCTGATGGCGAGTTTGGCAGCTTTGATGCTGGGACTTCAGGATCTTGTGACGGTTGAGACAGTCTGGATCGTGGGGTCTTTGGTTGTGCTGGGTCTTTTGGCGGCACTGGGTTCAGGCGCGCAGCGATTCCATATGCCCACACGCGCCGAAGCGTTAATGCGTTTGGATGAAACTCTTCCGGGCCGACCTATTCAGGCGTTGATGGACGATCAGGCAATTGGGGCAATGGATGCGGATTCGGTCGCCTTGTGGCAAGCGCACCAAAACCGGATGGCCCGTCGTGCGGCACAGGCCCAGCCCGTGAAACCCGATTTGCGCCTTGCGGATCGTGATCCTTACGCGCTGCGGTATTCGGCTTTGCTGGCCTTGGTGATCGCCGCTTTGTTCGGGTCATTCTGGCGAATAGGGTCTGTGGCCGAAATGACTCCGGGCGCTGCATTGGCGGATCAGGGACCAAGCTGGGAAGGGTGGGTAGAGCCTCCTCGCTATACGGGTCTGCCGACGCTCTATCTGGCTGATCAGTCGGACCCAACCTTATCGATCCCACAGGGCAGCCGTATCACTCTGCGCTTTTATGGCGAGGTTGGCGCACATAGCCTCACGGAAACCACGACACCTTTGGGGGCCGAGGGCGCGACCGCGCCAGAGCAGGAATTTGTCGCTGATCGGTCCGGCCTTTTAAAGATCGGCGGACCTTCGGGGCGGGAGTGGACGCTGGATGTTATCGCGGATGTTCCCCCTGAAATCGCAGTAGCCGACATCGCCACGGCCGAAGCTGGTGGGCAGATGAAGCTGCCCTATGCAGCCGGTGACGACTATGGCGTTCAATCTGGTACGGCCACCATCGAACTTGATCTCGCCTCTGTTGATCGCCGCTATGGTTTGGCGCCTGAGCCAGAGCCGCGCGAGGTCATTTCAGTAGAACTGCCGATGCCGATTACCGGAGATCGCACCGACTTTATCGAGGACTTTATCGAGGATTTCTCGGAACATCCCTGGGCGCATCTGCCTGTCAAAATCACTCTGTCCGCGCGGGATGCTGCGGATCAGGAAACCCAGTCAGAACCCTATATAACCGCGCTGCCTGCCCGTCGCTTCTTTGACTCGTTGGCCGCGGCGATCATCGAACAGCGCCGTGACCTGTTGTGGACACGCGAAAATGCCACGCGTGTTGCGCAGGTATTGCGGGCCGTTTCGCATCTGCCCGAGGACCTGTTCCGCTCGAACACGGCTTATCTGCGGTTGCGCGTGACGCTTCGGCGGCTTGAAACATTCACCGAATACGACCTGAAGCCAAAGCAGCAGGCTGAGATCGCTCAGTCTTTGTGGGATCTGGCGGTTCTGATCGAGGAAGGGACGCTGGCGGATGCGCTGGAGCGAATGCGTCGCGCACAGGAACGCCTGACCCAAGCGATGCAGAACGGCGCAACCGATGAGGAAATCGCCGAACTGATGCAGGAACTGCGCGAGGCCACGCAGGACTATATGCGGCAGCTTCAGCGGCTGGCGCAGGAAAATGACGGTCAGGATGGTCAGCAAGGTCAGAACGGCGAGACCATGCAAATGACGCAGGACGACTTGCAGCGCATGATGGATCGCATTCAAGAGCTGATGGAACAGGGCCGCATGGCAGAGGCGCAGCAGGCGCTGGAGGAATTCCAGCAGATGATGGAGAACATGCGCGTCACGCAAGGTCAGGGTCAGGGCCAACAGTCCGAGGGCCAGCAGGCCATGGAAGGTCTGGCCGAAACGCTGCGCGAACAACAGGGGCTGAGTGATCAGGCGTTCCGTGATCTGCAGGAACAGTTCAACCCTGGTGCGCAAGCAGGCGAGAACCAGGGCAATGAAGGCCGGAATGGTGGTCAGGGCCGTGGTGACAGTCACGAAGGTCAAGGTGGTCAGGGTCAGGGCTCGGATCAGGCCGGAGAGGGTCAGCAGGGTGATGGTTCGCTGGCTGACCGGCAGCAGGCGCTGCGGGACGAGTTGGGCCGTCAGCAACAGAACCTGCCCGGTACCGGTACGCCCGAGGGCGAAGCCGCCCGTGACGCGTTGGGTCGTGCGGGCCGGGCCATGGACGAGGCAGAGCAGGCGCTGCGCGGTGACGATCTGGCCGAAGCCATTGATCGCCAGTCCGAGGCGATGGAAGCCCTGCGCGAAGGTATGCGTTCACTGGGTGAGGCGTTGGCCCAGAACCAGCAGAACCAGCCCGGCCAAGGCGCGCAGGAAGGTGACATGCAGGCCAACAGCCGCGATCCATTGGGCCGTAGCCCGGGCGCGTCTGGGTCGATCTCAACCGATGACAACCTGCTGCAGGGCGAAGACGTTTATCGCCGTGCGCGCGAATTGCTGGACGAAATCCGTCGCCGGACCGGAGAATCGGACCGCCCCGAGATTGAGTTGGAATACCTCAAACGCCTGTTAGAGCGCTTCTGACGTCACAGATCAGTTTTGCGGAGGGGTGGAGTTGGTTTGCGCTTCGAGCCACACACGCGCCTGATCGATCAGGGTGACGTAGCTGTCCAGTACCGGATCAGCCTGAGGCACAGCTTCGGATATCCTTTGCGCGTTGCCATAGATCAGGAACAGGACCGCGCCGATGATCACCATCAATAGGAATCCACGCCGGAACCCTCCGCTGGACTTGCGCGGAACCAGCTCGACTTCTTCTTTCTTTTTCTTCTTCTTTTTCTTCGGGGCTGGTTCGTCGTTGCGCAGAGAGGAATTTATCGCATCGACATCCGGCAACGTACTCTGTTCTTCTGAATCCTCGGTCGTTTCGGCGGTTGTCAGATCCTTGACCGCCTGATCAAGCTCTGGCTGCGGAGGCGGGTCCAGCGCCAGATCGGGTTGCGTTTCGAGGCTTTCGGCTTCTTTCGCGCGCAAACTGGCCTCGCGCGCAGCTTCTTCTTTCAGGATGTTGGCGACAGCAGGGTCCACATTGCCAGTTGTTGCGGCTTCTGCTGGCTTGGACTCGGTTTTGGTCGGCTGCGGTTCGGGTGCGGGCAGCGTTGGCTTGTCTTCGACCACGTCCGCGTCAGGTTCTGCTACGTCGGTTGCGGTTGCAGGACTTGGCTGTTTTTCTTGAAACCAGGTCTTTTCACAGTTGGAGCACTGCACGTCACGCCCCTGTTCGGGGATGACCTCGTCTGGAACCTCATATTGGGCACCGCAATTCGGACATGTAAGACGCATGCTGCCTCCCGGCCATAGTATTGACCTGATAGTAGTTTTTTCAGGAATGATATTCCGTTAAGACCAGACAGCAAAGGGTGTTTTCGGTTTCGCGCCGCAAGTGTCACCAAATCGACCCGGTACAGGCATTGAAACCGCGACTGTGCTCGGGCAAGAAGAGCAGCAGCAAAAAACGGGGGCGCCGGTGATCGAGCTGGAAAATGTCAGCTATACCTATGGTGGTGGAGCTTTGCTGAGCGATGTGTCCCTTCGGCTGCATCCCGGATCGTTTCATTTTCTGACCGGCCCTTCGGGGGCTGGCAAGACGACGTTGCTCAAACTCTGCTACGGGGCGTTGTTGCCGACCTCGGGGCGGCTTTGCGCGTTCGAGCAGGATGTCGCGGGTTTGGATCGGGACCAAATGGCCCTGCTGCGCCGTCGGATCGGTGTTGTACATCAGGATTGCCGGTTTCTGGATCACATGACGCTGGCCGAGAATGTGGCCCTGCCGCTGATGGTGTCCGGTCGCGCCGAATCCGCGCAGCAGGAAGACTTGGCCGAACTGCTGAACTGGGTCGGTTTGGGCGCCCGACAGGACGCGGCTCCTCCTGAGTTGTCCGGCGGTGAGCGTCAGCGCGCGGCATTGGCCCGCGCGGTTATCCTGTCGCCCGATGTGGTTCTGGCGGACGAACCGACCGGGAACGTGGATTGGGACATGTCGCAGCGTCTGTTGCGCCTGTTGGTCGAGTTGAACAGGATGGGAAAGACGGTTCTGATCGCCACCCATGACCTAAGCCTAATCCGGGCAGCCAAAAGTCAGGTACAGGCGCGGGTGCTGCGCATTTCGCAACGACAAGTACAACTGGCGGGGGCGGACCTATGAGTGAGGGCACCATTCGGAACCTGCTTCAGCGTGACAAACGCGCGGACCGGGTTGTGCCGCCCACGGGATACACGGCTCAACTGACACTGTTCGTGTCTGGCGCGATGGCTTTTCTTGCAGTTTTCGCCTTGGCCCTGTCGCTGGCATCCGGCAGGTTGGCGGATCGCTGGGCAACCGAACTGGCGGGGGCCGCCACGCTGCGCATCAACGCGCCGTCCGACCAGCTTGCCGCACAGACCGAGGCCGCGCTGACTGTATTGTCGCAAACGCCCGGCGTTGCTTCTGCCCGTGCTTTGACTTCGGAAGAACAACTGGCCCTTTTGTCCCCTTGGTTTGGCCCCGATCTTCCGTTGGACACGCTACCCGTCCCGCAGTTGATCGAAATCATCGAGGGCGCGCCGGGGCTGGATGCCGCCGGTCTGCGCCTGCGACTTGGTGCTGAGGTGCCGGGCGCAGTTCTTGACGACCACACCCGCTGGCGTGAACCTCTGGTCGATGCGGCGACATCGTTAAGACGGCTGGGTTGGGTATCTATTCTACTGATCGGCGGAGCTACGGCCGCAATGATCACCTTGGCCGCCAATGCGTCGCTTGCCGCAAACGCACAGATCATAGAAGTGCTGCGACTGGTCGGAGCACGCGACCGGTTCATCGCAAACGCCTTTGTTCGCCGGTTTACCTATCGGGCCTTTTTTGGGGCTGTGGTCGGGGTATTGTTGGGTATGACAGGGGTGCTGCTTTTGCCCGAAGCCTCGGACGAAGGGGGCTTTTTGACCGGGCTTGGATTTCAGGGGCTTGGCTGGTTTTTGCCAGCTATGATCCCCGTACTGGGCGCCGCCGTCGCGTTTCTGGCCACCTGGAGCGCCGCAACCCGAAAACTGACGGAGCTTTCATGATGACCGCAGCATTGCAATGGGTTCGGTCTTTGATCTTCATGATCGTGATCTACACTTGGATGCTTGTCCTGGGTGTTGTTTTCGCGCCCTATGCCCTTTTCGCCAAGCGCGGCGCGCTTCAGGCTTGCAAGATTTACGCTCGATCAACGATGTGGATGGCGCGTTGGATGGTGGGTATCCGCTGCGAAGTCCGGGGTACAGTGCCCGTGGATGAAGTGGTGATCGGGGCCAAGCACCAGTCTTTCCTGGATATCATGATCATTTTCAACGCTGTCCCGCATGGGAAGTTTATCATGAAGCGGGAACTGCTCTGGACGCCGATGATTGGTCTTTATGCGCGTCGGCTCGGTTGTATCCCCGTGGATCGCGGTAAAAGGGGCGCGGCTGTGGCCAAGATGGTCAAGGATGTTGCAACCGAATTCGCAGAACCCGGCCAGCTTGTCATCTACCCGCAGGGCACGCGGGTGGCTCCGGGTGTGCAAAAGCCATACAAGGTGGGTACGGCGGTGCTGTATGAAGGGTTGGGCTTCACCTGCGTCCCTGCGGCGACAAACGCGGGGGTCTTTTGGCCGCGCACGGGAATCATGCGAAAACCCGGATTGGCGATTGTCGATTTTCTTGAGCCGATCGAACCGGGCGTCGCGCGCGAGGCGTTTCTTGAGCGGCTGGAAGATGTGATCGAGAGCCGCTCGAACGCGTTAATGCGGGAAGTGGGGTTTGATCCTGATGGAGTTCATTGAGGACATCGAAACACTCGAGAGTCTCTATGGCACGCCGGGCGCGCCATCCCTGCGCAAAGTGGCGGCCCAGCTTACACCGTTATACCGAAAATGGATCATGGCGTCGCGCTTGTGCATCCTCAGCACGGTTGGCCCTGAAGGGGTGGACGGAAGTCCGCGCGGCGATGATGGACCGGTGGTTCTGGAGCTGGACAACAGGACGCTGGCGATGCCCGACTGGAGGGGCAACAACCGGCTGGACAGTCTGCGCAACATTGTACGCGACCCGCGTGTTTCCCTGATGTTTCTGGTGCCGGGGTCCAACAATGTCGTCCGTGTGAACGGCCACGCGCGTCTGACGGTAGATGAACGTTTGCGGGACCGGTTTGAAAAACTTGGCCGTCGTCCTGCGACTGTGATCGTGATTGAAATTGCAGAGATATACACGCAATGCGCCCGCGCATTGATGCGTGCGGGGACATGGACCAGCGGGGACGAAAGTACCGGGCTGCCATCCGTCGGTGAAATCCTGGCCGAGGCTTCAAAAGGCGAGGAAGGCGGCGCACAATATGATGCGGAATGGGGTGTGCGCGCCGCCAGAACGATGTGGTGAAGGGTCTACACTTTTTCACGGAATTGCCACACGGGTAGACAATTAATAGCGCTAGAATAGGATAAGCTGAACCGGAGGTTTGGATGCAGCAGTTGCAGTCTTATTGGAACGCTTTCCTCGATCACGCGAAGAGTGTGCTTTTATACCCGCTTGATCCCGGCAACCGGATATATTTCTTGTATCTGGCGACATCTTTATTAATCGCCTTTTGGATATATGCCCGAAAGCGTCGTACTTCCTCAGAAGTTGAAGGCGAGAAAACCTTTCTCGGGTTCTTATTTCCCAAAAAAGTATGGAAGCATCCGTCGGCTTGGTTGGATGTGCGATATTTCTTTTTCCATATGTTGATCGGACATTTTCTTATGCTGGGTCTACTGGCGGGATCTGCTGCGGTTTCATACTACTGGGCTAGCGGGGGATTCGACCCCCAAACTGCCGAGGAGGGAAAACACCTGACCGGTTGGGTCGGCGCGGCTATCACTATTGTATATATGTGTGTGCTGTTTTTAGTTACTGATTTTATTGCGTTTTATTGCCACTACCTGCAACACAAGATTCCATTGCTTTGGCAATTCCACAAGGTGCATCACAGCGCTGAGGTCATGCATCCCATCTCGAATTTTCGCGAGCACCCGATAGACAACATGTTTTATTATCTGGCGGTCGGCCTAGGGGGTGGAGCCGTAACCGGTTTTACCTTTCGAGTACTAGGCTACCACCCGAACATTCCGGTTGTTCTTGGCGTGCCGCTATTGATGTTCTTATTCAACGCCGTGGGTTACAATCTACGGCATTCCCATATCTGGCTGCGTTGGCCGGGTGTCTGGTCCAAGGTCTTCCCGTCCCCGGCCCATCACCATGTGCATCACAGTTGTCATCCGGATCATTTGGACAAGAACTTTGCTTTCATGTTTCCGGTTTGGGATGTCCTTTTCGACACCTATGTCATGCCCAAAGACAATAGGGACGTGAAATTTGGCGTGACCGAAAAAGACAATGGCCACGAATTGAACACATGCATGAAGCTGTATTTCGTTCCATTCCGAGACGCCTGGGGTCTGCTGCGTCGGAAGCGTCAGGTCGAAAACACGCCTGGACAGACACAAAGCAACGAACCTGCCGAGTAAAGCAGATTGGTTTGACCTAGGCGCGACGCACAAACGTTGCGTCGCGCCTTAGGTGTTTAGCTATGGATCGGGCCGTCTCCACAGGCCAGCGCAGCCTCGCGCACGGCCTCAGAGTAGGTCGGGTGAGCGTGGCAGGTCAGGGCCAGGTCTTCGGCCGATGCGCCGAACTCCATCGCGACGCAGACTTCGTGGATCAGGTCACCGGCAGCGGGACCAATAATATGCGCGCCCAGAATGCGGTCGGTGTCTTTGTCGGCCAGAATTTTGACGAAGCCGTCGGCAGCAAAGTTCGCCTTGGCGCGGCCATTGCCCATGAACATGAATTTGCCAACCTTGTAGGCGCGTCCAGCCTCTTTCAGCGTGGCTTCGGTTTCGCCGACATTGGCGACCTCGGGCCAAGTGTAGATCACACCCGGAATGACGCCGTAGTTCACATGGCCATGCTTGCCTGCAACCTGTTCGGCGGCGGCCATGCCTTCATCTTCGGCCTTGTGCGCCAGCATCGGGCCTTCGGTCACATCGCCAATGGCGTAGATCCCCGGCACGTTGGTTTGCCAGTCGGCACCAACCTTGATCTGACCGCGCGGAGTCATCTCAACACCCAACGCCTCAAGCCCTAGCCCGTCCGAGAACGGCTTGCGCCCGGTGGCGACCAGCACAGTATCGGCGTCGATCACATGCTCGCTGTCATCTTTGCGCAGCTTGTAGGTGACCTTGGCTTTGGTCTTGGTGGCTTCGGTCTTTTGCACCGCCGCACCCATGACGAATTTCAGGCCTTGCTTCTTGAGGATACGCTGGAAGGTCTTTTGCACCTCGGGGTCCATGCCCGGCGTGATCACGTCGAGGAATTCGATCACCGTCACCTCGGCGCCCAGACGCTGATAGACCGAGCCAAGCTCTAGCCCGATCACGCCTGCGCCAATCACGACCATCTTTTTCGGGATCTTGCCCAGCGACAGCGCACCGGTCGAGGTCACAACAACCTTCTCGTCTATTTCGACACCGGGCAACGAAGACGGCTCGGACCCCGAAGCGATGATGATATTCTTGGCCTCGTGGACCTCGTCGCCCACCTTGACCTGACCTGCGGCGGGGATCGAGCCCCAGCCTTTCAACCAGTCGATCTTGTTCTTCTTGAACAGAAACTCGATGCCCTTGGTGTTGCCGTCGATCACCTCGTCCTTGTACGCCTGCATCTGCTTCCAATCGACCGAGGGGCTTTTCCCCTTGAGGCCCATCTTGGCAAAGTTGTGCTCGGCTTCGTGAAGCTGGTGGGATGCGTGCAGCAGCGCCTTCGACGGGATACAGCCCACATTCAGGCAGGTGCCGCCCAGAGTCTCACGCCCTTCGACAACGGCGGTTTTCAGACCGAGTTGAGCGCAGCGGATCGCACAGACATACCCGCCGGGACCGGCGCCAATAACGATGACATCATAGTTTGCCATTTTATTCTCCTAGAACCTGAGGAGTTAAACTTGAATCGGGCGGCCATCGCGGGATGGCGCACCCGGGAATAGTCAGACCGGTGTCAGAATTTTTACTTTGATATGGGCAACCCCGCCACGCTCGTGATGCATGGCCAGTTCCTCAGATTCAATAAAGTCCTGAGCGCGCTCCAGATCCGTGATTTCAAACAACGCAACTGCGTGGTCTTTCTGATCTGGGTCCTTCCAGATGTGGAGGTCGCGGATTCCCGCGGCCTCTCGCATTTTTTGGTCTTCGCGGAAGACTTTCAGCCAGACATCAAAGTCCGCTACGTCAGCCTGCCACAATACATGAGTTGCCATGATTACAGATCCATCAACAGACGGCGCGGATCTTCCAGCGCCTCTTTCACACGAACAAGGAACGTCACCGCGCCTTTGCCGTCAACGATCCGGTGGTCATAGGACAGCGCCAGATACATCATCGGACGGATCACGACCTGACCGTTGATAGCCATTGGGCGATCCTGGATTTTGTGCATCCCCAGAATACCCGATTGCGGGGGGTTCAGGATCGGCGACGACATCAGCGAGCCGTAGACACCGCCGTTCGAGATGGTGAACGTGCCGCCCTGCATTTCCGCCATCGAAAGCTTGCCGTCGCGGGCGCGCTTGCCCTTTTCGGCGATGGCTTTTTCGATATCGGCAAAGGACATGCTGTCGGCATCGCGGATCACCGGAACCACCAAACCTGTAGGAGTACCAGCAGCCACGCCCATATGGACAAAGTTCTTGTAGACGATGTCGGTGCCGTCAATCTCGGCGTTTACCTCGGGGACTTCTTTCAGCGCGTGACAGCAGGCTTTGGTGAAGAAGGACATAAAGCCCAGACGCACGCCGTGCTTCTTCTCGAACTGGTCCTTGTACTGGCTGCGCAGGGCCATCACCTCGGTCATGTCCACCTCGTTATAGGTGGTCAGCATGGCGGCGGTGTTCTGGCTGTCTTTCAGGCGCTTGGCGATGGTCTGGCGCAGGCGGGTCATCTTGACCCGTTCCTCGCGTGCGGCATCGTCGGCGGCCACAGGTGCACGCGGCGCAGGGGCCGGGGCCGGAGCGGCGGCAGGCGCGGGGGCCGCAGCGGTTGCCACGGCGCGGGCCACGTCCTCTTTCATGATGCGACCATCGCGACCTGTACCGGAGACCTGATCCGCCGACAGGCCGGCCTGTGCCATCGCTTTCTCAGCTGAGGGCGCGTTGGATACATCCTTGCCCGTGGCCGCAGCCGCAGGGGCCGCCGCTGTCGGAGCGGCCGCCGGGGCCGCAACAGCGCCCGCGCCCGAGATCACGGCCAGCTTGGCCGAGGCATCCACAGTGGTGCCTTCGGGCGCCACGATCTCGGCCAGCACGCCCGCTGCCGGGGCCGGAACCTCGACCGAGACCTTGTCGGTTTCAAGCTCACACAGCATTTCGTCCTGCGCGACGCTTTCGCCGACCTGTTTGAACCAAGTGGACACCGTTGCTTCGGTCACGGATTCGCCTAGCGTGGGGACCATTACGTCAACGCTGGCTGCGCTTGCCGCCGGGGCCTCGGCCGCAGGAGCGGGGGCTGCCGCCGGAGCCGGGGCAGCGCCTTCGCCAGCTGCGATTGTCGCCAGCAGAGCGTCAACACTAACAGTTTCACCTTCGGCGGCGACGATCTCTCCCATCACACCGGCTGCGGGTGCGGGCACTTCGACGGTGACCTTGTCGGTCTCCAACTCGCACAGCATTTCATCAACAGCCACTGCGTCGCCCGGTTTCTTGAACCAGGTTGCAACTGTGGCCTCGGTGACCGACTCGCCCAGCGTGGGAACACGAACTTCAATGGACATTGCTTATTTTCCTTCAATGCTCAGCGCTTCGTTCACCAGCGCTTCTTGTTGGGCTTTGTGTTGGCTGGCCAGACCCGTCGCGGGCGAGGCCGACGTTGCGCGGCCGACATAGCGTGGCCGTGTGTGCTTGGCTCCGATACGGGTCAGAACCCATTCGATATTCGGTTCGATAAAGGTCCAGGCCCCTTGGTTCTTGGGTTCTTCCTGACACCAGACCATCTCGGCCCCTTTAAAGCGCTCAAGCTCGTTGATCAGCGAATGCGCAGGGAAGGGATAGTACTGTTCGATCCGCAGCAGATAGACATCGTCGATACCGCGTGCGTCGCGCTCCTCTAGCAGGTCGTAGTAGACCTTGCCGGAACACAGAACGACCCGCTTGATCTTTTTGTCCGCGACCAGCTTGGTATCGGAATTCCCCTGTTGCGCATCATCCCACAGCACCCGGTGGAAGCTGGACCCGGTGGTGAAATCCTCGGCCGTGCTGACGGCCAGCTTGTGGCGCAGCAGTGATTTCGGCGTCACAAGGATCAGCGGTTTGCGGAAGGTCCGGTGCAACTGACGGCGCAGAATGTGGAAATAGTTCGCAGGCGTCGTACAGTTCGCCACGATCCAGTTGTCCTGACCGCACATTTGCAGGAACCGTTCAAGCCGCGCGGACGAGTGTTCCGGCCCCTGACCTTCAAATCCGTGTGGCAGCAGCGTCACCAGCCCGGACATCCGTAGCCATTTCGATTCACCCGAGCTGATGAACTGGTCGAACATGATCTGCGCGCCGTTGGCGAAATCGCCAAACTGCGCTTCCCACAGGGTCAGGGCGTTGGGTTCGGCCAGAGAGTAACCGTATTCAAAGCCCAGCACCGCGTATTCGGACAGCATCGAGTCGATCACTTCGTAATGCGACTGGCCGGCGCGGATATTGTTCAGCGGATAGTACCGTTCCTCGGTCTCCTGATGCACAAAGCCAGAGTGACGCTGGCTGAATGTGCCGCGCGTCGCGTCCTGACCGGACAGACGCACCGGATAACCTTCGGTCAGCAGCGACCCGAAGGCCAGCGCCTCACCCGTTGCCCAGTCAAAGCCCTTGCCGGTGTCGAACATCTGTTTCTTGTGATCGAGCAGACGCGCCACCGTCTTGTGAACTGCGATATCCGCAGGCGCGTGGGTCAGAGCGTTTCCGATCTCTGCCATCGTCTCGGGTTTGATCGCGGTATCACCGCGCACATATTCTTCCTTGTTCTTGTCCAGATGCGACCAGCGCCCGTCCAGCCAATCGGCCTTGTTGGGTTTGTAGTCCTTTCCGGCGTCGAACTCATCGTTCAGATGAGCCTGGAACGCGGCTTTCATGTCCTCGATCTCGCCCTCGGGGATCAGGCCGTCCTTTACCAGACGCTCGGTATACAGAGACAGCGTGGTCTTATGCGTCTTGATCTTCTTGTACATGATCGGGTTGGTGAACATGGGCTCGTCGCCCTCGTTGTGACCGAACCGGCGATAGCAGAAGATGTCGATGACCACGTCCTTGTGGAACTTCTGGCGGAATTCGGTCGCGACCTTGGCGGCGTGGACCACAGCCTCGGGGTCGTCGCCATTCACGTGGAAGATCGGTGCTTCGACCATCAGCGCGATATCCGTCGGATACGGGCTGGAGCGGCTGAAATGCGGCGCTGTGGTAAAGCCGATTTGGTTGTTTACCACGATATGCATGGTGCCGCCGGTCTTGTGACCGCGCAGACCTGACAGGCCGAACCCTTCGGCCACCACACCCTGACCGGCAAAAGCCGCGTCGCCGTGCAGCAGGATGCCCATCACTGCGGTGCGTTCAGTGTCTTTCAACTGATCCTGCTTGGCGCGGACCTTGCCCAGAACCACCGGGTTCACCGCCTCAAGGTGCGAGGGGTTGGCGGTCAGCGACAGGTGTACACTGTTGCCGTCAAACTCACGGTCGCTGGAGGCACCGAGGTGGTACTTCACGTCGCCCGACCCATCCACGTCCTCGGGCTTGAAGCTGCCGCCCTGAAATTCGTTGAAGATGGCGCGGTACGGTTTGCGCATCACGTTGGCCAGAATGTTCAGACGACCCCGGTGCGGCATCCCAATGACGATGTCCTTGATGCCCAAGGCACCGCCGCGCTTGATGATCTGTTCCATCGCGGGGATCAGAGCCTCACCACCGTCCAGACCGAACCGCTTGGTGCCCATGTATTTGACGTGCAGGAATTTCTCGAAGCCCTCGGCCTCGACCATCTTGTTCAGGATCGCCTTACGGCCTTCCTTGGTAAAGGCGATTTCCTTGCCATAGCCTTCGATCCGTTCCTTCAGCCAAGCGGCCTGTTCAGGATCGGAGATATGCATGTACTGCAGCGCGAAAGTGCCGCAATACGTCCGCTTCACGATATCGACGATCTGCCGCATCGAGGCCATCTGCAGGCCCAGCACGTTGTCGATAAAGATCGGTCGGTCCATGTCGGCTTCGGTAAAGCCATAGGTCTTGGGGTCCAGTTCAGGGTGGGTGCTGGCAGCCCGCATCCCCAACGGATCCAGATTGGCGGCCAGATGACCTCGAATCCGATAAGCCCGGATCAGCATCAGCGCCCGCAAACTGTCCAGAACGGCGCGTTTGATCTGGTCGTCGCTGACCTCAACGCCTTTGGCGGCTGCCTTATCCTTGATCTTTTTGCCCGCGGCCTTTGCGTCAATCTCGGCCCATTCCCCTGTCAGGGCACCGGTCAGATCATCCGCCGGCGTCGGAGGCCAGTCGGTCCGCGCCCATGACGGCCCTTCGGCTTCTTTCTGGACGTCCGGTGTGGCGTCGCCCATGGCCTTGAAGAACTCGGCCCAGGCCGCGTCTACCGCGCTGGGGTCTTTTGTGTACTGGGCATAAAGCTGCTCTAGGTATTCGGCATTATGCCCTTGCATAAAGCTTGAGGCATGAAAGGCAGAGTTGGGCGAGTGTTCGGTCATTGGGTTACCTCATAGGGGTTGGGACCGTATTGATTTGTGCCCGGCTGACTGGGGCGGGTCAGCCACCACAGCACCAGGAGGGGCGACACCACCAGAACCAGCAGTGTCGGAATAACGACCAGCAAAGTGGCGCGGGTAAACAGGATGTCCAGGTTGCCGCCATGTTGGAAACTGGACGCCAGACCAATGCCGAAAATCAGAACCGCGGCGGCTCCGAGGATCAGCAGGATCGGCAGCAGCGCGTAAAGTCCGCTGCGCCCGGTATCGTGCATCCGACGCCATGCGACGGTCAGATGCGGGAAAAAGACGATTGCGCTGACGATCGACTGCACCGGCTGGCTTGAGGTGGCAGCGACGGATTTCGTCGTGTCCGTTTCCGTCGTCGTGACCTGAGTAAAGAACTGCCAGTCAATGATCCCGGCGATGATGTTCCAGATCACGATGAACAGGAAAAAGAACCAGTACTCGGGCCGCGAGGCGCGGCCCGAGAAGGTGAAGAACTTGGAGAAACACGTTTTTACAGCCTCACCAAAGGTCATGTTCTACGTTCCTCTCAAAGTAGACGGCTAAGCCGCTGCTTTAACCAATCGCTTCCAGCACGGCCTCACCCAGCGTCGCGGGGCTTTCTGCCACAACGATACCGGCCGAGCGCATGGCTTCGATCTTGTCTTCTGCACCACCTTTGCCGCCAGCGACGATTGCACCAGCGTGGCCCATGCGACGACCCGGAGGGGCTGTGCGGCCTGCGATGAAGCCCGCGACAGGCTTTTTGCGGCCCTTCTTGGCCTCATCCGCCAGGAACTGCGCGGCTTCTTCTTCGGCCGAGCCACCGATCTCACCGATCATGATGATCGAGTGGGTTTCGTCATCGGCCAGGAACCACTCCAGCACGTCGATATGCTCAGTGCCCTTAATCGGGTCGCCACCGATGCCCACGCAGGTGGACTGGCCGAGACCCACATCGGTGGTCTGCTTGACGGCCTCATAGGTCAGAGTACCCGAACGCGACACAACGCCGACCGAGCCGCGCTTGTGGATGTGACCGGGCATGATGCCGATCTTGCAGGCGTCGGGCGTGATGACGCCGGGGCAGTTCGGACCGATCAGGCGCGATTTGGAGCCTTCCAGCGCGCGTTTCACCTTCATCATGTCCAGAACCGGGATGCCTTCGGTGATGCAGACGATCACTTCCATTTCGGCGTCAATCGCTTCGAGGATCGAGTCAGCCGCGAAGGGCGGCGGCACATAGATCACCGAGGCATTAGCTTCGGTCACATGCTTGGCTTCGTGGACCGAGTTGAACACGGGCAGGTCAAGATGTGTCATCCCGCCTTTGCCGGGGGTCACGCCACCGACCATCTTGGTGCCATAGGCGATGGCCTGTTCAGAGTGGAATGTGCCCTGCGAGCCGGTAAAGCCCTGACAGATCACTTTGGTGTTTTCGTCGATGAGGACTGCCATCTGGCGTTCTCCTATGTAGGGCGGGCTTCAGACCGCCGAAGTCTTGGGAAAGGTGGGCTGAAGCCCACCCAACGGGATGACAATCAGCCTTTGACGGCCTTCACGATTTTCTCGGCACCGTCTTTCAGGTTGTCCGCTGCGATCACGTCCAGGCCAGAGGTGTTGATGATCTCTTTGCCTTTCTCGACATTCGTGCCTTCCAGACGCACGACCAGCGGAACCTTCAGGCCGACCTCTTTCACCGCGGCGACAACGCCCTCGGCGATGACGTCGCAGCGCATGATGCCGCCGAAGATGTTGACCAAAATGCCTTTGACGTTCTCGTCCGAGGTGATGATCTTGAACGCTTCGGTGACTTTCTCTTTGGTGGCACCGCCACCGACGTCGAGGAAGTTGGCAGGCTCGGCCCCGTACAGCTTGATGATGTCCATCGTGGCCATCGCCAGACCGGCACCGTTCACCATGCAGCCGATCTCACCGTCCAGCGCGATGTAGTTCAGGTCGTACTTGGAGGCTTCGAGTTCCTTGGGGTCTTCCTCGGTCTCGTCGCGCAGTTCGGCGATGTCGGGGTGGCGGTAAACCGCGTTGCCGTCAAAGCCCAGCTTGGCGTCCAGAACCTTGAGGTCGCCGCCTTCGGCCACGATCAGCGGGTTGATCTCCAGCATCTCCATGTCCTTCTCGACGAAGGCTTGGTACAGCTGACCCATCAGCTTGACGCATTGCTTGACCTGCGCGCCTTCCAGACCCAACGAGAAGGCGATGCGGCGGCCGTGATATGCCTGATAGCCGGTGACAGGGTCAACCGAGAAGGACAGGATTTTCTCGGGCGTGGACTCGGCCACTTCTTCGATGTCCATGCCGCCTTCGGTCGAGCACACGAACGAGATGCGGCTGGTTTGACGATCCACCAGCAGGGCCAGATACAGCTCACGCTCGATGCCCGAGCCAGCCTCGATATAGATGCGGTTGACCTGCTTACCTGCAGGACCGGTCTGATGAGTGACCAGCGTGCGGCCCAGCATCTTTTTGGCTTCTTCGGCGGCTTCTTCGACCGATTTGGTCAGACGGACACCGCCTTTTTCACCGGCGTCGGCCTCTTTGAATGAGCCCTTCCCGCGGCCACCCGCGTGGATTTGCGCTTTGACAACCCACAAGGGGCCGTCCAGTTCACCGGCTGCGGTTTTGGCTTCCTCGGCGCGCAGAACCGCGCGACCTTCGGAGACCGGAGCGCCATAGCTGCGAAGAAGAGCCTTGGCCTGATATTCGTGAATGTTCATCGAAACTGTCCCGTCTGACTACGATTAATCCGTTATAGAGATGTCCAGAGGGCAAATTTAAAGGTCTTTTTGCGGGCAGCGCCCATTTTCACAGAGATTTTTACTTTTTGTGATCACACTTTTTTGAGGTGTGATCACAAAATGACGGAAGATGAATTTATGATTCGATAAATGGTTCCGGGCCTTGGAAAACACATTCAAAAAGGGTGTTTGAGGTGTTTGCGCTAATACTGTTCCTGCAAGTATTGCAGATCTAGAGGCCGCTGCAAAAAAAACCGGCCCAACTTGTGGGCCGGTTTGGAATGTCGAAAAGGCTGAAATCAGGCCAGAGAGCTGTCGATGCCCTTACATGCCTCGATCAGACCCTTCACGGCGTTGACCGAGTTGTCGAAACCGGCTTGCTCTTCTTCGTTGAGCTTGATGTCGACGACGCGCTCGATGCCGCCAGCACCGATCACTGTGGGAACACCCACATACATGCCTTCAACGCCCAGTTCGCCGTTGCAATAGGCGGCGCAGGGCAGAACGCGCTTCTGGTCTTTCAGATAAGCCTCGGCCATTTCGATTGCCGAAGTAGCCGGCGCATAGAAGGCCGAACCGGTTTTCAGCAGGCCAACGATCTCGGCACCGCCATCACGGGTACGCTGAACGATGGCGTCCAGTTTTTCCTGCGTAGTCCAGCCCATCTCGACCAGATCGGGCAGCGGGATACCAGCAACGGTCGAATAGCGCACCGACGGCACCATGGTGTCGCCGTGGCCGCCCAGAACAAAGGCGGTGACGTCGCGCATCGAGACGTTGAATTCTTCCGACAGGAAATGTGCGAACCGGCCCGAGTCCAGAACGCCCGCCATGCCGCAGACCTTGTTGTGGGGCAGGCCCGAGAATTCGCGCAGCGCCCAGACCATCGCGTCCAGCGGGTTGGTGATGCAGATGACAAATGCGTTGGGCGCGTGTGCCGCGATGCCTTCGCCGACGGATTTCATAACCTTGAGGTTGATGCCCAGCAGGTCGTCGCGGCTCATGCCCGGTTTGCGAGGCACACCGGCGGTGACGATGCAGACGTCTGCGCCTGCGATGTCTTCGTAGGACTGGGTGCCTTTCATCTTGGCGTCGAACCCTTCGGAGGGGCCGGATTCAGCGATGTCCAGCGCCTTGCCTTCCGGGGTGCCTTCGGCGATGTCGAACAGGACGACGTCACCCAGTTCTTTCATTGCAGCGAGGTGGGCGAGCGTGCCGCCGATCTGACCTGCGCCGATCAGCGCGATCTTGGGTCTGGCCATTTGGAATATCTCCGATGGGTTTTGGAATCGCGGTTGTGCTAGTCGCTAAATTGAATTTGTGCAAGGGTTCTGCTGCGTGGCATACAACCGCATACCGTTTTTCGTAACGTCCAAGAGGCGCGATTTCACCCGATTCAGGAAGGCCGCATGATCGAGTTGAACTTGATGTTTTTTGCCGTGGCGATTCCCGCCGTAATCTTCGCGGGGATATCCAAGGGCGGCTTTGGGTCCGGGGTGGCCTTTGCTTCCTCGTCGATTCTGGCGCTGATGCTGACGCCGGGGCAGGCATTGGCGCTGATGCTGCCGATCCTGATGGTGATCGACGTGGCCACGCTAAAGCCCTACTGGAAACGCTGGAGCTGGCCGGATTCGCGCTTGTTGATCCTTGGCGCTGTGCCCGGCATTGCACTGGGGGCTTGGCTTTATCGTGTGACCGATGACGACCTTTTGCGTCTTCTGATCGGAGGGATCTCAGTCGGGTTCGTGATCTGGCATGTGGCGCAAAGCAAGGGCTGGATTCGTGGTTTTGCCAATCGGCTACCGCCCTCAGCCGGGCTTTTCGCCGGGTTGGTTGCCGGATTCACCAGTTTCGTAAGTCATGCAGGCGGCCCGCCCGCCGCCGTCTACCTGTTGTCGCAGCGTCTGTCGAAGACCGAGTTTCAGGCCAGCACCGTCTTGGTATTCTGGATCATCAACGCGGTGAAATTCGTGCCCTTCGCCTATCTCGGGCTGTTCACATGGCACACGGCGCTGGCAGATTTGCTACTGGCCCCATTCGCCATTCTTGGTGCGTGGCTGGGCGTTCGGGCGCATTTCATGATGTCCGAGCGCCTGTTCTTTGGCGTCGCCTACGTCCTTTTGACCCTGACGGGCAGTAAATTGATCTGGGACGCGCTGACCTAAACATTGGGCGGCAGAGCCTCGGTTACGTCCTCATAGGCTTGACCCGATGCGATAAGGCAAGTCACCCCGTCCGGCAGCGTCACCGTAATCGTCCAACTGCCGCTCGAGTCCGAGGCATAGACCTCCATAACAGAGCCTTGCCGCGCAATGCCGATGCCGCGCCGCGTTTCGCCATAGTTTTCGGCCAGCCGTTGTATGATGTCCTCGCGGGGTGCGCAGTTTTGTGCCTGAACCTGCTGGGCGGCGAGAACCATGATGCCCAGCCCCATCGTCATCTTGAACAGTGTCTTTTTCATTGTCGCACCCTTTCGATTCCAACTGCGCAAAAGGGTGGGGGCGATGCACCGAAATCTGGTTAAACAAACGCACGTTGCGTCGCGTATGCTGCAATGCGGCGATTTTGCCCTTGAACTTTCCGACAAAAAATGCCCCATTCCGCGCAACTTTATTTCAAGAGGGAGAGGCCAATGGACCCCCGTCAGCGCCCCTATCGTTCTGTTCTGTATATCCCCGGTTCCAAGGATCGGGCGCTGGACAAGGCACGCACCCTGCCGGTGGACGCGATCATCTTTGATCTGGAAGATGCCGTCGCCGCCGATGAGAAAGAGAACGCGCGCGAAACGCTCAAGGCGGCTCTGGCGGCGGGCGGATATGGCGCGCGGGTCAAGATCGTGCGGATCAACGGGCTGGACACCGAATGGGGCCGCGCCGATGCCGAGGCCGTGCGGGACATGGATGCGGATGTGGTTCTGCTGCCCAAGGTGAATTCAGCCGCGGATGTGGACGCGCTGGCCGCGATCACCGGCGATATCCCGATCTGGGCGATGATGGAGACCCCGCGCGGGATGCTTAACGCCGCCGAGATCGCGGCGCATCCGCTAATGGCGGGCTTTGTGATGGGCACCAATGATCTGGCCAAAGAGTTGCAGACCCGGTTCCGCCCCGATCGCCTGCCTCTGATGACCTCTCTGGGCCTGTGCCTGTTGGCCGCCAAAGCCGAAGGGCTGATCATCGTGGATGGCGTCTATAACGCCTTCAAGGATGACGAAGGTCTGGCCGCTGAATGTACGCAGGGCCGCGATATGGGCTTTGACGGCAAAACCCTGATCCACCCGGCGCAGGTCGAGATCACCAACGCGGCCTTCGCTCCGTCCGAGGCCGAGATTGATCTGGCCCAACGTCAGATTGCAGCCTTTGAAGAGATCGAGGCGCAAGGGCAGGGCGTCGCTGTGGTGGACGGCAAGATCGTTGAAAATCTGCACGTTGCAACCGCCCGTGAAATTCTGGCAAAAGCTGAGGCAATCTCAATTTTGCAAGCGGGGTAAGCCAGCATGGGCTTTGTACTTCTGATCCTCGGTGTGGCGCTTTGGTGGGCCGCGCATCTGTTCAAACGCGTGATGCCAGCGCAGCGCGCGGCGATGGGAAATGGTGGCAAAGGCGCGGTGGCGCTGGCGTTGGTGGCGGCGATCTTGCTGATGATCTTCGGCTATCGCATGACCGATTTCATCTATGTCTGGGCACCGCCTTCTTTCATGGTCCATATCAACAACCTGCTGGTGCTGATCGCCATCTTCATGATGAGTCCCGCTGGCAAAAAGGGCCGTTTGCTGAACAAGATGCGCCACCCGCAACTGGCCGGTTTCCGCGCTTGGGCCTTTGCGCATTTGTTGGTGAATGGCGATCTCGCCTCGATCATCCTGTTCGGTGGCCTGTTCCTGTGGGCGCTGGCCGAAGTCGTGGTCATCAACCGCGCAGAACCCGATTGGACACCGGGCGAACCCGGAACCTATGGCAAGGACGCGATGTTCTTTGTGGCCTCGATCGTGCTGCTTGGCGTGATCGGCTATGTTCACGGGCTGGTCGGTCCGTCTCCGTTCCCCTCGTAAGGAGTTTGAAGGATGGCAAAACTCTATCGTCTGCTGACCGAAGAGGATACCTCGGCCTTTTGCCACAAGGTGTCCGACGCGCTGGCAAAGGGGTGGGATCTATATGGCGACCCGTCCTATGCCTATGACGCCGCCAACAGCGTGATGCGCTGTGCGCAGGCCGTGACCAAAGAGGTCTCGGCCGACTATTCACCCGATATGAAACTGGGACAGCAATAATGGTAAAAACCAATCCGGGCCGCTTTTTCGAGGACTATTCCGTCGGGCAGGTGCTGCACCACGCAGTGCCACGCACCGTGACCAACGGCGAGCGCGCGCTGTATCACGCGCTCTACCCCGCCCGCCACGCGCTGTATTCTTCGGACGAGTTCGCCCGGGCGTCTGGTCTGCCGCAAAGCCCGCTGGACGATCTGGCGGCGTTTCATGTGGTGTTTGGCAAGACTGTGCCGGATGTCTCGCTGAACGCGGTGGCCAATCTGGGCTATGCCGAGGGGCGCTGGTTGAAACCGGTTTACGCGGGCGACACGCTGCGGTCGGAATCTGAGGTGATCGGGCTCAAGCAGAACTCGAACGGCAAGACCGGGGTTGTTTATGTACGGACCCGTGGCCTGAACCAGCGCGACGAACCTGTCATGGAATATGTTCGTTGGGTCATGGTGCGGAAATCCGACCTCGACGCCCCCGCACCGGAAGTGGTCGTGCCTGAGCTGAAAAAGGCACTGGATCCGAAGGATTTGGTTATTCCAGAAGGGTTGGATTTCTCGAGCTACGACTTTGCCCAAGCGGGCGAGGCGCATCGTTGTGGGGATTACGAGATCGGTGAAAAGATCGACCATGTGGACGGCGTAACTGTCGAGGAGGCCGAGCATATGCTGGCCACCCGCCTGTGGCAAAATACGGCCAAGGTGCATTTCGACCTGACTTTCCGTCCCGACGGTCGCCTGATCTATGGTGGGCACGTGATTTCGATGGCGCGGGCCTTGTCGTTCAATGGACTGGCGAACGCTCAGATGATCGTTGGCCTGAACGCTGGTGCACATGCAAACCCCTGCTTTTCAGGTGATACCATCAAGGCTTGGTCCGAGGTTCTGGAAAAGGCCGAAACGGGTGTGCCTGGCGTTGGGGCTATACGCCTGCGGTTGGTGGCCACCAAGGGCGGAGAGCCTTTCGAGCTGAAAAACGAAGATGGGCGATATATGCCCAGCGTCTTGTTGGATCTCGACTACTGGGCCTTGATCCCGACCTGATAAGAACCACCCACGTTGAAGTGATCGCGGTCGGCAACATTCGTGCTAGGCTGCGATCATGCTCTTGCTTCGTTCAGTCGCCGCCTGCATTTTCCTGACGCCTCCGGCCATGGCGTGCGATTTGGCTTTGGCTTTGGCCGTTGACGTTTCAGGGTCCGTTGATACTGGCGAATACCGCATACAGATGGATGGTCTTGCCGCCGGGTTGCGCGACCCTGTCGTCTCAGAGGCGCTTGTCCGCGGGCAGGCCCGCTTGATGCTGGTGCAATGGACAGGTACCTCGCGCCAGAAGGTCACGATCCCCTGGACGCGCATAGACAGCTTTGAAACACTTGATGCCTTTGCAAACCAAGTGGCCTCTGACCCTCGGGTCTGGAGGAATTTTTCAACTGCTATTGGCGAGGCGCTTGAAATGACGCTGACAAGTTTTAGCGCCGTGTCCGAGTGCAAGCGCCAACTTATTGATATCTCGGGTGATGGGATTTCAAATGAAGGGGTCGAGCCGACAGAGATACATTCCGTTCTGCGTCGTCACGGTGTGACAGTGAACGCGATCGCCATCGAGGAAAGCGAACCGGACCTGACCGCGTATTTCTTTGAGAATGTGATCGTCGGCGAAGGTGCATTTGTGGTTTCGGCTGCAGGGTTCGAGGACTATCCCGAGAGAATCCGTAAAAAACTTCTGCGAGAGGTCACTCAGCAAACGGCTGGATTGGAGTGACTCCGGCAAAGATTCGGAGGTCAGGACGCTAACACTGCAACCAGACGGAATCATTTGTGATCACGTCAATATTTGTGTGATCACAATTTTGGAATATCCGTCGTTTTGGGTCAATTATGGGCTTTTTTGCAGATGCAGCACGTGACAGAACGGCAAAAAACAGTAAAACCATCGGAAGCCAACCGAAAAGGAGCCGCCATGGCCGATGTTAATCGGGGCAATCGCCCGTTATCGCCTCATCTGTCGATTTATCGTCCACAGCTGACTTCGGTCACATCCATCCTGACCCGTATTACAGGAAACGCCCTGCTCGTTGCTGCGCTGCTGATTGTGTGGTGGTTTCTGGCCGCCGCGACCTCACCCGAGGCATATGCGCGCGCAAACTGGTGGCTGACCTCGGTCATTGGGGATCTGGTGATGGCTCTCTCTCTTTGGGGGCTGTGGTATCACACTCTGGCTGGTGTACGGCATCTGATCTGGGACAATGCGGTTGGGCTTGATCTGCCCACAGCCCAAAAACTGGGTTGGGCCGTCGTGATCGGTTCGGTCGTTCTGACCCTGCTGACCCTGCTTATTGTCGCTTGAGGAGGCCAGACATGCGTTATCTTACGGACCGTAAACGTGCGACCGGCCTTGGTTCGGCCAAAACCGGGACAGCACATTTCTGGAGCATGAAGGTCAGCTCGGTGGCTTTGCTGATCCTTGTCCCGCTGTTCATTTTCACATTTGGACCGGTTCTGGGCCAACCTTACGACGTGGTGCTGGATTACTATTCGCGCCCGTTCCCAGCGATTGTGGCGGCGCTGACGCTCGTGGTCGGCTTCAAGCATTTTGCTGAAGGTGCTCAGGTGATGCTTGAGGATTACGTCCACGGCACGATGGAAAAAGTTCTGATTATCCTGACCACCTGCCTGTCCTACGGCGCGGCAGCGGCTGGCATTTTCGCCATCGCGCGCATTGCCCTCTAATTCCCGGAGCTGAAAGAAATGGCTGCATACGAATACGAAACGCACGAATATGACGTGGTCGTTGTCGGCGCTGGCGGGGCAGGTCTGCGGGCCACCCTTGGCATGGCCGAGCAAGGGCTGCGCACTGCCTGTGTGACCAAGGTTTTCCCGACTCGTTCGCACACAGTTGCGGCGCAGGGCGGTATTGCTGCGTCCCTGTCGAACATGGGGCCGGACCATTGGCAGTGGCACATGTATGACACCGTCAAGGGATCGGACTGGTTGGGTGACACCGACGCGATGGAATACTTGGCGCGTGAGGCACCAAAGGCGGTTTATGAGCTGGAACACTACGGCGTTCCGTTCAGCCGGACCGAAGAAGGTAAGATTTACCAGCGTCCCTTCGGTGGCCACACCACCGAGTTTGGCGAAGGCCCAGCTGTGCAGCGCACCTGCGCCGCCGCAGACCGGACTGGTCACGCGATCCTGCACACGCTGTACGGTCAGTCGCTGAAGAACAATGCCGAGTTCTATATCGAATATTTCGCCATCGACCTGATCATGTCCGATGACGGGCAATGTCAGGGCGTCGTCTGCTGGAAGCTGGACGATGGCACGATGCACGTTTTCAACGCCAAGATGGTGGTGCTGGCGACCGGCGGCTATGGCCGCGCCTATTTCAGCGCGACCTCGGCCCATACCTGCACCGGCGACGGTGGCGGCATGGTGGCCCGTGCGGGTCTGGCCCTGCAGGATATGGAGTTCGTTCAGTTCCACCCGACCGGCATCTACGGCTCGGGCTGCCTGATCACCGAAGGCGCACGGGGTGAGGGCGGATACCTGACCAACTCGGAAGGTGAGCGGTTCATGGAGCGTTACGCGCCTCAGTACAAAGACCTGGCGCCGCGCGACTATGTCAGCCGCTCGATGACGATGGAGATCCGCGAGGGGCGTGGCCACGGTGACAATGGCGACCACATTCACCTGAACCTCAGCCACCTTCCAGCCGAAGCGCTGGCCGAGCGTCTGCCGGGTATCTCGGAATCGGCCCGCGTCTTTGCAGGAGTTGATGTCACCAAAGAGCCGATCCCGGTTCTGCCGACTGTCCACTACAACATGGGCGGTATCCCGACGAACTATTGGGGCGAAGTTCTGAACCCGACCGCCGATGATCCGACCGCTGTTGTGCCGGGCCTGATGGCCGTAGGTGAGGCCGGATGTGCCTCGGTCCACGGTGCAAACCGTCTGGGGTCCAACTCGCTGATCGACCTCGTGGTGTTTGGCCGCGCGGCTGCGATCCGGGCAGGTAAGGTTGTCGATGCCGGCGCGTCGAACCCGGTGTTGAACCTGGCTTCGGTCGATAAGGCATTTGACCGGTTTGACGCTGTTCGCAACGCCAGCGGGTCAATCCCGACGGCTGATCTGCGGCTTGAGATGCAGAAAACCATGCAGGCCGACGCTGCCGTGTTCCGGACCGCCAAGACAATGGCCGAAGGCGTCGAGAAGATGACGGCCATCGCCGCCAAGATGGATGACCTCAAGGTTACTGACCGCTCGTTGGTTTGGAACAGTGATCTGATGGAAACGCTGGAACTCACCAACCTGATGCCAAGCGCACTGGCCACAATCGTAGGGGCCGAGGCGCGCAAGGAATCTCGTGGTGCGCACGCGCATGAGGACTTCACCGAGCGTGACGACGAAAATTGGCGCGTTCACACGGTTAGCCGGGTTGAAGGCAACAAGGTCGAGCTCAGCTATCGCCCCGTTATCGTCGATCCTCTGACCACCGAGGATAAAGGCGGCATCAGCCTGAACAAAATCGCGCCCAAGGCGCGGACGTTCTAAGGAGAGGAACTTATGGTACAACTGACCCTCCCCAAGAATTCCCGGATCACCACCGGTAAGACATGGCCAAAGCCCGAAGGCGTAACCAATGTGCGCAAGTTCCAGATTTATCGCTGGAACCCGGATGACGGACAGAACCCGCGCGTTGATACGTATTTCGTTGATATGGATAGCTGCGGCCCGATGGTTCTGGACGCGCTGATCAAGATCAAGAACGAGATTGATCCCACGTTGACCTTCCGCCGGTCCTGCCGCGAGGGGATTTGTGGATCGTGCGCGATGAATATCGACGGGATCAACACGCTGGCCTGTATCTATGGCATGGATGAGATCAAGGGCGACGTGAAAATCTATCCGCTGCCGCACATGCCGGTGGTCAAGGATTTGATCCCCGACCTGACGCATTTCTATGCGCAGCACGCCTCGATCATGCCGTGGCTGGAAACCAAGACCAACCGGCCTGCGAAGGAATGGAAGCAGTCTATCGAAGACCGCAAAAAGCTGGATGGCCTGTATGAATGCGTGATGTGCGCAAGCTGCTCGACCTCTTGCCCCAGCTACTGGTGGAATGGTGACCGCTACCTTGGCCCCGCAGCCCTGTTGCATGCTTATCGCTGGATCATCGACAGTCGGGACGAGGCAACGGGTGAGCGTCTGGATGAGTTGGAAGACCCGTTCAAACTGTATCGCTGCCACACGATCATGAACTGTGCCAAGACCTGCCCGAAAGGTCTGAACCCGGCCAAGGCAATCGCCGAGATCAAGAAGATGATGGTCGAACGCGCGGTTTAAGTTGCGCGCAAAATCAGCGCTTGCCGCATTGCGGCAAGCGCATGGCGAGGTTGCAAAACAATGCGATGTGGCCTCCCCTGCTCGGCACTATCTTGCGCGCAGGGAGGAGTGATTCAATCGAAGAAGGATCGCTCCGATGCAGGACCAAAACATCAAGACCAAAGCAGACGAGGCGTTGGAAGCGCTGGAACAGGCTTGGGCCTACTACACGCCGCAACCTTTAGTGTCTGAGATCCACGAACCAGACCTGTTTGAATACGCCAACGCCGCTTGAATTCATGTACAGATTGGGCAATGCATGAGCATGCCCATTCTGTTGCTATTACTAGCCGCTGGCGTTTTTGCGTATTTCATCTGGCGGTCCCGGACATCATCTTTGACACGTGACTGCCGATGGCGTCAGCACCGCAAGGAAGGTGTCTGGGTCTGCGCCTATTGCGGTGCACAGCAGGATGGGGCGGATACCCCGAAAACCTGCCTGAGGAAATAATCCCTAAAGGGCGCCCTAAGCGCCCCTTCCCGGTTCAGGCAGCGTTTGGAAACGCAGCACGCAGCGCGATTTCAACCATTTCGCCAAAGCTGCTTTCCCGTTCGGAGGAGGGCAGAGCCTCACCGGTCAGCAAATGAT
The DNA here is from genome assembly GCF_056539165.1 of Ruegeria sp. BC7. Classification (NCBI taxonomy): domain Bacteria; kingdom Pseudomonadati; phylum Pseudomonadota; class Alphaproteobacteria; order Rhodobacterales; family Roseobacteraceae; genus Ruegeria; species Ruegeria sp. BC7. The sequence goes on along the minus strand of NZ_JBQFUL010000003.1, from coordinate 80,778 downwards.
CGGAAACGGTCAGAACGGCCAAAGCCCGGCACTTGTGTCGCGCTGCCAGAATATAAAGCTCGGCCGCTTCCATTTCGACGCCAAGGATGCCGTGACGGACCATCTGTTCGTTCAGGTCGGGCCGCTCGTCATAGAACACGTCCGAGGAATAGATCCCCCCGATATGGGTCGGCGTGCCACTGGCCTCGGCAACTTGGGCCGCGGCTTGCAGCAGACCCCAATCCGCGCAGGGGGCAAAGTTGAGTTCCTTCATGATGCCGCGCGACGGGGTGCTCAGCGTTGTAGAGGTCATCGCCAGGATAACGTCACGGACTTTGACACTGTCTTGCATCCCTCCGCACGATCCGATCCGGATCAGGGTTTTGGCTCCGAAATCGCGAATTAGTTCGTTCGCGTAAATCGACAATGACGGCATTCCCATTCCGCTACCTTGAATGGAAACCGGGTTCCCTTTCCAGGTTCCGGTGAAACCCAACATGCCGCGCACATTATTGACTTGTTTTGCGTCTTCTAAAAACGTTTCTGCGGCCCATTTTGCCCGATAAGGATCACCCGGCAATAATACTGTTTCTGCGATTTCGCCTTTTTCGGCGCCAATATGGATTGTCATCTTGTTTCAAATCCCGATCAGATTTCCAGGTCCGAGATACTTGCGCCAGACTTAAGCGCGTCGTGTATCCACTGCGGCTTGCGCCCGCGACCGGACCAGGTCTGCGAGGGGTCGGCGGGGTTGCGATACTTTGCCTTGGCTTTAGAGCCTTTCCCCATGGCAGCCCCTTCTGCTGCCAAATCTGACAAAGAGAAACCGTATTGAGCGGCCGCCTGTTCCGCAGCCTTCAGCGCTTCTTGCCGTTCGCGTATTTCCGCTTTTTTAAGCGCCTTTTCGATCTGATCACGCAGTTTAATTAATTCCTTGCGCGACAATTTTTCCAGATCAATTCCCATTTTTATTCTCCATGCCAAAGTCAATAGGGCCGTATCCCTAGCGGCTTATATAAATTACAGGCATGGTTTTTACCCATCCCCTTTTGAAATGGGAATAGGTTTTTAGAAAACGGAAAGTAAAAGGGCTGTTATTCAGCGGCCATATTTTGTGGATCGGCCAAGGTGATAATATCGCCCATTATCGCGTTCAGCTCAAAATTCTTGGGCGTGTAGATCTTGGCAACACCCATTGCCTTCAACTTCGCCGCGTCTTCGTCAGGAATGATCCCGCCGACCACAACCGGAACGTCGCTCAAACCCGAGTCCCGCAGACGGTCTATGACGTCCTGCACCAGCGGGATATGACTGCCGGAAAGGATCGAAAGGCCAATCACGTGGGCCTTGTCGTCAATCGCGGCGGTCACGATTTCCTCGGGCGTCAGGCGAATTCCTTCATAGCTGATATCCATGCCGCAGTCGCGCGCGCGGAAGGCGATCTGTTCCGCCCCGTTGGAATGGCCGTCCAGACCCGGCTTGCCGACAAGGAATTTCAGACGGCGGCCCAATTGGTCACTGACCGCGTCAACGGCGGCACGCAGGTCATCAAGCCCCTCGGTCTTGTTGGATACGGACCCTGAAACGCCGGTCGGCCCGCGATATGTGCCGTAGACCTTGCGCATTTCCTCGGCCCACTCACCCGTGGTGACACCTGCTTTGGCGGCGGCAATTGACGGTTCCATGACGTTGGCTCCGGTCTGCGCCGCGTTGCGCAGTGCAGTCAGGGCTGCGGTGACTGCCGCGTCATCGCGTTGGGTGCGCCATTCGTTCAGGCGGTCGATCTGTTCTTGCTCAACCGCCGGATCGACAACCATAATACCGCCATCTTCGGTCTGAAGGGGAGAAGCCTCTCCGTCGGTCCATTTGTTCACGCCGACCACAACTGTTTCGTTCCGCTCAATCCGGTTCAGGCGTTCGGCATTGGAATCGACGAGGCGGGACTTCATGTACTCGATCGATGCAACCGCACCGCCCATCGAATCCAGGTTGGCCAGCTCTGCGCGCGCGCCGTTTTTCAGCTCTTCCACTTTGGCGTCTACGGCGGGGTTGCCCTCGAACAGGTCTTCATATTCCAGCAGGTCGGTTTCATAGGCCAGAATTTGCTGCATCCGCATGGACCACTGCTGATCCCACGGGCGCGGCAGGCCAAGCGCTTCGTTCCATGCGGGGAGCTGTACCGCTCGGGCGCGGGCTTTCTTGGACAGGGTCACAGCCAGCATCTCAATTAGAATACGGTAGACGTTGTTTTCAGGCTGCTGTTCCGTCAGGCCCAAAGAGTTCACCTGCACGCCATAGCGAAAGCGGCGGAACTTGGGATTTTCGACACCGTAACGGTCCTGCAGAATCTCATCCCACAGGTCCACAAAGGCGCGCATCTTGCACATCTCGGTCACAAACCGGATGCCTGCGTTCACGAAGAACGAAATTCGACCGCAGAGCGCTGGGAAATCCTCGGCCGGAACGCGTGGGCGCAACTCGTCCAACACAGCGATTGCGGTGGCCAGCGCATAGGCCAGCTCTTGTTCGGGTGTCGCGCCTGCCTCTTGTAGGTGATAGGAACACACGTTCATCGGGTTCCATTTCGGCACGTTGGAATAGCAATACTCGGCCACATCCGCGATCATCTTGAGCGACGGTTTCGGCGGGCAAACGTAAGTGCCGCGGCTCAGGTATTCCTTGATCAGATCGTTCTGAACGGTCCCTTGCAGTTTCGATACATCTGCGCCCTGTTCCTCGGCCACCGCAATATACAGCGCCAGCAACCACGGCGCAGTCGCGTTGATGGTCATCGAGGTGTTCATCTGCTCCAGTGGAATCTGATCGAACAGAACCCGCATGTCCCCCAGATGGCTGATCGGCACGCCCACCTTGCCAACCTCGCCGCGTGCCAGAGTATGGTCGCTGTCATACCCGGTTTGCGTCGGCAGATCGAAAGCCACGGAAAGCCCGGTCTGACCCTTGGCCAGATTCCCACGATACAGCGCGTTCGATGCCTTGGCTGTGGAATGACCGGCATAGGTTCGGATGAGCCAGGGGCGATCTTTCTGCGTCTGCGTCATAACGTGCCTCATATCTCAGGTGGGTAAGAAAATTACGTTCATGGGTTCTAAAGCGCAATTTTCGGGATATGTCAATTCGCTGCGTCGCGGCATTCAGGGTTCTTCTGATTGTAGGACGCAACGTTTGCTGGCAGGGTGCGCGCATGACTCAGACCGTGGAACTTCCGCTTTGGCTGTTTTTGCTGATCCTGGTGTTTGCCGCGGTCACGCTGGCCTCGCATTTTCTGTTCCCATCCGTGCGCTGGTTCTTTCGTCGCCGACTTGAGCGAGCGGTCAAGCGGTTGAACAAACGCCTGCAGCGACCGATCCAGCCCTTCAAGCTGGCCGAGCGGCACGACAGGATTCAGCGCCTTATCTATGACCCGCAGGTTGGGAAGGCGGTGCAGGATCGCGTGCGGGAAATCGGCGTTCCCGAAGCGGTGTCTTTCGAGCAGGCCAGGCGCTACGCCCGCGAGATCGTGCCATCGTTTTCCGCCGTTGCCTATTTCAGTGTCGCAATCCGTTTGGCCCGGATGTTGAGCAATGCATTTTACGACGTGCGGCTTAGTTATCAGGACGAAGAAGCCGTCAAGAATATTGATCCCGATGCGACGGTTGTTTTTGTCATGAATCACCGCAGCAACATGGATTACGTTCTAGTCACCTACTTGGCGGCGCATCAATCGGCCCTGTCCTACGCGGTGGGTGAATGGGCGCGGGTGTGGCCGCTCAGCAGGCTCATTCGCGCAATGGGCGCCTACTTTATCCGCCGAAAATCAGGCAGCGAACTGTATCGAGAAGTGCTTGCCTGCTACGTCCGGCAAGCGACCGAGGCGGGCGTGACCCAGGCGATGTTTCCCGAAGGGGGGCTTAGCCTGACCGGTGCTTTGGGCAGGCCAAAACTGGGTTTGCTCAAATACCTCATCGACGGGATCAAGCCCGGAGGCAAGGATGTCGTCTTTGTTCCAGTTGCGCTGAACTATGATCGCGTGCTGGAAGATACGATTCTGACAAAGGCCGCGCTTGGCAATCAACGACGCTTCCGCGCCAGGATCGGAGTAATCACGATGTGGATACTCAAACAGATCGGGCGAAAGCTGGTCGGGCGCTACAAGCGATTCGGCGTGGCCTCGGTCCGATATGGGCAGCCGATCTCACTACAGGCGTTTCAGGCGGACAAGGACAAGGATGTGACGACAGACCTGGCGCGAGAGCTTATGGCGCGCATCAGGGATGCGATTCCATTGGTGCCAGTTCCTGCTGCCTGCTGGCTGATCCGAGAGAAAGGTGGGATGCCGGAAGATGAGGCGCGGACGCTGATTGCCGATCTTATGCGACGTGACGGAACTTTGGACGTTCTGGATCAGGCTTCAATCGTGGCCGCGCTGGACCAGTTGGTTGAGCGTCGGATTTTGAAACGCGAGAGTGGAAAAATTTGTCAATCAGGACAACGTGTTGACCTTCTTGAATACTACGCAGCTTCGGCCCCGCTGAATGAAAATGCGAAGCATGCTGCGGATGCAAAGGGAATTTCTGCATCCGCTGGGTCATAAAATTACAAAATGACCCCAAAATCTATTGCAATATTTCTCAAGGCCCAATATCTCATCACTTAATGCAAGCGATTCTGCATCGCGGCGAATGATTAGAACAAAGGAGGCCAACATGGCTCTGGACACCGACAGCGGTATCGCGTCCTACGACGCGCCGGAAAAAGACCTCTATGAGATGGGCGAAATCCCTCCGATGGGGTTTGTTCCAAAGAAAATGTATGCGTGGGCGATCCGCAAAGAGCGCCACGGCGAGCCGGACACGGCGATGCAGCTAGAAGTGGTCGACGTCCCCAAGCTGGACAGCCACGAGGTGCTGGTTCTGGTGATGGCCGCCGGTGTGAACTACAACGGCGTCTGGGCGTCGCTTGGTAAGCCGATCAGCCCGTTTGATGGCCACGGTCAGCCTTTCCACATCGCCGGTTCCGATGCATCGGGCATCGTTTGGGCCGTTGGTGACAAAGTGAAGCGCTGGAAAGTGGGCGACGAGGTCGTAATCCACTGCAACCAGGATGACGGTGACGACGAAGCGTGCAACGGCGGCGACCCGATGTATTCGGACAGCCAGCGGATCTGGGGTTACGAGACACCGGACGGATCGTTTGCACAATTCACCAACGTGCAGGCACAACAGTTGATGCCGCGTCCCAAGCACCTGACTTGGGAAGAAAGCGCCTGCTACACGCTGACTCTGGCCACTGCCTACCGGATGCTGTTCGGGCACGAGCCTCATGATCTGAAGCCCGGTCAGAACGTACTGGTCTGGGGTGCTTCGGGCGGTCTGGGCTCCTACGCGATCCAGCTGATCAACACCGCAGGTGCGAATGCGATCGGTGTGATCTCGGACGAGAGCAAGCGTGACTTTGTGATGGGTCTGGGCGCCAAGGGCGTTCTGAACCGCAAGGACTTCAACTGCTGGGGTCAGCTTCCCACGGTAAACACGCCGGAATATGCCGAGTGGTTCAAAGAGGCCCGCAAGTTCGGCAAGGCGATCTGGGACATCACCGGCAAGGGCGTGAACGTTGACATGGTCTTTGAACACCCCGGTGAAAGCACTTTCCCGGTGTCGACCTTCGTGGTGAAAAAGGGCGGCATGGTTGTGATCTGTGCCGGCACAACTGGCTATAACCTGACCTTCGACGTGCGTTACATGTGGATGCACCAGAAGCGCCTGCAGGGTTCACACTTTGCGCACCTAAAGCAGGCGTCGGCTGCGAACCAGTTGATGGTCGAGCGTCGTCTGGACCCCTGCATGTCCGAAGTGTTCTCGTGGAATGAACTGCCCGAAGCGCACATGAAGATGATGCGGAACGAGCATAAGCCCGGCAACATGTCGGTTCTGGTTCAGGCACCTCGGACTGGTATGCGTACCCTGGAAGAAGTTCTGGACGCGCGCGGCTAAACACTCTGCAAGCCAATCATCGTCGCCCGCGAACCGTCATTTCGGTTCGCGGGCGTTTTCATTTTTGCCTATATTAAATGATTACAGGGTCTTACTGGTGAGGCTCCCGCTATTTTAGGGGAGTAGAAACCGGTGAATATGGCAAAAAATATAACACATGCTATAGTTGTATTAACCCTTCGTTAACTGTTTCGGAGTGACTTTGGATGGCGAAAAATGAGTGGATACTGGACGTGTTGTCGGACCTCAACGCCTTCGCTGTTGAGAACGGCCTGACCGCGCTTGCCGAACAGTTGGATGACACCAAACTGATCGCCGCAGCCGAGATCGCGTCCGCGAAGCATGAGGCACGGGCACCCGCGGATGGGAATACAACTCGATTTGAGCCAGGTTCTGGAGGACTTGGAAAACACCAACACGCTTGACGAACTTGGCGAAGTCGCCATTCGGCTGCGCGACCGGTTGCAGATCGAACATCTCGTTTATCATTGGGTAGACGGTGCCGGTGATCAATACGGCTATACAACCTATCCTGATACCTGGGCCGAACGGTACCGTGAGAAAAACTACCATCGAATTGACCCCGTGATTTTGGGGTGCTTCCAACGGTTCCATCCCGTCGACTGGAAAACATTGGATTGGTCGGGAAAGGTCGCGAAGAATTTTCTTAGGGATGCTTTGGAGCACGGAGTGGGTAACCAAGGCTATTCGATCCCGATCCGCGGCCCCAACGGGCAATTCGCCCTGTTTACAGTGAATCACTCTTGCGATGATGAAACCTGGAAAGGCTTCATGGAAACGCACGGGCGCGAACTGATCCTGATCGCGCATTTTTTCAATCGAAAAGCGCTGGAGTTTGAAAGTGACAGGCAGCCGGATGCGCCGCGCGGACTGTCGCCCAGAGAAGTGGATTCAATGACCTTGCTGGCGCTGGGCTATAACCGGGCGCAGGTGGCACATTCCCTGTCAATTTCAGAGCATACGCTGCGCGTCTACATCGAGAGTGCGCGCGCAAAGCTCGGGGCGCAGAACACCACCCACGCCATCGCCACGGCTCTGAGCCGAGGATTAATAGTGGTTTAACGGTCGGGCGCTCCTCGAACGGGAAATTAACTACGGCTTTGTACCCCCTTCGTTCCTGCACAGGACGACAAGGGGAAAAAGTCATGTTGCGCTATTTGTTTGCGGATGAATTGCATAAATTTCCGAAGCTGGCCGATGGGATGTTCCGCGACCGCGCGGATCAGTTCAAAACCCGGCTGGGCTGGGATGTTCACGTCAATGAAAACGGAGAGGAGCGGGATCAATACGATAATCTGAACCCGCTCTACGTCATCTGGGAGGAGGAGGACGGCAGCCACGGCGGGTCCATGCGTGTCCTGCCAACAACGGGCCGCGTCATGGTGAATGAGGTTTTCGGGCACCTGACAGGCGGTGAGCCGGTCAACAGCCCGCTGATCTGGGAGGTGACCCGCTTTTGCCTGTCCCGCACGGCCAGCCCGCATACCGCTGGGGCAATCATGCTGAGCGGAGGTGAAATCATGGAAGGGTTCGGCCTGACCCATATCGCGGGCGTCTTCGACGCGCGGATGATTCGGATCTATCGCCTCATCGGATCGTCGCCGATCGTGCTGGGGTCCGAGGGTAAGGGCCGCGACCAGATTTCGGTCGGGCTTTGGCCCTATTCCTCCGAAGACTGCTATCGCGTGGCGGAACGCGCGGGCATCCCGCGTGAATTGTCCCGATTGTGGTTCAAGACCGCGTTCGGGACCGGGCGGCAATACCGGTTTGCCTTGTCCGCCTAAGGCGCGCGAAAAGGCAATTCCGTATCTGGTGATAGCTGGCGTGGCCCTGTAGGGTCGCGCCATGTCTTTGCCTCCCGTGACCTTCTCTGACGATCAGGCCGCCGCCTATGACAGCATCGCCGAGATGCTGAAATCCGCCGGAGTTGATCTGGATGACGATGCCCTGTTGAAGCTGCCCGGCAGCGGAAAATCCGGTGTCATGGCGGTCATCGGTAAGGCGGGGTCCGGGAAAACCCTTTTGCTAGCAGAGCTTTACAAGGCTCTTGCTGAAACGGGTGTTCAGATCGTCTCGGGCGACTTTGAAAGTCGCAAAGCGCGCGAAAAGCGCAGCTTGGCCATCCTCGCGCCAACTAACAAGGCAGCAAGCGTGTTGCGCCTGCGCGGGGTGCCTGCGACGACGATCCATCGTATCCTATATACGCCGGTATATGACCCCGAATACGAACGCATTGCCGAATGGCTGGCGGGCAATGATGATCGCCCCGAGATCGAGGGGCTGACGGACGAAGCGCTGGACCGCGCGGCTGCGTTCTACCAGAACAACAAATCCATCCCCGGCGCTTTGGCGGCCGCGGGGTTGCGCGGCTCGGATTTCATTACGGGCTGGAAACGCCGGGATGAGCCTCTCGATATCGGGTTCGTGGACGAAGCCTCGATGCTGGATGACCGCCAGTTTGAGGACCTGCAAGAGATTTTCCCTACTCTGCTGCTGTTCGGTGATCCCGCACAGTTGGCCCCGGTCAATCAATCCGGCAGCATGGTGTTTGACGCACTGCCTGAGCCGCGAAAGCAGATTTTGCACCGGGTGCACAGACAGACTGCGGACAATCCCATTCTGGACCTCGCCCATGCGCTGGCCGACCCTCAGATGGGTTTCGAGGATTTTGAACGGCTGGTCGAACAGACCGCCCAACGGGATGACCGCGTTGTCTGGGGGCAAAGGGTCGAAGTTGATCTGATGGCGCGCAGCCCCGTTCTGGTCTGGCGCAACGCGACGCGTATCCGTCTGATTCAAGCGTTCAGGCACGTCCACGGCGCACCTGATACCGAGTTGCTGGAGGGTGAGCCGCTGATCTGCGACGGGATCGAGCTGCCTTTGAAGCATCGCAAAAAGCGTCTTGATCTTGAGGCGCGCGGGCTGATCAAGGGCGCGCAGGTCATCTATCTTGGGCCGGGGCGCAAACCGGGGTTTTCTCGGTTGCACGTCATGGGGGCCGAAGACCCGCAGGTCAGCGCCGCGTCGATTGTCAAAATCGAAATGCCGGATGAGGAAGAACCCTTTATCCCATATGCCGCGCGAATGGGCGCAACCTTTCTGCACGGGGCGGCAGTGACGATCCACAAGGCGCAAGGGTCGCAGTGGGACACGGTTCAGGTTTTTGCGCCGGACATCTATGCAGCGGCCCGGATGGGGCGAACAGAGGCTGGGCAGCCGCTGTGGAAGCGGCTGGCTTACGTGGCCATCACGCGCGCGCAGGAGAGGTTGATCTGGGTGGTGCGCAACCGCTTGGCTAAACCCACCCACCCACTGCGAGTGGATGATCTGCGTGCGGTTCCGGCGGCCTCGCTGACATTGGAGGCGGAAGAAACATGAAGACGATCATAGTCACAGGGGCCAGCGCGGGCATCGGGCGCGCGACGGCCGAGCTTTTTCTGGATGAAGGGTGGACAGTCGGGCTTTTGGCGCGCAGCGGGGACACTTTGGCAGCGATGGCCAGTGGTCGACCTAATGCTGTTCCCTTGCCAGCGGATGTGACCGAGCCCGAGGCGGTTTCGGGCGCGTTCAACCGCTTTCTCGACAAAGCCGGACGATTGGATGTGCTGTTCAACAACGCGGGAATATTTGCGCCCGGCGGAACGATTGACGAAATCGCGCTGGCGGATTGGTACCAAAGCGTCAACGTCAACCTGAACGGGATGTTCCTGTCAGCACGCGAAGCGTTCCGGATCATGCGGCACCAATCGCCGCAGGGTGGACGTATCATCAATAACGGTTCGATTGCAGCGCACGTGCCGCGCCCTAACTCGGTCCACTATTCGGCGACGAAACATGCAATCACCGGCCTGACTCGCAGCCTGTCTTTGGACGGGCGCGATTTCGGGATCGCCTGCGGTCAGATTGATATCGGCAACGCGCGGACGCAGATGGTGCAGGGATTGGTCGACAATGCGATCGCGGCGGGTGAGCAACCCGATCCAACCATGGCGGTTGAGGACGCGGCCCGGTCCGTGTTTCACATGGCGTCCCTGCCAGCTGAGGCCAATGTGCAGTTCATGACCGTGATGGCGACAACCATGCCCTATATCGGTCGCGGGTAGCCGTTAGTTCTCACGCAGCAAACGGAAAGCGGTGGACGCACCCCAGCCCGCAGCAATGGCGATCACCAAAGACATCAGCCCGTACCAGACGGGTTGCTGACGGGACAGGTTATAGAGAAAACGCTCTAGTCCAACCTTGCGGACGTCAATGGTTGTTTCAAAGCTCGATACGACCGATCCGCCTCGGGTCAGGAAGATACGCGCGGTATAGTCACCTTCGGTCAGATCGGCAGGCATGGCGATCGAGGTTCTAAACAGGGTCTGCTCATCCACAGCGACGGTGTCCTCACGGATCGAGTAGAGCCCCTCATCCTCGCGGATGCGGACCACGGCATCTGCAAAGTCCTGCGCGCCTCGTATATGCATTGCCGCACCGACCGAGCGGATAGCCCGCTCGATCGAAATTCTGTACCGCAGGTCCTCGGTGTCGGACAGGATGTCGTCCAAAGGGGCACTGGTGGCGACGGCATAGAAACTGGGCGCAAGATCAACCAAGACGCTGTCGGTGTTTACCCAAATCCCCAGCTTGCGTTCCTTGCGTCTGACCATGACGGGGCTTGAAGGGCCGGCGACGGCCACGACCACCTCCAGCGGTGGGCCTGAGGGGATAGGTGTCTCACGCTTGACCGCGCCGAAGATCAGGATTTCCGAGCCATCAAATGTCGCCGTAATGGCCACGCGGTCATGGCTGAGGCCAAGCACGACCTGCTCATCTTCGGCAAGCGCAGGGGTGACGCATAACGCAAAAAGCAGGATCAGGCGTTTCAGCATGATCAGTGCCCCCCCTCAGTGCCAAGCGAGTAGAGCTCGGAGGGTTCGATCAGCAAGTCCAGGGCCAGTTTGCCGCAAACGACCAGAACCAGCGCCGCCAGAAGCACGCGCAGCTGTTCCGCAGGCATCCGCGCTCCGATCACCGTTCCGATCTGCGCGCCGACGACCCCGCCGACCAGAAGAAGAACGGCCAGTACGATGTCCACCGTATAGTTGGTGGTCGCATGCAGCATGGTGGTAAAGCCTGTCACAAAGATGATCTGGAACAGCGAAGTTCCGACCACGACCTTTGTTGGCATCCCCAACAGATAGATCATCGCGGGGACCATGATAAATCCGCCGCCAACACCCATGATCGCGGACAGAACGCCGACGCACAAGCCGACCAGCATGGGCGGGATAACCGAGATATACAGGCCCGAAGTGCGGAACCGCATTTTGAACGGCATCGCGTGAACCCAACCGCGTTGACGCCGGGGGGCAGGGGTACTGCCCCCTTTCTTGGACTTGCGCAGCGCGTTGAGGCTTTCGATGAACATCAGGCTGCCGACAACGCCAAGGAAGACGACATAGCAAAGTGTGACCAGCAAATCGACCTGGCCAAGGCTTTTTAGGTGGTTGAATACCACTACACCAAGGGCCGCGCCTATCAATCCCCCCGTCAGAAGAACGGTTCCCATCTTGAGGTCGACGGTCTTTCGTCGGAAATGCGCCAGAACGCCAGAGAAGGACGACGCCACGATCTGGTTGGCCTCGGTCGCCACAGCCACAGCCGGAGGGATGCCGATGAAGAAAAGCAGCGGTGTCATGAGGAACCCGCCACCAACCCCGAACATACCGGAAAGAATACCAACCATCCCGCCTAGCCCCAGCAGCAGAAAGGCGTTTACAGAGACTTCGGCGATGGGAAGGTAAATCTGCATAGTACTTTAACGGTTGAGGCTGGATGCATCGCGCAGCGCGACACAGTCCGGCGAAATAGGATGTGGTCGCGCGTCAATGCAAGCAGGGGCGGTTGCACGGACCCACAGGCCAAAAGTGGAGTGTCCAGTTGGTGCGCCTGACAGATGCGCTTGAATTTGCGCTGCTGCCTGGACCCAAACACGTACCAGTGCGCCCGGCACCCCGGCGAGTCTTGCTTCGAGGTCGGCTATCACAGGAAACACACGCATACCTCTTTAGAACCTTTGCGGCATGCAAAATCAACTCTGCATGCCGCTATGCAGCGAACAGGACTGAACTGTGTCCGAAACTGGACTTATCAACGCTCTTTCACATAGGGCTCGCCGCCCGCGCGCGGTGGGATAGCTTTGCCTACGAACCCGGCCAGAATAACGACCGTCAGAATGTAGGGCAGGGCGTCCATGACCTGAACCGGGATAACGACACCCCCCAGGTCGATGTTCTGGAACCGCAGCGCGACCGCTTGCAAAAGACCAAACAACAGGCAAGCCCACATTGCATGCCACGGCCGCCATTTCGCAAAGATCAACGCGGCCAGCGCGATGAAGCCGCGCCCGGCCGTCATGTCCTTGACAAACCCTGCTTGTAGGGCCGTCGCCAGATACGCACCGGCAATGCCGCACAGAACGCCGCAGATCGCAACGGCGGCATAACGCAGGCCAACGACGGAAACTCCGGCTGTGTCCACGGCGGCGGGATTTTCACCCACGGCGCGCAGACGCAAGCCGAAACGGGTGCGGTACAATATCCACCATGTCGCAGGCACCATGAGAAAGGCGACATAGACAAGGATTGAATGACCTGAAAGCAGTTCGGAATAGATCGGTCCGATCACGGGAACCCCGGCAAGCTGCTCGGAAAAGGGGAAGTTGATTGGGGTGAACCGACCTCCGCCGAATAGGGATGGCGTGCGGCCACCTTGCTGGAACCAACTCTGCGCGACCAGTACAGTCATGCCCGCCGCAAGAAAGTTGATGGCAACCCCCGAGATCAATTGGTTGCCCCGGAACGTGATCGAGGCCAGCCCATGAAGGCCGGAGAGGATCAGAGATGAGCCAATTCCAGCAAGCAGGCCCAGCCAGACCGAACCGGTCACAGCGGCCAGAGCTGCCGAGAAGAACGCGGCCATCAGCATCTTGCCCTCAAGCCCGATATCGAAAATGCCAGCGCGTTCGGAATACAGCCCGGCAAGACAGGCCAGCAACAGCGGTGTCGCCAGGCGGATCGTCGAGTCCAGGATTTGGACGAGCGTCACGAAGAATTCCATCACTCTGCTCCTTTCCGCAGGCTCAGGAACACTTTTTCAAGCGGCATCCTCACCATATTGTCCAGTGCTCCGGTGAATAGGATCACAAGCGCCTGAATAACGACGATCAGTTCGCGCGGGATGGACGTCCAAAGCGCCAACTCCGCCCCGCCCTGATAAAGAAATCCAAACAGGATCGCAGCCAGGAACACGCCGAACGGGTGTGATCTGCCCATCAGTGCCACCGCGATACCGATAAATCCGGCGCCCTCGGTCGAGTTGAGGACCAGCCGCTCGGCCTCGCCCATAACGTTGTTGATCGCCATAAGTCCGGCCAAGGCACCGGATATCAGCATGGCGACGATGGTAATGCGCACCGGTGAAATACCGGCATAGACCGCACCAGTTTCCGAGTGGCCATAGGCGCGGATTTCATACCCCAGACGAGTTCTCCAGATCAGTGCCCAGACCACGACGCAGGCAAAGATCGCAACCAGCAGGGAAATGTTTGCCGGTGCTGCCTTTGAAAAGTTGATCCCGATCGGGGCCAGCAGCTCATGCAACGTGGGTAGGTGGACCGTTTCCGAAAACCGCGCCGTCGCTGGATCCATTGACCCTTCGGGGCGCATCACATTGACAAGCATGTAGTTCAGAAGGGCCGCAGCTATAAAGTTGAACATGATCGTGGTGATCACGATATGGCTGCCACGCTTGGCTTGCAGATAAGCCGGAATCGCCGCCCACGCCGCGCCGAACAGCATCGAAGCAGCACAGGCCGCCAGCAGCGCGATGCTCCAATGCGGCCAAGGGACATACAGACAGACCAGAGCAACCCCCAGCCCGCCCAGCATGGCCTGTCCCTCGCCCCCGATGTTGAACATCCGCGCGTGAAAGGCGACGGCAACGGCGAGGCCGGTAAACATGAAGTTGGTGGCGTAGTAGAGGGTATAGCCCCAGCCGTAAGTAGACCCAAGCGCGCCCGACACCATCAACTTTACGGCTTCGACCGGGTTTTCTCCGATGGCGAGAATAACCAGCGCCGACAGGATTGCGGCCAGCATCAGGCTGATCAGCGGGATCAGAACGACGTCGGCCCATTTGGGCATTTTATCCATCTTACGCGGCCTCTCCCGCAACACCGGCCATCAACAGGCCCAATTCTTTTTCATCTGTTTCATGGGGCAGACGCTCACCCATTATATGTCCATCGAACATCACGGCGATCCGGTCAGATAGCGAAAAGATTTCCTCAAGCTCGACCGAAACCAGCAGGATCGCCTTACCCTGATCGCGCAGAGCGACGATCTGTTTGTGAATGAACTCGATCGCGCCGATGTCGACGCCGCGTGTAGGTTGCCCGACCAGCAGCAGATCGGGGTTTCGCTCGATCTCGCGCGCGACGACGATCTTTTGCTGGTTCCCGCCCGAGAAGTTCTTGGCCGCCAGCCAGCCATCAGGCGGGCGGACGTCGAATTTTTCGATTTTACGTTCGGTATCAGCACGCAGGGCAGCGTTGTCCATGAAGATCCCGCGTTTATAGGCCGTGTCCCGGTGATAGCCGAAGGCCACGTTCTCCCAGGCGTGGAAATCCATGATCAGACCCTCGCGCTGGCGGTCTTCAGGCACGTGGGCGATGTGTTGCGCACGCCGCGCCTGCCCATCCGACCCTGCACCGCTGAGCGCAAGCGGCGTACCGTTCAATTTGATCGAGCCTTGGCCAGAGCGCATTCCGCCCAGAACTTCCAACAATTCGGATTGCCCGTTTCCGGCAACTCCGGCAATTCCCACGATCTCGCCCGCGCGGACAGTCAGGTTTATGCCTTTGACACGCTCGACACCTGCTTCATCAATGACTTGCAGGTTTTCAATCTCAAGGATGGGTTTGCCCGGCTGAGCTGGCACCTTGTCGACCTGCAGCAGAACCTTGCGGCCCACCATCAGCTCGGCCAGTTCCTGCGGATTGGTGTCAGCCGTCTTTACCGTGGCCGTCATCTGGCCGCGCCGCATGACAGAGACTGTGTCGGTGGCCTCCATGATCTCGCGCAGCTTGTGGGTGATGAGGATGATCGTTTTGCCTTCTGCGCGCAGACGATCAAGGATTCGGAACAACTGATCAGCTTCGGCAGGTGTCAGCACGCCGGTCGGCTCATCAAGGATCAGAATCTCGGCCCGGCGGTACAGCGCCTTTAGGATTTCAACACGCTGCTGCATCCCCACACCGATCTCGTCGATGCGTTTGTCTGGGTCCACGAACAGCTCATATTCTTCTTCCAGCGCTTTCAGTTCCTTGCGCGCCTTTGATAGAGACGGGGCCAACAACCCGCCATCCTCGGCTCCCAGAACAATGTTTTCTAGAACAGTGAAGTTTTCGACCAGCTTGAAATGCTGGAACACCATCCCGATGCCGGCCGCGATTGCTGCTTGACTATCTGGGATGTCGGTTTTGGTGCCGTTGATCCATATCTCGCCCTTATCGGCTTTGTAAAAGCCGTAGAGGATGCTCATCAGCGTGGATTTGCCTGCACCGTTTTCACCGATGATTCCGTGGATCGTACCGGGGGCTACGCTAATGGAAATGTCTTTATTGGCCTGAACCGGCCCAAAGGCTTTGGAAATCCCTTTGAGCTCAATGGCGGGGACGGTCATGTCTTGTCCTCAGTTGCCGAAGGGCCGCATACACATCGCGGCAGAGTGGGTGTGAGGCGGAGGCAACCCCCGCCCCACGCGATATCAGAACTGAAGTGCCGGGCAGCTATCGTTCTCGTAGTAGCTTACGACAGAGATGTCTCCGTCGATGATGCCTTTGCGCGCGTCTTCAACCGCGTCGGCCATCTGGGGCGAAACCAGTTCCTTGTTGTTGTCGTCCATCGCAACGCCGACGCCATCTTCGGCCAGACCCATGGTGAACACGCCTGTTTCAACATCTTCGCCAGCGGTCATCGCGTCATAGACCGCAACGTCCACTCGTTTCAGCATCGAAGTCAGAACTTTGCCCGGGTGCAGGTGGTTCTGGTTGCTGTCCACGCCGATCGACAGGATGCCTTCGTCGGCAGCGGTCTGCAGAACACCAACGCCGGTGCCGCCTGCGGCCGCATAGATCACGTCAGCGCCCTGGCTGATCTGTGCCTTGGTCAGCTCGGAACCCTTCACCGGGTCGTTCCATGCGGCAGGGGTGGTGCCGGTCATGTTGGCGACAACTTCGATGTCAGGGTTCACGGCCTTGGCGCCCTGGGCATACCCACAGCCAAAGTGACGGATCAGCGGGATGTCCATGCCACCGATGAACCCAACGGTGCCGGACTGAGACGCCATGGCCGCCATCATGCCAACCAGATACGAACCCTCGTGCTCAGCAAAGCTGACCTGACGGATATTGGGTGCATCCAGCCAGTTTACGTCAACAGCGACGAACTTGGTGTCGGGATAGTCACCTGCAACAGCGGCAAGTGGGTCGGCCATCGCAAAGCCCATTGTGATGATCGGGTTCGCGCCTGCTTCGGCAAAGCGGCGCAAGGCTTGTTCACGCTGCGCTTCGGACTGAAGCTCAATCTCGCGGTACGTGCCGCCGGTTTTGTCTGCCCAACGCTGCGCACCGTTATGCGCGGCTTCGTTGAACGACTTGTCGAACTTGCCACCCAGATCGAAGATCAAGGCCGGTTCAGCCAATGCAGCACCCGCAGTCAGCGCGACAGCGGCGGCGGCACCCATCAAGGATTTCATCAGGCTCATTTCATACTCCCGTTGGTTATTGTCGGTCGGAGCCATTGCAGCCCCGTTTACCCACTACAGAGCGAGCATAACTCTTGTGATGGAAGGAATTAAGGCCGTTTGCAATGGCCGGGGTCAACAGATTTTTGACCAGCTGGTCGAAGAAAATTGCGGCACGGCCTCAAGTCAGGTCGAATTCCATAACTGCGGCGTCAATTTTTCTGTTGTTTTCCTGCTGATAGTACCCTTTGCGCAGTCCACAATTGCAGTAGCCAATCTGTTGGTACAACGCGATGGCGGGATAGTTGTTCACGGCAACTTCCAAAAACGCGCGGGTTGCGCCCAATTTTTTGGCTTCTGCGTGCCACTCAGCCATTCGCTTTCTTGCCAGACCTAATCTTTGCGCCGAAGGATGGGTCGCTATCGTAAGCAACTCGGTCTCATCTGCGATGACTTGAAACAGAGCGAAAGATTGAGGGGTGCCAATGGCATGCGTAAATCGGTTGGACAGCAGGTCGGCAAATTCCGCAGCGGTCCAGGGGCGCGACTGCGTGAAGGAAGCAGCGTGCGTTTCTGCCAGCTCGTCCGGGGTCATTCGTCCAGCAGTATTGGCGGCCGGTCCTTGGATGGCGCGGCGTCAGCGGGCCGCACATAGAGCGGAGCGGGAGGCTCGGTCACACTCTGCCACCTTTGCGCCGCGATGCTGGCAATGGCGCGGGCTTGGGTATCTGGGTTGTCATTGAACACGAGCGGGCCGAGTGATTCTGCATATTCCAATGCAACCAGTTCAGGGTCTGCTCCGACCAGCGAAATATAGACCTGTCCCCGAGGCGCGCGGATCGCGGGCAAGGCGCCCTCGTGAGATGCTGCCAACGCCTCAAGACCTGACACACCAACAGCGGGAACACCAAGACCAAGCGCCAGCCCCCGCGCGGCAGAGACAGAGATGCGGATGCCGGTGAAGTTTCCAGGGCCGATCCCGACCCCGATAGCCGACAGGTCGCGCCAAGTGTGTCCTGCCTCGGTCAGAACTTCCTCAAGCATGGGCATCAGCCGTTCGGCCTGACCGCGTGACATGGGTTCGACACGCGAAGCGATGATCTGATCGCCCTGCAACAAAGCGGCCGCGCAATGCGCGGCCGATGTGTCAAACGCCAAAATGACCGGTTCAGACGGCAACGGGTCGAACCTCGGTCACTTCCGGGATGTAGTGGCGCAACAGGTTCTCGATTCCCATCTTGAGCGTCAGGGTCGATGACGGGCAGCCTGCGCACGCGCCCTGCATGTGCAGATAGACAACGCCCCGGTCAAAGCCGTGAAATGTGATGTCGCCACCATCCTGCGCAACCGCTGGGCGCACGCGACTGTCCAGCAAGTCCTTGATTTGATTTACGACTTCTGCGTCTTCACCTGTATGCTCGGCATGGCCAGATTCCGTCTTGGCATCTGCGCCCATAACCGGTTGCCCGGACTGGTAGTGCTCCATCACGGCGCCCAGAATTGCGGGTTTGATGTGATCCCACTGGATATCGTCCGATTTGGTCACCGTCACGAAATCGTTGCCGAAAAATACACCGGTTACGCCGTTTACACCGAATATCCGGCTCGCCAGAGGCGATTTTTCTGCCGCTTCCGCAGTTGGAAAGTCCGCAGTTCCCATTTCCAGCACGGTTTGTCCGGGCAGGAACTTCAGCGTTGCAGGGTTCGGCGTGGATTCGGTCTGGATGAACATGGCGCAGCTCCGTTTCAGTTGTCTCTGATATGCGGGTCTGCGACCGGGAAGTCAAGATTTGGAACCGTTCTAAATTGCCGACGCCAGTTTGATAGCATCTTCCAGCCGGTCATCCCCCCAGAACAGCTCATCGCCGACCAAAAAGCTAGGAGCGCCAAATAGCCCGTTGTCCTGCGCTGTTTTGGTCTGTGTCTTCAGCGCGGCCTTGGCCGAAGGATCCTGCGTCTTGGCAAGTAAATCCTGCGGCAATCCTGTTTCAGCAAGACAGGCACGCAGAACAGCGTCGTCCGCAATGTTTTGCCCGTTTGCAAACTCTGCCGAATACACCGCACGGCTGAATGCGGCCCTTTGTGTGTGATCTTCGATAGCCAGCGCCAGTCGTGCCGCTTTCAGGCCGTTCTGCGGAAACGGATCGGGCCTTTGGAAGGGCAAGTTCCGCTGGGCTGTCAATCGCTCCATGTCACGCCACATGTAACGACCTTTGGCCGGATAGACGTTAAACGGCGAGTCGTTCCATCCCTGGGCCACGAAAATCGGCCCAAGCAAAAAGGGCTGCCATTCGACGGAAACCCCGTGTCGGCCCGCAATTTCTTCAATGCGCATCGCGCTGAGATAAGAATAGGTCGAGGCGAACTCGAACCAGAACTGGACACTGCGCGGCATGGCCGTTCCTCAGGTGATTTCTTCCAGCTTTTCTTTGCTCAGATCACCGGGAACAATCGTGATCGGAATGGGCAGGCTGCCCGAATTCTTGGTGAGTTGGGTTACCAAAGGCCCGGGACCTTTCTTTTCGACCCCAGCACCCAGCACCAGCACGCCGATCTCAGGGTCGGACTGTACATGTTCTATGATCTGCGCCACCGGTTCGCCTTCGCGAATGGCCAGTTCCGGGTCGACGCCCTGTTTGTCGCGCATCCACTTGGCGAAAACCTCGTAATGGGCGTGAATGCGTTCCCGCGCTTCTTCGCGCATCACCTCGGCCACGCCGATCCAGTGGTTAAACTCATCGGGCGGGATCACCGACAGGATCGTCACGCCGCCGCCGGTATGGGCAGCACGCATCGCCGCAAACCGCATGGCGTTCAGGCATTCGCGGCTATCATCCAGTACGACCAGGAACTTACGCATGGGTGTCCTCACTCATTTGGGCGATCATGCCCGACCAGATGCGTGCTGGCAACCGAAGCCTAACGCGTGCTGGCCGCCCAATCCCAGTACAGCTCGCGCGCGCGCCGGGCGATGGGCCCGACCTGATATTGCGTGTCCTCCAGCGCCGTGACCGGAGTGATCTTGCTCATGTTGCCGGTCATAAAGACCTCATCGGCCTTATGGAAATCATCAAAGGTCAGGACAGATTCGTGCACGGTCACGCCGTCGGCACGTAGGTTTTCGATGTGGCGCGCACGCGTGATCCCGGCAAGGAAAGTGCCGTTGGGGGTAGGGGTAAAGACCTCGCCATCACGGACCATGAAGATATTGGCAGTGGCGGTTTCAGCCACATGCCCAAGCGCATCAGCCACCAGAGCATTTGCAAAGCCCTTGGACCGGACCTCTTGCAGCATCCGCGCATTGTTGGGGTAAAGACAGCCCGCCTTGGCGTTCACCACCGCTGATTCCAGAACCGGACGGCGGAATCGGGTGTAGCCCAGCGTGGCCGAGGCCGCCTCGGGTGCCATCGGAATTTCTTCCAGGCAGATGGCAAAACCGGTGCTGTTTTCCTGCGGCACAATCGCGGTCGCGTCCCCGTCGATGCCCCAATACATCGGGCGGATATAGACGGCAGAGTCGGGCGCATAGCTTTCAAGACCCTCGCGCACGATTTCGACCATCTGGTCTGTGGTCACCGTCGGCGTCAACATCAGCGCCTCGGCCGAGCGGTTCACGCGGGCGCAATGCGCCTTTAGGTCGGGTGCCAGCCCATCGAAGTACCGCGCCCCGTCAAAGACAGACGACCCCAGCCACGCACCATGATCAGCCGCGCGCATGATCGGGGCATCCCCGTCATGCCATTGACCTTCAAAATAGGTGCGGATGTTTTTGCCGACTGCCATGACGCCCTCCTAAGCTTTGCGCAAACCTAGGAAGACGTAACGGCAACGTCCAGCGCAATCAGCCCTGTTTTGCACCGACCATGCCTACGATGTCGTAGGTCTGTTGCAGGATCGGGGCCGCAATCGCGCGTGCTTTTTTGGCACCATTGGCCAGTATCCGATCAATCTCGGCCTCTTCCCCCATCAGACGAGCCATCTCGGACGAGATCGGGGCCAGCTTGGATACGGCCATCTCTGCCAGCATCGGTTTGAACTCACCAAACTGTTTGCCACCCACTTCGGCCAGCACTTGATCGGCTGTTTGGTCGCTGAGGGCCGCGTAGATATTCACCAGATTGCGTGCCTCGGGACGTTCCGACAGGCCGTCAACCTCAGAAGGCAGGGCATCCGGGTCCGTCTTGGCCTTGCGGATTTTCTTGGCAATGGCGTCTGCGTCATCGGTCATGTTGATCCGGGTCATGTCCGACGGGTCCGAAGACGACATCTTGCGCGATCCGTCCCGTAGGTTCATCACGCGCGGCGCGGGGCCACCGATGACGGGCTCGGTCACCGGAAAGAATTCAACGCCATAGTCGTGGTTGAACTTGATGGCGATGTCGCGGGTCAGTTCCAGATGCTGTTTCTGATCCTCGCCCACAGGCACATGCGTCGCGTGATAGGTCAGAATATCCGCCGCCATCAGCGCTGGGTATGCAAACAAGCCAAGCGAGGCGTTTTGTGCGTTCTTACCCGCCTTGTCCTTGAACTGCGTCATCCGCTGCATCCAGCCAATTCGGGCGATACAGTTGAAAATCCACGCCAGTTGCGTGTGCTCGGGCACCTGGCTTTGGTTGAACAGGATGGATTTTTCCGGGTCCAGCCCGGCGGCGATAAAGCCTGCGCAAACCTCGCGGGTTTTTTCACGCAGACGGGCGGGGTCTTGCCAGACGGTGATCGCATGCAGGTCGACCATGCAATAGATGGTCTCGTAATCCTCGCCCTGCATATCCACAAAACGCTTGAGCGCACCCAGGTAATTACCAAGGTGCAGGTTTCCCGAAGGCTGGATGCCGGAAAACACGCGCGGCGTGAATTGGGTTTCGGTCATCGAAGGGAACTCCCGTCTGGAAAAATCAGCCCCCGTCGCTTACCCATGAGGCCAAGGGACGTCAACAGCCGCGAAAGGCCAGCCCAATGAGCAGTGAGCATTATACACCTGCCGTGAACCCTCTGCCGCCTGTTGTGGTGGCGTTGGTTCTGTTCATCTTCGGGATCGAGCTGATCTTTACGCTGGGCGCACGCGGGCTGGTCGGAGGGCCAACTGCAGTCGGTTGGCGGCTGGACGCGCTACAGCAGTATTCGTTTTCGCCGGACATCTTTGACTGGATGGTTGAGAATGGCCGGTGGCCATTCGAGCATTTGATCCGTTTTGTGACCTATCCGTTCGTGTCGGCCAATTTCACGCAAGCCGTGTTTGTCTGTGTCTTTGTGCTGGCCATGGGCAAGATGGTGGCCGAAGTGTTTGGCGGCCTGCAGATGCTGGTGATCTTTGTGCTGTCCGGCATCGGCGGCGCGTTGATCTATGCTGTGCCGCTTGATCCGCAATACCCGCTGGTCGGAGGTTTCCCTCCGGTCTACGGCCTGATCGGAGCGTTCACGTGGATTCTGTGGCGAAAGCTGTCGCTGGTCGGAGAGAACCAGTCGCGCGCTTTCAGCCTGATTGCGGTGTTGATGGGCATCCAGTTGCTGTTTGGTCTTCTTTTCGGCGGGACGCTGGATTGGGTCGCTGATCTGGGTGGGTTTGCCACCGGTTTTGGCTTGTCGTTCTTTCTGGCTCCGGGCGGATGGGCGCGGATCGTGGGCCGCATCCGCCGGGATTGATCACGACCGGCGCAGAGCCGTCTTGAACTCGGACACCTTGAAGGCACCCAACAGGTGGCCAAGAAGGAAATACGTGACGGCGGCCACCAAGATCAGCAGCATCAACGCAAGATACCGCCAGCCGGGTACGTGGAACGCCCAGCCGAACAGGTGAATGGCGGCGAAAAGAACAACGCCCATCCCGGCAGATGCCGCCATGATGCGCCACGCGCGGTGTTTGAAGCGGTCGTCAAACCGGGCTTCTTCCCCCATGCGCCGTGCCCCGATGATCAGCAGCCCGACCATGGCCCAGCCTGCGGCCGAGGCCGCGATTGCAGGCGCAATCCATCCCACCACCGGATACAGCCCGAAGGCCAGCCCAGCGTTGATGATCATGGCGACCACCGCATAGTGAAAGGGTGACCGGGTATCCTCGCGCGCAAAGAACAAAGGCTGCAGCAGCTTTTGCAGCATGAAGGCGGGCAATCCAATTCCGTAAATCGCAACAGCAAGCGCCGTCGCTGCCGTGTCCTCGGCGCTGAACTGTCCCCGTTCAAACAGGACCGACACCAACGGATTCGGAATGATCACAAAGGCCACAGTCGAAGGGATCGTCAGCAGCAGCGTAAACTCCCCTGCGCGCGAGAACGCGTTACGTGCGCCGTCTTTGTCATCGGCGCGCAGGCGTCGCGACAGGTCGGGCAGCAGGACAATGCCAACAGCGATGCCCACGACACCC
Source organism: Ruegeria sp. BC7 (assembly GCF_056539165.1). Taxonomy (NCBI): domain Bacteria; kingdom Pseudomonadati; phylum Pseudomonadota; class Alphaproteobacteria; order Rhodobacterales; family Roseobacteraceae; genus Ruegeria; species Ruegeria sp. BC7. The sequence continues at coordinate 57,633 of NZ_JBQFUL010000003.1, read as the reverse complement.
AAGGGCAACTGGTACAGGCGATCGGCTGCAAACAGCCAGCTAACGGCCTTTTCCGTCTTGGACGCCACAAGCTGGCCGACCACAAGATTGACCTGCGTCACCCCCATGGCGAGCGCTGCGGGAACGGCGATGCGCACCATGCGCCGCATCGCGGGGCTGAGCTTGGGCAGGCCGGGGCGAATGCGGATCCCGGCACGCTCGGTCGCGCCCCAGACCAACGCGAGTTGCGCGATACCGGCCAGCGGGATTACGGCGATCAGCCAGCGGATCACTTCCCCGCCGGACATGGCCCCCGCGATCAGGGCGGTGCAGGCAAAGACATTGAGAAGAACCGGCGCGGCCGCCGCAGCCGCAAACCGGCCGGTGGCGTTCAGAACGCCCGAAAACAACGCGGCCAGCGACATGAACAGGATGTACGGGAACACGACATAGCCGTAGTCGACCGCCAGATCGAACCGCTCATCGCCGTAGAACCCCTCGGCCGTGACCCAGACCAGAGCAGGCATGAAAACCATGGCAAGCCCGACCAGTGCCAGCACCGCAACAGCCAACAGGTTGAAGGCGTCCTGCGCAAAGCCCTGCGCGTCCTCGTCGCCTTCCAGCCGTTTCGAGAACATCGGCACAAAAGCTGCGTTGAACGCACCCTCGGCGAAAAAGCGGCGGAACATGTTTGGCAGGCGAAAGGCGGCGACAAACGCGTCCATCACCGGCCCCGGCCCGATATAGGCCGTGAGCAGAATTTCACGCAGGAACCCCAGTATCCGGCTGGCCAGAGTCCAGAACCCGACCGTGAACAGGCCCGAAAACAGTCGGATCTGCTTCATGAGGCAGCGCGCTCGGCGCCCTCGGTAATGGCTTTGCGCAGCTTGGTCTCCAGCGTGCGCTGCTTGCCTTCCGAGTGGTATTTCAGCCCGAACATGTCTTTGACATAGAAGGTATCGACCACCTGCTCGCCATAGGTCGCGATCACGGCATTTGCCACATAAACATTGGCGGCGGCCAGTGTGCGGGCCAGATCATACAGCAGGCCGGGGCGGTCGCGGGTATCAACTTCGATGATGGTGTAAATCTCGGACCCGTCATTGTCGAAGATGATATGAGTGGGCACGTTGAACGCGCGTTCGCGTTTCTTGATCTTGTCGCGGGTTTTCAGTGCATCCCGCGCGACCACTTCACCTTTGAGAGTCTTGTGGATCATCTGCGTCAGGCGCGGCAGTCGGCTGGCCTCGAACGGGCGGCCATCAGAATCCTGAATCCAGAACGCATCAGTGACGTACCCGTCCTTGGTGGTATAGCTGCGGGCATCCACTACGTTGGCCCCGACCAGAGCCAGCGCCCCCGCGATGCGCGCAAAGATGCCGGGGTGGTCGCCCATGGCAAAGCACGCTCGGGTCGCGTCGCGGTCCTCGTCCGGGTGCAGGCGGATTTCCATTCCTCCCGGATCGCCGCTGCGGTCCAGCTCGAGCAACATCTCTGCAAACTCGACATGGGTCGACAGGTTCAGACCTTGCCAATAGGGGTCATAGTGGCGGGCGGTTTCCGTTTTCAGATCGGTCTTGGACCAATCGGCCAATTCCGTGCGCAACGCTTTTTTGGCCCCGGCCCCGCGATTGGCACGGTTGAGGTCTTCCATCCCGGTCTCAAGCGCGCGCTTTGTTTCGGCATGAAGGGCGCGCAGCAGGGTAGCTTTCCAGTTGTTCCACGTGTGCGGGCCAACGCCGCGAATATCGCAAACGGTCAAAACCGTAAGCAGGTCCAGCCGCTTGACCGTCTTCACGGCCTTGGCGAAATCGCGCACCGTGCGCGGGTCAGAAATATCGCGTTTCTGGGCCATGTCCGACATCAGAAGGTGATACCGGACAAGCCATTCGACCGTTTCCGAATCCTTTTTGTTCAGCCCCAATCGCGGTGCAACCTTACGAGCGATCTGCGCCCCCAGAATCGAGTGATCCTCTGGTCGTCCCTTGGCGATGTCGTGCAACAGCAGTGCGACGTACAGCACCTTGCGGTTCACTCCGCCCTTCAGGATTGACGAGGCCAAAGGCAGGGATTCCACCAATTCACCGCGTTCGATCTGCGCCAGATTGACGATGCACTGAATGGTATGCTCGTCCACCGTATAGCTGTGATACATATTGAACTGCATCATTGCCACGATGTGCTCGAACTCGGGCAGGAAGGCGGACAGGACGCCCAATTCGTTCATGCGTCGCAAGGCCCGTTCCGGGTTCCCATGTTTCAGCATCAGGTCGAGGAAAATGCGCTGTGCTTCCTTGTTCTCGCGCATGTCCTCATCGATCAGATGCAGGTTGGCGCTGACCAGTCGCATCGCGTCAGGGTGGATCAGCATTCCGGTGCGCAACCCTTCTTCAAACAGGCGCAACAGGTTCAGCTTGTCCGACAAAAACGTGTTGGCGTCAGCAACATCCAGCCTGCCGTGAACGACCCTGTAGCCGGGTTTGACGCGAGGACGCCTGCGAAAGATGCGCTCGAGCAGGGCAGCGCCCTTCATGTGCGAGGCTTCCAGCTTGGTCAGAAAAATGCGGGTCAACTCACCCACGCGCGTGGCTTCGCGGAAATAGCGCTGCATGAATACTTCGACCGCACGGCGACCGGCGCGGTCCTCATAGCCCATGCGCTCGGCGACCTCGACCTGCAGGTCGAAAGTCAGCTGTTCGGTTGCCCGGCCTGTCACCAAGTGCAGGTGGGACCGAACGGCCCAAAGGAATTCTTCCGCCTGCGCGAACGTTTTGAATTCTTCGTCAGTGATCAATCCCAACGGCGCAAAGTGGTCGAAATCCTGCACGTCATACACATACTTCGCGATCCAATAGAGCGACTGCAGGTCGCGCAGACCGCCTTTGCCTTCTTTGACGTTGGGCTCGACCATATAGCGCTGGCCTTGCTTTTTGTGCCGCTCGTCGCGTTCCTGCAGCTTGGCTTCGATGAACTGACGCTCGCTGCCCTTGAACAAGTCTTCGCGCAGGCGCTTTTTCAGTTCTTCGCCCAAGGCAGAGTCACCGGCCAGATACCGTTGCTCCAACATGGCTGTGCGAATGGTGAAATCCTCGGCGCCCAGCCGCAGGCAGTCCTTGATCGTGCGCGAAGAATGTCCGACCTTCAGCCGCAAATCCCACAGGATGTAGAGCATGGATTCGATCACGCTCTCGGCCCATGCGGTGATTTTGTAGGGCGTCAGGAACAACAGATCGACATCGGACGCAGGTGCCATTTCTCCACGACCGTACCCGCCGACCGCAAGAACCGAGATCTTTTCGCTCTTGGTTGGCGTGGCAAGTGGATGCAGATCCTGGCTGGCGACCTGCATCGCGGTGTAGACCAGGCCGTCGGTCAGATATGTATATGATCGCGTCAGCGGTCTGGCATCGAAGGGGCGCCGCGCAAAGGCATCGGCTATGGCCTGACGCCCTGATTTCTGGGCATCACGAAGAATTCGCACGGTTTCGCTGCGCCGTGCGGTATTGTCCGAGGTCTTGTCAAAGGCTTCCGACAGTTGCGCCATGACATTGGCGCTGTCGAAAATTTCTTCAGCCGGGCAAATCAGCTCGCCACGCGGGACGAGGGTCAGGGCCGGTCGGTCAGAAACCGGCGCCAGAGAAGCTTTGTGGGGCAGGGTCAATCACTACTACCTGTTTATTCTGGATCGTGGCGACAGCCAGACCGCGTTCGTTCGTACCGTTCGAGCGCAGGCGGAAGATCCCGCCGACGCCTTGGAATCCGGCATTCTGTGTAAGCGCTGACGCCGTCAACGCATCCGATTTGCCTTGGCTGACCAAAGCGGCAATGGCCGCGATACCGTCATAGGCAAGGCCGCTGATCGGGTGGGGGGCTTCACCATAGGTGTTGTTGTAGCGCTGGCGATAGGCTTGCGCCTTGGAAGGGTCGGGCAGGGCGAACCAGCCTCCTTGCACGCCCGGCAATTCCAGCGTTTGGGACGGGATATCCCAGCGTGTCAGGCCAATAAACTGTGTTGTTGCAGGTGAAATGCCTGCCTCGGGCAGCAATTGCGAGTACAACGGCAGCGCCCCCGCAGTGGTCGCGGTCAGAAAGATCGAATCAGCGCCCGCCGCATCCACAGTAGCCTTGATCGTGGGCACCGAGTTGATGACACCCTGCTGCGAGCGGTCATAGGCTACCGTTCCGGCATTGTTCACGCGGCTGCTGCTCAGCGCGTTTGCGATCGCGGATTGCCCAAGCTGCCCGGCAGCATCCGTGCTGTGAACAATCACGGTGCCTGTTTTGCCCTGAGACCCGGCGAAATTGACCAGCCTGTTGGCCGTGTTGTCAAAAGTCGGCCCAAGCACAAATACATTCCCACCCGCGATGCTGGTGTTGTTCGAGAATGACAGCACGTTGACGTTGTTGCTCAACACGGCAAGTCCGGCAGAATTTGCCGCCTGCGCGTAAACGGGGCCAAGGATGATTTTCGCCCCGTCTGAAACGGCGCGCTGGGCGACCTCGGCGGCGGTGTTGGAGCTGCCTTGCGTGTCATAGACCCGCAGATCAATGGTCACGTTTTGCAGGTCGGCCATTGCAAGGCGTGCAGCGTTTTCAAGGCTGCGCGCCAGGGCCGCATCACCAGACTGAGGCGAACCTGCGGGCACCAGAAGGGCGACGGGAACGGGCGCGGATGTATTGATTGATGGACCACCGCCAAGGTTGCCTGGTTCACAGGCAGCCAGAAACGCTGCGGTTGCCAATACGACGGCTGATTTCGCCAGTTTGCGAACGGGCTTGCAAACGATAAACATCTAAATGAAAACTCCCTGTCCCGGCGGCTTGGGGTACCGCAAGTCTGTTGGGTCGCGATAATAAACGTCACGCTGTGAGGGTCCAGCTTTGAATCATCAAAAAGTCAGATTGGGCGCGGGCCTGTATTTTGTTGCCACTCCGATCGGAACGGCGCGCGATATTACGCTCAGGGCGTTGGACCTGCTGGCCTCGGCTGACATGATCGCGGCCGAGGATACCCGCAGTCTGCGGCGGCTGATGGAAATCCACGGAGTTCCCTTGGACGGGCGGCGCATCCTGGCCTATCACGATCACAGCGGCGCAGGTGCCCGTAGCAAGATACTGGATGCGTTGCAGGATGGTCAGTCGGTGGTTTACGCGTCCGAGGCCGGGATGCCGCTGATCGCCGATCCGGGCTATGATCTGGGGAAACAGGCGGCCGAGGCAGGCCACATGGTGACTTGTGCTCCGGGGCCTTCGGCTGCGTTGATGGCCCTGACCCTTGCAGGCTTGCCAACAGATGCGTTCTTTTTTGCGGGATTTCTGCCGAATGCGTCCGGGGCGCGTCGGACTCGGGTCGAAGCGTTGAGGGATGTGCCAGGAACGCTTGTATTTTACGAATCGCCTAAACGTGTCGCCGCGTGTCTGGCGGATCTGGCCGATGTTTTAGGAGGGGACAGGCAGGCCGCAATGTGCCGGGAGCTAACCAAGAAGTTCGAGGAGGTTCGGCGCGGCACGCTGGGTGCGCTTTCGGCCGAGATCGCGGGGCAAACCGTCAAAGGCGAAATCGTTCTGCTGGTGGATCGCAGCCATTCGGAAACTGTTAACGAATCTGACGTAGAAGAGGCATTGAAACGTGCCTTGGAGACACATTCGGTGCGCGATGCTGCCGACCTTGTATCTGAAATGTACAAACTGCCGCGCCGACCGATCTACCAGAAGGCACTGAAGCTGGGAAAGGGATGAAATGTCCAGGCGATCCGTGCAAAGCTCTGTGTCTTTTCATGCGGGGCAGGCTGCGGAGTTACGGGTGGCCTCAGATTATGAGCGCCGCGGATTTACCATCCTGCATCGCCGGTGGAGAGGTGCAGGTGGTGAGATCGACTTGATCGCCAGAGATGCCGAAGGGCTGGTTTTTGTTGAGGTCAAGAAAAGCCAAACCTTCGATATGGCCGCAGCACGGATCAACCGCCGTCAAATGAACCGCATATGCGCGTCGGCCGCGCAATATCTGGAAAATGAACCGGGTGGGCAACTCACCAATGTTCGGTTCGACGCGGCGCTGGTGGACGCTTTGGGCGCGGTTCAAATCATCGAAAACGCATTTGATCTGGCTTGATGCCCATTGCACCCTTGGCCGCGCTGGGCCATGTATCTGGCGTGAAACTTAGGGACATGCCATGAAAATCGCCTTTCAGATGGACCCGATCGGGGCCGTGGATATCAATGCCGACAGTTCCTTCCGCCTTGCGGAAGAGGCGCAGAAGCGCGGCCATTCCCTGTTTTTCTACGGGCCTGATCAACTGGCCTATCAGGAAGGTCGCATAACGGCGCGTGGTCAGGACATGACGGTGCAGCGGATTGCCGGTAACCCGGCTGAACTGGGGTCCGAGCGTGAGGTGGATCTGGCCGAGTTTGACGTTGTCTGGCTGCGACAGGACCCACCGTTCGACATGCACTATATCACGTCGACGCATTTGCTGGATCGCCTCAAAGGGCAGACATTGGTGGTCAATGATCCGTTCTGGGTGCGGAACTATCCCGAAAAGCTGCTGGTGCTGGATTTTCCGGACCTGACCCCGCCCACGACCATCGCGCGCGACTTGCAGACCATCAAGGCGTTCAAGGAAAAGCACGGCGATATCATCCTCAAGCCGCTTTATGGAAACGGCGGCGCGGGTGTGTTTCGGCTGGATGCGAATGACCGCAACCTGACCTCGCTGCATGAGCTGTTCACAGGGTTCTCGCGTGAGCCGCTGATCGTGCAGAAGTTCCTGCCTGACGTCAGCAATGGCGACAAGCGCGTCATTCTGGTGGATGGAGAGCCGGTGGGCGCGATCAACCGAGTTCCAGCGGCAGGGGAGACCCGGTCAAACATGCATGTCGGCGGGCGGCCTGAAAAGATCGGCCTGTCCGAGCGCGATCTTGAGATTTGCGCCGCGATTGGTCCGTTGCTGAAGGAAAGAGGCCAGATTTTTGTCGGGATCGACGTGATCGGCGACTACCTGACCGAGATCAACGTGACCTCACCCACCGGCATTCAGGAGTTGGAGCGGTTTGACGGCGTCAACATCGCTGAAAAAATCTGGCAGGCGATTGAGGCCAAGGTCTAAGACGCGGCCTTGGCGCTGATGCGGAAACTTAGCGCTTCGGCAACGTGAGGGCGGCGGACATCAGGCGCGCCTTCCAGATCGGCTATCGTGCGCGCCACCCGCAAGATACGGTGAAAGGCGCGTGCGGACAGGCCAAACCGCTCGGCCGCCTTTAACAACAAGTCTTTGCCCTCGGCGTCTGGCGCTGCGATCTCTTCCAGCAGTTTACCTTCGGCGTCGGCGTTTTGATGCACCGAAGGGGTGTTGCCATATCTCTCGGCCTGAACTTGCCGAGCCTGCTCGACTCTTGCGGCGACAGTGGTTGAGCTGTCTCCGGACGGCGGTAGGTCAAGATCAGTGAATCCGACCGGAGGCACCTCGATCCGCAAGTCGAACCGGTCCATCAAAGGGCCGGAAATGCGGCCCAGGTAGTCCTCGCCACAGACAGGCGCGCGCGAGCAGGCTCGGGCCGGATCCGTCAAATACCCGCATTTGCAAGGGTTCGCGGCAGCGGCCAGCATGAATCGGCAGGGATATTTCACATGGGCGTTTGCCCGCGCGACCATGACCTCGCCGCTTTCGATAGGCTGCCTCAAGGTTTCAAGAACGGTGCGCGGAAATTCCGGGAACTCGTCCATGAACAGTACGCCGTTGTGAGCAAGAGAAATTTCCCCCGGCTTAGCCCCTTTTCCGCCGCCAACGATTGCAGCCATCGATGCTGTGTGGTGCGGTTCGCGAAAGGGGCGGGTGCGGCTGATCCCGCCTTCGTCAAGCAGCCCGCAAAGAGATTGGACCATCGACGTTTCAAGCGCCTCGGTCGGTGTGAGCGGAGGCAGGATGCTTGGTAAACGAGCAGCCATCATGGATTTGCCTGACCCTGGCGTGCCGATCATGATCAGGTGGTGCCGCCCGGCTGCTGCAATCTCCAGCGCGCGTTTAGCCCGTTCCTGCCCTTTTACGTCGCGCAGGTCGCGCGCGTTGGGCTCTAGGGTCACTTCTCCAGGCTTGGCGGCAGGTAACGGAGCCTGGCCCGAAAAATGACGAACGACGTCTCCCAAGGACTCGGCTCCGATAACCTGTGTCGCGTCCACCCATGCGGCTTCGGCGCTTGAGGACCGGGGGCAGAGCAGAATACGATCTTCCGCTGCGGCGGTCATCGCTGCGGGCAGGGCACCAACAACGGGTACAAGCGAGCCATCCAAGGACAGTTCACCCAGCGAAACCGCACCTTCGGCGGCGTCAGGCGGGATGATCTCTAGGGCGGTCAGGAGTGCGACCGCAATGGGCAGGTCGAAATGGCTGCCTTCTTTGGGCAGGTCGGCGGGCGATAGGTTGATGGTGATGCGTTTAGACGGCAGCGCGATGGCCATGGAGCTCAGGGCGCTGCGCACACGGTCGCGGGCTTCGGACACGGCCTTGTCCGGCAACCCGACGATGGAAAAGGCAGGAAGCCCCGGCGAGACGGCGCATTGCACCTCGACAGGGCGGGCGTCGACCCCTTGGAAAGCGACAGTGTGGGCTCGGGCAACCATAGGCGACCTTTTTGGTTAACAGGTCGTTGTTGCCATGTTGCCGGTTTATGAATCGTTAACGGCTTGCCTCATCGCAACGAATTTTGGCCATGCGTCGGGGTCGGCAACTGTCTTGTCGCGGCAAAACGGGTTGCAAAAGCCCCAACGCTGACCGTCAAGCTCGAGAAAGTCTGAGACCGGTTTGCCGGAATAGGGACAGGTGTCGTTGATTGACGGGCCGTCTTTTGCGTGGCTCGCGTTGGATGCGCCGCCTATTGGCCAAGGTTGGGTCTCTAGACTCTGTGGATAGGGAAACGGGCTGTACCGCACTGTCAGTCCCATTGCACGCCACTGCCGAACAGACGGGTCGGACAGAAGGTCAAGGCAGTATTCCCGACTGGCGTCCGAAACCGGCAATCCATACCCAATGATGCGGGCCGCGACCGGAGTGTAAAAGACATCCGCTAAGGAATAGGCTCCGAACAACGGGCCGGAGGTTGATCCCGATACGTCACGCGCATGGTTCCAGAGTGTCTCGATCCGGTTCAGATCAGACAGCGTTTCCGACGACGGTTCAAATCCTCGCCAGCAATGCTGTAGTTGCATCGAACACTGTCCGCGCAAAGCCGCGAAACCTGCCACCATTTCGGCGCAAAGCCACCGCGCGGTTGCGCGGGCGGCAGAGTCCTGCGGCCACATCCCGGCTGTAGGGTGACGTTCCGCCAGCGCTTCGGCCATCGCAAGGCTTTCACCGACGACGGTGCCATCGGGCAGGCGCAGTGCGGGGACAAGGCGCGCTGGCGAAAGGGGCTTCATGTCTTCGGCCATTGTGCCGGAATAAAGGCCGATCATATGGGTTCGGTAGGGCAGGCTGAACTTTTCCAGCATCAGCCAACCGCGCATGGACCAACTGGAAAACAGGCGGTCTCCGATATACAGATCATAGGTCATGGGTGCAGGATGGCGCGGAAAGACCGCTCGGTAAATCAGTGATTTGTGCGCGGTGTGATCACGGAAGATGATTGATCCGTCCCACCGACCAACGGTCGCCGTGGTGGGTAATTTCCGTCACCGAGAGATTGTCGATGCGATGGCTGAACACCTCTTGGGCATCAACGCCCAAAGCGCGCTGGACCTGAGTCAGGATGACGCCGAAATGTACGACTATCACCAAATCGCGACCGGTGTGGTTTGCGATGAGGCCGTCGATCACGGGGTCCACGCGTCTACGCACTTCGTTCCAGCTTTCGCCGTCAGGCGGCCGCACGTCGCCGGGATTGTCCCAGTAAGCGAAGGCAAGTTCAGGGTCTTCCGCCTCGATATCCTTGAAGCCGCGCAGTTCCCAAGTGCCGAAATTGATTTCTCGCAAATCGGGGTGATGGGCCAGGCGATGACGGTCTCCTTGAATGGCCGATGCCGTATCCGCAGCACGAGCCAAGTCGGACGAGATCACAACGGCGTTTCGCGGGAGATGATCGTGCAGTCGGGAAATAGCGGTGCGGTCGCTTAGGTCCGCTGGCAGATCGGACCAGCCAACCATGGTTTTCGCATGGGTAGGTCCGTGTCGGACAAGGTGTAAGCGGGTCATGGGAGTTGGCCTTTCAGAACCAAGGGTAGGCCGGCGGTGACCTGAACGACAAGATCGGCCTGTGCAGCTAGTGCAATGTTCAACCTGCCTTGTGCTTCGCGAAACTGACGGGACAGGGCGTTGTCTGGAACGATCCCTTGACCGACCTCATTGGACACAACCACTACAGGTGCCGCGCAGCCTTTCAGCGCGTCTAAAAATGCACGCTGGCACTGTTCCAGATCGTTCTCGGCCAGCAGGTGATTGGTCAGCCACATAGTCGCACAGTCGATCAGGCAGGCGTGGTCCGAAGTCAGCGTGGTCAATGCGGGTGCCACGTCCAGAGGGGCTTCGATTGTTAACCAATCTGGGCCGCGCTGGGCTTTGTGGCGGTCAACTTTTAGGCGCATCTCGTCATCAAACACTTGTGAAGTCGCGATGTATGCCTGGGTTTTTCCTAAAGAAACAACAAGTTGCTCGGCAAATGCCGATTTGCCCGAAGCTGCGCCCCCTATCACAAAGGTTAAATCCGGATACACTATTATTACCTTTCATGTGATCCACCCGGTGTTGTTCTGCGTATCGACCACAAGTCGGCAAGGCAAGCCCGGCCTGCGCCTGTGAAAAGGGGAGATTTCCATGGCACTGGACAATTCAAACGATTTTTCAATGTCGCGCCAGGCAATGAAGGCGGAATTGCTGGACGCGGAAACCGAATTGAAACTCGCGTATGCGTGGCGCGACCAACGTGACGAGCAAGCTCTGCATCGGCTGATCACGGCCTATATGCGGCTTGCGATTTCTATGGCGGCCAAGTTCAAGCGGTACGGTGCACCGATGAATGACCTGATTCAGGAGGCAGGGCTTGGCCTGATGAAAGCGGCCGACAAGTTCGACCCTGATCGCGGCGTGCGCTTTTCTACCTATGCCGTGTGGTGGATCAAGGCCAGCATCCAGGACTACGTGATGCGGAACTGGTCGATGGTTCGGACGGGCTCGACCTCGTCTCAAAAATCGCTGTTTTTCAATATGCGCCGTGTTCAGGCACGGCTTGAGCGGGAAGCCGCGACAGAAGGCATGCAGCTGGATCGTCACCAGTTGCACCAGATGATTGCCGCCGAGATTGGTGTGCCGCTGCGCGACGTCGAGATGATGGAAGGACGGTTGTCCGGTTCCGATTTCTCGCTGAACGCTGTGCAGTCTGCCGATGAAGACGGGCGCGAGTGGATTGACGCGTTGGAAGACGACCGCGAACAGGCTGCTGAAACTGTCGAAAACAGCCACGATACGGAACAATTACGAGAGTGGCTGGTTACTGCGATGAAGGCGCTCAACGACCGTGAAAGGTTCATTGTGCGCGAGCGCAAGCTGCGCGAACCTGCAAGGACGCTTGAAAGTCTGGGTCAGGAACTTGGCTTGTCCAAGGAACGTGTGCGCCAGTTGGAAGCGGCGGCATTTGTGAAAATGCGCAAGAACCTTGAAGCGCAATCGCGCGAGGTGCAACACTTCATCGCATGAGACAGATTGCGATTCTGCTGTGTGCATTGATGGTTACGGGCAGTCAGGGCCGGGCCGATCAACATATTCCAGACGACGTTGCGGCCGCGATGCGGTCTGCGGACGTCGTTATTCTTGGTGAAATCCACGATAATCCCCACCACCACATGGTGCAGACCGAGGCGTTGAAGATCGTCTCGCCCTCGGCTGTGGTTTGGGAAATGGTGACCGAGGAAGGGGCGCAGCGACTTGCCCAGAAAGCAGCGTCCAACCCGGAGGAGCTGTCGCGAATCTTGCGTTGGGCCGAGTCCGGCTGGCCACCGCTGAGCATGTATTACCCCGTCTTTCAGGCAACGGACGCGCCGGTCTATGGCGCGATGGTCCCACGTGCAGCGGCCCGCGCCGCGATGGAGCGTGGGGCCGCGACAACTTTGGGCGCGGACGCAGCCCGTTTCGGTCTGACCATCCCACTATCCGATGCCGAACAGGACGCACGCGAAGCGGATCAGCTTGCCGCGCATTGCGATGCCATTCCCGAAAGCGCGCTGCCGCAGATGGTTGCCATTCAGCGCCTGCGCGATGCCGTTCTGACCCGCTCTATCTTGCGCGCGACGGATGAAACCGGTGGTCCGATTGCGGTGATTACGGGCAATGGTCACGCGCGCAAGGACTGGGGTATCCCGACCTTTTTGTCGCGCCTGCGCCCGGGGCTGAAGGTGTTCGTTCTGGGACAGTCCGAGGACGGCAGCATCGAAGGGGAATTCGACGCGGTGATCGACAGCCCTTCGGTGGAACGGGAAGACCCCTGCCTTGCGTTCGAGACGCAGAATTAACCGCTGGAACTGTTTGGCGGCCTTGCCTAATGTCGGGGCCGACCGGAATGGGAAGGGCACAACATGCTGGCATCGAAACGTATTCTGCTGATCATCGGCGGAGGGATCGCGGCCTATAAATCGCTGGATCTGATCCGACGGTTGAAGGAGCGCGGCGCTTCGGTGACGCCCGTTCTGACGCGCGCGGCCGAAGAATTCGTAACGCCTCTGTCCGTTTCTGCACTTGCCGGAGAAAAAGTATATCGCGATCTGTTTGACCTGACGGATGAGGCTGAGATGGGGCATATCCAGTTGTCCCGGTCGGCGGACCTGATCGTTGTTGCGCCTGCGACGGCGGATTTGATGGCAAAAATGGCGAGTGGGCTGGCCAATGATCTGGCCTCGACCTTGTTGATGGCGACCGACACGCCGGTTTTGTGCGCTCCTGCCATGAATGTGCGCATGTGGGACCACCCTGCGACGCAGCGCAATCTGGTGCAGTTGCAGGCGGATGGCATCCGCTTTGTTGGCCCGAACGAAGGCGACATGGCGTGTGGGGAATATGGCCCCGGCCGTATGTCCGAGCCATTGGAAATCGTTGCCGCAATCGAGGCCCAGCTTGGCAATGGCCCGCTTATGGGGAAACGCATACTCGTAACCTCTGGCCCGACGCATGAGCCGATTGATCCGGTTCGCTATATCGCCAACCGGTCTTCGGGGGCGCAGGGCACGGCCCTGGCGCGTGCGCTGGCCGCACTGGGAGCAGAGGTGATCTTTGTGACCGGACCCGCCGATGTACCGGCCCCGGACGGCGTGCAAGTTGTGCCTGTGGAGACCGCCCAGCAGATGTCTGACGCCGTGGACGCCGCGCTGCCCGTGGACGCCGGAGTTTTTGCGGCAGCGGTGGCGGACTGGCGTGTTTCCAGTGCCTCGGACCGGAAACTGAAAAAAACTCGCGACGGTCTTCCTGCGCTGGAGTTTGCCGAGAACCCGGACATCCTGAAAAGGGTTGCTCAGATGAAGGACGGACGCCCGCCATTGGTTGTTGGTTTTGCCGCTGAAACGGACAACGTGGTTGAGCACGCGACGGCCAAACGCAAGCGCAAAGGGTGTGATTGGATTGTTGCCAACGACGTCAGTCCCGCGACGGGGATCATGGGCGGGTCTGAAAACGCGGTCATCCTGATCTCGGATCAGGGCGCGGAAGAATGGCCCCGGATGGGCAAGGACGCCGTGGCCAAGCGACTGGCCGAAAATATCGCAGATGCCCTGAACCGCTAAGCAAAAGGAACTCAGATGGTTGCAATTCGTGTGATCCGCGAGGACGGAGCGGACCCCTCGGTGCCCTTGCCCTCATATGAATCGGCGGGGGCGGCTGGCGCGGATGTGCGGGCCAATATGCCGGATGGTGTTTCGGTCACGTTGCAGCCGGGCGAAAGGGCTCTGGTTCCGACGGGATTGCGGATCGAAATCCCTCGGGGATTTGAAGTGCAGGTGCGCCCTCGGTCCGGGCTTGCGCTGAAACATGGCATTACGCTGCCAAACACGCCGGGCACGATTGACAGTGACTATCGCGGCCCTTTGGGGGTGATCGTTCTGAATGCCGGACAACAGGCGTTCGAGATCACGCATGGGGAACGCATCGCCCAACTGATCGTGGCCCCGGTGGTGCAAGCCACTTTTGAGGCGGTCGAAACGCTCAGTGACACCGCACGCGGCGCTGGCGGTTTCGGGTCAACCGGGCGCGGCTGATGCTGTTGGTGCTCATTCTGTCTGCTGGGCTGTGGGGCATCGGCTATCTGGCCGGAGTGTCCCGAACAGCGCGTCTGGCTTCGGTCGCAGTGTTGCTGTTGGGGGTCATTACAGCCCAGTTGGTGCTGCCTGACGGTCACCCCCTGCGCGAGGCAACAGGCGGTTCCGCCGCCATGTGGCTTATACTGGGTGGTTTCGCCGTTCTGGTTCTGGTTTACGGAAGGGTGCTGAAAGCGTTGCGAAACCGTGCAGCGCCCGCCGTCAAGGAGCCCGCCATGCCATCCGACCAATTCTCGGAAACTGAACTGGAACGCTATGCCCGCCATATCGTTTTGCGGGAACTGGGCGGGCCGGGTCAGAAAAAGATGAAACAGGCCCGCGTGCTGGTGATTGGTGCCGGTGGGCTGGGCGCGCCTGCGCTGCAATATCTGGCCGCCGCCGGGGTCGGGACCATCGGTGTGATCGACGATGATGAGGTCGAAAACGCCAACCTGCAACGGCAGGTGATCCATCGGGATACGGATATCGGGATGCCCAAGGTGTTCTCGGCGCAACAAGCGATGCAGGCGCAGAACCCCAACGTGACTGTGCTGCCCTATCACCGGCGGCTAACGGATGAGATCGCGGCCGATCTGTTTGCCGATTTCGATCTGATCCTCGACGGAACGGATAATTTCGACACCCGCTATTTGGCCAATCGCACCGCGGTTGCGCTGGGCAAACCGCTGATCTCGGGCGCGTTGTCGCAATGGGAAGGGCAGCTCAGCGTCTTTGATCCAGCCAATGACGCGCCCTGTTATCAGTGTATCTTCCCCGAGGCTCCAGCCCCCGGTTTGGCCCCCTCTTGCGCCGAGGCTGGTGTGATCGGTCCTCTGCCCGGTGTGGTCGGCTCGATGATGGCGGTTGAGGCTATCAAAGTGATCACCGGGGCGGGGCAAGCCCTGCGCGGCGAGATGCTGATCTATGACGCACTCTATGGTGAAAGCCGAAAAATCACCCTGTCGCGCCGCGCCGATTGCCCGGTTTGCAGTAAGTGAGCGCGCGCACTGGATCATCCCACCCAGCGTTCTTAGCTTGTGGTCAAAGGAGAGTTTCATGACCAACCCGATCCTGTCCGACTGGAGCACACCGTTTGAAATCGCGCCCTTCGCGGATATTTCAGACGCAGACTTTGCCCCCGCTCTGGAAGAGGCGATGACATCCCACACCGCGCAGATCGACGCGATTGCAGGCAACCCGGATGCCCCCACCTTTGCCAATACGGTCGAGGCACTTGAGGCCGCTGGTGAGCAGATGGACAAGGTTCTGTCTGTTTTCTTCACCGTGGCCGGGGCCGACAGCAACCCGGCGCGTGAGGAGTTGCAGTGTGATTTTTCACCCAAACTGGCGGCGCACTATGCGGGCATTTCCTCGAATAAGGCGCTGTTTCAGCGGGTGGCCGATCTGTGGGCACTTAAGGATGATTTGGGACTGACGGACGAACAGGCGCGGGTGCTGATGCTGACCCATCGTGGCTTCGTGCGCGCGGGTGCGGCGCTGACCGGAGACGCGGACGCGCGGATGCAGGCGATCAAAGCACGGCTGGCCTCGCTGGGCACTGCGTTCACCCAGAACCTGCTGGCGGATGAGCGTGCGTGGTTCATGCCTCTGTCCGAGGATGATTTGGAAGGTCTGCCCGATTTCGTCGTAGACGCAGCCCGCGCCGCCGGGCAGGAAAAAGGCGCAGACGGTCCGGTTGTCACCCTGTCGCGCTCGATCATTGTGCCGTTCCTGCAATTCTCGCCCCGCCGCGATCTGCGTGAGGTGGCGTATAAGGCGTGGACCGCGCGTGGTGCCAATGGCGGTGAGACTGATAACCGTAAGATCGCCGCCGAAATCCTGACGCTGCGCGAGGAACGCGCCAAGCTGCTGGGTTATGACAATTTCGCCGCCTACAAGCTGGAGACTGAGATGGCCCGCACGCCCGACAAGGTGCGCGACCTGCTGATGCAGGTGTGGGAACCGGCCAAGGCCCGCGCGGATGCGGATGCCGATATTCTGACGCAGATGATGCAGGTGGATGGGGTCAATGGACCTCTGGCCGCGTGGGATTGGCGCTACTATGCCCAGAAACGCCGCAAGGCCGAGCATGATCTGGATGAGGCCGCGCTAAAACCCTACCTGCAACTGGACCGGATGATCGAGGCCGCCTTTGCCTGCGCCAATCGCCTGTTCGGGCTGGAGTTCGCGCCGCTGGACGTGCCTTTGTACCACCCCGATTGTCGCGCGTGGGAGGTCACGCGCAATGGTCAGCATATCGCGGTATTCATCGGGGATTACTTTGCGCGCGGGTCCAAGCGATCCGGCGCGTGGTGCAGTGCGATGCGGGGTCAGGCGAAATTTCCCAAGGTGCAGGCTCCGGTCGTGATCAATGTCTGCAACTTCGCCAAGGGCGATCCGGCGTTGCTGTCCTATGATGACGCGCGGACGCTGTTTCATGAATTCGGTCATGCGCTGCATCAGATGCTGTCGGATGTGACCTATGAAAGCATCTCGGGCACATCGGTGGCGCGCGATTTCGTGGAACTGCCCAGCCAACTGTATGAACACTGGCTGGAAGTGCCCGAGGTTCTGGCCGAGTTCGCCACTCATGCCGATACCGGCGCGCCGATGCCGCAGGACATGCTGGACAAGGTACTGAAGGCCGCCAATTTCGATCAAGGGTTCCAGACGGTGGAATATGTCGCCTCGGCGCTGGTCGATCTGGAGTTTCATGACGGCGCGGCCCCGGCGGACCCGATGGAAAAGCAGGCGCAGGTGTTGGAAGGTCTGGGGATGCCCCCGGCCATCGGGATGCGCCACGCGACGCCGCATTTCGCGCATGTGTTTGCGGGCGATGGTTATAGCTCGGGCTATTACAGCTATATGTGGTCCGAGGTCATGGACGCCGATGCCTTCGCCGCCTTTGAAGAGGCCGGAGGCGCGTTTGATCCCGAGCGCGCCAAAGCACTGGAGGAGAACATCCTGTCCACCGGCGGCTCGCGCGAGGCCGAGGATCTGTATCTGGCCTTCCGGGGCCGGTTGCCGGGGGTCGAGGCGTTGCTGAAAGGACGTGGCCTGATCGCGGCCTGATCAGTATCCCAGATCGCGGTTCACGATGTGCAGCAGGGCTTCTCCGGCTTCACCTCGGACGATGTTGTCGCAAATGACCTGCGCGGCCGTGGCCGGGCGGGTTTCCGATGCGATGTGAGGTGTGACCGTCACTTTGGGGTGCGCCCAATAAGGGTGATCGGCGGGCAGGGGTTCCACTCGGAACACGTCCAGCGTCGCATGCCCGATCTGGCCGGAGTTCAGGGCCGACAACAGCGCGTCGTCGTCTATCAGTGGCCCCCGGCCGGGGTTGATGACCCGTGCGCCCTTTGGCAGCAAGGCTAGCGTTTCGGCGTTCAGGGTGTTTACGGTCGCAGGCGTATCCGGCAACAGCAGCACAACAATTTCGGCTTGTGACAGGGCGGTACGCAGCCCCGCGTCTCCATGCAGGCACCGTACACCCGGAATATCCTTGGCGGTGCGGCTCCAGCCCGTGACATCAAAGCCAAGCGCGGAAAGGGCGCGGGCTGCGGCCTCGCCCAACGCCCCAAGGCCCAGAATGCAGACCCGTCGCTCGGGCGCCAGTGGCGGGGCGTCCGGTGTCCATACGCCATCCTGAACAGTGATGTGCTGATCCATCCCCAGATGATAGCGCAGAACATGCCCTACCACCCATTCCGTCATGCCTTGCGTCAGGCCGTGATCTACCATCCGTGCCAGAGGAACGGTCAGGGTTTCGTTTCCCGCGATCTTTTCGACCCCGGCCCAAAGGCTGAGGACGGCCTTCAGGCGCGTATATGGCGTGAAATCCAGAAGACCGCCATTTGGGGCGTAGACGATATAATCCACCTGATCCGGCTCGATGTCGGTTGCCAGACGAAAGTTCAGACCGGCCTCAGTCAAACCTTTTGACAACAGCGGCTCATATACCGGCCAAAGCTCGGGGCGTGCGGAAAACAGGACGTTCACGGGCATTGGTGGCCTTTCGGATCAACGGGGGCGGTGGATATGGGCGCTTTGGACAATGCCAAAGGCCGCCATCAGAACCAGCATGGCCGATCCGCCATAGCTGACCATCGGCAGGGGCACACCCACAACCGGGGCGAGGCCCATGACCATCGACATGTTCACGGCAAAAAACAGGAAGAAGTTCAGCGCTATCCCCAGTGTCACCAACGAGGAAAACCTGTCTTTCGTTGACAGCGCCGTGACCGTGCAGAAGATCAGGATCAATCCGTAAAGGGTCAGCAGTGTGATACCGCCGACAAAGCCGAACTCCTCAGCCAGCGTGGTGAAGATGAAATCGGTGTGTTTTTCGGGCAGGAAGTTCAGCCGCGACTGCGTGCCCTGCATGAAACCGCGCCCATTCCATCCTCCAGACCCCAGGGCAATTTTCGACTGCGTGATGTGGTACCCCGCACCCAGCGGGTCAGTAGATGGGTCGAGAAAGGTGTCGATACGGCGGAATTGATAATCTTTCAAAAGCTGCCATTCCGTTCCACGGCTGTTGAACACGGTGGCAATCAGTCCGACACCGGCCGCGATCACCGCAGCGAAATAGGCCCAGTGGACACCCGCCAGAAACATCAGCCCACCCCCGGCTGCCAGCAGCAGGATTGAGGTGCCAAGGTCGGGCTGGCGCAGCACCATGAATGTGGGAATCAAGATCAGGATGACGGGAATGATGACCCAAACCGGCCGGGAGGTTTTATGCGATGGCAGCCAGTCATAGTAAGACGCCAGCAGCATCACCAATGTCACTTTCATGACTTCGGATGGTTGCAGCCGCATGAATCCAAGATCAATCCAACGCTGCGCGCCCATCCCGACGGTTCCGAACAGTTCCACGAATACCAGCAAAGCGATCGAGCCCAGATAGGCCACAACAGACATGTTGCGCCAGAACCAGATCGGCACAAGCGCCACGATGAACATGACCGCAAGGCCAAGGCCGAACCGCTCCATCTGTGGTTCAGCCCAGGGTGTCCACGACCCACCGGCCACCGAATACAGCATCAGGAACCCGGCGCTGGCCGTGCTGATCAGCAACAGGGTCAGCGGCCAGTTCATGTACAGAAACTTGCGAAACCCTGACGGAGTGGATTTGACAGCGTATTCTAGATAGCTCATGCGCGGTCCTTTTCGGACGGACGCGCTTTGGGGCGGCGATCTCCCTCAAGCCGTTTTTGCTGTTCCTTGATGCGGTCGCGGTCGGCGACCGGATACGCCTCAAGCGGCGGAGTGCCGTTGTACAGCGCTTGCAGCATGATATCTCGTGCAACCGGCGCGGCCGCTTTTGAGCCCCCGCCGCCGTGTTCCACGACGACGGCAACGGCGTATTTCGGGTTGTCATACGGCGCAAAGCTGACGAACAGCGCGTGGTCGCGGCGTTCCCACGGCAAGTCTTCGTTGCGGATGACGCCTGCAGCGCGCTCGGCCTTGGTGATGTTGCGCACCTGGCTGGTTCCGGTTTTCCCGGCCATGCGGAAGTCATCGGCGATAATCCGGCTGCGATAGGCCGTCCCACGCCGGTCGTTCGAGACCGAGAACATCGCCTTGCGTACCTGCTCAAGGTTGTTGGGGTTCACCGCCAAAGGCTCGCCCGCGCCCGAGGGTTCTTCGACCCCGTTCACCGACCGCACCAGCCGCGGCGAGACAGCGCGCCCCGTCGCGATCCGCGCCGTCATGACTGCCAGTTGCAGCGGCGACGCCAGCATGAACCCCTGACCAATCGAGGCATTCGCTGTGTCGCCCACCAGCCAGTCCTGCCCGTGAACGCGCTGTTTCCATTCCTGGTTCGGCGCAAGCCCAGCGGCAACGGCGGACATCGGAATGTCGTGTTTCACGCCCAGCCCGAATATCCGCGCCATGTCCGAGATATTGTCGATGCCGGTGCGCAATGCCACGTCATAGTAGTAAACATCGCAACTGCGTTTGAGCGACGTTTCCAGATCAACGGTTCCGTGACCACCGCGCTTCCAGCAGTGGAATCTGCGGCTGCCGACCTTTAGGTGGCCGGGGCAATAGACGGTATTGGACGGACCGATCACCCCGGCCTCAAGCGCGGCCATTGCGGTGATCATCTTGAATGTCGAACCGGGAGGGTAAGTTCCCTGCACCGTCTTGTTGGCCAGCGGGCGGTAGTTATCCTGAGTCAGGGTCCGATAATCAGCGACCGAGATACCGCGCACGAACAGATTCGGATCGAAACTGGGGGCCGAGCTGATGGCGCGGATATCCCCGGTCTCGCAATCAATCACCACGGCGGCGGCACTTTCCCCGGCCAAACGAGCCTGCGCGTATTGTTGCAGGTCTGCGTCCACCGAGAGTTGAAGATCGGCGCCGGCCTCGCCTTCCTGCCTGTCCAATTCTCGCATCACGCGGCCCGTGGCGTTGACCTCGACCCGTTTGGCACCCGCTTTGCCGCGCAAGGTGCCTTCCTGCTTGGCTTCCAGACCGACCTTGCCGATCTGGAAACGGGGAATACGCAGAACCGGCTCGGGGTCGTCGATCTGGCTGAGGTCATAGTCGCTGACCGGGCCGACATACCCAACGACATGCGCAAAGTCCTCGTATCTTGGGTACTGGCGGGTCATGCCAACTTCGGGGGTGACACCGGGCAGGGCAGGGGCGTTGACCGCGACCTTTGAAATATCCTCCCACGTCACCTGATCCGCCAGCGTCACCGGAAGGAACGGGGCAGACCGGCGCATTTCAGTCTTGGCGCGTTCGATCTCGTCATCGGTCAATGGGATCAGATCGGACAGCTTGGAGATTACGGCATCTACATCGCCCGCGTCCTCGCGGACCATTACGATCCGGTAGGACGGCGAGTTCTGTCCGATAACTTGCCCGTTGCGGTCGTAGATCCGACCGCGTGTCGGGGGAATAAGTCGGATATTGATGCGGTTCTCTTCCGCCAGCAGGCGGTATTCGTCAGCCTGATCCACCTGCATGAACCGCATTCGAGCCGCCAGTCCGCCAATGAACGCCGCCTGCAATCCGCCAAGGATCACCGCGCGACGCGGCAGGCGTTTATAGGCAAGCCCCTGCGATTTGGTCTTGCGCTGTTTCATGGCCGAAGCCCCGCTGTAGCGGAATCCACCGCCGACGCGCGTCTTATACCGAATCCGCTTTGGCTGAGCAGAACGATCAGCGGATAAACTGCAATTGTCAGAACCACTTGTATCACCATCGGCCCTAATGCTGCTTGTTGCACCGTTAGAATAGCAAGAATTATGCGGTTCAGTACAAAAACAGCCGTGATCGCAACGGCTGCGGTTGTCCATTCGGCAACGAATCCGGCGTCACGCATACTGGGCGCGGCCGAACGCAAATAGGCTGCCCCCAGAACGACAAGCGCGGCCAGCAATCCGGGGGGACGCTGTAACAGCAGGTCCGCCAGCAGCATCACGACCGCGATCAAAGGAATCGGAACATATTCAGGTCGCCGTAAGACCCATGCAAAGGTCAAGGCGATCAGCAGATCCGGAAAGGGCCAGCGCCCCGGCTGTGTGTCCAGCGGCAATAGGTGCAGAAACATGACCAGAAAGGCCAGAAACAGGTATAGCGCCCGTTTGGTCCAAAGCTGCGAAACCTGCCTATCCATCGCCGACCTCTGCGGGCTCTATGGCGGCTTCGGGTCGTCTTGGGCCGACGATATCCCCGGACTCTTCGATCGGAGGCGCAGAGTGATATCGCAGCACCCGCAGAAACTCGAGCCTTTCAAAATCAGCCGACAAGCGAACCCGCAGACGCCCACCGGGGTCAGCCGTGATCTGTCCGATCAGCAGGCCACCCGGGAAAACGCCGCCATCGCCCGATGTGACAACCCGGTCACCGGGACGCACAAGTTCACGGTTTTCAAGAAACTCGACCGCCGGAGAAGGTGTGTTATCCCCCGCGATCAGAGCGGTCTGGCCCGAAGGTTGAATCGTTGCGGGTATCGCGCTGGAGGCATCAGTCATCAGGATCACCCGCGCCGTATCAGGGCCAACGCCCGAGATGCGGCCAACCACGCCGATCCCGTCCATCGTGGCCCAGCCATCCATGATCCCGTCCCGCTCGCCCACGTTCAGCAGAACCGACTGACGGAAGGGCGAGCCGCTATCCGCCATTACGACGCCTGTGATATAGGTCAGGCGCGGATCAAGCCGCACATTGTTGAGGTCAAGAAGCCGGGCGTTTTCCTGCTCAAGCTGCAGGGCGGCTTCTTTCCACGCGCGCATCAGGCGCAATTCGCTGCGCAATTCCTGATTTTGCTCGCTCAGCCGTTGATAGCTTTGAAAATCGCGCACAAGGTTCACGACCGCCGTGACGGGAACCATGGCCCACTCCATCGAGGGTACGACGGTGTCTACGACCTGTGCGCGGAACCGCTCGACCCGCGGACTGTCAATGCGCCATACCAGAAAGATGCCCAGCAGACACAGAACGACGATCCCCAACAGCAGGCGGCGCAAGGGAGTCGTGTATTCGTCGCGCTGTGATCGGTCCTTTGCCACAGGTTACCTTCCCGTGCTGCTCTTGCCCGAGTTTTCACCCCGAAAGGGTGCGCGCCTTAGCTTTCGTAGTCAATCGCGTGGCGCAGTTGTTTTTCGTATTCCAGCGCCTTGCCGGTGCCCAAAGCCACACAGTTCAGGCTTTCATCGGCAATCGACACGGCCAGACCCGTCTGTTCGCGCAGCGCAAGGTCCAGATCGCCCAGCAGCGCACCGCCGCCGGTCAGCATCACGCCCCTATCCACGATATCAGCGGCCAGATCGGGCGGCGTGGTTTCCAGCGCGGTCATCACGGCCTCGCAAATCTGCTGGACCGGCTCGGACAGAGCTTCGGCGACCTGCGCCTGGCTGATCTCGATTTCCTTGGGCACACCGTTCAGCAGGTCACGACCCCGGATATGCATCGACTGACCACGGCCATCGTCAGGCATCCGCGCTGTGCCAATGGTGGTCTTGATCCGTTCAGCGGTGGATTCGCCGACCAGCAGGTTCTGCTGACGGCGCAGGTATGAGATGATCGCCTCATCCATCCGGTCCCCACCCACGCGGACCGAGCGCGCGTAAACGATGTCGCCCAGCGACAGAACGGCAACTTCGGTGGTGCCGCCGCCGATGTCGACGACCATGTTGCCGGTCGGATCGGTAATTGGCATCCCGGCACCAATGGCGGCTGCAATCGGTTCGGCAATCAGACCGGCGCGGCGCGCGCCTGCGGACAGAACCGACTGTCGGATCGCACGTTTTTCAACGGGTGTCGCACCATGCGGAACGCAGACAATGATCTTGGGCTTCGAGAAGGTCGAGCGTTTATGAACCTTGCGGATGAAATGCTTGATCATCTCCTCGGCGGTGTCGAAATCTGCGATGACACCTTCGCGCATGGGACGGATCGCTTCGATCGAACCCGGCGTCCGGCCCAGCATCAGCTTGGCGTCTTCACCCACGGCCAGAACTTTCTTGACGCCGTCCTTGACGTGATAGGCCACAACCGAAGGTTCCGACAGGATCACACCGCGCCCTTTGACATAAACCAGCGTGTTCGCTGTCCCAAGGTCAATGGCCATGTCCGCTGTGAACAAGCCGCCCAGATTGCCAAAGATTCCCATGTGTTCACTGATCCCGTTCGTCAGAATTTCTACTGCCCGCGACTCGACGGTTCCGGGACGGATGTCTTATAGGGTGCCATCTCGTCCGGTAAAAGGGCTGATTCCGCGTCAATCAGCACCTTTCCGCCTTATTGAGAGGGACTTTAGAAGGCATCATGCTCTCATATCAACACATTTACCACGCCGGAAATCTGGCTGATGTGCAAAAGCACGCTTTGTTGGCATGGATGCTGGAATATCTGGCCCGCAAGGACAAGCCTCTGACCTATCTCGAGACGCATTCGGGCCGTGGATTGTATCAGTTGGACGCGGCCGAGGCCGTGCGGACGGGCGAGGCCGCAGCCGGGATCAAACGGGCGCAGCGCAAAGGGTGGTTCAACGCGGATCATCCCCTGTCAAAGGCGCTGAGCAGTGTCCGGGCACGCCACGGCGAGAACAGCTATGCCGGTTCGCCCCTGATCGCCGCCAGCCTGTTGCGCGAACAGGACAGTCTGCACGTTGCCGAGCTGCACCCGCAGGAATATGCGGCGCTGTCGATGACGATGTCTGCCTATGGGCCAAAGGTTTACAGGCAGGATGGGTACGAGCTGGCGCAGTCGTTGCTGCCTCCGACACCGCGCCGAGGGATGCTGTTGATTGATCCCAGCTATGAGGTGAAGTCGGAATATGACCGCTTGCCCGGGATCATTTCCAAACTGCATCGCAAGTGGAACGTAGGTGTCATCGCGCTGTGGTATCCGATCCTTTCGGATGGGCGGCACAAAGCGATGGTTGAGGCGCTTACAAAACAGAACCTGCCGAAAGCCCAATGCCATGAAGTCCGGTTTCCGGCCGCGCGTGAAGGACACCGTATGATCGGCTCTGGAATGTTTGTGGTAAACGCCCCGTTTGGGTTCGATGAGGAAACACGCCGGCTGGATTCACTCTTTGCCGGGCTTGAAGACGCCTGAATACATGCGTCGGTCGCATTGATGGCCGCCCTATACACGCACTGGGTGTTTTTTGAGAATTCCTTATGAGAATAGGGTTTTCGGTTCTAGAATTCCGGCGAGGAGGGGTGCCATGGATCGCCGACTTGCTACGGTTCTGGCTGCCGACATGGTCGGGTACAGCCGTTTGATGGAGACCGATGAACAAGGCACGCTGGCGCGGTTGCGCACGCACCGTATTGAACTGATAGACCCGGCCATCGACAAGAACCGCGGTACGATCATCAAGACCACAGGCGACGGGATGCTGGTCGAGTTTTCCAGTGCCAGCGATGCGGTCACCTGTGCGGTCGAGGTTCAGAACCGGATGCTGCGGCGGAATGCAGATGTTCCAAGGGATCAGCGCATACAGTTTCGGATAGGCATCAATCTGGACGAAATCATTTTCGAGGACGGGGATATTTTTGGCAGTGGCGTGAATATCGCCGCCCGGTTGGAGCAGTCCGCCCGTGCCGGGGACGTGGTCATTTCGGGCGCAGTTCATGACCAAGTGTCCAGCCGTCTGGAACTGCACTACCAGGATCTGGGGAATCTTGAGCTCAAGAACCTGTCGCAACCCGTCCACGCGTACCGTGTCGAATTGGACGCGCCCGCCGATGAGGTCGATCAGGCGGAGGAGACAGATACCAAGGTCGTGAAGCCTTCGATCGCGGTGCTACCCTTTGCCAACATGAGCGGTGACACCGAGCAGGAGTTTTTTGCCGACGGCCTGACCGAAGACCTGCTGACCGAGCTTAGCCGCAGGCACGAGCTGTTCGTCATTTCCCGCAATTCCAGTTTTGTCTACAAGGGCCAAGCCGTGAACGTGCGAGAGGTCGGCGAAAAACTGGGGGCGCAGTACATTGTCGAGGGCAGTGTGCGAAAAGCCGGAAATCGGGTGCGGGTCACTGTTCAGCTTATCGACAGCGACAATGACGGGCATGTCTGGGCCGAGAAATACGACCGGGATCTGGACGACATATTCGCCATTCAGGACGAAGTGATTTCGGCTGTGGTGGCCACTTTGCCGGGGCGGATCGAAGCCTCGCAGCAAGAGGGTCTGACGCGCAAGAAGCCGTCCAATTTCGCAGCGTATGAATGCGTTCTGGCCGCCAAGGTGCTGCACCATCGCAGCACCCGCGAAGCGAATGTCGAGGCGACAAAGCTGATCGACCGGGCAATCAAGCTGGACCCGGACTATGCGCATGCCCACGCCTGGAGCGGTTGTATCCGTGGGCAAGCGTGGGGATATGGCTGGTGTAACGACCGCGAAGCGATGCTGGCCGAGTGCGAAGAGGCCATCCTCAAGGCGGCGTCTCTGGATGACAACGATGCCGACGTGCATCGTCTGATGGCGGCGGTCGAGATTTTGCGAAACAACCTTGGACGCGCGCGATACCATCAGGAAAGAGCATTGTCCCTGAACCCGAACTACGACCTGGTTGTTGTCCAGATGGGCGAATTGTTAACCTGGTCAGGCCGCCCCGAGGAGGGGGCTGAATGGATACAGAAAGCCATGCGCTTGAACCCGCATCATCCGGCCCGGTTCTGGAGCCATCTGGGCAAGGCGCGGTTCTGCGCCAGAAAATATGAACAGGCGCTTGACGATTTCGCTCGATTGCCAACGTTGGACATGGTGCAGGCCGCTTACGTTGCGGCGTGCCATGCCTGGCTTGGAAATGACGCTGAGGCGGCTGAGCATGCGGATGCGATCAAAGCGGCGCAGTCAAACGTCAAAATCGAGGATATTGTCGCGACGCTGCACTATTCAAACGAAGACGACCTGTACCATTTCGTTCAGGGGCTGGAAAAGGCTGGATTGTCCTGACCTTCCAAACGAAGAACGGCCCGCAAGTGCGGGCCGCTTTGCTCATGTCAGGTCTTTGTAGCTGATCTCGCGCGCATCAGCGCCGGGACCAGCCTTTTCGCGCCGCATGATCAAACGATTCAGCGCGTGGATATAAGCCTTGGCAGACGCGACGACTGTATCGGTGTTGGCTGACTGACCCGTTGCGATCATGCCGTCTTCTTCCAGCCGCACGGACACGGTGGCCTGAGCATCGGTGCCTTCGGTCACGGCATGCACCTGATAAAGCTGTAAATGTGCCTTGTTGGGATAGATCGACCGGATCGCCTTGAAGGTCGCGTCCACCGGGCCATCACCATGTTCCGTCGCGATGATGTCCTTGCCGTCCATTTCCAGCTCGACCGTCGATTCCGCCTGACCACCGGTGCCGCAAGTGACTTTCATGGACACCAACTGCAGGTAATCGTTCGCATCATCCAGCGTCATCAAGGCAATGAGGTCGTCGTCGAACACCTCTTTCTTGCGGTCGGCCAAGTCCTTGAAGCGCACGAAAATGTCGCGCAGCTGGTTGTCGCCAACCTCATAGCCCAGCGTTTCCAGCTTGTCGCGCAGGGCGGCACGGCCCGAGTGCTTGCCCAGCGGCAGAGAGGTGCCGGACAAGCCGATATCCTCGGGGCGCATGATTTCAAAGTTTTCGCGGTTCTTCAGCATCCCGTCCTGATGGATACCGCTTTCATGGGCAAAGGCGTTTTTGCCGACGATGGCCTTGTTGAACTGCACCGGGAAGCCCGCCACAGTCGCCACCCGGCGCGAGATATGCATGATCTTGGTGGTGTCGATACCCGTCGTCCAAGGCATGATGTCATTGCGGGTCCGCAGGGCCATCACGACCTCTTCCAAGGCGGTATTACCCGCGCGTTCACCCAGACCGTTGATGGTGCATTCGATCTGACGCGCCCCGCCTGCGACAGCAGCCAGAGAGTTCGCTGTCGCCATGCCAAGGTCATTGTGGCAATGGGTGGCAAAGACCACCTCATCCGCGCCCGGAACCGTTTCAATCAGGCGTTTGATCAGGTCCGCGCTTTCGACCGGAGCGGTATAGCCCACCGTATCGGGGATATTGATCGTGGTGGCCCCGGCCTTGATCGCAATCTCGATCACGCGGCAGAGGTAGTCCCATTCCGTCCGCGTCGCGTCCATTGGCGACCATTGCACGTTTTCGCACAGGTTTCGCGCATGGCTGACCGTTTCGTGGATCTTGTCGGCCATCTCGTCCATCGTCAGGTTCGGAATGGCGCGGTGCAGGGGCGAGGTTCCGATGAAGGTGTGAATCCGGTTCTTCTCGGCGTGTTTCACCGCCTCCCAGCAGCGGTCGATGTCTGCGAAATTGGCACGGGCCAAACCGCAGATGCGGCTGTTTTTCGACCGCTCGGCAATCTCGGAGACCGCCTTGAAGTCACCCTCGGAGGCGATCGGAAAACCGGCCTCGATGATGTCGACGCCCATCTCGTCCAGCAGCTCGGCAATCTCGAGCTTTTCGTTATGGGTCATGGTCGCGCCCGGGCTTTGTTCGCCGTCGCGCAAGGTGGTGTCAAAGATCAAGACGCGGTCTTGGTCGGTCACATTGGTCATGGGAATCTCTTTCTTCTTCTGTCCTAAAGCCTGTGGCGCGCGGGCGTCCTCCTCTGAGCGGGCGCGCCGGATGGCACGCTCAGAGGCGGATTAGGATCAGTAGGCCACGCAGCGACGCACCGCGAGTGGCGGTGTCGGCGACAAGGATATCTGCGCGGTTGATCATGGGATTGAGGTTATACAACCCATGCCGGGAATGAAAAGAACGAATTTGCGTATCGCTGCTGGAAGGCTTTCTTTTTCGACCCGGTTGATCCACGCGGCCTGTCAGCTAGATCGCCTATGATGAAGTCAGCTCTTGTCATCGGTGCATCAGGCGGAATTGGCAGCGCTTTGTCGCAACAACTGCGCCATCGCTCTGCCGCTGTGACGACCTTGTCCCGATCCGTGGATGGGTTTGACCTGATGGACCCCGACAGCGTGAGTAGCGGGCTGGGTAAGCTGAATGGCCCGTTCGACATGATCTTGATCGCCTCTGGTGCGCTGGAGATCAACGGAGCAGAGCCGGAAAAGACAATAAAGTCAGTCTCGGCCCAAGCCATGATGGATCAATTTGCACTGAATGCGGTCGGGCCGGCGCTGGTTCTTGGCCACGCACACACGTTGTTGCCGCGCGACAGGCGATGCGTTTTCGCGGTCCTCTCTGCCCGAGTGGGGTCAATCGGCGACAACCGTCTGGGCGGGTGGATCAGCTATCGCGCATCCAAGGCGGCCCTGAACCAAACCCTGCGCACCTCTGCAATAGAATTGGCGCGTACTCATCCGCAGGCGATATGCGTGGCGCTGCATCCGGGAACTGTCAAAACGCGCTTTACCCGGAAATATCTGGGGCGCCACCAGGCGGTAGAACCGGATGACGCAGCCAAGAACCTGCTTGCGGTGATCGAGACCCTCTCTCCGGCAGATACAGGGGGATTTTTCGACTGGGCGGGACAGCCGGTTCCGTGGTGACGCGGATCAACCGTCAGAGGGTGTTTCGGTCACGTTTTCCTCGGGCAGGGCTGTCTCAGGTTCAGCGGCGCTTTCGCTGGGCAGTACCCCGTTTTCCCATACCCCGGTTTCTTCCTGACCATTGGCATATCGCATTGTGCCGTCACCGTGGCGCTTGTTGTCCAGAAAACCGCCTTGGTAAACATCACCGGTCGCATAGGTGGCGACACCTGTGCCGCTGATTTTGCCCTCGGCCCAACCGCCGGTGTAGCTAAAGCCCCGCGGTGTCGTAATGGTTCCCTGACCGTGGCGTTTGCCGTCTGCAAAATCACCTTCGTACACGGTTCCATCCGGGAAGCTGGCCTTGCCTTTGCCTTGCCGCGCGCCCTCGGCCCAATCGCCTTCGTACCGATAGCCATTGGCAAATGTCAGGACACCCGTTCCGTGGCTGAGGCCGTTTTTGAATTGCCCGGAATACACGGCGCCATTGGGATATGTTGCCTTTCCGCTGCCCTCGAATACACCGGCGATCCAGTCACCTTCGTAGATTATGCCGTCGGAGTAAGTGTGCATGCCCTTGCCATGCGGTAGGTCCGCGCTGAAATCTCCGACGTAGGTCGAGCCGTCCGGGTAGGTCAGCTCGCCAAAGCCTTCGATCTGACCATCTGCCCAGTCGCCGTTGTATTCAAACCCGTCTGTTCCAAGAAACCGGCCTTTTCCGTGGCGACGGTCGTCGACATAGTTGCCTTCGTAGGTGGCGCCGTTGGCATATGTGGCCTTGCCGACCCCCTGACGCCTGCCATCGACAAGATCGCCTTCGTACAGATCCCCGTTTGCCTGTAGCAGCCGACCTTTGCCAGTCATGCGGTCCTCTGACCACGCGCCAGTGTACGTCATGCCGTCCGGCACGGTCAGAGTTCCCTGTCCCTGCCGCTGGCCGTTCTGGATGTCGCCTTCGTAGACGCTACCCTGTGCCGATGTGATCTTTCCCTTGCCATGTTTGGCACCGTCCACCCAATCGCCGTCATAGACATAGCCGCTCGGGTCCGTCAGGACGCCCTTGCCGTGATACCGCGCGTCCTTGAAACCTCCTTCATAACGCACGCCATTGGCGTAGATCGCCACGCCGTTACCGTTGATCGAGCCATTGGCCCAATCCCCGTCATAGCTGCCGCCATCGGGATACACGATTTTGCCCTGACCTTCGGGTTGGCCGTTGGCGAACATGCCCTCGTAGACCGAACCGTTGACGTACCGAGCGATTCCCTTGCCCTGAATTTCCCCTTCGGCCCATTCGCCGGAATATTCAAAGCCGTTCGGAAGGCGATAGGTTCCTGTTCCGTGCCGCAAGCCGTTGAGGAATGTCCCTTCGTACACGCCGCCGACCTCGTCATCCGCGACAATCACTTGCCCATCTTGCGCGGCGACGGCCGTTGTCATCAAAGCAACCGCAGTGACGGCGAGAGAGGTGCGAAGTGAATTCATGGTCGTTACAGCCTGCCCGGTTATCGTCCTTTTGCGCAAAACTAAGATACCGTTGGTGGCAGGGCAACGGCTTTTGCCGCATTTGCCTTTTCCTCGCGGTTCGATCTGATAAATGCAATAGGACTGACGAGGGCAAGAGGGCAGCATGGCCGACCGTTTCCGCATCACTTTGGCGCAACTGAATCCCGTTGTAGGCGACATAGATGGCAATGCAGCCAAGGCGTTCGCCGCGTGGGAGCAAGCGCGCGCAGCCGGGGCGGATATGGTTGCCCTGCCGGAAATGTTCATCACGGGCTATAACACGCAGGATCTGGTGATGAAGCCCGCGTTTCATCAGGCTGCTATGGCTGCAGTCGAAGAACTGGCCGTGCGATGTGCTGATGGTCCTGCGATCGCAATTGGTGGGCCGTGGGTCGAAGGTGACGGCCTGTACAACGCCTATCTCATCCTCAAGAACGGCAGGATCGGCAGCAAGGCGTTAAAGCATCACTTGCCCAATGAGACCGTCTTTGACGAAGTCAGGCTATACGACTCGGGACCTTTGGGCGGTCCTTATTCGGTGGGAAATACCAGGATCGGAAGCCCTATCTGCGAAGACGGCTGGCACCCGGATGTGGCCGAAACGCTTGAGGAGACCGGGGCAGAGTTTCTCTTGATCCCAAACGGGTCCCCCTATTTTCGCAACAAATACGATGTGCGCCTGAATCACATGGTCGCAAGGGTGGTCGAGACCGGTCTGCCGCTGATCTACCTCAACATGGTGGGTGGACAGGACGATCAGGTCTTTGATGGGGGCACGTTTGGTCTGAACCCGGGCGGCGAGCTGGCGTTCCGCATGCCCGTGTTCGATGAAGCAGTCACCCATGTCGATCTTGAGCGTGGGGATGATGGCTGGCGGATTGTGCCGGCCGATGTCGTGCCCCAGCCGGATGAATGGGAACAGGACTATCGCGCAATGGTCCAGTCCTTGCGCGACTACATGGGAAAAACCGGATTCAAGAAGGCGGTGCTGGGTTTGTCTGGCGGCGTGGATTCAGCGCTGGTCGCCGCCATCGCGGTAGACGCGATTGGGGCCGAGAATGTCAGGTGCGTGATGCTGCCTTCGGAATACACAAGCCAGGGTTCGCTGGACGACGCCGAGGCCGTCGCCAAGGCGTTGGGTGTGCACTATGATTTTGTCCCGATCTCGGACAGCCGGTCAGCCGTGACCGAAACGCTGGCTCCTCTGTTTGCCGGTCGGGATGCCGATCTGACCGAGGAGAATATTCAGTCTCGGTTACGCGGATTGCTCTTGATGGCCATCTCGAACAAATTTGGCGAGATGCTGTTGACCACCGGGAACAAGTCCGAGGTCGCAGTAGGGTACGCGACGATCTACGGTGACATGAACGGCGGCTATAACCCGATCAAGGACTTGTACAAAACGCGCGTTTTCGAGACATGCCGCTGGCGCAACGCCAATCACCGTGATTGGATGTCGGGCCCATCGGGTGAGGTGATCCGGCCTTCCGTGATTGACAAGCCCCCCAGCGCGGAACTGCGTGAGGATCAGAAAGATAGCGACAGCTTGCCGGACTATCCCGTCTTGGACGCGATTCTGGACATTCTGGTGGATCAGGAGGGTTCGGTTGCAGACTGCGTCGCGGCGGGGTTTGACCGCGATGTCGCGCGCAGGGTCGAGCATCTGATTTACATTAGTGAATACAAACGCTTTCAATCCGCGCCGGGAACCCGGCTTACCAGCCGCGCGTTCTGGCTGGATCGCAGATACCCGATTGTGAATCGCTGGCGGGATCAGTCCTGAAGGGCTTTGGCCGCGCCTTTACGGTTTCTGTTGTGTATGTAATCTGGTGATTTCTGACTAAGTGTTTCCAATTTTGCCACTTGAGTCGGTGCGCAGCGGCTACAGTACGTCATCCGCTTGAGGGCATGACATTTTTTCGCCATAGTTTTGTTGAAAAATTGCCCTATCTGGGGCGGGTTTGACTTATTGAGAACAGTCACGAGCCTATGGACGGTCTCCAAAGAGCCTTTCTCGACTCGCCGCTCCCGGGGTGTTGGATTTGATGATTTGGTACGATTATGCGTGAGCAATACGACAAACCTCTCCACTCGCCGTTGCCTTGGAAGTCAATGCAATCCAAGGGGCGGGTTTTGGACGAGGGCGAGCTTGATAACGCCATTGCGAATGTCCTGAACGAAGATGCCGGTCTCCGTGAGATCGGGTCGAAAATTGCGCAGCAGAAGCAGGTGGCTGAGCCGGAGGTCAAAGACGCCCCGGTCGAAGAACCGCCGGCAACTGATATCGGGTTCGCAACCTCGCTGCGTCAGAAATGGGCGGAACTGGTCGGCACGGCCTGACGCGTCCGTACGCAGATCGAAACTACCGCAACGCCGGACCCTTGCGCCGGTGCCACATGTCTCCAAAATAGTTCAAAACACGACTTCGGTCGTATTGCCTCGGTTTCCGTGTCGGGCATTCATTGCTGCCAGAGCAATGACAAAAGAGCGGTAAATGCCCGGCCCAAAACCAACCCCAGTCGAGCCTGATCTGTGCCTGCCCAAGAGTGTGGACGTCGTCGTCATCGGAGGAGGAATTATCGGTTCCGCGACCGCGCTGGAGCTGTCCGAGCGCGGCCTGTCAGTTTTGCTATGCGAAAAAGGTCAAATCGCGGGCGAGCAAAGCTCTCGGAACTGGGGCTGGGTGCGATTGGGTATGCGCGACCCGCGCGAAATCCCGCTGATGGTCGAGGCGCAGCGTATCTGGGCTGATCTCGATCGAAAGATCGGCCGCAAGACAGGTTTCACCCAATCCGGGATTCTGTTTGGAGCATCCGGCGCCAGAGACCGTGACAATCTGGAACGATGGATGCGTCACGTAGACGGGTTGCAGACGGGCGCGAGAATGGTGTCGGGGGCGGATTTGCAGGCGTTGTTGCCCGGATGCGCGACCGGGCTGCAATATGCTCTGCACATGCCACAGGACGGCCGTGCCGAGCCGCAATGGGCAGCCCCTGCCATTGCCGAGGCTGCCCGTGACCGTGGCGCGGTTTTGATGACAAATTGCGCCGTGCGTAGTGTCGATGTGCAGTCCGGTCTGGTTGCTGGAGTTTTCACCGAAAGGGGGCGTGTGTCTTGTAAGCAGGTCGTGCTGGCGGGTGGTGCCTGGTCGCGACTGTTTGCTGGGAATGCGGGGATCGACCTTCCGCAGTTAAAGGTGCTGAACACGGTGCTGCGCACCTCGCCGGTCGAAGGGCCAGAGACGGCTTTGTGGTCTGATGACTTTGCCATGCGGAAACGGGCTGATGGGGGCTATACGATTGCGTCAGGGCACGAAAATACGGTCGATATCGTGCCCGACAGTTTTCGTCTGGCCCGGCGTTTCCTTCCCGCCTACAGACAAGAATGGCGTTCGCTGCGGTTTCGGGTTTCCAAGCGTTGGGCGGCTGAGGCGCAACAGGACCGAAGGTGGCTTCCGACCGACGTTACTCCGTTCGAGCGCTGCCGCACGCTGGATCCCGAGCCCTCGACCAGAGTGCTAAGGCAGGCTTGGGCGCGTGCCTGCAAAGGTGTTCCGGCATTGAAACAGGCCGAGATCGTTCAAAGCTGGGGAGGGATGATTGACGTCACCCCTGACGCGGTCCCGGTGATTTCCGAGGTCGATGACCTACCGGGGATGTTCATTGCTACCGGGTTTTCAGGGCACGGGTTCGGGATAGGTCCGGGGGCGGGGCGGTTGATGGCAGACCTTGTCACCGGCGTTGAGCCGTGCGTGAATCCGGCCGCTTTTCGCCTTTCCCGATTTACGGATGGCTCAAAAGTGCGGCCGGACCCCGGATTTTAAGCCTAGCCCATCATCTGATAGCTGACGGGGACAAAGCGGAAGCCCTCTCCGCGGGTTTCGACAAACCCCGCCGCCGGGAAGGGCATGTGATACCCGATCATCGGCACCTTGTCGGCGGCCAGCATGCCCAGCACATTGCGCCGGGATGCGGTCGCGGCCGCTTTGTCCATGTCAAAGCGGACCTCCCATTCTGGATGCGCGAAGGACCAGACATAGTGATTTGCCAGATCAGCCGTCAGAACCAGCCGTTGCCCATTGCTTTCCAGGTGGTAGACCGTGTGGCCGGGAGTGTGCCCGTAGGCAGCGACGGCGGTAATGCCTGACGCGACTTCTCCGCCGTCTTCGACAAAGTTCATTTTCTCGGCCAGAGGAGTCACCTTGGCGGCAACCAGATCGCCAACACGGTTTCCCGCATCCTGAGCTGCCCAGAAATCATACTCGGGCGAGGCGGTAACATAACGCGCGTTTGCAAAGGTCGGCGCGTCATCAGTCGTCATGCCGCCGATATGGTCGGGGTGCATATGGGTGATGACAACGACGTCGATCTGGTCAGGGGTGACGCCCGCATCCGCCAGCGCGGACTGAATGCCGCCCTGACCCAAGCCGGTGTCGAACAGAACCAGTTCAGAACCCGTGTTGACCATCGTAGGAGTAAAGAAAAATTGCGCCACCTCAGGCGAGATGAAGTTATCGGCCGAGACCTTGGCGAAATCCTCATCCGAGGCGCCACCGCCGAAGATATCTTTGGCGCCATCGCGGGGCAGGCTGCCATCAAGCAGGGTCGTTACGGTAAAATCACCCAAGTGAAAGGACTTGGCGATAGTCGAGTTGGCCTTTGTTTCAGCCCCTGCCGCCAGAAGCGGTGTCGCTGCCGATGCAAGCGGCAAAGCCGCCGCTGCGCCCAAAGCGGCCCGGCGGGTCAGTTTAACGGTCATTTTTGATCTCCCTGTGTGTGCCAGCAGGTGAAAGATAGGTCGCAGATATCAACTTGCCACTTGACGATACCGTGAACAGGCCCGGTGGCTGGACAAAACGCCCATCCTGTGACAAGAGCCGCGCCAACAGGAGACACCTATGACAACCACCCGTTTCGCCCCGTCGCCCACCGGTTACATCCATGTGGGCAACCTACGCACCGCCCTGATGAACTATCTGATTGCCCGCAAAGCTCGCGGTACGTTCATCTTGCGTATCGACGACACCGACCCCGAGCGGTCGAAGGAAGAATATGTCGACGCGATCAAGCAGGACATGGAATGGCTGGGCCTCCACTGGGACCGGGTCGAGCGTCAGTCCGACCGTCTGGACCGCTATGCCGAGGCTGCCGACAAGCTGCGCGAGATGGGTCGTTTCTATGAGGCGTTCGAGACACCGACCGAGCTGGACCTGAAGCGCAAGAAGCAACTGAACATGGGCAAGCCGCCGGTCTACGACCGCGCCGCGCTGAACCTCAGCGATGCTGAGAAAGAGGCCCTGCGTGCCGAACGTGGCAATGGCGTCTGGCGATTCAAGCTGGATCACGAGCGGATCGAGTGGAATGACGGCATTCTCGGCGACATCTCGATTGATGCGGCATCGGTATCTGATCCGGTGCTGATCCGGGGCGACGGGCAGGTTCTTTATACGATTGCGTCGGTCGTGGATGACACCGAGATGGGCGTCACCGATGTGGTGCGCGGGTCCGACCACGTGACCAATACGGCAACGCAGATTCAGATCATTGAGGCGCTGGGCGGCACCTGCCCGCGTTTTGCGCACCATTCACTGCTGACCGGCCCTCAGGGAGAGGCGCTGTCGAAACGACTGGGGACTCTGGCCCTGCGCGATCTGCGTGAACAGGGTGTGCAGCCGATGGCTCTGCTAAGCCTGATGGCACGTCTGGGCTCGTCCGATCCGGTCGAACTGCGATCGGATATGGCCGAGTTGATCGAAGGCTTTGACGTTAGTCGATTTGGGGCCGCGCCAACCAAGTTCGACGTGCAGGACCTGTTCCCGCTGACCGCAAAGCACTTGCAATCGTTGCCTTTGGCTGATGTTGCCGATGCCGTCGCGGACGCCGGTGTTCCCGCTGATTTGGCCGAGCCTTTCTGGGCCATGGCGCGCGAGAACATCACAACTCTGGCCGATCTGAAAGGCTGGTGGGAGCTGTGCCGCGATGGGGCCGAGCCTTTGATCGCTGACGAAGACCGGGAGTTTATCGCCGAGGCCGTTGCCCTGCTGCCCGAAGGACCGTTCGATGGGGAGACCTGGGGCAAATGGACGAGCGCCGTAAAAGAGGCGACGGGTCGGAAGGGCAAAGGATTGTTCATGCCCTTGCGCAAGGCGTTGACGGGTATGGAACGGGGACCTGAGATGGCGACCTTGTTGCCATTGCTGCAAGTGATCCGCGCGCGGGGGTGACGAACGCGCCTTGCGGCGCGTGCCTCCGGCGGAAGTATTTTTGAACAGAAGAAGGGCCGGGGTTTGACCTCGGCCTTTTTATTGGGTGTTGATGATGGTTGCAGAGAGATGCTGCAGGCGGTCATCGACAAACCGCGTCTCGTCGGGTTTGAGCTGTTGATGACGCGGGTACCGTGGTTCGGCCCGATCGTTCAGGATCGGCGCGTCCCACCCGTCGGTTGTTGTGAAGAAACGCTCGGCTCCTTCCTCGCCAAAGGCGCGCAGATACCCTTGGACTACCACGTCAATATAGCTGAGCAGTAGCGGGTGTTGGTCCGTCGGCTCGCTGTGCCGTTGATGAGGAACGGCATATACGGCGATCTCAACATCGTGCGCCAGAGGATGCGTGATGGAATGCGTTGCAGGCACGCGGTCATAGGCCCATTCCCGTTCATCCAGCGCGGCCCAATCGTTTCTGGGAACATGGGCGATCATCCCTTCGATCTCTGAGCCGGGGTCCGGCACGGCTGTCAGAAAGGCGACGGGTCGCAGGTCAGTATGCTTCCAGGCCCGTCGCCAACCTTTTAGCCGGGCGGGGCGTGGATCGGGAAAGTCGTGGGTGGCGAGGTTCACGAGGCTGCCGTAGCCAAAGAAATAAGGGTCTGCCATGTGCCTCTGCGCCCGGTTGTGCCGATTGATGTATGTCAAACCGCTTTTTTGCCGGACATGCAATAAGATCCCATCTTGAAATTTGGGAGGCCATCATGCGCATCACCAAAAGGACGAACATAGCAGTGCGCCTGTTGATGTATTGTGCGGCGCATCAGGACAGATTGGTGACCAAGTCCGAGATCGCCGAAGCCTGCAATATCTCGGAAAACCATCTGGCACAGGTGATCAATCAACTGAGTCAGCTCAATTATCTCAGCACGCAACGCGGGCGGAACGGCGGCATGACCCTTGCTCGGTCGGCCGAACAGATCCGCATCGGATCGGTTTTCCGCCATGTGGAAGGTAACTTGCCGCTGGCAGAGTGTTTTGCGGATGCCGACAATACCTGCCCTTTGACAGAAGCCTGCCGGTTGCGACTGGCGCTGCAGGATGCGGCCGAAGTTTTCTATGCCTCACTGGATGAGATTACTTTGGACGCGCTGGTGTGCGACAACGATCAGTTGTTGAAAATTCTACAGCCGGTGGCCTGTGTAAGATAGGTTTAATCGCTGGCCCGCAGGATGCGGGCCGGGCGTACCGCAAGAGGGCGCAGGGCAAAGACTAGGCCCGCGCCCAGAGTTACGAAGATACCAGCCAGCACGATGCCAATGGCCGAAGGCCAAATGACGGCAAAATCCGTGTCAAAGATGAATGTCGCCACGGCCCATCCGCCGAGAATGCCCGCCAGCAATGCGACAGACCCAGCCGCAGCCCCCAAAAGCACCGCGCGTAGGGCAAAACTTAGCAGAATGCGGCGTCTGTCGGCGCCCAGTGTTTTAAGGATTGCGGCTTCGTACCTGCGGGCGGGTTCGCCTGCGGCAGCAGCGCCGATCAAGACCAAAAAGCCTGTCAGAAGTGAAACGCCCGCCCCGTAGGACGTCGCCGCCGCCAGACCTGCCAACAGGCCAGACACCCGGTCGATCGCGTCTCGCACGCGGATCGCAGTGATGTTTGGAAACTGCCCGGCCAGATCGCGCAGAATGGCGGCTTCGGCCTGTTCTTCGGCGTAGACCGTGGCGATGAAGCTGTGCGGCGCACCGGCAAGGGCTGACGGGTTCATGGACATGACGAAACCCATCCCTGCGGTCGAGAAATCTACTTCACGCAATGATGTCAGTTCGGCCGTAATATCGCGCCCGAGAATGTTGACCGTCAATTCATCGCCGAGTTTGAGGCCCATTTCCTCGGCTTCTTCGGTCGCAAAGCTGACTTGGGGGCTGTCCGAGTAATCTTCGGGCCACCATTGGCCTGCGGTGAGCCGTGCATTTTGGGGGGGCAGCGCCGAATAGGTCACACCGCGATCACCGTCCAGAACCCAATGATCGCCAGCAACGTCCCGCGCCGGGCGTCCGTTGATCTGGGTGATGATGCCCCGCAGCATCGGTGCGCTCTCTACCCGGCTGACGGCGGGATCCTTTGCCAGACGATCCGAAAACCCGGGCATCTGGTCTTTCTGGATATCGACGAAAAAATAGGACGGAGCAACGTCGGGCAGGTTTCCTGAGATTGCGTTGCGCAATGTCCCGTCGATTTGTCCGACCGCCGCCAGTACCGAAAGGCCCAATCCCAAGGACAACACGACCGAAGCTGCGCCTTCGCGGGGGTTGGAAATGGCCGCCAGCGCCCAGCGTAGGGCTGGGCGACCTCGGGCCGGTCTTGCCGCAAGGCGTGAAAGCCTGCGGATACCCAGCGCAGATAGCGACAAGAGGAGCAGCGCGGCGATCAGCCCTCCGCTGGTCCAAAGCGTCAGGCGCGCAGACCCGCTGAACCATGCAGCCGCCGAAATCAGCAGCGCCAGACCTATACCTGTGGCAATCACATACACGGTGCGCGGTAGAACCTTTGCCGAGGTCAGGGCATCGCGAAACAAGGTCGCGGCGCGGACGTCTTCTGTCCGGGCTAGCGGCCAGAGCGTGAACAAAAAGGCGGTGAGAAGCCCGTAGAGCGCGGCCTCTGCCAAGGGCTGCAGATAGAGTGAAAACACTGCCGGTACA
Source organism: Ruegeria sp. BC7 (assembly GCF_056539165.1). Taxonomy (NCBI): domain Bacteria; kingdom Pseudomonadati; phylum Pseudomonadota; class Alphaproteobacteria; order Rhodobacterales; family Roseobacteraceae; genus Ruegeria; species Ruegeria sp. BC7. The sequence goes on along the minus strand of NZ_JBQFUL010000003.1, from coordinate 18,004 downwards.
GGCAGACGGGCTTCGATCAGAGGTGCCAAGACCAGAGGCGCAACCCCGCCCAGTATCAGGCCCAGCACGATGCCTATGCCGGACAAGATACCGATCTGAATCATGTAGGTTTGAAAGATGGTTGCCTTGTCTGCGCCCAATGTCCGCAGGGTTGCGATGGTTTCGGTTTTCTGGGCGAGATAAGCGCGCACTGCGGCGGAGACGCCGATGCCACCTACTGCCAGACCGGATAGCCCGACCAAAACCAGAAAGGCGCTTAAACGGGCGACAAATTCGGAAATTCCGGGCGCGCCGTTTCGGGCATCGGTCCAGCGCATGCCAGTTCCATCAAAGAACGCCTGCGCCTTTGCTGATAGTGTTCCGAGATCAATGTCTTGCGGCAGGTCCAGCCTGTATTTTGTTGAAAACAGCGTTCCCGGCGCAAGCAGTCCAGACGCTTGAAGGTCCTTTGTGCGAACCATCGTTCGCGGTCCCAACCCGAACCCGTCTGCGGCCCCGTCCGGCTCATGTACGAGGGCTGCCATCAATACAAAGTCCTGAGTTCCAAGCGAAACCCGGTCACCTATCGCCAAACCCAACCGGTCGATCAGCAGCGGATCCATGACGGCGCCGGGCAGTGACCCTTGTCCGTCCAACGCGACCGAGAGCGGCATCTCGGGCTCCAGGACCGGCGACCCCAAAAGGGGATAGGCGTCATCAACCGATTTCACCTGTGTCAGGGCGCGTTGGGTTTCGCCGTTCAACTGGACAACGGCCATCGAGCGAAAATCAACGACCTCGGATAGGGCTTGTGCCGTCTGCTGCATCCAGGCGCGTTCATCGTCACTTGCAAAGCGATAGGTGAACTCCAACTGCGCGTCCCCGCCCAAAAGGGCCGCGCCTTCTTCGGACAATCCGGTCTGGATGGCGTGGCGAACGGACCCAACCGCGGCGATTGCCGCGACCCCAAGCGCCAGACAAGCGAGGAACACCTGAAACCCCCGCAGCCCACCGCGCAGTTCGCGACGCGCCAAACGCGCGGCAAGGCGCAGGCTCATTCTGCGGCCTCTTGCTGCGTGTCTTCGGTTATGCGCCCGTCGCGCAACCGGACCACCCGGTCACATTTTTGGGCCAGGCTGTGGCTATGCGTGACCAGTATGAGGGTAGCACCATGTCGATCCCGGAGATCAAACAACAGGTCGACAATGGCGGTGCCGTTGGCTTCGTCCAAATTCCCAGTGGGCTCGTCAGCCAGTAATATCTGAGGGCGCGGCGCGACGGCGCGCGCAAGGGCAACGCGCTGTTGCTCTCCCCCAGATAGCTGCGCCGGATAGTGATCTCGGCGATGCGCCAGTCCGACGGCCTCCAGCTCCGTTTCTGCCCGCGAGAAGGCATCACGATGTCTTGCCAGTTCCAACGGCGTGGCGACGTTCTCCACGGCTGTCATCGAGGGGATGAGATGAAAATTCTGGAAAACAACGCCCATCGCGCTGCGTCTGAAACGAGCAAGTGCGTCTTCATTCATACCGGTCAAATCGTGACCCAGCGCAGTGATCTTGCCGCTTGTTGCCTGCTCTAACCCGCCCATCAGCATCAGCAATGACGACTTTCCAGACCCGGACGGACCAACCAGCCCCAGTGTTTCGCCCTTGTTTACCGATAAATTGATGTCGTGCAGAATATCCACCCGACCGGCATTGCCATCCAGCGACAAAGCGGCATTTTGAAGCGAAAGAACTGGTGATGTCATAGGTCAATCCAAGCGGAGGTGGTCAATTGGGATATGGAGCGGTTGGGATTTTGCGCAAGGCTTTGATGTCAGGCGCGTTTGTTTGCTGCGGCTTTGCGGCCACAGCCGAGACCGTTGTGATCGCGGCTCTGGGGGACTCGCTGACCCAAGGGTACGGTTTGCCGGAGCAGGATGGTTTTGTACCTCAATTGGGTCGGTGGTTGCAGTCTCAGGGAGGCGATGTTCGCTTGATCAATGCCGGAGTATCCGGGGACACAACCGCAGGCGGTGCATCCCGTGTCGAGTGGACACTGACACCGGATGTAGACGGAATAATCGTTGCTTTGGGTGGGAACGACCTGCTGAGAGGGATTGATCCCGCAGTATCGCGCGCCAATCTTGAAACGATCATACAGGCCGCCGATACGGCCAGTGTTCCGGTTCTGTTGGTCGGCATGCAGGCGCCGGGGAACTACGGGACAGACTACAAGTCCGAGTTCGATGCGATTTACCCCGATCTGGCAGGGCAATATCAGACCGGCTATGCCCCCAGTTTTTTCTCTGGGCTGACGGCAGAGGGTGATCCCAATGCCGCCCAGACTTTCATGCAAACGGATGGCATACATCCCAATGCCGAAGGGGTTTCCCTAATCGTTCAGGCGCTTGGTCCCTATGTTCTGGAATTGGTCGCGCGGATCGACAACTAGTCAAACCACAGTCACAACAGTACCGATCGGCACGCGCGCATACAAATCTATGACATGTGCGTTCAACATCCGGATACACCCGTTAGAGGCCGCTGTTCCGATCGTTTGTGGCTGCGTTGTGCCATGTATCCGGAAATAGGTGTCGACACCGTTCTGGAACAGGTAAAGGGCGCGGGCACCAAGTGGATTGTCGCCTCCGCCCGGTTGGACATAGTCGTTGTCCTTGAAGCGGGCATATGTCCTTGGTTCCCGTTCGATCATTTCTTCGGTTGGCCTCCAGGTGGGCCATTCTTTCTTGACGTCAATCGTGGCGGTTCCGGTGAATTCCAGCCCGGCTTTGCCGACGCCGCAGCCATAGCGGATGGCCTTGCGCGGCTCGGTCACGAAGTAGAGGTAGAAAGAGCGCGGCACCACCAACAACTGGCCCGGCAGAAACTCTTTCTTGATTCTCACGTATTGAGGCGTGGGATCGTATTCGACGGCTTTTTTCTTTGCCGTGGCCATTCCCGGTATCAAACAGGTGGCGGCGGCTGCGGTAACGAATGTGCGACGTGTGAACATGGTGGTTCTCTTCAAAACAACACGGAAATCATAACGATAATGTTGAATGATATCCGATCCGGTCAATCACCGGGGCAGAGTAACCGAAATGTGATGTATTCCTGCGGACACAGTATCGACGTCGTGCCGCCGGTCGAAAAAGAAAAAGGGCAGGGGATTATCCCTGCCCTTGGAACGGCTTACGCCAGTTCGATATTGTCCGCGCTTTCGCGGCCGTCACGACCCGAGCGCAGCTCGTACGTGACTTTCTGGTTGTCGGCCAGACCGGTCAGGCCCGAGCGCTCGACGGCCGAGATGTGTACGAAGATGTCTTTGCCGCCATCTTCGGGCGCGATGAAGCCGTAGCCTTTGGTGGTGTTGAACCATTTTACGGTGCCTGCTGGCATATCCGTTGTCTCCTGTTTGGTGCTGCCCACGTGGTTGCGGCAGCCTGGCGTCGTCGGTCTGGATCGAGAGACTGAGCGCCGTAGAAGGAGACAGTAGGTCGAAATAGAAAAACGTTAGCACCTTGGATATGGCATTGGAACGACTGCGTGGCAAGATGCGTTGCTTAAGTCACGTTCGAAGCGAATTTCACTCGCGTGCCATTTATCTCCAAGTCTAAAGGCGCAGCGAGCGATGCATGTGGTTTTTCTTTGCCCACTTCGAATGCCGCTCGGTCGTCAAATCTCTCTAATATGAGCTTCTTTTGGGAGCTATTGAGGGAGTTTATCCACGAAGGCCTAAAGTATGTGTTCTCAGTGCACTCTAGAGCGGTCCGTAAGATCGCATTCGGTAGGAGCTCTGCTTTACACTCAGCGTAAGATTTCACAAATCTCCAAGAAGAATCCCTATCTCTGTCGTTTGTTGAGGAAACGGAGAGTAACGTAGTGCCATTGGACTGGGGCATTGTTGTTAATTGTGCGTACGAAAACTTACGCCCGAAATCGGAAAACGGCTGAAGTTGATTGCCAGCGATATCGTTCTCAATGCAAAAACAACCAGTCGAGGAAAACGGCAACGCGGCATCGATCAAAGCGGAATAGAAGAAGAGATTCCGGGTGCTCTTTATACTCTTGATACGTTGGAGCAGATTTACGAGATCCCAGTTATACCGCGCATAGTGAGCCATGTGCTCAAGTTCGTCCGTGTAGACATTCGGGTCCATCCAAAATTCAAAACTTGGCACTTCTCGGAGCCAGTTTAAGAACAATCCGGCGTCGGTGTGCACAATAGCCTCATAAAGCGCGCATCGGATAGCCAGGCCCAGCGAATTACGGTAACTTGGGTTCAGAGTTTTGTTTTCGATTTCAGAAAATACGGTCGCGTCGTGCTCCGCGCACAGGCCTGGGAAAGTTGATGCTCTTTTGGCACTGACTTTGGCGAAATCCTGACGTCTACTATCTGAGGGTTTTGCATTCGGCCCATTTGAAAATCCAATTACATGGCCTGCTTCTGTGATTTCTTTGAGCGGACCTTTGCGTTGTTGTGAATGAGAAGCGATCACGGGGTGTCCGCAAGAGACACCGTTTGTGGAAACAGGGCAAGTTCGAGGGCGATGCATGAACTTTGCCTGATCATGACTGATTTCAATTGGTTTTTTGTAAGTCTTGTTTCTGTGGCAGTCGCTATAGTGTTGCCCACTGCCACAGAAACAGAGTTGATCTGAAAAAAGATCGTCGAACTGTTCTTTTGTAAGCAAACCGCTACCGCGCAAACTTCTTATGCTTCAACCGCTTGGGCTCCAACGCATCTGGTCCCAGGCGGCGTTTCTTGTCTTCTTCGTAATCCTCGAAGTTGCCCTCGAACCATTCCACATGCGCGTCACCCTCGAAGGCCAGAATATGCGTGCAAATCCGGTCGAGGAAGAAGCGGTCGTGCGAGATGACCACGGCGCAGCCGGCGAAATCAACCAGTGCGTCTTCTAGTGCGCGCAGGGTTTCGACGTCCAGATCGTTGGTCGGTTCGTCGAGCAGCAGGACGTTGCCGCCTTCTTTCAGCAGGCGGGCCATGTGGACGCGGTTGCGCTCACCGCCTGACAGCAGCGAGACCTTTTTCTGCTGGTCGCCACCCTTGAAATTGAACGACGAGCAATAGGCGCGCGAATTGACCTGTGCGTCACCCAGTTGGATGATCTCGGCACCGCCGGTGATCGCCTCCCACACGGTGTCGTTGTCCTTGAGGTCATCGCGGGACTGGTCGACATAAGACAGCTCGACCGTGTCACCCAGCGAGATGGAGCCGCTGTCGGGTTGTTCCTGACCGGTGAGCATCTTGAACAGGGTCGATTTACCGGCACCGTTGGGGCCGATGACGCCGACGATGCCGCCGGGGGGCAGGGCGAAGTCCAGCCCTTCGATCAGTTGCTTGTCGCCCATGTGTTTCGACAGACCTTCGACCTCGATCACCTTACCGCCAAGTCGCTGGCCGTTGGGGATGACGATCTGGGCGCGGGTCAGCTTTTCGCGCTCGGACTGTTCGGCCAGCTCGTTATAGGCGTTGATCCGGGCCTTGGACTTGGCCTGGCGCGCCTTCTGGCCCTGACGCATCCATTCCAGTTCGCGCTGTAGGGTCTTTTGCTTGGACTTGTCTTCGCGCGCTTCCTGCTCCAGCCGTTTGGCCTTTTGTTCCAGCCACGAGGAGTAGTTGCCTTCGTAAGGAATGCCGCGGCCACGGTCGAGCTCAAGAATCCAGCCGGTAATGTCATCTAGGAAGTAACGGTCGTGGGTGACGATCAGGATGGTCCCCTTGTAGTCGATCAGGTGCTGTTGCAGCCAGGCGATGGTCTCGGCGTCCAGGTGGTTGGTCGGTTCGTCGAGCAGCAGCATGTCGGGCGCTTCCAGCAGCAGTTTGCAGAGCGCCACGCGGCGTTTCTCGCCGCCCGAGAGGTTGGCGATGTTGGCGTCATCCGGCGGGCAGCGCAGCGCCTCCATCGAGACGTCAATCTGGCTGTCCAGATCCCACAGGTTCTCGGCGTCGATCGCGTCCTGCAGGGTGGTCATCTCTTCCATCAGCTCGTCCGAGTAGTTCTCGGCGATCTCCATGGCGATTTCATTGAAGCGGTCGACCTTGGCCTTTTTCGCGGCCACGCCCAACATGACGTTTTCGCGGACGGTCAGCGATTCATCCAGCTGAGGTTCCTGCGGCAGATAACCGACCTTGGCACCTTCGGCGGCCCAAGCCTCGCCGGTGAAGTCGGTGTCGAGACCGGCCATAATCTTCATCAGCGTCGATTTACCCGCGCCGTTGACGCCGACGACACCGATTTTCACGCCGGGCAGAAAGCTCAGGTGGATGTTTTCAAAACACTTCTTGCCACCGGGATAGGTCTTCGAGACACCCTGCATGTGGTAGACATATTGATAGGCGGCCATTGATCTGCTCCGATGGAATCCAAGTTTGAAGGCGGTAATATATTGGAAGACTTTGAGGAGCAATCGGCAGATGTCATTTGAGAAGATGGGGATTGATCGATCACACGTTCAAAGGGCCATAGAGTGGACAAAGTCGCTGTTGGAATTGCCAACGGGTCGCGCTCCGTCGCAGAACACGTATCTTCTGTGTCCGGTTGAAAGGACACTTTGGGACCTGAAGATTGTAGTGGACCGTGTTTTGGAAGGCGTCCCTGTTGGGGTGAAGCCCAGAGAATGGGTTACGCAGACGTTTGAGGGCGACTTGATGCAGCTTGGTTTCGATATCCTGAAGTTTGATGATCGACGGCAGAGGAACCTTGGTGTGTTGCGTTGTGACCTGTCCGAATTGCAAAGCGCTCATATTGTCAAATGGGCAAACGGGGCTGAAGAAAGAAATGCCTTTGCAGCCCCGGCAGGGCCAAAAGTGAATCAAGATCAGCCAATGCGTGTCTCGACGGCGACAACTCGGTTTGTTCGCAATTCGGAATTTGTACGTCTCGTTAAGTCTCGCGCGAACGGAACGTGTGAGTGCTGTGGGGGGCGTACTTTCCAAAATAGTTTTGGTGAATGGTTTCTTGAAGTTCATCATAAGACTTGGTTGTCGGAAGGCGGTCGTGACGAGCCATCAAATATGATTGCGCTATGCCCGAACTGTCACCGGCGCGAACATTTTGGCCGCGATCGAATGTACGGTTTGCAGAGTGATCTTGATGATTGCCCATCGGCTGTCTCCGAACCAATTGACTGACGGTTGTTCGGGTGGACGCGGTGCAACCTGTTGATTGACAAGGCGGCTCAGTTCTGAACATCAGCAAGGGATGGAGCGAAACACCATACCATTTGCACGGCCGGGTCAGGTGATCGGCCTGTTCGGAGGGTCTTTTGACCCTCCGCATCGGGGCCACGTGCATGTGACTCGCGAAGCGATGAAAGCCTTTGGTCTGGACCGGGTCTGGTGGTTGGTGACACCGGGCAATCCGTTGAAGGAGAAAGGCCCAGCCCCGTTGGAGCGTCGGGTCGAAGCGGCCAAGGCGGTCATGCAGCACCCACGTGTCACAGTGACGGATATTGAGGCTCAAACCGGCACGCGAGCAACAGCGGATACACTGGCAGCGCTGCAATGCCTGTATCCGCAGGTCCGGTTTGTGTGGTTGATGGGGGCGGACAATCTTGCGCAATTTCATCGCTGGAAGGATTGGCGATTGATTATGGATAGCGTACCAGTTGGCGTTGTCGCGCGACCGGGGGATAGGATTTCGGCCCGGATGTCCCCCGCAGCGCGGGTTTATTCCAAGTACAGGATCGACGGACAGGCGCGCCATCTGCTGGGTAAGGCCGAGGCTCCGGCCTGGTGTTTCGTGAATATGCCGATGGTTGACGTCAGTTCGACGGAACTCCGAAATCGTGGCGTTTGGGCGAATGGGGTGTTGCCGGAATAGCCCCTGCAAGAGCATAATCATCAGTGACCGGTTGTTTGCCAGTGATCTCTGGGATTGTAATTGACCCATGGCTGATCGTTTTTCACGACGTAGTTTTCTCGGAAGCCTTGGCGCGGCCTTGATCCCCGCTGCGGTCTTGGCTGATGCGCCTTCGGTATCGCTGCGGCCTCAACTGCGCGGTGTGCAGCCAAGCGGAGCCGAGCGACTGATCCGGGCGGCCGGTTTAAAAGGAGAGGTCGCGTTCGCGGTGGCGGATGTAGAAACAGGGGCCGAGTTGGAGGCGGTTGCTGGCGACGTGGGGTTGCCGCCGGCCAGTGTCGCAAAAGCCTTGACCGCGCTTTACGCGCTGGACGTGCTTGGGCCGGAACACCGGTTTGAAACCAAACTGGTGGCGGGAGGGCCGATAGAGGGCGGCATCCTCAAGGGGGATTTGATCCTGGTTGGAGGGGGTGATCCCCTGTTGGATACGGACGCGCTGGCGACGATGGCAGCCAATTTGCGTGAGGCCGGGGTCATCGAGGTGCGCGGCGATTTCAAAGTATATGACGGTGCTTTGCCCTATGTGTTCAGTATCGACGCAGGTCAACCAGATCATCTTGGTTACAGTCCGGCAATCAGTGGGATATCTTTGAATTTCAACCGTGTGCATTTCGAGTGGAAACGCGAGGGTGCCGACTACAGCGTAGCGATGGATGCGCGCAGTGCGCGTTTCAATCCGGCGGTCGATATGGCCACGATGCGGGTCGATGCTCGAAAGGCACCGATCTATACCTATGAGCCGAGCGCACGTCAGGATCGTTGGTCAGTCGCGCGAGGCGCATTGGGCAACGGAGGCGCACGCTGGTTGCCTGTAAGAAAACCGGCCCTGTATGCGGGTGATGTGTTCCGTACGCTAGCCCGGTCGAATGGAATTGTCCTGGATCGTGTGCAAGTGACCCGCGAAGCGCCCCAAGGTGCCGTGCTGGTCGTGCATAGAAGCGATCCGTTGGACAGTATCCTGCGCGGGATGCTGAAATACTCGACCAACCTGACGGCCGAAATGGTTGGTATGGCGGCGTCGACGGCGCGTGGGGCAGAGTTGCAATCTCTGACCGACTCTGCGGCGGAAATGAACAGATGGGCGGCCGAGACTTATGGCGTCAATGGCATTGCGATGGTCGACCATTCCGGGCTAGGAGACGCGTCTCGGGTCGCTCCGGGGGATCTGGTCAAGGCCTTGATCGAGGCACAAAAGGCTGGAGCCCTACGGCCATTGTTGAAAAAGTTCACATTGGCGGACAGCCAGGGGCGACCAGTTAAAAATCATCCGATCAAGGTGGACGCCAAAACCGGGACATTGAATTTTGTATCCGGTTTAGGTGGGTTCATCACGACGCCAGACGGGTCCGAGCTGGCGTTCGCCATCTTCACAGCCGACGTTAACCACCGGGCCACGATCCCCCGTGCCCAGCGCGAGCGCCCGCAAGGAGCGCGCAGTTGGAACAGTCGTTCGCGCAAGCTGCAGCGCGCCTTGATCGAGCGTTGGGGAACCCTGAACGGCAGTTAAATTCAGGTGGTGTGACGCGCCCGTGCGCCGCGTTCGATAGCGGCTGCGTGCAGCCTGTCGATGTTCAGCTCATACCGAATTTCTTCCAGTAGACGCAGCTCGGTTTCAGCAAGAGATCCATCCGCTGCGGCGACATCGCAGGCCAGCGCATAGGCCGTTTCGTGCAGGCGTTCGGGCAAGTTGTCCCGGATTAGACCGAAAAGCGCATCCAGCCCGTCTTCTTGTTCAAACAAGTCAAATACGGTTTGCGAAACACGCCGTGTCCGGTCGATGTCGTATTCGGCAAAGACCGGTAGCATATTCACCGCACCTTCGATCTTGACCAGTTCGGCTGTGCGGATGGTTTCATCCGATGCCGAGACCGCGACCATGATCGCAACAAGGCAATCCTGAGGGGACATCGGGTGAGGAACTTGATCGGTCATGCTGTCGTCCTGATTAAGCTGTTCTGAGCGGGCACGATAGGAGGGGTCGAGTTGAGGTTCAATGAGTTTTGCCCCCGGCACTCATAGAATAGGCAGCGGTCCGCGAGTTTTGGTCTGCCGCAGAACAAAATTGCTGCGTGTGTCGCGGACCAAGCCGGACTTCAGCAAACGCTGCATGATGAAGTGCTCAAGCTCCTCTGGTGTTTTCGCATAGACCTTCAGAATAAAATCATGATCCCCTGTGATTGAAGCACATTCGACAATCTGTGGTTCGGTTTCCACGAGGCGCAGGAAAGAGGCGATATTGTCTTCCTGATGATCGCGCAGAGCAACATGGACATAGGCAATCGCGTTCAGCCCGACAGATTTGGCTTTCACCTGAGCTGCGTAGCCGGACACAATACTAGCAGCCTCAAGATCCCGCACCCGGCGCCAGCATTGTGACGCGGACAAACCGGTGCGATCAGCCAGGTCTTGCATGGACAGACGCCCGTCCGATTGGAGTTCTTTGAGAATGGCAATATCGGCGGGTTGAAGAATTTGGGTCATATTTTGATCATTCTCGGAATGTTTCATTCAAAATAGGGCAAAACGCGACGCCATCAAAACTAATTCTGTCGCCGCAAAGGTATAAACTTTTCTTCAGGAGGAGTCGCCATGCCTAAATCGACAAATTACGTTGCCAAGGTCGCAGATGCGCAGGGCAATATTGCCTATACCGCCGAGGAGGATGCTGTTTGGGCTGATCTCTATGCCGCGCAGCAAAGCAACATTCGTCGGTACATGGCGCGCGAATACCTTGAAGGGCTGGAGCGGTTGGACTTGCCAAAGACATCTGTCCCGTCGTGCAAGGACATCTCTGACCGATTGTTGGATCTGACAGGTTGGCGGGTTCAGCCGGTGCCGGCGTTGATCGGGTTCAAAACCTTCTTTGGAATGTTGGCAGACCGGGTGTTCCCCGCTGCGTCGTTCATCCGATCGCGCGAAGATTTCGACTATATCGAAGAACCCGACATCTTCCACGAAATCTTCGGTCATACGCCGCTGCTGAGCGATCCGCGATTTGCAACCTTTAGTCAGGCGATCGGGCAAGCGGGCGTTGCGGCCGAAGATCGAGATTATTCGTGGCTGATCCGTCTTTATTGGTTCACGATCGAATTCGGGTTGCGTCGGCAGGACGGAGAGATAAAGGCGCTGAGGTCGGGGCTTGCATCTTCTCCCACCGAATTGGTTTACGCCGTTGAAAGCGACATTCCCGACCGGGATCCGTTCGATGTTCTTACGATCCTACGCACGCCTTATCGGATCGACATGCATCAAATGGGCTATTTCGTGTTAGAGTCGCCCGAAGACCTGTTTGAGGCCGCCGACCGAGATTTGTTGGCGGATGTACGACGGGCGCAGACCCTTGGGCTGCTGCCGAACAAGTTTCCGGAAAAAGCAACTGCGGCGGAGTGAACCGAAAATGATCCCAACTGGAGAGACCTGCAGCCTGTCGGACCGGACCTGTGTGCCCTGTTCCGGCGGAATTCCACCTTTGACGGCTGATGAGGCCAATACGCATATGGCCGAGCTTACCTCTGAGTGGAAACTGGACGCGGAGGCGAAAACGCTGAGCCGCCACTACACGTTCAAAGGGTTTGCCAAGGCAACCTATCTGGCCAATCTTTGCGCGTGGCTTGCGGACCAACAGGGCCACCACCCGGATATCGCGTTTGGCTGGGGCTATGTGGATGTCAAATTGACGACGCACGAAATTGGTGGCCTCAGCGAGAATGATTTCATCTGGGCGGCCAAACTGGATCAATTGACCTCGTGATCCCGCGTTTCTAGCCTTTCCAGTCAGGAAAAACCCCAGGCTTTATTGACTCATGCTGCACCGGCACAATAGGAGGGGCCGGTCGGTTGCATGCGGTGACCGGCACTGTTTTTCCCGATGGAGCTTGTCGAATAATGTCTGAACTGCGTGAAACCGCGATGTCGTCCAAGGCTTGGCCTTTTGAAGAGGCGCGCCGGGTGCTCAAACGCTATCAGAAGGGCGCTCCTGAAAAGGGGTACGTGCTGTTTCAGACAGGGTATGGACCGTCGGGCCTGCCGCATATCGGGACATTTGGCGAGGTTGCCCGGACGTCTATGGTACGTCACGCTTTTGAGCAGATCAGCGACATCCCAACCAAGCTGATTTGTTTCTCGGACGATATGGACGGCTTTCGCAAAGTGCCGACCAACGTACCGATGCAGGACGCGCTGAAGGAAGACCTGCACCTGCCGCTGACCAAAGTGCGCGATCCGTTTGGCACGCACGAAGGTTTTGCGCAGCACAACAACGCGATGCTGTGTGACTTTCTGGATAGCTTCGGGTTTCAGTACGAATTCGCCTCGGCCACTGAATACTATACCAGCGGCAAGTTTGATGAGATGCTGCTGACCGCCTTGGACCGGTTCGAGAAAATTCAGGAAATCATGCTGCCGACACTGGGGGCAGAGCGGCGCGAGACCTATTCCTGCTTTCTGCCGATCAGTCCGAAAACCGGCCACGTGCTGCAAGTTCCAACGCTGGAGCGCAACGTGGCCAAAGGCACGATCGTTTATCAGGAACCCGACGGCGAAAAGGTCGAAATCCCCGTCACCGGCGGCAACGTCAAGATGCAGTGGAAGCCGGATTGGGCGATGCGCTGGGCTGCGCTGGGTGTGGACTATGAGATGTCGGGCAAGGACCTGATCGACTCGGTCACGCAGTCGTCGAAAATCTGCCGGGCGCTGGGCAAGCAACCGCCCGAGTCGCTGAGCTATGAGTTGTTCAATGATGAGCAGGGGCAGAAAATCTCGAAATCCAAGGGCAACGGTTTGTCGATGGAGGAGTGGCTGACCTACGCCGCGCCCGAGAGCCTATCGTATTTCATGTACCAAAAGCCCAAGACGGCCAAGCGTCTGTATTTTGATGTTATCCCCAAAGCAGTGGATGAGTATCACCAGCAGTTGCGCGCCTATCCGGGGCAAGAGCTGAAGGCTCAGTTGAACAACCCCGTCTGGCACATCCACGGTGGCGACGTTCCTGAATCAACGCTGATGGTGCCGTTTGCAATGTTGTTGAACCTTGCGTCGGTTTCCGGTGCCGAGGACAAAGAGGCGTTGTGGGGCTTCATCCGCCGGTATGCGCCTGAGGCTACGGCCGAAACGCATCCCGACCTTGATCAGGCGGCAGGCTTTGCGGTGCGTTACTTCAACGATTTCGTCAAACCAACCCGCCAACATCGCGCACCAACGGATCAAGAACGCGAGGCGTTGGAAGCGCTCAAAGCCGCGCTTGCAGACTATGACGGTCCGATCGAGGATGAGGCGTTGCAATCCGTGGTCTATGCCATCGGACGTGATCGGTTCGATCCGCTGCGGGGATGGTTCACCGCTCTGTACGAAGTGCTTTTGGGTGCGTCTCAAGGGCCGCGTTTCGGTGGGTTTATTGCGCTGTATGGCGTGCCTGAAACGATCGCGTTGATCGACAAGGCGCTGGCCGGAGATCTGGTCTGATTTGACCTGATACCTGATGGGGCTACCCTTCGATCAGGAGGTGGCCCCATGCGCCGAATTATTCTTGCCGTAGCTGTCAGTGTTGGGCTGGTCACCAGCGGTGCCGCTCAGGATGCCGAGATCGAGGCCAATATCGCAGCCCAGATACAGGCGTTCAAAGCGGATGATTTCGTCACCGCCTTTACCTTTGCCAGCCCGAATATCCAGAACATATTTCGCACGCCCGAGAATTTCGGGGCGATGGTGCGAAATGGCTATCCGATGGTCTGGCGGCCATCCGAAGTAAGGTTTTTGGAACTGCGCGAAGTGGCCGGGGCTTTGTGGCAGAAGGTGATGATCGTGGATGGGGACGGGCGTGCCCATATCCTTGACTATCAAATGATCCAGCTTGAAAGCGGGTGGAAGATCAACGGCGTCCAGTTGCTTGGAAATTCCGATCCGGCCGCGTGATGCAACGCCTCCGTTACGGTGACGTGATGGGCGATTAATCCCTTTTCGATTAACAGGGGCCTTGGGCGACATGCTTGAGGCCCCGTCTCTACGGGGTTTCTGTCGTGTGATGCTGGATTCCAGACGGGGAGGGGACGGGGAGAGGTGGGTTTGAGGCCCCCAGTTGCCTTGAGGAAAGGAAACCGGGGACCTCCGCTAGCCGCGCGCTTGGCGTTGGGAACCACTCGTCGCGACCGCACCCCAAAATAACAGCCACCGATTTCAGTAGGAAGATAGACACGCGGGATGGGGGCGACACACCACCGAGTTTCGGGGGAAGTCGGCAGTGTGCGCCCCCTGATGCTGCTGCGTACCCCCTCGTGAACAAACTCAACCCACCAACAAATCAGCAGCATCAAGGCCAGAAATAGTGGGTTGGAGGGAATGGTCATGCGAAAATAGGTCAACCGTTTGTTACTTGGTGCCAAAATAGCTTTCCGAAGACCAACTAATCGCAGGATTTATGTTGATGTGATCCTTTCCAACACAACAGACGTATTATCTTATGTCCCTAACCCCATTGGGGACCCTACGTGAGTGACTACACCCCGCCTCTGTGCGGGGTGTTTTTTTGAAACCCTCACAGGGACGCAGTTTCAGCAGGAAGATTGACACGCGAACGCCCGGGAACCACCCCGGGCGTTCGACTTACCAGCGAGTGAAGGGCCGACCAAAGCCCATCCTCCTAGAAATCACGTCCGAGATATTGGGGTCAATCTGTCGTTGTAAATGACCGTTGTGACAACGCTAAGTGACTGTTTATAAAATATATAATTGACGTGAGGCATCGGCATAATTTTATTCGTGGGGTAGAAATGACCCGCGAGATGACCAACATGACCGCATACCTTATTGCACACCCGAATGGGTTCACCGAGACAGCCGAAGGGCTGGTTGAACTCGAACAAATGCTGCCCATGCCAGACGAGGCCCGAGACCGGCTGATGGCCGGGGAAACCGTGACCTTGGATTCGTTCCTAGGACAGGTGGATGTACGAGAGGTAAAAGTTGGCAGGAAATCACAAGCGAAACTAACGCCACGTAACTAGGTGCACACTAGGAGGTTAGGAGATGAGCAACGTGAAGACGTGCACCAAATGCGGCGAAAGCAAAGCTCTTGTTCACGGGCGTCAATGCCAAAGTTGTAGAACGGCAGCGCAAAGAGCCCGACGCCAATCAAAAGCAGCGTTAAGACCTAAGCCCAAATGTAAAATCTGTGGGTGCGAGTTTACCAAGAGCGGCAACTATCAGATTTTTTGCGGATCGGAAGACTGCGAGAGTAAGGCTAAGGCCGAGTATCAACGTGAATTCCGTCGGACCGACAAGTACAATGCTTGGTATGCAGATTACTACGGAACTGACGCGGCACCGGGTGAGCGAAAGGCTGAGATTTCTGCGATTGCAGCGGCACGGACGCCGGAAGATTTGCGCGAACGCGAACAAGCATACCAGCGAAAGTGGATTGAAAAAAACCGCGGCAAGTTCAACGCTAAAGCGGCGCGTCGTCGCGCGGCACTTTATGACGCCACGCCCGAATGGGCAGAGCATGATGAGATCGAAGTCATCTATGAGAATTGCCCAGAAGGGTATGAGGTGGACCACGTGATCCCACTGCAAGGTGAAAACACCTGCCGCGCTATTCAGTCGATGTTACACGCCCCATGGAACCTTAGGGTGGTGCCAATGTCTGAGAACCGAAGCAAAGGCAACAAATATGAGGGTGTGTGAAAGCCAAGACCTGTATTATGAGGCGTTCGTCTACACAGCGCCCAGCGAGGGACAATATCCGCGCCCTTGGATGACTGACCTGTCGGACCCATCCGAAGCCGACTGTTTCATCGTCGGGCGTAACCAACGCAACGGCTACTCTGTGGACCTCGTTGGCAGCCAAGAGCGGCACGTTGATGCCCTGTTCAATCGCAACGGCCAGTCGTGCCGTGGCCTCTACGAACAACTTTGCGAGACATCCCCGACCCGGACAAACATCGACCGGTTATCGGAGCGCCTCAAACACGTTGGAGCAAAGGTTCTGGAAACCAACGTGGTCTGCTTTTCCACGCCTATGAGCGCCGATCTGACCGAAAATCAGCGCAGGGTTGGAACCAAGATTTTCGAGTGGGTCCACAACCGGATTTCGCCCAAGGTCGTAGTTGTGCATGGGCGCGGCGCGGCCAACGATTTGGCTCGATTGGACATCGCCAATAGTTGCGTTATCGAAATGCCCTCGCTGGCTCCACCGGCCTACAACAAATGGCACAGCCGGTCGGAAGCAGAGTTAGACCGAGTTGCGGAAGCTGTGAAAAGGGGGTTGGCGGCATGACCAACGTAGTCCAGTTCCCCGGGTCCAAGGACACGCCCGAAACCGATGCCCATGAACCCAACATCACAATCAACATCCAAGTGACCCCCAAGGCGACCTTTCCTTGGGGTCCGTTGTTTCTATGCGTGTTCGCGATAGGGTGTGTGATCCTGGATTTTGCACTCGGGTAATCCGCGAAAATGTGACTTGACCTGAGTTAGAACAAAAGTAGAACATGAGCCATGACCGAGTGGCCCCGAACTATCCCCTTTGACCTCAAATGCAAACTCGAACAACTGCAGGAATGGCGCTCGAAGCCCAGCCTACAGGACGAGTGGGCCACCATCCGCGAGTGGTTGACCAAGCACGGAGTGACCGCGCCAGATGTGTTGCCCAGTGAACCGGAACTCCCCAACCACTGGGACGACACCGTCTGATACCCAACCGCCGAAACAACTGATACAGGGTCTCATTCACAAGGGAACGCTTCTTTCATTGCCGCAGTGAAGAGAATTTGTGCAGGATAATGCCTTTGATCGGGATTTTTTTCCAAGTATGCCTTAAAAATGTCCGTAACTTGAGGAGAAGTTACGGAATTCGGTGTGCAGTATCCCAGAACGCTATTAACTTCTTTGAGTGCTTTGTTTACGTCTAGTTCGGTTACATCTTCGCTGTTTTGAATGCGTGCAGCAAGGGCAGTATACATTCCGCCATCATTTACGCCAAAAACGTAACCGGCACAGAACGCTTCGTCACTGCGCACAGTACTGCTACAAACTTCCCACAGCGCATTTCCGTCAAGGCTCTGGGCGGACACGACCCCAGCGCCAAAAGTCAAAATAGTAGCTAAGACCAGATGCTTCATTTGTTAGTCCTATTTCTCGGAATGGTGGCCGCCTATTTGGATTAGATGTACTTACTTCAGAATTTTGTGCCTTTTCAATCTGCGCCAATTCCTTTCACAAATACGCCAGTTTTCGGAAGCACTCTTCTATTGGATTTTCGCGCCGTTATACCAGTAATAACCGCTGCGGGCTCACCAGACGTGACACCGCGTCCGAACTCGGCAGGTGTCCCGGGTCGCCAGCAACGTACACCCGGCAAAGGTCTTCCAACAGTTCTCGGTTTGGCCCCTGTTTGGGGTCGTTCCGGTTTTGGATATAGGCCATCCCAGCCCGCAGTCGGTCGTACCAGTCGCCGCCCGCGAACCGCGCCAGCAAAATCAATGGCACGGCCCGGTCAGCGTCCCGACCTCCAAGCCCGTCGAGGTCCTCGGTACTCGGGGCCAGTTCGATTTCGGGTTCCCCGGCCCAGAAGTCCACCACCTGTTGCCGCAGGTCGTCCAGCGGGTTTCCCCCAAGCACGTTCTTTTCTTTCCGGATGTTTTGTTTGCTTCCAGTGCGGTCTGGCACCATGCGAACCACGTAGGCCCGACTTTCGTTTGCTGGGGGCAGGTCGTGGAGTGATGCCCCGGCGACCGGCGCATACAACGACCGGAACACCGGTTGCCACGTGTTCCCTATCTGCTCCATCTTCGCGGATTGTTTGCCCCGCTCAAAACCTGAGTTCCAGATACCGGTCATATCGTCGTTGCCTTCTTTCGTGGCAACCCATGTGTCCAGTTCGTCGAGGAAAAACGCCACCGAACCTTTCGCGATATCAAACATCGCTATCACCGAAGCGGAGGTCGAACGGTCCAGTATGACGGCTTGCGGGACGGTGAAGGCCATGAGTTCCAACACGGTCGTCTTGCCCGAGTTTGGTTCGGGGCTTTTGATCAAGACGCGCGGGTACTGGGAAAACAGGTTCGCGTTTCCTGCATGGAACTCCACGCGGTGGTCGCTCATGGAGAGGACCCCAGCTCGTGGGATGCCGACACTCGGGCATATCTGGGAACATTGATAAAACCA